>PLCM01000015.1:999-196246 GCA_003134765.1 Spartobacteria bacterium | reverse complement strand
GAGGATTTGGCCGATATAAGAATCGCCCGGCTCGAGCGGAGCGGTGATCTCAGCTTTATTCTGAAAACCACAGCTTAGCCGATGGCTATTCTCCGCCGCCATTAGACTAACGAGGCGTTCCGAAGGCTCCAAGACGCATTTGAGAAGGTTGCGAACTGACGGCTCGACACGGTGTTCGTGAACTTGGATCTGCGAACATTTCAGATATCAAATCAAAGAAAACAAAACGCCTGGCGGCGAGCAATATCTCGGGTCCGCCAGGCGCTGAATTCTTAGCCTGGCTCAAGATCAGCCAAGCAAATCTGCGATTTTAGTCGCGGTCTTTCGTCACGATCACCTTGTCAACTACCATGTCGTCGCCGTCTTTGAGGTAGTGAACGCGGACCTTCGAATCTTTTCTGATTTTCGAAGCTTCGATAACTTGCCCGTCTGCAGTCACGTAAGTGACGGTCTTGCTAAACTTGTAGTGCAACGGCTCGGCTGCTTCAGTTTTCAGGATCAGAGTCTGGCCGGGAGTGTACTCCGTGACTGTGCCAGCGCTTTCGGTGGTGGTGGTGGTGGTTTTAGTCGCTCCACTAGGATCCGTCGCAACGGTGGTGGAGGAGGTGGATGCTTGCCCGTAAGCCAATGCACCCATAAGGGCTGTGGCAAACGCGACGCTGAGGAATGATTTCATCATATTGATTTTCTATCTACTAAGTTGCTGCAGTGATCACAGCTAAAGGCGGATCCGATTCGTGCTTCCGATATGAAATCGGCGAACCGGATAGGAAAATGGATGTGGCAGGTAACTTAAAGTATCGGCACTCGATGCAAGCTTGGCTGTATCTAATTTGGCCAACCGTTAAGCCGAAAATCCGCCCGGCACGTAGCGCGCGTACTTCAGCTCATGCGAACCCGAAGACGTTCAGTTCTCCTGAGGCGTCGGAATGGTAAAACGAAACGTCGCGCCGGCTCCTCGGGTGCTTGCGGCGTTTACTGTGCCGCCATGGGCTTCCACGATCTGTTTCACGATGGTCAGTCCGAGTCCCGTGCCTGCTTTGCCAGGGTCGGTTGCACGCTTATCGAATACTTTGGCCAGCATCTCGGGCGGGATGCCGGCGCCAGTGTCGCACACGACGCAAGTCACGGTTCCTGTGTCATCGCGCGCACTCACCGTGACTCGCCCGCGCGCGGTGTATTTGAAAGCGTTGCCGAGCAGGTTCTGAAAGACCTCTGAGATGAGCCCTGCATCAGCACAAATGGTGAGGGCAGGCGGAATCTCGTTGACGACCTCGATCTCGTTTTGGGATGAGACCGGTCGCAGGTCCAGGATCAGTCGCTGAACCAGCGGCCAGAGCTCAAACCTGCGGAGCTCGGGCCGGAAGGAGCTGCCCATCGCCGATGGCTGCACTTTTGTATCCAGCACCTGCTTTATCAAATCTTCTACGCGCTGCAGATTGCGCCTGAGAATTTCGAAGAGGTCGCCTGCTTCAGCGCCGGCCATTTGATTCTGGCCATGGCTCAGTTCCTCTACCACAAGGGAGACCGCATTAAGCGGTGTGCGCAGATCATGGGCGACGAAAGCGAGATGTTCCTCCTCCTGTTCTTTGCGTATGAGTGCTTGCTGCTCCGCAAAAGCCATGACCGCCAGGCGGACGGCGTCGTCAATCCGGTGATTGATGATGCGCGCCGCGTCGCCCACGACCGAGAGTTCATGTCGTTCGGCGACTGTGTTAAAAGCGACGCGCAGGAGATTGTATTCCGCAACCACTTCGCCCACGTCCAAACCATCGCGAAAGCGCTGCACACCATGGCGTGGCGGCTCGTCGCGGCTGTGCTCATCGGAAATGGTGGGGTCGCGGCCAAGTGCGAGATCGCGCGTGATCTCCGCCACGAGGTCCGGGAGGTGATTGGTGATCGTCGGTTTATCGAGATTCCGCTCGTGAAGGAGCTTGCGTGCTTGCAACCGCCATTCGCCGATGATCTCCTCCTGACACCGTTCGAAGACCTCCGCCAGGTGCTCGACAGTGCAATGTTCCATGGTGGCCATAGGGGAATCCCACATAATATTTTCCAACAAACAGGGCGTGGCGTCGAGTCGTTTTTTCTCGGCAAGCGGTTAACTTGACAGGACAATGCCATCCGCTGGAGCCACGCCGCGACGCGATCCTCGGTCTGCAACTGCTCACATCAGGCTTATAACGCTTTGCGCCTTGATCTCCATTCAGCAAAGGCGGGCCGCCAGACGCCGGGCGGTCATCATGAAACTTTCGGAATTGGCCACCGATCGCGGGCTGGAGGAAATCCATTCCGGCTCCGATCGAAGGTCAAAAAACAGCAACCGACTTCGTCCACCGACCGGAGTCGATCCGAGTCGAAATTAAGGGGAAAAGTGGAAGGGGGCGGAACGCTTTTGCCCTGACGAGCCGATTCGCAACAGCGGTGATTTCGTCGATGTGGATAACCCGGACTTCACGCTGATTGTCGCCGGACCGAATGTTTAAAAGCGATTCGCTCGAGTCCACCGATGATGGAGCAATATCCACTTCTCGAACAAAAAAAGCTCAACTTCTGAGAAATCGCCAACGAGCGCGAGATGTGTTGGCGGCAATCCTTTGCTTAGGCGTTGTTATGAAAATACGCTATGAAAACGAGAGACAGTTGTATAATATATTTATTATGAATGATATGCGCGATGCAGGGTTCGAACCTGCGACTTCTTGCGTGTGAAGCAAGCGCTCTACCACTGAGCTAATCGCGCGCAAACGAACGCAGAAGATAATGCCTTCGTTTGGGCTTTCCAGAGAAAAGCGCCTTCGGCGGCCCACGTTGGGTGCGACTTGTCGCCGCGGCGACCGCTCTACCACTGAGCTAATCGCGCGGGTGAGGAAGTGATAAGTGACCAGTGACAAGTGACGAGTCAAGCAATTGTAGGGCAGGCGCGGTTGCTTGATGCGGTTCTTGCACGGATCACACGCATGCCCTTTGATGGCTTTCATGCGCAGGTCTGTTCCCGCCATTGTCTCGGCTTTGCGCGGGTATAGTCGAGGCGACTTCTTTGCTGATCTCGGCGCGGGCCTGACGGTCGGACTCATCGCCCTTCCGCTGGCGATTGGGTTCGGCATCGCTTCGGGTGTCACGCCGCAACAGGGGCTTTGGACCGGAATCATCGCGAGTCTGGTCGTGGCAGTGCTAGGCGGCTCGCGGTTCCAGGTTGCGGGACCGACCGGAGCGTTTGTGCCGATCCTGTTTTCTGTGGTCGCCGTGTATGGATACGGCGGGCTCGCCCTCGCAACGATGATGGCGGGCGCGATGCTGATCCTTCTCGGCGCGCTGCGCATGGGGCGGCTCCTCAAGTTCTTCCCCTACCCGGTCGTGGCGGGATTCACGAGCGGCATTGCCATCATCATCTTCTGCGGGCAGTTGAATGAATTCCTCGGGCTCGGTCTCAAGATGCCGGGGCATGTGCCGCAGCAAATCGCCGCGCTCGCGTCGCATCTGCAAAACATCAACTGGCACGCGTTCGCCATCGGCGCGCTGACGCTTGTGATTCTCTACACCTGGCCATTCCTGACCAGACGGGTGCCGGCAAGCATCGTCGCGGTCGTACTAGCAACGCTGGTCGCGCACTTCGCCGGCTGGCCGGTGGCAACCATCGATAGCCGGTTCGGCGGCATTCCCGCCAGCTGGCCCGGTTTGCATTTCCCTGCGGTAACTCTCGAGTCGATGCGTGATTTGATGGGACCTGCATTCACCATCGCGGCGCTGGGTGCGATTGAATCGCTCCTCTCCGCCATGGTCGCCGACGGCATGACCGATACGCGCCACGATCCCAACCAGGAGTTGATCGCCCAGGGAATCGCGAATGTCCTTTGCCCGATCGCCGGTGGCATCCCCGCCACGGGCGCGATCGCACGCACGGCCGCGAACATTCGCACCGGCGCGCGCACCCCCGTCGCCGCGATCGTCCACGCGATCTTCCTCCTCGCGGTGGTGTTTCTGGCCGCGCCGCTCGCCGGATACATTCCGCTGGCGGCGCTCAGCGCGGTCCTCCTCACCGTCGCGGTGCGCATGGCAGAGCTGCACACCTTTGTCGAATTATGGCGCGGCCCGCGCGCGGATTTCGGAGTGCTCATTGCGGCGTTCACCCTCACGGTCGTCTTCGATCTCACCATCGGCGTCGGCGCCGGTCTGATCATGGCCGTCGTCCTTTTCCTTCGCCAGATGGAGGAGGTAACGCACGTGCGCCTTATCACCGAAGAAAGCGAAGACCCGGGCACCGGGTCGCACAGCATCCGGGGCAAGGAAATTCCGTCCGATGTGATTCTCTACCGCATCGAGGGACCGTTGTTTTTTGCCGCCGCCGAAAAGCTCGACGTGGTTTTGCGCGGCTCGGGCGGCAAGCCGCGCGTGGTAATTTTCCGGATGCGGAGCGTCCCAGCCATGGACGCGAGCGGCCTGCACGCCTTCGAAGGCGCGATCGAAAAACTGCGCCGCGACGGGATCGAGATTTTCCTCACCGCCGTCCGTCCCCAGCCGATGAAGGTGATGTTCGGAGCCGGTCTCGCCGAACGAATCGGTCTCGATCGCTTCTGCGCCGACATCGATCAAGCGCTCGCCGCTGCCCGCGAACTGTTATCGGCTCACAACGACAGCTAACAGGAAAGCGCTAGTGTCAGCTCGTTGAACCTGATTGCCGGGATTCAAAGACGATGACGTCCGCCATGACGCGGGAAGACGATATAATGTGTGAGAGGCGGGTTTCGGAGTTTCCCTCTTCACTTGTCACCCGTCACTCGTCACTTTGACGAGATTATGAAAACGGAAAAAAAACCGGGCGGTCGTTTGCGGAAATCGATTCCGGCGCCGGCGTGCCCCGGCTGCCGAATGAAGAAGAACGAGTGGCCGGGCGAAGGCTACACCCACGCGGGCCAAACCTACTGCTGCCAGGGTTGCGCCGAAGGCACCGGTTGCACCTGCGTCGGCGTCGGCAAAACCGGCTTCTCCCGCCAGGGCCAGAAACTGACGAAAGCCGAGCCGCGTCCCGGCGAGCAACGCTCCGGCGCCCCCGCCCCGAAAGGCGAACTCAGCGGAGAACGCGATAGTTTCGGCACCGCCGAAGCCATGGATCAAGGCGGGTAACAAATAACCTGGGCACCGAAGAAACGGGACTCCCAGTCGCGCGCCACCAAATTATAGCAGCTCGTTGATCAGTGCTTTCGCCTGTTCTGACGGGATGCCGAGGTTGCTGCGGAAGGCCAGCGGACCTTCGCCCGTGTGGAGCACGGGCTCTTGTTCTTCCAGCGTCTCTAAATCGGTGCGGCGCCAGAAGAGGCCGATGGGGATTTCTTCGCCCCATTGGTAGCCGCGGTCGATTGCCTTGTGCAGATCCGTCGGGTCGTGGCCCTGTTCTTCCAGGATCTTCACGCGCGGATTGAACCACTGGTAGGTGTTATCCTTGTTGTAGGTGACGCAGGGACTGAACACGTCCACCAGTGCAAAGCCTTTGTGTTGAATGGCGCCCTTGAACATTTCGACCATGTGTTTCTGTTTGCCGCTGAAGGCGCGGGCCACGTAGGTCGCGCCGCAAACAATCGCCATCGGGATCGGGTTAATCGGGTTCTCGACGCTGCCGTGAGGCGTGCTCTTGGTCTTCATCCCCTTGACGCTGGTGGGCGAGCATTGGCCGGTCGTGAGGCCGTAAATCTGGTTGTCCATCACGATGTAAGTCAGATCGACGTTGCGGCGCATGGTGTGGACGAAATGGTTGCCGCCAATGCCGAAACCGTCGCCATCGCCGCCGGTGCAGATGACTTTCAATTCGTGGTTGCCGAGCTTTACCCCGGTGGCTACGGCAAGGGAGCGGCCGTGGAGTGTGTGCATGCCGTAGGTATTGACGTAGCCAGGCAGGTTCGACGAGCAGCCGATGCCGCTGACGACGCAGACCTGATGCGGTTGGAGGCCTAGCTCGAACATCGCGGTTTGGAGCGCGGCGAGCACGGAGAAATCGCCGCAGCCGGGACACCAATCCGGATGGATGCGGCCGCGGTAGGTGTCCTTAGTGAGTTGACCGGGCTTTTCGGTGGTTGTGACGGCTGGTTCAGTTGTTGCGCTCATGGGCCGGGTTATCAGTTATTTGTTATTAGTTATTTGGTAACGCCAATTCGCGCTCGGGGTACGGTTTTTCATCTGACCTAATAACCATTAGCCAGTAACTAATAACTTCGCTTCATGCGAGAACCTCATGCACCGGCACGGAGAGGCGAGTCTTGCCGGCCAGTTGGTCTTTAACGGCTTCGACAATGTGATGGGGCATGAACGGTTCGCCGTCGTACTTGCGGATGTGGCCTTGCGCGTCGAAGCCGGTCTCGCTCCGTAGATATCGGGCGAATTGGCCGCTGTAAGTGTTCTCAACCACAATGACATTCTTCTGCCAAAGAATCCGGCTGATCTCAGCGGCGTGGAAGGGAACGATCCATCGGATCTGAAGTTGGTTGGCCACGATACCTTCTTCGCCGGCGAGCTTTTCGACGGCTTCGCGAATCACGCCCTCGGTCGAACCCCACCCGACCAGGGTGACGGCGGCGTTTTCGGGCCCGAAAAGTTTTGGCGGGGCGATATCGTCGATCGCAGCCTGCATTTTTCGACCACGTTTCTCCACCATCATGCGGCGCTTGTGCGGGTTGGTGAATTCGTCGCTGATGATCGTGCCGTCTTCATCGTGCTCGTCCGTGGCGGCGGTAAAGATGTGGCCGGGAACGCCGGGCACCGCGCGCGGAGAGATGCCACTCTCGGTGTTCTTGAAACGCAGGTAGGCCTTGTCGTTGTAACCGCTGGCGGCATTTGCTCCGTCTATGTTGCCATTAGGCAGAATCAATTCGCCGCGGTCGATCTTCACGTTGAAGTCGAGCTCGTCCGGATCAATGCTCGACGTTCCTTCGGAGATGAGCAGGTCCGCGAGGACCAGACCGGGGCACTGGTACTTGTCGCAGAGGTTGAACAGCTCCGGAATCGTCCGGAACAAATCGAGCTGGCTCGACGGCGCCACGACCAACTTCGGATAATCGCCCTGGCCGGCGCCAAGCACTTGCCAGAGATCGCCCTGCTCGGTCTTGGTCGGCACTCCGGTGGCCGGGCCGGCGCGCTGCACATCGATGCAGACGATAGGCGTTTCGATCATTCCCGCCATGCCGATGGCCTCCGACATCAAAGCAAAGCCGCCGCCGCTGGTCGCGCACATCGAGCGGCAACCGGTATGGGCCGCGCCGATGACCATGTTCATCACGCCGATCTCGTCCTCGACCTGCCGGACCATGATGCCGAGCTGCCGTGCGTGCGCCGCCATCCACATCAACACCCCGGTGGATGGGCTCATCGGGTAAGCAGCGTAAAATTTTACTCCCGCCGCCGCGCCGCCCATGGCAGTGGCCTGGTTGCCGGTGATGACCCCCAGCGGCTTGGCTCCCATCGGTGTCTTCCAGGGAAACGCTTTGAAGTTCTGCGCCGCATAATCGTATCCAGCCCGGGCGATCGCAATATTCTGGGCCACGACTGCGTCGCCTTTCTTCTTGAACTGTCGGGTAACGACCGATTCGAGCGGCTCCGATTCAATGCCGAGCAACTGAAGCGTGGCGCCGAGCGCGGCCGTGTTGATCGCCAGCTTGTTGCCCTGGGTCAACTCCTTCATGGGCATCGGGCAAAGCTGCACGCCGTCAGCGGCCTGCCCGGGCGTAATTTTCTCGCTGTCGTAGATGGCGCAGGCGCCGGACTTCAACAAATGGAGGTGGCGATCCATCGTGTCCTGATTGAGCGGGATGAACACGTCGATCTTGTCACCCATGTTGCGCACTGGGGCATCGCTCGCTCGAATGGTCAGGAAGGTATGTCCGCCGCGGATGATCGATTGATAGGCGTTGTAGGCATTGAGATGGAGCCCGCGGCGCGCGAAGATGCGGGCGAGAATATCCCCCGTGGAGGCGATGCCCTGGCCATTCTCGCCACCAATGCCGACTGCGAAATCTATTTTCGTAGGTTGTGCCATCTTCACTAGGGACGGTGAACTTTGCGGCGCGGGACGAGCTTGCGCAAGCTGCAAGCACCGCGCAGCGGCAGCTTATTATGGACAAACGATCACGAGCACGAGGAATTACGGGGCGGAATAGGGGATGGGCATGATGCCTTCGGTGCGGGCTTCGGCGAGATCGATCCATTGGTAGTTGGGGTCGCCGGCGTCCATCTTTTCTTTGTTCTTGGTGAGGTCTTCGGTGCCAACTTGAATCGCTTTCGCGAAGGTCTTCCAATCGCGGCGAGCGCGGACGGCGGGGTCCAGCTTGTCGCGTAACGCCGTCAGGGCGGCGGGGTCTGCTGGCTTCTTTTCATCGGCGACATCGGGAACGCCGAGGACGGTTGTTTCGAGCCCGATGAACTGCGATTTGCCGGCGCCGAGATAGAAACCGACGTACATGTGGCCGGGAACGGTGACGAGGAAGGGCTCGACCGAAATCTTGCGAAGGAGGGAGGCAAAAAGAACGCTGCCATCCACGCAATTCGCCTGGGTGTTGGTCAGCGATTGATCAATGAAGCGGATGTACTGACTTTGAACGGTTTCTGAGCCACCCGGAGTCGCGGTGGTGGAGCTGTATTGGAGACCGCGCTTTTGCAGAGCGGACCACACCGCGAAAACTTGCTTGAGCGTTTCGTCGTGTTCATGGGTGGTAACGCGAAAGGCACCGACAATTTTGGTCTCGAGCGCTTCCTGCAAAACCTTGTCCAGCATCGGGTGGTTCTCGTTCACGTAGGCAGCGAACATCCATCCGAGCGCGGCGTTGCCGGCGATGAAGTTTTCGTCGTTGAGCGTTTCTTCGGCGTTGCTCACGCCGAAGGGGCAATCGTTAATCGACCGCACCTGGAGGGTCTCGTATTTCTCGCCGGCTGGTTCGCCATCGACCTCGACTTCGAAAGTGATGTTTAACGGCACCTGCTGCGTCATCTTGCGCAGTCGGTCGAATTTGTAATTCACCTTCGGCGCGATGAAATAATCCTTTCCGGCCTCGGCCAGGTCGCCGCTCCACGAGCTCGCGGCCATGAGATCGTTTTCTTTCACGGTCACTTTCACCTTCGCGTTCGCGGCCGGGGCCTTCATTGAAACGCCGACCAAACCAAAACGTTCGCCGAGCAGGTAGGGATCAGGCTTCTCCGCTTCCTGGTCATCGGGTTCGACCGGGCGAACGGAAGCGGTGGCGATGAGCAGCGCGGGGAAGAGCTGATGGTCCATGTTCGCCTCCGGTTTCCAATCGACTTCCTCCGCCCCGAAGACGGGAGGGAGGATCAGAATGGTCAAGCCGGCAACGAACACAGAAAGAACCAGTTTCATCCGTCGATCGTTGGCGCGGGACTCCGCAAAACACAAGCCATTAGAAGCGGCGCTGAACACATTTGTAGGGCGTTTGATTCGCTTTCTCCCGAAAGCTTACCCCTCGCGGGGCTTTCCCGTCCATGTCGCTCGCGTCCGCGCGGCTCCATTCTGTGAAACGCCGCCTTTTCCGCGAGGACTGGCGTCTGACACAGGCGCCCTACAAATTTCCCAGCCGGCGCATTCTTGATCTTCCTCCGCATTTCCTTCAGAAGGATGGTGATGGACACAGACGTCGTTCCGCGCGTGGCCCCACCGAGCGATCGCAAAATGTTGTCCCTTGTGAGCTGGATCATTCTGGGAGTGACTCTGGCGCTGTCTTTCACTTCCTTTCTTTCGTTCGGAATCTGGCTTCTCCCGTTTCCGGTGGCGGTTGCCGTTCTCACCATGGGCATCATCGTTGTGAAACGCGGTGGAAAGGCTCAAGGAATCTCACTTATCATCGCGGCGATCCTGATCGTGCCATTCTCCTTCCTGGCACAGTTTGTTTCGCTCGCGGTCTACGGTACTTCCGCGATGAAGGAGCAGGAATGGCAGGAAACCCAGATGCTGGAGAATTTGCGCACAATCGACAGGGCAAAGGGAGCCTGGGTCGCGGAAACAGAAGCCACGAAAACCGCACCCGTGACCCTGGCGAACCTAACGAGTTATTTGGGCGGGAAAGAGATAATCCCGGTCGTGGGCGAACGATATGATCCGAGGCCGGTGGGAACGGATCCGACGGCAACGCTTCCGGAGGGGAAACATCTCTGGGATTATCCTACTGGCGGCGCTGCCTACACCGCCGCCGGCCTGGAACAGATTCTCTCGCAGCGTTCGTACAACCCCTCTAACATGGCGAGCGGAGAGTTTCTCCACCCTTCGGGTCAGTGGCTGCCAAGATTTTGGAAAGCGGCTCCAAGTCCCGCTACGACAGCGACGGTTTCGCCAACGCCCGAAGAACAATGACGAAATCCGAATGTCGAATGCCGAAACAATGACGAAGCTCGAACGAGACACCGCGCGATCGCTTTTTGATCATTCGTCATTCGAAATTATTTCGTCATTCGGATTTCGTCATTTCCTTGATCTTCTCCGGCGTTTCCTTCAGAAGGGTCGGAATGCAAATCTATGTCGGCAAAGGCGGCCAACAACTCGGGCCTTTTTCCCTCGAGGAAATCAATCACAAACTGGCGGACGGCACTTTCGCCGGCACCGACCTGGCGTGGTATGAAGGGGCCGCGGGCTGGGCACCGCTCTCGGGCGTAGCCGGCGTAATTATTCCCCCGGCTCCGACAACCCCCGCCCCCGCAGCGGTAACGCCTGCTCCGGTGGCTGCTCCGGCCGCAATTCCTGTTCGCCCGAATGTTCCCAGCGTCCAAGCCCCCGCGGGAAAATCTTATAAGACCATGGCGCGGATCGGTTGGGCCCTGCTGGGCATCACGCTGCTCATTTCGTTCATTCCGCTGCTGGGCTGCGGAAGCTGGATCCTGGTCTGGCCCGTGGCCGTCGCCGCGATCATCCTGGGCATCGTTGTCATGACACGCGGCGGAACGGGCCACGGTATCGCGCTCATCATCGCCTCAATCGTACTCGTGCCCGTGGCGCTGGTCGCACCGATTATTACCACGGCCCTGCTCGGCAGCGCGGACCGGGCGAAAGAAACTCAGATCATGACGAACCTGCGCGCGATCGACACGGCCAAGAACCAGTTGGTCCTCGACAAAAATCCAAGCAACGGCGCCCCCATCACAATGGCAAGCCTGACGAGTTATTTGAGCGCGAAAGAAATCAAGCCGGTCGTTGGCGAACAATACGACCCGAGACCCGTGGGCGAGGAGCCGACCGCAACGCTTCCGGCAACAACGACACTCGGCAACTTCAAAGGCGGCGAAGTCATGACCGCAGCGAGCATCGAAAAGGACCTGGCGAACGCCGCCTTTTCCTGGTACTCGAAAAAATCGTCAACCTGGTCGCTGGGAGGGACGAGTCCAACTCCCACGGCTGCTCCGTCGATTGCTCCCGCGGCCTCACCGAAGCCAAGTGCGGCTCCAAGCGAAACCGTTTCGCCCAAGCCTTCGACTGCGCCCAAGTCGAGCTCAACGCCACACTCGTTGATCTCTCCGCGGCAAAGCGAGGAACAGGAGGATTCACCTTCCTCTCGCCCGTCGCCCTCGGCCAAATTCGCGCCGCGTAATGGCCCGCGCCAATCGCCTGCAGAAAAGCCGTCGGACTCCGAAAAATCGGGCGGATTGAAACAAGGCCGCCAGTATCCACGCGAATCTCCCGGCGCGACCCCGGAGAAATCGCCGGACGACGACGACAATTAGGCGAGATCCGCACCAGCCGTGCGGGCTGGATCAGTTGGGCACCGGCCCTGACCATCGCCGATCAGGGCCGCGACGCTTTTGTGAACCTGCTGGTTTGGCGACGAGAAAATCCCTCGCCAATATTAATCGCCGAAAAGTCGCATGTTCCCGGTGATAGTCGCAAAAGTAACCAACTTGGTGGTACCCGTGATGTTCAGGCGAACCGTGCATGGCGGTTTTTCATTTTGTCCCTTTCTTTGATTAGTGTTCTTCACCTCAGGAAATCGGCGATCGAGCAGGGTACCTCGTCCGTTAATTAAACCTCGCGCGTCACCCGCGAGCTGGTTGCTTAAAGCGGCGGAAGTCCCTTCAAGTTGAAACGACAACCCGTTTCCCGGAGACTTGAGCCTTGTGATTATTTTTCACGATCCGCGTTGCCTCGACTATTCCATGCCCGGTCACCCGGAGCGGCCGGCACGAATCATGCCTGCGGTTCCGTTGCTGAAAGCACGCCATCCTGATTGGGGATGGCGTGAACCGATTTCGGCGGCTCAAGCGGCGCTTTGGCGGGCGCATTCGCGCGAGCACGTGGAGCGCATTCAAGGTTCGTCGCGCGATTTCGATGCCGACACGCCTGCGTACCCGGGAATCTACGAGCATGCCTTGCGCGCGGTCGGCGCCGCGATTGATGTCGCCCATGAAGCGCTCCAGGGAAACCGGTCATTTAGCCTTATGCGACCGCCGGGCCACCACGCGACGCGGGAACGCGCGATGGGATTTTGTTATTTCAGCAACATCGCGGTGGCCGCGCTGGACGCGTTGGAGAATGGCGCCGAGCGCGTTGCGCTCTGGGATTTCGACGCGCACCACGGCAACGGCACCGAGGATATCGTGGCTGGCATTCCGCGGATCGCGTTCGCCTCGATCCATCAATTCCCTGGTTATCCCGGCACTGGGACGCGGTCGTTTGGCAATGTTCATAATTTCCCGGTCGCGCCGTTCACGCCGCGAGTAGACCATGTCGACGAAGTCCGGCGGGCGCTGGATCATCTGGTCGCGTTCAAGCCGGATCTTCTCCTGGTCTCCGCAGGGTTCGATGCCTATGCCGGCGATCCGATCACGGAGATGACTCTCGAATTGGAGGACTTCGCCACGTTCGGGACATGGCTTCGCGAGACAAATATTCCGTCCGGCGCGATCCTCGAAGGTGGCTACAGCGACGAGCTGCCAGGCCTCATCGACGCGTTCTTGAGCGCGTGGACCGGTGCAGCGTAGCGCGCGCGTCTCGCGCGTTGGTTGCGGTGTCTCGCCACAACAAGCTTTTCATTGCGCGTTCGATTTCCTTGCGATCAACACCCAGTGGAAAGTCCGCGACGGCGAGACGCGCGCGCTACCCAAGAATCGCTTCGATACGCGCCATCACCTCTTCGGTCAGTCGGTCCGCCAGCTCGCAAGCCTTCATGTTTTCATTCACCTGCTTTGGTTTGGAGGCACCGGTGATTACCGAGCTGACGCGCGGGTTTTTCAAGCACCAGGCGAGCCCGAGCTGCGGCAACGTCGTTTCGAGATCGCTGGCGACCGCCGCCAGCTTTTTCACTTTGGTCAGCCGCTTCCGCGCCTCGGCGGTCTCAAACTGCTCCCGCAACCATTCGTAATTTTTCAACGATATCCGCGTTCCACCAGGGTCGCCTTCGTTGTATTTTCCCGTCAACAAACCGGAAGCGAGCGGCGACCACGTCGTCAGGCCAAGACCGATCGAATCGTAGAGCGGCGCAAATTCCTTTTCGACCTTCTCCCGGTGAAACATGTTGTACTGCGGCTGCTCCATGGTCGGCGGCACGAGCAGCAGCTCGCGCGCGACGCGATGGGCCTCGCTGATTTCCGCCGCGCTCCATTCGGATGTGCCCCAGTAGAGGACCTTGCCTTGCGCGATCAGGTCGCTCATGGCGCGGACGGTTTCCGCGATCGGCGTGTTTGGATCGGGCCGATGACAAAAATAGAGATCGAGGTAATCCACGCGCAACCGGCGCAGCGCCGCGTGACACGCTTCGATCACGTGCTTGCGGCTGAGCCCCTCCTGGTTCGGGAGATCGCCGCCCCAAAACACTTTGCTTGAAACAAGAAAGCTGTCCCTCCCCCAGCCTCTTCGTTTTAGAATTCGGCCCATGACGATCTCGGCCTTGCCGTCCGCATACGCCTCCGCGTTATCGAAAAAATTGACGCCCGCATCGTACGCGATCGTCATTAATTTCTCGGCGGTCTTTTCGGTGATTTGTTGCGCAAACGTGACCCAGGCGCCAAAGGAAAGCTCGCTCACCTGCAAACCCGATTTCCCCAGTCGGCGATATTTCATGGGGAACGCTACCATCTCATTCGCGGCGGACCACCTCGTCATCCAGAGCGAAGCGAAGTCGAAGGATCCCGTGTTGGAACCGTAAAGCTGGCGCCGCGGGATCCCTCGACTTCGCTCGGGATGACCCGGAAAAGTTCGTTGGCATTGCCCGGCTCGAAAGTGAATAGTGGACGATTCAGCGGGCCGTAGCACAGCTTGGTAGTGCAGTCGCCGCGGCGACAGGTCGCGTTCCGCAGGTTTGCGACTCGCCATTTCTCCGCAATTGGTCAATAGTTCGCCTCTAAATCGGGCCGTAGCACAGCTTGGTAGTGCGCTTGAATGGGGTTCAAGAGGTCCCGGGTTCGAATCCCGGCGGCCCGATAAGAAAAGATGAACGATGAAGGCTAAGGGATGAAAAAACGAACAATTCAAATGTTCATCCCTCATCCTTCATCCCTCATCCTTGTCGTATGTTAAGCGCTGGAATCGTCGGCCTGCCGAACGTGGGTAAGTCCACGCTCTTCAACGCCGTCACGCGCACGCGAAAAGCGCAGGCGGCCAATTATCCTTTTTGCACGATCGATCCAAATCTCGGGGTGGTTACCGTCCCCGATCCGCGGCTGGAAACGCTGGCGAAGCTGTCACATTCGCAAAAGATCATCCCGGCGGCGATCGAGTTCGTTGATATCGCCGGCCTGGTGAAGGGGGCGAGCGCCGGGGAAGGATTGGGCAACCAATTTCTCAGCCACATCCGCGAGGTGAACGCGATCGTCCAGGTGGTGCGCTGTTTTGAAAACCCCGACATCCATCACGTCAGCGGAACGATCGACCCGATCCGCGACATCGAGGTGATCAATACGGAACTGGTCCTGGCCGATCTGGGGTCGCTCCAGAAAAGGCACGATCGTTTGCAAAAAGAAGTCCGCGCCGGATCGAAGAGCGCGAAAGCCGAAGCGGCCGTCATCGACAAGCTGCTCCCGCATCTCGATGCGGGGAAGCCCGCGATCACATTCGAGCTCACGCCGGAAGAAAAGGTGATCGCGCGGGAGTTTTTTCTTTTGTCCTCCAAGCCCACTCTTTTCGCCTGCAACGTCGCCGAGGCCGACCTTGCGACCTCTGTATCGGGTATTGGCGATGCGGGCCCCAGCGGAAACCAATATGTGCGCGCCGTGCAGGATTACGCCCGCAATCACTTCGCGACGGAGGCCGTCGTGATCAGCGCGCAGATCGAAAGTGAACTGGTTGACCTGAGCGAAGCCGAAGCGCAGGAATATTTGCGCGATCTGGGCGTCGAAGGCAGCGGCGTCGGCGCTCTTATCCGGGCCGTCTATCACCTGCTCGGCTTGCGCACCTACCTGACAACCGGCGAGAAAGAAACGCGCGCCTGGACCATCCACGCCGGCGATAAGGCGCCCGCCGCAGCCGGCGTCATTCACTCAGATTTCGAGCGCGGGTTCATCGCCGCTGAAACGGTTCACTTCGGCGATCTCGTGGCGTTGGGATCGTTCGCGAAAGCCCGGGAATCCGGAAAATTGCGGATCGAAGGAAAAGAATACGTCGTGAAAGACGGCGACGTCGTCGAGTTTCGTTTCAATGTTTGATTTGCCTGTCCTCATCCTAACCTTCTCCCTCAGGAAGAAGGAACTTCCGGCAAAACAAGGCGCTCGGTTTGGTACGGCGAGATTCTGTTACGCGCCAAAGGGGCACTCTCATCAAAGCCTGGGGCATCGCCCCAGGTTTCTCATCGGACAGTGAAGCAAGCGCTGAAAGCTGCGCTTCACTGCACTAGTACGCCGTCAACACGACCCCAGACGGTCTCAAATGAATCGCGCCTTCTGCGCTCAAAAGGCGCTCGGCCTAAGAGAGAGCGCAGACGGCGGCAGCTATTCGACGTAGAGGATCCGGCCGCACTGTTCGCAGCTCACGATCTCTTTGCCGTTCTTAACCCGGTGCGCGGTTTGGGCGGTGACCTTCATGTGGCAACCGGTGCAAACTTCGTGCTCGAGCGCCACCACGGCAGCATCGCCCTTGCTCGCGAACAAACGCTCGAAACGACTGAGCAACTCCTCTTCCACCTTTCCGGCCAGCTCGGTCCGCTCCGCGGTCAATTGATTCAGCTGGCTCTCCAACGTTTTGCCTTTTTCCTCCAGGTCCGCCATCTGCCGACCGATCGAATCACGCGCGGCTGAAGCCTTCTTGTCCTCGACCGCCAGTTCGCCCTTCAATTTCTCCGCCTGATCCATTAGCTCGAGCTCCTGATCTTCGATCTGCTGGATCTCTTTCTCGTAGCGCTCAATCTCATTGCCCATCGCGCGAAACTCGTCGTTCTTCCGCGTCTCGTATTGCTGGGTCTTGAGCCGGTTGATGCTCTCCCGGCGCGTCCCGGCATCCAGTTCCAGTTTCTTGCGGTCCATCTCGAGGTGTTGCCCCTTGCTTTTCAATGCCCCCAGGGCCGCCACGCTGGCCGCCAATTGCGCCTCCAGATTCTGGCGCTGTTGCGGCACCGTCTTTATCTCCGTCTGGATGTGCCTGATCTTCTGCTGCCGGTTTTGAAGAACGAGTAATTGCTCCAGCTCAGCTTGCACGCGCGCATGTTATGGGCGGACAGAACCATCGTCAATCGCTGGCCGCTTGATCCCTCCACATCGAACCCTGCATAATGCGTCCCCGCATCCCCATGGCCCGCTCACCGCTATTCAATGACCTGCAACGCGCCCTGCGAATGGCCTCGTGGTTGGAACACACCGGCACCAGCACCGGCGAAGGTCTCGAACGCGCCCATGAAATTCGCTGGGACCGTCGCCGGTTTCTCAAGACGGTTGGAGCCGCCGCTGCCGGCGCAAGCGTCACGCCGTTTTTCAAAGCAAGCGCGCGCGGACCACAGGCACCCCAGGTTGTCATCATCGGCGCCGGGACGGCGGGATTGACGTGCGCCTATCGGCTGCAACAAAACGGCATCTCCTCCCGCGTGCTGGAAGCAAGCACCCGCCCCGGCGGGCGCATGTTCAGCCTGCGAAATTTCTTTCCAGACGATCAGCTCACGGAGCTCGGCGGTGAATACATCGACTCTGGGCACGCCACGATGCGCGGGCTGGTGACAGAACTTGGGCTGACTCTGAACGATCTGGGCAACGAAAAAAACTCGGCCGGTGAACACGCCTATTTCTTCAATAACCGGTTGGTCCCGGTGGATTCGAATTTCATCGACCTGTTTCGGCCGGTGGCCAGGGCCATCGCAGAAGACCTGAAGCGAATGAAAGTCCGTGGCGAGATCAGCTACGAAACGCCGCATGCGCGGGCGACCGATCGCCTCAGCATTCCGGAATGGTTCGAAAAGCGAGGCGTCACCGGCTTGGCTACCCACGTGCTGCGGGCCGCTTATGTGGGCGAGTATGGTTTGGAAATCGACCAGCAGAGCGTGCTCAACCTGCTTCTCACGATGGGTGATGAAACGCCGCCGGACGAGTTTCGCATCTTCGGCCCGAGCGATGAGCGTTTTCATATTGCGGAAGGAAACGACCGCGTCCCTACCCGGCTCGCCGAACGCCTCAAGAATCCGGTCGAGTTCGGCACCCGCCTGGAATCCATCAGCAGCAACGGTCGCGGATTTCGCCTGGGGCTGCAGCGGGACAACGCCGCGCCGGAAGCGAAAGCGGATATTTTAGTCCTCGCTCTTCCCTTCACGGTTCTTCGTCAGATCGATTTGAGCGTGAAACTTCCCGAAGCGAAACGAAAGGCGATCGATGAATTGGGCTACGGCACCAATGCGAAATTGATCGCCGGATTTTCGAGAAAAGTTTGGGAAGAGGCGCACAGCACCGGCTACACCTTCACCGATTTGGAATTCCAATGTTGCTGGGAAACCAGCCGCGGTCAGCCCGGCAGCCACGGGATCCTGACGAATTTCGCCGGCGGCAACCTCGGCCAACACCTCAATGAAGGAGAACTGCAAGATCGGGCCACTGCCTTCGCCACGCAGGCCGAGCGAATTTATCCGGGGGTCCGCGACGCTTTGACGAAGAAAGTTGTGCGCCAGCATTGGCCTAGCCTGCCGTTTACACTCGGCTCCTACACCTGTTTCAAACCGGGCCAGTATTCTACGCTTTCAGAGGCAATTGCGACTCCCGTCGGGAACATGTTCTTCGCGGGCGAACACACCAGCGCCGACTTCAACGGCTACATGGAGGGCGCCGCCGAAAGCGGCGAACGCGCCGCGAAAGAGGTGCTGGCGAAGATTGGGCGGCGAGGGTGAGCGAGCTCTCGAGCCGCGAACGCGCCTCAAGGAGCGGCGATTTTCAATCGCCGTTGTAGTTGGATCGGCGATTTCAAATCGCCGCTCCTTGTCAGTAGGTCTCGACCGGAGACCGTTTTCCGTCCTCCGGACTTCGTTTTGCGGCTTCTTCTTCGCCGAGGACGGCCACGCGCAAATCCCAGATTTCACCGTCGATTTCTTTGAATCGCGCCTCTGAGAACTCGTCTGGCGCCGCCAGTTTCTTTTTAGTACGCGCCACGCTTTCGAGCGCGCGGTCGATTTGCACCCGCGGAAGATGGCCGAGAACGGAATGGACCTCGCCGATCGACGCGACGCGATGGCAAATCATCACCCAGTCGTTCCCGGCCTCGATCGCAAATCGAATGGTATCTTCCAGGCCGTACTCATTCAGGATTGCACCCATATCGAGGTCGTCGGTCATGATCAGGCCGCCATATCGAAATTCTTCCCGCAACAGTTGAGTGACGATCGCATGAGAAAGTGAGGCGGGTCGTTTCGCGGCATTGAATGCTGGATACCAGCCGTGACAAATCATCATGCTATCGACTGTGTTGACGAACCGGCGAAATACCGCCAGCTCTTCCCCATCCAACTCAACGCGCGCACGGTCGATTTTCGGAAGATCATGGTGCGCGTCCACCGTTGCGGCCGAATACCCGGGGAAATGTTTGCCGCAACTGAGAATCCCCTCGCCGCGCAGGCCATCGTTGAACGCGGCCGCGAGGCGAGCCACCTGTTCGACGCTCTTACCGTAGCAACGCCCCCGGAGCGAGTTATCCGCGTCGTCATCGAAGGAAATGTCGAGGACCGGGCAAAGATCGAGGTTGAAACCGAAAAGGCGCAGGAGCCGGCCCGTGATCTCACCATGGCGCCTGACGAGGGAAACGTCGTCGCGGTCCCTCAACTGTTGCGCGTTCGGCGGCTCGTTCCCAATTAGCCGCAGCCGCGAAACGCGGCCACCTTCCTGATCGATCGTAATGATCGGCTCGACGCCGCTGACATCGCGCAGATCGTCGATCAATTTCCGAAGCTGTGTCGCGCTCTGGATGTTGCGCCCGAAGAGAATGAATCCACCCGGCTGGACGCGGCGAAACAACGCCGCCGATTCCGCATCAAGTTCGTACCCGGAAACCCCGGTGAGGATTAATTGACCCAGCGAATTTGTCTCCATAACGTGACGTTACATTCATGTTCGTCGCCGGAAACAAGCAACTAGTCTCTTCGACAAGCCTCACGCGCATTACCCTCATCCTAACCTTCTCCCAATGGGAGAAGAAACTGATCCTCAACAGCCCTGCCGCGTCCCATAACTCCCTCTCCCCCCTGGAGAGGGCTGGGGTGAGGGCCGCCCGCGCCCAAGCGCGAAGGAGCGTTTGAGAAACATCGGAATTTTCGGCGGCACTTTCGACCCGATCCATTACGGGCATCTGATCCTGGCCCGCGATGCGATTGAGCAGCTGGGTCTTGACAGCGTCATCTTTATTCCGGCCGCAATTTCACCGCATAAACTCGATCGAGAACCGACCGGGCCGGAGATCCGCCTGGAGATGTTGCGGGCGGCCATCGAGGGCGAGCCGCGTTTTTGCCTGGACGTCATGGAGCTGGAACGTCCCATGCCCTCATACACAGTTCAGACCATCGAAGCGTTGAGGGCGCGTGAGCCAGAGACCGGCTTCGTTTGCCTGGTCGGTGAAGACAACGTCGCGCGGCTTTCCACCTGGCATCGCTTTGACGAGCTTTCCAAAATGGTCCAGTTCGCCATCCTGGATCGCACCGGTTTGACGACCGCTCATCCTTACCCTGTCGTCCGCCGGCATCTCGACATTTCCGCGACCGAGATCAGAAACAGGGTTGCCAGCGGGCAATCCATTCGTTATCTCGTACCGCCAGTGGTCGAGAAAATCATCCACGAACGCCAGCTATACCGGGAGCCTTAGAATCACCGCCGAAAATCTAGCCAGAACCTGCGCCCATCTCGCGGCCAACAAAAAGGCGGAAGATATCGTGGTCCTCGATCTCCGGGGCATCTCTAGCTTCACCGATTTCTTCGTGATCTGCTCGGGAACCTCGGAGCCCCATCTTAAAGCGATCGCCGGTGAGATCGAGTACGGGCTAAACAAGGATCACGGCACTCGCGCCGTCTCCGTGGACGGTTTTCCCGCGAGCCAATGGATTGTGCTCGATTACATGCAGGTCATCGTCCACGTGTTCCGGCAGGAAAAACGCGAGTTCTACAGCCTCGAAGATCTCTGGGGCGATGCCCCTCGCCTGGCATGGGAGCCGGCGGAAACGAGTCGCTAATCCTTATTTCGGCTTTGCGGACGCCGATGGCGACGGCTTGGCCGGTGCCGTCGCAGCAGCAGAGACGGACGGGGAAGGCTTCGCCGCCGGAGTTGTTCCCGGAGCGGCCGCACCCGGCGCCACGGTGGCGACGGGTTCGGGCGGCTTGATGCTCAATAATTCCACGTCAAAAATAAGGGTCGCGTTGGGCCCAATGAGTTGGCCGGCGCCGCGCTCGCCATAGGCCAGCGCCGCGGGAATGACGAGCTGGTATTTCGCGCCCGGCTTCATGAGCTGCAGCGCCTCAGTCCAGCCTTTGATGACGCGATTGACCGGGAAGCTCGCAGGCTCGTTTCGTTTATAGGAGCTGTCGAATTCGGTGCCGTCAATCAGGGTGCCGCGGTAGTTCGTCACGACCGTGTCGGTTTCCTTCGGCGAGGCACCAGATCCTTCCTTCAGCACTTTGTATTGCAACCCACTGGCCGTGGTCTTCACGCCATCTTTCTTTTTGTTTTCGGCCAGGAATTTTTCCCCCTCCGCCGCATTTTTCGTGGCCGCTTCCTTGCTGGCCGCGATCTGTTTTTCCATCATTTCCTTCTGGAAAGCCTGGAGCGTTTTCTCGCGTTCCTCCTTGCTCAACGCCGCTTCCTTGCCGGAAAGCGCTTCCTTCAATCCGGTAAAGAGCGCGTCGGGGTTCAGGTCGACATTTTGTTTCTTGAAAGTCTCCCCGATATCATAGCCAATACTGTAGCTGGCCTTGTCTTTTTGATCTTTGAGCTGTGGTTTATCCTCCGCCAGACCGATCGAAGCAACACAAGCCGCGCTAACGCAAATAATGAGACGTTTCATAAGAAAAATGAGGCCGGGCGCGGTTGGGATATTGAATCTGAGCGCCGCGAGAACTGCCATGCTAGAGAAGAAACCTCCCTCGTCAAGCCGTTCGGGCCCATCCATTGCGACCCAGCTGGCTTTCGGGCTGACTCTGGGGCTGATCGCGATGGCCGACAGCGCACGGGCGGCGATCAATCTGACTCCGGCCGAAACCCGCCGAATTGGAAACCGAATCTGGCAGAACGAATGCGGCGGGACCGTAGCTGGGCTCACCTCCTGGAATGCCGGCGAAAACTTCGCGTCGCTCGGGATCGGTCACTTCATCTGGTACCCGAAAGACGTGCGCGGGCCGTTCGACGAAAGTTTTCCCAAGTTCGTCGAGTTCGCCCGCTCGCACGGTGTGAAGCTGCCGGTAGTCTTGTCCCCACTCGAAGGTTGCCCGTGGAAAAGTCGCACGGAATTTGATCACGCCTCGCAAAGTCCGCCGATGAAAGAGCTGCGCGCCTTTCTTGCCCGCACCGTCGATCTCCAGGCCGAATTTCTGGTCCACCGACTGCGCGATGCACTTCCAAAAATGCTGGCGGAAGGCGGCGCTTCGAATCACGCTCAGGTGCAGGAACGCTTTGATCGCGTCGCCAGCACCGCGATGGGCTGTTACGCGCTGGTCGATTATGTGAATTTCAAAGGTGAAGGTGTTCTTGCCACGGAGCGCTACGCAGGACAGGGTTGGGGCTTGTTGCAAGTGCTCGAAGGAATGACGCAGGACGCGACCGGACGCGACGCGCTAAAAAGCTTCGCCGAGTCCGCAAAAACCGTCTTAAAGAACCGGGTTCGCAATTCGCCGCCCGGCCGAAATGAGGCACGCTGGGTGCCCGGTTGGCTGAAACGCGTGAACACGTATGTTGGAAGCTAAATCACCGTGAGTTCTTTTTTTCTTCGACCCAGTCTAACTCTCGCGATGTTGCTCGTTGGCCTGATGTCGGCCCACGCGCAGATCCGCCGTCCCACCCGTTCTCCAACCGTGAAGGCGAACCAACCGCAGAGTCGCCCGAAGCCGTCGCCCTCCGCCTCGCCGACCGCATCGCAACCGATGAAGAAGGCGAGCGAGTTGATCTCGAAACAGGCGCCGACCTCCACAAACGCGGCGATTCTTCAGACGGTCACACCGGAGAACGCGCACGTCATTGTTTCACTCACCAAACAGCGCGCTTATTTGATGACCGGCGAGGAAATCGCGATCGACAGCCCAATCTCCTCCGGAAAGCGCGGCCACACTTCCCCGAATGGCAGCTTCACCGTCCTGGAAAAGGACAAGGACCATCACTCCAGCCTTTACGGCGACTACAAGGATTCCGCGGGACGGACCGTCCGCGGCGGAATTAGCTCGCAGATTGATTCGGCCCCGAGCGGGACTCATTTTGTCGGCGCATCCATGAAATGGTTCATGCGTTTGACCGGTGAAGGCGTGGGGATGCACGTGGGAATTCTGCCGGGTTATCCGGCCTCGCACGGCTGCATCCGAATGCCCGAGCCGGCCGCCGCACAGTTTTACGCCCACGTAAAGGTCGGCGCGCCCGTGCGCGTCGATCCGTAAAAAAAACGCCGTCATCCCGAGCGAAGTCGAGGGATCCCGAATTGCCAGCTCAAAGGTTTTCGCCTCGGGATCCCTCGACGTCGCTGCGCTCCGCTCGGGATGACTGTTACATCAGCTCGCGTCGGAGCATTTCCAGCGCTGTCTGCGTCGTCAGCACCTTAAACGTCGGCCGATCGTCGGGAAAAAAACGCTTCTCTACTTTCGTTGCACGACCTCGGGCAGCCAGCGCAATGAAAACAGTGCCGACCGGTTTCTCTTCCGTGCCGCCACCAGGCCCGGCGATGCCGGTCGTCGCAAGGGCGAAATCCGCGTTCGCGCCGACGAGCGCGCCTTCCGCCATGGCCTGTGCAACTTTCTCGCTCACCGCACCGTGTTCGACGATCAGGCGCGGATCAATCCCCAGCATCGTTCTTTTAGCCTGATTCGAATACGTGACGTGACCCGCGAGCAGAACGGCCGATGCACCGGGCACATTCGTGATTCTATGGGCGAGATAGCCGCCGGTGCACGATTCGGCAATCGCCAGGGTCTTCCTGCGTTCGGTGAGCAGCTTTACGACCGCATCTTCCAAGTCGCCGCCATCGGTCGAAAAAATCGCGGGACCCAGCTTTTCCCTGATGATTCGTTCCGCCTGATCAAGAATCGATGCCTCACCAATCAGGCGCAGATCGATCTCTCCGGGGCGCGCGCAATAGCCAAGCTCCAGTCCCGGGATTTCCAGTAATTGCGCGCCGATCGCTTCTTCGACGAGCGATTCGCCCAGGCCGGCGATCCGAAACGTCCGGCGCCCAATTCCAGATTCGGGCGGGACAATCGCCCGCAAGATCGGCAGCACCGACGTCTGGAACATCGGATGCAACTCACGCGGTGGTCCCGGCAGCAAAAACAAATGCGGCCATTTCTTCGTTTGGTTCGCCGCGAGGTATAAACCGGGCGCACTCCCATGTTCGTTGGGCAGGACCGTCGCGCCCTCCGGCACATCCGCCTGGCGCGCCACCCTGTCCGTCAGGCGAAAGCCGCGGCGGGCGGCACGGGTTTCGATCGACTTCATGATCGCCGGATCATGTTGCAATTTCAGCCCGAGCAAATCAGCCGTGATCTCGCGGGTGATGTCGTCCGTGGTTGGCCCCAGCCCGCCGGTAATCAAAATGATATCGGCCCGATCCAATGATTCCGCGATCGCATCACGAATCGCCGAACCATCGGGAACGGTGACCTGACGTTCGATCCGCAGCCCGAGCGGAAAGATTTCGCGGGCAATAAACGCGAGATGGGAATTGAGAACGTCGCCGAGAAGAAGCTCGGTGCCGGTATTTATGACGATTGTTCGCATCGCGCGTTGTCGACTTGTTGCGATTGGAACGTCCAACGTCCAACGCTCAACGTCCAACGTTCAACGTTCAACGTTCAACTTCAGAAAGAGCGGCTTCGATCGGAGACGCTACGTCTCAATAGGACGTACTAAGCCGAGAAATGAAATAGCATGTCTCCTTCAACGTTGGACGTTGGACGTTGGACGTTGAGCGCGAAGCGCTCCTTCCTTACGCCGCTTTTTCCTGCTTCTTCAAGCGAATGATCGGCGGCTTCTTCCCTTCGACCACCGCGCGAGTGATCGTTACCTCGGCGATGTCCTCTCGGCTCGGAACGTCGTACATGATTTCGAGCATGATCCGCTCGAGCATCGAGCGCAAAGCGCGCGCGCCAGTCCCTTTCGTCACAGCCTGGGCTGCAAGCGCCTTCAAAGCACCCTTATCCACGCTGAGGGTAACACCCTCCATAGAAAAAAGTTTGGTGTACTGCTTGATCATCGCGTTCTTGGTGTCCGTCAAAATCGCGACCAATTCTTCCTCAGTGAGAGCGTCGAGAGCGCTGAGGACCGGCAAGCGCCCGATGAATTCCGGGATCATGCCGAAGCTAAGCAGATCTTCCGGCTCAACATGCCGCACCGCTTCCCGCGCCAGGGCTGCTTCCACTTCGAGCGTCGGGCTGTTGAACCCCATCGTCCGCTGCCCAATCCGTTTCTGCACGATCTTGTCGAGTCCCACGAAAGCGCCGCCGCAGATAAACAGAATCTTCTCCGTGTTGACCTGAATATATTCCTGGTGCGGGTGCTTGCGTCCGCCCTGGGGCGGGACGTTACAGGTGCTGCCTTCGAGAATTTTGAGGAGCGCCTGTTGCACCCCTTCGCCGGAAACGTCGCGGGTGATACTGACGTTGTCTGTCTTGCGCCCGATTTTGTCGATCTCGTCGATGTAAACGATGCCGATCTCCGCGCGTTTGACGTCGTAATCGGCATTCTGCAAGAGCCGCAGGATAATATTCTCCACGTCTTCGCCGACGTAGCCGGCTTCGGTCAATGTGGTCGCATCCGCGATGCAGAACGGCACATCGAGAATCTTCGCGAGGGTTTTCGCCAGCAAAGTCTTACCCGACCCAGTCGGGCCGATCAGGAGGATATTGCTCTTCTCAATCTCGACATCGGCAAACGGGTCCGGCTGAAAGGCAGCCGACGAGTCCGCCGGAACGCTTTGCAAAACCCGTTTGAAATGATTGTGGACGGCGACCGACAGCGTCTTCTTGGCGATGTCCTGGCCGATGACGTACTGGTCCAGCGAACGGCGGATATCCACCGGTTTCGGAACGCGAATAGTCGATGACTGGCGGCGAGCATCTTCGTTCAGCTCCTTGTCGAGGATGCTCTTGCAGACGTTGATGCAACTGTCACAGATATAGACGCCGGGGCCGGCGATGAGCTTGCGCACCTCAGCGTGGCTTTTGCCACAGAAGGAGCACATGGTGAGGTTGGAGGCGCGCGCCATATCAGGGGGCTAAAAGAGCAGCTTTTATTCCTCGATTTTGCGGGGCAAAGCGGCCTCCGCGATCGCCGTTGAACCCTCGGGGCTGGCCCCGTCGAGGAGCTTGGATTCCTTCCGTGATTTGATCACCTCGTCCACGAGGCCGTAGGTCTTCGCTTCCGCCGCCGACATGTAATAATCGCGGTCGGAATCGAGGCGAACTTGGTCCTCCGGCTTGCCGGTATGCTGCGAGATGATCCTGATCAGGCGCTTCTTAAGCTTGAACATGTATTCGACCTGGCGCTCAACATCGCTTGCCTGGCCCTGGGCACCACCCGAGACCTGGTGGATCATGATGTCGGAATTCGGCAACGCGAACCGCTTCCCTTTGGTGCCGGCGCAAAGCAGGACCGCGCCCATGCTGGCCGCCATTCCAAGGCAGTAGGTATTCACGTCGCAGGTCAGGAACTGCATTGTGTCATAGATCGCCAGCCCGGCCGTTACGACGCCGCCCGGCGAGTTGATGTAGATGCTGATGTCCTTCTTTCCATCTTCCATCTGGAGAAAGAGCAACTGCGCGATCACGAGGTTTGCGATGTGGTCGTCGATTGAGGTCCCGATGAAAATGATCCGGTCCTTGAGCAACCGGGAATAAATATCATAGCTCCGTTCGCCCCGGCCGGTCTGCTCGACCACCATCGGAATGAGTACGGATTGTGAGAAATTTTTGTTCGGAACAGTCATTCTTTATTGTGGCGGTGCGTCGGCCGCCGCCGTTTCGGGAGTCGGTTCGACGGTAACATTCGCCTTCAGGAAATCAAGAGTCTTACCCAGCAGGATCTCTTCCGCGAGACCGTTAATCCGGTCGTTTTCCTCAAATTCCTTCCTCATTTTTTCGACCGAAACATTGTAGTGCGCGGCCTGCTCGCGAATGCGGTCGTCGATTTCATCACGCGTCACCTCGAGCTTCTCCGCCTCGGCGATGCGATGCAGGATAAAGTTCGTCTTCAACCGATGGGCGGCCAGCGAACCGGCGCCTTCGATCAGTTCCTTCTCCTTGCCTTTTAGCAATTCATCCGGCACACCGCGTTCGCGATTGCGATGGACCAACTCATTCAGCGCCCGCCGCGTTTCGTTCTTCAGGAGCGGCGGCGGAAGATCGAAGCTGATGCGTTCGTGCAAAAACTTCACGATCTGCTGCTCCTTTGCCCGATCGACCTCATGTTCCTTTTCGCGCTCGAGATTGTGCTCAATCGCATGGCGCAATTCCGCGAGCGTTTTCTCGGGCATGATTTTTGCCGCGAAGGCATCATCGACCGCTGGCAGGACCTTCTCCTTGATTTCGCTCAGAGTGACCGCGTAATCGGCCTTTTTCTCCGCCAGCTCGGCGACCGGAAAATCAGCCGGGAATTCCACCTGGACGCTCCGGGTGTCGCCCCATTTCATCCCCACGATCTGTTCGCAAAATTTCGGAAGGAAATTTTCCGGCGCCAGATGCAGCCAGAACTTCTTTCCACCATGCAGGTTCTTGCTCGCTTCCGGCACGATTTCGCTGATCGGCACGCCATCGATCGCCCCGGTGAAATCGATCACGGCAAAATCCCCCATCGCGAGGTCGCGTTCTTTTACATCAACGAAATCCGCTGCTTGGTCGCGTAGACGCTCCACCGCCGCATCCACTTCCGCCTCGTTCACCGCCGTCGCCGGCAACTGGACGGGAATGGCCTTGTAATCGGGAAGCTCGAACTCCGGAGCCGTTACCACCGTCGCACGGAATCGCATCGAGCGGTCCTCCCCGAATTCGACGTCGCCCACATCGGCCAGCGAAACCACTCGCAACTGTTTTTCGGCGATCGCTTCGTGATAGCTTTTCGAGACGAGTGCTTTCGTCAGTTCGTCCTGAATCTCTTTGCGGAACTTCTTTTCGATGACCTGGCGCGGAGCCTTGCCCGCCCGATAGCCCGGAATCCGCGCGTACCGCGAGTAATTGCTCGCAATGGCGTCCCATTCCTTGCGCACATCCTCCGGCGGCAATTCGATCCGCAACGTCGCCATGCCCGGCGGCTCATTTTCAACTTCTACCTTCATTTGCGGAGCGACGTTACGGGCGCACGGGGCACCGCGCAAGGTAGGGACGCCGCGCTGCGGCGTCCGTTGGAATTGCCAACGCGTTGCGGACGGCGCGGCGCGCCGTCCCTACCAGTGGATACGTTCGCCGCGAATGTAGCCGTCACCCTGCCTGCCGCGCCGAAGCAACGCGAAGGCGGGTGGGCGACGCCAATGTGGGAGGGGCCTTTGCGCCCCGACTGTCGCCGCCCACATTTCGCCCAGCGAAGCGGCTACAGGACCTGTTCGCCCCTCACGTAGACTGAATGCAGGTGGGACACCCCGAAATAGTAGGCGAGTTCCCGGTAATCCACGCAATCGTGGAGCGCAAAATTCGCCAGCTTGCCGGTTTCGAGCGAGCCGATCCGGTCGCCACGATTCAAGCTGTAGGCCGCGTTAATCGTTGCCGCGGTCACGCTTTCCGCCGGCGTCATTTTCATTTGGGTCGTAGCGAGCGACAACACCATTGGCATCGACGGCGTCGGCGACGAACCGGGATTGAAATCGGTCGCGATGACGACCGCGAGACCGGCCTCGATCATCTCCCGCGCGGGGGGATACCGAGTTTTGCCCAACGCGTAAACCGAACCCGGCAGGAGCACCGGCTGCACGCCCGCCTCGGCGAGCGCCGCGATTTCCGCTGCGTGGATTTGTTCCAGGTGATCCGCAGTTGCCGCGTGCAGTCGCGCCGCCAGGAACGCTCCTCCCGAGTTCGTGAGCTGATCCACATGCATTCGCAGTCGCAACCCATGTTCCTGGGCGGCGCGCAGGATCCTCTCCGAATCGCTTATGTCGAAGTAACCCCGCTCGCAAAAAACATCGCAGTTTTCCGCCAGTTGCTCGTCGGCCACCTGCGGCAACATCTTGTGAATGACGAGCGCCACATATTGTTCCGGCGCGCCTCGGAATTCGTCCGGAATCGCGTGGGCGCCCAGAAACGTAGGCACGAATTCTAGGGGCGTTTCCGCGTTCAACCGGCGAATCACGCGCAGAATCTTAAGCTCGTCCTCGACCGTAAGCCCATAGCCGGACTTCGCTTCGACCGTCGTTGTTCCCCCTTTGAGAAACCACGAGGCGTGTTTTTTCGCCTGCGCCAGCAACTCATCTTCCGACGCCGCCCGCGTCTTGCGCACCGTTGAGCGGATGCCACCGCCGCTCGCCGCGATCTCCTCATACGTCGCCCCTTGGGCGCGCATCTCGAACTCGTCAACCCGATCCCCGGCGAAGACCGGATGTGCGTGCGCATCGACGAAACCGGGCAGGACCACTTTCCCACTCGCGTCGATGATCTGCGTTTGGGGCGGCAAAACTTTCTGAATTGCGCCCGACGGTCCGGTTCGCACGACCTGGCCGTCTTCAACGAGCATGGCACCATCGCCGACGATTCCGAGATCACGCATCTCGCCGCCGATCCGTGGCCGTTTGGGCCCGGCGAGCGTCACTAATTGGGCCGCGTGAAGAATTGCGACGAGCATCGCAAAAACGATCAGCCTAGCTTGCTTTCAACGATCGCGTGGAGCCGTTTGAATTCGCTTTCCGATTCGCCCGAGATTCGTCGCACCTTTTCCTGGAGCGACGATCTGATACCATCGTCCTTCAGTCCGGCGAGATTGATTCGCACATTCATGGCAGCGCCTTCGATGCAGCCGCGCAGGGCGAGGAGGCCCACGCCGACATCGGAGATCGAGGCCGGATTACCCTTCTCGGCCATTTCCCCGAGGAGCAGGTAGCCCTTGAAGGCCGTTTCCATGACCCGCAGTGGGATCTCAGCCGCATAGGTGTTGGCGGATTGGATCGCGGCGGAACGCGCTGTTTTCTCCTCCGCGGAATCTTTCGGCAGGCCGAACGCGGCCATGACTCTGTTGAAGGCCGCCGTGTCTTCATCCACGAGGAAAAGCAATTCGTCCTTGAGCTGCTGTGCTTTCACCGCCCAGTCACTGAAGTAGCTGAGCCTGTCGTCCCAGCCACGTTTACCGGCGGAAAGATTGGCCACCATCCCGCCTAACGAAACCCCGAGCGCGCCCATCAAGGCGGCGACGGAGCCGCCGCCAGGCGCCGGCGAATCGCTCAACGTCTCGTTGCAGAATTCTCGCAGGTCCATTTTCACCAGCGACTTGGTAACGGCGGATTCCATTTTGAACTCGATAATCTTCTCTTTGGGATCGAACGGTTTCAACTCACTCAATCCCATCGAGCGGATGGCCACGGCGATCAGGTCTTCCTCCGATCCGCCCTCCGACCATTTCTGTTTTCGCAAAAAATATCGACCCGCGTCGATCAGGCATTTCTTCGGTAGCATGCCGACAACTTCCGATCCGGTCACTCGCAAACCGCGCTTGCTCGCCGATTCGACGCACGCATCAAATGCCGCATGGAGTGGCGTTTCCTCCAGATTCGTCAGATTCATCGAGACCTGCGCCAAACCATATTCTTCGACGTACCAGCCAATCGCTTTCACATGCTTCAGCATTCCCGGCTCCCGCATCGGTTCTCCGTTCGAATCGAGCACCGGTTTGCCGGTGGGCGTGCCGCCCTCCGTCTTGATCCTTCCGTTCTCGCGCACGTCGAAGGCAACCGCAGTCGCCCGGCGAACTGCTTTCGTGTTCAGGTTCACATTGTAAGCGACCAAAAAATCGCGAGCGCCAATCACCGTCGCGCCGGATTTTTCGTTGAAGACGGCCGGTCCGAAATCCGGCTTCCACGCCGGATCCTTGATCTTCTCAAAGAAACCTTCGTACTCACCGGCCCGGATGATCGAGAGATTGGAACGCGCGGGACCGCTCGCCGCCTTTTCGTAGAGGTAGACCGGAATTTTCAGTTCACCCCCCACCCGTTTTCCCAATTCCTTCGCGCACGCGATCGCTTCCTCCCAGGAAACGTTGCTCACCGGAATGAACGGGCAAACGTCAGTCGCACCCATGCGGGGATGCGCGCCGGTTTGCTTGCGCATGTCGATGAGCTCGGCGGCCTTTTGAATCCCGCGGAAAGCCGCCTCTACTGCCGCCTCCGGGGTTCCGGCAAAAGTTATCACCGTCCGATTGGTGCTCGCGCCGGGATCGACATTCAGGAGCGAGACACCTTCGACTGATTCGATCGCCGCGGTGATCGGCCGAATCACATCGAGGTCCCGCCCCTCGGAAAAATTCGGCACGCACTCGATGACCTTTTTCATCGGCGCATGGTTCCGACGGCAGGGTCCCTGCCATGATGTCGGACGACCAGAATGCGAACGACATCTCCAACGACACGGAAAAGAAAATGATAGGGAAATCGCCGCAGATTCGCGCGCCGAATGTCTCGCTCGCGAACTGAAAACTGTGCGGGCTTCATCGCGGCCTGTCCCATCACAAAGCGCAACTCCGCATAGAATTCGTCTGCGAGTTCTCGCGTAGCGGCTTGCTGAAGGACGAGCCGCATTAGCTGCGGTGGCGGCGTGCGATTTCGTGATCGAGTTGCTCGACCGACATACCCACCGCCGGGTTCTCACCGAATTCGGCATCGCGCCGGAGAGCCTCCGCGATCCCTTCGTCTTCGTCGTGCAAAACAGAGGGAAGCGATCCGAGCAAATGGGCGGCCAGAACTGCTCTCTGGCTCTCGGGCAAATCCAGCCCCAGTCTCTCGACTTCAATCATTGTCGCCATGACACGCAAGTATACCGGGTGGCATCTAGAGGAGCAAGTATCCGACTTTCCTGGGCGTAGCCGCGTTTGGATAATCCGCCTTCAATCCCGAATTGGCGGTGGGATTGGAATATCGATCTCGTGCTTACCCGCGAACTCGATCGCGCGGGAGTAACCGGCGTCGGCATGACGCAGAACGCCCACGCCGGGATCGCTCGTGAGCACGCGCTCGAGGCGGCGGCGAGACTCCTCGGTTCCATCCGCGACCACCACCATGCCGGCGTGCTGCGAGTAGCCGATGCCGACGCCACCGCCATTGTGGATGGAAATCCACGACGCCCCGGCCGCAGTGTTCACGAGCGCATTCAATAGCGCCCAATCGGCAATCGCATCGCTACCGTCGATCATTCCTTCGGTCTCGCGGAAGGGCGATGCGACCGAGCCGGTATCGAGATGATCGCGGCCGATGACGATGGGCGCTTTGATTTCGCCGCGTTTGACCAGGTCGTTCATGGCGATGCCAAATTCAGCGCGCTCCCCGAACCCGAGCCAGCAAATGCGCGCGGGCAATCCCTGGAAATGAATGCGCTCCTTCGCCAGCTTCATCCAACGCGCGAGCGTTTTGTTTTTCGGAAACATTTCGAGCGCGAGCTGGTCGGTGCGCGCGATGTCTTCCGGATCGCCGCTGAGCGCGACCCAGCGAAACGGCCCTTTCCCTTCGCAAAAAAGCGGCCGGATGTATTCCGGAACAAAGCCTGGAATATCAAACGCGGTCGCCACCCCCGCTTTTTTCGCCTGGGTGCGGATGTTGTTCCCGTAATCGAATGTGATCGCGCCTTTCTTTTGCAGCGCCAGCATTGCCTCCACATGCGCACCCATTGAATCCATCGCGCGCTCGATGTATTTCTCAGGATCGCTCGTTCGAAGCGCGAGCGCTTCTTTCAGGGTCATGCCGTTTGGGACATAGCCATTGAGCGCATCGTGCGCGCTCGTTTGATCAGTCAGAATGTCTGGAACGAAATCACGTCGCACCAGTTCCGGCAGGACATCCGCGCAATTCCCGACCAGACCAACCGAGATCGCCTTCTTGTTCTTGCCCGCTTCCTCCAACCGGCGCAGCGCGTCGTCCAAGGAATGCGCAATTTCGTCGCAGTAGCCGCTCTTCAACCGTTTCTCGATCCGCGCCGCGTCGACCTCAACGCCGAGAAAGCGCGCGCCGTTCATGGTCGCGGCGAGCGGTTGCGCGCCGCCCATTCCGCCCATCCCCCCCGAGACAATCAGTCTGCCCGCCAGGGTTCCGCCGAAATGCTTCACGGCGGCCGCGGCGAAGGTCTCGAAAGTGCCCTGGACGATTCCCTGGCTGCCAATGTAGATCCAGGAGCCGGCGGTCATTTGCCCGTACATGGTCAGGCCAAGGCGCTCGAGGCGGTTGAACTCGGTGGCGTTGGACCAATGGCCAACCAGATTCGAATTCGCGATCAAAACCCTTGGCGCTTGATCGTGGGTCCGGAACACGCCGACGGGCTTGCCGCTTTGAACGAGCAGCGTTTCATCGTTCTCCAGTTCGCGGAGCGACCGCACGATCGCGTCGAACGCCTCCCAGCTGCGCGCCGCCCGACCCGTCCCGCCGTAAACGATCAGGCGGTCCGGGTTCTCCGCGACATCGGGATCAAGGTTGTTCATCAACATCCGTAACGCGGCTTCCTGATGCCAGCCTTTGCAGCTCTTTTCGCTCCCCCGCGGAGCGCGAATGATTCGAGGCCCGCTCATAGCTTCTGGGTGTCGCTGTCGAAGATCCCGTCGCGGATCGCCGCCGCCACCAGTGCGATATCGGCCGACATGGATCGATCGGTATCCACCGCCGGGGAAATCGAGCGAACGCGCGCGTACGCTTCTTCCACGCCGACGCCTGCTTTCAAAGGTCTGCGGAACTCGATCCCCTCGGCGGCCGTCAACAGCTCAATGGCCAGGAGGTGCTCGGCGTTCTCCACGATCGTCCGGAGCTTGAGCGCTGCCGTCATTCCCATCGAGACATGATCTTCTTTACCGCCGGAGGTCGGGAGATTGTCGATGCTCGCGGGATGCGCGAGGACCTTCGCTTCGTTTAGCAATGCGACCGCCGCCACGTGGAGAATCATGAATCCGGAATGGGTCCCGGCATGCGGCGTCAGGAACGGCGGCAAGCCTTCGCTCGAATCGGGGTTCACGAGGCGATCGGTTCGGCGTTCGCTGATACTCATCAAGTCGGTCAGGGCAATGGCAGCATAGTCGAGCGCCAGGGCGAGCGGCGCGCCGTGAAAATTTCCGCCGGACAGGACGTCACCGTTCTCCGCGAACACAAGTGGGTTGTCCGTCGCGGAGGCGGATTCGATTTCCAAAACCGCTTCGCAATGATCCAACGCGCCGCGCACAGCGCCATGCACCTGCGGCATGCACCGCAGGCTATAGGCGTCTTGCACCCGGGGATCATTCGCGAGATGGGATTGGCGAATCTCGCTGTCGCGCAGAAGATGACGGAGGTGCTCGGCCACCGCCAGTTGCCCGGGATGAGGTCGCGCCTCCTGGATGCGCCGATCAAAGGCGGTCGGCGTTCCCTTCAAAGCCTCCAGACTCATGGCCCCGGCGATGTCCGCCAAGCGTGCCAGCCGTTTCGCACGAAACAGCGCCAGGCCGCCGACCGCATGCATGGCCTGGGTGCCGTTCAAGAGCGCGAGCCCTTCCTTTGCTTCAAGCACCACCGGCCGCAGTCCGGCTTTATTAAGCGCGGCGCCGCCAGGCAACCGCGCCCCCTTGTAAAAAGCCTCCCCTTCCCCAATCAGCGTCAGCGACAAATGAGCCAGGGGTGCCAGGTCCCCGCTCGCTCCGACCGAGCCTTTTTCGGGAATGACCGGAATGATGTCGTGATTAACAAGGCCACACAGCTGCTCGATTACTTCCAGCCGAATGCCGCTCAATCCGAGGGCGAGCACGTTCGCTCGAAGCAGGATCATCGCACGCACCTCAGGCGGGGAGAGCGGGTTTCCAATTCCGCAGGCGTGGCTGCGGACGAGATTCAGTTGTAGCTGCCGCAGTTCGCCGGCGGCGACGTGAACGTCCGCCAGCTTGCCGAACCCGGTGCTGACTCCGTAAACGACGCCACCCCTCGCGACGATTTCCTCGATCACTTTTCGTGAGGCTTCGATGCGCCCATGGACCCCCGTCCCGATCTGAATCGAGGTGCCTCCGCGGGCGATCTCCGCGACCTGGGAGAGGGACAAGGGTTGGCCGGTCAGTTCCACGGCTCGCATTTTATGAATTCAAGACGGAAAAGAAAGCCGACCCGTGGAGGACGGCACGGAAAAAAGGCCAGGCCGACGAAACGACCTGGCCTTTTAGGGTTAAAGCTATCCGCAGACGGACAACTGGACGGTTATTTCGAATAGGTAGAAGTCGTCGTCGCGGCCTCTTTTTTCTGGGCGCAAGCCCCCAGGCTCAGCGCACTGGCCGCGATGGCCACAATCATGATTGCTTTGAAAATCTTCACGTAATATTTCGCCTCCTTTCCCTGCAAGTTGCAGCCGTCATTTAGGCAGTTAAGACCCCTGACGCAACGCTTTTCTCGACTTTTTTCCAGTGCTCGCGGCCCTTCGTTAGGGCCTGATCTGGACAGGGGTGCCCACGGCGACTCGGTCGAACAGCTCCACCAAATCGGCATTCCTCATCCGGACACAACCATGGCTTGCCGGCACGCCAATGCTCTCCTCGTGGTTTGTGCCATGGATGTAGATGTAGCGCCCGTGCGTATTGGCATTGCTCCGGTCGAGCCCATCCAGCCAGAGAATGCGCGTCATTACCAGGTCCTCTTCTCGTAATAGCTTCTTCGTCGCCTTCACCGGGCGGCGGCTTTTGAAGACGGTCCCAAGCGGCATGCCATCGCCGATCTTCTCCGCAATGCGGAACTTGCCCGTGGGCGTTTTAAAGCTGCCCTCCTCCGATCCCAATCCGAATCGGGAAGTGGAGACCGGATAGTGCGCCACGGTTTTCCGCCCGGATTTCAGGGCGAGCTGTTGCTTGCGGGCAGAGATATCGATCTTCGGGTCGGGACTTTTTTTCATCGGAAACGGCGGTAGGATGCGCCGTGATCAACGAAAAGAAAAGCTATCACGTTGCCATCGTCGGCGCGACCGGCGCCGTCGGCGACGAATTGCTGCGGGTGCTGGAGCGGCGCGTCTTTCCCGTGGAACGATTACTTCCCCTGTGCTCGGGCCGCTCAGCCGGCAGGAGCGTTACCTTTCGCGGCCAAAAGATCACGGCGCAGCAGCTCTCCGAGAAGTCGTTCGAGGGAATCGACCTGGCGTTCTTCAGCGCCGGCGGAAATATTTCCCGCGAGTTCGCCCCGATCGCCCGAGCGGCAGGTGCGGTGGTGATCGACAATTCCTCGGTTTTTCGAATGGACCCGGACGTCCCGCTGATCATCCCGGAAATAAACGGCGATGACGTCCGGCAGCACAAAGGATTGATTGCCAATCCAAATTGCACCACCGCCGTAGCGCTCATGGCGCTTTATCCGCTGCACCGCGCATTCGGGGTTCGGCGAGTGATCGCCTCGAGCTACCAGGCCGTCTCGGGCAGTGGGGCCCGCGCGATCGACGAGTTGCGGTCGCAAGTCCATGCCGCAGCCACGAATCAGCCCCCGGTTGCGGAGATCTACCCGCATCCGATCGCCTTCAATCTTCTGCCCCAAGTCGACTCCTTTTTGCCGGGGGGCTATACCAAGGAGGAAATGAAGATGCAGAACGAAGGACGGCGCATTATGCACCTGCCAGAGTTTCGCGCGTCAGTCACCTGCGTCCGGGTCCCGGTCTACCGAGCGCACTCGGTTGCGATGAGCGCTGAGTTCGAGAGGTCTGTTTCCGTCGAGGAAGCGCATGAAGTTCTCGCCAAGGCACCGGGGCTGGAGCTGGTGGACGAACCGCAGAATAATCGTTATCCCATGCCGCTTTTCACCGCCGGCAAAGACAACTGCGAAGTCGGTCGCGTTCGGCGCGATTGTGCGTTCGAGAACGGGCTTTCCTTTTGGGTTTCGGGCGACCAGCTCCTGAAAGGCGCTGCCCTGAACGCTGTCCAGATCGCGGAACTGCTTTGAATTCGCAGATTCTTCTTCCTCACGTTCTTAATCCTAATTTTGATCGGTCACGGAACCCGATTGGGGAAAGATCAGGAGCAGGAGCAGGAGCAAGAAGGCCTAACAAGGCGGCCCCGGATTCCTCCGGGGCCGGCCTTTCCTAGCGAATCAAACTCGATTACGGCGTCGGTGAAGCCGCCGGCTCGTTCTTCTTTTTGCCTTCATCTCGAGCCGGTGGTGGTGGCGCAACACGCTCCTGCGGCGGTTCCTTCCTCAGCGATTTGGCTGGGTCCTGCGTCGCCGGTTCATGCTTCGGCTTTTCGACCGTGGCTTCAGGCTTTACGGAATCCGGCTCCAGCCGATTCTTCCTGGCTTCTGGCGTCGACGGCGGCTCTACCCTTGGAGCGCTCTGTTCCATTGGGGCGAGTGGCGGAGGAACGGGTTCCATCTTGCGCTTGTCCGACTTTTCCTTGGGCGGTTTCGGAGGAGCAGTGAGAGCGGCGGCATCTGTCGTCCCGGAGGCAGGCGGCACCGTTGCAGTCGGCGCCGCCTTTTCCCGCTGCTTGTTCTTGCCCATGTCGCGAGTTGGCGCGGGGCTTGTCGCCGCCGGAATCGAGGCCGATGGCGTGGTCAGCGGTGAAACTTTTTCGTCGCGCTTATTTTTGTTTTTCTCCGGCGTCATTGCGGGACTCATCGCCGGGGTTGCGGACGCGCCTGGCAGCGGCGAATTCTTGTCGGGACGTTTATTCTTGTCCTTGGCCGGCGAAGGAGAGGCTCGAGTCGCCGGAGTCGGGCTCGCCGCGGCTCTCGCCGACACGGCCGGGGTGGCCGTTCTTGCGGGGGTCGCGCTGGCAGTTGTCGCGCCGGGCGGCGTAGCGGCCGGGCTGGCTCCAGCCTTCTCCGAAGCCTGCACGGTCGGCGGTGGCACCGACTTCGGGTCTTCCTTCTTCATTTTTTCCTTCAATTCTGTCTGCGCTTTCTGGTCGCCGACCGGTTCCCAACCGCGTTCCACCGGCGCTTGCGCGATTTTCTCCTTCACGACTTTTGGCGCGAGGTTCTTCGTGGGTTTTTGGAACTGCTGCGGGGCAGCGACCACGAGTCTGTCGCCCTGCACCTTCATGAGCGACTTCGAACGGGCGGCCGCGGCCGGATCGACGTTCGTCTCCCGCTGCAAAGTCAGGCGCTGAATGGGCCGGGTCGAGTAACGGCTGAGCGTATCGTAATCCGGCCCGTGGTTGTAAACCGTCGAGTTGGTGTAAGTGATATTGGTCACGTTCACCGTCTTGGTGATGTAGGTGACATTCTGATCGGCCGCGAAGATTCGCTCCCGGAGAACTGGCTCCCCAATATAGCGAACGTCGATGAAGTTATAGGACGCCGGGCCGATGTCGAAATCGATGTCCACCCGCGCGGTGATGGGGCTATTGTCGTAATAGTCGCCGGCACGTCGCGGGGGAAGCGGCGCCCAGCCAACATAGTCCCCGCCGGTGCGCCAGGAAACCCAGGCCGGCGCCCACTCGCGGTCTGGCACCCAGACCCATCCGCGACCGTGTAACCGCATCCACCGTCCGTAATGATAGGTCGCCCAGCCAAAATCCTCATACGACACCCAGGTCCACCCGACATCGTATAGGCCCAATATCCGTCCGAGTACGGTCGCCAATTCGAATTGCTCACCGCTACGTCCGGCTGCCAGCAATACCCGTAATCGCCGACCTATACCCAGTTGCCCCCGTCACCGAGATTATCGTAAAAGAAGTCGATCGAGACATCGGTCCGTGCTTCGGCCTGCCGCGGAGTCGGAAAGACAATGGCCAATATCGCCGCTGCCAGGAGTATTCGTTTCATAAGTTTGATGGGCTGGGTGAGTTAGACCGGCTCGAAGCACGGGTTATTCACCCGGAAATGATTCGAAGCCCACCAGACTCCTACGTGCTTCCCGCTCTCCGGGGAAGAAGCCGCGGCGATGGTGAAGATCAGCGAGGCCGCAAAACGACGAAGGATCGCGTGCGATGCCGGCAGACCGAAAGCACCTGGGTACCGTTCGGATCGAGCGAAGAAACGACTTTCTTGTAATCCGACACGGAGTTCACCGGTTGCTGGTTCACTTCCTCAATCACGTCGCCAGCGCGCAATTCACCTGCTTCCCCGTCAATTTTCGCCACGAGAACGCCCCGAATTCGGGTTGGGAGGTCGAGTCGCTTCACAACGTCTGGCGTAAGCTCTGCCACTTGCACCGAGGCCAGCGCGTTCGCTTCGTCCGGTTCGTCCTGCTGCTGGTCATCGGGTTGCTGCGGCGTCTGAGGCTCGAGAGGATTGCTCCGCGAGGTCAGATAATCCGCCGGTTGTTCCTTGATCTCCGCAGTGACATTGAGTGTGTTTCCGCTTCGGATCACTTCCAGGTCCACCTTTTTGTTCAGCTCTACTTGCGAGACCAGGCTGCGCAATTCCGCGATGTTTCGCACCGTGTGTCCGTTAAATTTTTTGATCACGTCGTCCCGCTTCAATTTTGCATCCGACGCGGGCGAGTTCGGGATCACGTCATCGACGATCACCCCATCTGTCTCGGCCACTCCCTGAGTAGTCGGGCGCGCCTGGATGCCGAGATATCCGCGAATAATGCGGCCATTCTTAAGCAAGCTCTCCAGGGCCGTCTTCACCGAGTTCGACGGAATCGCGAACCCGATTCCCTGTGATCCGCCGCTGCGCGAAATGATCGCGGTGTTGATGCCGATGATCTCGCCCCGCAAATTCACCAGCGGCCCGCCGCTGTTCCCGGGATTGATGGCCGCGTTGGTCTGCAGGTAATCGCCGAAACCATCCACGCGATTTGGCCGGCCTTTCGAGCTGATGATTCCATCCGTTACTGTCTCCTCGAAGCCGAACGGATTTCCGATCGCGACCACGAAATCTCCCGCTTGGACGGCGTCGGAGTCGCCGAACTTCAGCGGCTTGAGACCCGCTTCGTCCACTTTCAGCACCGCCAAATCGACCACCGCGTCGGCTCCCACCAGCCGGGCCTTTTTCGTTCGTCCATCGCTCAACTGGACCTCGATCTCATCCACCTGGTCCACCACGTGATTGTTCGTGATGATGTGGCCCTCTGAGGTCACGACCACGCCCGAGCCGAGAGAGTTTTGCACCATTGCTTCCTCGTTCGGGTTGCGGAATTGGCGCGGATTGCGATTAAAAAAATCCGAGGGATCGAGCTGATATTGCCGCCGGACGGGCACCTTCTTCGAAGTCTTGATGCTGACAACCGATGGGATGACGGAGCTGACCAGCGCCCGTCGCTCGCGGTTGAGACTCTCCAGCCCCGCGACGTCCTTGGGATCCACGGTGGGGTTTGTGGCCAGGGAATATTTCTCGGATGTGACCGCGAGAAAATTGAGACCGCCGGTCTTGAGCCGGTAGTCGTAAAGCGCCGAAATGCCGGCACTCACCAGCAAGACAAAGAAGAGGAATTTGATCAGATTTTTCATCAGCTAACGTTCGAGAAGGTTCGTCCCTGTTCTTCGACAATCAATCGCCGAAATTGTTGATTTTCCTTCGATTCGAGCCCGGGATCGATGGCCAGAATCGAGGTAGCAGCCCCGCGCGCCTGGCGCATCAGATCGGCGTCCTTTTTCAAATCACCCAGCTTTAAGGCCGGCAGACCGCTCTGCGCGGTGCCGAGCAGATCCCCAGGGCCGCGCATCTCCCAGTCCGCTTCCGCCACCGCAAATCCGTCGCTGGTCTTTTCCAGGACGGCCAGTTTCGCGACCGTCCAAGGTTCTTTCTCATCGCTGAGGAGGACGCAATACGATTTGTGGCTCCCCCGTCCGATCCGGCCGCGCAATTGATGGAGCTGGGCAAGGCCAAACCGCTCCGCGTTCTCAATCAGCATCAGGGTCGCGTTCGGCACGTCCACGCCCACCTCGACCACAGTCGTGCTGATGAGGGCGCTCGTTTCGCCGCGCCGAAACCGTTCCATGATGGACTGTTTTTCGGGACCAGCGATCCTTCCATGTAACAGCTCGCAACGAAACGGGCGCAGTCGTTCCTCCCATTCCTCGAACTCCGCAGCGGCCGCTTTTGCGTCCAATTTCTCGCTCTCGTCGATAAGCGGATAAACGACATAGGCCTGCCGGCCCGCCTCGAGTTGTCCGCGCAGAAACACGAGCACTTCCGGAAGTTTGCCTCGCTCACGCACTGCCGTGACAATCCTGCCCCGATCCGCCGGCATCTCATCGATCACCGACACATCAAGATCGCCGTAGAAAGTCATGGTCAACGTGCGTGGAATCGGCGTTGCCGTCATGACGAGGACGTCCGGCGCTGGCTCGCGCGCCGTGAGGCGCGCCCTTTGCGAGACCCCAAACTTGTGTTGCTCATCAATCACCGCGAGCCCGAGATTCTCGAACGATACCCCTTCGTAAAGCAGCGCATGCGTCCCCACGATGATGTGCGGAGCATCGCTCTTCGCTGGGGATCGCAGGCTGGCAGCCTGCTCTTCGCGGCAGCCTGCCGCGAAGTTCGGCGGCGTGTTCTTTGACGGCCGCGCCTCCGTCTCGATCTCCGGCCACCAAACCCAGGGATAATCTACCCCCGGATTCACAGCGCCAGAATCCCATGGATTGCGCGCGATATACTGAAATTTTTCCTGCAGATCGCTCTCGGACCCAATCAGCCGATCGAAAGATTCTGTCTCCCAGACGGCCCCCGTGGTCTTCTCGAACTTGTTCACTCGATTCGCCGTGAAGGATTTGATGGTATGCAGAATCTTCGACAGCGAAAAGAACACCGCACTTCCCTCGTCGCCTTCCCGCTCAACCATGGGTTCGATCAGCATATGCGCATGATCCGGCATCACGCACGCCGCATAGAGTCCGTAACGATGATTCCTCCAACGAAGAATAGATTCGAGGACTGCGTCGCGAGATCTAGTGGTTAGGACCCGGTGGTTTCGCGTGGACATCGTGATCATGTACTTTGCCCACGGGCGGTCAAAATGGGGGAGGCGCCGACGGTGATAGCGAGCTTCGCTAACTCCCGAAGGTGTGTCCGGCAAGCTGCCGGACACGGCAGGCTGGCAGCCTGCGCTCCCCAGCGTTTGTTTTCGACCCGGAGCGAAGAGCGGCAGCGTTTCCTCCTGCCGCGTGCCGGTCCGCAACGCCAGCCGCACTCCCAGCGGCTCGAGCCACCGACAGAGGACGGCATAATGTTGTTCGGCGAGAATTTGCGTCGGCGCCATGAGGGCCGCCTGAGAACCGGATTCAACCACGAGCAGCATGGCGGCAATCGCCACCACGGTTTTCCCCGAGCCCACATCGCCCTGGAGCAGCCGATTCATCGGGTGACGGGAGGCGAGGTCCCGTCGCAATTCTTCGATGACCCGCTCCTGGGCGGGAGTCAGATCGAACGGTAATCCGCGCAGGAATCTCTCCAGCAACTCGCCCGCCGCGGAATGCGCCTGGCCAGTTCGCGACGTGGCTTCCGCTCGCCGCGATCCAATCACTAACTGCATCGCAAAGAACTCCGCGAAGACGAGATGCTTGCGCGCGGCCTCGCATTGGCCGGTCGTTGTCGGAAAATGGATCTCGTGCAGGGCGTGTTCCCGTGTTCCGAGATTCACGCCTTTCGGCAACAGGGTTGGGACGGATCCCGCCCCGAGGTTCTCCAGCACCTGGAAAATCATTCCGCGAAAAACGCGCTGCGAAAGTCCTTCGGTGGCCGGGTAAATCGGAGTGATGCGACGAAAATGGACCGACATCTCCTCGTCGTTCTCGATTACCTCAAATTCCGGATGCTCCATGCAGAGCCGCTTCCCGCGCAGACGCGGTTTTCCAAAAACGACCACGCGCTGTCCGGTGGCGATCATCTTCTGGACGTAATGAAGATTGAACCAGCGTAGCACAATTGGCTGACTGAGCGCGTTCGCATTCGCTTCCTCCAAAGTCGCTTCGAAGATCTTTTTCCATCCTCCGAAACGAACAATCCGGGTCTTTACGACCTCACCACAAACACAAACTGGCGTTTCGCTTTCCTCGCGGGGAAACGCCGCAAACTGGGTCCGGTCCTCATAGCGCCGCGGATAGTGGGTCAGAAGATCTTCGACGGTTTCGATCTCGAGCCGCCGGAGCGCGGTCAATTTCGGCCGCGGGATCCATTCCAACTCGCTGAGCGGTTGCGAGTACTCAATCATTCAACGGGGACTGTAGCGCGCAGCGCTTCGATTTGAATTTGGAGCCGCGTTTCGCCCTCGTATTCATCCGCGTTTACGCGAAATGCGATGTCCCATGGCGGCCTTGGCAGGGGCGTCAGGGCGCCATCAAAGAAGATTGCCCGCCGAAACTGGCTCTGCTGGCGCAAGCGCAAGGCGAGATGCTTTTCCTTCAGGACCTGGGGCTCGACCGCCGGTTCCACGGCGCGGGCAAAAAACATTGGCTGGAGATTGCCGTTGCCGAAAGGTTCGAGTGCCTGGTGCCAGCGGAGCAGGTCGCCGTTGAGCTGCGAAAAGGTGAGCTCATGGTCGAGGTGCAATCGCGGCTGCAGATCTTCAGCCGACAGGCGCTCGCGCGACGCTTGTCGAAACGCGTCCGCGAATCCTGTGAAATTTTTCTCGCGAATGGCCAGGCCAGCTGCCATTTCGTGGCCACCAAATTTTTCAAGATAAGCGGCGCAATGGCCGAGAGCTTCGACAAGAGAAAGGCCCGCGATGCTCCGACCGCTCCCCCTTCCGAGCCCGGAGGAATCAAAGCCTACCAGGATCGTGGGTCGATGATATTTTCGCGCGAGCCGTGAGGCGACGATGCCAAGCACGCCCGGATGCCAGTCGCGCGACCCGAGCACGATCGCCGCGTCACGGACGGGGTCGAAATCTTTTTCCAGGGTGCGTTCGGCTTCGTCACAAATCTTTCGCTCGACCGCCTGTCGGTCGCGGTTTTGCGCATCAAGCAGCGCGGCCAGCTCTTCGGCTTCGTTTTCATCCCCGGTGAGCAGGAGCCGTAATGCTTTCTCTGCCGTGGCCAGTCGCCCCGCCGCATTGAGACGCGGCCCCAGACGAAACCCAATGTCCTGGGCAGCGATCGGGGACCGAACCGCGGCTACCTCCATCAACTTCCGCAGGCCCGGCCGCTTCGAAGCGCCCAATGCTCGCATGCCCCGCTGGACAAGAATGCGATTCTCTTTTTCCAAAGGCACAATGTCGGCCACGGTTCCGAGCGCGACCAAATCGAGATTTGCCTTCAGGTCAAAGCCGGGGGCCGGGCGCGTCTTCAGCAACGCGTGGCAGAGCTTGAAGACAATTCCGACACTGCAAAGATAGTCGAACGGACAGTCCGTTTCCGCTTTCGGGTTCACCACCGCCACACAATCCGGCAGGGCGGACTTCGGCTCGTGATGATCGAGAACGATGACATCGATGCCGCGTTCCTTGAGCGCCGCAATTTCGTTGAGCGACGACGTGCCGCAGTCTACCGCGATCAGCAACTGGGGCTGATGCTGTTCGCAACAGCGCTCGACGCTCTCGGGACTCAGCCCGTAACCCTCCTCCATCCGCAAGGGCAGGAATAACTCCGGCGTGGCGCCGTAGCTTCGCAGCAACTCGGAGAGCAACGCCACCGAGGTGACACCGTCGACATCGTAGTCGCCGAACAGCACGATACGTTCGGCGCGATCGATCGCCTGGAGGACGCGCTCAACTGCCGCCGCCATGTTCGGCAGCAGAAATGGATCGCCCAAAGACCGCAAACGCGGATCGAGGAACGCATTGACTTCATCGGAACAGGTGAATCCTTTCCGCTTCAAGAGCTCGGCAATACACGGAAGGCCGCAGATCTCATCCCACGGAATGTTCCTGGCCGCTTCCGCGCCTGTTTGAGCAACAATCCAACGCCGTTCCACCGGGTAGTTTATTGGGGGAGGATTCGGCTGACAAGGAGCAGCCAATGGTGACCCGCTCTGTCAGATGATCAGCCGGGAGTCGTGCCACAAAATTCCGTGCTTCTCACAGAGTTTTCGGAACGTCGAGAGGCCCTCTTTTTCCTGCTGTCCAAATTGATAGCGCAAACATTCGCGCAGATAAAATTGGCAAAAATCCGGGCTGAATTCGCGTTCCGTCGCGATGAGCGGATCGAGCTCGCGCAGGTTGCTGTCGCGGCAGGCCCGGAGACTGTCGGCGATCGCCTTGGGCGATCCAACCTCCGGCCGGATGAGCCAGAGGGCATAGACAAAGGGAAGTTGAATCCGCTTTTGCCATTCCTCGCCCAGGTCCCAAAACTGAAATGTTTTTTCGCTTTCGTCCCGGAAGCGAATCGCCTGGTCGCCAATAAAGAATTTCGCGAGCCTTGGTGTAATCGCGCGCTGGATGAGGCGCGACCGAACGACGAACTTTGGCGCAAGACCCATCTCGGCCAAGAGACAACGCAGGAGATTTATCCCCGTTTGCGACGCGGGATCGACTTCGATTTCCTCGATCTCGGCCAGTTCGCCGCTGTGGGCAACGAAAACACTATGGACCGGGCCGTGCGATGAAATCGAGATGCCGTCGACGAGCGTGTAGACCGGGTTGCGGAGAAATTCGAAACTGGAGACAAGCGCGACGTCAAGCGCCCCGGCAGCCAGCCGTTCGCAGAGCACGCTCGGGTGGTCGAATACGACTTCGCCCGGCCACCCGTGAATGAGAGGACGGGCGTTGAGATACTTAACGCAACCGATCCGTAACAGCCCGCCTTCAGCCACGCGTCAGGCGCAAACCAGTTCGGACTCGACCGCGGGAGTGGCCGGCGCGACGGTCGGACGCTGCCGGGGTAGATGCCGATAAAAGCTATCCCTCTGGACCGGGTCTCGACCGGCTTCGCAGATAACGTTTTCGAGCGTTGCCACCGTTTGTTCCTGCGGCGTTTTGGCCCCGGCCATGTGGAAGATTTTTTCCTCCATGATCGTGCCGTGCAAATCGTCCACGCCGTAGTTGAGGGACACCTGCGCGAGCGGCAAGCCCATCGAAACCCAGTAAGCCGTGATGTGATCGAAATTATCCAGATAGATGCGGCTCACCGCCAGGCTCCGTAGCTGCTCGACGGCCGAGGCCGACTTCACGTGCGCGAGAATGGTGGTCTGCGGTTCAAAGGCGAACGGGACAAAACCGGTGAACCCTCCGGTCTCATCCTGCAATTCGCGAAGCTGGCGGAGGTGATCGACGCGTTGTTCGAGCGTCTCGATATGTCCGTAAAGCATCGTGCAGGTGCTCCGGCCCCCCATTTTGTGCCAGGTCCGGTGGACATCGAGCCATTCCTCGGCGCTTTCCTTGCCACGGCAGAGTTCGTCGCGCACCTGGGCGTCGAAGATCTCGGCCCCGCCACCGGTGAGCGCTCCGAGGCCGGCGTCGCGCAAAATCGCGAGCGTGTCGGCAATCGACAACTTAAAAATCCGCTGGGCGAGATGGCGAATTTCAATCGCCGTGAATGCCTTGATGGTGATCTGCGGATCGAGAGCACGCAGACGGTGCAGCAAGTCCAGATACCAATCCTTCTTCAACGTGGGATGCAGGCCTCCCACCATGTGGACCTCGGTGATCCCAGATGAGAGCGACTCTTCGACCGCGGCCACGATATCGTCGATCGAGCGTTCGAACGCGTGGGCGTCCCGCTTCTTCGCCGCGAACGCGCAGAACTGGCAGGAGAGAAGGCAGAGATTGGAATAGTTAATGTAGCGATTCAGGATATAGGTTGCGACGTTTCCGTTTTTCTGCTCCCGCACCCTGCTGGCGATGACGCCCAGGGCATTGATGTCGTCGGAACGGAATAATTGGAGCGCCTCGGCATCGGAAAGGCGCTGCCGGCTCTCGACCCTTTCGGCAATCGGTCGAAGATCAGCGGGAATGAGCGATAGGTTCACGGAGAGGCGGCAAATTTCGAATCCATGATGCACATGCTGGTGTTGGCTTGCAACCGAAAGCACGGATGAAGGTTGAATCGGTCACAATTGAAGCTTTCATCCCTAACGACGGAACCGCCTCCGTTTTTCATTAACATGCCCGATCACGAAACGGCCCCGCCAGGCCGCACTCCCGAAGACGCCGAAGATATTCGGTTGATGGGCCTGGCCAGCGAGGGCGACACGGCCGCTTTCGAGCAGCTCGTCGAGCGGCACCAACGGCTGGTTATCGGAACCGTGGGCCGCATGCTGGGAACCAATTCGGACGCGGAGGACATCGCGCAGCAGGTCTTCGTGCGGGTCTGGAAAAACGTGAAACGCTACGTGCCGAGGGCGAAGTTCACCACCTGGCTCCTGAAGATCACGCGCAATCTCGTTTTCAATGAATTACGGCGCCGCTCGCGGCATCCGCAGGTGCCGCTGCAATCGGAGTCGGACGAAGAAGAACGCCCCCTCAAGGATGACCACGCGATCGCGCCGGACGCTTCGCTCCTCGAGGGCGAATTGCAACGAGCCGTTGACACAGCCATCGCGAACCTGCCTGAGGCCCAACGCATGGCGGTGATCCTGCGGCGCTACGATGAACTCAGCTACGAGGAGATCGCGGAGGCGCTCGACCAATCGGTTTCGGCGGTGAAAAGCCTGCTGTTTCGCGCGCGCACCGCGTTGCGCCAGAGCCTGCAGCGCTATCTCTCGTCGTGATCGATCGCCTCCTCCCTCGATCACGACCACGGGAGACGATCCAAAAGACAAAGAGGGCGGACCTCTCGCGAGAATCCGCCCCCTCTCAACCCCACATCTTTTGGTTGTCTAAAATCCCCGCTCGTTCGCGGAGGTCTTGAAATCTACCGACTTCGTGGTCGTCGTGCTGGTTTCCGATTCCGTCCGGGCCGGCGACGGCGGTGTTCCGGGCTTGGGATAATCCGCCGCAACCTGTCGATTTGAAGTAGGCACCAGCCGTACGGCTCCCTTGGCATTGTTTCGCCATCCGTTCGGGTCCGCGTATTCGTCGCCCGAATGATGCACGCCGCTGACCTGATCCTCCAAACCCGTCCCGTAATGCTGGTCAAGAATCGTCGGGGTTACGAAGACTAACAAGTTGCGTTTCACCCGAGCGTTTTCGTGACTCTGAAACAAATAGCCGAGGACGGGAATGTCGCCCATGATCGGCACCTTTGTCCGGTTTTTGCTCAGTTCGTCCTGGAGCAATCCGCCGATCGCCAGGGTATCACCACTCTTGATCAGCACATTGGAATCAAGTGACCGGGTGTCGATGACCGGACTGGTGACGGTGGCGCCGGCGAAGGTAAAGGGCTGGTCGAACACCTTGTTGCTGATCTCCGGCTTCACGCTCAGCGTGATAAAGTTGTCCTTATTCACGAGCGGTTTGACGACGAGGGTATTTCCGAACTTCTTGTCCTGGAAACCTCCGAAGACCGAAGTGGCAGTCTGCTCGTTGAAATTAAGCTGCGGCACCGGCTGGTTGCGGACGATCTCGATCTTCGCCTGCATATTATCCGCCGTCACGATGCGAGGGTTCGCGAGAAATTCCGCGTCGGAATCTTCGTTAAGCGCCTGCAAGGTAACGGACATCTGCGGGATCGACAGGATGGCGACCTGGCCCAGGAGATTGCCGAAGGCACTGTTAACCGTGTGAGCAAAATCCGAAGTAGTAACCGAAGTCCCAGTGGTCGTGCTCCCGCTGCCGGTAGCCGCCGGGCCCCCTGTGGTCGTTGTGGCCAGAGAGCCACCGCCGTATTTCACGGTTTTCGCACTGCCCGTTCCGCCCATCACCCCTGACCAGTTGATCCCGTAGGCCTGTTTCGGATTGGCATTCACCTCGACGAGGCGAGCCTCGATCATCACCTGTTTGGTCGGTTTATCGATTTGAGCCAGGAGCTGCCGGATTTTGTCGATATTGCCGCGGGTCTCGCGGAAAAAGATGGTGTTGGTGCGTTCGTCCACCTGAGGAGCGTCTTTGCTGGAGAGCTGGGCGGCGATAAGCGGCGCGGTTTCCTTCGCCCGGGCATAGCTGAATTGAAAGCTGTCACTTTCGGTGGGCTCGGCGGTGCGTTCGGCACCGGTCTTGATGTAGTAAACGTTGTCGATTTTATCGAGGAACAGGCCCTTGGCTTTCACGATGATTGCGACCGCTTGCAACGCCGTCACATCTTCGAGGCGCATCGTCACGGTGCCAGTGACCGCTTCACTGACCACCATGTTGATTTTCGCCTGGCGGGCGAGGAGGCGCAGAACCGCGCCCACGTCGTCACCCTGAAATTCACGAACGCCGACTCCACCGTTGTCGGTCACGCTATCGGGTTCCACCGGGCCGGGGGCGGTCGTGGTGGTGGTGGTGGTCGAGGTTTTAGGAGCGCTGGGTGATGTGGCGGCGTTTGAGGTCGACGCCTGCACGAGAAGAAGGTTGTCGCTCTTGGTCGAAGGTTCGGTCGGAAGCGGCACTGTAGCCGGCTTGGTCTTTGTGTCCGCCAAGGGAGCTTTCTGGGTGGATTCTGCCGGGCTGGAACTGGGCGCCGGCGAGGGCGAGATGGTCTGCGCGTTCCCGACGGTAAGAGCGGTCAGCAACGCCGCTCCGGCACAGAGGAAGGTTTTAAGGCGATTAGGCATAGATGATGTGAAGTTGAAGAGTGCACCAGCCGTAAAAGCAGGAAGCAGACCAGCCCTCCCGCGGTCGCTGCGGGCCCGCCCCGGCGAGGGATACCCTTCAGCTGCCCCGCGCGGCGGCTACGAATGCCCGCATCCGGCCGTGATCCTTGCGCCCCGGCGAAGACTCCACCCCGCTGGTCACATCCACGCCAAATGGCCCCACCAGGGCGACGGCTTCCGCGACGTTCTCAGGCGTCAATCCGCCCGCGAGGATGACACGGAGATCCGGATTGGCCTGCACAAAGTCGCGCGCGATTTCCCAGGGGAAGGTTCGACCCGTGCCTCCGAATTCTCCCAATCCACCGGAATCCAAAAGCACCGTTCGCGTAAGAAAGTCCGGCAAATTCGCCACAGAATCGGGGCCGGTCACCGGCACCGCCTTCTCGAACCGAACGCCTGTATCCATCAATCGCCCGCAAAATTCAGGCGTTTCAGATCCGTGCAATTGCAGAGCCGTGATACCGGGAAGAGCCGCAATGGCGTTCGCCTCCTCCCAGCTCGGATTCACCAAAATCCCGACCTTTTCGATGTCCCCTGGCAAGGCAGCGATCCATTCCCGGGCCACACCGGTCGAGAGATACCGTTTACTGCCCGGAAAAAAATTAAACCCCAACGCGTTAGCGCCAAACGCTACGGCTGCGGCCGCGTCCGCGGCGAGAGTGAGGCCGCAGATTTTCACGCGGAGCATAGGTTGCCCTCCGCCCCCGGCGCTAGGCCGCCGTCGCGAAACCGAGCGCAGGCTTGCTGAAATCGGGCGCCGGCATCTCGTTCACGAGCTTCACGATGCCGTCCTGCCAGCGTTGGCTGATCGTTTGCAGATACGGATCGTCATCGTCGAGATGAGCGCGCAATCGCGCCTGAAGCGAATCGGCTTCGTAGCAAAGAATATCGATCGGCGGACCGACCGCGACATTGCTGGTCATCGTTGAATCGATTGAAATGATGCCGACCTTCACCGCGTCCGCGAGCCCCGTCTCGTAGGTGAATCCGCGATCAAGGATCGGTTTGCCATATTTGCGTTCACCGATCTGGAGGAACGGGCAATCGCGCGTGGCGTGAATGCTGTTTCCCTGGGGATACACGAGGTGCACCTCCGGCGGGAACCCGGCGATCTGGCCACCGACGATAAGGTGGATATTGAAATCGAAGCCGTCCGCCTCGAGTGCCTCCCGGTCCCGCTTTTCGACTTCGCGAACCTTCGATCCGATGTAGCGCACCGTCTCATAAAGCGTCTGCCGGTTCATCAGTTGCTCGCGGCCCGGGTCCTGTTTTCCGAGGTGCAGTTCTTCGTCGATTAACGCGATCGTCGCCTGCGTCAGCGAAAGGTTCCCGGAGCTGAGAATGCAGAGCACACGGTCACCCGGTTTTTCGTAGACCCGCATCTTGCTGCACATCGTGATGTTGTCCATCCCCGCGCTGGTCCGTGAATCGGACAGAAACACCGCCCCGGCGCGGCAGAGCATTCCAAGGCAGTAGGTCATCCGTTTCTGCTTCCCGGTTCGATCACGCGGCCCTGTACCCGCTTGATTTGAGTGTGATGGGTCAGGACATGGACACGGCCGTCGCTTCCGCGAAAGAAGGCGCTCAGCATCCAGCTAATGAGACTGACCACGAGCGCGCCCCAGAACGCGCTGCCGTAGGTATCAACGTGAAATCCGGTCACGATGCCTGGCACCCAGTAAAGCATCAGACCGTTCACAATCAGGATAAAGATTCCCAGCGTCAGCAGAATCAAGGGCGCTCCGAGAATCAGCAGGACAGGTCGGACGAAGGCGTTAAGGATTCCGAGGAGCAACGCCGCCCCGATGAGCGCTCCGGTTGTGTCGTAATGAATCCGCCTGATGAAGGCCGCGGCGACCATTACTCCGACCGTCGTGACGAGCCAGCGGAAAACAAAGTTTCGCATTGCCGCACGGTAGGCGAACTCCCGCTCGTTGCGCAACCGGTTTGCAAAATCCACTTGCAGCGAGGGGGCATGCGGTATTCGCTCTGGCAACATTCAAAAGACAAAAAACGTGCCCAGAAAATCCAAGAACGAACCGAAAAAAATTGAAACTGACTCCGCGGGCTCAAACCCCGCTCCCGTCAATGGAAGCGAAAATGGTGCGCCGAAAAGGAAGTCTCGTTCGGCTGCCGACAAACCCAAGGCAAAAAAACCGGCTTCGAAAAAAACGGCGAGCGGCGGGAGCGCCTCCGGGAAAGCTCCATCGCCCGCCCCGCTCCGCGAACCTTCCGACGACGAGATTCGGCTTCGCGCCTACTTCATCGCCGAACGCCGGCACAAACTTTCGCTTCCCGGCGATTCCGCCCACGATTGGATCGAAGCCCGGCGCCAGCTCATTGAAGAAGCCGGCCGCTAGGTGGATCGTTCATCCAGGATGCAGTCTCCTCGAGGTGGATCGAGCGCTCCGTCGCACGAGGCTTAATCTTTCCGGCCCACCGGCATTTTCCGCCATCGATCCGTCCCGCGGACGCGGGACTCGATCCACCTGCTAAGGGCCCGTCGACTCAATTCCCGGTACACTCTCCTTCACCTTTTCGATCAGCCGATTGATCGCAAACGGCTTCGGGATTAATCCGCGCACCCCCGCTTCCTGAAGTAACTCCTGCGCCCGTTTCTCATCGCCTTTGCCGGTCACCAGCAGCAACGGTGGGACGATGCGGGGTGGAATGGAATGATTGTAAACCTTCCCGATCAGAAAAAAGAGCATCGCGCCGTCGATCATCGGCATCTGGAAATCGAACAGCATCAGATCGTAGGTTTTCTTCAGGGCCAGCTCGAAGCCGTACTCGGGCCTGGGCGACGTATCCACCTCACATTGCAAAAACGACGTAAGCGCTTCCCGCATTACGCGCATCAACGCCACATCGTCGTCCACGATCAGAATTCTCTTTGGCGGTGCATCGCTCATAACGGACGCTTGCGCCAAAGCGTTCCACGTTTCAAGCTTTTCCGATGGACGCAATGCTGACCGAGCTGGCCACCGCGCTTCGAGAGCGCCTCACGATCATCGGCGACGAAGAAAGCCGCCAGGATCCCGATCGGCACACTCAACGCCTCCGCGAAATTTCGGAAAAGATCGAGCGGCTTGAGCAGAACCTTCCTCCCGTCGTCGATCCTCAGCTCCGCCACTTTCTCCAGCGCCGCAGTTACAGCAAGGCGCTCGAGCTCCTGGAGATGGAGAGGCGTTCGCCGCGGTGAGCGCCGAGTAATTAACGGGAATACAACTCGACGATCAGCTGTTCGTTGACCATCGGCTGCATTTCGTCGCGCGTGGGAATGCGCGAAACCTTGCCACTCAGCGCGTCTCGATTGGCGACAAGCCAGCCCGGAACGGGGGCGATCTGGGTGAGCTCGAGATTGCGCAGAGCGAGCTGGCGGGACTTTGGTTTGTCTTTCACCATGACTTCGTCGCCGGCTTTGACGTTGAAGGAAGCGATGTTTACATTCCGGCCATTCACCTGGACGTGGCCGTGGGAAACCAACTGTCGCGCTCCGCTCCGCGTATTCGCGAGGCCGAGGCGGAAGACAACGTTATCGAGGCGCGTTTCCAAAAGCTGGAGGAGGGTTTCGCCCGTGACGCCGCGCTTGCGCAGCGCATTTTGGAAAATCCGGCGGAACTGTTTCTCCAGCAAACCGTATTGATAGCGAAGCTTCTGTTTTTCGCCCAAAGCGATCGCGTAATCGGATTGCTTTCGACGCGACCCCTTTGGCCCGTGCATGCCGGGAGGGTAATTCTTTCGCTCGAGTGCTTTGGCTGGTCCAAAGAGCGGCACACCGTAGCGGCGGCTCACTTTTGTTTTCGGTCCGGTGTATCTGCCCATTTGAAGAAAGTAGAAAGGTGAAAGTAGGAAGTAGAAACTTAAACGCGGCGCTGTTTCGGCGGGCGGCAGCCATTGTGCGGGACGGGGGTGACGTCGCGGATGACGGTGAGGTCGAGACCGATCGCCTGGAGTGCACGGACGGCGGATTCGCGGCCGGCGCCGGGGCCGCGGACGAGGACTTCGACTTCCTTCAGACCGTGACCCATGGCCTGGCGGGACGCGTCCTGCGCGACCATTTGGGCGGCGTAAGCAGTGCTTTTGCGCGAGCCTTTGAAGCCGACCTTGCCGGCGCTCGACCAGCCGATCACGTTCCCCTTGAGGTCGGTGATGGTGACGATGGTGTTGTTAAAAGTGGAAAGGACATGCGCAATGCCGGTGTGAACGTTTTTGCTTCCCTTCGCTTTAACGATCTTCGGCTTTTCGACATCGTTCGGATCCAACGAAAGATTTTCCTTCGGCGGCTCAACTGGCGCGGCTTCTTCCTTTTTCGCTTTCGCCGGTTTCTTGGCCGGCTTCGCGGGCGCGTCGGCGGCGGCGGTCACAGCGGCCGGAGCCGCTTCCGTGGCCGGGGCGGGAGTCTCGGTAACTGGAGCGGGAGTTTCCACGGCAGGCGTTTGAGCGGCGTCTGAGTCGGCCGTTTTTGCCTTTGGAATCTTTGCCTTCGCGGCGGGTTTCTTTTCGTCTGAGTCTGCCATGGCTGAAAGTCCTTAAGCGTTAAACCTTGCCGGCCTTCGCATCCTTGTTCCGGATGACGCCGACCGTTTTGCGGGGCCCCTTGCGGGTGCGCGCGTTCGTCGACGTGCGCTGGCCGCGAACCGGGAGGCCGCGCCGATGCCGGATGCCGCGATAACAATTGATCGCCTGAAGCCGTTTTAGGTTGCCCTGCAACTCCCGGCGCAGATCGCCTTCAATCAGCATCTTGTTGCCGGTGATCGTCTGGATAATCTCGTTAATCTGGTGCGGCGTAAGGTCTTTCGCCCGCAGGTTGGGATCGATGTTGGTCTGTTCGAGCACCCGTTTCGCCGTGCTCGGCCCGATGCCGTAAATATAGGTCAACGACGCTTCGATGCGCTTGTCCGCCGGTATCTCAACTCCCAAAAGTCTTGGCATATAAATCGATGGTTAACCCTGCCGCTGCTTATGCCGCGGATTCGTGCAGATCACGCGGACAACATTTTTCCGCTTCACGATCTTACACGCTACACAAAGTCTTTTTACTGATGGTCGTACTTTCATAACTCAAGGATTTGGCGAAACGAAAAACGCGGAATCAATTTCCGCGTGTCACTTCTGGCGGTAAGTGATCCGCCCCTTCGACAAATCGTAGGGGGAAACCTCTAGCATAACTTTGTCGCCTGGCAAGATACGAATGAAGTGCAGCCGCATTTTCCCCGAAATGTGGGCCAGGACCCGGTGCCCATTTGGCAGCGCAACGCGAAACATGGTATTGGGGAGGAGCTCGACGACCGTGCCCTCTACCTCAATTGCGTCTTTCCGCGCCATGTCAGGATTTCCGGCTCGCCTGGTGTGATCAGAACCGTGTGCTCGAAATGGGCCGACGGCATTCCGTCCGCCGTGCAAACTGTCCAGCCATCGTCGAGGAGTTTGACGGCGGCCGCGCCGGAATTAATCATCGGCTCGATCGCCAGGGTCATACCGGCCTTCAAACGCGGTCCGCTTCCGCGCTTCCCGTAGTTCGGCACCTGCGGTTCTTCGTGTAATTTTCGGCCGACGCCGTGGCCGACGAATTCGCGCACGACGTTAAACCCATCGCGCATGGCAATTTCCTCGATGGTCGCGCAGACATCGCCCAGGCGGACACCCTCGTGCATCATTTCAATCGCGCGCCGCAATGCCACTTCCGTCACGCGGAGCAATCGCTCCGTTCGTTCGTCAATCATGCCGACCGGGACCGTGAAGGCGGTATCCCCTACCCAGCCGTTTTGGACCACTCCGATATCGAGTTTCACAATGTCGCCATATTGAATCCGGCGTTGACTCCCGATCCCGTGGACGATCTCGTCGTTCAGTGAAATGCAAATATTACCCGGGAAAACTCGGTGTCCGAGCCGGTATCCGAGAAAAGCGCTTTGGACACCAGCTTCGTGCATCAGATCGGCGGCGGCCTGGTCTACTTCCTTGGTCGAAATGCCCGGACGAACAAGCTCGGTCACGCGATCGAGAATCTCGCTCGCGCTGCGGCAAGCCTGCCGCATTCGGTCGATCTCCTTCGCGCTCTTGATCGGAATCATGCCGCTTGTTCAATCAACCGCGAGATATCGCCGAAGACCGCTTCGCGATCGCGGTTGCCATCGATCCTTCGCAGCGCGCCCGACTTCTGGTAAGACTCGGCCAGCGGCTGAGTCTTGGCGTTGAACTCCTGCAGGCGATGCTTAAGGACCTCCGCGGCGTCGTCATTCCGGCGCACGAGCGGGCCATCGCAATAAGGGCACACCGGCCGCTCAGCAAAAGTTGCGCTGCTCAGGCTCGTCGTAAATCCGCAACCCTGACACTGGAGCCGGCTCGCGATTCGCTCGCCGACAGTTTTCTCGGAGACGTCTAGCCAGATCGCGAGATCGAGTGGCGTCCGATGCCGTGCGAGAATGTTTTGCAGGCTCTCGGCTTGCGGAATGGTGCGCGGGAATCCGTCGAAAACGAAACCGTGGCTGCCATGGAGCCGAAGCCAATCCTCGATAAGCCGGACAATAATGTCGTCTGACACCAAGCCGCCATGCTGAGTGATATCGGCGGTTTCCAACCCGAGCTCCGTTCCCAAATCGCGCTCCCGGCGCAGGATCGCGCCCGGCGAGGTCACTGGAATCCCAAAGTGCCGAGTGATCATCTCGGCTTGAGTTCCCTTTCCGGAACCCGGCGCGCCCAGGAGCACGAGTCGTCTTTTCACTTAATGCCCGTAGAGGAAAATCGCCACACCACCGATGACCAGGATCGCAATGCCGACATAAAGCCACATCAACGTGGTACTGCGCGCCGCGTCGCCCCGCGCATAACTCGCGCGATCGAAACGGCCACCACGAATGCGCCCCTTGCGAAGAAAACCGTCGTAATGCCGTTGAATCAGGTGTGTCTCCACCTGCCGCATCGTATCGAGAATCACGCCGACGATGATGAGCAGACTGGTGCCGCCGAAAAATTGCGCCGTGATGGGCGGAACCTGCAACCACTGGCTGAGGAGACTCGGCAGGACCGCGATCAGCGTCAGGAAAATCGCGCCGGCGAAGGTCAGTCGCGTCATCGTGTAGTCCAGGAACTCGGCCGTCGGTTTACCCGGCCGCACCCCGGGGATATAGCCGCCGTATTTCTTCAGATCGTCGGCGATTTGGGTCGGTTGAAATTGCGTAGCCACCCAGAAATAACTGAAGAAAAAGATCATGCCGGCGAGCACCGCGTAATGGGGCCAGCCGTTCGACAGCGCCTGCGCGATCGTCCGCGCCGTGCGCGAAACCGGAAACGCGTAACCGACAATCATGCTCGGGAACATCAGCAATGCGTAGGCAAAGATGATCGGCATGACGCCCGCGTAATTCACCTTCAATGGCATGTACTGCGTCTGCCCGCCGTACATTTTCCGGCCCACCACGCGCTTCGCGTATTGGACCGTGATTTTTCGCACGGCCTGCGTAATGGCGACCACGCCCGCGATCACGATGAACAGAAACAGAATCATTGCCACGAGGACCGCCGGGTTGGCCGGGTTCGCGCCATTCTCCGCGGTCGGGACAAAAGTCTTCCATGCCTGCACGAGCGCAGCGGGCAGGCGCGCCACGATGCCGATCGTAATGATGAGCGAAATTCCGTTGCCGATGCCCCGCTCGGTGATTTGGTCGCCCAACCACATCAGGAACAACGTCCCAGTGGTCAGGGAGACGACCGTAATGATCCGGAAGGCCATGCCCAGGTCCTCCACCAGGGGGATCCCAAGCTTGGCGATCGTGTCGGTAATTCCGGTCAACAGTGGCGCCGATTCGGGGTGCTGAAATGAAACTGCATAGAGATACCCCTGCACGATGCACAAGATCACCGTCATGTAGCGGGTGTACTGCATGATCTTCTGCCGGCCGCCATCTTCCTTCGCCAGCCGGCCGAGCTGCGGAATGACCGCAGTCAGGAGCTGCATCATGATCGACGCACTGATGTAAGGCATGATGCCGAGAGAAAAGATCGCGCAATTCTCCAGCGCGCCGCCGCTGAACAGGTTCAGCATCGCGGTAAAATTCCCGCCGGATTTTTCCGTGAGCGAATGGCGGAACCACTCCTGCAGGACCGCCTGGTTCACCCCGGGCGTGGTGATCGCAGCGCCGAGGCGCACGATCACGATCACGGCGAGCGTAAACAGAATGCGCCGCCGGAGTTCCGGTATCTTGACCGTATTTAAGAACGCCGAAACCATCGACTAAAACCTGGTGATTAACCGCAAGGCGCTAGCTCTTTCGCGGTTTCTTCTTCGAGGCGGACTTGGCCGGCGCTTTCCTCTTCGCCGCCGGTTTCTTGCTCCGCTTCGCTTTTGGCCTGGCCGCTGATTCGCTTTCCGCAGCTTCTATTACGGGCGATGTCGACTCGGCATCGCGCGGACCCTGGACCGGCTTTTGCCGCAAGGTCACGCTGCCCCCGGCCTTCTCGATCTTCTCCCGCGCCGAAGCGCTGACCTTGTCGGCCTCAATCGTGAGCGCATGTTTCACTTCGCCGTCTCCGAGGATCTTCAGCCCGGCGCCATTGCCGCGAAGCAGGTTCGCCGCGCGCAACACTTGTTCGTTCACGACCGTGCCTTCCTTGAGTGAACTCAAGTCGCTCAGGTTCACGATCGCATAATTCTTGTGGAAGGCAGCGTTGTTGAAACCGCGCTTGGGCAGACGACGAATGAGCGGCATCTGGCCGCCTTCAAATCCGAGGCGGATGCTGCCGCCGGAGCGCGCCTTCTGGCCCTTGTGGCCTTTGCCGCTCGTTTTGCCGTGCCCGGAGCTTTCGCCGCAACCGAGGCGTTTCACGCGGTGTTTCGAGCCAGGCCGCGTCCGCATGCTGTGGAGCCGGATCATGGCTGCTGCCCGTCCTTTCCTTCCGTCACGCGAATGCCGCGCGACTTCAAAATCTCATCGCGCCGGCGCAAGGCGCGCAGCGCCGCGATCGTCGCCTTGACCACGTTGGAATGATTACTGGAGCCCAAAGACTTCGCGAGGACGTCGCGAATACCGACTGCTTCCACCACCGCGCGGACGCCGCCGCCGGCGATAACACCGGTCCCAGGTGAGGCCGGGCGCAATAAAACGCGACCACCTCCGAATTCGCCAATTGTTTCGTGCGGAATTGTATTCCCGTGGAGCGACATTTTCTCCATTGATTTGCGCGCGGCTTCCGAGGCCTTCCGAATCGCTTCCGCGACTTCGTTTGCCTTGCCGAACCCGACGCCGACCTGGCCATCGTGATCGCCCGCGACGATCAAGGCGCTGAAGCTGAAACGCCGGCCGCCCTTAACGACCTTCGCGCAGCGATTGATGAACACCACCTTCTCGGTCGTGTCGCCCCGCGCTGCTGAACTCTTGTCTGTCTGGCGTTCCTGCCGTCGTCCGCCGCCGCTGTGTTGCTGTGCCATGATGTTCTAAAATTTCAATCCGCCTTCGCGCGCTGCATCCGCGAGGGCTTTCACTTTTCCGTGATAGAGAAAGCCGCCACGATCGAAGATGACCTTGTCGACCTTCTTCGAGAGGAGGCGCTCGGCGATTGCCTTGCCAACTTTCTCGGCGGAAGCGCGGTTCGCGCCCGCCTTTGATTTGCCCACGAGCTTTTCTTCCGTCGTCGCCGCCGAGACGAGCGTCCTACCCGCATCGTCGTCGATCACCTGCGCGTAAACGTGCTTGCCGGAGAAATGCACGGCGAGGCGCGGACGTTCCGCCGTCCCGCTGACGCGTTTCCTGATCCGCGTGTGGATGCGATGCCTGATTATCTTGCGATCGAGCAGTGCCATAACTATTGAACGGTCTTTCCTTCCTTGCGCCGCACGACTTCGCCCGCGTAACGGACGCCTTTGCCCTTGTAAGGCTCCGGCGGGTAATAGCGGCGGATGTCCGCGGCCACCTGCCCGACCAATTTCTTGTCGATGCCGGCGATCGCGATCTTGGTGTTGTCCGTGACCGTGATTTTGATTTCCTTCGGAATCGGGAACAGGATCGGGTGCGATTTCCCGAGGCTGAGGTTCAGGTTTGATCCCTGGACTGCCGCCTTAAAACCGACGCCTTCGATCTCGAGGTTCTTCGAGAAGCCCTCGCTGACGCCCTGGACCATGTTGTGGACCAGGCTGCGCGAGAGGCCATGGAGCGCCTTTACGCTGCGCGTCTCCGCGTCCCGCACGAGCGAGACCCGATTGTCCTTCACACTCGCCTTGATTTCGCGCGGCAACGTCCAATGCAGCTTGCCCTTCGGTCCTTCCACGGCGACGGCGCCATCGTTGCCGATGTTCACCTTCACCTTGTCGGGAATCTCGACAGCTTTATTTCCGATTCGTGACATAAAAAATGGAGCGCCCTACCAGACGTAAGCCAGGAGCTCGCCTCCCACGTTTTGTTTCTTTGCTTCCCGTCCCGAAAGGATGCCGCGGGGCGTGGAAAGAATGGATATGCCCATGCCGCCAAGGACGCGCGGAATTTCCTGCGCGCCGACATAACGCCGAAGCCCGGGGCGGCTCACCCGTTTCAAACCGGTGATTGTACTCGTCCGGTTCGCAATCTTGTTGGTGATCTTGATCCGCGGATGCGCCGCTTCCGTGTCGACGGAGTAATCGATGATGTAGCCTTCGTCCTTCAAGATGCGCACGATCTCCGCCTTGATCTTGGAATAGGGAACAAACATCTCGACTTTCTGCGCGGCAGCGGCATTACGCACGCGGGCGAGAAGGTCGGCAATAGGATCTGTAACTGTGCTCATCTTGGTTAGGCGGCTGGCGCGGCTGCGACTGGCTTCTTGGCCCGGTCGCTGAACGGCATTCCCATTTCGCTCAAGAGCGATTTGGCTTCCTCGTTCGTCTGCGCGGTGGTGACGATGGTAACATCAAATCCGATGTTGCGCTTGATTTTATCGAGCTCGACCTCGGGAAAGATCGACTGATCGGAAACTCCGAGCGTGTAGTTGCCATGCCCGTCGAAACCCTTCGGCGAGACACCCCGGAAATCGCGGATCCGCGGCAGCGACGCCTTAATCAGGCGCTCGAGGAACTCATACATGTGTTCCCCCCGGAGCGTGACCTTCGCGCCGATGGCCTGCTCTTTGCGGAGCTTGAAATTGGCAATGCTCTTCTTGGCCCTCGTTTCGGCGGGTTTCTGGCCGCTAATCAAAGCCAGCTCGGCTTTGGCGTCTTCCAGCGCCTGCTTTACGTCCGACTGCGACCCGACGGAGGTGTTGATGACAACCTTCTCAACCTTTGGGACCTGGTGCGGGTTCTTGTAGCCGTGCTGCTTTTGCAACGCCGGCACCACGCGCTCCTTGTAATGATCGTAAAATTCGTTCTTCACTGACTATTCCTCTTTCGCTTCCTTCGAAGCTTTGGTCTTCGGCGTTTTTTCCTTCGTCGCCTTCTTCTTCGAACCCTTGCCCTTCGCCGCGCGTTCCCCGCGCTCGAGCACCCGCACGTTCGAGATGTGGATGGGGCCTTCGCGTTCCGCGATCTTGCCCTGCGGATTGTCCTGCGATTTCTTCAGATGCTTCTTGATCATCCGCACGCCTTCGATCAGCACACGCTGTTTGCGCGCCATTACCTCGAGCACCTTCCCGGACGAACCGCGAAAGTTCCCCGAGATGACCTCGACGTTATCGCCTTTCCTGACGTGCAGCTTGATTCGATTCATAAGAAAAAAATGACGAATGACGAATGACGAAGCTCGAATGAATGACCAGTGATCAAATGACGAAGCGCCGCCGAGACGCCCATTCGAGCTTCGTGCTTCGTCATTCCTTCGTCATTCGTCATTCGTGCCTTGTCATTCATAAAACTTCCGGCGCTAATGAGACGATTTTCATGAAGTTCCGCTCCCGTAGCTCCCTCGCTACCGGTCCGAAAATACGGGTGCCGCGCGGGTTCAAATCCTTGTCGATCACGACGATCGCGTTGTTATCGAAGCGAAGGATCGAGCCGTCGCTGCGCTTGATGGGCTGTCGCGTCCGCACCACCACGGCCCGTATGACTTCGCCTTTTTTCACCGTGCCGGTCGCGCTCGCTTCCTTTACGTTCGCAACGATCACGTCACCAATGCCGGCCGACTGCGCGCTGCCCTTGCCAATCACGCCAATCATCGTCGCCATGCGCGCGCCGCTATTGTCGGCCACATCGAGTCTGGATCGCAGGTAAACCATAAAATTTTTCCTCTACTTTTGGACAACCTCCACCAGGCGCCACCGCTTGAGCTTGCTCAACGGCCGCGTCTCCATGATCCGAACCGTGTCGCCCGCCTTCGCCTTGTTCTCCTCGTCGTGGGCGTAAAATTTCTTCATCTGCTTCACGATCTTGCCAAACTTCGCGTGCGGCACTCGCGTCACCGTCCGCACCACGATTGTCTTGTTCATCCCGCTCGAAATCACTTCGCCCGTGCGGGTCTTCCGCGCGCCGCGCGAAATTGTGCTCGGGCTCGATTCGTTAGTCTCTTCGGCCATAAAAATTTATTTCTTCTCCGCTTTCGCGGCTTCAGTCTTCGCAACGCGCTGCGAGAGCACGGTCTCGACCTTTGCCACATCCCGCCGCAGCAATCGCAACCGGCTCGGCTGTTCCAGCTGGCCGCTCTGCTGCTGCAGGCGCAGATGCAGACTTTCCTGGCGCATATCGCGCTTCTTCGTCTGCAGCTCCTCGCTGCTCATTTCGGCTATCTCCTTGAACTTCATATCCGTCACGCCGCGGCCACGTGGTGCCGCGTCAAAAACTTCGTTCGCACCGGCAATTTATCCGCGGCCAGCCGCAGGGATTCACGTGCGACCGATTCCGGCACGCCGTCGAGTTCGAACAAAATGTTGCCTGGCCGGACCGTCGCCACCCAGTATTCCGGCTGGCCTTTACCCTTACCCATTCGCGTTTCCGGCGGACGAGCGGTCACCGATTTATCCGGGAAAATCCGGATCCAAAGCTTGCCCTTGCGTTTCATGCTGCGGGTCAGGGCCACGCGCGCGGCTTCGATTTGGGTGTTGGTGATCCAGGCGCGTTCGAGCGTCTGGAGGCCGAACTCGCCGAAGTCGATCCGCAGATTACGCGAAGCCGTTCCCTTGCGGCTTCCCCGCTGGGTCTTCCGATACTTCACGCGTTTTGGCATTAAGGCCATGGCAATATTTCCTTGGTAAAATTTCTACGCGCTGTAGCCGCGTCGCTCTGCCGACGCGCTGACGGAACGGCGACAAAGCGCCGTCACTACAGCTATGGTTCTCGTTTTCGACATCATTAAGCCTCGACTTCGGGCGGTGGCGGCAGAGAGGTCGGCACTTCGGTCGGAGCCACTTCTTCCTTCTTACAAAGCCAGCATTTCACGCCGATCTTTCCGTAAACCGTGTTGGCTTCCGCAAAGCCGTAATCGATCGGGGTGCGCAACGTGTGCAACGGCACCTTGCCTTCGCGATACCATTCCGAACGCGAGATCTCGGCGCCATTCAGGCGTCCCGAGCTGCGCAACCGAATTCCCTGCGCGCCAAAATCCATCGCCACCTGCACCGCCTTCTTCATCGCCCGGCGGTAAGCGATCCGCCGCTCGATCTGGAGCGCCACGTTTTCCGCCACCAGCTGCGCGTCGAGCTCCGGCGTCTTGATCTCCTGGATGTCGATCTTGATTTGTTTGCCCTGAGCCATCTTCGAGATTTCCTCGGTCATCTTCTCGATCTCGGCGCCTTTGCGGCCGATCACAATCCCCGGCCGCGCCGTGTAAATGGTCACCCGGATGCTGTTCCAGGCACGCTCAATCACGATCTTCGAGACCGCGGCAAACTGGAGCTTCTTCTTCACGTAACTGCGAATCTTGAGATCGCTGTGGAGGAACGCCGGCATTTCCTGCGGTGAGGCGTACCATTTCGAGCGCCAGTCGCGGTTCACCCCGAGACGAAAACCAATTGGATTAACTTTCTGTCCCATAAATTATTCTTTGGTTTCTGATTTCGATTCGGCTGCGGGTTCGCTCTTCTCAGCCTTTTCCGCCTTCGGTGGCCGCTTCGTCTTCCCTTTGGTCTTGCCCCCGCTCTTCTTCGCTCCCGCTTTCTTTCCGCCCTTTTTCTTATCCCGCGTCTTGATTTCGATCTCGTCGGTCAAAATGATTCGGATATGGCTGCTCCGTTTCAGGATCCGGCTGCCGCTTCCGCGGGCCCGGGTCATCAGCCGCTTCATGGTCGGGCCTTCACCCACCGTCGCTTCCTTCACGACCAGCCCGTCCACCCGCAGGTTCGCGTTGTTCTCCGCGTTCGCGACCGCGCTCTTCAGCGTCTTCGCGATCAGGTGCGCGGCCTTCTTGGGGCTGAACGCAACCAGGTCGAGCGCGGCCGAAACCGGCAGACCCTGAATGGCGCGGGTGACTTCGCGCACCTTGAAGGGCGAAATCTTCGCGTACCGATATGTCGATCTAACTTGCATTTATTTTGAACTCACATTGCGGGCGTCCGCCTGGAGGCGATCACCCACTTTTATCTTCTCTTTTTCAGAATCCATTTTTTGAATCACCGCCCCGCAAATCCGCTGCCGCACATCCACCACTCGAAGCGTCGCGATCGGCTGGTCACCGCGCATCACCCGCATCGGCATCCCCATCTTCACGCCCTGCTTCTCCCCGATGTTGCCCACCACGAGCGACCATTCGTCCTTCACACTGATCACGCTCCCGTCCATCAACGTCGCCGTTTCGGGCGGCGGATTGTCCGCTTTCGCAATCAACTCGTTCAGGCTGCGCAACTGCGTCTCTACTTCCATTCGCGCCTGCGCGTCGCCTCCGGTCGAGGTTTTGAGCAGGTGCAAAATTACTTCGCTCATCCGCAAACTCTGCTCGCGATACTGTTCGCGCTCCTTCTGCAACAATTGCAGATCGGAGACCGCGCTCAGCAATCGCTGTTCGAGCTTCGCCCGATCCTTGTCGGCTGATTCCAGCCCGAGCGCTTCCATTCGCAGCTCGAGATCCGAATACTTCCGGCGAAAAATTTCGGCCTGGAGGTTCGACTCTGCCAGGCTATCCGTCAATGTCCGGACCGATTCGCGCGCCAGCGACAGTTCTCTCCGGAGCGCCTCGTTTTGCGAGAGCAACTCCGCCGCGGTCACTTTCGTGTCCGCGTTTTCAATTTTGGATTCTGTCAAAGAACTACCGTTCTCTGCTGCGAGCAGCAGAGAAGTTGAGAGCAGATAGTTGAGAGTTGAGAGCCGCACTTTTGCAGCTCCGCGTCTCTCAACTCTCAACTCTCAACCCTCAACTTTCTTCACTATTTCGTCACCTTCGCGGTGTGCGAACCGTGTTTCTTAAAGATACGCGTCGGCGAAAATTCGCCCAGCTTGTGGCCGACCATGTTCTCCGTCACAAACACGGAGATAAAAGTTTTGCCGTTATGCACCATGAAGGTGTGACCGACGAAATCGGGTGTCACCATCGAGCGGCGGGCCCAGGTCTTGACCGGCTTCTTCACGCCCGACGCATTCATCTTGTCGATTTTCTCGAGGAGATGCGGGGCGACGAACGGTCCTTTTTTTAATGATCTGGCCATAACGAAAAATTATTTCTTGCGGCGGTCCTGCATGATGAAGCGATCGCTCGGCTTGTGTTTTGAGCGGGTCTTGAATCCCTTCGCGAGCTGGCCCCACGGGCTCACCGGATGATGCCGTCCACCGCCGCCCTTGGATTTTCCCTGGCCGCCGCCCATCGGATGATCGATCGGGTTCATGACCATGCCGCGGACATGCGGTCGCCGGCCCTGCCAGCGGGTGCGCCCGGCTTTGCCGCTCGACACGTTCATGTGATCGACGTTGCCCACCTGTCCGATCGTCGCAAAACAGGTCTCATGAATTCGGCGAATTTCACCGGAAGGAAGCTTCACGAGCGCATAACCAGCTTCCCGGTTACTGAGCGTGGCCTGCTGGCCGGCGCTGCGCGCGATCTGTCCGCCCCGACCCGGCGCGATCTCAATGCTGTGAATGTTTGCGCCGAGCGGGATGACGCTGAGCGGCAATGAATTTCCCAGATCCGGTGGCGCTTCGCTCCCGGACATGACCGTCGCCCCCACGGCCAGGCCATCCGGGGCGAGGATGTAACTCATCTCGCCGTCCGCGTACTTAATAAGAGCAATGCGCGCCGAACGGTTCGGATCGTACTCGATCGCCATCACCTCAGCGGCGACACCGTATTTGCGGCGTTTGAAATCAATCTTGCGATACTTCTGCTTATGGCCGCCGCCAATGTGGCGCGCCGTCAGCCGGCCGTTGTTGTTCCGGCCGCCGCTGCGCGTCTTGATCTCGGTCAATCCCTTATGCGGCTTCGATTTCGTGATCTCGGTGAAAGCCGGGAGAGACTTGAAACGGAGGACGGGAGTGAGTGGACGAAAAGTTTTGAGAGCCATAACGGACTAGACGAGATCGATCTTCTCGCCCTCCTTCAGAGTCACGATTGCCTTTTTCCAATGGGGCTTGCGGCCGAAATCGGCGCGGCGTTCGCGCTTCTTTTTCCCGGCGTAATTGGAGGTGTTCACAGCGACGACCGTTTTTTTGAACAACCGCTCGATCGCCTGCTTGATCTGGATTTTGTTCGCCCGGGGCGAGACGCGGAACACATACTTGTTCAGCTTCTCGCTCAGGAGCGACGCTTTTTCGGTCAACTGGACCGTCTGGATGAGATCGTAAGGTTCGTTCATTCGCGATTGATCCTTTCGGCCAGATGTTCCAACGCCGAGGGCGTCACCAAAATTTTGTCAAAGGCGAGCAACTGCTCCGCGTTCACGTTCGCAGCGGTCGCGAGCAGGACCGGCTTCACGTTCCGCGCCGACTTATATGTGTTCTCATCGAACGAATCGGAGAGCACCAAGACCTTTCGCGCATCGGTCTGCTTTTTCAGCATCGCGACGAACGCCTTCGTCTTCACTTCCGAAACCGCAAATTTATCGACCGTCAGGACGTCCCCGGCCTTGATCCGCTCGCTGAGCGCCTTGAGAAAGGCAAGACGACGCAACGTCTTCGAGGTCTTCTTGGAATAATCGCGCGGATGCGGTCCGAAGACGACGCCGCCGCCACGCCAGACCGGCGACGACTTATAGCCCGCACGCGCCCGGCCTGTTCCCTTTTGCCGCCACGGTTTTGCGCCGGAAAGATTCACCGTAGCTTTCGTCTTGGTGCTGGCCGAACCGGAACGGCGCGCCGCGCGCATCGCCACGACCACGTCGTGTAACGCCTGCGTTCCGCGCCCAGTCTCGATCAATTCGATCTTCGCTTCCTTCGCCGCCGCCGCAGTCAAAACTTTCGCGCTCATTATTTCTTCGCGCCCTCCGTCGCGGGCTTCTTGATAGCCGGCCGAACCACGACATAACTGCCATTCGCGCCCGGGACCGCCCCGCTGATCAAAATCACTTTCTCGGCTTCGCGCACCTGCATCACCTGCAGGTTTTGCACGGTCACGCGCTCGTCGCCCATGTGACCCGGCATGCCCATGTTTTTCCAGATGCGTCCCGGCGTGGAACGATTGCCGATGGCTCCATTTCGGCGATGCGTTTTCGAGCCGTGCGCCGCGCCCTGGCCCGCAAAATTGTGCTTCTTCATCACTCCTTGGAAGCCCTTGCCCTTCGACTTGCCGATCACGTCCACCCAGTCGCCTGGCTGAAATTGGGTGACGCTCAGATTGATTTCGCCTTCCGGCGCATCCGCCTTCAGGCGAAATTCCTTCATCAGCTTCTTGGGCTCGGAACCAGCCGCCTTGAATTCGCCCAGCAGCGCTTTCGTGACACGCGATTCTTTTTGGACGGCGAATCCCACCTTGATGGCGGAATACCCGTCGTTCTCCGCCGTCACCCGGCGCAGCAGCACGTTATCGCCGGCCGCAATCACGGTCACCGGACGCATCCGACCGTTCGCGTCGTAAACGCTGGTCATGCCGATTTTTTGTCCTAGTAAACCGATGCTCATTGTTAGGTTCGTCATCCCGAGCGAAGTCGAGGGATCCCGTTGCGCCACCTTGAAGGTAACTCTCCGGGATTCTTCGACTGCGCTTCGTTTCGCTCAGAATGACAGGTAAAATTTCAAATTTTGATGGTAATGTCCACGCCCGCCGGCAGGTTCAATTTCTTCAGCTCATCGACCGTCTTCGCAGTCGGCTCGATGATGTCGAGCAGGCGTTTGTGGGTCCGAATTTCAAATTGGTCCATCGACTTTTTGTCGACGTGAGGGGAACGGTTCACCGTGAATTTCTCGATCAAGGTCGGGAGCGGAATCGGTCCCGCCACGCGGGCGCCGGTGCGCTTCGCCGTCTCCACGATGTCGATCGCGGACTGATCGAGCATGCGGTGGTCGAATGCCTTCAGGCGGATGCGGATGCGTTGACCGTTCGTCATTTGGTTTCCTTCTGATCAAGAACGGCCGCCATCAGCTGCTGCGGCACCTGTTCAAAATGGGACGGCTCCATCGAGTAACTCGAACGGCCCTTTGAAAGTGAGCGGATGGCAGTGGCGTAGCCGAACATTTCCGCGAGCGGAACTTCGGCCTGAACCATCGTCAGGTTCCCTTTCACCTCGATGCTCCCGATCTTGCCGCGGCGACGGTTCAAATCGCCCATGATGTCGCCCTGATATTCTTCCGGGGTCGCGTTCTCGACCTTCATGATCGGCTCGAGCAGAATCGGCTTCGCTTTCTTGAAAGCGTCCTTCACCGCAAAAATCGCCGCCAGTTTGAACGCCATTTCGTTCGAATCGACGTCGTGGTACGAGCCGTCGACGATATCCACGTTCGCGTCGATCACCTCATAGCCACCGACCACGCCGTTGAGCATGGCTTCTTCGATCCCCTTCTTGCAGGCCGGAATGTATTCCTTCGGGATATTGCCGCCGACGACCTTATTCTCAATCGTGATGCCTTTACCGCGCTCGTTCGGCTGCACCTTGATAATGACGTGGCCATACTGACCGCGACCGCCGGATTGCTTGATCAGTTTGCCTTCGCCGTCCGCGGGCGCGGTAATGGTTTCGCGATAGGCGATCTGCGGCTTGCCCGCGTTCGCGTCCACTTTGAATTCGCGGAGCATGCGATCGCGGATGATCTCCAGGTGGAGCTCGCCCATTCCCGCGATGATCGTCTGGCCCGTGTCTTCGTGGGTGAAGACCTTGAAGGTGGGATCCTCCTCGGAGAGTCGCTGGAGCGCGATACCCATCTTTTCCTGGTCCTGTTTCGTCTTTGGTTCGATCGCCATCGAGATAACCGGATCAGGGAATGAAGGGGGCTCGAGCAGGATCGGAAAATCCTCGTCGCAAAGCGTGTCGCCCGTCGTGATATTCTTGATGCCAACAATCGCCGCGATGTCACCCGAGTAGCAGGTGTCGATGTCTTCGCGCTTATCCGCTTGAATTTGAATCAACCGGCTGATCCGCTCCCGCTTGTTCGTGCGGGGATTGTAGACGTTGTCGCCCTTGCTGAGTGACCCGGAATAAACCCGGAAGAAAACCAGTTTTCCGACGAAGGGATCGCTCCAGAGTTTGAAAGCGAGGGAGCAAAATTTCCCATTGTCGTCGGTCGCCGCTTCCATTTTCTCGTGAGTATCCGGTTCCATTCCCACCGCCGGCGGAATATCAAGCGGGCTCGGCAGATAATCGATGACGGCGTCGACGAGATACTGCACGCCCTTGTTCTTGAAGGCGGACCCACCGACTACGGGGACGAATTTATTCGCGATGGTCTGACGTCGAATCCCGGCCTTCAACATTTCTGGTGTGACCGGCTTTTCCTCGAGGACGGCTTCGGCAATCTCGTCATCGATATTGGAGACGGCCTCCACCAGATCGTCGTAGGCCTTGTCCACCTGCGCCTTGTTCTCCTCGGGAATCTCGCGCACTTCGTAAACCGAACCCATCGAATCGTCGTCGAGATAGAAAATCGCCTTGCCGTTGACCACGTCGAGCTGGCCTTTGAGATAATCTTCCTTGCCGAGTGGGATCAGAATCGGCCAGGCATTGGCGCCGAGCTTTTTGCGCATCGAATCAATCGAGGCGTCGAAGTCGGCGCCGACGCGGTCCATCTTATTAATGAAGGCGATTCGAGGCACGAGGTACTTGTTCGCCTGACGCCAGACCGTTTCGGATTGCGGCTGGACCCCGGCGACCGCATCGAATACCGCGATCGCGCCGTCCAGCACGCGCAACGAACGCTCGACTTCAGCGGTAAAATCGACGTGCCCCGGGGTGTCGATGATATTCACCCGCATCTTGATGCCTTCAAACGTCTTGTAGACGCCTTCTTCCTTTTTCTGCATCCAGGCGCAGGTGGTGGCCGCGGAAGTGATCGTGATGCCGCGCTCGCGTTCCTGCTCCATCCAGTCGGTCACGGTCGTGCCTTCGTGCACTTCACCGATCTTGTGGATCATGCCGGTGTAAAAAAGAATGCGCTCCGTCAGCGTCGTCTTGCCGGCGTCAATGTGCGCAGCGATGCCGATGTTGCGGGTCCGTTCGAGCGGAAACTTCCGGTCCGGCGAATTCGGATTCGACGACTTTGTGGATTTTTCTTCGAGCGTGGCGGGCATAACGGAAAAAATGGTTACCAGCGGAAATGAGCAAAGGCGCGGTTCGCTTGCGCCATCTTGTGGGTGTCGTCGCGTTTCTTGATCGCGTTACCCTGGCCGGAGGCGGCGTCTTTTAGTTCTGCCGCGAGCGCTTCGGCCATCGGCATCCCGCGGCGGCTATCGGCGTACTGGACGATCCAGCGCATCGCGAGTGAAACCTGGCGTGCCGGAGTGACTTCCATCGGGACCTGGTAGGTGGCGCCACCGACCCGGCGCGATTTCACTTCGAGACGCGGACGAACATTCTCCAGCGCCTTGTTGACGATCTCGAGCGGATCAACCGCGTCGGAACCTTCCCGCGATTTATCGATCGCGGTGTAAACGATCCGTTCCGCGAGCGATTTCTTGCCCCGCTTCATCACCGTGGAAATGAGGCGCGCGACCGCCGGACTCCCGTAACGCGAGTCGAGCTTCTCCTCTTTTTTGTAAACTTTCCTCCGGCGAGACATGTGATGCTGTTTTCAGTTTTCTAAAAATTTACTTCTTCGGCTTGGCTTCCTTGGTCGCGGCGTCTCCGGCGGCTTTCGGGCGCTTGGCGCCATATTTCGATCGGCTCCGGCGGCGTCCATCGACCCCGAGGCTGTCGAGCGTTCCCCGCACAATGTGGTAACGCACGCCCGGCAAATCCTTCACCCGTCCGCCCCGCACCAGCACGATCGAGTGCTCCTGCAGGTTGTGCCCTTCGCCGGGAATGTAGGCAATCACTTCCTGGCCATTCGTCAACCGCACTTTCGCCACTTTTCGGAGGGCGGAATTCGGCTTCTTCGGGGTGCGCGTCATGACCTGGGTGCAGACGCCGCGGCGCTGGGGACAATTCTTCAGGGCCGGTGACTTGGATTTCACCGAGACCTTCTTTCGTCCCTTGCGAATAAGCTGATTAATTGTTGGCATCTTCGTTAAATTAAAAGCCGCCCGATCATCGTATCCGGGCGACAAAAAAACCGCACAGGCCGGCGCGTCCATCTTCCCACGCACTTCCCCACGCACCTGATGCGGAGAGCGGGCAATATAGGAACGATTCCCGAGCCCGCAACAATATTTTCACGGCATTTTCTCCCGGGGGCCGGTTTTATTCTTTTGATTTGACGCCGGGTCAGGTTTCTTTATTTTCTGTTTAGACAGAAATGACTGACCAATGACAAATCTCTCGCCCATCGCCCAAAAATTTATCCTCCACTGGGGGGAGATGGGGACCCGCTGGGGAATCAACCGCACCGTCGCCCAGGTCCATGCCCTTCTCTTCCTCTCCGAGAAACCGCTCCCGGCCGACGAGATCGCCCAGACCCTCGGCGTGGCCCGCTCCAATATCAGCACCAGCCTCCACGAACTGCAGAACTGGGACATCGTCCGGGTTGTCCACGTGATCGGCGATCGCCGCGACCACTTCGAATCGATGAAAGACGTTTTCGCCATGTTCCGGGTCATCGCCCGCGAGCGAAAAAAGCGGGAGATCGAACCGACCTTGCGGGTCCTGCGAGATTGCATTGCAGAATCGAGCAAACCGAAAGCGGCCGCACCGTATACCCGCGAACGCCTGGCCGACCTGGTCAACTTTTTCGAGATAACGACCAACGCTTACGATCAGATGGAGAAGTTGCCGACGTCCGCGGTCCTGAAGCTGGCGAAGCTGGGAGACAAGGCTTTCAAATTACTGGGCATCGCTCCCGCCGCCTGAAATTTTTTACCCCATGATTTCTGAACTGACAGAAATAACAGAACCAGCGGAATCCGTTCCGTTCCGCGGCTGGATCCTTTTCGACCGGGATTGCAGCTTCTGCCGCGAACTCGCGCTTCGTTTCGAGAATGTCCTGGCGAAGCGCGGCTTTTGTTTCGAGCCCCTCCAGCAGAAATGGGTTCAGCGGCGCCTGAAGCTAACGCGCGACGAAGCGTTGGAAGAAATGCGCGTTCTCACCAGCGCGGGCGAAATCTTCGGCGGCGCCGACGCCGTGGTCGCGCTCGCGCGCCAAATCTGGTGGGCGACGCCGCTGGCTTTTCTCGCGCGCTTGCCGTTCGTTCACGCGCTTCTGCACCGCCTCTATCGATGGGTCGCCGCTCATCGCACCTGCGCGATCAATTCGACGGCAACTCGACCATTTCCGGCACGGACACGATGGGCCGCGCTGGCAATCTTCCCGCTGGTTGCGCTGGGCACGAAGCCAGTTCTGTCGGCCTGGGAATTCATGTGGCTCATGGCCGCGGCAATATTTTTCGGATGCAAATGGCTCACGCTCGGAACTTCGATCCAACGCCTCGGCCGCGTTTGTCCATTTCGCGCTGCTGCTTACCTCTTGGCGTGGCCCGGGATGGACGCGGCCCGTTTTCTTTCGCCAGATCTCGCCCCGCGATTTCCGAGATGGGCCATGATGAGGGAGGCGGCGTTCGCCAGCGGTCGGATTCTTTTCGGAGCGTGCCTGCTTTTTGGCGTCTCGCGCCACGCAACCGAACCAGTTCTCTCCGGCTGGATCGGGATGGTCGGAATGATCCTGATCTTGCACTTTGGCTTGTTCGATCTCTCCAATACCGGATGGAGAGCGCTGCGGGTGGATGCGGCGCCGATCATGAATCATCCTCTGTGCTCGACCTCCGTCTCCGAATTTTGGGGGCGACGCTGGAACGCGGCTTTCAATGATCTCGCGGTTCGTTTGGTCTTTCGTCCGGTGGCGCGCCACACGGGAATTCTTGCCGCAACGCTAATTGCGTTCGCTGTTTCGGGATTGATCCATGAGCTGGTGATCTCGCTGCCCGCAGGCGCCGGTTTCGGATTGCCGACGGCGTATTTTCTCCTTCAAGGGTTGGCTGTGGTGGCCGAGCGGAAATGGACCGTTCTGCGCAGCGGCACGCCGGGATGGTTCTTCACGATGATCGTGGTCGCCGCGCCGGCATATTGCCTCTTTCACCCGCCGTTCGTCCGGAACGTCATCCTCCCGTTCATGCGAGCGATCGGAGCGCTATGAAGACGTTGCTTCTCACCGGCGGCATTTTGCACTTCGTGATCCTTATTGCGAGCGCGCTAACGCCGCGCGTCCTCGATTGGCGCGCGAACCTGGCAGCGCTGCATCCATTCCTGCGCCGGCTCTTCTGGGTTTACGGCTGCTTCATTGTACTGGTGATCATCTCATTTGGGATGCTCACGTTGCGGCACGCGGACGAACTTGCTTCCGGCGCGCCTTTCGCTCGCTCGGTTTGCGCAATCATCGCGATCTTTTGGCTGGCACGCCTGGTGGTGCAGTTTTTCGTGTTCGATGCGCGAGCCTTTCTCACCACTACGTTTCTGCGGCTCGGCTATCACGGACTGACCCTGCTCTTCGCCGCGCTGGTCTTTATTTTCGGTCGCGCAGCGCTCAACCTGCACCGGTATGAAACGCGTCATTCTCGCAGGCGGCAGGGGTTTCGTTGGTCAGGCTCTTGCGCCTGCTCTCCTTGCGAAAGGCTACGAGTTGGTTGTGCTGGGGCGCGGCGCGGCTCACCGGAAAGACGGAATCGATTACCAACAGTGGGACGGAAAAACAATCGGCGGCTGGGCGAGCGCGATCGAGGGAGCGGACGCGATCGTCAATCTCACGGGCAAGAACATGAACTGCCGGCATACGCTGGAGAATCGGCGCGAGATTATTCGTTCGCGCGTCGACTCGGTGCGAGCCCTCGGCGAAGCGATCGCACATTGCGCGACAGCGACCAAGATCTTTGTCCAGGCCAGCGGCGTCGGTTATTATGGCGACACGGGCGATCGCGTGGCCGATGAAGGTGCGCCGCGCGGGGCCGATTTCCCGGCCGACGTCTGTCGACAATGGGAAGGCGCGTTCGACGCGCTTGACCTGCGAACTACGCGCAAGGTCGTCCTCCGACTCGGCGCGGTGCTGGGCCGCAATGGTGGCGCGCTTTCCGTGCTGGGGAAACTAACGCGCTGGTTTATGGGCGGCGCGGTGGGCAACGGGCGGCAATTCATCAGTTGGATCCATGTTGCGGATGTGGTGCGGATGTTCATGTCGGCGCTCGAGGAGCCTGAGCTGAGCGGTGTATTCAACGCCACCGCGCCCGCTCCCGTGACAAACGGCGAATTCATGCGCGAGCTGCGTCGCGCTTTGCATCGGCCCTGGAGTCCATCGGTGCCTGCGCCGTTCGCGCGGACTGGCGCGTGGCTGATGGGAAGCGAAGGGGATCTGGCGCTGTTGAGCTCTCGCTGCGTTCCACGCCGATTTCTCGAACACGGATTTCAATTTCAATTCCCCACCGTGCGGGATGCGCTCGCCAACCTTTACAACGACGGCGACAGAGCGCCGTCCCTCCAGCAATGAAACTACTTCTCGATCACCTCGAATTTTTTCTCCGCTCCGCCGCGCTTGCCCAGCTCGGCGTGGCGGTCCTGAATCTCTTTCTCGTTCGGCTCATGAAGTGGGAGGGCGATCTCGTCAGCGCGCCGCTGCTCATTCGCGAAGTCTTCCAGATCCACATCTATTTCATCTCGATCACGCTGGGGATTTTCGGAGCGCTCACCTGGCGTTTCGCCGGCGAATTAGCAACCGCCTCTAGTCCCTTGTGCATCTGGCTGGCCATCGGCATCGGCGTTTTCTGGGCCGTCCGTTCCGTGATGCAATGGTCGCATTACAGCACAGTCCATTGGCGCGGCGACAAGGTCCGCACGGCGATCCATTGGATGCTCTTTTTTGGTTATGGCGCTTTCGCGGCGGTTTACTTCACGGCGGCCGGGCGGGGTTTGTAATGAGCATCAAAACGGCAGTCACTGTTTGCCGGCTCTCGTTAGGCGCCGTCTGGTTTTACGAAGGGCTCGTGCCTAAACTCCTTTTCGTTCGGCCAGATCAAGTCGATCTCGTCCGGCGATCCGGCATTTATTTTGGAACGCCGGAGTTTTTTCTGCAGTTGTTAGGCGCGGCCCAGGTTGCGTTCGCAATCTGGCTGCTGGTTGGTCTCGCTCAACGGATGGCGGTCGCAATCGCCACCATCGGCATGTGGATCCTCATCGTCCTCGTCGCGATGGCGAACCCAACGATGCTGACCGATCCCTACGGCGCGCTCATCAAAGACCTTTGCCTGACAGCCTGCGCCTACACCGTCTGGTCGCTCTCGCTGTTAGTGGCACAGACAAAACTACTGATCGAAAATGGAAAGTGTCGCGGCAGGTCGCAGCACGTTGAGTGAAGCAGCCCGGCGTCGAATGCTTTCCGTCCCCGGCGAACCGATGTTTTACGCGCGCTGGGATCGCGCGGTGTTCGTTCACTACGGGGCCGACGCGGCCACGCTGCAGCGCGACGTTCCCTTCGAGCTCGATCTCCGCGATGGGCGCGCCTTCGTTAGCATCGTTGCGTTTACTTTGTCGCGAATGCGACCGCGGATCGGCGAAAAACTGAGCGAGTGGCTTTTGAAACCGATCGCCACCCACGAGTTTCTTAATGTTCGCACCTACGTGCGGCATCAAGGTGAACCCGGCATATTCTTCCTGGCCGAATGGCTCCCAAACCGGTTGAGCGTTTTTTTGGGTCCGCGCAGTTTTGGTCTGCCCTATCGCTCCGGCCGGGTGCGCTACGAACACTCGCCGGACGGCTCCATCCTTTGTGGATCCGTGGCAGCCAAAGAAGGGTCCCTCCGTTATGAAGGAAAAATCCGCAATTCGAGCTTCCAGCCGTGTGAGATCGGATCCGAGACCGAATTCATGCTCGAGCGTTACACCGCCTTCACGCAGCAACGACAGCGGCGCCGCCTCTTCCGCATTTGGCACGAGCCGTGGCGCCAGGCGCCCGCCGAAATCGAGGTGACCGAAGACAGCATTCTCCGAAGCACCGGAGCATGGTACAGAACCGCGGAAGTGATCAGCGCAAATTATTCCCCGGGCGCCGAAGTCTGGATGGGCCGGCCGAATCGAATCTCCGGGTAGCGCACGCGTCTCGCGTGCTGGTTTTGGCGTCTCGCCAAAACAGTCTTCGGAAAGTCCGTGACTCGCGAAAGCTTTCGGAGTCGCCAACACGCGAGACGCGTGCGCTACCCGGAGATGCCCGCTACTTCGCCCAGCTCCGCCCAGCGGGCGTAGAGACGCGCTACTTTATCGCGGGCGGCGCGCAGCTCCGCTTCAAAGTTCGTCAGCTCGGCGGCGTGCACCACATAGAAATTTGGCTCCGCAAAAAGCGTTTCGATTCTCGTGACTTCGTTTTCCGCTGCCAGAATCGCGCTCTCCATTCCTTCCAGTTCGCGCTCCTCTTTCCATTTTAACTTGCGCGGCTTCGTCTTCCTGTAGCCGGGATCGGTGATCCCGGCCGATGCGCGCTTTCCCGGGCCGGGATCACCGATCCCGGCTACAGCGCGTTTCTCAAGATAATAATCGTAATTTCCGACGTGGTAGTGGAGCACGCCCTCCCCTTCGAAAGCGAGGATCGCGGTGCAAACGCGGTTCAGAAAATAACGATCATGGCTCACCACGATCACGCTGCCGCCAAAGGCCACGAGCGCTTCCTCGAGCAAACGCAGCGTGCCGAGATCGAGATCGTTTGTCGGCTCGTCGAGGATGAGAACGTTGCCGCCCCGCTTGAGAATCTTTGCGAGCAGGACGCGGCTCCGCTCGCCGCCGCTGAGCTGATTGATCTTCGTGTTGATCCGCTCCTCGGTGAAAAGGAAACGCCGGAGATAACCGCGCAGAGTAATGTTTTCCTCGCCGAGACGAACGTATTCGCTCCCCTCGCCCACTTCTTCCCAGACGGTCTTTGCGTCATCGAGCAGGAGCCGATTTTGATCGACATAATTAATCTCGGTCCGCGCCCCGAGCTCAACGGTCCCGCTCGTCGGCTCCAGCTGCTGAAGCATGATCCTGAGGAGCGTCGATTTTCCCAGCCCGTTTCGCCCGACAATGCCAAGCCGCTCCCCGGCCGCGAGATTCAAAGAAACATTTTGGAACAGGGCACGGCCGCCCAATTCCATCCCGACTTCGCGCAATTCGATCACGCGATTCGCCAGCTTCGGCGCGGGCGGAATGATGAGATCGACATCCAGCTCCGCCTCCGGCGCATCCTGCCCTGCCATCTCAAAGTAACGCTCGACGCGATCCACCGATTTCGTTCGTCGGGCGCGGGGCGCCTTGCGCACCCACGCCAGCTCGCGTTTCAGGAACTTCTGGCGCTTGTGTTCCTGAATCTCCTCCACCGCCTGACGTTCCGCGCGGGCAATCAGGTAATCCGTGTAGTTCCCCTCGTAGCTGTGAAACTTTCCCCGCGAGAGTTCGAGCACGCGCGTCGCAATGAAATCGAGAAAATAACGGTCGTGCGTCACGAAGAGGCACGTCCCCTGGTAACGGGCGAGAAAATCCTCGAGCCACTCGATCGAGCCGGTATCGAGATGGTTCGTTGGCTCGTCGAGGATCAGAAAATCCGGCCGCGCCAGTAACGCCCGGCAAAGCGCGACCCGCCGCTTTTCTCCGCCGGAAAGAGTGGCCACGATCCGTTCCGGGTCCGGCGCATGCAGATTCGTGATCAAACTCTTGATCCGATGCTCAAGGTTCCAGCCGTCGAAATGGGCGATCTGATCGAGCAGGATTCCGCTCCGCGCGCTTTCCGCAGGCGCGGTCTCGTATTCGGCGATCAAATCGAGCACGCCTTGGGCGCCGGCGAGAATGTTGGCGTGCACCGTTGCTTTCTCATCCAGCTCGAACATCTGCGGCATGTAACCGACAACGAGATCGCGCCGTTGGTTGAACTCGCCCGCGTCGGGCTGCATCACGCCCGCCGCAATCTGGAGGAACGTCGATTTCCCGGAACCGTTTCGACCCACCAGTCCCACCCGTTCTCCCTCGAGAATCGTCGCCGTCGCCCGATCGAGCACAACCTGATTCCCGAACCGCACCACGAGCTCGCTCGCGCTGGCAATGGAATTGAGGACCGGCTCCGACATCGCTCTAGATAACACAGAAGCCACAGCGTGGGTCGCCTAGCTGTTCTTTTTAATAATGAAACCCAGATACCCCCAGCGCCCCCATTCATGGCGGGAGGTGCGGGACGCGTCCAACTCCCCCTTGATGTCGCGGACGTGGGTTTTCGCCACAAACTCGGCAAAGGCCGCATTTACATGGACATCGTGCGAGACAAGCAGTCCCCGGTCGCGGAGCCGTTTCCAGAATTGCCGAAACTCCCACTGCATATGGCAATAGCGGTGGGAACTGTCGTGCAAGAACATATCGATCGCCGCCGGCAATCCATTGCGCTTGATAATCTCCTCGACCTTCCCTTGCACGGGGACGAATTGGGGCCGCAATTCGCTCGGAATCAGCCCTCCGTGATCGCAATCCCCTCCAGGCTGTACAGTTTTGCTTGCGTCAGGTCTTCGTCCGCCAGGGCTTTGAGAATGAAAGCCGAAGACATGCCGAGATAGCCACCAGACTCGACGATTACCATTGGTCGCTGCCAGCGGGTCAGGCGATAAAGCATCGCACCATCGAGATCGCCGATGAGCCCTGCCGGTGAGGCCCGTGGAGGTGCCGATTCATCTCAACCATGAAATCGCTCTTCCGAATTTGGGCGGCGAAATCCAGGACACTGCCCCATAGGCTGTCAATTGGAGGGGCGAGAAATTGGTTGGGCTTGGGGCCATCGAGCTCGGGCCCAAAGGTGCTCGCAAACGGGCGCATGGTTCGATCGACCGTAACACATTGTCCGCTTGCGATCAGCCACCGTCGTCCGCAAGCTGCCGCGCGATATGTTCGAACTGATCGGCAAAGATCCTTCCTCGAAGGCGCGGCGCGGGCGAGTGACGACGCCGCACGGCGTCATCGAGACGCCGGCCTACATGCCGGTGGGAACTCAGGGCAGCGTGAAAGCGGTCAGCTCCCGCGAGCTGCATGAGCTCGAGGCGCAGATCGTTCTGGGGAACACCTATCATCTGTTCGTTAGGCCGGGGCTCGAGGTGATCCGGAAGTTTGACGGATTGCATCGCTTCATGAACTGGGACGGGCCCATCCTGACCGACAGCGGCGGCTACCAGATTTTTTCGCTCGCGAAATTGCGCAAAATCACGGAAGAGGGCGCTCATTTTCAAAATCATATCGACGGATCGGCGGCTTTCATTTCGCCGGAGATCGCGATGGAGATCCAGGCCATGCTCGGCAGCGACATCGCGATGGTGCTCGATGAATGCCCGCCGTGGCCGTGCGAATACGATTACGCGGCGCGCAGCCTGGAGATGACGCATCGGTGGGCGCGAAGGTGTAAGGAGGCGACGGAGCGGAAGAAGGAAGAAAACGTCCAACCCGCCTCTGCCCTGGACGGGCTCCGCCGTGGCGAGCGTCCAACGTCCAACGTCCCACATCGAACGGAAGAGGGATCGGCGCAGATGGTTTTCGGGATCGTGCAAGGGGCAACGTTTGAGGATTTGCGGCGGTCGAGCGCGCAGACGCTGGCGGCAATGGACTTTGACGGATACGCGATCGGCGGGGTGAGCGTCGGTGAGCCGGAGCCGGAGATGATGCAGGCGATCGAATGGAGTGAGCCGCATTTGCCGGAGAACAAACCGCGGTATGCGATGGGACTCGGCACGCCGCCCCAGCTCATCGAGCTGATCGCGCGCGGGATCGACATGTTCGATTGCGTGCTCCCGACACGGGTGGCGCGGACCGGGACGGCGTATACCGCGGCGGGAAGTTTGATTTTGAAAAACGCGGAATTCACGTCTCAGACCGGGCCCGTGGAAGAAGGCTGCACCTGCGAAGCGTGCAACGGTTATTCGCGCGCCTACATCCGCCATCTCCTCAAGTCGGAAGAGATCCTCGGGTTGCGCCTTCTCAGCATCCACAACCTGCATTTCTACCTCGACCTCATGAAGAGGGCGCGCCAGGCGATTGAGGACGGAAGCTTCGGCTCTTTCCGGGCGCAGTTCGTCGGCGACTACCGCGTCCGCAGCGAAGTATTGTAGCCGGGATCGGTGATCCCGGCCGTTGGCTGGGGCGATTCGGCCGGGGTCACCGACCCCGGCTACAACGTGTCCCGTGGGTGATCAGTTCCCCGCGGTCTCGTCGCGCTTGAGCTGACTGAATTTTTTCTCGCGCACGCCAACCGCCAGTTTCGCATCCAAATCCCGCTGGATGGCGCGCGCCCAGGCTTCCGACGACTCACTATTATAATGAATTCCGTCGCCGCCGGTCTTGCCCGTGACGTAATGGGTCACGTTCCGGGAATCGATGATGTCGAAGTTTTTCCGCGTCGCCGCGCGCCGCAGGATTTGATGCACCCTGCCCTGCGTTTTCCGGAGCCGCGCGGAATCGGGTGGCGCGATCCAGACGATCTTCTCGACCGTGCCGCTCCGCCGCGCTTCGTCCACGAAACGCCCCAGGTAATTGTTCATCTGATCGTCACTCAGATTGCGATCCATCCAATTGGTGCCGAGCTGAACGACCACCATGGTCGGTTTATGTTTTCGGATCAGGTCCGCCAGTTTGGGGGTCCGGGTCGGCCGAGGCGCATGCCCATTCACCCAATCCGTGAAAATATCGGAATCGCTGGTCCGCTGGCGATAACCGCATTTGGTCACGAAGTCGGGCTCGCCCGCCAGCCAATGCTCGGGCGACGACCCGCACGAGGCATAGGCAGAGACGCGGTGTCTCAACGCCAGGTGCATCTGGATCGCTTCGCCGAATTTCCCACACGACAGCGAATCTCCGATCATCAGGATGCTGGGCGGCGGCGCGTCCGGCGCCGGTTTAGATGGCGTCTTCTTCGTCTTCCCGTCGGCCACGAGAATAAAACTGCCGATGCCGACAACAAAGGCCAGCGGGAGGAGAACCGGCTGGAGCAATCTCGACCAATCTTTTTTAATGGGCATGATCGGGATGTCTCACTTCATCCTGCACGCGGATGTAAGGCTGAAGATTGATCAAGCCAGAATCATCCTTCGACTTCACGGTTTTCCAAACAGTGTTTTCCAGCTCGTGCAATTGAAGCCGATAAGTCCGGCCGATGCGATAGCGTCCCAGCCGCTGCTCCTCGAGATTGATATAAGCCGGGTGCATCACGAGAATTTGCTTCTCTGAATATTCGCCCGCGATGACTCGGGTGACCTCATAAACGTAGCCAACCAGGAATTCCTGATACGGCAGAAATTCTTTCACGGGAACCGGCTGCGTCTTCGAGATGAGCTTCGCTTTCACCTGGAGCATTTGCTCTTTCGGTTTTTCGGCTGGCGGTGTCGCCTCGGTCACCGGCATCTGCGCGACGTCGGTCTGCGCCAGCGGTTTGAGCGACGCGATCGGCTGCGAAGAAAGATCGCTCTCGACGATGTCGAACACCTTGTCCGCCCATTGGTCCATGTCGGCGCCGAGAAAATGTTCCTTGTCCGGTTCCATGTGATGATACGGGTAGGAAACGAGCGTGCGGCTATCGATGACATTGGCGACATAGCCAATATCGGAGCGCGTTTGCTGGAGCACGAAATCCTGAATTTCCTTCGAGACGCGGCCGGAGGTGGGCGAGGCGACCCAATAGATCTTGCGCAGGTTCGAGGGAGTTCGCACCGCTTTGGTGATGAACGGCACGAGATAACTGCGCAGGGCGGGACCATGCCGGTTCGGATTCACGCTTTTCTTATCCGGGAACAAATCGAAAAGGTTGGTGCCGGTCTGCATGATGAGAATGTCGGGCTGGAGCCTGACGAGCAGGTCCTCGAGCTTCGGCACCGGATGCGAGCCGGGGACGTGCCCGCGTGTTTGACCATAGACATCGTTCACTTCCCTCATCATGCCGCCACCGAGGGACTCCATGCTGACGAAGCCACAATGCGTCTGGATGTGGGCATATGGTCTATCCTTCAGCCAGCTCAGCGGGTTCGTGCCGCAGGCGAGGTAGGTGAAGGTGGCTTTTGTGAGCGGGCTTTCCCGAACTCTTTCGTCAAGACGTTTCCCGAATCCGCAGAGCGCCAGCGAATCGCCGAGGATCAGGACGTTCACGCCCTCGTCCGGCGCGGCCAGCGGTTGTTGCGCGCGAAGGCCCGACGCCGTCAGTGCAAGCGCGATTAACCAGCTGAAGATTTCCTTGGGGGCGATCATGAGAACACGGCAATCGCTTTCCAGCGGATTGCCGCTTGCGTCAAGAGAATCAAGGAGCGGCGATTTGTAAACCGCCGCTCCTCGAAAATTACTTTGCCACGGGCGCCTTGGCCCAGCCTTCGGTTGCTTCCGTGAACTCGCGCGCCGCAAAACACCAGACGATGACTTTCTTTTTCGAGAGATATCCGGCATCCTTCACGCTGCGACGATACAGATTGAGCCGCACCGGCGTCGCTCCAGAACCGCGCGTTCCGATCAAATCCGGCGCGAAACCGAGTTGCAAGGCGAGCTGGTCCACCAGGCCGGCGCGCTCGGCCAGAAAATCATGATAAACCAGCGTGTGGCTATCACCCAGAAGAAGAAGCGGACTGTTCGCGTCCGGCCCGACCGCGGCGCCATTTCCTTTCTCGCTCACCGTCTGGACGGCAATCTTTTCCGCACCCGGCTTGTGTTGATCCCGAGAGAGCAGGCCGTCGAGATCGCCGGAAATCTGGGCCTCCTTCCATTCCGACGCGTATTCCTTCGGAGCTGCTCCGCCTGTCAGTTTTGGCCGGACCTTTTCCGCGATCGCCTGCGCGGCCAGGACGCATCCGATGCCTGACCAGTGGCTGTCGGTCCTGCAAAAGACGGTGCCGCGCGGGTTCTCGCGGTTTTGGATGAAGAGCGCGCTCAGATCGAGAACGTCGACACCCGCGGTGCGCAGTTCCTCGTAAAAGCGGTGGAGCGTTGGCGCGGGATCGGCGGCCCGAACATCGAAGCCGGGAACAATTTTCTCCGGATAAATCGCAGCTTTCGGGGGCACCGGCACGACGAGCAGCTCGATCCCGCGCCCCTTTAGTTGCTGCTGAAAATCAAGAATCGCGGGAATCGGATCGGCCAGGTCTGACTTATGAGCGCGGCTGACCCTGGCGGCGTCGCTGCCCCAGAAACGGCCGAGCGAAAGCAGCCGCAACTCACCGCCAAAGAACAACCAGCCGTCCACGCCCTCCCCGGCCGCTACGTTTTTCTTTTCGAGATTCTGAAAAATCGTCGCCAACTCGGTCGCAAACCTCTGTTGAGCCTCGGAGAGCGGAGTTTGGGCCGGTAAAGAACCCGCCAGCGCGGTCACCAACAAAAGCGTCCAGAAAAATCTCATTGGAGTTGAAAGCCGGTAACGCTAATACGCATTCTTTCAACTGCGCTCGCTGTTTTTGTTCGCAGTGGCCGGCGCCCGCATCGTATCAGAGCAACATGACCTACGCCTTACGGACGCGCCTTATCGCGAAGGTGGATCGAGCGCTCCGCCGCTCGATGTTTTTTTTCAACGCTCCGAACGCTTTCGGGGCCACTTTTGCCATCGCGCGGCGGAGCGCGCGATCCACCCTCCGTGGTTTTTAGCTCTCACATTTTTGTTTATTATTTCCTGCCGCTCGCGCTGCTCGGCTATTACGCGCTGGGCCGCGCCCCGCAGCGCTGGCGCAACGGCTGGCTCATCCTGACGGGCTACACTTTCTACGGTTGGGCCGAGCCGCGGTTCATGCCGCTCATGTTCGCGACCACGTTCGTCGACTGGCTCGTGAGCCTGATCATCGCGCACGACACCTGGCTTTTCTGGCGCGTGCTGCGCCAGCCGGTGACACAATTGCCGCATCGCGGGCCGCGCACGCGCACCCAGCGTCGCGCCATTCTCATCTCCGTCCTCCTCAATCTCGCAACCCTCGGCTTCTTCAAATACTTCAATTTCGGGACCGAGAGTTACAACAGCCTCGTCCAGGCCCTCGGACTTCAGCACGCGCAGTTCGATACATTTTTCCGCGTCGTCCTGCCGCTCGGAATCAGTTTCTACACTTTCCAGGCGCTCAGCTATACGATCGACGTTTATCGCGGCGAAGCCGAGGCGATGTCGAACTTCATCGATTTCTCCTGCTTCGTCTCGATGTTCCCGCACCTTGTCGCCGGGCCGATCCTCAAATTTTCTTTTCTCGCCGAGCAACTCAAATATCGCCGGCTCACCTCGGACAAATTTGCGCGCGGCGTCGCGTTCTTCATGCTCGGGCTCGCCAAGAAAATTCTGCTCGCGAACCCGTGCGGGAAAATTGCCGACGTCGCCTTCAACGCGGGCTCGGTCGGCACACTCGATGCCTGGTTCGGCTCGATCGGCTACGCCTTCCAGATTTACTTCGATTTCAGCGGTTACTCCGACATGGCGATCGGTCTCGGCCTGATGTTCGGGTTCGTCTTCGCGAAGAACTTCGATTCACCCTATCGCTCGGAATCGATCACCGATTTCTGGCGGCGCTGGCACATCTCCCTTTCCACCTGGCTGCGGGAATATCTTTATGTCCCGCTCGGCGGCAATCGCCGAGGAACCCGCCGCACCTACTTTAATCTCGTTCTCACGATGTTGCTCGGTGGGCTTTGGCATGGCGCATCGTGGAATTTTGTCATCTGGGGTGGATTGCACGGCGGGATGCTCGCGTTCGAGCGGAGCCAGGGACGCGAAGGCTTTTATCATAACCTGCCGCGTCCGCTTCGAATCGCATTCACGTTCTTAATCGTCCTGCTCGGCTGGGTTTTCTTTCGCGCGGCGGACTTGCCGCGCGCCCTCGCCTATTTCGCGAGCATGTTCGGTTTGGGCCACGCCCTTCCCGGCGCCGCGCTGCTGGGCGGGATTCTTTACAAACCGTATTACCTGCTCTCCATCGCCACCGCGGCGCTGGTGGTCTGGGCCGGAAAACAAACGTGGGATTGGACCCAGCGCATGACGCTTCCCAAAACGGCCCTCTGCTTCGCGCTCGGTTGGCTGGCGTTGGTCGTGTTGGCCACCCAGGAATATAACCCGTTTATCTATTTCATCTTCTAATGAGGCCTAACGAACGAATCATCTTACGCGCCGCTGGGTCTGCTCTGGGGAGCGCGGGCGTCTCGCCCGTTGGCGACGGCGTCCCCGCCGTCGTCAACTTCCCGAAAGATTGTTTCGGCGAGACGCCGAAACCAACGCGCGAGACGCACGCGCTACCCCGGCATCTTCGCTCCCGCGCCTTGCGACTTAAGGAACTGAATCGTGGTTGAGGAACGTAATCTCCCAGTCGGCGGCGACACGCCGCTTAAGCCGACGCATTCGCTCCCGCGCTACAGCGAGCCGACGCCGGAAACGCACCGAAAAGTTTCGCGCGAAAAGGAAGCGGAGCTGGCGCTCAAGAACTCCGCTTTCGCAGGCGGCTCGCGCCTGCTTCTCGTTCTGCTCTTCCTTTTTACGATTCTGACCGTCCCGACCATCCAGTTTGCCTATGAGATGCGGACACCGCAGATGGAACAGCGGCTCGGGACCTTCAATCTCTACAATGCATATCCGGCCTGGAAGAAGATCCGCGCGGTCCGCGGCGCCAGGGATTTATGGCACCTCCTCCCTCGCGCAGCGGAGTTGAAGGCCGCCGAAAAAGAACTTGAAACTGAATCGGTGGTTTCCGAATGGCTCCTGCCGCGCGTTCAATCGTTCCTCACCACAAAACTTGGTGCGGGCAATGAGCAGGTCTACCTCGGGAGCGATCACTGGCTCTTCTACAGGCCCGACGTCGACTACGTCACCGGGCCTCCGTTCCTCGATCCGAAGATTGCGACCCACCGCGCCCGCGCCGCGGAGGTGCAACCAGATCCGCTGAAGGCGATCGTCGATTTTCGCGACCAACTCGCGGGGCGCGGCATCGAGCTCATTGCCATGCCGGTTCCGATGAAGCCTGGCGTCGAACCCGACAAACTGTCGACGCGGGCCGCACAGAACGGCGTTCTCCAAAATCCGTCCTTCGATGAATTCAAAGCGCGACTGGAGAAGGCTGGCGTGCGCATTTTCGATCCCGGCTCGTTGTTGGCGCAACGCAAAACCGAGGTCGGAAACGAGCCGCTTTACCTGGAGACCGACACGCACTGGCGTCCGGAGGCGATGGAGTTGGTTGCGGAGAATCTTGCGGGTTTCATTGAGGCGCCTGGGCCACGTTCGACGCCGCTCCCACTTCATGAGCGGGCCGTCGCCGGCGTCGGCGACATTGCCCGAATGCTGAAGCTGCCGGAATCGGCTCACACCTATCCGACGCAAACGGTGACGATTCATGAAGTCATGGCGGAAAACATGCCGTGGCGGGCATCGAAAGACGCGCAGATTTTACTGCTCGGCGACAGCTTCTCGAATATTTTTTCGCTGGCCGCTCTCGACTGGGGCGAATCCGCCGGGCTCGCCGAGCATCTCAGCCGCGCCCTCGGGCGCCCGCTCGATTGCATCCTGCGGAACAGTGACGCGGCCTTCGCGACGCGCGAAATTCTGAGCCGCGAGCTGGCCCGCGGCCGTGACCGACTGGCCGGCAAGAAACTGGTGATCTGGGAATTTGCCGCGCGCGAGCTGGCGTTCGGAGATTGGAAGATGCTTTCGATGAAACTCGGGCAGCCAGTGCCGGCGAAATTCTTCGTGCCGAAGCCGGGCGAGCCGGTCACCGCCAGCGGAACCGTTGAAGCCATCTCAAATGTCCCGCGCCCCGGCTCCGTTCCCTACAAGGACCACATTCTCGCGCTGCACCTGACCGATCTGACCGTCGAGGGCCGCGACGAAACTCCTGGGATGGAAGCCTTCGTTTATGCCGAAAGCATGCGCGACAATGTCCTGACCGTCGCGGCGCGTTTGCGTCCGGGCGACCACGTGACCTTGCGCCTCCGCGCCTGGACCGACGTCTCCGATCAATTCGAGAAGACAAACCGCAGCGAGATCGACGATCCCGCCGTGCAACTCGAGGAGCCGTGTTGGGGCGAGCTGAAATAGGTGGACCGAGCGCTCCGCCGCTCGATGCCAAATCAGTCGCGGCAAAGCCGCCAATAAGACATTGCGCGACGGAGCGCGCGATCCACCTACTGAAAGCTGCGTTCCGCACCTTGCAATTTAGGCGACCCCGTGCTCAATAAGAGACCGCTCGTCCGGCTTTGGGCGCGACCACCTGCCAAAGCCACGAACTCACAACCCTATTGCCATGCTTTTTCTTTTTCTCGCTCAAACGCCTGCCGCCTCCCCGAGCGGCGCAGGCTCAGGCCTTCTGGGAATGCTCCCGTTCGTTTTCCTCATCGTCATCATGTATTACGTGATGATTCGTCCCCAGATGCGCCGGCAAAAGGAGCAGGCCCGTTTGGTTTCCGCCTTGAAGACCGGCGATCGCGTCGTCACCTCCTCCGGTATTCACGGCCTCATTTCCAACGTGAAGGAAACAACGGTGATCGTGAAGGTCGCTGACAACGTGAAATTGGAAATGGAAAAGACCGCCGTCACCAATGTCGTGAAGACGAACGGCCCCTCGCAGTCCTAACTTTCAACGCTCCCGAGAAAAGAAATGAGTCCCGTTTCCATGTTCTTCGTCGAGCTCGTGTGGCTCGCCCTTTTCTGCTGGTATTTCGCCACTGATTACGGGACACGGAAGCGCGTTCTGGCGCTGGCCCTCGTCGTTATCGCGGTCGCGCTCAGCGTGGTGATGATCTACCCGCCGGACAAGAAGATCCAGCTCGGTCTCGACATCAAGGGCGGCACATCATTCCTGATCAAATTGCAGCAGACCGACAAGGAGATCACACCGTCGATGCTCGATCAGGCCGTCGAAGTGATCCGCAAACGCGTCGACTACTTCGGCGCGGCCGAACCAATCATCAGCCCGGTGGGCAAGGACCGGATCCTGGTTCAGATCCCCGGACTGAGCACCGAAAAAATCCAGGAGGCGCGCCAACAACTTTCAAAGGTGGCCAAACTAGAGTTCCGGATGGTCTATCCGGATAACGGCGACCGGCTGCGCGCGATCGATGCCGGGACCGAGGTGATCCCGCCGGAATACCGGATCGAGACCCACGCCGAGCGGGCTGACAACGATAAGAAACAGCAAACAGAGCGGCTTCTCGTGAAGAAGAAAGCGGATCTGGGCGGAGAACACGTGAGCGGATCGAACGCCTATTTCGGCAACGAAGGCTGGGGCGTGCAACTGCGTTTTGACAGCGAAGGGGCGAAGATTTTTGGCGATATTACCGAGAAATCGAAGGGCTTCCGCTTCGCGATCGTCCTGGACGGCGTGGTCCAGTCGGCGCCGGTAATTCGCGACGCGATTTATGGCGGCAACGCCCAGATCACCGGCCGCTTCACCGAACAGGAAGCACGCGGCCTGGCGAGCGTCCTCGAAAACCCGCTCCAGACTCCGGTGAGTATCGAGGAGGAACGCAGCGTCTCCCCCACCCTCGGCCTCGATTCGATCCGCGCCAGCATCATGGCCGGTCTCGTCGGACTCGCGATCACGCTGGTCTGCGTTCTCCTCTATTACCGTTTCGCCGGCCTGATCGCCTGCGTTGCCCTGCTCATCAACATTGTCCTTCTCATTGGCTCGTTCCAGCTCATCCCGGGCGGCGTGGTCCTCACGCTTCCCGGCATCGCGGGCATTATTCTCACCATCGGCCTGGCCGTGGACGCGAGTGTGCTGATCTACGAGCGATTGCGAGAGGAGCTGGCACTTGGTAAATCGCTCCAGACCGCCATCCAGGCCGCCTATCAAAAGGCGTTCAGCTCAATCTTTGACGCGAACGTTACGACGCTGATCACGGCGACGATCCTGTTCTGGAAGGCCACCGGGCCCGTCCGCGGCTTCGCCATTGCGCTGACCCTCGGCATTCTGGCGTCGCTCTTCACCGCCCTCATCGTGGGGCGAAATGCCTTTGGCTGGTTCGTTGACAGCGGCCGGGTAAAGAAAATCAGAATGCTGCACCTGATCTCATCGCAGCACATCAATTTCCTCGGGAAAGGATTGCTCGCGGTGCTCTGCTCGCTCGCCCTGATTCTCGCCGGCGCAACCTCGTTCTACCTGAAGGGCGAAAGGAATTTCGGCGTTGATTTCAAGGGCGGTGACCTGCTGACTTTGAGCTCGCCGAAGGTCATTGACGTCGGCCAGGTGCGCCAGGTCCTCACCACGATGAGTATCGCGGATGCGACGATCCAGGAATCCGCCCAGGGTGGCAAATACTACATCACGGTTCGCACGCCCCTGCACACGAGCGACGCCGTGAAAGAGAAGCTCCCGCAGGCCATGCCCGATTCGCAGTTCCATGTCGAGGGATCCGATCGCGTCGGCGCCCTAGTTGGCGGCGAGCTGGCGAAGAATTCGCTCATCGCGCTGGGGCTGGGAATACTCGGAATCCTGATTTTCGTGACCTTCCGGTTCGAATTGTCGTTCGCCGTCGGCGCGATTGTCGCCTTGCTCCATGACGTGATCATAACGGTCGGAGTTTTCTCTCTGCTCGGCCGGGAGTTGAGCCTGACGATGGTGGGCGCGGTCCTGACAATCGCCGGCTATTCCATCAACGATACGATCGTCGTCTACGATCGAATCCGGGAAGGTCTGGCCAGCAGCAAGCGCGGGTCGATCGAGCAGATCATGAACGACAGCATCAACCAAACGTTGAGCCGGACGATTCTCACCAGTACCGTCACGTTGATTCCAATCCTCTGCCTCTTCTTCTTTGGCGGCTCCGTCCTGCGCGACTTTGCGCTGGCCATCATCATCGGCGTCGTGGTTGGGACCTATTCGTCCATTTTCATCGCTTCGCCGATCGTTCTTTGGTGGACGCGGGCCCGGGGAGGCAGCGCCTCCAGCCTGCGGAGGGAAATATCGGAAAAAGCCGCAGCCGCAACGGGCCGAACGAGTTAGATAAGGCATGGAAAAGGGCTTGTTATAGTTGGCGAGCCGGTCGGTTCGAACTATTTGGCGAAAGTTATTCACAGGAGTTGACGCCTCGCAGCCGCCCGAGTAGTCTCGCCTGCACCGGTTCGGAACCGGACATTTTTTAGAAACGAGGAAGACACATGCCTGAAGTGATTGTTCGTAAAGGTGAACCGGTTGACCGGGCGCTCAAACGCTTGAAGAACAAGCTGGATGCGGAGGGAATTTTGGAGGAAGTCCGACGCCTGCGGGCGTTCGAGACCCCGAACCAAAAGAGCCGCCGCAAAGCCAAGGCCAACGCCAAGCGCGGGCGGACGAAGTTCCGCTTCAATCCTTCCTAGAGCGATTTTATCGCCAACAAGTTTCAGAGGCGGTCGCCACGGCGATCGCCTTTTTGTTTTTGCGAAAAGGTGTCATCCCGAGGCTGGCGAAGCGCGCCGAGGGACCTCGCAACCGCAGTTTACGACACACGAGAAATTTCAGGCGGGTTCCGAGAGGACGCTTCCACTTTTCGCGGAAGCGATTGACCGCCTGGGAGGTCCCTCGCCGTCTGCGCGCCTCGGGATGACAGAACGAAAGCGCGAAGCTATTCGCACTCGCACACGATCCTGAACCCCAGATCGTTACAGGAATAATTCGGCACGTTCGAATTGCGAGTCGTCGCTCGCAAGCTGTTGAACCGGGACTTCCAACTCCCGCCACGACAAACTCGCTTTGATCCCGCCGTCGGGCCGCGCGGATTTACCTTCGCGACGCCCCGGTACGCCTCGAAATAATCCAGGCACCATTCCCAGACATTCCCGGACATGTCTTCGATACCGAATGGGCTCGCGCCAAACGGAAACGCTCCGACGGGCGAGCTTTCCGGATAGCCATCGTCGATCTCGCGATCGCTCCAGGCGAAGACCGTGTTCCGGTCAGCGAAATTCGCAAGGTCGCCGCGATGTTCGTGATTCCCCCATGGGTATTTGCGCCCGTCGGTGCCGCGGGCGGCATACTCCCATTCCGCTTCCGTGGGCAGCCGGTATTTCTTCCGCTCGCGGGCCGACAGCGACTGGCAGTACTTGATCGCCTCCAGGCTGCTCACGTAGACGACTGGATGGCAATCGCCAGCGCCCGGCGCGCGCTTGCGGCCATGGCTCGGGTCGAACTGTTCGAATTCGGCGTTCGTGACGAGATGGCGCGACATGTAAAAGCGGCTGAGCGTCACTTTGGTCACCGGCCGCTCCGTCGGGCCCGCATCGGGCGCATCGCTGCCCATGACAAATTCGGCGGAAGGAACAAAAAGCATCTGGCTTCCGAACGAGTTTACGTAGTTTGCAAATCGCTGACGATCTGAGTCCTCGTTTGGCGCAGTGGCTGGCACGGGCATCGCCACCGCGTGTCCATTAAGCGCGGGCTTGGCCGGTTGCGGAACGACGGTCACCCGCGGCGCAACCACCGCTTCGGGTTCCGACATCTTGTCAGCTTCCTGGAGATAAACATCAACCAGCTCCTCGGCGTCACCGGGCTCGATACCGAGGTTCTCCGCCATGTTCACGAACGCGTCCCGCGTGTCGTCCGCCATGCCGTCGGTGTCGAGACCGCTGAGGCGGAGCATGCGCATGAAATCCTCCTTCGGGTCGAGCGACTTCTGGCGACGCAGCCGGGATGCCCGCGTCTCCGGAGGAGCAGCTGGGGCAGCCGCAGCCACCCGCTGCGCGCCACAGTCGGTCAACTCGACCTCGATGTAGGTTGCGATTTGCTCTTCGCTCAGGCCGTGTTCGGCTCCGAACCGGAGCAGGCTTTTCTCTTCCTCCGCCGTGAGGAAACCGTCGGCCAGCGCGAAGGTCAGATACTTGTGAAATTCGATGCTCGCCTGCTCGGTCGCTTGCGCGGCTAATTCCGAGTCGAGTTGCTGGCGGCGGGCGGGGTCGAGCAATTCCACCCGGGCCTCCGTCAGGTACCGCGACGATTCGTCGAGTCCCGGCCGCAAAATCTGGGCCAGCGGATTGCTGGGCTGGTTCTTGAGCGGGAGCTTCTTTTGCCACCACCGCATGAGCTCGCGGCAATGCTGCTCGATCAACTCGTTGCTCGGATTCGCGCGCGGATCGAGGCAGAGCCGTTCGTAAAAATTCGGCGACTTGTATTTGCTCCAGCCGTCCCACTTGTAAGGATCGTCCGGAAGCGGAACGGGAAAGCTTCCCTCCAATTGCATCATGTTACACCACCGCGATGGTGCCCAGGCCCGCAGTCGCGCGCTCGACTTCATCCGGCGCGAGACCTGTGTTTCGCTCGATCCTCACCTTGGCCTGGTTCCCGGAAGCGTTGACGGCCACTTCGAGCACCTGGTTGGCGTTGTATTCGTAAGTCAGCTCGACGGGAGAACCTTTCGGCAGGAATGCGGGCAGCTCCACATCGCAGAGGCCCAGCGGCGTGCACTCGGCCGGCAGCGTACTTTCGCCCTCGACGATCCGGACCACCGCGCGCTGCATATTTGCGCTCGCCGTGCCGAATGAATTCCGCGCCGTTGCCGGGATCGCGGTCATTTTTCGGATCATTGGGAAAACGTATTCCTCAAGGTGCGCTTCGTCCCAAAGCACCACGCCCAGCGTGTGCGAAGTGATGTTAGTCACCTGAATGAGGCCGCCTTCGCGCGATGAAAATTGCCGCCGGGTATCTTCCGAAAGGGTCTTTTCGCCGGTCGTTTCCTCCTCGCGGAGGAGGGATAGAATTCCCTGAATCGCCGCACCGACCGCTACCGCTTCATCGGGATTGACGTCGTCGACGAGCGGAACCGACGAAAGGCCTGCGACCATTTCGCGCACCATCGGCATCCGCGTCATTCCGCCAACGAGCAACACTTTGTTGATGTCGCTCCACTCCATCCGCGCTTCCTGCAGGACCATCTCGCAAATCGTCTTGCACTTCTCCACAAGGTGCCGCGTCTTCAATTCAAATTCTTCGCGGGTCAGCTCGACCTTCACGCTCTTCCCGTTGTGACTGTGGACAATCGCGGTGCGCGGGCGGCTGGACAGCTGGATCTTCGCAGCGAGCGCGCGGCTTTGGAGATCCTGGTAACTTTGCAAATCGAGCAGCGGGTTTTCGCCATGCGCGCGATCGAACTCCTCCGCGACGTGGTTCACGATCACGTCATCCCAGTCCTTGCCACCGAGCCGGTGGTCGCCATTCGTTCCCAGCATGTGAATGCCTTGTCCCTCGATTCGCATGATAGTGACGTCAAACGTGCCGCCGCCAAGGTCGAACACGAAAACGGTCTGATCTTCGTTGAGCTTGTCGAGGCCATACGCCACCGCGGCCGCCGTCGGTTCGTTGATAATTTGAAGAACATTCAAGCCGGCCAGCTGCCCCGCCGTGATGGTCGCCGTGCGCTCTGCATCGTTGAAATAAGCCGGCACCGTGATGACCGCATCGGTCACCGGTTCCTTGAGATACTTTTCTGCGTCCGCCTTGAGCTTGCGCAGAATCAGCGCCGAAAGCTCCTCTGCCGAATAGATTTTCCCATTGAATTCCCGCTGGAACTGCTCCTTCGGCTTCCCTATCTCCCGCTTCACGAAATCCACGATTCGCTCGGCTTCCGCGACGGAGTTATTTTTGGCCAGCGTGCCGACAATGACGCTCGCGCCATCGAACAGAATCACCGAGGGAGTGAGTCGTTCGCTCTCCCCGTTCGGGATAATCTGCGGTTTCCCGTAGGGATCGATGTGTGCCATCGCGCAGAAGGTCGTTCCGAGATCGATTCCGACGACTTTTCGTCGCGTCATGGGTTGAGTCATTTTCGGCATAAGGAGAAGCCCGGGCTGAACACCCAGCGTAAGTGCAATTTCCATGCCCCCGCCTGAGGGCAAATCTCCGTATTTTTACGGGGAGCGCGGAGCCCGCCCTGGCCGCTAGGAAAACCGCTTTGCGACCACTTCTTCGGGCCGCAGCACCTGGTCGCGCCAGAGAAACCCGCGTTTCACCCGCATCACGATCCGGCCATCTTCTTCGGCGTAGTCTGCCGGCTCATAACTTATGACGCGGTGAAAAGCCCGATCGACCATTTCCTTTGGCTCGATCTCGCTGACCTCCATTCGGTGGAGAATCTCCGTCAACGAATGAATCGCGTTCTCCAGATTGTCGCGCCATTGCCCGAGCGCGCCGCGTTTCCCTTCGCTCGAGTCGACCGCGCTTTGAAGCTGGGACGAAAGCCCGCTCAGATCGTCGAACAGGGTCACGAGATCGCGGATAAACGGCTTCTGGAGCGATTCGTGCAGAAAATTGTCCCGATATTTGATCAGCTCGTCATGGAGCGAATCGAAGAGCCGCTGGTTCACCGTCTCGGTATTTCGCAGCGCCACCATGTTCTCATCCATCCGGCGAAACTGCTCCGCGAAATCGTTCTTCTCGGCGTTCTCCAGCTTTTCGAGCCGTTCCAGCACGGCCTTCTCGAAACCCGTCATCCGCCCGTTCACCGTCCGGAATTCCTCCAGAATCTGGGCGAATTGCTCCCCGCTTTTCTGGCCATTCCACCCGTTCTCGGGCAACGTCTTCTCCGCTTCCGCGCTCAGTTGCTGCATCGCCGAGGCGAACTCGCCCGTGATCTTGATCTCCATCGGGCTATTCATCGCCGGGAGAAGAATTTGCGGATCGCCTCAACCAGTCCCGGTATATCCTGTCGCCGTGCCTCGACCGAGACTTCCAGTCCGAGGTCGCGCGCTGTCCGCGACGTGACGGGCCCGATGCTGGCGACCTGCATTTTCGCCGGCCACGGCAACCCAAGGGCCATGAAGTTTTCGACTGTGGATGAACTGGTAAAAGTGATCAAATCTGCGCCTTCCTCTAATAAACGGCGACGCGCGCCGGTATCGTCGCGCGTCTCGGGCACCGTGCGGTAGGCAAAACCCTCGTCCACAATAGCTCCCAAAGCCGATAGCTCCCTGGGGAGCAAATCCCGCGCCTTCTCCGCCCGCGGAATCAGAATGCGCAAATTCTCGATGTCGCCTTCCTTCCGAAACGCGCGAACCAGCGATTCGGCTACGAATTCTTCGGGCTGCAGATCGACGTGGAGGTGAAAATCCCTCACCCGTTTCGCCGTCGCCGGACCGATGGCCGCGATCCGCGCCGCCCCGATCTCGCGCGCGTCATCATAGAGTTTGTAGAAGAGCTCGAAGAACGCGTTCACTCCGTTCGGACTCGTGAAGACGATCCAATCGTAGGCGTGCGCGTCCTGGACCAGTTCCGCAAACGCGCGCAGGTCGGTCGGAGGCTCGATCCGAATCGTCGGCAGCTCGATCACATCCGCCCCGAGCCCTCGCAGTTGCCCGGTCAGGACGGCGGCCTGGGTCCGGGTCCGCGTCACAACGATTCGCTTGCCGGAAAGCGGGCGATCCTCAAACCAATTCAATTCGTCGCGGAGGTTCACGACCTCGCCGAAAACCGCCAGCGCCGGCGCGGCGAATCCTTTGGCAGCAACGCGCTCCGCGATATTCTCCAAACTTCCAGTCAGTGTCTCCTGCCGCCCCGTCGTGGCCCAGCGGATCAGAGCTACCGGCAGATCTTTGCGCATTCCGCTGGCCATCATCTCCCGCGCAATCGCTCCGATGCGTTCGACGCCCATTAACATCACCTGGGTGCCACCTAGTTTCGCCAGCGCGGCGAAGTCGATCGCGCTCTCGATTTTTTCCGGATCTTCATGCCCGGTGAAAAACGTCACGTGCGAATTTGTGCTCCGATGTGTAACCGGAATTCCCGCGTAAGCCGGGCCCGCGATTGCCGAGCTCACTCCGGGAACAATCACGAATGGCAATCCCGCCGCCGCGAGGGCCTGCGCTTCTTCTCCGCCGCGCCCAAACAAAAATGGATCGCCGCCTTTCAACCGGACGACCTGCTTCCCGTCGCGGGTTTTTTCGACGAGCAGGGCATTGATTTCATCCTGCGTCAGGGTGTGGGCTCCGGCCCTCTTCCCCGCGAAAATGAGCTCGGCCTTTTCGGCCGCCCACCGCAGCATTTCCGGATTGCACAGGTAGTCGTAGACGATGACTTCCGCCTCCTGGATGCATTCTTTGGCGCGGAGCGTGAGCAATCCGAGGTCTCCCGGTCCCGCCCCGACCAGGAAGCATTTCCCAGTTATTTTCTCAGCCATTAATCCCCTCCCATAATTCCCTCGCCAATTCGTCTGCCGATGCGGCATCACCTTCCACGCAGGCCGAGCGGGGTTCAATGCGCGGAGGTTCAAAAACCTGTGCGCGCAAGGTCATCTTTGAACCGGTAATGATCGCGCGCACTCCGACAGGTGAACCGCAATCGCCCTGCAGCAGGCGCAGGAATTCGCGTTCAGCCCGCAGGCACCAAAACGCCTCCCGGTCGTTGACCGCGCCCGCAATCTTTTTCGCGTTCTCGCCGTCGCTCCGAACTTGCAGAGCGATGATCCCCTGTCCGCCCGCAGGCAGGAAATCCATCTCCGAAAGACGCTGGACGTGCAAAACTGCGCCTTCGAAATCGAAAACCCCGGTACTCAAATCGTAACCCAGCCGCTCCAGGCCGGCTCGTGCGAGCACGATCGCCTGCCAGTCGCTCTCCAGGAGTTTCCGCAAACGCGTCGGCACATTTCCACGGAGATCGACGACTTCGATTCCGGGGTATTTCCATTGCAACTGATGCCGGCGTCGCACGCTCCCGGTCGCGATCGCTCCACCGGCTTCAGTTGATGCCTTGCCGATCAAAACATCTTCCCCGGGGGCGCGAGGCAGCACGGCTGCCAGCTCCAACCCCCGTGTCATCTCGCTCGGCAAATCCTTTGCGCTGTGAACCGCAAGATCGATTTCATCCGCCGCGAGGGCGCGTTCGATTTCGCCGGTGAAAAGACCTTTGCGTCCGGCGCGCGGATCGAGCGGTTCAACCGTTCGCAGGTCGCCGCGCGTGGAAATGATTTGCGTCACCAGCTCCAGTTCCGGCCAGGCGTGGCGGAAAGCCGTCTCGACCAGCGCGGTTTGCCGGCGCGCCAGTTCGCTGCCGCGCGAACCCAGAACCAATTTCTGCGAAAGTCTCGCGCTCATGGAGCGCGTTACGATTCGGATGCCAGAGCCCGGGGACTGAGCGAAGCCGCGCGAGTGTCTGCTCCGCCTAAACGCGCTGAGAAATCCTCGACGTGTTCGGCAATGATCTTTTCCGCAGCCGCCAATTGCTGTCGCCGCATCGCGAGCGATTGCTCGGCGATCGCTTGCAAGGAATCGATGTCGTAAAGATAAACGCCCTCCATGTCATTCACCTCCGGTGCGACATCCCGCGGCACCGCGATATCGATGATGAAGAGGGGCCGGTCGGCGCGAACCCGAAGCATCGGCTCCAGGAGGGCGGGCGTGAGCAGAGGTTCATCCGCCGAGGTCGATGAAATGAGGATGTCGATCTCGCCGCATTGCGCTGTCCATTGATCGAACGAAACAGCCCGACCCTGGACCAGCGTCGCCAGTTTTTCGGCGCGCTCCCGGGACCGATTGCTCACGCGAATATCGGTAACGCCTCGCGAATTCAAAGCGCGGACCGTCCGTTCGCTCGTTTCTCCCGCTCCGAGAATAAGCACCTTTCGCTCACGCAAATCGCCAAAGATTTTTACCGCGAGCTCGACCGCGACCGAGCCGACCGAAACCGCGCCCCGGGTGATGTCGGTGGTGCTGCGGACTTGCTTCGCCACCCGAAAGGCACGTTGAAAAACCCGGTGCAACAACGGCCCGGCGCTGCCGGATTCGCGCGCGCCTTCATATGCTTTTTTCACTTGCCCAAGTATTTCGGTCTCACCAATCACCATCGAATCGAGCCCGGCTACGACTCGAAAAAGATGACGGGCACACGCTTCGCCATCATAACGATAAAAGGCCTCCGTGTTTTCCACCTCATCCGCACGGCATTTTTGCAGCACCCGCAGGAGTTCCCCAGTTGCGATCGGTTGTTCCGCGGAGCCATATAACTCCACGCGATTACAGGTCGCGAGGAGGAGTGCTTCCGTGCACCCACCGGCACTCTGCAGCGCTCGTTCCGAGCAGACGCCGGCATAACGCTCCCGGGTTTCGACGTTCGCGGTATGATGGCTGAGGCCGACGCAAAACAGGTTCATCACGTCGGGTGAGTTTGCGATACGAAGTTGATGGCCCACAGCACCGAGACAGCGGCACTAAAAGCGAGAATGCAAAGCGTGGCGACGCGTCTCGGCGCCAGCCGGTGCAAATGCCGGACCTGGAGGATCGTACCGTAGAAAATCCAGACCACGAACGCGCAAGTCATCTTCAAACGCGGCAAAGGACCACCCGTGAAGAAACCACTGACGAGCCCGGCGGTATAAAGGGCGAATCCGAGCCAGAGGAGACGGGTCAACGCCGAGAAAAGATTCGTGAGCGGCGGCAGATGGTAGAAAATGGAATGGATCTTATGGGTCTTTAGTTGCCGTTCCTGCAAGAGGTACATAACGCCGGCCACGCAGGCGAGGGCGAAGGCGCCATAGGCGATCATTGAGACCGAGGCGTGGAACTCGAGCCACGGATCCGCGGGCAGCCGGACCGGGTGCGGAATGTCGATCGGCGCCAGAAGCGCAAAAATTTGAATCAGGAAAACGAGCGGCGCGGTGAAGGCTCCCATGAGCGAGAGCCGATACGCCGGCCCGATCACGAGATAGACCAGCGCGACCGACCAGGCGAGGAAAACGAAAACCTCGAAGAGATTAGTCAGCGGACACCGCCCCAGAGCATGACCGCGGATGGAGAGAAAGCCCGTTTGAAAAAGGAAACCGAGACCGATTGCGAAAAAATTAAAACGGCCGTGGAGCGGGATACCCTTGCGGACGGCAAAGAGCGTGCGCAGGAGCGCGGTAAAAAAACAAAGCGTGGAAGCGATCAGGAGTTGGCGATCCATCGAGAGAGGCCACTGTAAAAGGGGCCACTCTCCTTGGCAATCCCGCCCCGGGTGTCCCGTAGTCTACTCGCGTCCCTGGACCTTGTCGATTTTCCAACCGGCGCCCTCGCCAACCAGCGATACCTTGAGCCGGCGGCGCATCTCCCCTTTGCCCGCCAGTAAGACCTCGGCTGTAGCGCCCTTTCCACTGACTTTCACATCCGAGACCGTTATGTTTTTCGCCCAGAGATTGTCGAAATCCTGCGCATCGACAAAATAATCGCCGTCGAGCCCATCCGGTCCCTTCTTCATCCGGGCGATTTCCTTGAGAAGTCGCTCGGTCGCGAAGCGCCTTAACTCCCTCCGGTTTTCCATTGGCTGCCGATTGGCAATCAACTCCGTGACATACCAGCGGTAGAAGCTGCGAATAGCGTCGGACGGATTGGCCAAGGACGATTCGGCTGCGCGAGCGCCGGACGAAAATCCCAGGACCACAATGAAGGCGAAGACGGAAATGAACGGTTTCATGCGAGTAGTGACGAACGAACCCAGCGTAATGGCGCGCCCTGATAAAATCCAGAAGTGTGGGCGGCCGTTGACGTTTCCGACCGACCCGCTAGCGTCCGGCCATGCCTTCAGATTCGATCGAAAAACTGCGAGCCGCGGTGCGCGACGTGCCGGATTTTCCCAAGCCCGGAATCATTTTTAAGGACATCACTCCCATTCTCGGGAACGGAAAGCTTTTTCGTGTGGCGATCGAGGCGTTCCTCGAGCAGTGCCGCGGCCAAGAGATCGACAAGATCGTGGGCATCGATGCCCGCGGGTTTCTTTTTGGATCGGCCGTCGCCTATGATCTGGGAGTTGGCTTCGTGCCCCTGCGAAAAAAAGGCCGGCTGCCTTACCGGACGGAAAGTGCAAAATACTCCCTCGAATACGGCGAAGCCGAAATGGAATTGCACGTCGACGCCATTGAGCGTGGGGAGAAGATTGTCTTGATCGATGATCTCCTGGCGACCGGTGGAACCTCCGCGTCGGCTGCCACCCTCATTCGCAAAGTCGGCGGCGTTTTGTTGGAAGCGCAATTTTTGATCGAGCTCGAGTTTTTGCACGGACGCCAGAAGCTCGAAGGGACGCCGGTTGTTTCGTTCTTGAAGTACTGAGAGAGCGCCTTCGCGCCGGTCATCCCGAGCGGAGCGCATGCGGAGTCGAGGGACCCCGCTGAGTGTCGATCGATTCGTGAGCGGACCGGCTGCAATCCTAAGAACAATGCGTGAAGACGGCGGTGCTTCTCATGGCAACACGGGCTCCCTCGACTCCGCTTCGCTCCGCTCGGGATGACGGGTGTTAGGGAGCGTGACAATCGCAACCCTCTCCGCAGCCTTTCTGCGCGACCACGACTTCCATCTTGATGTCCTGAAGGGTGATCTGGTCGTGAATGAGATTCAGTAATCCCAACGCCCGCTCATCCGGCATGTAGTCGCAGCGGAGCTCGATGCGAGCCGCTTTGCCGGCCAGTTCCGGATGCGCGGTAATCATTTCGCCATCCAGAAGGAACGAAACGTAGGCGTTAAATTTCTCCTGCAACTCGTGGAGCCGCTCGTCGGAACCATCCCATGGTCGCGGTTCGTTCATCGCCAAAAGCACCTCGCCCGTCTTCCCGTCCACCCCGAAAAGATCGATCACCGCCGAATTCGCGACGCCCGCGAGCGCTGCACCGTCTTCGCGTTCATGCTCGTGCTCGTGATCGATAGCCATTGACGAAAACGTCCAACGTCCAACGCCCAACGTCCAACGCCCAATTGCAGAAGCTCGACACCCATCGCGAATGCCATATTTTCGCGGAATGCTTCGCCTGCTCTTTCTCCTGGCAGTCATCACGGCGTCGCGCGCCTTGGCGCAGTTCACGCCAGCCCTTCTCCAAAACAACAGCTACTGGGGCGACGGCAAAGCGGAATTCAACATCTACGATGCCCAGATCGCCCGCTACGGTGTTCCCCGCGCCTGCGAGGTCCTTCACATTCTGGTGCGCGAACCGTTCGATCCGAAGCAGCTCGTGAAGCCGGACAACCCGAACCAGCTCGACGCAATCCCGGTCTTGAAGCTGAACCAGATTCTCCACGTCCCGACGGGCCTTTACGTTTACCAGCAGATGCACTCGAACTTCTGGCGCGTCGATAACGCCCAGCTCCTCAAGTTTTCGGTCACGAGCAACGACAGTTGCGGCAACACCTTCAAGGAAGCGCGGCGAGACGGCGAGCGGCTCGCTTACGAATACCACACGTATTGGGACGGGATGGCCGATGGAAAAGAGAACGTCAACGTGCCAACTAACGGTTATTTTTACGACGAGCTTCCCTGGCTGGTGCGCACGATCGATTTTTCGAAGCCAGCAGGGTTCGAAGTGCAGCTCGCGGGAACGACGATCAACTCGAAGAAGGATTCCTTTGTTTTCAAACCGGCGAAGATTTCTTTCAAGTCCACCGATCGCGAGATCGATGTCGCGGTAGAACATGCTGGGGGAACCGATCACTTCATCCTCGATCGTGATTTTCCCGGGCTGCTTCGAGCCTGGAACGCCGCGGATGGCAGCAGGCTGAAAATGAAACGCAGCCTGAAGGTCGCGTACTGGAATTACAACAAACCGGGCGATCGCGAGCGTGCTTTGGCCGATCCGATGTTACGCCATCCGGACTAGGTCATCCCGAGCGCAGTCGAGATCACGGCTTGTCACCTCTCAGCTTGGCCCCGGGCCATCTCTTCAAAGCAACGCGTCCAGTTAATTGACGGGATTCCTCGACTGCGCTCGGAATGACGAATAAATTCAACCGGTGGCGAAACGTACGACAAGTCTGACTTTGCTCGGCAAAAGCGAAACCCGCTTGCCCGCGTCGCCCTCGGACGCACGGCTCGAAACTTTTCCAAATCCCGCCAAACGCAATTATCGCATTCGCTTTGAGACGGCCGATTTCACCTCGCTCTGCCCCGTCACCGGCCAGATGGATTTTGCTCAGGTCGCCATCGAATACGTTCCCGCAAAACTCTGCGTTGAAAGCAAGTCGCTGAAGTTCTACCTGGCTTCCTACCGAAACGAGCGCGCCTTCAACGAAGCTGTCACCAACAGGATCCTTGATGATTTCGTCGGGGCCTGTGCGCCGCGCGAAGCGATTGTCACTGCGGAATTTTCCGCCCGTGGCGGCATCGCTCTCACCGTTCGCGCCGAATTCCCCGATGCAAGGTAGGGACGCCGCGCTGCGGCGTCCGAGATCCGCAGCCAGGAATGCTCGGACGGCGCAGCGCGCCGTCCCTACCCTGCGATGAAACGCGCCGTAGTCCTGCTCAGTGGTGGGTTGGATTCCGCGACTACTCTTGCGATCTGCCGCCGCGACGGTTTTGAACCGCACGCGCTCTCTTTTGATTACGGCCAGCGACACCACTTGGAACTTCAGGCCGCCAGACGCGTGGCCGCATCACTCGGCGCGAACGAACATCGCATTGCGCTGATCGATCTCCGGATCTTCGGCGGCTCAGCGTTGACCGATGAAATTGCGGTCCCGAAAAACCGAGACGTAAAGTCGGCGAACGAAATTCCAATCACTTACGTCCCCGCGCGCAACACCATCTTCCTCTCTTACGCGCTCGCCTGGTGCGAAGTCCTCGGCGCAGCGGATATGTTCATCGGCGCGAACGCGATCGATTACAGCGGCTATCCGGATTGCCGGCCGGAATTCATCTCCGCCTTTGAACGACTCGCCGGCGTCGCCACTAAAGCCGGCGTCGCCGGGACCCGTTTTCGGATTCACGCCCCGCTGATCTCGATGTCGAAAGCGGACATCATTCGCAAGGGCGTCGAGCTCGGCGTCGATTTTTCGCTGACGCACAGTTGCTACGATCCAAACAGCGGTGGCCTGGCCTGCGGTCAGTGCGATTCGTGCCGGCTCCGGCTCGATGGATTTCGCGCCGCGGGAATGGAGGACCCCATTACCTACGCCAGAACATGAAACGCCTTTTCGGTCTTTTCGTTCTCACTCCGGCCGAGCAGCGTCTTATAGTCGTGCTGGTGCTGCTCATCGTCGCCGGCGCGTGGTACAAGCACCGTCGTGATCTAAATTATGCGGTGAGGCCGCAGCCAACGCCGGTCATGTCCGCTTCACCGAGCGAGCGGTGAGATAGAGGCCTCAAGGAGCGGCGGTTGCAAACCGCCGCTCCTTGTTAAGAGAAACCTCTAAATTCCCGGGACGTGCCCGTAGCCGATAAAGTTTGGAGTCAACCTTCCTTCATCTGTTTTCGCGGGCTTCGGGATTTTGAAATCGAAGACGCTGACTCCGTAACGCGACTCACCTTTATAGGTTCGGCCGTCGCTCGCGCCGACCATGATGCGCTGGTTCGTTCCTTTCTCACGGCCGAGATAAATCATCGCGTGGGTGATCGGTGGGTCGCGCTCGATGGTGTAAGTGCCAGTCCAAAACAGCAGATCGCCGGGCACGAGATCGTCGAGTTCGAAAGTATCTTCGTGGCGGCTATTGACCGCCTTGAACGTGCCGGCCTTGCGCAGCCAGACGTATTGCTGGCTCGAATCACGCGGCACGTCCCGGACGCCGTTTTGGCTCAGGACGTAGAAGACGAACCCGGAGCAATCCATCCCGCCAGCGGTGGGATCGGCCGAGCCATACTTGTAATCGAGATTACGGGCGGTTAGTTCGAGGGCCGTCTCCACCATCTTGCGGACGTTTTCGGGATACTTCTGGAAGCCGGAGATCTGGCTGGAAGAAATAGTCGCGGGCGCACCTTTCTTCTTGGGCGAAGCAGACTCTGATGGCGACGGTTTCGGTGATTCGCTGGCCTCGGGACTCGCGCTTGGACTGGCGGAAGGCGCGGGCGATTCCGCCGGAGACGGGCTTGGCGAAGGGGAAGCTTTTCGTTTCTTCTTTCGCGGCGAACCACTCGGAGAAGTTTCCGGCGAAGGGCTGGGAGAAGATTTCTTTTTTTTGGGCGAAGCGGATGGGCTCGATTCAGACTTTTCCGTTGGAGTCGGACTCGTTGTCGCCTTTTTTTTGGGGGAAGGCGATTTTGCCGGCGTCGCGGTTGGTTTCGGCGTCGGCGATTTCTCCGCGCTCGCTTTTTTCTTCGAGTGCTTGCGCGGCGTTGGAGTGGGCGTGGGCGCGAATATTTTCTTGAGCTTGTTGCCGAGTGATTCTTCGGCGGTCGCGCGAACCGCGACGTTTGTCAGGATTGCAACGGCCGCCAATCCGATGGCCAATACGCGCCATCTGGCCGTCATTCCGAGCGCAGTCGAGGAATCCCGTGGCGCCTCGCGCGACGTTCGACGGGGTCCCTCGACTTCGCTTTGCTCCGCTCGGGATGACACGCCAAACTATTTTTTCGCCAGTTCGGCGAGGACGGCTTTGTTCAGGCGAATCCCGCCTTCAAGATTTTCGAGAGGAAAATTCTCGTTTGGCGAATGAGCTCGGCAATCCGGCAGGGCTAATCCCATCAGGAGCGTCTCGACGCCAAGAATGCTGCGGAATTGCGACACGATCGGAATACTGCCTCCTTCACGAATCGTGGCCGGTTCTTTGCCGAAAGCCTCGCGCAACGCGCGCTGCGCCGCTTGTCCCACATCCGAATGCGGATCGGTGAGATACCACGGTCCGCTGTGGCCGCGGGTTATCTCCATCGTCACGCCTGGCGGCAGGTGTTTTTCGAGATGCCGCTCGGCGAGCGCCAGGATTTCATCACCTTCCTGGTTTGGCACGAGCCGGAAGGTCAGTTTCGCCATCGCGTGACTCGCAATCACAGTCTTGGTTCCCATCCCCTGATAGCCGCCACCGATGCCATTGATTTCGGCCGTCGGCCGGCCCCAAATGCGCTCGAGCGTGCTGTAACTCTCTTCACCAAAGAGCGCGGGCGCGCCGGTTTCAGCGAGGATCGCCTTGTCTCCATCGATTGGAAGTTCGCGCCACGCTTTGCGCTCCCAATCTTCCAACGGCTTCACCGTGTCGTAGAATCCTTTAATGGCGACGTGACCGTTTTGGTCGTGCAAGGTCGCGAGCAAACGAGCGAGCGCCGTGACGGGATTCGCGACCGCGCCGCCGAATACGCCGGAATGTAAATCCATTTTCGCGCCGGAGATTTTAACTTCCAGGGCCGTCACCCCGCGCAACCCGTAGCTCAGCGTCGGCACGCCGCGTGCGACCATCCCGGTGTCCGAGACCACCGCAACATCGCACCGCAGCGCCTCGCGATTGTCCGAGAGAAATTTCGGAAGATTACCGCTCCCGATTTCTTCCTCGCCTTCGATGACGAAATGCAGGTTGACCGGCAGATCGCCGTTCTGCTCGATCGCCTCCTGGACGCCGAGGATGTGCGAAAGAATCTGCCCTTTGTTGTCGGTCGCGCCACGCGCGAAAACGTAACCGTTCTTCAAAACCGGCTCGAACGGCGGCGACTCCCAAAGCTCGAGCGGATCCGGCGGCTGCACATCGTAATGCCCGTAGATCATGACGCTGCGACGGCCGGGCTGATGTTTGTTCTTCGCCCAAACGACCGGGTGTCCCGGCGTGGGAACCAGTTTCGTTTCGAGCCCGATGCTCTCGAGTTTTTTCACCAGCCATTGCGCGCACTCGGCGACTTTTCCCCGATACTGTTCGTCGGTGGAAACGCTCGGGAATCGGAGGAACGAGTAGAATTCTTCGAGATGAGATGTTCGCATGGTCGAGAATGCTAAACCAAATTCGTCAGGTTTGCCTGAGATTTGCGCGTTGCGTCCGCGCCGGCGCTGACAGAGCCTGAGCGATTATGCAAAACGACCTTGGCCGGCCGCATGATGAAAAACTGGTCCGGGCCATGGGCGTGCCGACGCTGACGTCCAGCATCATAAACGCCACGATTGGTGCGGGAATTTTCGTGTTGCCGGCGGCGGTCGCGGCCGGATTGGGCCCGGCGGCCCCCATCGCCTTCATCATCTGTGCGGTGGCGATGGCGTTGATCGTCACTTCGTTCGCCATTGCGGGAAGCCGCGTTTCTCTCACCGGCGGTCTCTACGCCTATGTCGAAGTGGCCTTCGGATCTTACGTCGGTTTCCTCGCCGGAGTGCTGCTTTGGTTGACGAATGTCCTGGCCGTGGCCGGAGTTGCGAGCGCCGTGGCGGCGTCGGTCGGGCTGGTTGTTCCTTCCGCCCAAAGTGGTATCGGACGTTCGCTCGTTCTCTTTCTGATCTTCGGCAGCCTCGCGCTCGTCAACATCCGCGGCGTTCGCGCAGGCGCCGGCACCGTCGCGACCTTGACCATCGCCAAACTACTGCCGCTGCTGCTATTCATCGCGGTCGGCGTTTTCTTTATCAAACCCGGTGCGGTCGGCTGGTCCGTGTGGCCAGGAAGAGAGGCGGTCGGCCAGACAGTTTTGCTTCTCATCTTCGCCTTCATGGGCGTCGAGCTGGCGCTGGTCCCAAGTGGCGAGGTAAAAAATCCGGCACGGACGGTGCCTAAATCGATCTTCCTCGCGCTGGCGATTACGACGGTCCTTTACATGGCCATTCAATTGGTCGCTCAGGGAGTTCTTGGCGCCGAGCTCGCGAATTTCGTGGATGCCCCGCTGGCGGAGGCGGCCTCGCGTTTCCTCGGAAATACCGGCAGAACGATCATTCTCGTCGGCACGGCGATTTCCGCATTTGGGTATGTGAGTGGTGACATTCTCGGGTCGCCCCGGACTCTTTATGCTTTTGCGCGAAACGGCATCTTGCCGACAAAGATGGGAGACGTGCATCCGCGATTCCTGACTCCGCACATCGCGATCGGCGTCCACGCAGTCATCGCTTTTGCGCTCGCGGTCAGCAGCACGTTTCAATATCTCGCCATTCTTTCGAATATCGCGGCGCTGCTTCTCTACTTCCTGTGCTGCTCGGCCGCCTTCGAATTGATTCGCCGCGACGTCCGGTCGGACGGCAAACCCTTCTCGATCCCCGGCCAGAAGGTGATCCCGATCCTCGCCGTCGCGGTGGTTCTTTGGATTTTGTCACACGCAACCCTATATGAGTTCAGGGTGGCGGCGATCGTCTTGGGAATCGCATCTATATTATATGCATTGAACCGGGTCCGGATCCGACGGTCTGGAAAAGCCGGTTAAGCCCGCTCCGCCCCCTGCCCCCATATCTTGTGCCCTGGCGGTCTGACTGGCGCTGCCAATAGTATATTTTCCTTGTCACGCCGCCCGATTGCGTAGTTTATTGGGAGGCAGGCGGCGCCACCCTCTTCTTCATGCATCTTCATTCGCTTGAACTTCTCGGATTCAAATCCTTTGCGGACAAAACCGTCTTTGAATTTCACGAAGGCGTCACCGCCATCGTTGGGCCTAACGGATGCGGAAAGTCCAATGTCCTGGATGCCGTCCGCTGGGTCCTCGGTGAACAATCGGCGAAGGCCCTTCGCGGTGGCGAAATGGCCGATGTCATTTTCAACGGAACCGACAACCGCAAGCCCGTCGGCTTCGGCGAAGTCTCGCTGACCTTCACGAATTGCGGGAGCGAACTGGGCGTGGACTGGCACGACGTTCGTGTCACCCGGCGTGTGTATCGCGATGGCAACTCCGAGTATTTGCTCAACAAAACACCCTGCCGCTTGCGCGATATTCAGGCGCTCTTCGCCGACACCGGCGTCGGCCGGAGTGCCTACTCCATCATGGAGCAGGGCAAGATCGATTTGATCCTCAGTTCGCGACCGGAAGATCGGCGCGCGGTCTTTGAAGAAGCGGCCGGCATTACCAAATACAGAACGCAGAAGAAAGAGGCGCTCCGGAAGTTGGAGGCGACAGAAGCGAATCTTCTTCGGATTGGCGACATCATTAAGGAAGTGAAACGCCAGATCGGCTCGCTCCAAAGGCAGGCAGGAAAGGCGCGGCGCTACCAGTCATTGCATGCGGATTTGCAGGTGCTCGACACCCACCATTCCCACCATCAGCTCGACAACCTGGAAGCGGAAGCCGAGCAAGCGCGAACGGAAATGCGCCGGCTCCAGGAGGCGGAGCACGAGGCCCGCGCGAAGATCGAAGCGGGCGAAAATGAACTGGCTGCGAAACGACGCAATCTCGATGAAGTGGACGGCGAAATCGGTGATGCGCGTGCGGAAGTGCAGCGGCTCCAGAGCGAGATGGCTAGCCTCCGCAGCCGGATCGAATTCAATCGCCAGCGCGCCCAGGAAATCGGCGAGCTCATCGAACGTTACACCAGCGACATTTCCGCCGCCGAAGCGAAGCGGAGCGAACAGGCCACGCAGCTTCAGGAAGCCGATGCCCTCATCGAGCGGACCAACCAGCTTCTCGTTTCCAAAGAACGCGAAGTGGAAGAACTAACAGAAACGTTCCGCGCCGCCCGCGCTGAGCGGACGCAAAAGGAAGAGGAACTGCAGGCTTTGCAGGCGTCCCTTTCGAAATGTGAAAATCGAATCACAAGCCTGCAGACCGATTTGACCGGCATGACCGCGCGACGTGACGCGACGTCCGCACGAATCGCCGAGCTGACTCTCTTGTTTAACGAATCGACACGCGACCTGACCGCAGCCCGCGCGAACCTGAACTCGGCCCGCGCGGCCATGGAAACGGACCGGCAGACCGCTCAACAGCGGAAGGAAGCCTTGCGCCAGGCAGAAGCACGGCTGCAGCAGAACCAGGCGGCCGTGGCGGCCGGCGAAAAAGAAATCGGGCGGCTGGAGCGAATGATCGCCGAGAAGCAGGCGCGCCTCGAACTCTTGCGTCAGATGACGGAGGAAGGACATGGTCTCGAAAAGGGGTCGCAGGCCGTTCTGAAAGGTCTCGACAATCCAGAACGCATCCGGCCGGCGATCGCGGGAGCGCTGGTCGCGGGTCTGAATGTCGATCCGCAGTTCGTGCCGGCGTTGGAAGCAGCGCTCGGGCGAAACATGCACGCCGTCCTCCTGCGCGATCCGGGCCTGGCCGCTGAAATTTTCCAGGGACTCGCTGACAAGAAATCGGGGCAGGCCGCGCTGGCAATCCCCGGCCTTTCCAACCCGATTGCGGAAGCAGAAGCGTCATCCCTTCCGGAAGGAGCCATTGCGTGGGCGACGGACAAGGTAGAGGCGCCGGCTGATCTGACAACACTCGTTCGAAATCTTTTGCGCGATGTCGCGATCGTTTCGGACTTGTCCAGGGCCATGGAACTGAAGCGCGCGGCGCCGCAACTTCAGTTCGCCACTCTCGGCGGCGAATTCATTTCGGCCGAAGGAATTGTTTTCGGCGGAAGTTCCACCACGGCGAGCGATTCGATGCTCGGACGCAAGGCAATCGTCATCGGTCTCGAGCAGGAATGCCGGGCCCTCGAACAAGAGCGAGCCGAGGCAGGCACCGCGCGCGAGCAGGCGAAGGCGCAGGTCCTTTCCGCGACGACCGATGTCGAAGAAGCGCGCCGCAACCATGAGAGCGCTCACGAAAAATCGTCGCAAACCGGGGTTGAAATTCTTTCCGTCGAACGGGCGGTCGCGGACGAGGAACGGACACTGGCCCAGCTCGAAACGGAGAAGAACACGCTCGAGCAGCAGGTGCTCCATTCTGACGAGCGGATCACGGAAATCGAACGCGAATTGCAGGCGGACCGAAGGAACCTTGAGAACGAGCAGGGTCTTCAGGCCGCAGCGGAGGAAACCCGCGAGCAGGCGCGTCTGCGAGAGGAAGAGACGGCGGAAAAACTGAACGCGCTACGGCTTGGCGTCGCGACCGAAAGGCAGCGCCACGAAAGTCTGGTGCACCACCGTGCCCCGATGGCGGCGCGCGAAGCGGAGCTGGCCGATCTGGTCGCGGCCCGGCGCGGCGATATTGCGACTTATCAAGACCGGCTCGCGCAACAGGCCCGCGAATCAGAGGAAGCCGAAGCCAGGATTAACGAGCACGCGTCGGAACTGGAGCTGGCCGAGCAAAACGCAACCGCGCTCGCGGAACAGCGAAGCGCTCGCCTCACCGTCGTGACGGAGCAGGAAGCGCGGTTGCGAGGGTTGCGGAATTCGCTGAACGATCTGCGCGATTCCCGCGGCCGGGAAGAAGTTCGCCAGACGCAGTTGCAATTGCGCATCGAGAATCTGGTCGAACACGCCACCCGGCGGTATCAGATCGATCTACGCGAATTCACCGCGGATACGTTCGCATTTCAGAAAACTCTGAGCGTAATCACGAAACGACGCGCCAAATCTGAAGTCAGCTCCGAAGCAGATGGTGGATCGAGCGCTCCGCCGCTCGATGTCAGTAATGGCGGCGAAGCCGCGACAGATTCGTCATCGCCCGCGGAGCGGCCGATCCACCCAGATAACGCAAGCCTTGAACAGATCATCGCGGAACTGACCCGCCAGCTCGACAACATGGGACCGGTCAATCTCGATGCCGTCCATGAATATGACGAGCTGGAAGAGCGCTACCGTTTTCTCGAGACCCAAAACAACGACCTGATCGCGGCGCGGCGCGAAGTCCTCGACGTCATCACCCGGATCAACAGCACGACCCAAAAACTTTTCGCGGAAACGTTTGCGCAGGTGCGGATCAATTTCGGCGAAATGTTCTCCGAGATGTTCGGTGGCGGGCGGGCGGATCTCTCTTTGCTCGACGAAAACGATCCGCTGAATTGCGGGATCGAGATCAGCGCGAAACCACCCGGCAAACAGCTCCAGAGCGTGTCGCTTCTTTCCGGCGGCGAACGCACGATGACGGCGGTCGCGCTCCTCTTCGCCATCTATATGGTGCGACCGAGCCCGTTCTGCATCCTCGACGAAATGGATGCGCCTCTGGACGAGAGCAACATCAACCGGTTCATCAAGGTGCTCGATCGGTTCGTTTCGCAGAGCCAGTTCATCATCATCACCCACAACAAGCGCACCATCGCGAAGGCGGATATCCTCTACGGCGTGACGATGGAAGAACGCGGCATCAGCAAGCTCGTCGGGGTGAAACTGGCGGCGGATCGCGGTGCCGACGGACAATTGCGGCGGACTTCGTCGAATGGCAATGGGCCGGCGGCGCACGAGCAGCCGCGCCAGGAACATTTCGCCATGGCGGGCGAAGCGGAAGAACATCGGCACGACGTCGCCGCGCGGCGATAGCTTTCCCTCGGAGGGATGTGCTTCCGCACGTCCCATTCTGTTGCAAGGCTCGCAATGAGAAGAAGGACGTGCGGAAGCACATCCCTCCGATGATCCAAAAAACACTTTGCGCCGGTTTCGGCTCAATGGCTAAATCGGAGATGCTTCAAACTGCGGAACGCGGCGCTTCCATTTCGAAAAAGGCGCCCCACGAGAAATACCTCGAGGCGTTTCGCATCATGCTCCAGACGCGGATTTTCGAGGAGAAGCTGGCCAGTCTTTACCGCGGAGGTCTTATCACCGGCGGCGTTTACCTCGGCAAGGGCCAGGAAGCGGTGAGTGTGGCGTGCGGGATTTTTTTGCAGAAGGGTGATGTCTTCGCGCCGCTTATTCGCGACCAGGCGGGGCGCTCTGCCTTCGGCGAGCCGCTCATCGATGTCGCTCGCACTTATCTTGGTTCGCGAAGCGGCCCGATGCGCGGGCGCGACGGGAATATTCACCGCGGTTGCCCGAAGGCGGGGCAGCTCGCGATGATCAGCCATCTCGGCGCGATGGTTTCGGTTGTCGTCGGCAAACTGATGGCCAAGCGGATGAAGGGCGAGAAGGGTTTCATCGGCCTGACGACCATCGGTGAAGGCGGGATGCAGACGGGGGCGACGCACGAAGGGATGAACATCGCGGCGGTGGAGCACGTGCCGCTGGTCATGGTCGCGACCAACAATCATTACGCTTACTCGACGCCGAACGATCGCCAGTTCGCCTGTGCGGATTTGGTGGATCGTGCGAAAGGCTATGGCTACGAAGGCAGCTCAGTCGACGGCACCGACCTGGCGCAGTGCCTCGAAGTAATCGGCGCCGCCGTGAAGCGCGCGCGGGCCGGTCGTCCACCACAGCTCGTCGTCACCTCGACCCTGCGTCTCGCGGGCCACGGCGAACATGATGACGCAAGCTACGTAACCGAAGACATTCGCCGCGAGCCATTCGCCAAGGATGCCCTCCAGCGCACCGAGCAGTTCATTCTCGAACACGAACTTCTGGATCGCGCAGGCCTCCAGCAAATACGGGCCGAGATCACGGCCGAAGTGGATGAGGCCGTCTCGACGGCGCAACAGGAAGACGCGCCTGTCGGCAGTGAAGAAGATTGGTGCGCGGTGTCGACGCGAGCGCTGGCCGATCGACCTTCGCTCGCAGAATGACGAAGCACGAATGTCGAATGTCGAAACAATGACGAAACACGAATGTCGAAACCAAAGCGCGGCGCGTAAGCGTTCGCTTTCCGTCATTCGGAATTCTTTCGTCATTCGTCATTCGTCATTCGTCATTTTCTCTCCATGAGCGTCACCTACCTCGAAGCAATTCGCGAGGCGCAGGCGAAACTCTTGCGCGAGGATGACCGCGTCTTCATCTACGGACAGGACATCGCCGGAAAATTTGGCGGGGCGTTCAAGGCCACCAAAGGCCTGGCGGAACAATTCCCCGGGCGCGTTCTGAACACACCGATCAGCGAGGATGCGATGGTCGGCACCGCGATCGGCGCGGCAATGGAGGGAATGCGGCCAATCGTTGAAATGCAGTTCGCGGATTTCTCGAGCATCGCGCTCAACCAGATTCTCAATAACGCCGGCACGCAATTTTGGCGCACGCAAACGCCTTGCCCGATCACGGTGCGCCTGCCGTCCGGAGGAACCAAAGGCAGCGGCCCGTTCCACAGCCAGAGCATGGAAGGGATCTATTCGCACTATCCAGGACTGGTCGTGCTCACACCGGCGACGGTCGAAGATGCCTACACGATGCTGATCGACGCGGTCGCCATCGACGACCCGGTCATCTACTGCGAGCACAAGTATCTTTATTATCACCTCAAGGCCGACGCGCTCCCGACGGAAAAATTGCCGATCGGGAAAGCACGAGTCGTCAGGCCGGGCCGCGATCTCAGCATCGTCACTAACAGCGCGATGGTGCATGAAGCACTCGCCGTCGCGCAGCAATTCAGTGCCGAAGGAATCGAAATCGAAGTGGTTGACCTGCGATCGGTCAAGCCTCTCGATACCGACACCGTCCTCGCGTCTGTGGCGCGAACCGGACGATTGCTTTGCGTGGGCGAAGCGTTCCCGTGGGGTGGAGTGACGGCGGAAGTGATCGCGCGGGTCGCGAGCGAAGGATTCCACCTGCTCGATGCCGCCCCGGCGCGCATCAACGCGAAAGACACCCCGATTCCCTACCATCCGAATCTTTGGAGCGAGCATCGGCCCAACGCGAAGACGATCGCGGCAAAGGCGCGCCAGGTTTTGCAAGAATAATTATGATTGCTGTCATCCTGAGCGAAGCGCAGCGAAATCGAAGAACCCCGGGGCGCAACGAACGGCGCCGCTGCATTGTCGCACGCTCTACCACGGGCTTCCTCGACTTCGCTGCGCTTCGCTCGGAATGACTAACTGATTCTTCTATGCCGAAAATTCCAATCACCATGCCGCAGCTCGGCGAATCGATGGCCGAGGCCACTATCGTTGCGATCAAAGTCCAGCCAGGCGACAAGGTTTCCGCCGACCAGGAGATCATTGAGGTCGAGACCGACAAGGCCGTTATGGGTGTGACGACGCCCTGCGCAGGTGAAATCGCGAAGATCGACGCGGAGGTGAAGGGCACTTACGCGGTCGGTGCGGTGCTCGGTTATGTCGAAGCGAGCGAAGCCGACGCCGCACGTTTCCAGAAGCGCGCGCCGGAGCCGCCGAAAGGTGACGTGGCGAAGGAAGTGCCCGGCCGCGAAGAAGAATCGGCGACCGCGGTGAAGACACAAAACGGAAGCGGCTCCCATTTCCAGGTCGATGAAACGGCTCTGCCCCAGGTCGCAGCCGGCTCGCATTTCCAGGTGGATCAATCCGGCGTCCTGCCTGTTCCCGCCGGCACCAAAGGCGCCGGCTATTTTTCGCCGCGAGTCCGCGCGCGCATGACCGAGCTGCAATTGACCCAGGCCGACCTCGCGGGCATCGCCGGCAGCGGCAACGCGGGTCGGGTCACAATCAAGGATCTCGAGAATTTTCTCGGCGGAATTGAAGGACAACCGGCGGAGAAGCCGAGCGCGATCCGCACCGGCGTGGCTGATGCGATGCGCCGCAGTTGGACGCGACCACTGGCGACGGTTGGCCTTTCCGTTTGTCTCGATCCCGTGTTGCAGGACCGCGCGAAGCGGGATCCGAAGCCTGGGCCCGCGCTCTACGCGCTCCGAGCCCTGGCGCTCGCGCTGGCGGAGCAACCTAACGCCGCCGCACGCCTGATTGGCGGACGCGCGATTCGATCCGAGTCGATCGACATCGGCGTCGCGGTGGAGGCCCAGGACGGCATCATGGTTCCTGTGATTCGGAACGCGGACAAAACTTCACTGGCCGATCTGACCGGTCGTTACACCGAGCTGGTCGATCTCGCGCGGCGTCGCCGGCTCACGGGCGATATGACTTCGGGTGGAATTGCTTCGATTTCGAACTTTGGAACCTTTGGTCTCGAATGGGGCACGCCGATTCCGTTGCCGGATCAGACGTTGCTGCTGGGGCTCGGCATGGGCAAAAAAGTTCCCGCGTGGGACGAAAGCAGGGGAGGATTCGTTCCGCGCACGGAAGCGCAGGTCACCCTGAGCTTCGATCACCGCAGCCTCGATGGCGGCGGCGCCGGAAGATTGCTGAAGCGGATCGTCGAGCTGTTGGGCGAGCCGGCGAAGCTGTAGTCTGGGGAGCGCAGGCTGCCAGCCTGCAGTCGTCGGCAGCTTGCCGACGACATCTTGGGGAGCGGAATTCCGGACTAAGCGAAAGACTTTTCGGCAAGCTGCCGAAAAGGACAGGCTGGCCTGTGCTCCCCAAACACCGCTTGCCGCGCGTGTGGCAGGACGTACGTTTGCGCCGATGGTCACGATGATTGATCCCAACATCACAATGAAGGAATTGCTCGTGCAATTTCCCGGCGCGCAACGCGCACTTTTCCGCAAGTACCACATTGGCGGCTGCGCCAGTTGCGGCTTCAGTCCCGAGGAAACACTCGCCGGCGTTTGCGCCCGGAACGAAAATCTGGCTGTCGATGAGGTCGTCGAGCACATCACCACCAGCCACGAAGCCGATCGGGCCATGCAGATCGAGCCACGGGAATTGGCGGAACGGATTGTGAATGGCGAATCGGTTTATCTGCTCGATGTCCGGACTCGCGAGGAATGGGAAGCGGTGAAGTTGCCGGAGGCACATTTGTTTACCCAGGAACTCATGCAGGAAATTTTAGGGAACGGGTCGCGGACAAACTTCTTCGTGATTTACGATCACACCGGAGCGCGGAGCATGGATGCGGCCGCTTATTTTCAAGGCCACGGATTCGAGAACGTCAAAAGCTTGTGCGGCGGTATCGATGCCTGGAGCGCGGAAATCGATCCGAAATTGCCGCGCTATCACGTGGAGCAAGTATGAGCTCTTTCATTCCGGGCGTAGCGAAGCGAAGTCGAGGAACCCCGCTGATTAAGGTTAAAGGTATCAACACGGGATCCATCGACTTTGCTCGGGATGACGAATGACATGAGCGACGATTTACAGACCCGGATCGAGGAAGCGGTCAGGAACCCCCGTAACCTCGGGGAAATGAAGGACGCGGACGCGATCGGGACGGTCGGCAGCGCGGATTGCGGCGACATGCTGCGAATGTGGGTGAAATTCAAGGAGGAAGGCGGCCGCAAAGTAATCGATCGCGCGACGTTCCAAACGTTCGGCTGCCAGACCGCCATCGCCGTGGCCAGTGTCGCCACGGAAATGCTTGCCGGGAAAACGGTGGCGGAGGCTCAATCAATGTCCGGAGAAGAGTTGGCGGCGCCGCTGGGTCCGTTGCCGCCGGTGAAGATTCACTGCGCGCAGTTGGTGGAAGGCGCGTTGCGGTCGGCGTTGTCGGGCGAAACCGCGCCAGAACCCAAAGGCAACCGGTCCCCGACGTCTCCTACCCTTCTCAGCCAGCTCAACGCGGCACAGCCTGCCGATCGTAAGGTTAGGATCGTCTTGGACAGTTAGTTGTCATTCTCCCCTGTGGGCGACGTGGTTGTCCGCTCCACTTGCACAAAACGCCCCTCGCGCGCTTCGCACAGCGAAGCGGCTACAGAAGAGGCTTACACGTTTTGACCAGTTACGAAACTGATCGACAGTAGTCACGCACCATGCACGAAAATACCGAATTCACTTTGTCGCGGGACGTGGAGGCGATTCAGATTCCCAGCGGAACCAAGACCACGATCCCGTCGGGAACGCCAGGCGTCATCACCCAGGCGCTCGGAGGCAGCTACACGATTGCGACCTACCAGGGCCTCGCCCGGGTGTCCGAAAAAGATTTGGATGCGCTCGGGCTCGAAAAGCCGGCAGCCAACGGGGCGGACAAACCGGTTCCTTCGACCAATGGCGAGGTCGACGAGAAAATGGTCTGGGATCAGTTACGCCAATGTTTCGATCCGGAAATCCCGGTGAACATTGTCGACCTCGGGCTGGTTTACGATTGCCAGCTGACAAGACGCCCGGAAGGCGGAACAAAGGTGGACGTAAAGATGACGCTCACCGCGCCCGGTTGCGGCATGGGTCCCGCCATTGCGCACGACGCGCAAAGCAAAATTCTCACGATCGACGGAATCGATGAAGCCGAGGTCCAGCTCGTCTGGGATCCGCCCTGGAACCAGAGCATGATCAGCGAAGCTGGGCGGATGAAGCTCGGCATGGTCTGATCAGCCGTTGCCACCCAGGCGCGGCTCGACATGGCTGGTCCGCGCGACGATTTTCAGCCGCTTCTTGACACCATCAACTCGGCTTCTATAGTCGGTTCCCCGCTTCGCGCCGCGAACTCGCAATCCAGCGCGCGCGGTTTCAAATCATGCCTTCCACTGAAATCATTCTCACCGAAAATATCCCCGGCCTCGGCGCCGAGGCGGATGTCGTAAAAGTGCGCCGCGGTTATGCGCGCAATTTTCTTTTGCCCCAGGGCAAAGCCTACGAAGTGACGAAACAGAGCCTGCGCCAGCTCGACAATTTGAAAGCGAAACGCGCCGCGCGAGAAGCCGCGGAGCTGAATGAAGCCGAAGAGCTGTCGCGCCGGATTGGAAAACTCAAAGTCGTCTTCACGCTCGAAACCGGCGAAACCGGGAAGGCGTTTGGTTCGATCACGGCGCAGGACCTGGTGAAACGTCTGAAGAACGAGCTGGGCAATGAGATCGATCGCCATCGCATCGTCCTCGATCATCCGATCAAGTCCACCGGTGAACACGAGGTCCCGATCAAGTTGCATCACGACGTGACGGCGAAATTTATTTTCCAGGTTAAGCCCGCGAAAGAAGAAGCCCCGGCAACTGAACCAGCCGGCGAGGTCACGGAAAAAGCGCGACCTTACAAGAAACGCACCGACCCCAAATAAATGGCTACTGATCCATCCCTCCGGGGAGGACAGCAGTCTCGCAGAAAATCGGGCAGTGAGCCCGGCCGAGGCTGGCCGGAAAAGAATGGCGGCCCCAACGGGGGTGGGTCATTCACATCTTCCTCGCAGGATATTCACCGTACGCTGCCGCACAGCATCGAGGCTGAGCAAGGTGTGCTCGGTTCCATGCTCATCTCGCCCCGCGAAATCATTGCGGAATGCGTGGAGAAAATTAACGAGGAATATTTTTACGTTCCGGCCCACCAGACGATCTACCTGGTGCTGGTCGAACTCTGGAACGCCGGCCAGGGAATCGACCTGATCACTTTCACCCAGGTCCTGCGCGACCGAAACCTGCTCGAGACGGTCGGCGGCGCGTCCGCCGTCACCAGTCTTTTCACTTTCGTGCCGACCGCGGCCAACGTGACCTACTACCTCGAAATCGTCCGCGACAAATACATCCTGCGTCAGATCATCGCCGCATGCACCGAAAGTGTCCGCCGATCGTTCGAGGAGCAGGACGAAGTGCACAATCTCCTCGACGAGGTGGAGCAGAAGATTTTTTCAGTCGGCGAAGACCGCTTCAAAGGCCAGGTGCTGACCATGAAGGACCAGGTCATGGAAGCGATCGAAGCCATCGAACAGCTTTACGAGCGGCGCGGCGGGATCACCGGTATCTCGACCGGGTTCGCGGAGCTGGACCGCATGACCAACGGACTGCACGAAGCCGAAATGATCGTGATCGCCGCCCGCCCCAGCATGGGAAAAACAGCGCTCGCGATGAACATCGCGGAGCACGTCGCGATCAACGAGAAATTGCCCGTCGCGGTTTTCAGCCTGGAAATGAGCAGCCAGCAGCTCGTGCAGCGGCTCCTTTGCTCGCGGGCCCGGGTGAACTTGCAAAAAGTGCGCGATGGTTTCCTGGCCGAGCGGGATTTCCCAAGCCTGACCGCTGCGGCCTCAAAGCTGGCGGAAGCGCAAATCTACATCGATGACAGCGCGAGTTTGAGCATCCTGGAATTACGGGCAAAAGCCCGGCGATTAAAGGCCCAGAAAGGTATCAAGCTTATCGTGGTCGATTACCTGCAGCTCCTGCGTTCGACGACGCGACGCGCCCAGGACAATCGCCAGCTCGAAATCTCTGAAATTTCGGCCGGCTTAAAAGGGCTGGCGAAAGAGCTGAAGGTGCCCGTCCTGGTCCTGGCGCAATTGAATCGCCAACCGGAAGCGCGCGCCGGCGGCAAACCGCGTTTAAGCGATCTGCGTGAGTCCGGCTCAATCGAACAGGATGCCGATCTGGTCGGGCTCCTCGTCCGGCCGGAAATTTACGAGGAAGATGAGGACGCTCGCGCCGAGAAAGCGGGAGAAGCCGAGCTGATCATTGCGAAGCAGCGAAATGGTCCGGTTGGAGAGATTGCGCTCACGTTCCTGAAGGAGTTTACGCGTTTCGAAGATAGAGCGCGCAACGTCGCTGAACCGCTGTAACCGCGCTTTCAGCCGCTCCTGTAGCCGCGTCGCTGTGCGACGCGTGAGATCGACGTTGATTCTGCCGCGCCGTATCCAACGCCGCCCACAGGGCGCCGGCTACAGAAAAATCATAGCGATTTCGCCGCTTCCACGACGTGCGCAGCGTCGATCCCGAATTCTTTCATAACCTGATCGCCGGGCCCGCTCATGCCGAAGCGATGCAGGCCGATGACCTTTCCGTCGAGCCCGACATATTGATACCAGAGCTGGGTCACTCCCGCCTCGATCGCAACGCGGCGTCGACAGGACGAAGGCAACACCTCTTCGCGGTATTCCGCGGATTGCCGATCGAAGCGCTCGAAGCACGGCATCGAAACAACGCGGGTCCCCTCACCCAACTCACCGGCGGCCTTCATCGCATGCTGCAATTCGCTGCCGCACGACATCAAAATCAGATCGAGCTTTCCGGTTTCGCGTTTTGCGATGTAACCGCCGCGCGCGACTCCTTCACGCCGGGTCTTCGCATCGCTCTCGTTCAACATCGGCACGGCCTGGCGCGTTAACGCCAGCAACGTCGGTCCATCGAGCCGCTGCGCCGCCGCGGCGAACGCTCCCGCCGTTTCCTCTGGATCCGCCGGCCGGATCACGTCGAGCTGAGGGATGACGCGCAATCCGCTCACCGTCTCGACCGGTTCATGGGTGGGGCCATCTTCGCCCACGCCAATGGAGTCGTGCGTAAAGATGTAAATGTTCGGCAACTTCGAGAGGGCCGCGAGCCGGATCGCAGCGCGGCAATAGTCGGCGAAGACCAGAAACGTCGCGCCCGATGCGCGGAAGATGCCGTGGTAGGCGATGCCGTTCATGATCGAGCACATCCCATGTTCGCGAATCCCGTAGTGAATGTTTCGACCGGTGTGGTTATCGCGGGTAAAGTCGCCGGCGCCTTCGATGTAATTCAGGGTCGAGCCGTGCAGATCGGCGCTGCCACTGGTCAGGAATGGCATCGCTTTCGCGAGCGGTTGCAGCACGTCGCTCCCGGCTTTTCGCGTTGCGATTTTGGCGTCGCTCGGGAACACCGGAATCCTGTCGAGCAAATCACCCGGCACTTTCTTCTCGATCGCATCGTCGAGCAGTTGGGCCTTCTCCGAATTCTTCGCGCGCCAATCGTTGTAGCTTTTTTCCCAGCGGTCGTACGCCTCCTGGAGACTCTTTTTGTGCCCGGCAAAATAGTCGCGCACCTCCTGGGAGACGAAATAATGTTCGTCGGGCAATCCCAATCCCTTCCGGGCCGCGTCCACGTATTTCACGCCCGCTTCGCCGTGCGCCTTGTTCGTCCCCGCCACTTCTGGAATCCCTTTTCCGATCAGCGTGTGCGCCATGATCATCTGCGGCTTGCCGTTGTCGCGCGCCTTCGCCGTGTTCAACGCGCCCAGGAATGCCTCCATGTCGTTCCCGTCGATCTTCTGGACATCGAAACCGTAAGCCTCGAATCGTTTCCCGGTATCCTCGCTCTGGGTGACATTCGCCATCGCGTCGAGCGTGACCGCGTTGTTGTCGTAAATGAGGATCAGAGTATCGAGCCCGAAGTGGCCTGCGAAGGCGCTCGCCTCCGCGGAAATGCCCTCCTGGAGACAGCCATCGCCGGCGAGGCAAATCACGTGTTGATCGAAAATCTTGTGTTCGGCGGTGTTGAAATGCGCCGCGGCCATCTTCGACGCCATCGCCACGCCCACGGCGTTGGCAACGCCTTGGCCGAGCGGCCCCGTGGTGCACTCCACCCCGGGCGTTTCGAAAAATTCCGGGTGGCCCGGCGTCTTGCTGTGCAGTTGACGGAAGCGTTTTATTTCCTCCATCGGCAAATCGTAACCGCTGAGGTGGAGCCAGGCGTAAAGGAACATGCTGCCGTGGCCGGCGGAGAGAATGAAATAATCACGCCCGATCCAGCGCGGTTTGTCCGGATTGTGTTTGAGCGCGTAACCGTAAAGGACCGCTCCCATCTCGGCGCAGCCCAGCGGCAAACCGAGATGGCCGGACTTCGAGGCCTGCACCGCATCCATGCACAGTCCGCGGGCCTGATCCGCCGCGCGGGAAAGAATTTCGAGATTCAAACTCATGAACACGGGTATAGTTGCCTGGTCCGCCGAAACCAAGCGCAAAGCGGACGATTCAATCCAATAATCCAAATTAAGATTTCAGAATCGAATGAATCGGTCTTCCCTGCTCCACTTCATCGAGCGCCTCGAGGGTTTTCTTGGCAAACTGCCGGAGGCGATTCGGCGGCCGGTGCTCCACGAGCTCACGCCGTTGAAGGAATTATTTCTGCAGCAGCGCGCTCCGCGATTTCTCCTGGCCGGCTCGAACAGGCAGCCGCTCCAGGATATCGTCTCCGCGCTCTTCGGGTGGACGCCGCCGCTCGAGTCGCGCGATGTCCTGATGGAGCTTTTTCGCTGGCACGCGATGGAATTCGGCGGCCGCGGCACCGCTTTATTTCTCGATGCCCGCGGTGCGGACGCGGCTCCACTCTCAAAAATCGAGGAGGAATTGAAATCCCAGCCCGCCGACGCCCTTCTTTACCTCGCGGACGAAGATTCGCACACGATCGAGCGCTCAGAGCTCGAGAATCTCACAACTTTTGTCGCGGCGAATCCGGACGGCCACTCTCCCTCCAAAGTCATCGGGATCGTTTGGCAGGCCACGGACCGCATGGGCGCTCGTCATAACGGCGACGCTCCTCTGAGCGCACCGGCCAAGATGCGGTCGCGTCTGCAAAGCGCGCTCCAGGCCCAGGCCGGCGTCGGCCCGCATCTTCTTCAGGTCATCGAGCTACCGGCGGGCGCCGGCGACGACAAAGCCCGGCCCTCCGCAAAACAATTCATGTCGATGCTCGCACGCAGTTTGCCGAACGAAGCGCGCGTCGAAATGGCCCGGATCGCGGCCGATCGTGCCGTGCAAGGGGAGATTGCCCAGACGCTCGTGAAGTCCACGACCGCGATCTGCGCGGCGATCGGCGCGCAACCGATTCCCCTCGCCGATCTGCCTATCCTGACCGCGCTTCAGCTCATGATGGTCTCGGGCATCATGTACATTAGCGGGCGCGAACGCAGTCTGCGCGCCGCGACTGAGTTTGTCGCGGCGCTCGGAGTAAATGTGGGAGCGGGAATGGTCCTGCGCGAAGGAGCGCGAGCCCTGCTCAAGTTTTTCCCCGGCTGGGGCAACGTTGTCTGCGGCGCGGTGGCCGGCGCCGGCACCTACGCCATCGGGCGGGCAGCAGTCGTCTATTTTCTGGAAGGATTGACGCTGGGAGACGCCCGCCGGGCCTACCTCTCCAGCCGGAAAAAGCGATCCGCGGCCGGGCCTCTTCCCATCAAGCAAATCGAGGTGGCCCGGTGATAACCCATCGGAGAAATCCGCCAAGCCAATAACTTGTGAATAAAATCAGCCATACGACGCGTTTTGTTCACATTTTTTTGTGAACAAAGATACGACTTTCTCCCGCCCCCCGGACCGCCGCCCCCGCGCCAGATGAAGCTCTCCGAGATCGACGCAACCTTGCGCCGGATCCGGGTTTCACCGGTAAAGACGCTCGGTCAGAATTTCTTGCATGATCGTAATCTGGCGCGCTGGATTGTCGGGAAAGCTGAGCTGACCGGCGACGATTACGTCGTCGAAATCGGGCCGGGACTCGGAGCTCTCACGGAATTCATTCTCGAATCCGGCGCGCGCGTTCTCGCGATCGAAAAAGACCAACGCCTCGTGGAATTTCTCCGCAGCCGGTTTGTCGACGCGCCCCTTGAAATCATTCACGCGGATGCGCTTGATTTCGATCTCCGCCCGCTGTTTGCCGAGCGGCGGGTAAAGCTCCTGGGCAATCTTCCGTATTACATCGCGAGTCAGCTGCTGCTCAAATTCACAAAATATCCCAGTCCTATTTCACTGTGGTTGTTAATGTTACAAAAGGAAATGGCGCGACGAATTTCCGCGGCGCCGGGAACGAGCGACTACGGCGCACTCACTCTCGTCGTTCAACTGAACTATCGCGTCGAGTTTCTTCGCACTGTGCCCGCGACGGTTTTCCTCCCGGCCCCTGACGTGGATTCCGCATTCGTCCGGATCACGCCACGGCTTCCGGATGAATTGCCGGAGCACGATCCGGAGACGTTTTTTCAAATCGTCCGGCAGGGATTTTCGCAACGGCGGAAGCAGCTCCGAAATTTGTTGAAGAATGAAGTGCCCGAGTGGGAACAGGCCACCGCCGCGGTCGGTTTCGATCCCCGCGCGCGCGCCGAGGAATTGAGCTTGGCGCAATGGATCTCCTTGTCGGAACGTTCTCGCCTACGGCTGGCCGACGGGGAGATCGCCCCTGTCGCCGAGCGCTTCCCGGTTGTGGACGAAAGTGACCTCGTCATCGGCGACGCCCTTCGCGCGGAAGTGCATGGGAATAACTTGCGGCATCGGGCCGTTCACCTCTTCATTTTCAATCGGTTCGGCGAGCTTTTCCTCCAAAAACGGTCGCGTTCGAAAGATCGTCATCCCTTGCTCTGGGATTCCAGTGCCGCCGGCCATGTTGAAGCCGGCGAGGAGTATGATGTCACGGCGGCGCGTGAGCTGAAAGAAGAGCTTGGAGTGACGGCGGAGCTCATTCGCGTGGTGAAGATCCCCGCCTCAGACCGGACCGGCCACGAATTCATCTGGCTTTACCGGGGGGAGCACGACGGCCCGTTTCAGCTCGCCAAAAGCGAAATTGACCATGGGGAATTCTTCCCCACCGGCGTCATTTCCGGTTGGATAAAAGCCCGGCCCGAAGATTTCGCTCCCGGCTTTTTGGAGTGCTGGGACGCGTTCGCCCATCCTTAACTGGTAGGGCGAGACTCTGTCGAGCCGCCGGGCCAGGGCGCCGACGGCTCGACAGAGTCTCGCCCTACCAAAGAAAACAGCTCATCGACGCGCGTGCGTCTTCCTGCCCTTCGCCTGCTTCCTGCCGCGAGCCTTCTTTGCGCCGGCGGGTCCACGAAAAACGCGAGCCGGCAGATCGCCCATGGCCGATTTCCTGAACTTCCGGGCTGCGCGCCGCGCGCCCTCTTTCCCGCCGTAACCGTTGTCGCTGAACAACCGCGTGACCGTCGTGCCTCCGCGCAGAAAGTGGACTTGAAAGCCGTGAGTTTGTTTCTTGGCGCGAGACTTTGTGTCGATGCGCCGGATGTTTTGTTCCGAATCGGGATTAGCTCTTTTTTTCACCTGCTTCACTCTAGGTAGAGCGCGCGCGACTGCAAACGCACTTCAACGATCGGTCTTCCATGACGATGGCGGCGGTAGGTGCCACCCCTGCCACTTCTTGTCGTACTCAGTCGCGGGCAACAGCACGTAACTTGGGTGCCGCGCCGAGCGCATCCAGCTGATCATTTTCACGAGGTCGGACTCGGCCATCGTCGTGCAGCCCGCGCTCGGCCGGGAAACTCCTCGCCGGATGTGAAAGAAAATCGCGCTGCCGGCTCCCGGGACGGGTGGATCGGAATTATGCCGGATTTCCACCAGCCAGCGGTAGGCGAAATCGTTGTGCCGCATCTTCTGTTTTTCAAACCACGGCGGCGGTTTCGCGGGATCGGGGATTGTGACGAAGCGATTGTAGTCGGGACTCTTGACGTCATCGACCCAGGCATCCGCCGTCGTGACCTGGTGGAATGGAAAATCGGCGCCGGGAGGGAGCTGGGGATCGTAGGTGTAAATTTTCCCAATCTGAAAAATGCCGGCCGGGGCGCGTCCGTCGTGTTCTGTTTTCCGGAGGCCATTCTCGCCTTGTCCGGCAAGACCGCTTCCCCAGGCCAGACCTTGTTTTCCGAAAAGGACAGGAGCCGGCGGAGCGAGCGCTGTCCAGGTTCCACCGGACGGGCGCTCGAACAATTGGAGCTGGCCGCGCATGGAATTCCAATCCGGCGCGAGGCCGACGATCAATTGTGTGCAATCATCCGGGACGCCGGCGGCATATCCGCTGCTTACGACCAGCGCCATCAGGCCGCATAGAGGGCGGCGAAAATTTCTCATAAACATTTCCCAAACCTAGACGTGCATCTTATTGCTTCTGTCCAACCCAATCGCTCTCATTGAAAAAATTCCTGCCCGCTCTGGTCCTTTCCCTCGTCATCCTGGCGGTCTATGCACCGGCGCTGCGAAACGATCTCGTTTGGGACGATACCGCCCTGATCCTGCGCGATCCCCTTATCAGGAGCTGGCAGCTCGTCCCGGAGGCTTTTCAGCATTTTCTTTTCATCGACGCCACCCCATCGGATTTTTATCGGCCGATTCAACGGCTCACTTACCTGGCGGACTACGCCGCTTTCGTTTTCAAGCCGGCCGGCTACCATTTCACCAGCATTCTTTGCCACATCGGCGCAACCCTCGCGCTCCTTCTTCTGGCCAACGAACTCTTGCGCGGCTGGAACATCGAGGAACGCAAACGACGCTGGATCGCGTTTCTGGCGGCGCTCGTCTGGGCGGTTCATCCAGTGCACACGGCGGCAGTGGCCTATATTTCCGGCCGCGCCGATCCACTCGCGGCGTTCTTCGGATTCCTTGGACTTTATTGCGGCATTCGCGCCCTGCCTCGAATCCGCGCGAATCGCTGGCTGCTCCTTCTCTCCACCACCGCCCTGTTTCTCTTGAGCGCGCTCAGCAAGGAATCCGGCCTCATCTTTCTGGCTTTGTGGCTGGCGATCCTGCTTCTTCGGAAATCCTGGAAGCAAATATTGCCGGCCATCATTGTCATCCTTTTTGTCTTGGTCAGTTATTTGAGTTTGCGGCTGCCGGCGGAGCATATCCCTGCGCCGCGACTCCGGCCACCGGCGCCGTTGCTGGTCAGGCCGATCATCTTCGCGCGGGCGTTCGCCGAATATACAGGGCTGATTCTGTTTCCCGCCCGTCTTCACATGGACCGCGATGTTGAATCGCATCCATTCGGGTCCAGCGACGCGAGCGTGCGCGGCGCGGCCTGGCGCGAACTGCAAACGCTTCTCGGCATCGTGCTTATCGCTGCTGCGCTTTACTGGTTGCTCCGCAGCCGAAAACAGGATCCTGCAATTTTCGGCTGCCTGGTGCTCGCGGCTCTGGCTTACCTGCCCGTCAGTGGCGCGTTTTCGCTTAACGCCAGCATCGCCGAGCACTGGCTCTATTTACCCACGGCGTTTCTGTTTCTGGCTGTCGCGGTGGCAATCTCACGCTTCCAGGTTCCCCGTTTCGCCGTTGCTGCTCTCCTCGTGGTTGGCCTTCTCTCGCTCGGCGTGCGCACCTTTCTCCACACCCTCGATTGGAAAAATCAACGCACTTTTCTGGAACGCACGATTGCCGCAGGCGGAGATTCAGCCCGCATGTTGATCAACCTGGCGAGCCAGGAGTTGCATGAAGGCCAACTGGATTCCGCGAAGACCCATCTGGAAATGGCGTTGCAAAAGGAGCCAAACCAGCCGCTCGCCGTCATCAATCTGGCCGTCCTCGCGATCCGGAAAGAGGATTACGCCAACGCGCGTGAAATCCTCAATCGGGCAAAGGATCTGCCGCTCGTCGATGCGCAGGCGCACGAGCTTCTCGCCATTCTCGAAATCAAGGAGCACGACCGCGTCGAACTCCTCCGCTTCCGGCTCGCCTCCCGCACCGGTCCGCCGAACTGGCGGATCGAGCGCCGTTACATCGAGGCGCTGGACCAGACCGGCAATACCTCCGCCGCGATCCAGGAACTGGCGGCTTGTTTGAAGACGCAATGGTATCGCGCGGAATCCTGGCAATTGCTGAGCCGGCTGTTTACAAAAAACGGGCCCACTCGCGAAGGAATGGAAGCGCTGGAGCAGGCGAAAGATTACGATGTGCATCTGATGGAACATGCCGAGGTTCCCCAACCGTAGGGAACATTTGTCATTCTGAGCGGAGCGAAGCGAAGTCGAAGAACCCCGTATTGGTGCGGGCGACATCGCTCTGAAAGAAACGGAATCCCTCGACTGCGCTCGGGATGACAGATTATTTTGATGACGCCGTGATCGCTTCGATGAACGCCGGCAAATATTTTCTCGCCTTCACTTCGCCCACTCCCCGAATCTTGCGGCCCGCTTCCACCGACGCCGGTTTCAGCCGCGCAAACGCGCGCAATGTCTCATCCGGGAAAATGATGTAAGCGGGCACATTGCCCTGCTCGCGCGCCAGGTCGAGCCGCACCTTTTTCAGTCGCTCAAGAATCGCGGCATCGACCGGAAGCAGATCTTCGAGCGAGCTCTCTCTTGCCCTCGCTTTGCGCGTTGCGGCTTTCTCCGAGACCGATCCGGAACTTCGCTGCGGCCAGCGCAACTGATAATCAACGCTGCCCTTCATCACCTCGTCGCCGCGCCGGGTCAACGTCACCATGGGATATGGCCCGCCACTGGAAATCAGCATCCCGGCGTCCTGCAATTCGCGCAGAAGCTGGTTCAGATAGGCGACCCCTTCGCTCTTGAGCAATCCATAGGTCGAAAGCCGGTCGAGCTGCGCCTGGATGATTTCACGGGAACGGCTGCCCACGAGCGTCTGCACGATCCGCCCGCGTCCAAATCGCGGCTGCCATTCGCCGTCGATCCGCACCGACATTCGGGCCACGCCGCTCAACGCCTTGCGAACAATGAGAGCTTCCTCCTCCGTTGGCTCCCGCGCAGGTCCCGCCGTTTGCAGGCAAATATCGCAGTTTCCGCAGCGCGCCGGATCGCTCTCGCCGAAATAACGCAGGATCGCCTGTTGCCGGCATTCGCGCCCATAAGCGAAGTCGATCATCATTTTCAACTTCGCCCGGTCACGCCGCTCCTTTTCACGCAGCTTGGCCGCATCCAGTTCGAGCTGATGACCGCGCACATCCGGTTGGAGCACCCGCGTTCCACGGACGCGGCGCCCCGGGATATCGAAACGATCGATGTAACCTTCGCGGTCGAGAACGTGCAAGGAAGAGCCGATCATCATGTCGCTTCGTTCGTCGCCGAGCCGGAGCGCCATTTCCTTGATCGAGATCTGAAGCTCGTGCTTCTCATCCGCTTCGCGCCGCAGCATCTCGTACGTCTGGGTGATGAACTCCAGCGGGGGGTTGCTTCCTTCGATAAAGAATTCCTGCACCCGGGTATCGGCGTGATTGAACAGGAGATCGCACGTCGCCGCTTCACCGTCGCGGCCGGCGCGTCCGGCTTCCTGGTAATACGCCTCGACGCTTCCCGGGACATCGAAGTGAACGACGAACCGGATGTCAGGCCGGTCGATTCCCATCCCAAACGCATTGGTGGCCACGACGATATCGCGCCGGCCCTGCATGAACTCGTTCTGCGCTTTCTCCCGCTCCTCGTCGTTCATGCCGCCGTGGTAAAGAATGCTCGAGATGTTCGCCAGCTTCAGCGTCTCGGCCACGGCTTCGACTCGTTTGCGGGTCGAGCAATAAACGATGCCGGTCTTGTTTTCCCGGATAAGCGCGTTCAGCCGTCCATATTTTTCCGCCTCGTTGGCGACGGGCGTGATCAACAGCTTCAGGTTCGGACGCGCAAATCCGGCCACGAATTCCCGCGGCTCGCGCAAGGCGAGATGAGTGAGAATATCGCGACGCACTTCCGGTGTGGCCGTGGCCGTAAAAGCCGCCACCTGGGGACGGCCCAGGGTCTCGAGGACCTGGCCGAGCCGGAAATAGTCGGGGCGAAAATCGTGGCCCCACATCGAAAGGCAATGCGCCTCGTCCACCGCAAACAAGGCAATGGTGCTTTGACCCAGCGCTTCAAGGAAGGAACGACTCCGGAAACGTTCCGGGGCGATGTAGACCAGTTTGAATTCGCCGCGACCAAGCGCACGAATCCGCTCCTGTTGTTCACGCAGACTAAGCGAGCTGTTGATCAGCGTTGCCGAAATCCCCCGGCGCTGAAGTGCGTCGACCTGGTCTTTCATGAGTGCGATCAGGGGCGAAACGACGACGGTTGTTCCTTCCAGCAAGAGGGCCGGAAGTTGATAGCAGAGCGATTTGCCGCCGCCCGTTGGCATGACAACGAGGGCATCTGAACCAGCGGTGATAGCCGTGATCACTTCTTCCTGCGCGTCGAGGAATTCGCGGAAGCCGAAATATTTTTCGAGAACGTCGTGAGGGGTCATTGGGATTTCCATTGTGGCGGATCGGCCGCGCCGAGACAAGTGCGCGTGCCTGAAGCTGTCATCCCGAGCGTAGTCGAGGGACCCCGGCTTCCGCGATTGACCTCGCAGGCAGCAAGACGGGGTTCTTCGACTCCCCTTCGCTCCGCTCAGAATGACTTCCGAATCTGCGCGCCTCGGGATGACAACCTTCCAACTTCAGCTCACAATTTCCTCGAGCTTGAAAATCCAATTCACCAGGCGAACTGATGGCGGCGCTGTCCTGAAGTGCATTCGCGAAAATGGCTCCGCCACGTGGCAGCGACAGGACGACCAGCGCGCGGCGTTCTTTCCATTACATGATCTCACCCATTACGCAGTCGAGACGGAGCTTGGTTTCCGGCGTGGATTTTATGGATTGATCGCAGAGGGCTGGGACATCGAGGACACCACCGGCAAGACCGCGCGCGGCCCCCTGCCCATTAAAGCCCTCGAAGTCGAATATCTCGTCTCCGCGTTTTCGGCGGAACGCGCCGGTGGCGTAGTGGCCACTGCCTCGGAGTTCAACCAACTGGCCGCGACCTTCGCGAGCGCGAAAGGAATGCCGCAGCCGCGCCCGCTTGCGGATGAAGATCTGGCGCGGGTACGATCGCGGTTCGACGAGCTTGCCGTCAAATGGCGCAGCCTTCCGCCGGGCGCGACGTTGGAGTTGCCTTTCCCTCTTCTGTAGCCGCGGCCCTGTGGGCCGTGTCATCGCGTTGCTGATAGGACCTTTTCTCCCACGCACGGCACAGCGGCGCGGCTACAGAAGTGGAGGGACGGGCTCCGTGCCGCCCCATTATTTTTGGGACGACACGGCGGTCGTCCCTCCAATTACGCCACGCGACCGCAGCAGTTCTTGAATTTCTTGCCGCTGCCGCACGGGCAGGGCTCGTTGCGACCGACCTTTGGCACGTCGCGACGCACCGGCGCCAAATCGAGTTTCAACTCAGAGCCATCGCCGTTCGACGAAACGTCGTCGCTCGTCGCCGACATCCGATCGCCGTGACGCCCGGGAACGGGGCCGGTCGCCGTCGCGGGACCCTGCTCCTTCAAAAGGAACTGCGGCAGGGTGGAAAGGAAATTCTCGAAGGCCTGCAGGTTCGAAGTGCTGCGGAAGAGATTATGCAACACTTCGTTCTTAATGTTCGCCATCAGCTCGACGAACATTTCATAGGCTTCGGTCTTGTATTCGACGAGCGGATCCTTCTGGGCGTAGCTGCGCAGGTAGACGCCCTCGCGTAAAGCATCCATCGCGTAAAGATGCTCCTGCCAGAGCCGGTCAATCGCGTTCAGAATGATGTAGCGCTCGAGGCTCTTCACCGCGGTCGGTTCTTCGTGACTCGACTTGCGTTCGTACGATTCCTTGATTTTGCCGATCAGGAATTGCGTGTTCTCGTCGACCGTGCGCGTTTCGAACTGCGCCTTCTCCCTGGTCAATCCAAGCGGAAAGGTGACGTTCACCCAGTTCAACAGGCCCCCGTAATTCGGCTCTTCGCCCGCCGCGCCTGTGCCGAGAAATTCCTGCACTTTCCCGGGAACCGCTTCATCGATCACTTCGAAAACGAGCTTGCGCGGCTCATCAGAATCGATGGTGTCGTTGCGATAGTTGTAAACAACCTCGCGCTGGTTGTTCATCACGTCGTCGAAATCCAGGGTGCGCTTCCGAGCGAGGTAATTGCGCTGCTCGACGCGTTTTTGCGCCGTCTCAACCGATTTATTCAGCCACGGATGCTCGAGTTCCTGGCCTTCCTCAAGACCAAAGCGCTCCATGATTTTCGTCATCCGATCGGCAGCGCCAAAGTTGCGCATGAGATCGTCCTCGAAGCTGACATAAAAACGCGAGCCTCCCGGGTCGCCCTGGCGCGCGCAACGGCCGCGCAGCTGGCGATCGATCCGGCGCGATTCATGGCGCTCGGTGCCGATCACGAAAAGTCCGCCGGCGTTTGCCACGCCTTCGCCCAGCTTAATGTCCGTGCCGCGGCCCGCCATGTTCGTCGAGATGGTGACGGTCCCTGCCTGGCCGGCGCGCTGCACAATCTCGGCCTCCTGCATATGGAACTTCGCATTGAGAACGTTGTGCGGAACTTTCTCTCGCTTTAGCATCCGGCTGAGCAACTCCGACGCTTCCACGCTGACGGTGCCGACGAGGACCGGCTGCGCTTTTGCGTGGCGGTCCTTGATCTCGTTGATGACGGCGTTGTATTTCTCGCGCCGCGTTTTGTAAATGCGATCGTTCGCATCCTTCCGCGCCACCGGCCGGTTCGTCGGGATCACGTTTACGTCGAGCTTATAGATATCGTGAAACTCGGCGGCTTCGGTGTCCGCGGTCCCGGTCATGCCGGCGAGTTTGTGATAGAGACGGAAATAATTCTGGATCGTAATGGTGGCGAGGGTCTGCGTCTCGCGATCGATCTGAACGCCTTCCTTCGCTTCGACGGCCTGGTGCAATCCGTCGCTCCAGCGCCGGCCCGGCATCTTGCGACCGGTGTATTCGTCGACGATGACGACCTTGTTCTCCTCGACGACGTAAGCCACGTCTTTCTCAAACAGGCAATAGGCCCGCAGGAGTTGCGAAATATTGTGGATCCGCTCCGCCTGGGCGTCGCAATGCTGTTGCCGCCCGACTTTCGCCTTTTCCTTCTGCTCGTCGGAAAGTGATGGATCGAGATCGATCTCCGTAAATTCGCTGATCAAGTCCGGCAGGACGAACGAATCGGGCTCATCCGGGTTGAGGAACGCGCGGCCCTGTTCGGAGAGGTCGGACTCACTCGATTTCTCATCGATGGTGAAAAAAAGCTCTTCCTTGAGCGCGAACAATTCTTCCTTGCGCGTATCCTGGTAAAACGAGAGCTCGGCCTTGTCGACCGCCTTGCGTTTGTCAGGATCCTCCATCATGCGGAGGAGCGGTTTGTTGCGAGGCTGACCAAGTTTCACCTTGAACATCGCGAGCCCGCCTTCTTCGGTTTTCCCCTGTTCAAAAAGCTCTTTTGCTTCGCTCGCCAGCCGGTTACAGAGCATGTTTTGCTTGCGTACCAGTTGGTCCACGAGCGGCTTCCATTTGTCGTATTGATGCGTCGAAACCGTCGCAGGCCCGCTGATAATCAACGGGGTGCGCGCTTCATCGATCAGGATTGAATCGACCTCGTCGACGATGGCGAAATTGTATCCGCGCTGGACCTGCTGCTCGCGCGTGGTGGCCATGCCGTTGTCGCGCAAATAATCGAAACCGAACTCGCTGTTCGTGCCGTAGGTGATGTCCATCCCGTACTGCTGGCGACGTTCGTCCGGCGATTGATCGTGCTGGATGCAGCCGGTCGTCAGGCCAAGGAAACCGTAAAGCTGGCCCATCCATTCCGCGTCGCGGCGGGCGAGGTAGTCGTTCACCGTCACCAGATGCGCGCCTTTGCCGGTCAGCGCATTCAGGTAGAGCGGAAGCGTTGCCACCAGCGTCTTGCCTTCGCCGGTCGCCATTTCCGCGATCCGGCCCCGATGCAGAACAACCCCGCCGACGAGCTGCACGTCGAAGTGCACCATGTTCCAAGTCATCGGTTGATCGCAGACCGTGAATTCCTGCTGACGCTCCGTCAGCCGCCGCGCGCCATTCTTCACGACCGCAAACGCTTCCGGCAAAATCTCATCGAGCTTGTTCCACTGGGCTTCGAGATCGGACATCGCGGCGAGCTCCGATTTCCACGCGGCGGTCTTGGCGCGGAGATCGTCGTCGGAGAGTGCTTTAAACTGCTCGTCGAGCTCGTTGATACGATGGACGATCGGCGCGAGACGCTTGATCTCGCGCTGATTCTTCGACCCCAGTATTTTCTTTAAAATCCAACCGACCATGATGAGCCCGTAATATTGACGGAATTCGCCCAGAAACAACCGCGGATGGACGGTCGCGCCTACGGAAGTGTGTCATCCCGAGCCGCGCAGACGGCGAGGGACCCCGCGATGAATGACGAAGATCGAATGACGAATGCCGAAGATCGGACAGCGACGCTTGGCGGTTTGCTTTCCGCATTCGTGTTTTGTTATTCTTTCGACATTCGGAATTCGTCATTTGGTGCGAGGTCCCTCGGCGCGCTTCACCAGCCTCGGGATGACAGCGCCATTTTTCCCGCTAAGCTCGCCGGATGAAGAAGATCATTTCCACCACGGAGGCGCCGGCGGCGATCGGGCCCTATTCTCAGGCGGTCCGGGCCGGTTCGCTCGTTTTTTGCGCCGGGCAGGTCCCGCTCGACCCGAAAACGGCCCAAATCGTTTCCGAAGACATTGTCGAGCAAACCAGGCGGGTCCTCGATAGTGTGAGGGCCATCTTGAAAGCGGAGGGACTTACCCTCGCGAACGTGGTCAAGACGACGGTTTTCCTCTCCGATTTCGGCGATTTCCAAAAAATGAACGAAGTTTACGCAACCTACTTTACGGAGAGCGCGCCCGCGCGTTCGACCGTCGGTGTTTCGACCCTGCCGAAAAATGCACGGGTCGAGATCGAGGCGATCGCGTTCGACGACAGCGGCGCCGCGGGAAAGACGGCGAGCGATACGTCAGGTTAGTCCCGATGTTCGGATCTCATCAGCTTGGCATGACGAATCTGGGGAGCGCACGCGCCTCGCGTGCTGGCGAAGGCGCCCTCGCCTTCGCGAACTTTACTCCGACGTTTCGGCGAGGGCGCCGATCCGGGCACACGAGGGCGCGTGCGCTCCCCAGATGAGTGACGACCTGCTCGCGCTCTTTCGCCAGACTGGCGCTCTCCTGGATGGCCATTTCGTTTTGCGTTCCGGTCTGCACAGCCGGCAATTCTTTCAGTGCGCTCTGCTCCTCCAGCACACGGAGATTGCCGCTGATGTCTGCGGCCGCCTCGCGGAGAAATTGCGCGGCGTGGAATGCGACGGGGTCATCTCCCCTGCCCTCGGCGGCATCATCGTGGGCCAGGAAGTCGGCCGGGCCCTCGGAAAACGACACATTTTTGTCGAGAAAGAGGCCGGAGGACTCGTCCTGCGGCGCGGTTTTGAGATTCGACCTAACGAACGGTTCATCGTCGCGGAGGACGTAGTCACGCGCGGCGGGCGCGTGCAGGAAACCATCGACATCGTCCGGGCAAACGGCGGCCGCGTTGTGGGGATTGGGGTCATCGTCGATCGCAGCGGCGGCCAGCGACCCGATTATGGTTGCCCATTCGTGGCCCTGATCGAAATGAATGTGGAAACGTTCGACGCTGATACGTTGCCGCCGGATCTGGCTGGACTTCCTGCCGTGAAACCAGGCAGCAAATAAAAAACGCAGGCCATGAAAATCCTGATCTCAGGAATATGCGGATTCGCCGGAAGCACGCTCGCTCGCGGCCTGCTCGATAACGTTTCGAACCGCGAAATCGTTGGCCTGGACAATCTAAGCCGCGCCGGAAGCCAGGTGAACGTCGAACCGCTGCGGAAACGCGGCATCACCGTTCGCCACGCTGATCTCCGTTGCGCCAGCGACCTCGAATCGCTCCCGCACGTCGATTGGATCATCGATGCGGCGGCCAACCCGAGCGTGCTCGCCGGAATAGATGGAACGACGAGCAGCCGCCAGCTTATCGAACATAATCTCTACGGAACGGTGAATCTGCTCGAGGTCGCGAAACGCCGTCACGCCGGATTCACTTTGCTCAGCACGAGCCGGGTTTACTCCGTCAAAGCGCTTTCGGACATTCCGGTCATCGTCTCCGACTCCGCTTTCGCGCCTGATCTCGCAGTCCGTTTGCCCGATGGCGTGAGCGCGCGAGGGATCGCCGAAAATTTCTCCACGGCTTCGCCGATATCTCTCTATGGCGCCTCCAAGCTGGCCTCCGAATGCCTCGCCCTCGAATACGGCGAAGCGTTTGAATTTCCCGTTTGGATCAATCGTTGCGGGGTGCTGGCGGGCGCTGGACAGTTCGGTCATGCCGAGCAGGGCATCTTCTCGTTCTGGATTAATTCTTATCTGCGCCGGCAGCCGTTAAGGTATATCGGGTTCGATGGCGGCGGACATCAATGCCGCGATTGCTTTCACCCGCGAGATCTGCTGCCGCTGTTGGAAAAACAGTTTGAGACGCGCGAGTCCGAGAAACCGCGGATCGTAAATTTGGGAGGCGGTTCTGAGAATGCGATGTCACTCGCGCAGCTGGGCAAGTGGTGCGAGGCGCGCTTCGAATCCCATCAGGTCGCGAGCGAAGCGACCCCGCGACCCTTCGACGTGCCCTGGCTCGTCATGGACTCGCGTCTGGCCGAGAAGATCTGGGATTGGCGGCCGACAATAAAACTCGAAGCAATTCTCGAAGAGATCGCGCAGCACGCTCAAGCTCATCCGCATTGGCTTGAACTTTCCTCCGCGCTATGACCGTCGAGCCCCCAGAGAAACCCTTGCAATTGCTTTCGATCGTCATCCCGGCCCGGGACGAGGAAGGTTGCATAGCCTCAACCGTCGAACATCTGCACATTGAATTGCGACTGCGTGAGGTGCCTCACGAAATCGTCGTCGTCGACGACGGCAGCACTGATCGGACCTGGGAAGTCCTTCAGGAACTGCAGGCGAGAGTTCCGAATCTGCGGCCGACGCAAAATCCAGGACCGCACGGTTTCGGGCGCGCTATCGCCCGGGGCCTGGGCGCGATGACTGGTGATGCCGTCGTCATCATGATGGCCGATGAATCCGATGATTGCCGGGACGTGGTCCGCTACTGGCATGAGTTGAATAAAGGATATGATTGCGTTTTCGGCAGCCGTTTCATCAAGGGCGGGGGCGTAATCGATTATCCAAAGATCAAATTATTCCTGAACCGGCTGGCGAATTATTTCCTCAAAGTCCTGTTCCGGATCAAACTCAACGATACGACCAACGCCTTCAAAGCTTACCGGCGCGAAGTGATTGAAGGCTGTCAGCCGCTGATCGCGCCCCATTTCAACATCACGGTCGAGATCCCGCTGAAAGCGATCGTGCGCGGCTTCAGTTGGACCACGATCCCGATCACGTGGCGAAACCGGCGCACCGGGACGGCGAAATTGAAGATCAAGGAAATGGGCAGTCGTTATCTTTTCATCTGTCTTTACATCTGGCTGGAAAAATATTTCAGCGCCGGAGATTACCGCCGAAGCGATCGGGATAGGGTGAAAACTGCGCAATCATCGAGCGCTGGTGGCGCCCTGGGAAAATAAACAAACTGCGTATATTTCTGGCAAAAGGCCGCACTCCTGCTACAGAAATGCCCAACGTGAAGAGTGGCGCTCTAGTCCGAATATTGGGTCTCGCTGCAATTGCGCTTGTCGCATTCCTCGCCGTCCCGCCTTCCACCGTTGCTCAAAAAGCGCAAGGCCAGAGCAGGACCCTAAGTTTTGCGACAACATCGGCTCCTAAGGGCGTTTTCGATCCCAAAGCGATCAAACTGCTCGCTAGCTCACCCTCCACGCCCGCTGCGCCGCCGGCTGTCCATCTCGCCAACATCTCAACGCGCTTGGCAGTCGGCACCGGAGATAACGTGCTAATCGCTGGTTTCATCATCACCGGTTCGCAGCCAAAGAAAATCCTTGTCCGCGCCCTGGGCCCGTTATTGCCGGTCAACGCAAACCTTGCCGACCCAACATTGGAATTGCACGACTCGTCCGGTGCGACGGTGGCGGGAAATGACAACTGGAGAGATACCCAGCAGGACGAATTAATCGCGACAACCATCCCTCCAACGAACGACTATGACTCCGCCATCGTTAGAACAGTGAGTCCGGGGGCTTACACAACCGTGCTCGCCGGCAAAGGAACGACGACGGGCGTCGGGCTCGTCGAAGTCTATGATCTCGATCTTACCGTAGATTCGAAGCTCGCAAACATTTCCACCCGTGGATTTGTCGATCAGGGCGACAACGTTCTGATCGCCGGCACCATTGTCCTGGGCAACGGGTCGACGAACGTTCTCTTTCGGGCCCTCGGCCCAAGCACCGGCATTCCAAACGCCTTGCAAGATCCAACGCTGGAACTGCACGACGGCCAGGGCAACGTCATCGCGACGAACGACAATTGGCAGGACGATCCTGTCCAGGCGGCGGCCATTCAGGCGACCACCATTCCGCCCTCCGATCCGCGCGAAGCCGCCATCCTTTTTCAGCTCAACCCGGGTGCTTACACCGCCATTGTGCGCGGCAAAAACAACACCACGGGCGTCGCTGTGATCGAGGCGTACCAGATCAACTGAGGCGGCCTATGCGAACTATCCAGCGCGCAACCGTGTTAGCCGCCATCGCGACGCTCATGCTCTGTGGAGCTGCCGTTACGCGCGCCCAGGTTAATGGCAATGCCACGATTAGCGCGACCGACCCTATCTTTGGGCCGATAAGCGTATCTACTTCCAGTCAGTTCGGCGGGGCGGTGTCGTCTATTCGATGGGCCGGGAAAGAATTCATCAACGACTGGGACCATGGACGGCAGTTGCAGCTTAATTCCCAATTCTTCAATCGGTACGAATGCTATAATCCATACGAGGCCGGCAGTTTTTTCGATACAAACCAGGCTACCACTTCCAGCAAGGTGTTAGCACTTACGGCCACCGGCCCTAATAGATTAGAGAGTACGACCCAAATGGCGTGGTATTTGCGCCAGCGTGAAAGCTTCAATCCGGCAGACTCGTGCGGAGACCCTGCTTTTTGGTTAGCTTGTCCGGCCTACAACGGGCCCTTGTCTAACTATCGTGTGCACAAAACGGTCACCATCGGCTTCGCCGGGATTCCGAACGTAATTGAGTACCTTTCCGATCTGATTATTCCCGAGCAGATCCTGAAGGGTATGAACAACGTCACCGCGGTAGTGAACTATGATTTTGCGTCGGTCCGGTCGTGGGACGTTGTTTCGAAGGATTATAGAAACATTCGGGCGCTCGCCGAAGTAGACGACCGCATCAAGGTGGTCTCCACTGCCGATGGCAACTATGCGATGGGATTCTACTCCCCGGAACTGCTGCAACCGTATGACGAGAATGTCGGCGTCGTTAATTGGTTGTTCGTAAACCCTCCAGATCCGTTTTACCCGGACCCGAACAATCCAACCCAGCCGGACCCGAATTATGCCTGTGTGCATTTTGGTCTCGTTGATCGCTACGACAGCTTTAGTCCCGGCACTAAGAGTGATCGTGCCTATCTCGTGATAGGTAATCTCAATCAAGTAAAGGATTCACTCGCTGCTCTTCACTTACAATTCGCTTCTCTCGATCCGGAGGTGTTCGACTGGCACGAGTATCGAACGATCAACGGTCTTGAGTCGGTTCTTCCGACGCCCGAGGCGGCGCAGCAGCACTGGCTCAACCAAGGGATCGCCCAAGGCCTCAGCGGATCGAAAACATTCTCACCTGCCCAATACATCGACCTCAATCCTGACCTGGCTTTGGGTCAGGGAAACTATCAGGCGGCGATCAATCAATTCGTTAGCAGCGGCCGCGCTACCGGGCGAACCACCGTCGCAAAGCCGGCGGGCGGAATGCAGCATCTGCTCGTCTTCAAAAATAAAACCGTCAACGCTGCCGGCCAAGGCGCCTTCGGCCAGCTTGGGACTTCCACGCCGCCTCACATCTCCAGTTTGGATAACTCGGTTACGGAGGTGGCTGCGGGAGACTACACTTCATTCGCAGTTAAGAACGACGGCTCCCTGTGGGTCTGGGGATCGAATCAATATGGAGCACGCGGCGACGGCAGCAGTGGTGATGCTCTCACTGTTCCAGTTCAAGTCCCGCTGCCCGTCCATGTCACCACGCCATCGCGCCGCGGAAAGCATGCTATCGCGATTGGCGCGGGTGTTTACGCAGCCATAGATACTGACGGTCAGGTTTGGACATGGGGAGTTAACTGGAATGGGCGTCTGGGCGATGGAACAACCACCTCACGCTACACCCCGGCGCGAGTGAAAAGGAGTGCGAGCCCTAACGATTATTTAACTGGAATCGTATCCATCGCCGGAGGAGGCGGCACCATCGCTGCAGTAGATGCGGACGGCTACATTTGGACATGGGGTGCCGGAGCGAACGGCGCGCTCGGCAACGGTCTTGCCGCGGACAGTCCGTACCCCGTTCAGGTAGTTCAAGCTGGCAAAAACAATGCGGGCAGTCCATTGGCGGGCGTGGACCAAGTTGCGTGCGGTTCCTCCGGATTTTGTATCGCGCTGGCCAGGTCCGGAACGGTTTACGGGTGGGGCAGCAACAGCTTTTCACAACTGGGCATTCCCGCCGGGGGTGCGCTTTCGATCGCGACCCCTATCGGTATCGCCCCAGGCGGTCGGCTCGATGCGATCGCGGCAGGCTCTGCCCACTGCATCGCGCATAGTCCGGATGGAAACGTGTACGGATGGGGATACAACGGCCGGGGACAGCTGGGAATAGGTTCCACCGGTGTTGCCGTTTCACCACCCGAAGTGATGAATGCCGGGCCAGATGGCATGAGTGACATCACCGAGCTCGCCGCCGGAGGAAACTTCAGCATAATGATCCGCAATTCAGATCGGGCGGTCTTCTTTGCCGGAGATAATCAATCAGGACAGCTCGGCATCTCTGGGAATCAATCGATTCAGTCCCTGCCCGTTCGAAGCAGTTTTTGAGACTTTGCTTGTCCAGCGTGCGGGCGATAGATCATCGGCACGGAGTGATGGGGACACCCATGCTAAAACGTCCTCGGGAAGCGATGGCTCACTTGCCGGCCGCAGCCATCGCATTGTCGGGTTTTTTCTCATTAGGTAAATATTTCAGTACGCAGATGGCTCCTAAGATTGATTCGTCTTTGGCAAGCTGCGGGAAGCTGATCTAGGGCGAGTCAGTCGCCGCGAAGAGAGCGTTCGGTGGGAGATTGTGCGAGTCAGTTTTCCCGGTAAGCTCGCCTCGATGACGAGTCAGCCCGGGAACAATTAATGCGCGTTCCGCTGCAAAGGCGAGACATGGCGCTCATCGTTTTGGCGCTGGTTCCTGTGCTTTATCTGTTGGTGCTGATCGCGAAATATGGCGTGAACGTTCCTTACGCGGACGACTTCATGATCCCCCCCTTGCTCGTCAAAGCGTACGACCACACGCTCACCTTCCAGGACCTCTTCGAGCAGCACAACGAACACCGCTATTTTTTCCCGCGTCTGCTCTTCATCGCGTTCGCTCGGTTGGCGGATGGGAACCTGCGAGCGGAGATGTTTTTCTCCCTCTCCCTGACCGTCCTGATCTCGGCGAACCTCTGGTTACTCGTGAGAAAAACCATCGACCGCTCGCTCGGGAAGTCGCTCGTCGTTCTCTTTCTGATCAACCTGGCTCTTTTTTCGCCCGTTCAGGCCGAGAACTGGACGTGGGGATTTCAATTCCCCCTGTTTCTTTGCAATTTCCTCTTTGTTTGTGCGCTCGCCGCCACGGCCTCGGCACTGACGATCACCAAGAAATTCGCGATCTGCCTGCCCCTCGCGGTCGTCGCCATCTTTTCTTTCGGGGGCGGAGTGCTGCTCTGGGCACTCACTTTCCCGCTCGCCCTATTGACGCAAAAAGAGATGACCCGAAAATCCCGGATAGCGTGGGGCGCAGTTTGGGGCTGCGCCGGCCTCGGAGCGCTCGCGCTTTACTTCTTCCACTATGTAAAGCCACCTCAACATCCGAGCCTCGTGGCTTCAGTGAACCCGCTGGATTATCTTTTTTACGTGGCCGCGTTTCTCGGCGCTCACCTCTCTCGGGCCTCCCGCCTCGAGCCGATTCTTCCGGCCGCGGCTATCGGTACCGTCCTGCTGGCTCTCTACATCGGCGCAGTCGTTTATGCATGGCGGCGCCGCTACGATGCGGCCCTCACGAACCGAATGCTCCCGTGGTTCGCGCTCGGCGCTTACGCCATTCTGAATGCATCGCTGGCGGCCGTAGCTCGGATCGGATTTGGGGTAAATCAAGCGCTCGATTCGCGCTACACTTCCTTTTCCCTTTTCCTGTCCGTTGCCCTCGTCGGCTTGTTGGCGATTTTGAAAAAAAAGATTGTCGACACGCGAGGGGAAGCCCGCGCTTACGGGACGGCCCTCCTGCGGGGTGAAACCATTTTGCTCACCGCTTTTGCCGTGCTTTCCCTTAATGCTTTCACGTTTGGGCGCGGTGTCATGATCGAGAGCCACCGCACCCGTCTCTGGGGAAAGGGAGCGCTGCTTTTTTCCAACGTGTTGGACAGCGGCGAGCTTCACGACAAATACCTGATCGCCAACGCGCCGGAAGCAAGGGCATGCGCCAACATGCTGGACGCTCTCGGTTTTATGCATCCTCGCATGGTCCCGAGCTCGGAAATCTCCAAACTGGAGACGAAAAACACTGAAGCGGGCTACCTCGATATCGTTTCGAGTACCGGGCAAACTTGTTCGATTACGGGATGGGCGATCCTTCCCGAGAGCAAGACACCGGCGCATTGCGTCGTCCTGAGCTACAAAGATCCGGAGAGAGGGGCTGTGGCCTTTCGGATCGCGGATGAAATTCAGGAGCGGCAGGATGTGGCCGCGTTCGTGGAAAACCAAGCGGCTGAAACGAGCGGTTGGATTTGTCATTTCGAGCGTTCGCTTGTTCCGCCGGGGGATCACCTGCTGGAAGGATGGGCGTTCGATGCGGATCGCGGAATTTTGTATCCGCTCGGCACGCCCAGAATTCTCCATTAAAACTTCCCGGACGCGGGCGGGAACGCCAGACCGTCTCGGAATTGGTATGACATTTGCGGCAAAAGTGTTTAGCGTGATCAACTAAACTTCATTTACCTACGATGACTCTTTTTCCGATTCAGCCCAGTGGACGCCTCCGATCAATCTTCTTTTCCATTTTGGGATGGGTTGCCTTGGCGAGCTTCTCGCAGGGGCAGCAAATCGTCCACGTTCCCCAAGATGCGCCCGATCTGCAGGCCGCTATCTCCGCGGTGGGAGACGGAGGCATCATTGAAATGGCGGCGGGCACTTACCAAGCCCCCTCAGGTGGTTACACGATCTACGATTTACAATCGCCTAAGGCGTTCACGGTTCGGGCAGCTGCCGGTGCCTCTGTGACTTTTACCGGAGGAGGTTCCACTGACATCCTTCGATATGCGCCGTCCAACATTTCCAAGGAGGGTCCAATTACTTTTGAACGGCTAACCTTTAGCGATGGTTTGTCCCAGACTGGATTTATCGGCGGCGGCATGACCCTGGTCAACGCGCAGGCAATCTTCAAGCAATGCATCTTTCAAAACAATGCCGCTAATTCCCCCGGGCCTGGAACGGGCGGCGGTGCACAATGGATAGCGGGATCAGTAATTTCCTTCGATTCTTGTATCTGGACAAGTAATACGTCCCCTAACTTTGGCGCCGGCCTAAGTGCAATTAACTCTCGGGTTTTCGTAAGTAATTCGCGTTTTGCTAGTAACCGCGTGAATTTGCCCAATCACTCTCCAAAAGCTGCGGGCGGGGCAATTTTTATCAATGACGCCACGTTGAGGGTTAGTAACTGCACGTTCGACAACAACCAGGCTGGTTATGTCGGCGGAGCAATTTATGCCATAGGGTCTTGGAAAGACCCGGTATCCACGCCCTCGGTGGATGTCGTCGTCCGGGACAGCGCATTTAATGGCAACGTTGCCCAATTCGATCCCGCATTTAATCCGCCTCCAGCGCCTGCTTTGGGTGGCGCGGTTCACTTCGAGGGACAAACGACGGCAAAAGTCTATAATTGTCGCTTCACTAATAATACCGCTCGCCAGGGAGGCGCTTTTAGCAATTACCTGGCGATCACAGAAATCAACGGGTGCGTCTTCAAAGGTAACACCGCGACCGGGACCGGAGGCGACGAGGGTTTGGGCGGCGCGATCATTGCGCTCTCGTCTGAGAATCCTCCGACAAATCATCGACCTATCCAGTTAATAATCACCGACACGCTGATCCAGGGAACCGGCACGAGTGCCGCAAGTGCCCGGCAGGGAGGATGTATTTTCGCCGGCGGCGACCTGAACTTTGCTTACGGTCTCGGGGGTGCATCTCCTGACGGAACGCCGGAAAGCAATCGGGGCATCGTCAAGCTAACGCGCGTGGTGATGTCCGACGCAGCGGCCATAGGCGATAGCAGTTTGCCCGGAACCGGCGGCGCCTTTATGGGAACGTTCGTTGACTTAACGATGGACAATTCCATCGTCGAAAACACTAGATCCAGTAATTCCGGCGCAGGGATCCAGCTCATTCAGGGCTCTGTGGCCAACATTACCAACAGCACTGTTTCCCAATGTACCTCGGGCGAACAGGGGACGGCTTTTACCCTCTTCGGTTCCACATTAAACCTGACCGGAAGCAACGTTACAGATAATCGGATCAACGGCGCCGGCCTGGGTGCTGGGATCACGAGCGCTCCCAGTCCACCGGCCAACGGACTTCCCGCGTTCGATATCAGCGGCCTAATTCAAAACTGTGTTTTTAGCAACAACGTCGGCGGATCCATTATTTACGATGGTGACCGCCTGAACTCATCCGGGCCGCCTTTCAACCGCCTTCAGTTCAGCGGAAACCAGTTTTTTCCTGGGAGTAGCGTCTACTACAATGACATCATTGGAGCGCAAAATGTCGCGCAGTTGAATGCTCTGGTTATCCCTCGCTCCGATGGCACGCAAACCATCAAATCTCCCAGCGCGAATACCGCGGCCGCGTCCGCTCCTCTGGTGGGCACCGTTTTGATGATCCCCCCAACAATATTGTTGGCGGGCGCGCCTGGCGAAACAGTTCCGATTCCGGGCTATGTCGCCTTCGCGGCCAGTGGCGCGACGCCTTCCCTCGACGGCGCGCCTCAGGCAGCCAACGCGGCGGTCGGATCGACTTCGGTGGATGGAATCCATGTTTTGGCCGTGGGCGGGGCCACTTTCGCCACGGTCCCACCGCCAGCCGTAGCGCTCAACATTTCAACTCGTCTACCGGTCGGGACCGGACAAAACGTGCTCATAGGGGGGTTCATTATTCAAGGCTCCGCGCCCAAACGCGTCATCATTCGAGCCATCGGCCCCTCACTAAACGGGACTGTTGCCGGCACCTTGCAGGATCCGAGGCTCGAACTTCACGATTCAGGGGGCGCGACGATCGCCAGCAATGACAACTGGCGCTCTACCCAGATTGGCGGAGTCGTTGCTTCAAACCAGGCGATCGACATTGCGGCCACAGGGATCGCTCCGCTCAGTGATGCCGAGTCTGCAATCATCGCAACCCTGGCGCCAGGCAACTATACCGCAGTTGTTGCCGGTGCCAACAATGCGACCGGAATCGCCGTCGTAGAGGTTTACGACCTGGATGCCGTTTATCTCTCTACGCTCGCGAATATCGCCACCCGCGGCTTCGTCCAGACTGGCGACAACGTGATGATTGGCGGATTCATTTATCTCGGCGGCGCCGGCGCGACAAAAGTCGTCGTCCGCGGAATCGGGCCTTCGCTCGCCGCCGCTGGAATTACCAATCCCCTGGCCAATCCGACGCTCGAATTACACGATGGCAACGGAACGACGATCTCCGCGAATGACGACTGGAAGTCATCTCCGGATGCGGCCGCAATCCAGGCCGCAGGTCTTCAACCGTCGAACGATGCGGAATCCGCTATTTACGAAACTGGATTGCCGCGGGGTCCTTACACTGCCATCGTTCGCGACAAGAACGGTGCCTCTGGAGTAGGGGTAGTGGAAGCTTACGTCTTTTGAGCGCGCTCTAACTCGGGCCGAAATATTTCCTGCCTGCCACCCTCAGCCGAGGACCGACGAACTGCGGACGAGGAGCGCGAATGTTTCTTGCCCGCACTCGCACCCCCGACACAACTCCCCACCGCCTCGCCTCGCGCTTGAATTAGATTTTGCGACAGGCAGAATCACTCATCAATTGTGCGGGACGAGAACGATTATCTGAGACGACTAGAGGTTAAGGTGGACGAGCTCCGCCGTTCGCTGGTGGAGCTGCGCCGCGAAATGGGACTGACTCCAGCGAAATCTTCCGCCGCTCTCGAGTCGGCGCACCGGCGGATGAATGAGCTCAAGACCGTGACGCGTTTGCTTCGCACGGAAGCTGCCGATTACAGGGCCGAGCTCGAGCGGGCGCAACGCGACGCCTGGGATCAGCGCGCCCGGCGAGCTGATACTACCGCGAAGCTCAAGGAGCGCGAACAATTACTCGATCAGATTCAGCGTTCGATCGCATGGAAGATCGTTAAGCCAATTTGGAAACTTTGGAATCGCTCGCGGAACAAGGCGGCCTGCGCCGCACCCAATTCCGACATCGCCTTCGCGTTGGATCTGCCCAAGCAATGGAAGACCAGCCGCGAAGTTCTGCTCATCAAAGGCTGGTGTTTTTCGCGCAGCGGCAGAGAACTGGCCGGGGTCAGGGCAAAGATGGGCAGGAAATCCCGGCTGGCCCGTTACGGACTGGCCCGGCCCGACCTGGCCGACTCCATTCCAGAATATCCGGCAGCCGCTCGCAGCGGATTCACGGTAGAAGTTAGGGTTCCACCGGGAGCATCGACCATCCGCCTCGAAGCGATTGAACAAGGATCGCAGTGGCAGGCATTCTTTGAACAGCAACTAAATCGCGAAGCTTCAGCGGAGAACGAGGAGCAGGAGAAGTCCGATTCCGTGATCGCGGAACGCATCTCTATGTTGCCGGCCCTTTCAGCGAGCAAGGCGTTTGGATTGCTCCACCCTTTATTCCAACAGCACGCCAGGCGAGCTGGCGTTCACGCTCCTTTCTTCAGCGTCCTTACACCCACGTTTAACACCAAGCCGGAATGGCTGGCCGAAGCAGCCCTGAGTCTGCTCAATCAAAGCTATCAAGACTGGGAATGGTGCCTGGTCGATGATGGCTCCGATAATCGGGAAACAGAAAGGCTCCTCGAACTCCTTGGCGCCTTAGGCCCACGAGTGCGCGTGAGTGCGTCGCGCGCCAAGGGAATCAGCGCCGCCACGAACCATGCCTTGGATCTGGCCCAGGGCGACTATGTTTGTTTTCTCGATCATGACGATCTTCTCCATCCGGTGGCGCTCGAGTCGATGCTGGAGAAGCTGGAGGAAGGCTACGACGTAGTATACTCGGACGAAGACAAATTGGACGACGTTTCCGGGACGCTCGGCGAACCATTCTTCAAGCCGGACTGGTCCCCGGAATACTTCCGTGGCGTCATGTACATCGGACATCTTTTGTGCGTCAAGCGGGAACTCGCAACTCAAACGCGGTTCGATTCGAACTTCGATGGCGTGCAGGACTTTGAGTTTATGCTTCGCCTCAGCGAGACGGGGCTACGTATCGCGCACATCCCGCAGATTCTTTACCACTGGCGCAAGACGCCCGGCAGCATCGCCGAGAAACCAGACGCCAAACCTCAAATCACCGCCCTGCAGCAGCGGGCCGTCAATGCGCAGCTCGAGCGGTTGAAGCTGCCCGCCCACGCCGAACCGGCCGAGCTGCCGCATCGCCTGAACCTTATTCCGGCAAAGCGAGAAAACCGCTCTCGCATCAGCATCATCATCCCCACTCGCAATGCGCCCGATGTCTTCGGGCGTTGCCTGAGCAGCATCTTCGAAAAAACTTCTTATCCGGACTTCGAAGTCATCATCGTGGATAACGAAACCACCGATCCGGCGGCGCTTAGCCTGATGCAGCATTACCCGGTCCGCCGCATCGCGTTCCCCGGAACCTTCAATTTTTCCCGCGCCAATAACGACGGCGCATTTGCGGCGACGGGGGAACTGCTCGTTTTCCTCAATAACGATACCGAGATTATTTCCGGCGATTGGTTGGAACATCTCGCCTATTACGTCGAGCAGCCGGACGTAGGCGCCGCGGGCGCCCTGCTCGCTTACGACGACATGACCGTCCAGCATGCGGGCGTTGCGCTCGGGATGAGAGGAACGGCCGATCACGTGATGCGGAGGTTCCCGCTGGACGTGGACGGGTACGCCGGCAGCCTCGTCTGCGCGCGCGAAGTTTCAGCGGTCACGGCCGCGTGTCTGATGATCCGCAAACCCTTGTTCGAAGACGTCGGCGGCTTCAACCAGCATTTCTTTACGGCTTATCAGGACGTGGACCTTTGTCTGCGCTTGCGCGAACGCGGACTGCGCATCGTTTACACGCCGCAGGCACTCTTGCTCCATCACGAATCGGTGTCGCGCGAGAGCTATTACGACATGATCGACCGAATTCTTCTCCTCGATCAATGGGAAGAGGTTATCAAGCGCGGCGACCCTTACTATAACCCGAATCTGGACCTTGAACGCGGCGATTACAGCCGCCGCCGCTCCGCGTGAGTAACATTCTTTTCGTTCTCTATCACGACTTCAGCGCCAATAGCGCTGTCCACGTCCACAATTTTGCGAACCAACTCGCAGCCCTCGGCCATTCTACGGCGGTCGCGATCACCGAAAATAATGACCGCGGCGCCGCCCTTGGTGAGCAGAATTACGGAGTCCATCGTTTCGATCAGATCGATGGCGAATGGTTAGCTGTATTTGCGAATGGACGGCCGCCCGACGTTGTCCACGCGTGGACTCCGCGCGAAAACGTCCGACTTTTCTGCGAGAAACTGGCGGGCTTTTGCGATTTTGCGCTCTTCGTTCATCTCGAAGACAACGAGGAGCTGATTCTGGAAGTTAATCTCGGAACATCCTTTGAAAAACTGGAGCAGTCTCGTTCCGCCGAGATTCCGGAAAATCTTTCGCATCCGCGCCACTATCGCGAGTTCATCGCCTCGGCCATCGGCGTGACCATGATCATGGATCGTCTCGAGCGTTTCGTTCCACCCGAAATTCCAAAGTTGATCCTGTGGCCCGGCGCAGATTCGCAACGGTTCTTTCCGCGGCCCCGCGATCCTTTGCTGCTCGAGCGACTCGGAATAGCGAATGGAACTGTGGTGCTGGCCTACACCGGCAATGTCCATTCGGCGAACTCACGTGATGTCCGCAGTCTCTACCTCGCCGCCGCCGTCCTGGATCGGGAAGGAACGGCGACGCGATTGATCCGAACGGGCCGGGATTTCTGTTCGTTCCTCGGGCCCGATGAAGAGTGGGCGCACAAGGTCGCGATTGAGCTGGGGCACGTTGCCTACCAGGAAATTCCTGCGCTCCTGAGCCTGGCCGACGTCCTGGTGCAGCCCGGCGCGGACAACGCCTTCAACCAATTCCGATTGCCCGGAAAACTGCCGGAATTTTTTGCGATGGGACGGCCCGTGATTGTTCCGCGAACAAATGTGGGTCGTTTTGTTCGCCATGGCCAAGATGCCTGGGTGCTGGATAAAGTCGACGCGCTCGGCATCGTGGACGCCGTGCGGGAATTACAAAGAGACCACAAGCTGAGCGAACGGCTCGCTACCGGCGCGGTCGCCTTTGGGCGCGAACACTTCGATTGGAAGAGGAATGCGGGGACGCTCGCCGCCTTTTACGCAAAGATGACCGCCAGGCCGAAGGAGCAGACCGATGCCTCAACCGTTGCGCCTTCTTAAAAATCCATCGCAGGCCGCAGCAATCGTCTCCCGCTTTTCCGGGCGCGGGGACGGGGACGGCACGTCTTACGCGACGGTCCGCGATTATTGCGAAAGCGTCGACGAGCTGCCGCAAATCACCCCCCTGGACGGCGACCTGAAAAACGTGCAACGACCCTGGGCCGCGAAATCGATCCTCGCAAATTTCCCGCCGCCGGCCCGGCTCCTCGAGATCGGAGGCGGCGAACCGATCGTGAGCGGATTCCTGAGCGAACTCGGCTACGACGTGACTTTGGTGGATCCTTACGATGGATTTGGCAACGGCCCGACCGATTACGAGCGTTACGTCGAACAGTTTCCGCACGTGAAAATTGTGCGGGAATATTTTCGACCCGGTTTGCGCCGCCTGCAGGCGCAATCATTCGACGCGATTTTTTCCATCTCGGTTCTCGAACACATTCAAGCCGACTCCCTCTCTGCGTGCTTCGAGGCAATCGGAGAATTCCTCTCCCCTTCCGGCGCCTCCATTCATTGCTTTGACTTCATTCTCCAGGGCAACGGCGACGCCCATGATTTCATGCACGCGCAAAGAATCCTCGCCGAACAGGCGCGACTCAGCGCCGCTCCCGAGAGCACGTCTTTCGACGAGCTCCTGCAACGCCTTCGCTCAGACGTTGAAACGTTCTTCCTGTCGCCGCAGGGCCATCATCAATGGCGGGGCGGTCGGGTCTACCTCGACTTTCCGTTTCGAAAAGTCGTGTCGCTGCAAACGATCAAGCGCCGGGGGCTATCCTGATGTCCTCGAACCTCAGAGATTAAACATTTTCTCTTTCGCCTTCAGTCGATAGAGCTTTGCATCCTTCGCATCGACCGCCCAGGCCGAAATTTCGGCCCCTTTGGGGAGGGCATCCCGGGTTATGACAACGCGCCAACCGCTCCACAGTTGTTCAGGACTATGCAGCGCCTGCACCACGTCCGGACGATTAAGGACCGCGTCCGAAAGCGCGAATGCGATCCAGTTGCCGTGTTCGTCGGCGTAAGCGAAGAGGACGGCATCGGCTGGCCGATTCCGCCCGGTAAGCGCAGCCCATCCCCAGGCGATCAAGGTGCCATCGCCTCCAGCCGCCAGGCCATCACACCATCCCAAGGCCACCCTCTCGTCAGCGTTCGCGTGGCGCAATTTTGTGATCTCGCGCGTGCGGACCAGGGGCGTTCTCAGCAGGTGAAGGCGATCAAGCGCCTGCGCATTTTCCCGAACGAAGCCCGGCCTGGGAAAATTGCCGTTCCTGATTGTTGTTGAGGTATCCAGAACTGGACAGAATAACACGCCGCTCTGGCCCAATCGCGCAACGGCCGAGCGGAGCTTGAAGATTGGAATCGAACCGGCCGCACACAAGAATTCCAGGGTGAGATAACTCGCGCCGAGAAAAACCACGGTTGTGAAGCGCAACCAGCGCCATCCCGATGACTCACGCGTTTCAAAACCCCCGGCGAAGAAAATCACCGCGAGCGCAACCATCGCCACCGTGAGGTAAAGAGAAAAAGCGACGTAGCGAGACTCCAAGGCCTGCGAAACGCCCCATTCGATCCGCCCGAGCGCGGCGAGTATTCCGCTCCCGACCGAATATCCGCCGAGCGCTATCCAAGGGGCTACTCGCGCGCAGTATTCTCGATCACGCCAGCGAAAAATGAAACGACCGAGGCTTACAAAATAGCCCAAGAGCAGCACCGTGCCGATCGTAATGGAAACAGCCAGCGGATTTTCGTTACCGGAACGCCCGAGGCCGGAACCGAGGAAGGCTGTCAGGTAACGCCAGTAGTCCAGCGGCGATTTTCGCGGTGCGAATGGCGGTAGATCCTGCGGTCCGCGGAAATGCCAGAAATACAATGCGGCGCAGGCGGCCGTAGCCACGAACCAAAAACCAAGCCACCGTTTCCATCGCGGGTCCCCGCGTGTCGCCAGGAGAACAGGAAACGTTAGTCCCCATGCGAGCAGTCCGCTCGCGAGCGTGAAGGTCGCAAAAAAAGCCAGGCCAACGCATATCCAGAATTTTGCGGCCACCGAAAATCCACCGCCGACAACCCGAAGCCCCCACACAAGGCAGAGCGCCGGGACAAAGGACGGAAAGCCGGACGCCAGCAGCCAAAGTTCGTGTTGCGCGGGCGAAAAGATCAACAGCACCATGAGCAGAAACGTGACCGCCTTGGCGCGCCCGGAGACGCCGGATTTCCCCAGCAACTGGTAGATCCCGAGCGAGGTAAGACCGCAGATAAGAACCGACAAAATCATCTCGATGCGGCCATCCCAGTATTTCCCCATTGAAAAAACAATGAAGAGCAGTTTCGGAAAAAACGTCCGCGATTCCTGCTGCTGCTCAAAGAGATCATGAAAGGTCACTCCACCGGTGTGTGCCTTAATGGCGAGAGGCACCATCTCCCAATCGTCGAGCATCGGAATCGCGATGGCGTAACGGAGCACCAGAAAAATAATAAGCGCCCCCGGCACCGCCGCGGTGCAGAGAAACGCGACCGTTCTCAGGAGAGACGGCTTCCGTTTCGGATCGACTGAAGATGATGGTTCGCTCACAGTTTCGCGGCAGTTCCCGTTAACAGCGGGGGACTGCTCGCACCGGCGACCACCTTTTTTCGGCGAGGGAGTTTATCAAGAGGGAGGATCTGGTCAACGTTCTTCCCGCGAGACCTCTTGCCGGCTTGACACGAAATACCCGACTTCTAATTTCAATCAGTCCAGCGGCCATCGGCTGGAGCTTGCCAAGCCTGTGACCGCTCTTTCTTCATTTCACCGCTCCTCCGTGGGCCAAAAAATGATTGTGGCGATAACCGGCGCCGTCCTGGTCGCATTTATCGTCGGTCATCTCCTCGGTAATCTCCAGATTTTTCTGGGCCCGGATTGGATCAACTCCTATGCCGAACATTTGCGCGAACTGGGACCGTTCCTCTGGGTCATCCGGGCATTCCTGCTCGCAAATGTGCTCCTGCATATTTTCTTTACCATCAGCCTCGCCTTGGAAAATCGCCGGGCTCGCCCGGTGAGTTACAAAAAGAAAGAGCACGTCAAGGCTACCTTTGCTTCCCGCTCAATGGCGCTAAGCGGGCTCATCGTGCTGGCCTTCATCCTCTATCATCTGGCCCATTTCACCGTGCGCGTGACCGACCCGCGTTTTCTGCTGCTCAAGGCGGACCCGCTGAATCGCTACGATGTTTACTCGATGATGGTCTACGGGTTTCAGAATTATTTCGTTTCCGGCTTTTACGTCGTCGGAATGTTTCTGCTCGCCCTTCATCTGAGCCACGGCACTTCGAGTTTTTTTCAATCGCTCGGATTGAATGACAAGAAGCTGACGCCGCGGCTGGCGACCGCAGGGCGCATCTTTGCCTGGCTGATTTTTGTTGGTTACACCTCCATTCCCATCGCGGTGCTGCTTCACCTCGTGAAGCCGGCGCAACAATTATGATCGGGAATCTTGACGCCAGCATTCCCCACGGCCCCCTCGCTCAAAAATGGACGAACCATAAGGACCACGCGCGTCTGGTCGCGCCGAATAACCGGCGAAAATTCGAAATCATTGTTGTCGGCAGCGGACTCGCGGGAGGATCGGCCGCCGCAACCCTGGGCGAGCTCGGCTACAACGTGAAGTGCTTTTGTTACCAGGACAGTCCACGCCGCGCCCATAGCATCGCCGCCCAGGGCGGCATTAACGCCGCGAAAAATTACCAGAATGATGGCGACAGCGTCTTTCGCTTGTTCTACGACACGATCAAAGGCGGCGACTTCCGCTCCCGGGAAGCCAACGTCTACCGACTCGCCGAAGTCAGTAATCTGATCATCGATCAATGTGTCGAACAGGGTGTCCCGTTCGCGCGGGAGTACAGCGGACTTCTCGCGAACCGTTCGTTCGGAGGCGCCCAGGTTTCGAGGACGTTTTACGCGCGCGGCCAAACCGGCCAGCAACTTCTTCTCGGCGCCTATCAGGCCCTGTGTCGCCAGATCGGCGCCGGCTCCGTAACGATGTTCCCGCAAACCGAGATGCTCGATCTGGTTCTGGTCGACGGCCACGCCAAAGGGATCATCACGCGCAGTCTAGTGACGGGAAAAATCGAAGCGCATTCGGGCGATGCGGTCGTACTCGCGACCGGCGGTTACGGAAATGTTTTTTATCTCTCGACCAACGCGCGCGGCTGCAATGTCACCGCAACCTATCGCGCCTACAAAAAGGGGGCCCTCTTCGCGAACCCCTGTTTCACGCAAATTCATCCCACCTGCATCCCGGTTAGCGGAGAAAACCAGTCGAAGCTCACTCTGATGTCCGAATCGCTTCGCAACGACGGACGCGTTTGGGTTCCCAAACAGGCCAGCGACAAACGGCCCCCGGCGCAGATCCCGGAGGCGGAACGCGATTATTACCTCGAGCGAAAATACCCGAGCTTCGGGAACCTGGCGCCACGCGATATTTCATCGCGCGCCGCGAAGGAAGTATGCGACGAAGGCCGCGGCGTCGGCGAAAGCGGCCGGGGCGTCTACCTCGATTTTGCGGACGCGATCGCGCGATTGGGCGAGAACACGATCCGCGAGCGCTACGGGAATTTGTTTCACATCTACGAGAAAATCACCGGCGAGAATGCCTACCAGCGACCGATGCGAATTTACCCCGCGGTCCATTACACCATGGGTGGTTTGTGGGTGGATTATAACCTGATGAGCAATGTGCCCGGCCTGCATGTGATCGGTGAGGCGAATTTTTCAGACCACGGTGCGAACCGTCTCGGCGCCAGCGCGCTCATGCAGGGACTCGCGGACGGATATTTCGTTTTGCCTTACACGCTGCCGGCGTATCTCGCGCCCCAAATCGGGAAACGCCCTTCGACGGATCGGCCCGAATTTCGCCAGGCGGAAAGCGAAGTCCGGACGCGGACGGAAAAGCTTCTCGCCATTAATGGAAAGCGCTCGGTCGATTCGTTTCATCGCGAACTGGGCCTGCTCCTTTGGGACAAATGCGGCATGGCGCGCAACGCTGCCGGCCTACGCGAGGCGCTGGCGCGGATCCCTCATCTCCGGGAAGAATTTTGGGGCGACGTCCGTGTGCTGGGCGACGGGGAAGCTCTGAATCAATCGCTGGAACGGGCCGGACGCGTCGCCGATTTCCTGGAATTCGCCGAGCTGATGTGCAACGACGCTCTGACCCGCGACGAATCCTGCGGCGGCCATTTCCGCGAAGAACATCAGACACCGGACGGGGAGGCATTGCGCGATGATGAGAATTTCGCGGACGTTTTCGCGTGGGAGTATCAGGGGAACGGCTCGGTCGCCGCCCCGAAATTGCATCGGGAACCGCTCGCCTTCGAGACCGTTCAGCTTACGCAACGGAGCTACAAATAAGTTGAGAGTTGATTGTTGAGAGTTGAGAGCCGCGTGGAGGTTACAAAATGTTTGATTTCGAAAAACTAGAGGTTTGGCATAAGGCCATCGACTTTGCCGATTTGATCTACACAGATAGGCGCGATTTCCCACCGGATGAGCGTTTCGGTCTGACAAACCAAATGCGGCGAGCTGCTGTTTCGGTTTCTTCGAACATCGCGGAGGGATCCTCGCGCAGTTCCAAAATGGATTTCGCACGCTTTACCGAAATTTCCACCGGCTCACTTTTTGAGGTTGCCTCACAGGCCTTCATTGCGAAACGCCAGGGATTCTTGAAGGAAGAACAATTCCAGATCCTGTATCGAGCTGCCGAGGAACAGAGCCGAATGCAAAGCGGGTTGCGCAAATCGCTACTCGTCAAGTGACAAACGTAATGACCTCGACGCGGCTCTCAACTCTCAACTCTCAACCATGAACTTTCTTCTGAAAGTCTGGCGCCAGAAAGATCCGAAGACCAAAGGCAAGCTCGTCGCATACCAGGCCACGAACGTTTCCCCGAACACTTCGTTCCTCGAAATGCTCGACGTGGTAAACGAAGAACTGATCGCCAGGGGCGAAGAGCCGATCGCCTTCGATTCGGATTGCCGCGAAGGAATTTGCGGGACCTGCTCGCTCACCATCAACGGCGAGGCCCACGGGCCGGATCATCCGGGCGCGGCCTGCGAGGTCTATATGAGACGATTCAAGGATGGCGCGACGATCGTCGTCGAGCCTTTCCGCGCCAAACCATTCCCGCTCGTGAAGGATTTGGTGGTCGACCGGAGCGCGCTCGATCGAATCGTGCAGGCAGGCGGTTTCGTTGCGGCGCGCGCGGGGTCCGCACCGGAAGCGAATTCGACCCTCGTGCCGAAACAAGCGGCGGACCGAGCGATGGAAGCGGCCGCCTGCATCGGCTGCGGGGCGTGCGCCGCGGCGTGTCCAAATGCTTCCGCCATGCTTTTCACCGCCGCGAAGGTTTCGCATCTTGCCTTTCTCCCCCAGGGTCAGCCGGAACGGACGAGCCGGGTCTTGAAAATGGTCACCGCGATGGATGCCGAAGGCTTCGGCAATTGCACCAACACTTACGAGTGCGAAGCCGTCTGTCCCGCCCAGATTAGCGCGAGCTTGATCGCCAAGTTAAATCGTGAGTACGCCGTGGCAACATTGAAGCGGAAGGCGGGCGAATAGGTGGATCGCGCGCTCCGTCGCGCGATGTTTGTTTTGTGCGGCTTCGCCGCCATCATTTGGCATCGAGCGGCGGAGCGCTCGATCCACCGACCTCACAATTACACGTCCACAGGGTCGCATCGATTTGGGTGCGGGCGCGCGCCGCTAATTCTTGACTGTCCGTGCCATCCCGCAGAACCGCGAACAAGGTCGAGCCGGAACCCGACATCAAGGCAATTGCAACTTCCGGCTGCTGCCGCAGCCATTGCTTGAGATGCGCGAGTAAAACGAACTTCTCGAAAACCGGCCGCTCGAGATCATTTACGCATCGCACGCCCCGAAATTCCTGGGCTGAATAGTCCACCTCCGGTAGCTCACGCGATTCCTTCCATCTTCCATAGGCCCAAGGCGTCGGGACGCCGAAATCCGGCTTGAGCAACAAAAGACGAAAACTCGACACCAGTGAAATCGGACTGACAACTTCCCCGCGACCGCGGCAAATGGCGGCGGACTGGACAATAAAAAACGGAACGTCCGACCCGATTTGAGCGGCAAGCCTGAGAAGATCGCCCTGTTCCAGGTCAGCCTCGAATAGTTCGTTGAGACCAAGCAGCGTGCTTGCGGCATCACTGCTCCCCCCGCCCAGCCCGGCGCCGTGTGGAATCCTTTTCTCCAATTCAATTGCGATTCCACAGCTGATCGCGGTCGTTTCCCGGAAGAGATTCGCCGCCCGGACGACGAGATTGTCGGCGCCGGCAGGCAGGGAAGGGTCATCGCAAGAAAACCGAATCTCGCCATCTTCTCTCCTTTGGAGCGTCAGCTGGTCCGCGAGCGAAATGGGCGCCATCAGGGTTTCGATCTCGTGAAAACCGTCGACCCGTCGGCCCTTGATCTCGAAAGAAAGATTAATCTTCGCCGGCGCCAAAAGCTGCATACCGTTATCTGGCCAAAAAATTTCTCCGAATCACAGAATGAAATCGCCCGCGCTTGCACCTCGTGATCGACTCATCGTTGCTCTCGATTTTCCGACCCAGGCGAAAGCACTCGCGCTCGTTTCAGCTCTGTCCGGAAGCGTTTCCACATACAAGATCGGCCTGCAACTCTACACCGCCGCCGGCCCCGCCATCCTCCAGGCCGTAGCCGGAAGCGGCGCCAGGATATTTCTTGATCTGAAGCTGCACGATATTCCCAATACGGTCGCGAAAACCGTTGCGGCGGCGAGCGAACTCGGCGTTGCCATGCTCACCGTCCATCTCAGCGGAGGCGCCGCCATGCTGAAGGCGGCGATGGAAGCGAAGCCCCCCCATCTCTCGTTACTCGGAGTCACCGTGCTGACGAGCGCGACGCAGGAGACCCTGGGCGAAATCGGAGTCGACGCGGCGATGCCTGATCACGTCATGCATCTCGCCGTCCTCGGACAAAAAGCGGGCATCGATGGATTAATCACGAGTCCGCAGGAAGTCGGCCCCCTTCGTCAGCGGCTGGGGTCGGAAATAGTTCTCGTCACTCCTGGCGTTCGCCCCCTCTGGGCGGTAGCGGACGATCAAAAACGTTTTACGACTCCAGCCGAAGCGATCAAAAATGGCGCAGATTATTTGGTTGTTGGCCGCCCCATTACGGCCGCCGCCGATCCTCGCGACGCCGTTGAGCGCATCGTGGAGGAACTCACGGGCTAACGAGCAAACCATGCTCGACCAACTGCTCGTTTACGACGACCTCGAACCGAAGCCCGCCGCTCTTAACATGGCGGTGGACGAAGCGCTTCTCACCGAGGCCGACGCCCCGGTCCTTCGATTCTATCGGTGGCAACGGCCTTCGCTTTCCTTCGGCTATTTTGGACGCTACGCGGAAGCTGCGGATCAATCGGATGGCCACGAAATTGTCCGCCGTTGGACCGGCGGCGGAATTGTCCCGCACGGCGATGACCTGACCTATTCGGTTATCATTCCGGCCTCTCATCCCTTCTTCGCCCGATCCTCACTCGAAATTTATACGTTCCTGCATGACACGATTCGTGGCGCGCTGGCGGCCAACGGCGTGTCCGCCATCCTCGCAAACAGAGCCGCACCGAAGGTATCGGAGAACTGTTTTGCCAATGCCGTTACCTCCGATGTGATCAGCGGCGGACGCAAAATCGCGGGCGCGGCCCATCGCCGATCGCGCGCCGGTTTGCTGCATCAGGGAAGCATTCAGCGCCACGATTTGCCGGATCGATTTCGGGCCGATTTTGCGCGGGGTCTCTGCGATCGGCACGAAATGAAAATGCTGGCGCCCGAATTGAGGGAACACGCCGCCAGCATCGCCACTACGAAATATGGAACGGCGGAGTGGTTGAAGCGACGGTGATCATATCTCAATGCTCTGTCGCAGACCGCAGCTGCCGGATCGCCGCGTCCCCAACGCCCCGACAGAGCGGAGCGACTATATCGCTTTGAAAAGTTTGTCTGGGCGCCAGTGTTGATGTATTTCCGGGGCAACACCTCGTGAATATCCTAACCGAACCACAGGCGCGAACGCGACAACTCAGCCTGCCGCGCGACGGGCTTCTCACCGGCGTAAGCGATGAGTTCATCGCCGAGCTCCAGCTCAACGGCACGTTCGTCGAATACAATCAGCAGACAATCGCGACCGCGGGGCGCCCGGCCGATTACATCTTTTGCGTCATCTCCGGGCGGGTCGATCTTTCCCGCCGAAGCGACGATTTCGGCAAGGCCCATGTCGCAACGCTCGGGCCCGGGCAGTGGTATGGCGAGCGGGACATATTTCTGCGGGTTCCTGCCGAAGAGGAAGCGTTTGCCGAAGGCGAAGTGATTCTTTGGACGATCCCGCCGGACACGCTCCGCGACTTGTTCTTCGCCTCTCCGGCCGCAGTCCAATTGCTCTTCAATTTCGGAATCCTGCTCGCGCAAAAACTGGCCACGAAAAATCCGGCGCCGGCGACGACCTGAGAGAGGTTCCCCCCGTTTCACGCGAGAGGCTTGCGCTACATTGGCGCTCCTTCTATCGTGGGCTCGTGGAAGTTTTTGCAGATTCTCGCGCCCCCTCAATCTCGCGTGATAGCGCTTTAGCCCGGGTAGCCCTGGCGGTGCAGCCGCAACTCGAGGAAGTCGAAGCGCGGGTCGCGCAGCAAGCCGCTGCCTTCGACCCGGCGATCGAAGGCTATGTGACTTACGCCATCGGTAGCCGGGGCAAACGCCTGCGGCCCCTGATGGCGCTCCTCAGCGGAGGGGCGAGCGGCAGCATCACTTCCGGTCATCTCGATTTGGCCGTCATTGTCGAGCTGATCCATATCGCCACGCTGGTCCATGACGACATCATGGACGAAGCCGAACGACGCCGGGCGCAGCCCACGGTCAACGCGCGCTGGGGAAATTCGCTGAGCGTTTTGCTGGGCGATTGTCTTTTCGCCCAGGCCCTCAATCTTTCGACGAACTTCGACAATGCCGAGATCAGTCGGGTGATTGCGCGGGCGGCGCGCGAAGTTTGTTCCGGCGAAATTATTCAGACCCAGAGACGGTTCGATCTCCATCTCGCGATTGATGAATATCTGCGAATCGTCGAAATGAAAACGGGATCGCTCTTCGCCGCCGCGGCAGAACTCGGCGCGGTCCTCAACCAGGCCGACGTCGAAACCACGCGCGCCCTGAAAACTTTCGGGAGTAAGATCGGCGCCGCCTATCAAATTTACGACGATTGCCTCGATATTGCCGGGAACGAAAACGAAATCGGCAAGACGCTCGGAACCGACCTGCGCAAGGGTAAGATGACGTTGCCGATCCTGATGCTGCTCCGCTCGGCCCCGGCCGAGGAGCGGGAACGGTATTGCGAGTTGATCCTTTCCGAACAGACGAGCGCCATAGCGCACCTGCTCCAGAGCGAAGCGCCGAATGGGGCGCTGCGGTCCTCCCTTGACGCCGCCGATGAATCCGTGCGCGACGCGCAATCGGAACTGCACGCCCTCCCCCCAAACCTATTCACGGATTCGCTCTTCCAGCTGGGCGATGCGCTCCGTGAAATGCTCGACCAAGTCCGTGTTTGATCCCGAATGTGGGAGCGACCTTGGCGTCGCGACTAAAAGCGGATGAAAGCGACAGATCGCGGCCTGGAGACCGCTCCCACATTTAAGATTAGCGAGATGCCGGTAGCGGAGCGGCCGCGCGAGAAGTTGCTCGCGCGCGGGGCGACGGCGCTCACGGACCCGGAATTGATCGCGATTCTCCTGCGAACAGGCTTGCCGGGTGCCAATGCTGTCGACGTCGCCCGCCAGCTTCTAAAACAATATGATTCGCTCTCAGGATTGAGCCGCTGCACGGTTCCCGAAATCGAAAAAATCCCCGGCATCGGGAAAGCAAAAGCCGTTCACCTGGTCGCGGCTTTTCAACTCGGCCAGCGCCTCGCGAACGAACGGCTGACGCGGCAAAAGCTCGACTCGCCGGAGCTGGTCTACGAGCTCATGGCCGCGGAAATGCGCGCGCTGCACAAGGAATCGTTACGCGTCATCTTGCTGGATACGCGTTACCATCACCTCGGCACGGAACAAGTTTCGTTAGGCAGCGTGAATGAAAGCATCGCCCATCCGCGCGACGTCTTCCGGCCGGCGGTTGTCGCATCTGCCTACGCGATCATCGTTGTGCACAACCATCCCTCGGGCGATCCCTCGCCCAGCCAATCCGATCACAGCCTGACAAGACGTTTGGTCGAAGCCGCGGAGTTGCTTCAAATAAAATTGCTCGATCACGTCATCATCGGCGCGCCGGCCGACGGTCGTCCGCCCTATTTCAGTTTCAAGGAGGCTGGCGTTCTATGAAGATTCATCCAACCGCGATCGTCGACCCCGGTGCGCAAATCGGCGGCGAGGTGGAGATTGGCCCCTATTCCGTGATCGGCTCCGGAGCGGTCATTGGGGAAAAGTGCATGCTCCAGGCGCACGTCGTGATTGAAGGATCGGTCAGAATGGGCGCGGGGAATTTTATCGGACACGGCGCGATCATCGGAACGTCGCCCCAGGATTTGAGTTTTGATCCAAAAATCAGGAGCTCGGTTGAGCTCGGTGCGGGCAACGTGGTTCGCGAGCATTGCACGATCCATCGCGGAAGCACCGAGGGCAGCACCACCTCCATGGGCGATGGGAATTTCCTCATGGTCGGCACCCATCTCGGCCACAATTGCACGCTCGGGAATGGCGTCGTGATCGCGAACGATTGCCTGCTCGCAGGGTATGTTCGGGTCGACGATCGCGCCTTCATCGGAGGCGGGTCGCGTTTTCACCAGGGAATCCGGATGGGCCGCCTCGTCATGGCGGAAGGACGGTTCACTCAAAATCTTCCGCCCTTTTTGAGCGCAGCCAAAAACCAGGTTTATGGCATCAATGTTGTCGGGTTGCGCCGCGCTGAATTCAGCGCCGCGGACCGGGACGAAATCAAGCGCGCGTTCAAATTGCTCTATCGAAGCGGGCTGAACACGAAACAGGCGCTGGAAAAAGCCGGGGAAACAGAGTTCGGTCCGATTGGACGCGAGTTTTTCGAGTTTGTCGCGAACGCCGGAAAGCGCGGGATAGTTTCATACGGCGGCAGCGCCAGCGAGGATTGAAATGGAGCCGCTTCGCTGTGCGAAAAATGGAGGCGGCCTGCCCTCAGGCCGTTGTCTTTGAGAGCGAAGTCTATTCCCACCGGCACGAGGGCGTGCCGGCTCCAATGGCCTGCGGGCTGACGGCTAGAGAAGAGCGAGAAAGGCCAACATCCGGCCGGTGCGGCCTTTCTCGGCGCGATACGAATAGTAGCGGGCGAGATCGCAGGCGGTGCAGACGCCGCAATCGTGGATCGAGGCGACACCGAGATCACGGCCCTGCCGAATGATCTCCGCCGCGAAATCGATCTCATAATGGGGCGGCCGAATACAGGGGCTGAGTTGCATGACCAGATCGGAAGCAACCGAACCAAACTGGGTGCTCATGGTTTCGACGGCATTCGCCACGACGCCCAGTTCCGTACCCTTCTTTCCAGAATGGACGAGGCCAATCGCGCGGCGAATGGGATCGACCAAATAGACCGCGCAGCAGTCAGCCACATAAATCCCGAGGCAGACACCAGGTCGATTGGTGACGAGGCCGTCACAGTCCGCAAAACATTTGTCTTCGCTCATCATCGAATCGATCGCGCCGATCTCTTTCCCGTGGATCTGCTGCGCGGTAATGAACGGCATGCCGGCGAGGCCATTTTCGTCACAGATCCTCCGGTGGACGCCATCCAGCCGCGCGAGCGCCTCCACTTTGTCATGCGACATCTCGACGCCCGGGACGCGTTGAGTAAAGCCGTGTCCCAACTGGGGCAACGCGCTCAGCGCCGGAAACTGTTCAGCCGGAAGCTGAGCTTCGTTCACTTACTGCCCGTCGTGGTCCGCGTGGTCGTTCTGACCTGAGCCGGCTGCCGGTCGCCGGCGTGATTCAACTCGAGCGGGCTCGGCTTTGGCGCCGGCGTGGGACGGGCGTCGGTCCTCAGCTTTCGGCGCGTGTTCGGCTCGTCGAGTTCGTTCGAGTAAGTAACCTCGGTGGCGGTGACTCGATCGAATTCCGCGAGCGCCGTGTTGTAATTATAGAGCGCTTGCAGCCGGTTCGACTGCGCCTGGGTGACCTGCACCCGGGAATCGAGAACTTCCAATTGCGTCCCCGCGCCGGCACTTAACCGTGCGCTCGCAAGTCGCAATGCCTCCTCAGCCTGGCCGACGCTTTGTTCCGTAGCCTTCACCAACTCCGCGCTTTGCTTCAAGTTCGAATCTTGTTGCTGCACCTCAAGCTCGACCTGGCGAATCGCGTCGTCGTACGTTATTTTCGCTTCTTCGAGCAAGGCCTTCGCTTGTTTTACCGCCCCGTAGGTAGCGCCCCAATCCCAGATGGCCCAGGTTCCAGTCGCGCCAAAAATATAGCCGCTGCTGACATCGCGCGGGTTATCGGTAAAGGAGGAACTGCGGACCTCCGTCCCGGCTGTAGCGGTGATCTCCGGGAAATATCCGGCGCGCGCGACCCGTACTTGCTCGGCGTTGGTGAGCAGATTCGCCTTCTGCTGTTTCAGGAAAGGCCGGCGATCTTTGGCAAGCTCAATTGCCGTCGTAAGCAGCATATGCCGGGGGTGATATTCCAAATTGCCGATCGCCTCCAAGGGGGCGCCGTCGCCGCGGTTCGGATCAAAATCGAGGCCGAGCGTCTTCGCGAGCTGGAGCTGCGAAATCCGATAATTATTCTGCGCCCCGATCAGAAGCGGATACTGGTTCGAGAGAGCGACCTGCGCTTGCAGAACGTTGAAACGCGGAACCGTCCCGGCCTCGAACCGATTCTGCTGATCCTGGAGCTGACTCTGGAGAAGCTTGATCGACTCTTCCTGCACGAGGATCAGCCCACGGTTTAACAAAACCTGATAAAACTGCTGACGCACGGTGTCCACCACCTGATCGATCGTGTTCCGGAACGAGTAGTAGCTGCTGTCGCGGGTGAAGTCCGCCGCTCGAATCTGCGAGATAAAGCGGCCGCCGGCGAAAAGCACCTGGGTCGCCTGGAGCCGCACGTTATAGGAACGTTCGACGCCGTTGAAACTATTGATGCTGGAGCTTGTGCCCCCCACCGGCGTCGCGGTTGGAGTCGCCGTCGGCGTGGCGCCCGGGCCCAACAGCTCCTCGATTCCATGATTGACCTGCAAGTGTGGATCGGTATCTGAGAATTGCCCGGTCATACCGATCTGAGGCAGAATTTCCGCCCGCATGGCTATGTAAAGCCCCTTCGTGCGCTCAATCTCCTGCCGTGCTCGCTGGATGTCGGCGTTGCGCTGGAGCGCGGTAAGAATCGCCTGCTCGAGCGTGAACCGCGGCACAACTGACCTCCGCAAACGAAGTTCCGTCAGGGTTTCAGTTCCCGCGAAAAGAAAGGGCGCGAGTGGCACCGCCGCCAGGATCGCGGCACAGAAGTAGAGGTAACTGGAAACTTTTCGCATGGATAGAAAACGCAGGATGGGCAGGTTCAAGTCGGCGAGGGAGCGAGCAGATCGGGAGCTTTGGCGCTGGGTGTTATGCAAGGCGCGTGCCGCATCTGCGGGCTGTGGCTTAAGCTGCTCTCGAATAGCTGTTTAAAAATATTAGGTTAATTTGCGGCTCCGCTAATCCTTCCCAGGTTCGGGATCAGCGTGTTCCATTTTCGAAACGCCGCGACGTGAGCAGGACTTTCCTCGATTTACGGCGTGGCGGCGGTGGCTCGGGCCCTTCCTTCGCCTGGCAGTAATTGTAAATCTTGGTGTAAATCTGGAGCCAGGCTTTCTGTTCCACTGGCGTGAGGTGGGTCATCACCTTCATCAGGTTTCCCACCATCTCTTCCCGAATTCGCCGGACGAGCGCCGATCCTTTTTCGGTAATGCAAACCATCACCTTGCGGCGGTCTTCCCGCGCGCTCGAGCGGACGACATAGCCAAGATTTTCCAGCCGATCGACCAGCCCGCTCGCGGCCGCGGTGGTGTGTCCCATTTTCTGCGCGATGGCTGACATCGTCAGCACTTCCTTTTGATCCAGCGCGGCGAGAAGAAAAAATTGCGGGAAGGAAACGTTCCCGGGCGCCAGTTCCTTGCACAGATGCAGGACAAAACAGCGCTGCATTTCGAGGATGATGTGGGAGAGGCGTTCGGCGTCGGCACGGAATTGATCAATTCCGTTCAGGCTCAGTTGGCTCGGGGTCTTCAAACCGCATAAGCTAAAATGCTCGCGCGGAGTGTCAAACGTCCTTGCACAATCAAATTCCTGTTCCTGATCTTAATCCTAATCCTGATCTTTTTGATCGCGGGCGGCGGTAGCTGCAGGTTTTAACGTCCCAATTGGAGGGACGGGCTCTGTCCCGTCCCATTATTTTGGGACGACACAGAGCTCGTCCCTCCAAGGGAAGCGCGTCTTACCGTCGGTCCGACCGATCGGGCTTTTCGGGACGCAGCTTGTCCCGGGGATCATGAGCACGAGCAGGAAAGTTGGTCAATCGATTGGAATGACCGGGACCATTTCGCCGGCGCGAAAGCGTTCGCCTGGCGGAACGCGGAGAAGGGCGTTCGCGCGGCTCAAACCATAGAGTGCGTGGGATTCCTGCCGGCCGATGGCTCTGAATTTCCCATCCACCAACTCCCCGCGGACATAATGAGGCCGGTCCCCTTCATTGTTCACCTCTCCGCCAAGAATGGCAGTCGTGCGACGCAGCGAAACCTGATCGGAACGCGCCCCCATCAGGCGAAGAAGGGCTGGCCGAACAAAAAGGAGGAAGGTTACGAATGCGGAAACCGGATTGCCCGGCAGTCCAAAGATCGAGCAGGATCCGGCGCGTCCGAACAGGAATGGCTTGCCCGGTTTCACCAGGACCCGCCAGAGATCGGTCTGCGCGCCCACGGCGTTCAAAGCTGGCTTCACCAAATCTCGCGCGCCGACTGAAACGCCGCCGAGAATAATGAGAACGTCGCAGCCTAGCCCGTCTCGGAATGCGCGCTCGATCGAAAGCACATCATCCGGACAATGCCGGACATCCTCAACTGACGCGCCGCATTTTTCCACGAGCGCGCGCAATAGGGCCGAATTGCTGTCGAAAATTTGGCCCGGGCCCAGGGTGCCGCCTGGGGCCACCAATTCATCGCCCGTGGAAACGATCGCCGCGCGCACCTCGCTGCCGGTTTCGATTTCGGCAAATCCCTGGGAGGCGAGCAAGGCCAGCATTTGCGGTCCAAGGCGCGTTCCAGCTTCGACAATTTTTTGCCCCTCGCTCAGGTCGCAACCTGCTCGTCGAATGAATTCGCCAGCTTCGACATTCGTGTTTACGAAGACATCCGATCCTTCGCATCGAACGTCTTCCTGCATCACGACTGCGTCGGCGCCCGCTGGAATAGGCGCCCCGGTAAAGAGGCGGACCGTTTCCCCCGGCTCAATCCGTAAGCGGCGATCTAGTCCGGCCGGCTGCTCGCCGACCAACCGCTGTCGCCGGCCCCCGGTGCAAGCCGCAGCAACGACAGCGTAACCATCCATCGCGGAATTATCGAAGCGCGGCAAAGCGACCCGCGCGAACACGTCGGCGGCTGCGAACTGTTCGCGCGCCTGAAGCAATGGAACCAGCCGTCGCGGCAGCGGCTCAACCCTTTCAAGAATACGCGTAAGCGCCTGTTCCTCCGTAATCACAAATTCGTATGGTGGTTCGCCCGGATTGGTGGGGAAAGGTCGATTCTGTGCGCTGGCGGTGAGGGAGGGATTCGAACCCTCGGTACCCTTTTGGGGTACGGCGCTTTAGCAAAGCGCTGCTTTCGACCACTCAGCCACCTCACCAATAGATTCCGAGGATATGGGGTCGTTGGGTACTCGTCAACCTGGCGCGGGATTTCTCCGCAGTTCTTGAGCAACCGCGCGAAAGCGAGCAAGCTTCCGTCGCTTGCCAAATCCTGATCCCACTTCTTCCGATGCGACGAGGCCGGCAACCGGCGGCGGCGTCCGGGTTGTCGGCGGTTATGAAATTGAGGGGGAGCTCGGACGAGGCGGAATGGGCGTTGTTTACCGTGCGTGCCAGAGAAAGCTGAATCGTTTGGTCGCGCTCAAGATGCTGACCGGCTACTACGGGCCGCCGGAATTGAAGCGCTTCTTCGCGGAAGCAGAAACGGCGGCGGCGTTGCACCATGCCAACATCGTTCATGTTTACGACGTCGGTGAACACGAGGGCGCCCCGTTCTTCGCGATGGAATATGTGGAGGGTGGGTCGCTGGCCGATCGGTTGCGGGCGGGAACGCTCACCGCACGGGAAACAGCGCAACTGTTGATTCCGGTCGTGCGCGCGCTCGATTTCGCGCACAAGAACAACGTCGTCCATCGGGACATGAAACCAGCGAACATCCTGCTCGATCCGCAGGGCGTGCCGAAGGTCACCGACTTTGGAATCGCCAAACGACTCACGGCGGAAAGCGCGCTGACGCTTTCCGGCGCGATCATCGGCACGCCGGTTTATATGGCTCCGGAACAGGCACGCGGGACAAGCCGGGATGTCGGCGCCGCGGCGGATATCTATTCCCTTGGCGCGATTCTTTACGAGATGCTCGCCGGCCGGCCCCCTTTTTTGCCGGAGGAAAGCGATACCTCGATCGTTGTCCGGGTCGCGACCGAGAATCCGGTTTCGCCCGCGTGGCACAAACCAGGAGTGCCGCGTGATCTCGAAACGATTTGCCTGAAATGTCTGTCCAAGGAGCCCGGCGACCGTTACGCAAGCGCCGCCGCGGTGGCCGACGATTTGCAAAGGTTCCTGGACGATCAGCCAATCCTCACGCGGCACGTTTCGCGTGTTTTCCGGCGAGGCCGCCGCCGGCTCGGCGCAATCATCACCATCCTGGCCCTCCTCGCGGTGGGGATCCTGGTGTTTTTGTCCGCGCGGCCCCGGATCGATAAATCTACAGCCGGAAATGCCGTCGCGGTCGCGCCGGAAAAATCAATCGCGGTCCTGCCGTTCGAAAACCTGAGCTCCAATCAGGAAAATTCTTTCTTCGCTGATGGCGTCCAGGACGAAATCCTGACCAACCTGGCAAAGGTCGCGGACTTAAAAGTCATCAGCCGGACCAGCGTGATGCAGTATCGGAACACCACGGCGCGCAATCTGCCCGAGATTGCGCAAGCGCTCAAAGTGGCACACGTCCTCATCGGCAGTGTCCAGCGTGCGAGCAACCGCGTGCGGGTGACAGCGCAGTTAATCGATGCCCGGACCGATGCGCATTTGTGGGCCGAACATTACGACCGTCCGCTCGACGATGTTTTTGCCATCCAAAGCGAGATCGCCAAGAAGATTGCCGAACAACTGCGCGCCCGGTTATCGCCCGGGGAAAAGGCCGCCATCGAACAGCCGCCGACGATCGATCTGCAAGCCTACGATCTTTACAATGAAGCGAAGGCAATCATCGCCACGAGCGCTTTTGGCGCCGGTTTTGGAGACAAGCTCGCGGAAGCGGCCCGGTTCCTGGATGCCGCCGTGGCGAAAGACCCAGACTTTCTCTTCGCGTATTGCGATCTCGCGGGCGTTCATGATTTCACTTATTTCAGCGGGGTTGATCACACCCCTGCGCGACTCGCGCTGGCGGAGAAAGCGGTGCAAAACGCGCTGCGTTTGCGTCCGGACAGCGGCGAAGCACACCTGGCCCAGGCACAGCATCTCTATCAGGGTTATCTCGAATACGAAAAAGCGCTCGCCGAGCTGGCGATCGCGGCCCGCACCCTGCCTAACGATCCGCGCGTTTTCGAATTGAGCGGATACATTATCCGCCGTCAGGGCCGCCAGGAGGAAGGGCTGCGAAATCTCCAGCACGCCCTCGAACTCGATCCGCGCAATTTTGCCACGCTCCAGCAAATCGCGTTGAGCTACGAAGGTCTGCGCCGGTACCAGGAAATGGTCGATTCTCTCGACCGCGCGCTGGCCATTGTCCCGAACGATCTGGACACAAAAATCTCCCGAGGGCAGGCGGAATTGGATTGGAAGGCTGACCCACGCCCGCTGCACACAATAATCGATGCGCTCCTGGCCAGCCAACCCTCATCCGCAGCCAGTTTTGCCGACAACTGGTTTTACCTTGCCCTCTGCGAGCGCGATTTCGCCGCCGCCCAACGCGCACTGGCCGCCCTGGGCGAACATACCTATGGTCCCGACGCGGTTCTGTTCAGTCCGAAGTTCGGACAAGGTTTCGTGGCGCGCTTGCAGGGGGATTCAGCCGGCGCCCACACCGCCTTCACCGCCGCCCGCGAACAGCAGGAGAAACTCATCGCCACCCAGGATGAGTACGCGCCCGCACTCTGCGTGCTCGGCATAATCGATGCCGCTTTGGGCCGAAAAGAAGACGCCCTGCGCGAGGGGCGCCGCGCGGTTGAGATGCTTCCCGTGGAACGCGATGCGCTCAATGCCGTTCGCGTCCGCGAATTCCTCGCGATCATCTACGCCTGGACGGGCGAGCAAGAACTCGCGTGTCAGCAGCTCGAAGCGGCTACGAAACTTCCCGCCTCAGCGAGCTATGGCCAATTGCGTCTCCATCCCTACTGGGATCCGCTCCGCGGAGATCCGCGCTTCGAGAAAATCGTTAGTTCCTTCGCACCGAAGTAATGGCGACAAAGATCCTGGAGCCGGCACGCCCTCGTGCCGGGCGGCGAAATGCTTCGCTAATTCTCAACGGCCTGAGGGCAGGCCGTCTCCAAGCGGAAGATTCGCCTACCGGAATCGGTCCGCGGGTGGTGTACTCTCTTCTTCCGGCACCGGGGTCGCACTTGGTTCTGGTTCAGGCTTCGGCGCGGAGGATTCCTTTTTCTTTTTCTTCTTCGTTGGTTTCTTCTCGTGTTCGGTGCGCACCAGGACGCGCCGCTGGAGGACGCTGCCTGTCTGCAACGGCATCAGCACTTCCTCGTAACCGTATTTCGATTTGGAAGCGCAACCTCCCCCACCCAACGCAATCCAGACGATGGCTAAAATGGCGACCCAGCGATAATGCATGAACAATTGATTCCTCCGCCGGTGAGGGAATCAGGAACTTCGCCGCCGGGCAAGAACAACCGCATTGATCCCGCCACTTTCCGGCCTCGCCGGGCGGTAGCGCGGAAAGTCACCCCTAAATCTTTGGTATTGAAGACCGACTGGGACGCATTACTCTGCGCATCTCAAATGACCAGTCGGGCCCTCTTTCGAACCATCCTCGCCCTGTGCGCCCTCATTCTAGTGGTTGGCTGCGCCGAAGTCCCACCCCCCACGACCAGCGCGCCGGTCGCTCCCACGCCGCCACCCGGCTACTGGAATGGCGACGGAGTTCCTGGTTCGTCCAAAATCGTGGTCAACATTACCAATCAGCGCGCCTATTTCTTCAAAGGAAAACAACTCGTCGGCGAATCGACTGTCTCCACCGGCAAGAAAGGGTTTTCGACTCCGCCCGGCACCTATCAGGTTCTTTCGAAAGACAAAGATCACGTCTCGACGGTGTTTGGCGATTACGTGGATGATTTCGGTAATGTCGTTAAATCAAATATCGATTCGCGGAAGGATCCCAGGCCGCGCGGCTCGCACTACGATGGCGCGCGCATGCCGTATGCGATGTTTTTCCGCGGCGGCTATGCCATGCACCAGGGTTACGTCCCGCCCTATGCCGCCTCGCACGGCTGCATCCGCGTGCCGGCGGGAATGGCTAACATCTTCTTTGATAATGCGCCGGTGGGAACGCCTGTCGTCGTGAAGGAATCGCCGGCCGAATCGTATTCTCGCGTCGAGCCCACCAATGGTCCGCTGTCGGTTCCTGCCTCTGTCACTGTTCCTTCTCCTGCGCCTGCTTCTGTTCGCCCCGCTTTCGTTCGTTCAACGGTTCCTGCTCCCACTCCCGTTCCCGTTCGCTCCCTCCCTCCCGTTCGGTCAACACGTGCATCCGTTTCTCCCGCGACGACTCCGACTCCGGCTCCAGTTCGGTCTCCTTCACCCGCTCCCGTTCGTTCTCCCGCGCCCGCTTCTGTTCACCCCACGCCGACACCCGTTCATTCTCGTAGTTCTGGTCACGTTCGTTCCCGTACTCGCAGTCGCGCGCCTGCGCCTTCTCCTACACCAACTCCCACTCCTGCTCGATAGCCGCAGGCGCCTCCAGACATCGCTGTAGTCGCGGTGCTCTGTCGCCGCCTCTTCGAATGCCGCGCATTGTTAGCCGGGACCGCTGGTCGTCGTGAAGGAAGAGCTATTTCTTCACGTCCTGCTCCTGATCCTGATCTTGCTCCTGACCCTCTGTAACCCCTTCGCTGTGCGAAGCGCATTGTGGGGCGTCTGTGTCAGACGCCTTTCCCGGGCGGCGTTTCACAGAAACGTCCTACAATTCGAAACCGTGCAACGGCGCCTGCGCCGCTCACCGCCTTCTCGGGGCTTCGGCGTGGCCGGCAGGGCGGCGGCTACAGAAATCGCGCGCGCTATCCTGGCGGCCAGGCCAGCGCCCGTTTTCCGAGCACGTGCAAATGCAGATGCGGCACACTCTCTCCCGCGTCCGGCCCGCTGTTGATCACCACCCGATAACCCGACTTCAACAAATCCAGCTTCTCCGCCACCTGGCGCGACGCGAGCAGCAGTTTGCCCAGCAACGCCCCGTCGGCTTCCGTCGCGTCCGCTAATCTCGCCACCGCTCGTTTCGGCACGATCAACACGTGCACCGGCGCCTGAGGATTCACGTCGCGAAAAGCGAGCACGTCGTCATCTTCCCAAACGATTTCCGCCGGAATCTCCCGCCGGATGATCTTTTCGAAAATGGTCATTCCTTCGTCATTCGACATTCGGAATTCGTCATTCGCGAAGGACCTCAGCGCATGAAACAGCGGAGATGCTGCAATTCGGGCGTCGAGCTCAATCGTTCCCGCACGAAACAAATCACTTCCTCGCGCAACGTATCGCAGGTGCGGGTCCAGGTCTTCGTGCCGCGGAGATGTTTCACACAGGCCTGGAGATCGCACAGGAGCAAACTGTCCGCGCCCGCACTCACCAGAGCGCTGATCCGTTTCTCCAAGCCATCAAAAAACGCCAGCTCATAACCTGCTCCCGCCTCCTGCGCGATGGCCAGGAGCGAGAAGGAAACTGGGGGCAGCGTTGGGACAAAATGCGGTACGATCTCCTTGTAACCGATGACCTTCAGGACATAGCGCACTGTCTGGGAAAGCTGATCAAACGGCACGACCGACTCATCGTTCCGCAACCGCAAATAAAACGCGATGCTCTCCGTCACGTGGTCCGTCAGCCACCATTTCGGATACCCCGCGTCGTTCGCCGCGCGCGTGATCGCCGCGCGCAACCAAGCCTGATCGAATTCGAACAGCTGTCCCGAATCCCCCCGCAGATAGGGAAACTCTTCCTTAAACGCGACCATGGGTTTCGATTTTTCTTTCCGCGTTGGCGGTTTCAGCGGGGTGCAATGCAGTTTGCGCTATTTCGGTCCCAAACAGTTCAGGTTGCAATGCGTTCGGTTTGATCCGCCGGCCAAGTTGCTGAATGGCGTCGACAAATTGGTCCACTTCCTCGAACCGCCGGTGGACCGACGCGTAGCGCAAATACGCCACCTCATCGATCTCGCGCAATTTCTCGAGCACCTTCGTCCCGATGACCTGCGATGAAACCTCGCGCCCGCTCGTTTCCAGCTCGTGCACAATCTCATCCACCGCCGTCTCCAGCCGGACCAGGCTGATCGGCCGTTTCTCGCACGCTCTCGCCAGGCTGTTCACGAGCTTGCGCCGATCGAACGGCTCATGCGTCCGGTCCCGTTTGATGACGCGCAGATCCGAGCGCTCGATTTGCTCGTAAGTGGTGAAGCGATACGCGCACTGGAGACACACGCGGCGGCGGCGAATACTGGAACTATCTCGGGACTGGCGCGAGTCGATGACCTTGTCGTCACGAAACCCACACTTGGGACAACGCATAGTGTCGGCCGAGTAAGTAACACACCATAAGTTGTGGCGTCAACGCTTTGTGCGTGAATTGGCAGAAAAACTTTCGCATCCGGTTCGCCTCTTCTCGAAAGCGCGATCTTGTTGATTGCCGGACTCGCCTCCCCCTCCCGCAGGGCGAATTAAGCGAGCGACGGGCTCGCGGCTGCAGAAGGGCTCGCCGCGGTCAGCACCCCTCCATTTAGGCTTTTGCAGCCGCCGCCTTGCGCGCGGGCGTTTTCTTTGCCTTTGGCGCCCGCTCGGCGAATTCGAAACCGACTTTGCCTTTTTCCAACTTCAGATGCGCGGAAAAGGGGCGACCTTTCTTCGAAATGAATTTCGGCAACAGATCGGTCTTGCCGGCGGTGATGAGTTTCTGAACCTGTTCCTTCGGGATTTCGCGCTGGAGAATGACTTTGCCGACGCGGAAGGTGCAGGTCTTCTCGGCGGAGACAGCGTTTTCGCAGGCGTAGGAATTATCCAGCGCGTAGACCTGGCCCTTCTGGCAAACCGGACAAATGCCAAGCGCTTCATGGCGCGCGGGGTCGATCACAACCGCCCCACTCGCGTCGTTATTTTCAAACTCGAACTCGGGTTTGAATTCCTCGCCGAGCTTCACGGTCGCGGTGAACGGACGTCCCATCTTGCTGCGGAAGCCTTCGAGCGGTCCCACTTTTCCTTCCTTCAAAAGCGTTTCGACTTCGCCGGCCTCAAACAGCCGGCCCGCCATGGTTTTCCAGACGATCAACCCGCAGTCATGGCACTTGAACGTCCGGTAATCCTCGTCGAACGGGCCGCCGCCACACTTCGGACATTTGACTTCAATCGGTGCAAAGTTCCCGGTGACGCTGTCGCCTTCAAAGGTCTTCGCTTTCTCGACGATCTCGCGGGTAAAATCCTTGATCTGGGCCATGAATTCTTTCCGCTTCATTTCGCCCTGCTGAATCTGCTTCAGCTTGTGCTCCCATTCGCCGGTCATTTCGGGCGAGCAAAGCGCCGAAACGCCGATGCCCTTCAGCAGAGTGATGAGCGCCATCCCTTTCGCGGTGGCGATCAGCTCGCGGCCCTGGCGTCGCACGTATTCCTGATAGATCAGACCTTCGATAATGGCGGCGCGCGTGGCCGGAGTGCCGAGGCCATTGGCGCTCATCGCTTCGCGCAGCTCTTCGTCTTCGACAAGTTTGCCGGCGCCTTCCATCGCGGAAAGCAACGTCGCTTCGTTGAAACGCGCCGGAGGTTTCGTTTCGTTTTGTTTTAACTCGATGTCGAGCACCCTGGCGGGTTCGTTAGGCGCGATCGCGACGAGCGAGGCGCCGCCTTCGTCATCCGCCACCGCTTCGCGTCCGTAGACGGCGAGCCAGCCCGGATCGATGATGATTTTACCGTCGGTGCGAAACGCATCCTTCTCCACGCGGGTAATGCGGGTCGTCACTTCGAACTGTGCGGCCGGGAAGAAGACGGCGATGAAGCGTCGCACGATCATGTCGTAAATCTTCTGCTGCACTTCGTCGAGGTGGCCGTGGGGCGACTCGCCGCTCGGGACAATGGCGAAGTGATCGGAAATCTTCGTGTTATTAAAAATGCGCTTCGACGGCTTCACCATCCCGATCGCTTTGCGCGCATGCGCGGCCAGCGCTGGGTCCTTGATCTTTCCGAGCGTGGATTTGACCGTGGCAACGTAATCCTCGGGCAGATAGCGCGAATCGGTTCGCGGATAAGTAATGACCTTGAATTTCTCGTAGAGCTGCTGCGCGATTTGCAGCGTTCGCTTCGCGCTAAATCCGCGCCCGTTCGCGTCGCGCTGGAGGCTGGTGAGATCGTAAAGCAGCGGCGGCGCCTGCGTTGTCGGTTTGCGTTCTTCGGTCGCGATCCCGGTTTTGCCGAGACAACGTTCCTTGATCGCTTCGGCTTCGACCGCTTCCCAGACGCGTTCGGCCCGCGCGTCTTCGTCGCCGTCTTTGGCAAAATCTTCCCGGAACCAGCGGCCCCGATATTGCCCGGCTTTGACCTCGAAGTCTCCGAAGACTTCGAAGAACTGCCGCGACTTGAAGGCCCGGATTTTTTCCTCGCGCTCGGTCAGGATTGCCAGCGTCGGAGTTTGCACGCGCCCAACGGGCGTGAGTTGGAAACCTCCCGCCTTGTTATTAAACGCGGTCATGGCGCGTGTCCCATTGATCCCGACGAGCCAGTCGCTCTCCGAGCGGCAGACGGCGGCTTTTGCCAGCGGAATCATTTCGTCGCCGGTTCGCAGGTGCGCGAAGGCGGAGCGGATCGATTCTGCGGTCATCGATTGGAGCCAGAGACGGCGAACCGGTTTTTTGCTGCCGGTGAGCTTAACCAGGTAGCGAAAGATCAACTCGCCTTCACGCCCGGCATCGCAGGCGTTGATCAAATCGGAAACGTCTTTGCGCTGGATTAAACGCTTGAGCTGATTGAAACGCGGCTTCGACTTTTCGATCGGCTTCAACTCGAACTCATCCGGGATGATGGGGAGATTCGCGAAACTCCACTTCCCGCGCTTCACATCCAGCTCACTTGGCAGGCACAGCTCGACGAGATGGCCCACCGCGGACGAGATGATGTGATTCTCGTTCTCGAAGTGGTCCTCGACTTTTTTGAAGCCACCCAGGGCGCGAGCGAGGTCATTCGCGACGCTGGGCTTCTCGGCGATGATGAGCGATTTGGGCATTATCGTTTTGGGGTAGACCTTCGGGCTTGAGGAACAAGGAGACGGGGGCCGTCTCGTGTTGATCAAGGCCGGGAGGGTAGAAGAGACCCCAGCAGTTCGCAAATCGGAATTGAAAATGGAGCCGGTGCGCCCTCGCGCCGGTCGATTACAAACCATCGCTCACTGACCGGCTCGGGGGCGGGCCGGCTCCAATACCGCGGGACGCCGCAGCGCGGCGTCCCTACCAGGAAGACGTAAACAGGCGCGGTCAGGGAACAATCACGGCCCGCACGTCGTCCCCGAAACCTTCGAGCCGGTCCAAAGCGTCGTTTATGGCCTGAGCCTCCAGCGACACAGTGCGGATAATGCCTTGCGCCAAAGGTAGGGACGGCGCGCTGCGCCGTCCGAGAAGGCGCCGCCGTCAACATCCGCGGACGCCGCAGCGCGGCGTCCCTACCAGGAAGACGCAAACAGGCGCGGTCAGGGAACAATCACGGCCCGCACGTCGTCCCCGAAACCTTCGAGCCGGTCCAAAGCGTCGTTTATGGCCCGAGCCTCCAGCGACACGGTGCGGATAATGCCTTGCGCCAAAGGTAGGGACGGCGCGCTGCGCCGTCCGAGAAGGCGCCGCCGTCAACATCCGCGGACGCCGCAGCGCGGCGTCTCTACCAGGAAGACGCAAACAGGCGCGGTCAGGGAACAATCACGGCCCGCACGTCGTCCCCGAAACCTTCGAGCCGGTCCAAAGCGTCGTTTATGGCCCGAGCCTCCAGCGACACGGTGCGGATAATGCCTTGCGCCAAAGGTAGGGACGGCGCGCTGCGCCGTCCGAGAAGGCGCCGCCGTCAACATCCGCGGACGCCGCAGCGCGGCGTCCCTACCAAAAAAGGCAAACAGGCGCGGTCAGGGAACAATCACGGCCCGCACGTCGTCCCCGAAACCTTCGAGCCGGTCCAAAGCGTCGTTTATGGCCCGAGCCTCCAGCGACACGGTGCGGATAATGCCTTGCGCCAAATCGAGTTTCCCGGTGCGAGCGAGCTCGAGCAGGATCGGAAGCTCGCTCGCCAGGTGATCGGAAACGCCGACGATTTCCGCTTCCTTATTAAGCAACTCGCGGTAGGGCGCGACTTCAAAAGTTTCCGGGGTGAGACCAACGAGGACGGCGCGACCGAGAATCGCCAGCGATTGCACCGCCTGGCGCATGGTGACCGGTAAGCCAACCAATTCGAGCGCGACGTCTACGCCGCGACCATTTGTCATTTCCTGAATTTGCGCGCCGGGATCACCGGCTGAGGCGTCGACCGGGATGGCTTCGAACCGTTTCGCGAGCTCGAGCTTCCGCGGATTGATATCGACCGCGAAGACCTTTCCGGCCTGCAGATGTTTGGCCAACTGGATCGCGGAAATCCCCAGGCCGCCGACACCGAAGATCGCCACGGTTTCGCCGGGATGCAGCCGAGCTTTCTTGAGCGCGTGGAGTGAGGTCGCCGAGGAACACATCAGGATCGCGCCCGGCTCGAACGGAATTTCTTCGGGCAAATGAAAGACACTGCGCTCCGGAACCGCGATGAATTCCGCGTAGCCGCCGTCGCGATGTTTCCCGATCATTTCGGCCCTCGCACAGAACTGTTCGTTGCCGGCCCGGCAAAAATCACACTCTCCGCAGGTGACGAGGTAATGAAGACAGACGCGATCGCCGGTCGCGAAATGCCTCACGTCGCCGCCAGTTTTTTCCACGACACCCGCAACTTCATGCCCCAGGGTGAGCGGCAAGTTTGGGACGTGGGAAACCCCGGCGCGATAGTGCGCATCGGAATGGCAAATGCCGGCAGCCTTGACGCGGATCAAGACATCGCGCGGTCCGATGAGCGGCAGCTTAATTTCCGTTTCTGCCAGGAGCGAACCGATTGCAGTTAATCGAACAGCCTTCATCGCGAAAATCCAAGAAAGATTAGAGGTTCCTCGACTTCGCTCGGAATGACAGGAGGAAAAGCTCTTACCTGTCATCCCGAGCGCAGCGAAGCGAAGTCGAGGGATCCCGTGGATCGTCTCTCGACACGCAACGGGGTTCCTCGACTTCGCTCGGAATGACGAGAGTTTTCGGCTACCCGAGTTTCACGAAATATTTGCCCGGGAGCTGTTTCACCAGGCGCTTCAACTCCAGGTGCAAGAGGATGGACGAGACGGTGCCGCTTGGCAGGTCGGCTTTCGTGGCGATGTCGTCGATAGAAGTTTCAGTTTCGCGGATCGCATCGTAGACGCGGCGCTCTTCCTCGCTCAAGGCGGGTAACGACCGCACGGCTGCAGCCGGCGAAGGCCTTGTCTCCGGCAGCAGAATTTGCAGGTCATCGAGGATATCGCTCGCGTCCATTACCAACTTCGCGCCCTGCTGGATAAGCCGGTTCGAGCCTTGGGCGCTGGGCGCATTGATATGACCGGGCACTGCATAAACCGAGCGCCCTTGCTCGAGCGCCTGCGTGACGCTGATCAGGGCGCCGCTGTTTAGGCCGGCTTCCACAACCAGCACTCCGTGGCTCCAACCGCTGATGATGCGGTTGCGCATCGGAAAGGTCTGGCGATCGGGCTCGATCTCCATTGAAAACTCGGAGACGACGGCGCCGTTGCCGCTCCGAATTTTTTCGGCCAGCGCGGCATTCTCCGGCGGATACAACTTCGATAAACCGGAACCGATGACGGCCACGGTGCGGCCTTTCGCCGCGAGCGCGCCGTGATGCGCAGCCGTGTCGATCCCGCGCGCCAGACCACTGATCACGGTGAGACCGGCGTAGGCGAGCTGGTAGGAAAGTCTTTTTGCCGCTTCCAGTCCGTAATGCGTGGTGCGCCGCGAACCGATCACCGCGATGGCGTGTTGATCGCGCTCGGTCAGCTCGCCCCAGACGTAAAGGACAATGGGTGGCGAGTGGATCTCGCGAAGCTGCCGCGGATAGAGCGCTGATTCAGCGGTGATCACGCTGGCGCCGAAGTCGCGGATGCGGGCCAGCTCCGCCGGGAGGTCCACAATCGTTTCCCAATTGACGGTTTGATCGACAACTTCGCGGCCAATGCCTTCGACTGAGCGCAAGGCATCGCGCCGCGCCGAGAGAATACGATCGGGCGTTTCGAAAACTTCCAGTAACTTCCGCAGGCGCACCGGCCCCATGGTCGGAAGCATGTTGAGCGCGATGCAGGCTTCGGTGGGGGTCATCGATTCAACGGCGCGGCGCGACAGAGTCTCGCCCTACCAATTTAGGGCGCGGCCAACTCGATCAGAACGGAATCTCGTCCTCGTCCGCACCGGAGGGAGCGGCCTTGGGAGGAGGGGCTGGCTTACTGGAACGGGAGGGAGTTGAACTTTCCTCATCTCCTCCACCGCCACTGCCGCCGCCACCAGGACGGCCGCCCAGGAGTTGAAGCCCTTCGCCGACGACTTTCAGCTTGCTCCGTTTCTGTCCGGATGTCTTGTCGTCCCAGGTGTCGAGTTGCAGGCGCCCTTCGATGAAAACCGGGCGCCCCTTTTTTAAATACTCGCCGGCAATTTCCGCAGTCCGGCCCCACAAAGTCACGTCGACGAAAGTCGTTTCCTCGCGTTTCTCGCCGTTTTCCGCGGTGTAAACGCGGTTCACGGCCATGCCCAATTCCGTGACGGCTGTTCCCTTGGGGGTGTATCGGACCTCTGGGTCGCGGGTGAGGTTTCCGAGAAGGATAACTTTATTAAAACTGGCCATGCCGCTTTTCTAGCGGAATTAACTGGCCTCGGCCAACTTTTTCGCGCTCCGTTCCTTCTTCTCCACCTTCGGGCGCAGCTTCTGGTAGTGCTGCCGGTAGACTTCCGGGTCGAGTTTGAACTTCGCGCGCAGCTTGGTGATCAACTGCGAGTCGGCGTGGAAAATAAAATTCACATAGTGACCGGCATCGAGTTCGCCGGCGACGTAGGAAAACTGGCGCTTATCCATTTTTTGCACCTGCTCGATCTCGGCGCCTTCCTTTTGAAACTCGGACTCGAGGCGATCGACCACGTCCTTCACGGTGTCATCCTTGCCCTGTGTGTTGAGCACGAGCAAAGCTTCATAACGATTCTTCATGATTCTTTTGGAGGCCCGTCATCGGGCTGTTCTGATTCGGGATTTTTGTTGAACTGGTTCATCGCGGAAAGCAGCCCGTTGTCAATCGCGCATTTCACCGCGTCCGCCGCGCGGGAGATGGTTTTTTCGACGAGCGGACGCTCTTCTTCGAAGAAACGGCCCAGAACATAATCGACCGCGCCCCGGGCCGGGGCCGCGCCAATGCCCACCCGGAGCCGGGGAATTTCTTCGGTGCCGAATTGGACGATGATCGATTCAAGACCATTATGGCCGCCGGTCCCGCCGTCCGGCCTGAGGCGGAGGCGTCCCAGCTCGAGGGCCATGTCATCGAGAACCACCAGAATTTCGGCGGGAGCGATCTTGTAAAACTGCGCAATTGCCTGGAGCGGTTCTCCGCTCCGATTCATATAGCTAGTGGGCTTGACCAGAATCGCCTTCTCCCCTTTGATCCGGAGCGCGTGCCAGGCTTTCTCGTGCTGCCAGGCCAGGCCCCATTCCGAGGCCAGACGGTCCACGACCGCGAAACCGACGTTGTGGCGGGTGCCGTTGTATTCCGCTCCCGGATTCCCGAGGCCCACGACCAATCGAACCGGACTTGAAGTAGACATGCGATGGGTGGATCGGCCGCTCCGCGGGCGCTGCCAAACACTATGCGGCTTCGCCGCCTAAATAACATCGGGCGCAGCGCGCTCGAACCCCCTATTTCTTCTGCTCTTTTTCCTTCGGGGCCGCGCCGCCGGAAGTCGCCCCTGCTTCCGGTTCTTCCTTCTTCTCGCGAATCACTTCCGGCCCCGCCGCAGCTTCCGCAACCGCAGCCACCGGCTCTTCCTCCACCGTCGGCGCGAGGACCGAGAACGCGGTCAGGTCGGGCTGAACGCGGGTGCTCACACCGGAGGGCAGTTGAATCTCACGGACGTGAATGGAATCGCCGATGTCGAGCGCGGAAACGTCGACGCGGAGGACATCCGGCAAATCGCGCGGCAAACATTCGATGGCGAGCGAACGCAGATTCTGTTCGAGCAAGCCACCCATGTTCTTGACCCCGTTCGCGATTCCAGTCGGCTCGAGCGGGACTTCGGCCTGGATCACTTCATCCTGGGAAACGGCATGGAAATCGACGTGCAACACCGCACCGCCGAGCGGCGCATGCTGCACTTCCTGAACGAGAGCCAGCCGGCTTTTCCCGGCGATCTCCAGTTCCACCAAAATATTCTCGCCGGCCGCGTGACTGAGCAGCGCGTTGATATCGCGCCGGGAAATCTGGAGGGCCTCCGGTTTGTCCTTCGAACCGTACATGACCGCGGGCACCGAGCCGCTCGCCTTCAATTTTCGCACCGCTGAACGCCCAAGGGCCGTTCGTGGTTCCGCCGTAAGTTTTGCCTGCTTAGCCATGTTTCAATTTCCTTTACCGTCGTTATCGATCTTGAACAGCGAGGAAACGGATTCGTCGTTGTGGATTCGTTTCATGCCTTCGCCGAGAAGCTCGGAGACGCAAAGCACGGTGGTCTTGAATCCTTCCACCGGCCGCACGGGCGTGCTGTTCGTGGTTATTAATTCCTCGATCTGGGATTTTTGCAACCGGGGAATCGCGATATCCACCAGGACCGCATGGGCGACGCCCGCGTAAATCTGCAAGGCGCCGTGCTCTTTCAGGACCTTCGCGGCGGACGCGAGGGTGCCGGCGGTCTCCGTCAGGTCGTCCACCAGAAGGACATCGCAGCCTTCAACATCGCCGATCACGTAAAGCGCCTTTGTTTCCGTCGCGCTCTTGCGTTGCTTGGCGACGATCGCGAGGTTCGCGCCCAGCGCCTGCGAGTAGGCGGAAGCCATCTTCAAACCGCCCACATCGGGAGAAACGACCACAGTCTTGCGCGTCAGGCGGGTCCGCAGGTATTTCAACAGGACCGGCATCGAATAGAGATGGTCCACCGGAATGTCGAAGAATCCCTGCACCTGTTGCGCGTGCAGATCCATCGTCAGGACCCGACTCACCCCCGCGGCGTAGAGCAGGTTCGCCACGAGCTTCGCCGTGATCGGCACCCGCGGCTGATCCTTCCGGTCCTGCCGGGCATAGCCGAAGAACGGAATAACGGCCGTGATCCGATCGGCACTGGCGCGGCGCGCCGCATCCACCATGATGAGCAACTCCATGAGATGCTGGTTCGTCGGCGGGCAGGTCGGCTGAATGATGAAAACATCGCGGCCGCGAATGTTCTCCTCGATTTTGACGTAGGTTTCGCCGTCCGGAAATGAGCTGATCGTGGCCTGGCCCAGAGGCGTGCCGATACACTCGCAAATCCGTTGCGCGAGCTCCAGATTGGCGGAGCCGCTGAAGACCTTCATCTCGGGTTGGAGCGCAAACATAATCTCAAAGGGGCGCTAACTTAGGCGTGCCCAGGCAGCGTTGGCAATCGCCGATTCGAAAGACTTTCCGGGTACAAAAAACGGAGGCGACAGGATCACTGTCGCCTCCGCCAAACAATGGAGATAAGAAAAAAGAAAACTGCCTACGAATTCAGCCGGGCCATCCGGCGACGGCGCAGGATGCTGGTCGAACCAACCGCCACGAGCAAGCCGACGATCGGGAAAAGAGCGCTCATTTCCGGAACCGGGGACGCACCGGATGCAGCGTTCCATTCCTCGAATCCGCCAGTGGCCGCAATCGTATCACCGGAGGCGAAGTAGAGAATCAAATACTTGTCCTTCAGGTTAAAATCGGAAACCGGAAGGTAAGCAACGAGATCGGCCTTCCCGCTCCCTGTCGCAGTAGTAATAACGGAGTTATTGCCACCGGCGTCGAGATTGTAGGCCAAATGTCCCAAATTCAGAGTTCCATCCGGATTGACTACCTGGGTCGTTTGACTCGGATCGTTCGACGTGTAGAACTGCAACCGATCCAGCGCGAACTTGTGAGCAGTTGTGCCGCTCTGATTCGCATCGAGAGTGAATTTGAAGTACTCGGTCCCATTAATATTGAACTGCGCGAGCGAGGACAGTTCCACACTATGTTGAAAATTGTGCGGATTCTTGTCGTCGAATGGAAAGCCGCCATCCGTGTTGTAGCCTTGCTCGAATGTGGAATTTCCTTGCTGTTGCACGCGGAGGAACGGGTCAAAAATACCAGTGCCCGTAGGTTGCTGATCGCTAGCGAAAAAAAGCGCGCCGTTGATGGTCCCGCTCGCGGGCGGGCCGCTTGATAAATCGATCACCGTTGCGTTGGCAGCCGCCGCTACCAGCATGCCTGCGGCGACAATAGCTGCGTTGATGAAGTTCCGTTTGATCATTTTATTATTTTCTCCTGATTCCTGTTTGTTATTGCGATTCACTTTGAGTTCCGCTTCCACAACCTTTGCAGTCACGGGTATCTCTTATGTTTCCCATATTTGTCATAATTGATTCTCAACGTCAATAACAATTCTTATGCCCTTGGGAAAATTTTTCCTGCCGGCCCTGCTTTTACGGCGGGCGCTCCTATAGAAGCAAGGAAAAAAAGAGTTTTGCCGCAAAATTTTTCCCACCCCAAAAAAGGCTGCAGAAATGAGGAATCCCCTCCCTCGGGCGGCGCAATTCGCCGTGCCATTATGCTGCTGTGGGATCACCGCCCCGGGGGCAGCCAGGAGCGAAAGCGCCAAAATTTGTCGTTGTCAGGCCGAAAACGTGGCCCGCAGCTTCTCTTTTTTCGCCTCGGCATCTTCCTGCAACCGCCGGAGGTCGATGGTCAATTGCTTCTGGAGCGTGTCTGCCTCTTCCAGATTTCCGGCCTCCCGGGCCTTGCCGATCTGTTCTTTCAGGAACAAATCGCGCTCTGCGATCCGCGCCTTAAATGTCGAGTCAATCTCCGCGATCTGAGCCTTTTGCTCGGCGGTCAAGGCGACGCTCGGCGCCTTTTTTTCGAGGCGTTCCATCGCCAGTTCGTAGGCCGATTTCATTACCCGAGCTTAGCCTGACGGCCGCAACGAGCAAGGCATCTGAGGTTCCCCGTCGAAAGAGGTGAAAAGCGTCTTCATCCGCCCCGGCCTCAGCGAAGGCGGATTGCGGACCCCGCATCCACTTCTAGATTCAGACCGCCATGGCTTCCAACATTCGGCTCCTCAGCACCGACTTCGACGGGACCCTCGTCGCGCACGGGAGCGACCCGGTCCTGGATCGGCGATGCATGGAGTATATTGAGAGGCTGCAGGGCGACGGCGTTCTCTGGGCGATCAATACCGGTCGCTCCGTCGATCTGCTCGAGTCAGGCCTGACCGATTTCGAGTTTCCGATCCATCCCGATTTCATTCTGACGAGCGAACGCGACGTTTTTCGGCCCTCTCCGAACGGTGACAAATGGGAGCCGTTTGGGGATTGGAACGAACGGGTGGCGCGCGATCACGCGGAGCTTTTTCATTCGGCCGAATCGGTCCTGGCGGAAGTGGTCGATTTTGTGAACCGGAAGACGAAAGCGCGCCTGCTTTACCACAGCGCGGGTCTCGAAGGCCTTGTTGCGGAGAATGAGGCTGAGTTGGAACGCGTGACCCAGTTCATCGATCAGGCGCGCGAAAAACAGCCGAAGTTTCATTATCAGCGAAACACCGTTTACCTGCGGTTTTGCCATGCCGATTACCACAAGGGCGCGGCGCTCGCGGAGTTGTCCCGGCTCCTCGAGATTTCGCGTGAAGAAATCTTCGCGGCGGGCGATCACCACAACGACATCTCGATGCTCGATGGCCGCTTCGCCCGTTATCCGGCGTGTCCGGCGAACGCCATTCCCGAGGTGAAGGAAGTGGTGAAATCGGGCGGCGGATATGTTGCCTCGAAAGACTGCGGCGCCGGGATCCACGAGGCGCTGCTTTATTTTACAAAATAAATTGGAGGGACGGGCTCTGTCCCGTCCGTAGAATTTTGGGACGCCGCAGAGGACGGCGTTGATGAGTGAGAGGACCGCGCGTTACGCGAATGTGTCTAGCGCCAAAGGCGCGGCGTTCATAAATAGCCTGGGGCGGCGCCCCAGGATCGGTCAACGCCCAACCGCCAGCGCTGAAAGCGCGATTCATTCCCGCCAAATTGTATGGGATTGACTGTGAAACGATGCGCTGAATCGCGCTTTCGGCGCCGGTTCGTCATCCGATCATGAATCCTGGGGCGATACCTCAGGCTTGGATCCGAGCGCGCTTTTAGCGCTAAGCGACTCCCGGTCATCCCGAGCGCAGTCGAGGGACCCCGTCGAGACACGTGACGGTGATTCCACGGGATCCCTCGACTTCGCTCGGGATGACCGGGACTAAGAGCTACAATTTCAGCCGCGGCTCCTCCGCGAGAATTTCATCCAAGGCGGACCATTGGACAGTGCTGTCCATGTCTCGGAACGCATGCAGATACACGGCCACGCTTTCTCCTGAATATTTTGCGAGAAGTCCCGAGACCGCCGCGGCGATTTTCTCCTTCGGCGGCGCCTGAGGAAGTTCGTCCACGGTTCCGTCCTCGCCATGCTTGATTTCCAGGGCGTCGAGAAAGTCGCAGAGCATTTGCTTGTGGGCGCCGAGCAGCCACGCCTGCAGAACATGGCTGGCGAGCGATTCGCTGATCTTGCGGCTGAAAGCTGCCTGCATCCAGGGGAAGCGCTCGGCCGGCGGTTTCCGCTCGATGAAAACTCCGCGCAAATTTCGCTGGTTCGCGAGGCCCTGGATCGCGGCTTTGTAAACCGGCTTCTGTTCGGTCTGCAGAAAAGTGAAAATCTGCGCGGCCAGCGCGGGCGACATTCTCTCAAAAACTTCGTGCGATCTCATTGGTGGACGCAAACGATGCCAGCTTCCTCGCCTTCGTCCACCTCGCACTACGGTTTCGCGATCGAAAGCGCCGGGGGTGCATCGGCCTCGATCTTTCCTGCGAACCGATTGGTCATGTAGGTCAGGAGGAGAACCCAAAAAGTGAGCGCGATACTGAAGAGCGGGAACTGCAACGGATAGGGCAGCGAATAAATGATCGCCATCAACGGCCCCCAGACCGCCCAGGTGGCGAGCAAAGTCGGAACGATCTTGTCCTGGTAATGCGCCCAGGTCAGCGCACGCCGAACCGATCTCCAGGAGAACCCTTCGTTCTTCCATTCGTAAACGAGAACCTCCGCCGGCGCCGCGAAGAACGGATTGTAACCGAGCTGGTCGACGAGGATTTTCGCAATGACAACCCAGACGGTCACCACCTCTCCGAACCAAACTGCGTTCAGGCGATACATCAGGTCGACCAGGATTCCGTCCACGCCCCACGTCGGGATCGTGAAAGCAAGATTGCGGACATTTTGTGTACGCAGCCGCCCTTTTTGAAAGAAGAGGATCACGAACAGCTCCGGCACGATCGCTCCCGCCAGGACCGCCGCGACGACGACGAAGAGAAGGCCGTGTCGCTCTTTATAATGCGCGAGGCGGTTGAGGAAATTCGCGCAGGCCGGGCTCAGATAATACGAGATGAGAACCGCCAGCATCGCGCCCTGAAGAATGAAAGCGGGAATGGCGTTCGCTTTCGCTGCCTCCCATCCAAGGGCCAGCGATGTTCGATTTTTTTCTCCCGCAGCGATCGACATCGCCGCAAGCTGCCGCGCGGCCCCGGCTGGGCAACACGAATTCTTGCCATGGTAGGGACGGCGCGCTGCGCCGTCCGCCATCGATCCACGACTTGAGGCAGTTCGCGGACACCGCAGCGCGGCGTCCCTACCAGATGATCGCTACAACGTTGACGCTTTGAATGACTCGTTCGCCTGCCGTAACCTTCAGGGTGCAGACGCCCGGCAGACGCTCGATTAATTCGTTGTATCTCGACGAGATCGCTGCGCACCTCGCCACCCGGGATCAGCGTCCCTATCGCGCAAAACAGATCGCCGATTGGCTCTACGAGAAGCGCGTCACTTCATTCGAAGAGATGACCGACCTTCCGCAGGATCTCCGGAACCGGCTCGCCGACGATTTTTCCTTCGGCAATCTCGAAAACGTCCGCGTCCTCGGCTCCGAAGATACCACCCGGAAATTTCTCTTTCGGCTCGGAGACGGAAACCTGATCGAGTCCGTCCTCATCCCCGCCTCTCCTTCCCTTTACGGGTCGACTTCGGATCGCCGCACCATTTGCGTCTCCACCCAGGTAGGCTGCGCCTACGGCTGCAAATTCTGCGCCAGCGGCCTCGATGGGTTCTCCCGGAATCTCGACGCAAGCGAGATCGTCCAGCAGCTGATCGCCGTGGAAAAGGCGAGTGGCGAAAGAATCGACAATGTCGTCTTCATGGGAATGGGGGAACCACTGGCAAATTTCGAAAACGTTGTCCGTGCCATCCGAATCATCAACGCCCCCTGGGGCCTCGAGATCGGCGCGCGCCACATCACCGTTTCCACCAGCGGATTGGCGCCGCAGATTCGGAAGCTGGCCGACGAACCGTTGCAAAGCCGCCTCGCGATTTCGCTTCATGGCGCGACCGACGAGGTGCGGAACAGGATCATGCCGGTGAACCGCAAGTATGATCTAACGGCTCTCCTGGCCGCTTGCGATTACTACGCCAGCCGCAAAAAACAGCGCATCTACTTCGAATACATTTTGATCGCGGGCGTGAACGACGCCGAAGAGCAAGCCCATCTACTCGCCGCCCATGCCCGGCGCCTGGGCGCCAAAGTCAATCTGATTCCTTACAACATCGTCGAGGGTCTCGATTGGTCGCGCCCCTCGCGCGCGCGTCAGGAACTCTTCCTCTCCATCCTCCGCGAACACGGCACCGTCGCCACTTTGCGCAGGGAGAAAGGCCACGACATCGCCGCCGCTTGCGGCCAGCTTCGCCTGCAAACGAAACGCAATCTGGAAGTCGTGCCTGCGAGCGCGAACTGATTCCAAGCTACCGGTCCGAATTCCTGTTGCGAAAGGCTGACCTACGCTGGCCCGGGACCGGTTGTTTTTCGAGGGCTCGCGCCAGCCGGGCCAGCCCCTCTCGAATTTGGGCCGGCGACCAGGCTGCGAATCCCAGCAGCAGAGCCGGCGGAGGTTTCGCATCGATGCAGAAGAAGGAGAGAAAACTTATCCTCACGCCGAGGCCGGGTTCGACACGCTGAATGAGCGGAACATCCTCCTTCGAACGGAACCACGCGAGAGCGTGCAGACCGGCATCGGCGATCTCGAGGATAAAGCGGTCACCCAGGAGTTTGTCGAATTGCTCGCGGAACACCTCGCGGCGTTCGGAATAAATCTTTCGCATCCTTCGCACGTGGCTGAGGTAAAAGCCTTCGGCAATGAAACGAGCAAGGGTGGCTTGATCGATGGTGGGTGAATGTTGGTCCATGACGGCGCGGAGCTTCGCGACCGCGTCGGCTAATGGAGCCGGGACAAGAAGATATCCCAAACGCAAGGAGGGGTAGAGAATCTTGCTCATGGTGCCCGCATAGATCACCCGCCCGCTCCGATCGAGTCCTTGCAGACATGGAAGCGGCGGACCAGTGAAGCGAAATTCGGCGTTGTAATCGTCTTCCAAAATGTAAGCAGCATGGGTTTGCGCGAATTCGAGCAAAGCCTTCCTCCGTTTCAGACTCATCGTGACGCCGAGCGGAAATTGATGGGAAGGCGTGACATAAATAATCCTGGGCGCGGAGCGCTTTGATGCTCCATGGATGACGATCCCTTCCCCGTCGACCGGACGCGGCACAATCGTCGCTCCCGCCAGGGCGAGCACCCTGCGAGCCTGATGGAAACCGGGATCTTCGATCCAGGCCCGATCACCCGGGTCTAGCACCGCCATTGCACTGATCAGCATGGCTTGCTGCATTCCCGCCACGATGAGGATCTGATCAGGATGACAATGCGCTCCCCGGAAATCACACAGGTAAGCCGCGACCGCTTTCCGCAAATCGGCGTCGCCGCGATTGGAGCCATAGCGCAACAGGTTCGCTCCCTTCTTCGCCAGGATCTGCGCACGAAGGCGCTCCCAGACCGCAATGGGAAATTCATCCACCGCCGGAATGCCCGACTGGAGCAAAACTCCAGGCGCGGCCGCGGTCGCGCCGAGATCAAATTCCTGCCCCACCCGCTGGTCCGGGATCTGGTTTACGCGATCCGAGAGGTGCGTCTCCTGGGCTTGCGGCGACGACAAATTGGCATGGTCCGCACTCAGGAATGCCTCGGGCAACGGGTCGGCCACGAATGTGCCCGAACCCGTTTTCGCGATGAGATAGCCTTCCGCCTCAAGCTCCGAAAAGGCCAGATTGACGGTGATCCTCGAAACACCAAGCTCGGCGGCCAAAGCTCGTGAAGAGGGCAGGCGCGAAGAGCTGCGGCTAAAGTTTCCCGACCTCAGTTCATCGCGAATCTGCCGATAAAGTTGCCGATGGAGCGGCTCGGCCGCGGCGCGATCCAGTCGGACCATTTCGAAGGCGATGATCGATCGTCTTCGCCGTTGATTTGACATCCGCTTCTTCATTACAAGGGCGAGACGATCCTCGCTCATATCCAAAACCAATGTCCCATCTCCAAGGAACGGCTCAAGAGCGGGCCAAAATCATTGACAACTGGCCCGCACCGTTCGCGCCAAGTGGATATGGCGCGCCGCCGAAAAGAGACGATTCTGATCGCGTGAACTGGCCGGCTCGTCGGCGAACCAAAAGGACCTTTCTTCGCAACATTGACAAACCAAACTCATCCAAAGGAGCAATATGAAAAACCACCTGTTTAACAAACTACCATTCGCGCGCTCGGCTTTTGTCCTTCTTCTCGGCATTGCCTCCACCGCTTACGCTGGAGTTCCTCCGATCGAAGTGACGGTCTTTGACGCCAGCAGCAAGGTCGCGTTCAAAGGTCCGGTTGGCGCGAATTCCACCTTTGCAACCCGAAACCTCCACCCCGGACACTACGTGGTTCAGTTCAATACCAGGAGTGCGGCGGTAAAAGGGAATCAGTACATGCTCGTCGTGTCCGCCGGCAAAAAGAAAGTGATCGCTGCTGACGTCCCGGGAGAGACATTTGCTGCTGGCGGCGCGGCCATGAAGGTCGAGGTAGGTCCCGATTCGAACATCACCGGACAGGTCCTGAACGAACAGACCATGGCGCGGGGAAAGAATCTAAAGTATAGGATGGTCGACGGCAAACGCTTTGTCTGGGTGACCGCGGAACTTGGGAGCAATCGTGGCGGACACTGGCAGGAAGCGGGTTTGCCCCCTGCCGGAAACGTCATCGCCTGGAGGAACGAAGACCTCCAAAAGCAAATGGATCGCGGAGGGGAAGGCAGCATGATCGAAAATGAGGATCATAACAAGGGCTTCTAGTGCCATGTAAGTCTGAAAGCGGCCACTGCATGGATTGAGTTTGGGATCGCAACCAAACGAGAGCCCGCCGCCCGATTTACGGAACTTTGCGCACGACTGTCCGGCTGAAGAACACTTCGTTCAGGTCAGGTTCGAGCCCGAAACCGGAAATACTCCACACGTAATCAGCTAACTCGTTTCGGATTCGGAACCATTCCTTGTTTGAAATGGTTTCGGATTTCGATACTCGAGTTTGCCTTTGCTGCAGCGCGGCTAATCAATCCGACCCACAGGCTGGAGGATCACCTGGTTCAGCGTGCAATTCACGACGAACGAATAGGTTTCCCCGGGCCGCACATCCAGCGTGCCGTACCACGAATCGCTCAACTGGCCCGGGCGACTCGCGTAGACGTTGTGTCGACCCGGCGCGAGGGACCGTTCGTAAACGTGCCCTTTGGTGAAAGCCCCCGCCTGCCTCCCGTCGATCCAGATCGCAATGGGGATATTGATTCCAAGGACGGGCGAATGCTTCATCCGGAGAAGCCCATCCCCGGTGCGCGAATATTCGGACGGCCCCGCGCCGCTTTGGTTCGCGCTCGCGAATAGCAATCCGCCCATGGCTGCAAGAAGAACAACGACGTTTACTCTTTTCATATTAGTGAAGCCTTTCGGTTCAATATAGCATATTCGCCTCGTCGCCGCAGATGGCACGACGTACTTCCGACCGCTCGCCTTTTATCCGGGTGGATGCCAGAGCCGCAAATTCGAAATCCGAAATCCGAAGCTCGAAACAAATCGGAAACTCGAATAGGAAATTATAAAACGATTGCCGCCCCTTTCGATTATTCGACGGCTTCGATCCTTTGGTTCTTGTTTCGGATTTCGTGCTTCGAAATTCGGATTTTCCTACTGAAGATTGTAAGCTTCGACCAGGCCAATGCCCGTCGTGTTGTTCTTGCCACGCACAACCGCCGTGTAATTCCCCGGCACCAATGTCGCCAGGATCGCGGCCTCGTTGTCATTGCTCGGTGGAATGGTGGTCGCCTGAATTTCACTTTCCTGGGTGCTTCGCCAGCCTTCGTTGCTGATCACACTTCCGTTGCTGTCATGGAGCTCAAGAGTTGTGGCCTGCAAGGCTCCTTGCACCCCGAATGGAATGAGCGAAGGACCGATCGCCCTGACAAGGACATTCGCCGGTTCGGTCCCGCCGATGATGAAACCGCCGATCATGACGTTATCGCCCGTGTTCACAAAGCCACGGGTGGCGATGTTAGCCAGCTTCGCCGTCGACGTGGTGTCGAAATCATATGCTTCCACAAGGCCTACGCCGGCCTCGCCGTGCGCTCCCTTCAAGATCGCGGTGTAGTTACCGGGAGACAGAGTTGTATAGATAATCGACTCCAGATCGTTGCTCGGCGCGAAGCCGGCCGGAATGTCCGCGACGTTCGGCGCCTGCTTCCAGTTGTCATTAGATACCACGGTGCCATCCGGGTTATGCAGCTCCAGGAATGGATCGGCGATAGTCCCAGCCACCCCAAAGGCAGCCAGCGAAGGTCCTATGCCCCGAATCAGCACCTTCTTACTCGAGCCAGGAGGCCCGGTGATGATGAACCCGGCGATAAGAACATTGTCGCCGCTTTGAATTTGAAGCCGCGTCGCGATGTTGAGCGGCTGCCCGGTCGACGGTTGAGACTTCGTGATGTCCACCGAACTGACCAGTCCAGTCGCGTTCAACGTCACCTGCGCGTTTGAACTTACTGCCGCGAACGTGCCGCTGACCGCACCGTAGCCGATTGGGTTAAACGTATCTGCGCTACTCGGTTGGTAGCCATTGATCGTCCGCACGTCGAGGTTGCCGCCCAAGGTCGCTGTGCCTCCGACCTGTAGTTGGTCGAATTGATTCGGATTCGGGCCGCCATTCTTAATGATCAACGTGCCTTGCGCTCCTTGCGTGTAGTTCCCCGTCACCGCCACCAGACCCGCTGAATGTCCCGGCGAGATATAGCCGCCGTTCAGGGTCAGATCTCCAGCGATAACACCGGAGCCGCTCAGCACGCCGCCATTAACCGTCACCGGCCCGATGATTCTGATCAAGTTCAGGTCCGTCTCGCCGGCTGTTTGGACGAACCCGGACGCGGCTGTTACTGCCTTCACCTTACCCGAACTATCAGCGGCGGTACCGCCACTGACGTCAAAATTGCCGCCACCTTGAGCGACGAGGCTGCCGCCATCGTTTGAGATGACACCACTTCCATCCTCCGAGATGAGACTACCGCCATCGTTTGAGATGACACCACTCCCATCCTCCGAGATGAGACTACCGCCATCCTGCGCAATGAGGCTCCCGCCATCTTGCGCAATGAGCCCGCTACCGTCCTCGCTGATCAGACCAGGTATTCCGGACGCGAGAATGCTTCCGGTGTTAGCCAGCGTCGCAGTCGAAATAGTTCGATCGGTCGGCGCCAGTCCAAGAGATAGTCCAGCCTTCAAGAGTGGCATTTGAAAGTTCGTCGTCCCTGTGTTTGCAAAGTATAGCAACCCAGCGATCCCTCCGCTCCCGTGCATTTGCCAATTACCGTTATTATAAACATCCCCGTAGAACGGAAAATCAACGTCATTGATCATGTTGACGGTCGCCGTGCTCGGAATTTCCAGGATCAAACCGTCGATTCCTCCTCCACTAATGGTCAGGAGGTGATCGACCTTAAGAGGAGAGGCGTTGACACCCTTGATATGGCCACCGCTGATGATTAGCGAGCCGACTTCGACCCTAACATCGATTACGACTGTCAAGGAACTTACGATCGCTACATCTGAGGGCCCGGGAACTCCGTTACCCCCTTGACTGCCGCTCCAGGCGGTCGGATCGTTCCAGTTCTTGCCGTCGCCGACAAGCGTGTAGGTATCGCCGCCAGTCGAAGCCTGCTGAATACGGGTACTACGAGTCGCACTGCTTGCTTTGCTTGAAACAGCATTCGCCGGTGCCACAAGGACGTAGATCGGACCTGTCGCCGCTCGGCCGGTTGCGCCAAGATCGTCGATCGCCACCGCCTCTATGATATGAAGACCCGTTACACTCGTCACGTAGTCAACAGATATGTGGGTGAGATCGCTTACCTGCTTGATTGCGCCCCCATCGAACAGAATACTCAAGGCATGGACCTGCCGATTGCTGGAAGCATCTACAGTGATTGGGAGGCTCACGGAGCCATTCGCGTCCAAAAATACGACGATCGGATGGTTCACGTCCTGACCAGAAGTTCCGCCTGCTCCTGAAGGTGACGCGAAGGTCACTGTTGGCGGGGTATCGCTGAGAAAGTCATAAGCCCCGATGATGTTGGAGATGCTATCGACGCTGCCCGCCGCGGTGGCAACAGCCCGGAAGTAGACGGCAGTCGCTGCCGGATAGTTATTCATCAGCAGAACGAATTGTGCCGGATCGGTGGTTTGAGTCATCTGCCCAGAGTTACCATTCGTGAGATCAGTCCAGCTAGCTTCGCTTCCCGGGGTCGTCGAAGTTTGCACTCTCAAAGCTGTGCCGGATGGAGCACCCATCTCTGTAGCTCTGAAGTCCAGATCCGCTCGAATGCCATTGGCGACGAGCCGAAGGATGGTCTGTCCGGCCGGGGCGAGATTTGTTGTGAGATTAAAAGGCCCCACCACATTGGAAATGCTGTCCGGGTAACCTGGCGCAGCCGAAATCGCGCGGAAGGAAACACCGCTTGTCAAAGGATAGTTGGCCGATGTCAGGACGAATTGGAGGCTGGAGGAATCATACGCCATGAATCCATTAGTTCCATTCGGCAGTGGTTGCCAGCTCGATGCATCGTTAGGCGTGGTACTGAACTGAACGCGGACGTTAAGACCTGCTGGCCTCCCGCTTTGCTGTGCGAGGAACGCGAGTGGCGTGCCGTTGACAATGGTCCCGCCCGAATAATAGCCGTCCACCGCGAAGTAAGTGTCCGAAAGGCCCCCATGAGCGGGCACCGGCGGCGGTGGGCGGGTTCCGTTCAGGAGCACGGAAACGGTGCCGTCATTCTCGTTTGTGACGAAGAGCTGACGCGACGTGCTATTGAACGCCATGCCGGCGGGGCCGGCGCCGACGGATATCTCGCCAAGATATGAGTAATTGTTGGCAGCGCTATAAACGTTGACCGAGCCAGGGAACCCGCTTTGATCGCCATTGTCGAGGACGTAGACGGTGTTCGAGACTTCATCGACCGCGACGCTTTGGACGGCATCCCCTCCGGTATTCGACGAGATGTTACTGATCGTTTGGGAAGTGTTCGTCGCGCCATCGATCACGGTGAAGCTATTGTCCACCGAACCTGCGGCAATGTTCGCCACGTAAATTTTGTTGCGCTTCTGGTCGACTGCCATCGGCACCGGTTCCGCTCCTGACGTGATTGATGATGCCAACACACCGTAGCTGTCTCCGTCCAACACGGTAACGCCGCTATCAAGAATGCCAACGTAGATGCGGCCGGTCGCTGGATTAGCTACCATGCCAAAGATGTTGTTGGGTAACGCGGCAGTCGCAACTAGCGAGTTACTATCGAGCCCGTACACATACATTGTTCCTGCTGTCGCAATGAGCAGGTGACGGCGCGTGTCATCCACAGCTAGCGCGTAAATGTCAGAGCTTCCGACAGAGATGGTCGTGATTAACGCGTTGGTCGCTCCATCGAGGACATCGACGCCAGACGCCCGGGTTCCATCGACAGGATCGATCACCACGCGCGGCAGGTAGATCCGATTCACTGCTTCACTAACGGCGATGAGGGAAACACTAAATGCGGGCTTCACAGCTACACGTCCACTGACTGAGTTGGTAGCTCCATCAATGACCACCAGTTCGGGCGCCTGAGCATCTATAACATAGGTCCGGTTTGTTTGCCGGTTTACTGCGACTGCTCCGGGGTGATAGCCGACNNCGCGAGTGAGCCATCGTTCACATTCAATAGGCCGACCTGGTTCACCAGGTCGAAGTGGCAGCTCGGGCAACTGTAGTCGCCGTAATCAAGCAGGTAAATCCGGCTACTGTTGGTGCTATCGATTGCCAACTTGCCCGCGCCTTGCGGGAAACTTCCCACAACAGCAAGGCTCGTCGCGGAAAATGCAGTGATCGTCCCGTTTGTATTGTCTGTTGGAGTCGGTGTTCCGAGGTAGACTTTTCCTCCTGCCGCATCCACCGCGATCGAGTTTGCTCCAGAAGGTACGCCAGCAGTTGTCGAAGCGACGATCGCGCCGCTGCCGTCGAAAACGATGAGTTGAGTGGTTACATTCTGACCGGGCGCCTGACCATCTACTTGCCCTACCGCGTAGATCCGCCCATTTGCGCTGTCATAAGCCGCGTCAGCCGCGTAAAAATTGGGGATCGGTAGTGTCGTCAACGAATCGTTCGAGCTATCAATCAAGACGACCGGGCCATAGGGAAACGCCAACATTTTGTTCGAGGCGGGGATCGCCACAATCAGATTGGCGCCATTCCCATTCGGCAATGGCCCAATCGTTGTTATGACGTTATGATTCGGACCATCGACGACGGCAACAGTGCCGTAATAATCGCTGATGTAAACTTTGTGATTTACTGGATTCACGCCTATCCCTGTCCCGCCAAAATAGTTAGCCGGCTTCGAAATTGGCAATGGTACGGCAGTATTCGGATCGATGGTGTCCGTAGCACCGTCGCCGGTTACTAAGATCAAGCGTTGAGTGGACTCATAACCAACTTCGCTTACGTAATACACCTTGTTGCCCCCGGCTGTTGTGCTGTCGTCCACAGCCATCCCATAAGGGACCAATAAACTTCCGTTAGAGGCCGCGGTATTCTTTGGGTCCCGGATCCCGGTGACGAACGAACCGGTAGCGGTATTAATTACTGCGGCGGCACAGGGCTGCAGATTAACGACGGAGGATGCAAGAGTATAGAGTTTGTGCGTCGCCTGATTAACTCCGAACTGGCTGGGCGAATAGGCGCTCCCGCCGGGCGACAGCTCGATCGTGCTGATCAACGATGTGCCAGGCGGCGTCGCCGCGCGCAGCGATAATAATGAGCCGGTCAACGCCGCCACGACTAGACAGATGGCTGCACATTTTGCAGCACAGAACGACGTCGCCTCCCAAATGCGTGTGGCTGCACTCGCTTGGTACGATTGTGGTGTCTGCAGCAAGGAAAAGGGGTCCACCCGTTTTCCCCCCGTGGCGCTGGAATTTCGGTCTGCTCCTGTCATAAAAAACCTTTCAATTGCCTACCAACGCGGGAAACCGGCGCGAAAAGTCCCAAAAAAGATTTGGAGGATTTTTTGCCGACTGGACTCTATCGCTGGAAACGCGTAAAATCCCAGGATGCCAGCCGCCTCTGCTCTCGCTCCAGATTTCGTCGATGAACTCACCTCGACGCTCTCGGAAGGGGACGCGGAAACGCTGCGCGGAATGTTGCCGGCGGTTTACCACGAGCTGCGCGGGCTGGCCGCCGGTTTCCTCCACGACGAGCGCTCGGACCACACGCTTCAACCGACCGCACTGGTGCACGAAGCTTATCTGCGAATCGCCGATCAGCGCCAATCGAGCTGGCAGAATCGCGCCCAACTGCTCGGCGTTTTCGCGCGGATGATGCGGCGCATCCTGATCGATCGTGCCAACGCCCGTCTTGCCGCAAAACGCGGAGGCAAAGACGCCGTCCGAATCACCTTGGACGATTCGCTGGAGATCTCGGATCGTCACGGGCTGAATTTGGTCGACGTCGATGAAGCCTTGTGCCGACTGGAAACGTTCGCTCCAGTGCAGGCAAAGATCGTTGAGATGCGGTTCTTCGGCGGCTTAACGATCGAGGAGATCGCGAAAGCCCTGGACATTTCCCGAATGAGCGTGAACCGGGGATGGACCGTTGCGAAGCGCTGGTTAAAGCGGGAATTGTCGACAGCGACGTAGGCGGTGAAATCTGATAACACCACTCCGCTGTCAGTAGAACAGTGGGAGCAAGTCAACCAGATCATCGCCGACGCGCTCGAACAAAAATCGCCCATCGCACGCGCGGCTCTGGTCGTGGAACGAAGTGGCAACGACCGGGAAATTCTGCGCGAAGTAAAATCGCTCCTCGAGCAAACGACCGACTCACTCGAAAGCTTCGCTGAGAGTGCCACGGAGTCGCTTCGCCGAGAGATGTCGATCCTGGCGCCAGGCCGGCGCATCGGCGCCTACGCGATTGTGCGCGAACTGGGTCGCGGTGGAATGGGCGCGGTTTACCTGGCTCAGCGCGCGGACGGCGCGTTTGACAAGCAAGTGGCGATTAAAGTTCTGAAACGCGGCACCGATACCGATGAAGTGCTGCGGCGTTTTCAAAGCGAACGC
>PLCM01000015.1:0-988 GCA_003134765.1 Spartobacteria bacterium | reverse complement strand
TTCGTGATGGACTACGTCGATGGCAAACCGATCACGAAATATGCCAACGAACATCGGCTATCGGTAACGCAACGGCTCAATCTTTTTCGAGCAGTCTGCGCCGCGGTAAGTTACGCGCATCAGAACCTGATCATTCATCGCGATCTGAAGCCGAGCAATGTGCTGGTGACGAACGAGGGCGAAGTGAAGCTGCTGGACTTTGGCATCGCGAAGCTGGTGCAAGAGGCGGAGGCCGAGCAGCAGCAGGTGACTGTCACCCTGCTTCGCGTCATGACCCCTGAGTACGCCAGTCCCGAGCAAATCAAAGGCGAGCCGGTCACGACCGTAAGCGATGTCTATTCGTTAGGTGTCTTCCTTTACGAGCTGCTAACCGGGGAACGGCCTTACAAGCTCAAGCGCCGAACGCCGGCTGAAATCACCAAGGTTATCTGCGAACAGGAACCGGAACGGCCAAGCACAGCCGTCGCCAAAGGCGATGCAAATTCGAAACTCGAAATTCGAAATTCGAAAATTCTTAAAGGTGACCTCGACAACATCGTCTTGAAAGCGCTGCGGAAAGAACCTCAGCGCCGCTACCTGTCTGTCGACCAGTTGTCCGACGACATTCGCCGGCATCTTGAAGGTCTGCCGGTTCGCGCCCGCAAGGACACGTTTTCCTACCGGGCGTCAAAGTTCATCCAGCGTCACAAGCTTGGAGTTGCGGCCGCCGGTCTCGTTGCCTTAGCACTTGTCGGTGGCAGCATCACCACTGCATGGCAAGCGCATCAAGCGCGTCTCGAAAAAGCGTTGGCCGACCAACGCTTTAACGACGTGCGAGAGCTGGCCCACTCGCTCCTCTTCGATTATCACGACGAAATAGCCGCGCTTCCGGGTTCAATGAAAGTGCGCGAAAGACTGGTCAAGGACTCGCTCCAATACCTGGATCGTTTAGCCAAGCAGCCGGGGAATGACATCGCCTTGTTACATGAAATTGGCTGGGCTTATCAGC
>PLCM01000006.1 GCA_003134765.1 Spartobacteria bacterium | reverse complement strand
GTCATCGGATTGCTTGGGGCGAGGTAGCCAATCTGATTTACCGCGTTGCGCTCGATTTCCAAATCCCAGCTACCTGGTGTAACCCGCGTACTGAAATTCCCATTCGCGTCTGTGTAATCCACCGTGAACTTGCCGTCGGCCGAACGAAACACGACCTGCACCGCCGGCAGTCCTTCCGCAGTCTTACTGTCGCGCACTTTGCCGGAAATAGTCCGTGTGCCTTGCACCATGGTAATGTTGACGGTCTTGTTCTGCCCGGCGGCCAGAGTTTGCTCGACTCCTTTGCCGAATGCGCCGACGTAACCACGTTGCGCCGCGACCTGATCGTACTGGCCGGGGTTGGCGCCGAATGAGTAATTGCCAGCTGCGTCCGCGATTGTGGCGGCGTAAAAGGTGTAGCCGCCGCCCTCGGTATTAAGCAGCACCACGTACGCGTTAGGTAGTGGCGCGCCGCTGGCGGTCACAGTCCCACTAATGTTCTGCGCGTCGGGCACCGCGGTTACGGTGAAACGCTTCGTGATCGGCGTAAATGCATTTGTCGGGCTCGAGAACCGAAAAACATATTCGCCTACCGTATTCGGCACGGAATCATCAAGAAAACTGATCTGCGCGCTGATGCTGCCGTCCGCTGGTGTACTGTCAGCCGGCACGTTCATGTTGACCACTCCCCCGATCAGGTTCGACTTGCCGTCGGTGAGAAGAAAGCTCTGCTGAAGAATGGCCGTCGCGTCGATGACGCCGTTAGTATTATTGACCTGGAATTTCTCGACCCGCACACTATCGCCGGTGGCGATCCCGCTGATCGATACGTCGATAAAATCGGCAAAGGTCTCATCTATCGTAGTGGGTGTCACCGTTGCCGAGACGGCTGTAGTCGAGTTCGGCGCTGAAATGGTGCGGGATTGGGCAGATTGAATTCGCGAATTCCACTCGGCCGCGACATCAGCAGCAGACGCCCCGGAACCGCCGGTTTCGCACACTGCTACCGCGTAAGTGGAATCTGAACTGGCAGCTGCACTGGTAGCTGTGCTGCAGACGGATGCCGGGCTGCCTGCACGCAGATCCGGCGCCAGGGCTCCGACAAGAAGAAGCGCGATCGCGACGCAAAGCCTGTCAATCCGGGGTTTGGACTCAAGATCCGATTTGTTAAGTCCGTATGTTTTTGTGAAGTGGAGTTGCGGAAGATAACGCATAGATTCCCTTCTAAGATCAAGTGCTCGGCGCACTCCCGCCACCCGCTGCGCTTGCGCTGGGCGCGATTCCCACCCAGGTCTCGAGGAGAATCGCCGCGACGGCGAAATTACGAATCGGAGTATTTAAATGAATCATAAATTCCCCTTTCGTCGCGCTTCAAGGTGTCGCAGGGAATCGCGCACTCCGACGCGCAGAGGCTATTGAGTCTGGATATCGATGGCAAGCATCTTTTCGACATGAGCCGGGAAGCTTTTTTGCCCCTGTGATCGCACAAGTACGATCGGCGCGGCACAGCTACTCGCTCGGCACGGTTTGCGCGCTCAGTGCCGTATATGGCGCGCTGTATCTGGCGGTTTTTATTTCCTACACTTGGGCGCCGCTGCTTCTCGTTGCGTTGACGCCGTTCGCCCTCGCGCTGTGCGTCGCCCGGAAGGGTGTGCTGGCGCTGGGCATCGTGGGACTCGCTTCCGTGGTGCTTTGGTTTTTCGGGAACCTGTTCTATGCCACTTACAACTGGGCGGCGGTTCTCGCCCTGGCGCTCCTGCATGCCGGGATCATCGTCGCCTGCGGCGCGTCTCTTCGCTGGTGGTATCGTACCACGCGGATCCCGCTCGCTCTGCTTCTGCCGATGACTTTTGTGGCGGGCGAATTTCTCCGGCTGCTCGGGCCGCTCGGCGTCCCGACCGGTCTTCTCGCGCTCTCATTTCACAGGCAGCTCTGGATGATTCAAATCGCCGATCTTGGCGGCATTTATCTGGTCAGCTTCGCCATTGCGAGCGTGAATGGCGCGCTCGCCGATGTGTTGCTCGGAGGCTGGAAGCACGCGCGTTTCTCTGTGGTTGGTGTGACCGCTGGCTGGATCGCGATCGCTTGCTATGGCGGGTTCCGTTTGCACGAATCGCAGCAGACGATGCAGCCTGGTCCGATCGTCGGTGTAGTGCAGTCCGATATCCCGATGACCGGCGGAATCGAAAACGGTTTTGATTCGCACCTCTTTCTGCAGGAGATGCTCGCGTTGAGCGACCAATCCGCCGCCAGTCGCCCTCCTCCTCAACTCATCGTCTGGCCCGAAACGATGGCGGTCGTGCCGCCGCTGAACCGCGAATGGTTGCAGACGAAAAACGTCCCCGCCGTCTCGCTGCGGGAGTCGGAGGAATTCGAGCGCGCCTTGCGCGATTGGACGACGCGCGCGGGCATCCCACTCCTTGTCGGGACAAGGGCGATCGTACCGCTGTGGGATAACCCGAAGGCGGTGGACGTCTACAATTCCGCCATTCGATTCGATCCGGGGGGCCAGAATTCGCAGCGGCAGGACAAACAACGCCTTTTCCCTCTCGCCGAATTCATTCCGTGGCGCGGCACCTTCGTCCACACTCTGCTGGAACGATGGCTGGCTCCGCACAGCAGCGTTCCATGGACGGGCGGATGGTATGCACGGGGCGAACAGCGCCAGGTGTTCGAATTGCTCGCGGCGACGGCGACGAACGCGCCGCTGCACTACGCCGTCTCCATGTGCGTCGAGCTTTGCTACGCCGAAAGCTGCGGCACGTTTCTGCGCAACGCGCGCGGTGGCAAGGCTGCGGATTTTTTTGTGAACATGTCGAACGACGGGATCTTTCAGCGCAATCGCGCCCAAGTGTGGCACGCAGCCATGTCGCCCTTCCGCGCCGTGGAAGCGCGGGCCGGCATCGCGCGAAGCTCTAATACCGGTATCTCCGGTTTCGTGAAACCGACCGGCGAAATGTATGGTGACGTCGTCAACACGCGCGGCGAATCATGGACCGGCCTCGGCGCACCCGAGCTGCCGCGAATCGTCGCGCTGGTTAAGTTTCGCCAGGAACATGCGGCTGAACTCGCAACCGATCCCGCGTTGGCCGCGCATGTGACCAGCGAGATCGCGGCGATCGAGGAACTGCGCCGCGCGGCGGGAGTGAGCGGTCAAAGCACGCAACGCGTCTACGTCGATTCGCGCCGCACCCTGTATAGCCGCATTGGCGATGTCTTCCCATGGTTACTTGTTATTTTCACGGGCGCGGGTTTCCTCGCGCCGTTCGTTCAGAAAGCACGGCATGCGCTCCGCCTGCGGTCGTGAAAAGTCGCTAACGCACTGCGAAAACGGAACGCGCCACTACTTGTCGAGGTGCGAGTGACAAAAAGGGTCCGGAGGGGGTCCGACACAGGAGAAATCTCCGTCTCGGAGTCCCATTTCTCCGCGTTTTGAAGCGCAAATGACAAAAGGGGAACGGACCCCCTAGGCTCCAGAATTTCGCTTGTAGCGCTGCGAAAGCGAAGGTCTGCCGCGCCGGAGTAGAACGAAGGCCGGCTTTGTGTTGCCAGTTTCTTCTCGGCGCTCCAAGACTGCTACTCGGCAGGCCAAGGAATACATGAATCGGTTTTTCTATGTTTACGTTCTCGTCAGCGAAACTGACAAGACCACGCATTACCCCGGCATCACTCGTGATCCGTCCGGGCGTTTACAAGAGCACAGCCGGGTTCGCTGCCCGGATACGGCAAAATACAAACCCTGGCGGATTGAGATGGCAGTTGCTTTTGCATCTGAGGAGGAAGCTCGATTCTTGTTAACATCCGCTTAGCGCAGGTAAACAGTTTTCTTGTGAACGCTCTTACTCCTCGGCTTTTCCTCCACTGCGACCGCATACTTGGGGACAAATTCCAGCGCATAGTAACTGACTCTCACCGGCAAGCCGGTGTGGAGATAATTAGCGGAGGCTGTATGCCGTCCTTGCATAAACCGAGTGCGGCTTGTCCAGATCAACGTAAGCGGCCGCCAGTTGCCGCTTACCCGAATAGATAGCCGTTTGTTAACTGCATCGACGCTCTCGACGACCCCAATCACCATTTCTGGCACGGGAGCACCGTCGATTTCCACGGCAATCTTACCCGTGCGGATCGTGGAGTAGTAGCTGGCCTTGATGTGGCAACCTTCTTTTAGGACGGCCTCCGTGGCTGGCGCGCCCGACTTCATGAATTTACAATCGCGTCCGATGGCAAGTGCTAGAACTCCAGCAGGCTGATCTGTTGTCATTGTAAAGTGGGTAATAGCTCTGTCGACACTCGTTACGATGCCGGTGACCTCAGTGGGGAACGAGCGTCCCCGAGCAAACGTGACACTAGCGACAGAACAAAACGCGAGAGCGGTCAGGAAGAGCAGAATGAGGCGATGGAAGGGAAGTGGTCTCATAAGATCACCCGACTATCGGGACTAGTTGTGGATTTGCTGCGACGCCTGATGTCTGGACGTCTCCGGTTTCAGTCGATCGGAGAAACATCGCGCATACGACCGGCAAAACGATGAGTGTAAGAATGGTGGAAGAAATCAAGCCACCAACGATTACGACCGCGAATGGTCGCGCTGTCTCGGCGCCGACTGCGTGAGACAACGCCGCTGGTAACAGGCCGAGCGCCGCCATACCGCTGGTCATTAGTACCGGTCGAAGGCGGGCAACCGCTCCTTCAACCACAGCTTTCAGGAGCGGATGACCTTCATTGACCAATTCGCGAATTCGCTCCAGAAGGATGACACCGTTCTGCACCGAAGCCCCGAATAATGCGACAAAACCGACAAGCGCAGAGACGGACAATGGTAAGCGGGCGAGGGCAAGTCCAGCAATACCTCCAATCGCCGCAAGTGGAACGTTAAGGAGAATGATTAACGCCAGTCTGCCGGAATGGAAGGCAGTGAAGAGAATGAAGAAAATGATTACTAGCGTAATCGGTACTACGATCATGAGGCGGGCTTGTGCCCGCTGCTGGTTCTCGAAACTGCCGGTCCATTCCGTGCGATAGCCGGTGGGCATCTTTACGGCGGCTGCTTTTCTTTGTGCTTCCAAAACCAGGCTGCCGAGATCGCGATCGCCAACTGAAAGCTTCACTGCGATCCGCCGTTCATTGTTCTCGCGGAAAATTCGGCCATAGCCACTGCGCATGCTCACATCAGCCAGGGCTCCGAGCGTGACCATTTCGCCGCCACTCCCGATGAGCGGAACATTCCGGATGGAATTAAGATCACCGACGGCAGCCGGGGTTAGTTTGACTGCCAGGTCAAACGAACGTTCGCCTTCAAGTATCTGAGTAGCTACCGTTCCCCCGAACGCGTTCTCGACTAAGGCATCGACATCCCCGACCGCCAAGCCGTAGCGCGCGACGGCCTGTCTGTCGATGCGCACTTGAACTTGTGGCTGACCGGCAAGATGTTCGGCCGTCAAATGCAAAACGCCGGGAACATCCTGTATCTTCGACGCGATCTGATCCGCGTGAGCTTGTAGCTGATCGGCGTCTGGTCCGAAAATCTTGATGGCTAGCTCGCTCTTGATGCCGCTGATCGCCTCATTAACGTTGTCCTCAATGTATTGACTGAAATCGACGTCGATTCCGGGAATGCGATCGAATTGCTCTTTCATCTTCGCGCACAAGGCGATCCGGTCGTGCGCCGTTTGCCACTCTTCAGGCGGACGCAAGGCGGCGGATATTTCGGCCGTATTAAAGCCGTTGACGTCAGTGCCGTCATCTGGTCGTCCAAGCTGACTAACGACGTTAGTTACCTCGGGGTAGGATGCGACAATTTGGCGAGCTTGCCTCGTCAGTCGGGTCGCATCGCTCGGCGCGATCGATTCCGGCATGGTAACCCGAATCCAAAGGGCGCCTTCCTCGAGCTTCGGCAGAAACTCCGATCCTAAATGTGCTGCTAACAGAATTGCAAGAACGAGGGCGCCAAACGCCGCTCCTAGAACGAGCGCGCGTCGCCGGAGAGCAAAATTCAGAAATGGCACATAATGCGTGCGTAAAAAACCTACCAGGCCGAAACCCATTTTCGTATCGCTCGCATCTCTGCCGTGGCGTCGCAGGAAAAAACTGGCGAAGCAAGGAACGACTACAAGCGCGAGAACCGCGCCCACCACGATGGCAAAGGTAAGTGTAAGCGCCATAGGTCGAAAGATGCGGCCCTCGACCCGTTGCATGGTATAGAGAGGAATAAAGGCTGCGAGGAGAACGATCTTGGAAAACACGATCGGTTTTCCCATTTGAGCTGTGCCCTCAATAATAGCTTCGCGCACCGAGATTGATCCGTTGCCTCGGCTTTCGACGAGTCGAACGACATTCTCAATAATGACTACCGCTGCATCGACGATAATGCCAAAGTCGATTGCTCCTAACGAGATCAGATTCGCTGGAATGTGCTCATAATCCAGGAGCATGAAAGAACCGAGCAACGCCAGCGGAATCACCGCGGCCACGATAAGAGCAGCTCTCCAGTTGCGAAGCCCAAGGAATAAGAGTAACACACCTAGGACAAGCGAAATACCCTCTATCATGTTGTGGCTGACCGTGTGCAACGTCCGCTCAATCAAGTCAGTCCGATCGTAATGTGGGACAATGCGGACCCCGGGCGGCAGATAGCTCTTATTAATCTCAGCCGCTTTGGCGCGGATGCGTTGAAGAACTTCAAGCGCGTTTTCACCCCGGCGCGCCAGGACGGTGCCTTGTATAACGTCGTCTTGATCGGTCAAGGCCGGCGATACGCCGCGCTGCGGCTTGTTCAATCCCACCCGGCCCAGGCGTAATTGATTGCCGAGCTGCACTTGTCCAATGTCACCAACCGTAATCGGTGTATTATTCCGGACAGCGAGAACCGTCGCGCGAATATCATCCAATGTGCCGATCAATCCGAGGCCGCGCACGATAAACATTTGTGAGCCGCGCTCGACATAGGCGCCGCCCGCGTTCTGATTACTGGAGGCCAGCGCGTCCGTTACTTGTTTGAGGGTTACTTGATAGCTCTTCAGCTTGGTTGGATCGACCAGCACTTGATATTGCTTGTTCGGTCCGCCAAAGCCAACCACATCCACGACACCCGCCACTGTCCGAAACTGACGCTCGACCACCCAATCTTGTAGCGCCCGCAACTCCGTAAGCGGCACATCGGCCGGGGCCTGGAGAGTGTAACGATAAACTTCGCCAACGGCGGTTGCGTCCGGCGACATCGATGCTTGCGCGCCGTTGGGCAGAATTACTTGGGCTAGTTGTTGGCTAACCTGGCTGCGCGCTCGGTTATTGTCCGCGTCATCCTCGAATACAACAGTGACTTGAGACAAACCGAAAAGTGAGATTGACCGAAGATCGACCCGTTGTGGCACGCTGTTGAGCTGATTCTCGATCGGGATCGTTACGAACTTCTCGACTTCTTCCGCAGCGTGGCCGGGCCAAAGAGTAATGACCTGGACCTGAACATTAGTAACATCCGGGTATGCTTCTACAGGGAGGCGGCGATAGGCGAGGACGCCGGCGATGGCATAAACGACCAACAGCCCAACTATGATCGCGCGGTTCCGCAGCAGCGCATCGACGAAACGCTTCATGATGACTTAACCATGACTGGAGTAGAACTCGGCTCGGACTGCTCGTCCGACAGCATTTCGTTTAGAAGGAGATTCCCTTCGCTGACGACACGATCTCCGGCTCGTAGGGTGCTGGCGCCGACAATGACCATTCCTCCCGGGGCTTCGCGGCTAACTACGACTTCTCGCTTCTCGTATTTCCATGGACCGGTTTCGAGGAAAACGAAGTATTTCCCGTCCAGAAAAAAAACTGCACGGGATGGCAGCACCACTTCTGCGTTCGAAGCTAAGAGCTCCTTTACGTTTACCGTCACATACATTGCAGCCTTTAGTAGTCCCTCGGAATTATCGATGTTCCCACGCGCGTGAATGACCCGTGTTTGCGGATCAAGTGATGCGCCCACAAGATCGACGTGTCCTTCGAAAACACGTTCCGGGTAAGCAGAGCTACGCACTTCTATAGGTTGCCCGGGTTGTAACTTGCTGATCTCTCGCTCCGGCACATCTAGCTGCACCCAAAGCTTGCTCGGATCGGTGATAGTAAACATCGGGACGACTAGCTGGGGACTGCCCGCGAGCACGATGTCGGAGCGGACTTCCTGTCCGACGTTCACATTCCGATCGACAACGATGCCTGCGATTGGCGCGATCACGTGGTAAAGATCGCTAAAGTCGCCGCCGACTGATCCGAGTAACTGGAGGCGCAGTTCCGCCCGTTGCTTCTCAGAGAGCGCACGGTCGTAGTCGGCTTGTCCGCTTTCGACGTCCTTGATCGCCGCAGCTCCGTGTTCGCGAAGTGCTTTCACACGGGCCAAAGTCTTTTCAGCCTGCGCGAGATCACTGGCGGCCTTACGATAATCCGCCTGCGCCTGGCCGTAATCAGGCGATCGCATTAACGCAAGGTCATCACCTTTTTTCACCTTCTTCCCGATCTCGGCGACAATCGATTCGATGCGCCCGGCAACGGGCGAGAAAACGCGATTGGTCCAGTCTTCGTTCCAAACCAACTGGCCGGTGAAGCTTTGCTCCGCCTGGTAAAACGGCTTTGCCTCGATCGTACGAATCGCGTTTAGCTGCGGGCTCCCTTTCGGAAATTCTACGGTTTTGAATGTGACGTGCGCCGGCTCGACTGGCCCTGTTTCCATTGTTGACTTTTTGCTGCAACCAGAGAGGTAAAGAACGGCAAGGAACAAGCCGATCCCGATCGTTGCGCGGCCCTGTAAAGTATTCAGAATGTCGCGCGCTCTCATCGGATCAAAAAGTCCACATCCCAAATGTTGGCCGCTTGTTCGAGCGCGACCAAGGCCTTGGCTCGTTCACTTTGCGCGTCGATCGCAGCGAGTCTTACATCAGTGTCCGCTTTCTGCGCTATGAGCACGTCAAGCAAGGTCGCACTGCCGGTTTTGTAAGCGGCTAATCGCGCATCGAGCACCTTTGCGGAAAGATCGAGAATTGCGCCCTCATACTTCGCTGCCCGGGTCTGTGCCAAGCGATAGCGCTCGAAGTTTTGTCGTATGTCCACCTCTGCCTTTAATTCGACGGACTGAAGCGTCTTTTCAGATTGAAGCGCGGTCTTTGCGGCCGCGAGGTACTCGCCGCGAAAACTGTTAAAGATAGGTAGCGGCACTGAGAATCCACCGCTCAGCAGATTGAAATTAGGGGACGGATTTAACGGATTCCGGCCGCTTTCGTTTTGCTGCAAACCCGCGTTGAAGGTCACATCGGGCAGGCGGTTTGCGCGGGTCAGACCCATGGATGCAAGCGCGGACTCATGGATATGTCGCGCCGCGACAACGTCGGGACGCGTTTGGATTGCGCTCTTGAGGAGAACTGGGAGTTTGAAATTGCGTCCGCTTATTCTTAGATCACTGACCGGATGTGGCAAAGGCAAACCGGGTCTTCCGAGAAATTGAACCAAGGCCAGAAGCGCGGTGCTCGCAGTCGTCTCAGAGGAAGAAAGATCTCCTTGTGCCTGAAGCGAATCGACGGACGCTTGATTGTAATCTACTTCCGCGATATCTCCCTCCTTGAAGCGGATTCGGTTTAACTCGGCGAGGCCTTGCAAGGAATCGACGGCCTTGCGCTTTTGCTGCACAATCATCTCGCTCGCCACGGCATCGATGTAGGCACTGGCAGCCGCGCCTCGAAGGGTCCGGAAAAAATCTTCAACTGTTGCGGAGGACGCGAGGAGGTTCCTGGTAGCGACAGAGACACGGAAATGGCGTTTACCCCCGATCTCGATGGTCTGGCTTAGTGCCGCGTTTTCGGTGGCAGGTTGTTGCTTGCCACTCACGTCGCGCGTGCCGCCCGCGCTAAAAGTCGGATTGGGCGAAACCCGGGCGGCGACAAGCTGTGCCTCCGCGATCGAAACGTTGTATCGTTGGACCGCGAGATCAACATTTGACCTCGCGACCTCATCGATGAATCGGCGGAACGTGAGCTTTGAAGTGGCAGCGTCCAAAGAGCCTTCTGCGCGCATGCTCGAGTTTACGAGTTGCGCACAAAGGGCTGTCGCCTCCCCGAAAACACCGGCGACGGCAGCAGTTACGATGATGATGAAATTTCGACACACGCGGCTCGGAAACGAGCACAAATGATAGCCGCGATGTGCGCTGCAGCCATTGGGCGATGCCTGTTCTTATGTGACAGGCGATGCCTTACTGGTAAGTGGGCTTTACCTCATATGCGCGCTCTCTTCCCAAAGAATGGCCTTGCGCACCAATTCCGCTGCCGTGGCCAGGCCTAACTTCTCCTTCGCGCGCACGCAATACGCCTGGACTGTTTTCAGACTGAGGCTGAGTTCGCTGGCAATCTCTGATGTTGACCTTCCTTGCCCCAAAAGCTGGAACACTTGTAACTCGCGATCGCTTAGTTGTTCGACGCGCGAACAGGCGAGGCCGACGCCCTCCTGTCCTTTGAGAAACTTCAACGCCATTGAATTCGAAAGTTTTTCGCTGACATAAATACCTCCTTCGAGGACCCGACGAATCGCCGCGAGAATATGTTTGCTCGTTTGCCTTTTTCTTACGTAACCGCGCGCGCCGGCTCGCATGGCGCGTTCAGCGTAGAGTTCTTCTTCGTGCATTGATAATACCAGCGGCGCAACGGCTGGATACTGAAGACGAAGATCCTTTATCAATTCGAGGCCCGATGCGGCGTTGAGCGAGATATCCACAATGGCCAGATTCGGCACCGTCGCCGCGATTCCTGTCAGCGCTTGCGCCGCGTTCTCCGCTTCACCACATACAACGAGATCTTTTTGCTGATTGATCAACGTCGTAAGCCACTCTCGCACCAGCGGATGATCGTCCACCAGGAAGATCCGGCGTCGTGATTTGTCTGTTTTGGAGATTGCTACACTCACGATATTTCGCACTCTTTCGTCGTTCCGTCCGCCACTGGCAATTGACATGTTACGAGCGTTCCCCCCGCAGGATTGCTGCTAACCGAAAGCGTCCCTCCGATCATTCCGGAGCGACTGGACATAATTCGAAGGCCGAGGCCGCGATTCTCCGGCCGGCTCTCAGGCAAGCCAATTCCGTCATCTTTGATCGACAACGTTAGGCCGGGACCGGCCACCGAAAGTTCGATGACAATGCGGCTCACATGCCCATGCTTAATCGCATTCGTCACGGCTTCCTGGGTAATACGATAAAGATGCGTTGCAACTGTCGCTTCCGGCAAACGCACGGGTGAAGCGCATTTGAATTCGCAAATTACGTGGTGCCGTTTCTCGACTGTGCGGGAAAGTTCCATGAGGGCCGCTGGCAAACCCTGTCCTTCCAATTCCAAAGGGAACAAGCCCTTCGCGATACTCCGGGTCAGATCAATCGCGTCTTCGACGAGTTCAACTGCCTTTTGGGCTTCCCGCTCGAGTGGCATCGATGCATTTTCCAACTTGCCGCTAAGGACCTGTAAGGCGAGCGACGTGCCGGCGAGATGTTGGCACAAACTATCGTGGAGCTCGTGGCCAATCCGCTGGCTCTCCCGCTCCGCCGCTTCTGTCACCTCTTTCTCCAGTCGTTCGCGGGCCTTCACTTCTTGGCGCAACGCTGCCGTCCGTTGCCGGATTCGATCTTCCAACTCTTCCAGCAACGAGCGCAATTTTTGGAGCAACCAAATCACGACCAGAAAAAAAGCAACCGCCATGGTCGCGTTCCAGAATGGCACGAACGAGCTCGAGTAAACGGCGCCGGCGGCAATGTCGCCGCCAATCCACATGGCAACACCCAGCAGGCAAATGATTATTGCAAACCGCCAGCTCACAAACCATCCCGCGAGTGACACCGGCAGCAAATAGAACACCAGCAACGAGCGTTCGAATCCCGTGAGGTAATCCGCAACTCCGACGATGACGAGCAGGACAAAGCTCATCACGATCAACCACGGTCGCGACCGATTCTGCAAGAAACCAAGCAATACCGCGGACCCGGTCTTGGTAGCAGGGGATTCTGCTTTTTTTGAGGACGCCTGTGCTTCAGTCACTGTGCAAAGATATGCTTTCAGAACTGAAAATGAAGTCGACTCGCAAAAATATTCACCGGACCGCGGTCCGCATTGTAGGCGGGGTTTGCCACAAACTGATAGTCGATCGCCAGATGTAGGCTCTTGATGATCTCGACATCATAGTACATTTCCACAATTTCTTCAGGTTCGTAATTAGGTAATTTTCCGTCTCCGATCGTGACTCCAAGTCCGCCCGCTGCCAGGAAATCGCGATGCGCCGAACTAATGCCATCAATGATCCCGGCGAGACCCACGGTGTCGCCCGGGCGATTCCAAGACCTTCCTTTGAGCTGGAAACCGCCGGAGAGACTTCGATCAATATCGGTAAATTGCCATACCTCTTCTTGCCCATCGCGCCAGCTTGCACGAAGGAATGCACCCAGGTCTTTCGTGATTTCCTGTTCGACGTTCAAGGCAAATCCGTACTGATACCGATATCGGCGCGTGCGCGTGATGTCCTCCATCAAAGAAGGATCGTTGAGTGTTTCACGATAATTTCCCATGTGCGCATGCTCGAGCCAGCCAAGCAGTCGGACCTTTCCTGAATGTTCGCCGACGGAATAACGTTGTTCGAACTCCATCATTTGCTGCCAGGCTTTCAGAAAATGTCCGTCCTTGGCTAGCCCATTCGATACGCGTGGCACATCAAACCAGCCATAGCGCAAGGCCCAGGTTTTTTGGTTGAACTCAACAGTGGCGCCTTCAATGACCCCGAGGGAATCGGCACTGTAATCGAAAGCGCCGTTGTCATTAAGCACCCAATTAAGGAACTGCGTGCGCGCACTATGCGCATAAGCATTTGTGTCAAACTGATCGCCTACGCTTAAGCGGCCGGCCGTAAACGTTAGTCGCGAGATATCGACTCGTTCGGCCAGTTGTAATTGGTCGCTCGCGAGTTCTTCCTGTTCCCCTCCGAGACCGAATGTTTGCCGAACGAATAGGTGTGCATTAAAAATGTCCCCGATTTTTTGGCCGAGCTTGTAGTTCTCCGCATTGGGGAACGCGGCGATTCCACGAGTGTCGCTTAAACCAAATCCCTGGTAGTATTCGGCGTTAAGGTAAATTTCACCGCCCGGCCAAAGATGAGCGCCGAGATAAATGTCAATAGATGACGATTGTTTCAATGTGTCGTCGGGTCTCAGACTGTTAGTTCCAGCGTAAGGTGAATGAAATCCAGACTGGCCCTGAGCTATCTCAGTGGATTGCATGTGAAAAAGCCAGTTCTGATGTTCTGAGCGTTCTTCGCTTTCGTTTGCCTTATCGTCTTCGACGCTTTTCCTGATGAAACCATATGGCGAGGTTTCGAATAGAACATTCGCCACGGAATCTTGTGCCATGGCCGTTGAGATGGATACGCAGATCGTGAGGGTAAGGAACACAGATTTTACTGCGACCGATATTAACTCAATCCGCTGCAGCGATCTGCTCCCGCCAAGCCGAATGCCGTACGCCTGGTCGGTTGTATTTGATGTTGATGTCGGCAATGGCGCGGCGAGTTTCATATATGACCCCGGATTGTATGAGGTAACCGCAATGATTCAACTTCGGGCGCTGCCCCGGAACTCGACAGATAGGAAAAGATTCGTTAGGAGCAGGTCATGCGCGGAACAGACCGCGCGTTTACTTGAGTTGATGAATCAAAACAATGAGCTGACCGAGCTTACAAAAGAGTTGAGCGAGCGCATCGAGACCCTAACGAAAGAACTGCCCCAGAGGTAGGATTCGAACCTACGATCCGCCTGAGGCGGATTAACAGCCGAGGAACTCTTTCAGCCAAGCTCTGCCCTGACCAGATTTGAGGGCCTTCTCTCGAACAAGAGCCGCCGAGAGCGAAGCAACGGTTTCGGAATGGACCAGTTCCCATGGTCCGCGAAATCGTTTTGTCGTTCGGGTCAGTGTGTATTTGGGATCGTTGTGCTCGTGGATGCGATGCAAGAGATTTCGAGTCTGGCCGATATAGAGTTTCCCGTCAGGATTCCGCAGGACGTAGACGTACCAACATGGGGGGTCGGTGATCATGAGTTTTCTGGAATGGCTCCAGAGGTAGGATTCGAACCTACGACCAATCGGTTAACAGCCGACCGCTCTACCACTGAGCTACTCTGGATCGTCGTGCCCGCCGATTGACGGGGCGTATATCTTGCCCACGCGGGTTTCCTCGGCAAGCGCTGTTTTCTTTGGGGCGGCTCGACTGAGTCTCGCCCTACTAAGAGGGGAAATTTGGTTGCGGGGGCGGGATTTGAACCCGCGGCCTTCAGGTTATGAGCCTGACGAGCTACCAGGCTGCTCCACCCCGCGTCTTGAACCGTAATTATGGCCGATCGATTCGCGAACGCAACTGCAAAAACCGCGCAGGACGATTTACTTTCGCGGCGAAACCGAATCGAATTGGGGCGTGGAAACGGAAAAAGCGAAATCGAAAATCCTCGTCGGCACGGCGAGCTGGTCGGACCCGGGATTTGTCGAGCATTGGTATCCGAAGAAAATGCCGGCCGGCGATCGGCTGGCGTGGTACGCCCAGCATTTCGAGATGGTCGAGGTGAACTCGACCTTTTATTCCGTGCCGGACGCGCGGCTCGTGGAGCGATGGTGCCAGAACACCCCCGCTGATTTTGTTTTCGACGTGAAGCTGCATCAATTGCTGTCCCGGCATTCCACGAACTTGAAACTGTTGCCGCCGGCCCTCCAGAAAAACGCCGAGGCTGACGCCAGGGGCCGGGTGAAACTGACTTCTGAAATCGAGACAGCCATGATCGAGGCATTCCGGCGGCCGCTCGAAATCCTGAGACGAGAAGGGAAATTGGGCATGCTCCTTTTGCAATTGTCACCAGGGTTTTCGCCGCGCAAACACGAATTGGACGAACTGGACGACCTGTCAGGCGCGCTGGCTGATTACCGCCTGGCGATCGAGCTTCGGAACCGAAACTGGGTGGAGGGGGACGAGCTTGAGCCGACTTTAAATTATTTCCGCGGTCACGCTGCGACGCTCGTTTCGGTGGATGCTCCCGCCGAACCGCATTTTACGATCATGCCACCCGATTTGGACGCGATCACGAATGCGAAGCTGGCGTATCTTCGGCTGCATGGCCGCAACGCCCACGCCTACACTACCGGCAAGACCGTCGCGGCGCGTTTCAATTACGATTACACCGATGAAGAAATCGGCGAAGTCGCAGATCGGGCCGTGAATCTCGGCAAAGAGGCAGCCGAAGTGCACGTCGTTTTCAATAATAACGCGCTCGATTACGCACCCCACGCCGCGTTGCGAATGCGAAAAGCGTTGGGCCAAATGATTCCGCCCACGCCGCGACAAACGGAGCTATTCTAGTCTATGGCCGAACCGCGCCTGGACGAACAGAACCGGACCGCGTCGGACGAGGGCGCGGCTCGCGTCGGTCTCTGGCGCCGCCTTCATCACTGGATGCGCGCGCGTCATCTGACGCTGATGACGCTGCCGGATACGCCGCATTCAATCGCGCTCGGGGCGGCGATCGGGATGTTTTTCGGATTCACGCCGCTCTTCACGATGAAAACCGTGCTGGCTTTCGCGATCACCTGGTTGTGCCGTGCAAATAAAACCGCCGCGATAATCGCGGTAACGCTGCACGACGTCCTTCTGCCGCTCGTCCCCGCGATGTTCGTCTGGCAATACCGGCTTGGCATGTGGGCGCTCTATCACCGCGTCCCTCAGCGCGCGGGATTCCGCCGCGTGGCGCTTGGGGATTTCATGGAATGGACGACATTCCTCACCGTCGGCCGGCCTATTCTGGTCGGCTCGCTTTTCTTCGCGGTGCCGGCGGGGCTGATTGTTTATTTCGGGTTGCGCGCGGTTCTCATTCGCGCGCGCGCGAAACCGCCGGAATCTTCTTCCGTCGAGCGCGAGTCGGACATACTCTGAGCGGATGAAATTTAGAACGATCGTCCTCTTTGCCGCGCTGGCGTTTTTGTTGCCGGCCGTCGCGCCGGCCAAGACCCTCAAGTTTCCCAAGGAAAATCCGCAGTTCACCGTCACCTTCCCGGGCGATTGGAAGGCTGAGATCACAGATGCGGGAATCATCAGTGCCCAGCCGAAAGGCGCCGCTTACGCGATCAGCATCTTTCCGGTCCAGGCGACGAATGCGCGCGACGCGATTGAGGAAACCCTGAAGGAAGTCGACAAGCGCTTCGACAATATCAAGCCGAGTGATCCATCGGAGTTTAAGACCGAGAACGGCATCAAGTTTCTCGAGCGGGATTTCACCGCGAAGGACAAGGGCTCACCGCGCGCTCTCGCCATCGTGGCCTTCAGCATGGACAAGGAATCCTATTTTGCGCTTTTCCAAGCCGGCACTCCCGAGGCGGACAAGCAATACACGCAGGATGTCGTCGCGATTGTGAAATCGATCAAATCGCTCAAGAGCAGCGACGGCGACGACGATTGAACGCCGGGGGGGACAGCCCGGACGGTGTTTGGCAGCGCGTACGGGAATCGAACCCGTCTTTCGGCCTTGAGAGGGCCATGTCCTAACCGATAGACGAACGCGCCAGCGTGGTTCGGCGCAAATCCTAGCGGCAAATTGGCGTTCGGCAAGCCGCCTTCTCCGACGAGGAACAATTCGTTAGGCGCCGCTTTACGGCTTCGGGCTCGGGCGCGGCGTTGGGTCTGGCCGAACATTCGGCTGGGCGAGGCTGTTGATCGCCTCAGTCTTCCTTTGCTCGAGATAAGTCTTTATTTCGGGAGTGCTCGCCAGCGCCTGCATGTGGGCGTAAAAAATATTGTAGTAGAGCCGCATGGCTTTTCGCTTCTCCACATCCGTCTTCGCCGCGGCCGCGGCCGCCTTGGCCGCCACGACTTCGGGATCGAGCGCCGTGCGATTCTTGAGCTGCCGCCATTCGATATGCAACTTATACTCTTGGCCGAGGGGGGCGTGCTGGAATGCGGTGTCGAGCTCGGAGATCGGAGGCGCCGTCTTTTTCGGCGTCGCCGAAGTGTTCGGCACCAAAGGCGAGGGCTCCACGTCCATGGGAATATCGGGAATATTGAGTTGCGGCCGGGCGTTGGGGCTGGCCGCCGGTGTCTCGGTAGCCGCAGGCAACGGCGGTTCCTGGGCCCGCATCAAGGGGGCGCACAGAAACACGGCGGCGATGATCAGAAATTTCATTCGAGAACGCCTATATGTCGGCACTTCCCGGCAGGATCGCAATTCCGAAAGGATTGGCGGTGGTCGGGGTGACAGGATTTGAACCTGCGACCTGCCGCCGCGGCGGCCGCTCAATCACAGTCGATCAAGTTCGTCGCGACCGCGGCCAGTCTTAAAATATCGTTCTTTGTTCATGGCGTCGGAACGGGTCACAAACGCTTCGACGTGGAGCAATACCCACGGAATCCCGTGTTTGGTCGCTTTTGATTCGCCCGCATTGTGACGTCGCAGTCGATCGCTGAGATTCTCGCAGGATCCGATATATCGCCGCCCTGTCGTCTCGCTGCGCAAGACATAGACGTAGAACATGCCCGGGAGAAAGGAGTAGATCGGGGTGACAGGATTTGAACCTGCGACCTCCTGGTCCCAAACCAGGCGCTCTACCAAGCTAAGCTACACCCCGAATGTTGCGTGATGCTTATCACGCGTCATCTCTCCTCGCATGCGGAAACTTCACTGCCCTTGATCAGATCCAATTTGGAAGCGGCCTGTCGCCGCGGCGACCGCTCTACCAAGCTAAGCTACACCCCGAAAGTTGCGTGATGCTTATCACGCGTCATCTCACCTCGCATGCGGAAACTTCACTGCCCTCGATTAGATCCAATTTGGAAGCGGCCTGTCGCTGCGGCGACCGCTCTACCAAGCTAAGCTACACCCCGAAGTTAGCGTGATGCATATCACGCGCGGAGCAGCCCCGCACGTAAAAGTTCGGCGCGACCTCAGGACTCGAGATTCGGCCCGAGCCATTTCTCGACATACTCGAAGCTCGCATTCTTTCTCGCCGCGTAATCGCGTACCTGGTCGTCACCAATTTTTCCGACTCCGAAGTATTTGGATTCCGGATGCGAGAAATAGAGGCCGCTGACGCTGGCGCCGGGATGCATCGCAAACGATTCGGTCAGGGTAATGCCAGTCTGGCTTTCGGCGTCCAGCAAATCAAACAGCGTTCGCTTTTCGGTGTGATCCGGTGAGGCGGGATATCCTGCGGCAGGACGAATACCGCGATATTTCTCGCGGAGCAACTCATCCTGGGAAAGTTTCTCGTCGTGGCCAAATCCCCAGGCGATCCGAGCTTCGCGATGAAGAAATTCAGCGAACGCTTCCGCGAGACGATCGGCCAGCGCCTTTGTCAGGATAGCGTTGTAATCATCGTGATCGGCAGCGAAGATTTTTGCGAGTTCGTCTGCGCCAATTCCGCCGGTGACTGCAAAACCGCCGAGGTAATCAATCGAATCGGGCGCGATGTAGTCCGCCAGGCAATGATTGAATTGGTTTGACGGCTTTTTCATCTGTTGCCGCAGGAAATGAAATGTCGCGAGTCGTTCCCGGCGCGTTTCGTCCGTGTAAATCTCAACGTCGTCGCCGATCGCTTTCGCCGGCCAGAACGAGAAAACGCCTCGAGCCGTCAGCAATTTCTCGGCGCGAATACGGTCAAGAAGCTTTTGCGCGTCGTCGAAAAGCTCACGCGCCTGCGGCCCGACGGTGGGATCGTCGAAGATGGCCGGATAACGACCACGGAGTTCCCAGGTGTGGAAGAACGGCGACCAATCGATGTAGGGGATCAGATCGTCGAGCGTGATCGTTTTGTTCTGGGGAGCGCAGGCTGCCAGCCTGCCCGTCTCGGCAGCTTGCCGAGACACCTCTGCTTGTGTAGGCGGCTCCTCGGATGTTGCCGGCAAGCTGCCGGCAACTGCAGGCTGGCAGCCTGCGCTCCCCAGATCAGTGAAATAAACACGGGTTCCCAAAAATTCCGGCTTCGGTGGAATGTAGCCCGTCCAATCGATTGGTGTCCGATTCCTCCGCGCTTCCTCGATTGAAATCAGTTTTTTCTCCCTCGATTTCGCGGCGTGCTCCTCTCGCAGTCGTGCGTAATCGGCCCGCGTCCTTTCATCGAACGCGCCCTTCAATTCGTCGCTCAACAAGGTGCTCACAACGCCGACGGCGCGTGATGCGTCGAGCACATGCACGATGCTCGCCCGATAATGCTGCGCAATTTTTACCGCAGTGTGCGCCCGGCTCGTCGTCGCGCCTCCGATCAGCAACGGCAGGGTGAACCCTTCGCGCTCCATCTCCTGCGCGACATGCACCATCTCGTCGAGCGACGGGGTGATGAGACCGCTCAACCCAATCACATCCGCTTTCCGTTCCCGCGCCGTCTCCAGGATTTTCGCCGCCGGAACCATCACGCCGAGATCGATGACCTCGTAGTTGTTACACTGCAGCACGACGCCCACGATGTTTTTGCCTATGTCGTGGACGTCGCCTTTTACGGTCGCCATCACGATGCGCGCCTGGGGCTTGGCGTCCGCCCGTTTCTCCGCCTCCATGAACGGCAACAGATACGCGACCGCCTTCTTCATCACCCGCGCGCTCTTCACCACCTGCGGCAAAAACATTTTTCCCGCGCCGAACAAATCGCCAACCACGCTCATGCCCGCCATGAGCGGCCCCTCGATCACATCCAGCGGCCGGCTGGATTTCTGGCGAGCTTCTTCCGTGTCGGCCTCGATGAAATCGACGATGCCTTTGACGAGGGCGTGGGAAAGGCGTTCTTTCACGGGCGCATGCCGCCAGGCCTCTTTTTCGATCGGGGTTTTTTCGGCGCCTTTGACGTTCTCGGCGAATTCGACCAGTCGTTCCGTGGCATCGTCGCGCCGGTTCAGGAGAACATCCTCCACCCGAGTTTTCAGCTCGGGCTCGATCTCTTCGTAGACGGCCAGTTGGCCCGCGTTGACGATCGCCATGTCGAGGCCGGCCTGGATGGCGTGGAACAGGAAAGCGGCGTGCATCGCCTCACGGACCGCGTTATTGCCTCGAAACGAAAACGAAATATTGCTGACGCCGCCACTGGTTCGCGCTCCGGGCAGGTTCGCCTTGATCCAGCGGACGGCGTCGATGAAATCGACCGCGTAATTGCGATGTTCCTCCAGGCCGGTCGCCACGGTCAGGATGTTTGGATCGAAAATAATGTCGTTAGGCGAAATGCCCGCGCGTTCGACGAGCAGGCGATAAGCGCGCTCGCAAACCTCTATGCGCCTCTGATAATTGTCGGCCTGGCCGGTTTCGTCGAAAGCCATCACAATCACGGCCGCGCCATAGCGCTTGACCATCGCCGCCTGCCGAAGGAATTCTTCTTCGCCATTCTTCAGGCTGATCGAATTCACGACCGGCTTGCCCTGAACGCATTTGAGCCCCGCTTCGATCACGCTCCACTTCGAGCTGTCGATCATCATGGGCACCCGTGCGATTTCCGGCTCGCTCCCGATGAGATGGAGGAACTTCGTCATCGACGCTTCGGAATCGATCATCCCTTCGTCCATGTTGACGTCGAGAATGTTCGCGCCGCCGGCGACCTGCTGGCGCGCGACTGCCAGCGCCGCCTCGAAATCACCTGCCAGAATGAGTTTCGAAAATTTCGGCGAGCCCGTGATGTTGGTTCGTTCGCCTACGACTACGAATCCCATCTCCGGCGTGATGTTGAGGGGCTCGAGCCCGGATAATTGGAGAGTGTCATCCTGAGCGGAGCGAAGCGGAGTCGAAGGATCCCGAGTCGCTTCCTTTAAGCTTTCAACACGGGATTCCTCGACTTCGCTCGGAATGACAGAAGGGACCCTCCGTGGCGGTAGATCGCGCACCGACTCCGCAATCAGCCGAATATGATCCGGCGTGGTCCCGCAGCATCCGCCGACAATGTTGAGCCAGCCGTTCCGTGCCCATTTCTCGAGTTGCGGGGCGAGGCTCTCCGGCGTCTCGGGGAAACCGGTCGGTGAAAGCGGGTCGGGCAGGCCCGCATTCGGATAAGCGCTCACATATTTGCTGGTGCCGTGCGCGAGTTCTTCGATGTAAGGCTCCATCTCGCCCGGCCCGAGCGCGCAATTCAATCCCACCACCAGCGGGTCGGCGTGCGAGATGGAGGTAAGAAACGCCTCCACCGTCTGGCCGCTCAGGATTCGTCCGGAAAGATCGGTCACGGTCCCGGAAATAATCAGCGGAACGGTTCTGCCCAATTTTTCAAACAACTCGGTGATGGCCGCGATCGCCGCCTTTGCGTTCAGCGTGTCGAAAATGGTTTCGACCATCAACAGATCGACCCCGCCTTCCAGGAGTGCCGCGGCCTGTTCGCCATAGGCTTTTTGGATCTGGTCGAACGTCACCGCGCGAAAACTCGGATCGTTCACATCCGGCGAGAGCGAGGCCGTGACGGGAAGGGGACCGAGCGAGCCGGCAACGAAACGCCGGCGACCGGTCTCGTTCGTCACCGCGTCCGCGGCGTGCCGGGCGACGCGCGCGGCGGAGAGATTGACTTCGGCGACCAGATCGCTGAACTGGCGATCGTCGACGACGCGTTTGAAGAACTCGGCGTCCTTGCGTCCGCTTTCCGGTTCGCCTTGAAAGAGGAAATCGTGCAGGCCGATCGTCGTGCCGCTGAAGGTATTCGTTTCGATGATGTCCGCGCCGGCATCGAGATAGCGCCGGTGAATTTCGGCGATGAGCTCCGGCTTCGTGAGGAGAAGAATCTCGAGACAGCCCTTGAGGTCCTTTCCCTTCCAATCCTTGAAGCGGTCGGCGCGATACTCGGCCTCGTTCAGTTTGAATTGCTGAACCATCGTGCCCATGGCGCCGTCGAGCACGACGATGCGTTCGCGCATCAACGCTTCGAGAGGGTGCAGATCCGGGGCTGTCATGTCAGGGGAGAACTAAACTGCAGTTCCCGGGCTCGGCAAGGAACAAATTGACGCATCATGATGCGTAGATGTGTTCGATCTAGTCATTCCGAGCGCAGTCGAGGAATCCCGTGGCGAACTATTCCGCAGTGCTTCGATTCGAGCGGCGAAAACTTTAAGGTGACAACCCGAGATCCTTCGACTCCGCTGCGCTTCACTCAGGGTGACCGGGGGCACTCACGCAGCCTGGCCAGAAACGATTCACCCTGGCCCTGCAGTTTCGCTTCGAGCTTCTCCGTGCAATCGCAATCGCAGCATGCCCACGGTTCCGTCCCATTTTCGTGGCGACAGTTGCGCCGGGCATGCGCGTCTTTTACCACCAGAAGCTCGAAATATTTTTCCCAATACGGCCGTTCTTCTTCCAGCGGGGGATCGCAAAAGCAGGTTTCCACCCAGGTCGCGACGCCGGCCGAGTCTACGCGCGCGTGCTTCATGTCATGCTGATACTCGTCGCCGGCGATTGAGCCTTGGCCCAGCGTTTGCCGGTCGATTGCATCCAGTAGCGATTTTTCATTACCCGGTTTGACGCGGGCTTTCACGAGGTAGCGCATGGAGAGGAATCAAAGATAAAAGGGGTGCAACGGTTCGTCCACCGGCACGAGGGCGTGCCGGCTCCAACTGGAGACGGCCTGCTCTCAGGCCGTTTCAATCAGAGCTTTCAAGACTGGCGCGCCGAAATGTAGATTTCCTCGATGGAGACGCTGCGGCTTTTCAAGGCTCTGACCCGCGATCAGCGAAACACGTTCCTGGCCTGCTTCCTCGGCTGGGCCCTGGACGCGCTCGACTTTTTCCTGCTGACATTCGTGTTCTCCGCCGTCGCGCAGGAGTTCGGCAAGACGGTCCCGGAAGTCGCGTTCGGCAGCATGTTGACGTTGATGTTCCGCCCACTGGGCGCACTGCTCTTCGGATTTCTGGGCGATCGGTTCGGCCGACGGATTCCGTTGATGGCCGACATCATCTTTTATTCCGTGATCGAACTGCTCACCGCGTTCTCGCCGAATTTCACGATGTTCTTGATACTCCGCGCGCTCTTCGGCGTCGGGATGGGAGGCGAGTGGGGTCTTGGCGCGTCGCTCTTGATGGAGACGCTGCCGACCAAGGCGCGGGGCCTGTTCTCCGGGATTCTTCAGCAAGGCTACGCCTTTGGTTTTCTGCTCGCGGCGATCGTTTACTGGCTGGTTTTTCCAAATTTCGGCTGGCGCGGACTTTTCGTGGCCGGAGCCGCTCCGGCGCTCCTGGTCATTTTCATCCGGATGCGCGTGCCGGAATCGCCCTCGTGGCAAAGACAGAAAGTGGCTCGCGACAGGACCCGGCTCGCGCCTCTCGTCCGTCAGCATTGGAAGCTCTTTGTTTACGCCATTCTGCTGATGACGGCCTTCAATTGCATGTCGCACGGGACCCAGGACCTGTATCCGACGTTTCTGCAAAAGCAGTGCGGTCTGGATGTTGCGCAGGTCCGGAACGTGTCGATCATTTACAGCCTTGGAGCGATCTGCGGCGGGACATTGTTCGGCGCCCTCTCCCAAACGTGGGGACGCCGCCGATCGATCATCGCGGCCGCGGCGGTTGGCATTCTGCTCATCCCGGCGTGGATCTTTTCGCCATCACTGGGAATGTTGATCGCCGGCGGTTTCGGCATGCAGTTCATGGTGCAGGGCGCGTGGGGGGTGGTGCCGGTGCATCTCAACGAGCTTTCGCCCGCGGAAATGCGCGGAACCTTCCCGGGATTCGTTTATCAGCTCGGGAATTTGTGCGCCGCGCCGATCGCAGTCGTCGAAGCGAAGCTGGCGGAAAGTTTTCCAACCGCCGCCGGCGGAGTGGGCTATGCCAAGTCGCTCGGGATCGTGACGCTGCTTGTGTTTCTGGTGCTGATCACGCTGGCCGCCGTCGGTCGCGAAAAACGCGGGATCGAGTTTTAAGCCTCGCGCGCCAGAAAATATAGAGGCGCTTGGCACAAGCGCCTCCACATCTCTAATTCCCGTGCTCGGACGAAGTCGCGGCCGCGTCGGCTGTGCTCGCCGGCGCGCGATAAGTTCCTTTGCCGTACCGCTGATCCACAATCGCCTCCGCAATTTTATCCGCCAGATCGTCGCGGCGATTTGCGCTGCGAGCCGCGGCGCCTTCGGTGCGATTACTCAGGAATCCGCACTCAACCAGAACGGCTGGGTAAGCCGCTTTTCGGAGGACGCGAAAATTAGCTGTCTTGACGCCGCGATTCGAGGCGCCGGGCAGCGTCATTAATTGTTGTTGAATCCGATAAGCAAGCGGCCTTGCCGCCGCCGAATGATAGTAGGTCTCAAATCCGCGAATACCCCGCCGGCCGGAATCGTTGAAATGCACGCTGACAAAGATCGCATTTTTCTGGCGGTTTGAGATCGCAGCGCGCTCATCCAAAGGGATGAAAACATCGCTGGAGCGAGTCATGACAACGTGGAACTGCGATTCCCGCAGTTTACTTGCCAGCCGGGTCGCGACATCGAGCGTCGCGTTTTTTTCCGCGCCGCCGAAACGGCGAAAAGCGCCGTTGTCCTTGCCGCCGTGACCGGCATCAACCACCACGGTGGTGAACGTCCGGGTCGTGTCCTTGACGTTGGTTTCCGAAACGGTGCCGCAGCTGGTGAAGAAAACGGCGACAGCGGCCAGCAACAGGATCGAGAGTAATCGGGGCATGGGCACTCGTAGCGCAAAGGCGAGTGCGCGCCACCGATTTCTGTAGCCGTCGTCCTGCTTTGCCACGCCGGAGCCTGCGTCGAAGGCGGGTGGGCGACGTGAGATGGGCCCGATGTGCCCCTGCGCTTCGCACCGCGAAGTGGCTACAGAAGAGTTATTGAAACCTAAAAACCGCTTGTATTTTCCACGCCCCAAACTAAAGGCCCTTTACCGATTTTTATGCTCACTCGATTAGCACTTCTCCCGTTGCTTTTGGCCTTCAGTTTTTCTGCCTGTAAGAAGCCTGCGACTGCGGCCAACAGCACCACCGGCCCGAATCAGGCACCCACGAATGCGGCTACCCCCGGTCCATCCAGCTCGGCTGCGGCGGCGACGCCATCTGCTCCTCCGGTCATCACTAAGCCGGCCGTCGATCAAAACGCGCAGGTTGTCATCTTTGGTTACCACCGCTTCGTCAACAACGTGAAGCGACCCGATACCGAGATCACCCCGGCTGCGTTCGAAGCGCAGATGCAAGAGCTGAAGAACAAAGGCATCGCGGTGATTCCGATGCAGGATCTCCTCGCGTGGCGCCGCGGCGAGAAAGCTATCCCGCCAAAAAGTGCAGTTCTGACCTTCGACGACGGGTGGAAATCGCAATACGAAGTCGCGTGGCCGATCCTGAAAAAATTCAATTACCCGGTGACGCTTTTCATCTACACGGAAGGAATCAAGCCGGGCCATTTCAGCGGCGGCGAATCAATGAGCTGGGAGCAGCTCGCGGAGATGCGCGATGCCGGCATCGACATTCAGGGCCACACGGCGACGCACTCGGATTTGCGCAAGCCTTACGACAAGGTGGCGAAGAAGAAACTGAATCCGCAGGAGTACGAAGAGTGGCTCCAGAAAGAGATCGTCGGCTCGAAGCAGATGATCGAGCAAAAGTTGGGCGTGAAGGTGAACTGCTTCGCGGTCCCCTACGGATTTCACAACGCCCATATCGAAGAAGTGGTGACGAAGGCGGGATACGAAGCGCTCTTCACGGTTTACGGCCAGCCGATCACGATGCACACGCCGCTCAATTCGATCGGCCGCTATTTGATGGAGGCGAACAAGCCGAAGACCTTCACCGACGCGGTGGCGGCCATCGCCACGACGGCTGTTGGGCCCTCGGTCGCGGAAGTGGCGCCGTCGAATTTGCAAACGCAACCGGCGGACGGCGAGACGATCAAGAACGCGTTGCCGCTGATCAAGGCGAACATCGCCTCGCTGGGCGCGATCGATCCGGGCTCGGTCGAGATGCGCGTCAGTGGCCTGGGAAAAGTCGACGCCAGTTTCGATCCCAAGAGCACAACGGTGGCGTATCAGGTCACGCAGCGGCTGAAAGACAAGACCTGCACCGTGATCGTAAGCGCGAAATCTGGCGGGAAAAAGGTGGAGACCCATTGGACATTCAACATCGATGATGGGGGACCCAGCACCGCGCCTCCTGCTCCAATCCCTTCAGTCGCGCCCTCCACCCCGGCGCCGACTGCGCCCCCCGCCGTGAAGCCGAAGAAAAAGAAAAAGTAAGCGGCGCTCATGATTCTTCTGGGGAGCGCACGCGCCTCGCGTGCTGGTTTCGGCGCCACGCCGAAACAGTTTTGTCAGGGCGAAGTTCGCGATGGCGAGGGCGCCATCGCCCGCACGCGAGGCGTGTGCGCTCCCCGGACCCAGCAGCTCTCCCGGCACGGAACCGGCATTTGTTAAGACATTATGTTTTCGCAGCTCGGCGACAAGCTTCAGGACATCTTCAAGGATCTTCGCGGTCATGGGACGATCAGCGAGACCAACATTAATGACGCGCTCCGGCAGGTCCGCCTCGCGTTGCTCGAAGCCGATGTCGACTTTCAGGTCTCGAAGAATTTCATTGGCCGGGTCAAGGAGAAGGCCCTGGGCGAGGAGGTTCTTCGCAGCGTCACGCCTGGCCAGCAGATCGTTAAGATTTTCCACGATGAACTGACCGCTTTGCTCGGCGGTGATGCGGCGTCTTTGAACTTGGAAAAGCCGGCGCGCATTCTCATGGTGGGCCTCAACGGCGCGGGCAAGACGACGACGTCGGCCAAGCTCGCCCGGTATTTGAAGAAGCAAGGCCGTACGCCTTTGCTGATCGCCTGCGACTTGCAGCGGCCGGCGGCCATCGAGCAATTGGCCACGCTCGGGCGGCAGGTCGACGTGCCGGTTTACACGCCAGCCGCCGACGAGAAAAATGTGCTACGCTCGGCGGCCGCCAGTCTCGAATGGGCCGAGACCCAGGGCGGCAACGTCCAGATTTTCGATACCGCGGGCCGTCAGGAAATCGACGTGGCGCTCATCGAAGAGATCAAGCAGCTGAAAGAGTTCCTCAAGCCGCAGGAAGTGCTCCTCGTCGCCGACGCGGCCACGGGCCAGCAGGCCGTCAGCGTTGCTACCCACTTCCATGAAGCGCTCGGCATTACGGGGATCGTGTTAACCAAACTCGATGGCGACGCGCGCGGCGGCGCTGCTCTTTCAATGCGTGAGGTGACACAACGGCCGATCAAGTTTGCCGGCGTTGGCGAGAAGCTCGATCAATTCGAGCCGTTCGTGCCGGATCGCCTCGCGGGCCGGATCCTCGGGATGGGCGATATCGTGGGCCTGGTCGAAAAGGCAGCCGAGGCCGTGGACGAGGAAGAGGCGGCGCGGATGGAGCGGAAGCTGCGGACCGCATCGTTCGACTTCAACGATTTTCTGGCCCAGTTCAGGATGATGAAGAAGATGGGGCCCTTGGAGAATATTCTTGGCATGATCCCCGGGATGAGTAACGTGCAGGGCCTCTCCGTGGACGAGAAGCAGCTCAAGCGGACGGAAGCGATTGTGCTTTCCATGACGCACGAGGAGAGAACGCGGCCCGACATTTTGAATGCCCGGCGCCGTCAACGAATCGCCCGCGGCAGCGGTAGCAGCGTCACCGAAGTGAACGATCTGCTCCAGCGTTTCAATCAGATGCGAAAGATGATGAAGAACGCCGGGAAAATGAAAAGAATGATGGCGCAAATGGCGCGGATGAAAAATTAACGATATGGCAGTTTCAATCAGATTACGCAGAGAAGGCGCACTCAATCGCCCGTATTACAAGGTGGTGGTGGCCGATAGCCGCAGCCCGCGCGACGGGAAATTCATCGAGATCATCGGGACCTACGACCCGAAGAAGCCCGGTCACAACAGCACGCTGAAGATGGACCGGATCGAGCATTGGATTTCGAAGGGGGCCCAGCCCTCGGATACGGTTCGCAGTTTGATCAAGAAGACCCGGAAGCAGGCGAGCGCGCCAGCGGAAGAGACTGTGCCATCCGTACCGGCCGAAGAAACGGCAGCTGCTCCGGCGACGGAGTAATTTCTTCCCGGAGGGACGTGCTTCTGCACGTCCCATTCTGTTTGCGACGGCTGCGAAGAGAAATCGGACGTGCAGAAGCACGTCCCTCCGTTTGAAAAACTTTTCAAATCCGTGCGCTCAGAGCGTCGCTATAGGAAGATGAAGCGACTCCTGTTGATTCTCTGCTGTGCTTTTGCGGTTTCCGCCGTTGCTCAAACCGTTTCCGTCAAAGACGGGAACATCCAGTTCACAGACAAAGCTGGCACGACGATCGCCCTGACTTCAAGCGGCAGGGACTCCGGTCCTGTTCTCGCGCCGGACGGCAAATGGGTTGGCTTCGTCCGGAAAGTGGAGGGCAAGAAAATCGCCACCGGCTCCGACGAAATGGATCCAACGGAGCTCTGGCAGGTCCGGGTTGATGGAAAAGAGCCGGCGTTGCTCCTCCGCTGCCGCGAATCCCAAAAGCCAGAGTCGGTGATCGCCGCGTTCGAGACTCTGCAATTCTCTACAGACGGGAAGCTCCTTTACTTCGTTACCCCGGCTTGGGCGACTTCCGGCGCCGTGCACGTCGTCGACACCACGAATCGAAAAGAGCGATACCTTTTCGCCGGCAACAATTTGAAGCTCGTTCCTTCGGGGGAATACAAGGATTGCCTGCTCGTCCAGCAGCATCGCTACTTCGTCGGGGGCGGTTCCTACGATTGGTTTTGGCTTCTCCGCCCGGATGGGAAGGAAGTCGGCCCGGTCGGCGAGGACACGGAAACTTTCGAAGCGACCTACGGCAAAGAGTAGGGGGATCGCGCGCTCCGTCGCTGCGATGTTTATGTTTCCCGGCTGCGCCGGCATGATTTGTCATCGCGCGATCCCGCGGCCGCGGGACGCGATCCACGAAAGCGGCGACGTGACAAAGTCACCGGCGTGATTACACTCACGCCCGTGAAACAATTCCTCGAGTTCGTCATCCGCCAGCTCGTCGAATTTCCCGATGAGATGATGCTTTCGGAGATTCCCTCGGGGAAAACGACAATCTTCCGGGTGCAGCTGCGCCAGACGGATGTCGGCCGCATCATTGGGCGCAACGGCCAGACCATTCAGGCCATTCGCGCCTTGCTCGCCAGCTCAGCCGCCCGGCACGGCCAGCGCGCCACCCTCGAGATCGTCGAGTAACAATTGCAGGGCGTCTGTGTCAGACGCCAACTCACGGCGTTTCACAGAAACGCCCTACAAATCAAGCGTTGGACGTTGGAGGTGGGGCGTTGGACGTTGTGATTCAATGCGCATCGATATCCTCACTCTCTTTCCCGAGGTCTGCCGTGCGCCGCTCAGCGAAAGCATGATGAAGCGGGCGCAGGAAAACGGCGCGCTGGATCTGCGGATCCATAATTTACGCGATTGGACGACGGACAAGCATCACGTGGTGGATGATGCGCCGTTCGGCGGCGGGCAGGGGATGGTGATGAAGGCGGAGCCCATTTTTGCGGCGGTGGAGGAACTAAAATCGAAAGTCGAAAATCGAAAATCGAAGATCGTTCTGATGTCACCGGCGGGGCGACGGTTTGATCAGCGGATGGCGACAGAGTTTTCGAAGGAGGCGCACCTCATCATTATCTGCGGGCACTACGAGGGCGTGGATCACCGTGTTATCGAACACCTGGTCGATGCCGAGATTTCGATCGGTGATTACGTGCTCACGAACGGGGCGATGGCGGCGGTGGTTCTCGTCGATGCGGTCGTGCGCCTTTTGCCGGGCGTTCTGGGCGATGAACAATCCGCGGCCGACGACAGCTTTAGCGTGGGATTATTGGAAGGTCCTCAGTACACCCGGCCCTCTGATTTCCGCGGATGGAAAGTCCCCGACGTTTTGCTTTCTGGAAATCATTCGGTGATCGCTGCCTGGCGGAAGGAACAGGCCCTGGAACGAACCCGGAAAAACCGGCCTGATTTATTAGGTGACGGTGACAAAGGCATGTCATCCTGAGCGGCGCAGACGGTGAAGAACCTCACAATTGCAAATTGCGCTGGCCGCTAGACCGGAGGCGTGCGCTGACGGACTGCGCCTCTTTTAACGCGAAAGATAGAAATGCCTGACCCGATTTTGTAGGGCGTCTGTGTCAGACGCCGCCCGATCTCAACGGCGTTTCACAGAAACGCCCTACAATGCATTGGCGTCACTACACCCGTCCCAGAATCAGACAGGCATTGATGCCGCCGAACCCGAAGGAATTGCTCATCACGTAATTGAGCTCCATATCGCGCCCGTGAAGCGGAACCACATCCAGGTCGCACGCCGGATCGGGTTCGTGGCGATTCAACGTCGGCGGCGCCCAGTTTTGGTCGATCGCCAGCGCACAGATGGCCGCTTCGATGGCGCCGCTGGCCCCCAGGGGATGTGCGGTGTAAGCCTTTGTCCCACTCACGAGCAACCGTTTCACGTGATCGCCATACACTTGCTTGATCGCCATCGTCTCAGTGCCGTCGCTCAACTGCGTCGAACTCGCATGCGCATTGATGTAGTCGATCTGCTCGGGGGCGAGCCCCGCATCCGCCAGCGCTTCCCGCATCGCTCGAATGCACGATTCACCGCCCGGCAACGGCGACGTCATGTGAAAGGCGTCATTGTTCAGGCGATAGCCGAGCACCTCCGCGAAAATGTGCGCGCCGCGATTTCGCGCATGCTCCAGTTCTTCAATGACAAGCGACGCGGCGCCTTCGCCCATCACAAAGCCGTCGCGTTTCCGATCGAAAGGCCGGCAGGCCAGCGCCGGGTCGCCGGCCCATTGGCTCATCGTTTTGATGATGGCGAACGCGCCGAAACTGAGCGGGCTGAGCGGTGCTTCCGCGCCGCCCGCTACGACCACGTCCGCAAAATCATCGCGGATGTAGCGCAACGCTTCACCGACGGCGATCGTGCCGCTCGCGCAACTGTTCGAGTTGGTGGTCCCCACACCGCGGAACCCGAATTCGATCGCGATGTTCGAGTGGGCTGAGCCCCCGAAAACCTGAAGGGCCAGCGTCTGGTTCACCCCGCGCGTTCCTTTCTTCAAAAAATGGGCGTGCTGGTACTCCGCGTTCGCGATGCCGCCGAGCGCTGTGCCGAAACTGACGCCCACACGGTGTTGCGGCGTCTGCTGAGAATAGGGCAACCCGGCGTCATCGAGTGCCATTTTTGCCGAGGCGACCGCGAACTGCGCATAACGATCGAGGCGTTTCAGGCGATGCGGCGGGAAATGATCCTCCGGAATCCAATCAACAATTTCACCGCCACAATGGGCGTTGAACTCCGCCGTGTCGAAACTGGAGATGTGTCGGATGCCGCTTCTCTCCGCCCGCAAACCGCGCCAGAGGTTTTCGCGCCCCGTTCCGATGCAGGTAAGGGGACCAAGTCCGGTAATGACCGCGCGGCGCCTAGGCATTTTGAAATTCGCGTTGGGGATTTTGAGAAACTTCTCTTTCGAGGTATTTCTTCATGCAATTCAGAGTGCGGCTCGCGACGGGATGGATGAATCCCTTCCCGATGATTGGCTCGACCAGCGGCGCGAGCAGGCGAATTCGAAACCGGAGGTCGTGCACAATCTCAACCAGGACGCCAACCGGGGTTTCCTTGAACGACCAGACGACATGCATGCCTTTCGTCCATGCCTTGAGATGATGGAAATGAATTTCGCATTTGTCCCGATCGATGACCTCCTCGGACGTCCAGGAAATCGGAAGGCCCGATCGGACCGCGGCCATCACCACGAGATTGCGATCGGGGCCTCGCTGGAGGTAACGAATGTAACGGTAATGCGGCAGGATTTTCGGCCACAGCTCCAGGTTCGCCGCCGTCTCGAAGATCGCGCTTTTAGGCGCCTGGATGATAATGGAGTTACCGGTGTGCATTGGCCGGCGGAAAGAACCTTGGTCAACCCGCTCTTCAGGCTAAGCTACCCAGAAACTGGAGCAATGAGCTGAAAAGTAACAGTGGCGTTACTAATGAAATCGGCCTGCGAAAAGTGCGGACGACAACTCGAGCCGCAGGGTGAGGCTTACATCTGCACGTACGAATGCACCTTTTGCCGCGAATGCACAGAATCGATGGAGGCCGTGTGCCCGAACTGCGGCGGCGAATTGGTCCGGAGACCGCGCAAAGGGAAAGGGGACGTGCTTCCGTTGCGGTAACGGCGATTTGAAGTGAGCTCAAGGAGGGGCGTTTTCCAAACCGCCCGCCAACCGAACGGCCGTCGCGAGACGGCCGCATTAATAATGAGGCGATTGAATCGCCTTCGCCAAGGTCGGCGGGCTAGAGAACGCCGCTCCTTGATGCGCTATCTGCGGCGATGTTTGATCCGGTAGGTGAGGAAGCACTCTTCGCCGACTGTCCGCATTTCGGTGAGCGAACACCGCACGCTACGCGGCAGGAACTCCTTGTGTAATCCGGTCAGCGTCGGCGCTTTCGCGCCCCCAAAGAGGAAGGGCGCGATGGTCAGATTAAGCTGATCGACCAAATCCTTCTGCAGTAAGGCACGAAAGAGCGTGGCGCCGCCCTCGCAGGCCACCGTGCGCACCCCGTAATCCCGCCGCAGTTGCTGGAGCATCCAGGCGAGATCGACCGAATTCGAATCGCTTAGATGAAGGATGGCCTTTTTCCGCAACGCTTTTTGATAGCGCGCCGGCATCTGGATCGTCGAAAAGATCACGATCGGGGAAATTTCCGCCTGGAAGATTTTCAGCGACGCGTCGATCCGGCCTTCATTGGAGACGATAACGCGCAAGGGGAATGGCGTTTGCCCGCGGGCGATTCGCTCCTCGCGCATCTTCGGATCAGGCAGGCCGAGCCGGACGTTGTCGTGCTTCAGCGTGCTGTGACCGATCAAAACCGCATCGCCGAGAGCGCGCTGCCGGAGCAGGTGCGTCTTATCTTCGCGCGAGGTGAAATCAACTGGCGAGAAATTCTTCGTCGTGATCTTGCCATCGACGGTCATGGCGAAAGTGACCGCGACGAATGGTCTTTTCGGAGGGACGTGCTTCTGCATGTCCTTGTTGTGACGAGGCGCTCTGAAAGGTTTGGGACGTGCGGAAGCTCGTCTCTCCGATCGCGGTTTACTCTTCCTGTTCGCTGATTTCATGCTCGAGCGTGGCGAATTCCTGTTTCATCTCGCGCATCTTCACATGCCCAGTGGCGCCGCTCGGCCGGTAAAAGAAGTAGACAATCCCACCCGGGAGGCAGCAGAGCAGGATCACGGTAAACCCGGTCAGACCGATCATTCGGGCCACGGCCGGCGGAACGGCGCAGAGATTGAACAACATCACCTGCAAAATAAATTCGCGCGTGCCAACCCCGGCGAAACTGATCGGCAGCGACGAGATCGTGCGCTCGATCGGCATGATCGCAAAAAAATCGACCGGAGCGACGGCGGCCCGGAATGCGTAAGCGACGCAGAGAAACGTGGCGAACGTTCCCAGGTGGCAAACGAGCGATGCGCTGAACGCGGCCGTGGTCGCCCGCCAATGGCGCGCGTAAAGGTGATAGGCTGCCGAAATCTCCAGCAGCTTTTCCCGGCCGGGAAAACGATGCGGCAGTTTGTGGAGGAGATTGAAGCCGCTGACGATGAAAGTCGTAGTTACAAATAGCACAGCCGCGCCGAAAACCGCGAGAACCACCAAAACATAGAAGCGCGGATTATGCAGCGGATTGCTGTCGAGTTGCGCGGCGGTTTCGCGCGTCAGCCAGCCATACCGCAGTAAGATCAAGACGCCGGTGATGATGATCAACGCGATCAGGCCGACCATGCGATCGAAGAGGACAGCGAGGAGTGCGCCCGGCTTTTTCCCGGGAGTCTCTTTCCAGAGCAGGTAGGTTTTGACGATGTCACCGCCGGTGCCGCCGGGCAGGAATTGGTTGTAAAACATTCCGATAATGAACAGGCCGGAGATCCGCGCGGTGCTCAGGTTGATGCCCTGGACCTTGAGCAGGATTTGCCAGCGCACGACGGCGGCGAATTCGACAACGATATAGGCCGCAATGGCGCCGAGGATCCACCGGTAATCGGCGTCGCGAATGGCCACCGCCATGGCGATGCGCACCGCGGGATCGTGGAAAACCCAGTAGAGCAACGCGCCCGTGACGAGCAGTTGGAGGAGCGTGAGGAGAGTTTTTTTCATTCGCCGAACCGCTCTTTCCAGCGGCTCACAGACAATCGGATTTCGTCGACAGTTCGGCGCGGGCTCATTTCCCAGACAAATAAGCAGCTCGGCGGGAGGAGCGGAACAAGTATCTCAAAATCCACCATCCCGGTGAAGGGCGCCTGGTGGTCCTGCCCCGGCCATTTGCAATCCTGGAGATGGCAGCCAAAGGCGCGTGGACCGATCTGGCGGAGCCATTCCTCATGGTTCACGAAACCCAGGTTTTCCTTGATCTGGATGTGTCCCAGGTCGTGCCAATAACCGAACTGCGGTGAATTCAGCTCGTCGAGCAACGACGGCAACTCGCGTTCGCTTGGAATTTCCTCGTACCCACGGCGGCCTTCCACGCCGAGCCGGATATTTTTCTTCGCGGCATATTCCGCGATGCGTTTGAGTGAATCCTTGACCCGCTCGAGATACGGCGGCGCCGCGGCTTCGCGCTTCTGCACCGCTTTTACTTTCAATCGAACGTATTCGCGGGAAAGCATTTCACCCTTCTTCGCGAGCGCGATCAACTGGTCGGTGATCGGATTCATCTCCACCTCGCCGCAATGGAGGACGACGAAGGGGGCGCCGAGCCGCTGGGCGAAGTCGATCGTCTGGAAAGTGTGGCGAATGGCGCGCTCGCGTTCTTTCGTATAGGCTGCCGAGATCTTGTAGCAATCGGGGGAGGCCTGCATGATTTCCACCGGCAGCGGGCAGAAATTATGCAGGCTGGTGAACTCGACCTCGCCCGCCTCGAACATTTTTTGGATTCCCGGCATGAGCGAGATACGGATGCCGTGGCCCAGCTCGACGCGATTAAAACCAAGATCCTTGATCTCGCGCAGCATCTCATCGCCGGCGGTGTGCCGCCTGGAATTCCAGCAGGTGGAGAACGCAATCACGCGGCTCACGGACGTACCGAAACCGTCGCAACGGCGGAAGAAGTTGGAGTGGTCAATTCGGCCTGGCACACGCCAACCACCGAGCATTGCTTGCGCACACGCAGGAGAACGAAAACCGTGACCGCGCCGTAAAGAATTGCAGCGATGGCGAGAGCCATTCGCATTCCGATGAAGTCCGATAAACTGGTGACGCCGAGTCCGGCGATGGGCATTAGCCCGACAAAGCTCAGCATGAACACGGCGGAAACCCGGCCGCGCAGAAAATCCGGCGCGCGTTCCTGCACGATCGTGCTGGCGAGCCCGAAGTTGGTGGCGAGGCCGAGCGAGTTCACAACCAGAAGCGCGGTGGCGACGTTGAAGCTCGGGCCAAGCGAGAGACCGAGAATCGCGCCCGTCACGCCGAGCGTACACATGATCATCAGCGGCACGCGTTTTTCCCGGGCGAGCCCGATAAGGAAGATTGAACCGACCAGCGATCCGACTGCTGAAGCGCCCATCAAAAAGCCAAGGCGGTTTGGGCCGAGACCGAGCACCATTCGCACGTAGAGCGGCATCATCACGGTAATGATGGGAAAAATGCAGACGGATTGGGTCGCGATCAGACAGACCATCGCGAGGCTGGGTTTGTCTTTCGCCACGAAACGAAATCCATCCTTGATCCCGGTGCCGCGTTTTTCCTCTTCTTCCGCGCTGCCTTTCTGACGAGGCGGCAGCGAAAGGAGGGCGACGATCAACGCGACAAACGACACGGCATTGGCGAAAAATGCGGAGGCCGCGCCCCATGCGCTGATGAGAATTCCGCCGATGGTCGGTCCGAAAACGCGCGATCCATGGAAAACGGAGCGATCTATCGCGATGCCGCTTTGAATTTGTTCGCGCTTCACGAGCTCCGGCACGAGCGCGGAAAGAGCGGGCATTTCAAAAGAATTCGAGACGCCAAGGATCGCGGCGAAAACGAGGATATGCCAGATCGCGATTTGCTCCGTCCAGACCAACCAGCCGATCGCCAAAGCCAGACCGATTTGAACAAATTGAGTGATGAGGAGGATGGCGCGTTTATCGTACCTGTCAGCGGCCGATCCGCCGACCATCGTGAGAAGGAGCATGGGCAACCCGGCCGCGAATTGCGCCATCCCCAGCCAGACCGCCTTTGTCGTCAGCGTGCTCATCACGTATCCCTGAGCCATCACTTGCATCCAGGTTCCGGTATCGGAAATGGCGCTGCCGATGATGTAACGGCGGTAGGGCGCATTGCGCAGAACTCCCAAAGCACTGCGAGCCGTCAGTTTCGTTTCCGCGCTCATCGCCGAGACTCATACGCGGAGAAGAACCGAGCCGCAATCAACACAACGATATATGCCCTTCAATAATCCCAACTGATGTGGTCAATCTCCCAGTCCGGCTCTCTTCCGGAGATCTCAATCGAAACCCACATGGGCGCAGTTTCGAAAATGACCCGTGCTTTTCCCGTCGCGTGGAGCTCGAGATGATAAGGGACGAATTTGATCCGGAACGATGTGCCGACCGGCCCGACTTCTTTTACATTGCCCAATTCTGAACTAATCCGGTTAACGAAAGTTTGCGGCGACAGAGATCGGTGTGCTTTTTTCGAGTGCTCGGCGAGATATTCCGGATCGCGATTTTCAAAGACACGATGGAATGTCATCCGCATAAACTCCGTCGCTTCCGTCTTTAGAGTGTCTTGATAATTGTAAAACGCCAGGATGCCGGCACCAACGCTGGCCAGAACCAGAAGGAAAACTCCGGAGATCGCGAGCACTTCCCAGCGGCCGATTCGCTCTCGCTGAAGGCGAGCGAAGGCATAGACCGAGGGCGAAATGGCGAGGTAAGCGAAAATAATCAGTTCTCCAATGCCAATCACAGAGCGGAGCCCGTCGCCGCCGATAATGCCCCAGATGAAATCCCAGCAACCTTGTACCAAGAAGATCGGTGCCAGGAGCCAGCGCGCCCACGTCTGCCCGATCCAGACAAAGTACAGAAGCAACGCGACGAACCACGCCGTGAGGAGCTCGACGAAGAAATTTCGCGGATCGCCGCTCATCAACGCCGCGAAGACCATCACCACCTCGCCGAGAAGAATCAGAATCGAAAGGAGAATGACGGCTTCGCGTCCTCGCCGCAGAGGTTCCGCGTCGCCCAGCACTTCCCGCCATAGCGGACCCACTTCTGGGGTATTCACGAAAATAATTCGTGCCAAGAGTGCGCCGAGGTCGTGTGTAAGGCACAGCCCGCCTCACGGACTGCGCGTCACAGTTTATTAGGAATGGAATTGTTCACTAGCCTGCAAACAACGGTGAGAACGAGCGCGACCACGGCCACGGCATAAAGCACCGAGGGCCCGAGGATCATGCTGCGCGCGCTTTCGCTCATGACTGAAGGCTTTCGTCCAATGCTAGTAGCGGCAATGCGGACAGCGTTCGTAACGAGTGGCACCAAAGTTGACCGCGAAAAACGGGGCGTCGTACTCGGTCGCGCACTCCGGGCAGCGTCTCCGTCCGAAGAGCGCGCGGCCGGGGCTGAACTTGCCGAAGGTAAAGTAGGAGAGCAAAGCCAGACTGAGGACGAAGAAGAGCAACAGCCAGAGCTGATTGGCCGTGAGCCAGAATGTTTTGCCCAGTCCGGCCGCGTTCCAGATCATGAGCAAAATCGGAAAATTGAGGAGCCAATGCAGCGCCGTCGCACCCGCCAGCCCGAGAAGGAACCGGGAAGGCAATCGCCAAAGCGTGACCGAAACAAACGCGCTGATCCGGAGGAACGCGAACAAGGTAAAAGGCGAGCGGTTGCATGGGCAAAGCGACCGCCGTGTCGAGCCAGACCCGCCGCATGGGCCGGCATTTTCAGCCGGTGGATCAACGGCCCGAAGATCGCCGTAGCAATGCCGGTCGTGATAATTGCCGCGAGATAAATGCCGTGCATTTGCAGGAATAAAATCGCCCCCGTGATTAAGACTCGAATTCCAGGTAGAACACGAGACTCAAGTCTAGTTGTGGGCGACGCCGCGAACAGTAGGATGAAGCATGCGTCCGGATAAATTTACCCAGAAGATGCAGGAAGCGATGCAGGCGGCGCAGGACCTGGCGTCGCAGTTCAATCAGCAGGAAATTACGAACGAGCATTTCCTCCTCGCGTTGCTCGATCAGACGGATGGGGTGACGAAACCGTTGCTGGAAAAAATGGGGGTTGCGATCCCGGACTTACGCGGCCGGTTGACGCGGGAACTGGAGCGCCGCCCAAGGATCCAGGGCGGGAATGTCGATCAGCGGATCGGCAACGAGCTGCGGGCGACGATCGACGCCGCGGAAAAAGAGATGGCGAAACTGAAGGACGAATTCCTCAGCGCCGAACATTATCTGCTCGCCCTGGCGGATGGAAAATCTTTCTCGGCGAAACTTCTGAAAGACGCCGGGACGACCCGTGACAAGCTGATGCAGGCACTGCAACAGGTGCGCGGCTCGCAGCGGGTGACGGACCAGAATCCGGAAGGCAAATATCAGACGCTGGAAAAATATGGGCGCGACCTGACTCAATTGGCGCGCCGAGGAAAAATCGATCCGGTCATTGGGCGCGATAACGAAATCCGGCGGGTGATGCAGGTGCTTTCGCGCCGGACCAAAAACAACCCGGTCCTGATCGGCGAGCCGGGTGTGGGGAAGACGGCCATCGTGGAAGGCCTGGCCCGGCGAATCATCAGCGGTGATGTGCCGGAGTCGCTGAAGCAAAAGCGGATCATCGCGATGGATATTGGTTCGATGGTGGCCGGCGCGAAGTTCCGCGGGGAATTCGAAGACCGGCTGAAAGCATTCCTGAAAGAAGTCACGGATTCCCAGGGCCAGATTATTTTGTTCATCGACGAGCTGCACACCATCGTCGGCGCAGGGGCGGCGGAGGGATCGGTCGACGCGTCGAATTTGCTGAAGCCGCAACTGGCGCGCGGTGAACTCCGCACGATCGGAGCGACCACGCTCGATGAGTATCGCAAATACATCGAGAAAGACGCGGCCCTGGAGCGCCGCTTCCAGCCAGTGATGGTGGAAGAGCCAACAGTCGAGGACACGATCGCCATTTTGCGCGGACTCAAGGAACGTTACGAAGTGCATCACGGCGTCCGGATCCAGGACGCGGCCCTGGTCGCGGCGGCTGTTCTGTCGCATCGCTACATCAGCGACCGATTTCTTCCCGACAAGGCGGTCGATCTTGTCGATGAGGCGGCGTCACGCCTGAAGATCGAGCTCGATTCGATGCCGACAGAAATCGACGTGATCGAGCGCGAAGTCATGCAACGCGAAATGGAGAGGCAGGCGCTCAAGAAGGAAAAAGACGCGGCCAGCAAGGAACGGCTGAAAAAGCTCGAGAAGGAATTGGCGGAGCTGAAGGAAAAATCGTCAGCGCTCAAGGCGGAATGGCAGAAGGAAAAGGCGGTTATCGACGATCAGAGAAAACTGAAGGAAGAACTCGACCAGGCGCGCACGGAATTGGAGCGAGCCCAGCGTCGCGGCGAGCTGGCCCGGGCCAGCGAGTTGCAATACGGCCGGCTCCCGGAGCTGGAGAACAAGCTGCGCGCCGTCGAGGAGAAGATCAAAGAGGGGGGCAACCGTTTGCTTCGCGAGGAAGTAACCGGGGAAGACATCGCGCAGGTCGTCTCGAGCTGGACGCACATTCCTGTCTCGCGCCTGCAGGAGGGTGAGCGGGAGAAATTGATCCGGCTCGAGGAGCATCTGCACCAGCGCGTCGTCGGGCAAGACACCGCGATCAAAGCCGTCGCGAGCGCAATTCGGCGGGCGCGCGCCGGATTGCAGGATGAGAACCGACCGATCGGTTCCTTTATTTTCCTCGGGCCGACCGGAGTCGGCAAAACGGAGCTGTCGCGCGCGCTTGCGGAATTTTTGTTCGACGACGAGCAGGCCATGATCCGGATCGACATGAGCGAGTACATGGAGAAACACACGGTCTCCCGTTTAATCGGCGCGCCTCCGGGTTATGTCGGCTACGAAGAAGGCGGTCAGCTCAGCGAAGCCGTGCGGCGCAAGCCGTACTCGGTGGTCCTCTTCGATGAAATCGAGAAGGCGCACCAGGATGTTTTCAATGTTCTCCTCCAGGTCCTCGACGACGGACGCATCACGGATGGGCAGGGGAGAACGGTCGATTTCAAAAACACGGTCATCATCATGACCTCGAACATCGGGTCGCAATATATCATGGAGGAATCGTCGCCTGCCGCCCGGGAACGCCTGGTAATGGACGCGTTGCGCCAGCATTTCCGTCCGGAATTCCTCAATCGCATCGACGACATCGTCATTTTTGACCGGCTGACTGAGGAGGAGCTGAAGAAGATCGTCGAAATTCAGCTCAGGCGCCTTGTCCGCCGGCTGGAGAACCAAAAAATGACTCTGGAATTGTCCGACGCGGCGAAAGCATTCGTCGCCAGCCATGGCTACGATCCGGTCTACGGCGCTCGCCCCTTGAAGCGCGCGATCCAGAAATACATCCTTGATCCGCTGAGCATGGACATCCTGGCGGGAAAATTTGGTGAAGGACAAATGATCCAGGTTGACGCGAAAGACGGCGGATTAACCTTTGATGCTCATTAGGTCCCCAGCGGTGAAGAGCAGAGCAGCGCATGGATTGCCGTTCCTCCTTGGGTCGGCCGCCACCCACGTCGATACCTACGTCGAGAGGACGGCGGGTACCACTCATGATTTAAAGGGCATCCGCCCGAGCGAAGGTTTGTTCATCTTTGCGCTGTTGGCCACGGATCCCCCCCGGCGCATCCTCGAATCTGGCCGGGGGCGCGGCTACAGCACGGAAATCCTGGCCCGCTGTTTCCCGGCAACGCGCATCATCAGCATCGAACGCGACCGGAATTCTCCCGACGTAGAAATCGCGGCAAGACGGCTGGAAGGTAACAGGAATGTCGAATGCAAATTCGGCGATGGGCGCGTGGAATTGCCACGATTGATCGAACAGGGCGACGTCGTCTTGATCGATGGCCCAAAGGATTTCCGCGCGCTCAAACTGGCGTTACGACTTCTGCGCACAGGCCGGGTGAGGGCGGCCTTCATGCACGACGTGATACCGGGAAGCCATGCCCGCCGATTTCTGGAAAAACGGGTGCCCTCGGCTTTTTTTAGCGATGCACCGGAGTTTTTGAGCTCCTACGGTTTTGTGGGCTCAGATGAACCCAGGCCGGCCCCCGGCCAGACCTTGCCGGCAACTGTCGTGGATCGACTTCGGGAGGGGGCGATGGGTTTCATCCCAAGAGAGCCACTCCCTTACGGACGTCTGCTTGTAGAAGTCACGTTCCGTCAGTGGAAGGAACGGTTGCGCGACACGGCCCGAAAATGGTTCAAGCCGGCGAACAAGAGTGGCAATCCAGGTAGAATTTGAACGACAAGAAGGGCGCTCTGTCATAGCTTGGCACTATGACGAAACTTACAGGACTGGCTTTGATGGCAGCGGCGGCTTTGGCGGTGACGCCAGCGTTTGCCGGGGGCAAGGATAAAGATGGCGGTTGCTGTGCGAAACAGGCGAGCAATGAAACGAAGATGGATTGCACGCAGACCTACGCGAAGCTAAACCTCTCGGCCGACCAAAAGACGAAGATGGATGCGCTCGTCGCGAAGTGTAACAAGGAAGGCTGCACGAAAGAGAGCATGGATGCATTCATGAAGTCGGCTGAAGGCGTCCTCTCGAAAGAGCAAATGGCGACCTTGAAGTCCGACTGCAGCAAGATGCACGACAAAGGCTCGAAGGCGTAGCAGCTCAAGAACTCGAGATTTTCCAAGCGGCGATCCGGCGAGAGTCGGATCGCCGTTTTGCCTGGCGGTCGCGCGCGGCAGCGTTGTAGCCACGGCCCTGCGGGCCGTTTCACCTTCTAGAGCGCCAAAGCAAACGGCCCACAGGGCCGTGGCTACACCCCAGATTAGCGCAGCGCCTGTTCAAGAAGATCGGCGAGGCGCCACCCTGCCTTGTGCAGTTCGTCCCGGACGACGCGGGCAGACCAATCGTAGTAGGAAACGCCGTCCGGCGATTTCTTCTCGTCGGCAAAGCCCGCGGCGACGACGCGATCCTCTTCCTGAAGCGGGGCTACGTTCCTAAAGGTCAGCCGCTCGTGCGCCTCACGCGCGATCGGGAGAATGTCGTTCGCCCACCCTTCGGAATAATCTTTCAACGCAACGTCGGGAGCCAGGCGCCAGTTCTTCGGTTCGTGCGTGGCAAAGTCGTGGACGAGCGCTGCCTTGGCCGCGTCTGTTTTCTCGCGGCGTTCCTCCTTCGGCATCGTTTCCGGCAGTAACGGCAGGTTTGCAAGCACGGTGTCGTTGTCCCAAAAACCGTGAAACTTCGGGGCGCGTTTTGCCGGCTGTGGATTCGTGCCTGGCAGCAGATTCAAGACGATGGTATTGCCTCCCTCATCCTCCAGGGTCGCGGCACCCTTGTCCGGGTTTGCTGCGTGGCCTTGCGCATCGAAATACTCCGCGCCCACATGAAGGGGTTGGTGGATGTCGCCGCCGAAGTGGGCGAGCAAAATAATCGCGATCGGCGTCGTGATTTTGCGGGCATTCTCTTCCGGCTCGGTGCCCTTCAAAACAGCCACGCAATACCGCATTATCTGGACGATGTCCCATTTGGAGCGCCCGGTTTTCCCATCGCCGTACTTCTCGGGATCGAGCAGCGGAACATCGGTGTAATGGAACCAATGATGCGATGGTATGGCCGACTTCAGATCGTGGGTGGGCGGGTTGGCGTGCCAGAAGGCTCGCAATTGGGCGTCGATCCGGGGATGCGCGGAGTAGTGGAAAATTCCGGGATCATCCGGGGTTAATTTGTCCCAGCCCTTAATTTCATCCGGGATCACGGAAACCTTCTCCAGCGTCATTCCGTCGAGCAGTTCGGCGACCTTTTTTCCGGCGTCGGTTTTGGCGAGCCTCTCGTCCGCGACGGCCCCGACGATTTGGTGGCCGATCGGACCGTAGCCACAGGCTTTCCTCGTCCAGAGGACAGCCAGAATTAAAATAACTAAACGCGAAGAAAAAGATACGTAAGTATTTGAAGATAATCCCATACCCTAATTCTCCTGAAGAAGGGACGTCCGATTAACGCGCTCTCCCTTCATGAAAACGGCGGAAACAGAAGAGAGTGCATGGACGTCCTGAAGAGGGTTACCGTCCACGATCAGGAGCGTAGCTTCCTTGCCTTTTTCGACAGTTCCAAAGCGCGAATCGGCCCTGAGCAATTTCGCCGCATTGCTGGTCGCGGCCTGGAGCGCCACGTCGATCGGGATCCCGGCTGCAACCCACAGTTCGATCTCGCGTTGCACCGTGGGCCCGTGAAGGACAAGAAAGTTCCCCGCGTCAGAACCGGTTACCAGAGGAATCCCCGCGCGCCATACCTTCAAAAGGTTCTTCCCGCCGACTTCGAGTGACATTGGCCAGCGCTTCAAGCCTTCGCGCAATCCGTCGAACTCTGGTTTTTTGGCCGCCTGTTCCGTTCCGTCGAGCAATTCCTTTCGCGTAACCTGCTGAACGAGGGAGCGCTTGAGCAGGCTGGTGTCGCCTTTGGCGAAGCTCGTAAATCCTTCCACCACACTCAGCGTCGGGTCGTAGGCTATCCCTTTCGCCTTCATCTCGACGATCGTCGCGTCGGAAATCTCATCAACAAAAGAACCGTGCTCGATGGAGTCGGCCGGAAGCGAAACCGCATCCACAACGTCCTGGGCGTTACCGGTGTGAACCGCCACGGGCAGACCCTTTGCGTGCGCCTCCTCGGTCACGGCGCGAAGAATATTCACGTCCATTCGATTGAACGAATTGCCGGGGACACCGGCTTCCAGCACTCCCTTGATTGCGTCGACCTTTTGGGTCACAAGGGCATCCACCTGTTTGCGCGCCTCTTCGTCCGATTTCGGAGTCCGGACAAACTGCGCGATAAAACTCGCCCGCATCGCTTCCGGCAAAAACTTCCCGTACTCGGTGCCATGCCCGCCCTCCGCGGTGAAGAGTGGCCCGCAGAGAAACAATTCCGTCCCGAGTTTTTCGCCGCTACCGAAAAGCTTGCGGACTTTGAGCGTATCGTCGACGGCATCGCCCGCGCTCCGCACGGAAGTGACGCCGCAAAACAGATACGACTGCATTTCGCGCTCAATGGCCTTCTTCGCGTCGAACTTCGTATAGTCCTCGACGAAACCGCCGGTCGCTCCCAAATGCACATGCACGTCGATCAAGCCCGGCAGCACCGTCTTGCCCGCGGCCTCAAACAGATCGGCCTTCAACGTCTTGGGATCGGGCGCCGTTCCTTCGTAGATTTCCGCGATTTTGCCGCCCTTGATCAGGATCGAAGCGGATTCGATTACCTTTCCGTTGCCGACATAAACGCGGGCGTTCTGGATCAGCCACGTCTTCCCGCGCTCCATGTCACGCGCGAGAATTTTCGCCTTCGCAAGGTCCTGGCGGCTCCAGGATTGATAGAGGCCGAGAAGGAGAAAGGGAGCAAGCGCGGCCAGCACCCAGAGTTTGGCGGAATTGCGCAGCTTCTCCTCTTTCTCCCAGCGAAAAAGTTTTGTGGCGATGAACAAACCAACCAGCGCGGTAACCAGGAGAGCAATGACCGCCTGCCAGTTATGCATGACCGATTCGCCGTGCTGCAAAATGCCCGCGAGCCCGAGCATTAGATAGGTCGCCGGAATGAATTGCGTCACGATCTGCAACCAATCGGGAAAGAAACTGAGGGGGAAGGTGGCGCCGCTGAGGAACAACATCGCCATGTAAAGAGGCTGGATGAGGATGAGGCTTTCCTGGGACGAATTGACGACGGAGGCGATGATCAGCCCCATCGACCGGAACGCAACGCAGGCGATGATCGCGAAAAGAAAGAGCGAGCCGAGGTTCGGCGGGACCGCCATCCCAAAAAGGCGATTGGCGAGAATCAGAGTCACAATCAAACCTGGGAGGTAAAGGATCACGCCTGTGACCATCGAGGCGGCGAGCAGCGGGACCGGCGTAATCGGCGTGACCTTGTAACGTCGCAGCACATCGGTCTCTCGATCCTGCACGGCGCGCATCCCGGCCCCGAACAAACCATTTCCGAGAATACCAATGGCTGTGACCATCGTGATGACCTGGATGATCCTCGAACCCTGCTCCGCGTGCATCGAGTAACCGAAGACGAAAAAGAAAATGAGCGGGAAGAAATAATTGAAGAACAGGACCGAGCGATTTCGCAACGCGAGCTTCAGATCGATTCTGGTAAGGGCGAGGAAGGCTTTCATTGAATTTTCAAATCGTGACCCTCACCCCAGCCCTCTCCCTCAGGGAGATTGAGTTTAGACGCCGCGAAGCCTTGATTTTGGTAGGGCGAGACTCCGTCGAGCCGCGCGCTTTTTGACGCGTTTCTTCGGCTCGACAGAGTCTCGCCCTACCAAGGCGGAAAAGAGAAAGTTCCTTCCCCCTGAGGGAGAAGGTTAAGATGAGGGTCATCATCGGCGGGTGATCGTTCATTCGCGAAGCTTCTTTCCGGTCAGCTCGATGAAAACATCTTCCAGGGTCGGGCGCGTGAGGTGCACGTCGTCGAGGTCGATCTTCTGGGCATCCACCCATTTCACCATCTCCACCAACGTGCGCGCCGGATGCTCGGACGTGACTTTGATTTGCCGCCCATCCTCGCTCAACGTGCTGCGAATCGCGTGGGGCCAGGCCGGCAGCTCGCCGCCCCACGGTTGGGTCAGTGCGATTTCGATCGCGGCCTGGTGCGCGCTTTTCGCCTGGAGTTCGCGCGGCGAACCGCTGGCGATGATCTGTCCGGAATCCATGATCGCGACCCGATCGCAAAGCCGTTCCGCTTCCTCGATGTAGTGCGTCGTCATCACGATCGTCCGCTTTTCCGCCTTCAGCTCCTCGATCAAATCCCGGATCTCGAGACGCACCTGCGGGTCGAGCCCGGTCGTTGGCTCGTCCAAAAAAAGCAGTTGCGGATCGTTGATCAGGGCCAGCGCAATCGCGAGGCGCTGTTTTTGTCCGCCCGAAAGCGTGGCGTAGCCAGCGTCTTTTTTTTCCCAAAGCTGCAAACGTTTCAGCAACGCGTCGCCATCGATGTTGCGGGTATAAAACGCGCCGAAAAGCTGGAGCGATTCATGCACGGTGATTTTGTCAGGAAGGTTCGTAGCCTGGAGGCAGACGCCGATTCGGTCCTTGAGCCGTTGCTTCTGCCGATCGGGATCGAAATCGAGGACTTTCACGTCGCCGGCCGTGCGCGGACGCAAACCTTCCAAAATCTCTACCGTGCTCGTTTTGCCGGCGCCATTCGGTCCGAGCAAGCCGAAGACTTCACCGGGCCGAACTTCGAAATCGATCCCTTTGACCGCTTCGAAGGTGCCGTACGATTTCCGGAGCCCGCGGACGTAGATGGCGAATTCGTGGTCAGTAGGCATTGAGAATGGCTAGACGATTACCTAATCTGTTTGGAGCGCACGAAAAATCGCTGTTATCCCGAGGCCGGCAGCCGCGGGATCGAGGGACCCCAGGATTGTCAGCGTCAAAGTTTCGCAACGGGATCCCTCGACTCCGCTGCGCTCCGCTCGGGATGACGGTGGCCGCGCTGAATAAAGAATCGCATCGCAAGAAAAGCCAGGGTGAGAACTGAAACCACCACACATGCGTTCGCGAAGAGCTCGCCATGGAGCACATAAAAGGTCGGCTCCGGATTCGCCACGATCGCGACCTCGCCGGTCAGCGTGCCTTCGGTGAACTGGCTTCCGTTTTCGTCGATCAGCGTTTGGGTAATATTTCCGAATTCGTTGATGAAACAGGTCACGCCGGTATTCGCGGCGCGCACCATCGGCAGACGCGTCTCGACGCAGCGAAACACGGCATTCGCCACATGTTGCTGTGATCCGGCTGAGCGCAGGAACCATCCGTCGTTCGTCACGTTCACGAGCAGGTTGGCGCCGCCCAGGACAAATTGCCGCGCGAGATCTCCAATCGTGTCTTCAAAGCAAATCAGCGGAGCGATCCGAGCCTTGTCGTTGGTCAGTTTGAAAACCGTGTATTCCTTCCCGAAAGCAAAATCGTCAGGCACCTGATCGCCGACGATGCGAGCGAGCAAGGGAATGGTGTGCCGGCCCGGAACATATTCTCCGAACGGGACGAGATGGACTTTCCGATAAACCTGGAGAGGCGCGCCGCCTTCGGAGACCAGGAGGGCCGCGTTGTAAGCGCGGTTTTCGTCCAGATCGATCGTTCCCAGCATCAAATCGGTTTTGGCCGACGCGGAGAAATCCATCACGAACTTGTAACTCAGTTCGTCGTTGAGAACCGGACCGGGCATTGAACTTTCCGGCCAGACGAGCAGGTCCGCGCGCGCCTTCCCTTGCACGGCCGGACCGCTGAGCCGTGTGAACAGGTCGAAGGTTTTCTTTGCAAATTCGACGGTGAATTTTTCCTCGCGCGGAATATTCGGCTGCACCAGCGCGACGTTGAGCGGATGCGTTTGGCGACGGACATGGAGCGAATGAACCCCGAATCCCATCACGCCCATAATCCCGGCCATGGTCAATGTGAGATCGAAATGCGGCCGCATCGGTTTGACCAGCGTTTCGAGGATGAAGCGACGCACCGTCGCGAGCAGGATGACGTTTGTGAAGGCAACCAGAAACGAAATCCCGGCGACGCCGGTGAACTCGGCGATCTGAATCATCACCAGTTGCCCATGGAGCGCCGACCCAAGCGAATTCCAACTCCAACCGGAAAACACGATTCCCCGAAGCACTTCCAGCGCGACCCACCCGGCCGCGAGAAGAAACGCGAGCCGCAGATTATTTAGAGAACTCAACCACGGGGATCGGCGCGCGGACGCCGCATCGACCTCGCTATTTGCGCTGTAGTCGCCTCGCTCTATCGAGGCGTTCGTGGCGTGATCACCGGCGGGGCGATTGAGCTCCGCGATTACAGCAGGGTCGGGAGAATCCGGGTGTTCCGCCGCATACTTTTCGTTGAGCCGGCGCGAGACTGCGTCGAGTCCTTCGATCGGCTTCTCACGGCGTGCCTTTCGCAAGGTCGGCCGGAGCCGGCCACAGAACCACGCCCAAGCCGCCAGGTAGAATGCCATGTAGAGGCCCACCAAAAACCAGCCGGGGACCGTCACGGTTTGGAGCCATGAAAAGACGATCCAGAAAAAGGCAAAGCCGGCGACATAGCCAAGCAACAGGTCGCGGAGCCATCGCCGCTTTGATTGCCCGCCGGAAAACCAGACGGCTGCCAGCAATGGAATCAGCGCGATCCAGCAAAGCCAGTCGTAGTGGAATGGCGGGAAACATCCGGCGTAGAGAACTCCGCTCGCGATGGCCGCAAGCCATGGCCAGAGCCGCAACGCTTTCGGCAACCGATCCACGCAGTTCTCAGCGGCGCCGTAACCGTTCCGCGCGTTCGCGTTCGCGCTTTCGGCTTGGATTCACCGCTTCCTGCAAATCCTTCGAGTGCGCCGGATTCACCCGGAAAAACGCCTTCTCGACGTCTCCCATCGTGCGAACGTTTACCTTGTTCGAAAGGACATGGCCCTGGTCGATGAGCCCGCAAAGGGTATCGAGAAATTCGCCAGTCTCCATTTCTTCAACGCGATCGAGAAGCAGCTTGCCGAAGAGAGGCGATCCGGAAAGGCCGATCTTTTTCAGGATCGAGATTTCACCACCATCGAGTTTGATTTCGCGGCCCATGGGAAAAACCTTCCTTCGCTTCGACGAGATGTCGAGGGTTTATCCGGAAGCCCGGGCGCGGGCGTCGTCACGCAACCATTGCCAAAGTTCCTTCAAGCGCGCGCCAACTTTCTTTTTGATCAACGCGAGCTCCGCGTGGGAAAATTTCGCCTGGTTGGGGCGCTGTTGCGCAAACAGATAGTATTTGATCTTGGGTTCGGTCCCCGAACCGCGCACGGCGATCCGGGTCTGATCGTCCAATTCAAAAATCAGCATCTTTTCCTTGGGAATTTCGTCGCCTTCCACATCTCGAAAAGTTTCGGCTTCGAAATTCCTCAGGTGCGCAACCCTGGCGCCGAGCATCTCGGCCGGCGGGTTGGCGACGTACGACGCCAGCAGACGCCTGATCGTTTCGGCGCCCTCCGCTCCTTCGAAGGTGAGCGAACCCGTATATTCCTCGAAATAGCCGAACTCGGAAAATATCTGGTCCAGCAGGGCAGGGACGATCAATCCGATCGATTTGGCGTAGGCCGCCACTTCGCAAAACATGAGGGCGGCGCCGTTCCCATCCTTGTCTCGGACGAAATCGCCGCCGCTGTATCCGTAGCTCTCTTCGCCGCCAAAAACGTAATAAGAAGACCGCTCGAGTCGAAGCCTTCGCGTTTCTTCTTCCGACATTTGGTGGTAGGGACGGCGCGCTGCGCCGTCCGCGAGCGGAGCCGGATCGGCCGGCCGCCGCAGCGCGGCGTCCCTACCAAGAGCGTCCCTACTAAGGGAGTCTGTTAGCACATGCTCATACTTGCGGAGCTTCGCGCCGATATACTTGAAGCCGGTCAAAGTCTCGACGCACCGCAGGCCAAACTTTTCCGCGATCGCTTTCTGCAGATCGGTCGTGACAAAAGTCTTAATGATCACGCCGCGCGACGCGTTCCCCTCATTCAAGACCCCGCTCTCGAAGAGCGTCCTGATTCGGTAGTAGGCCATGAGCGAACCGATCTGATTCCCGGTCAGGAGCGTCATCTTCCCGCCTTCGGCCCGGACAGCCACGCCCACTCGATCGCAATCCGGATCGGTGGCTACGACGAGGTCGGCGTCGCTCTTTTCGGCCAGCTCCACGCCGAGACGCAGCGCCGCCGCGTTCTCCGGATTCGGCGATGCCACGGTCGGAAAATTCCCGTCGAAGCGATCCTGTTCCCGGACAACAGAAAAATTGAAGCCGAGCCGCTCGAGCATCGGTTTGATGATAACGCCACCGGTCCCGTGAAGAGGGGTGAAGACAATCCGCAAAGCTTTCGCGGATCGGACGAGTTCCCTGTTCAGGATCGAGCTTTCGAGTCGTTCCATGTAGGCTTCATCGACTTCGCGCCCCAGCGTCTGGATAGCGCCTTGTTCTTCCGCCGGCCTCGCCGCGTAGGTTTCGCCCGCGATCGAATTCACTTTCCCGATGATCGCGCTGGCGTGCGGTTCGACGACCTGCGCACCGTCGTCGAAGTACGCTTTGAACCCGTTGTCGTGGGGAGGATTGTGGCTGGCAGTGATGACGATTCCCGCGCTCGCGTCGAGATATCGAACCGCGAATGACAATTCCGGTGTTGATCTCGGGCCATCGAAGACGGCGGCGTCGCAGCCGTTCTCGGCCGCCGTTTTCGCGACCAACTCCGCGAATTGTTTCGAATAATGCCGCGTGTCGCAGGCGATCACGATCTTAGGTTTCCCGGAGACTTTTTGCCGCGCCCGCCATTCGTGAAGATAAGCCACCAGTCCCTGGGTGGCGCGGCTCACATTGTAAGAATTCATCGCGTTGGTCCCAACGCACGGAAACTCTGGCGGCTGATCTTCCCTGGCGCTCCCGCGTTCGGATTTGGTCACAACCCTGCCGATCGTGCGCCCGCGCAACCCGCCGGTGCCGAAAGCGAGGGTCCGGAAAAATCGATCGTTTAACTCGGCCCACTGCTTCGCGTTCGCGAGCTCCGAGACAGTGGCGGCGTAAAGCGGCGAATCGGACCCGCGGAGCATGCTAATAATGTTCTCTACCGTCGAATCCCGGAGTTCCCCGGCCTGCCGCGCGGCCTCCAACATGGTTTCCAAGTCGACGTCGGCGCTCACCTCGCGAACTTGGCGATGACGCAGGTCATTGCAACCCGGGCAAAGAAAAACGATTGCCGCGCGCGAGGTTCAAAGGCTTAGTGATCGTTTGATTCCCGAATGAATATTCACGAGTACCAAGCCAAGGAGTTGCTGCAAAAATTTGGCGTCGCAACACCGCGCGGCAAGGCAGCTTCGACTCCGGCGGAAGCGGAGCAGGCCGCCCGTGAACTGGGCACGGACAATCTCGTCGTGAAGGCGCAAATTCACGCCGGCGGACGAGGGAAGGGGACTTTCGCGAACGGATTTAAGGGCGGTGTCCACTTGTGCAAATCGCCGGTGGAAGCGCGCGACCTGGCCGCGAAGATGCTCGGGCAAACGTTAGTCACGCATCAGACCGGCCCGGCGGGGCGGGTGGTCAATAAAGTGCTGATCGCCGAGTCGGCTGAGATCGCCCGCGAAATTTATTTCGCCATTCTTCTCGACCGCGCGACCGCGGGACCCATCGTGGTGGCGAGCACGGAAGGCGGGGTTGAAATCGAAACCGTCGCCGAGAAATCGCCGGAGAAAATCTTGCGCGAGAAAATCCATCCGCTGGCGGGCTTTCAGGCGCACCAGGGGCGGAAGCTGGCGAAACAGCTCGGGTTCGAAACCTCGCAGCTGAAAGCGGCGGCCAAATTGTTCGACGGTCTATACCGGACGTTCATGGCCTGCGATTGCTCGATGGCGGAGGTGAATCCGCTCATCGTCACGCCGCAGGGCGAAGTGCTCGCACTCGACGCGAAGTTCAATTTTGATGACAACGCGCTCTATCGCCATCCGGAGCTGGCCGGGTTGCGCGACATCGCCGAGGAAGATCCGCGCGAAGTCGAAGCCTCGAAGCACGGCCTGAATTATATCGGGCTCGATGGAAACATCGCCTGCCTGGTCAACGGCGCTGGACTGGCGATGGCGACGATGGACATCATCAAGTTTTATGGCGGAAGCCCGGCCAACTTTCTCGATGTCGGCGGCGGCGCGACGGAGGAGCAGGTCACGGAAGCATTCAAGATTCTTGTCTCCGACGCGAAAGTGAAAGCGATCCTGGTCAACATTTTCGGCGGGATCATGAAATGCGACGTGATCGCCCAAGGAATCATCGACGCGGTGAAAGCCGTGAAGCTGCCAGTGCCGCTGGTGGTCCGGCTGGAGGGAACGAACGTCGAAGCCGGGAAGAAGTTGATCGCCGAGTCGGGCTTGCCGGTGATTACGGCCGATGATCTGGGCGACGCGGCGCAGAAAGTTGTGGCCGCGGCACAGGGAGCAAAATGAATGATCTCTAATTTCGTTCTCGGGAAATCCATTTCTTCTTTAGCCGCTTCGCTGTGCGAAGCGCCGGAATGGCGTGGGATATTAATTCGTTCCGCCGCCCACAGGGCGGCGGCTACAGGAGGAGGACTCCGATCACTCGGGTCTCTGGAACACTAATATGAAAGTAAAAGAAATCGCCTTCACCGGCATTCCGGTTACCGATATCAAGCGAGCCCGCGCTTTTTATGAGGGAGCGCTCGGCCTTAAACCTTCCGCGGATTTTAGCGAAGGCGTTTGGATCGAGTATGAGCTCGGCGACGATACGCTCGCGATTGGGAGTGTGGGCGATCAATGGAAGCCGTCGCCGGACGGGACCAGCGTCGCGATCGAGGTGGACGACTTCGAAGCAGCCATCAAGGATTTGAAAGGGGCTAACGTGACGTTTGCGGCGGAGGGAATCGAAAGTCCGGTTTGTCACATGGCGGTCGTGCAAGACCCCGACGGCAACAAAATCATCATCCACAAGTTGAAGTAATCATGATCAAGGAAGTCGCATTTGTCGCCATTGCCGTGAGTGACCCCGAGCGGGCGCGAAAGTTTTACCAGGAAACACTCGAGCTCAAGCCGACGACCACAGCAATGGGTGGGGCCTGGGTCGAGTACGAACTCGGAGCGACCACGATTGGAGTCGGTTGTCATCCCGCCTGGCAGCCATCGCGAGACGGAACGACGGTTGCATTCGAAGTGGACGACATGGACGCGACCATCAAGAAGCTCAAGGAACGCGGCGTCACGTTCGACATGGATAAAACGGAAACGCCAGTTTGCTGGATGGCGCAGTTTCGCGACCCCGACGGGAACAAACTCGTCGTGCACAAAAGAAAATAATCACGAAGCACGAATGACGAAGGGCTGATTAAATGCCGAAGCCCGAAAGAAATTCGAACATGTATAGGAGCGTATTCGTCATTCGAGCTTTGTCATTCATTCGACATTGCTTCGCGGCTCCCGCCGCTCACCCTGTCGGGCTGCGGCCATCTCGCACCGCTTCCCGCGGGCTCGATTCGTCATTCGACCTTCGTCATTTCCATCATGTCCATTCTCGTCGATAAAAACACTCGCCTCGTCGTGCAGGGAATCACCGGCAGCGCCGGCGGATTTCACGCGCGGCAATGCATGGAGTATGGCACGAACGTCGTCGCAGGCGTCACGCCCGGGAAAGGCGGCCAGATGTTTGACGGCAAGGTACCGGTGTTCGATACCGTCTGGGAAGCGCGCCAGGAAACGGGCTGCAATGTTTCGGTGATCTTCGTGCCGGCTGCAGGGGCGGCAGATGGAATCCTGGAGGCGGTCGATGCCGGCGTGGAATTAGTGATCTGCATCACGGAAGGGATTCCGGTTATCGATATGATGCGCGTGAAGGCGCAAATGGCGGGGAAGAAAAGCCGGTTGATCGGGCCGAACTGCCCGGGCATCATCACGCCGGGCGCTTGCAAGATCGGCATCATGCCAGGCTACATTCACAAGCCGGGGAAGGTGGGGGTCATCTCGCGCTCGGGAACGTTGACCTATGAAGCGGTCTGGCAATTGACTTCGCGCGGATACGGACAATCCACCTGCATCGGAATCGGTGGCGATCCAATCAATGGCATGTCGCACCTCGATGCCGTAAAACTTTTTAATGACGATCCGGACACCGACTCAATGATCCTGATCGGCGAGATCGGCGGCTCGGCGGAAGAAGAAGCCGCGGAGTGGATCAAGGCGAACTGCAAGAAAGCGGTGGCCGCGTTCATCGCCGGCGCGACGGCGCCTCCTGGCCGGCGGATGGGCCACGCCGGCGCGATCGTTTCGGGCGGGAAGGGGACTGCTGCGGGAAAAATCGAAGCTCTCAAGGCCGCCGGGATTGCGGTAGCCGAAACTCCTGCGACGATGGCGGACACGCTAATTTCGCGTATGGAAGGGAAGGCATGACATTTTCACCTGGACTCGAAGGCGTTGTCGCGAACAGGACCCGCTTGAGCGATGTGCTCGGCGACAAAGGCCAGCTCATTTATTGCGGCTACGATATCAACGAACTGGTCGGCAAGGTCACCTACAAGGAAGTCATTTATTTGCTCTGGCACCGGAAATTGCCGAACCGCAAGGAGCTGGATGCCTTTCTGCGCGAAATCCGCAGCCAGCGCGAGCTGCCGGGGCCGGTTGTTGATTTTCTCAAATCCGCTCCGCGGGATGCCGGGCCGATGGATGTGATGCGAACAGCGATCTCGATGCTTGGGCTCTACGACCCGGACAACGGAAAAGAAGCGACGCCCGAAATCAATCGCCGACGAGCGATCTCGATCACCGCGAAGATCGGAGTGATCGCGGCCTATTTTCACCGGGCCCGCAACGGAAAATCGCTCCCGCCCGTGCGGGAGGATCTGACCGAATCCGAACATTTCCTTTATCTTATGTACGGAGAGCCGCAGTCGAAGGAAGCAAGCGATACACTCGACGTGGCGTTCATTCTCCATGCGGACCACGGGATGAACGCTTCTACGTTCAGCGCGCGCGTCACCATCTCCACGTTGTCGGATTTTTATTCGGCTATCACGGCGGCAATCGGGACACTAAAAGGTCCGCTCCACGGAGGCGCGAACGAAGGCGTCATCCACATGCTGGAGGAGATCGGGAGCGAGGACAAAGTGGATGCCTACATCGAGAAACAGCTCGCGGAGAAAAAGAAAATCATGGGGATCGGCCATCGCGTTTACAAGACGCTCGACCCGCGCGCGCCTCACCTCCGCACCATGGCGGTGAAGCTGAGCGAGAAGCTCGGCGAACCGAAATGGATCAAGATGTCGGAACGGATCGCGCAGTTGATGAAGGAGAAAAAGAACCTGAACGCGAACGTCGATTTTTATTCCGCGACGGTTTACTACTCGTTAGGCATTCCGACGGACTTGTTCACGCCGATTTTTGCCATCGCGCGGTGCTCCGGCTGGTGCGCGCAGGTCCTCGAGCAACTTGAAGACAACCGTCTTTATCGCCCGCTCAGTGAATACGTCGGCGAACAGGTCGGCAAAAAAGTCGTCCCCATCGACGAGCGGCCGTAGCCGTATTTGCGCAGCGTCATCGCGGATCGCCACGGTCCAAAGCCCTCATCCTAACCTTCTTCCAATGAGAGAAGGAATTCCCTCGTCCATCGGGAGAGGGCTAGAGTGAGGAGGCTGTTTTTTCGCAATTGCGGGTTGCCACTATCGTTGTGAGGTCGCTAGTCTCGCGGGAATGAGAACTGTGGCGCTGGCTCTCCTCATTGCATTTGTGGCAAGCGGTTGCCTGGTGGCGGAGACAACCGAGGTCGACGTCATCGCGGACCCGGTTGTTTACGGGGATTACCCGAAGAATTACCAGGAGATCATCACCAACTGGCTCGCGACGGTCCTGGTCGACGCGCCGAGCGCAAAGATCGAGTGGGTCAGTCCGCCCAAGCCCACAGCGCTACCGGACAAGAAAAGCGGGAAGCAGCTTTTTGGTTACCTGGTCGAATTCAAGGTGAATTCACGCAATCGCTTCGGCGCCTTTACCGGGATGCAGAAGCACGGCGCCCTTATCCGCGACGGAAACGTAATCAAGGGAACAGGCTTTGGTTTTTAAGATGAAACTTGCTCGAAATACGCGGATCCGGGGAGAAGGCGCCGTGGCCCTCTTCATCATCGTGGGGGCTTTGGTGCTGGGGGCTCTGTGGTTCCTCTTCTCATCGCGAAGCGACGGCCAGAGAAATGCGCGCGCGTTCGCCGAAGAGGTCGTTCAGCACGTGGCCGTGAATTACGACGAGAAATATCTGCACGTGCACCTCAGTCCCGAAGGGCAGAGCAAATACCTGCAATCCTGGCGCGACCGGATGCTGCAAAATTTGCGCAGCTTCGGCCCAGTGAAGCAGCCGATTCCGTTGACAGGGGACGTCCAATTCAGCTCGGGTTTCTTCGAGCCGGTCGGCACGTTTCGGGCCGAGCTGGTTTATCCGACGATGACGGCCTACCTGGAGCTGGTCATTTCCCATGGAATGACCGTCTGGCAGGTGAATGAAATCAATCTTACCTGGAATCCTCCGCCGACGCCCAGCCCTTCGCCCACCCCCGAGATGGCTCCCAGTCCGACGCCGTCACCAACCCCGGAGCCTAAGCAGCGGCGCAAGCGCAAAGGGTGAGGCGGCGGCTCGACGGAGTCTCGCCCTACCAAAGAAAAAGCGCGATGCCCAATGGTAGGGCGAGACTCCGTCGAGCCGTCGCGCTCAGTTGGGCGTGAGGGAACAGGGACCGGAAACGGCGACAGAGCGCCGTGGCTACCGCGTGTCAGCGCAGCAGCCGTTCCAACGAATCAACACAGAGCTGCGACCAAGTCTCGAGATTATCGCGAAGAGCGATCAGTTCGTCTCGGTTCCGGAAAGCAAGATTCGTGATCATGGCCTCGCGTTTCTGCACTTTCGGTTCGGCCAGCCGGAACACGTGGACGATGCCAAGATGGACGCGGCCCACTTCCGTGGTGTCGTCGTTCAAGAGCGCGACGATGCGATCTTCGAAAGGGGTTTCGATCCGGATCTCTTCGTTGACTTCTCGCTCCACCCCAGCGCGGTAGGCGTGTTCGTCCCAGGCGAAGAGTGATTCGTCGGTGTCGTTCATGTGACCGCCGATGCCGATCGAGCCTTTCGCCACCAGCCGCTGCTCGCCGGCTTTCTTCCCGCGAACGTAATGAAGAACCGTATCGCCATGCGCAATCAAGGCGTACGGAATGATCTGCTTGTGGGTCGGATCGTTTTCAGCCTGGTCCCGCGGCAGGAAAAAATTGTTTCCGCGCGAAAGGAGCGCGGCCAGATATCTTTCTGGCTCGAAGTTCAGCCCGTGAAAGCTGCCAAGCTCGTCGAAAAGGCTCCGCCGGACCACCAGGACGTTTTCGTTTGGATGGCCCACCTTAATGGAAAACGTAGGTCGCGCCGATTTGTGGTCCGAGCAGGTTCACGCTGGGATTAGGATCGGTCTGCCCGCCATTGGAAAAGTGCTGGTAGAGAACGCCCGCGTTCAACTTCCAGTGATCGTTCATTTTGTAGGAAACGCCGACGGCGGTGAGAATATTAAAGGTGAAATCCTGGCCTTGGGCGCCGTTGATATTTGCGTGGCTATCGAGCCATCCGAGTCCGAGGCCGCCCGAAACATACGGGACGAAACGCGCTCCCGGCTTTGCGAAATTGTACCGGAAACCGAGCGAGATACCGAAGTAGTGGTTCTCCGGCCCGCGCGTGATCGGCTCCGCCATGACCAGCGCGTAAACCTGGTTATAGCCCTGCAGCCAGCTGTCACGCTCGACCACACCCCAGCGCCAGCGAGCCGTGTAGAATTGCGCGGCCACTTCGTAGCTATTGGGATTGCCAATGATGCCCACGAGGTAGGCGGTCTCGCTGGCCACTTCAAAACTCGGCGCTTCCACCTCATCGGACGCGGTGAATTTGGTCGAAATGCGATCGCCCGCAGCGACGGCCAGAGGCGCCAGCAAGCTCAGCAGCCAGGCGACGAGAGCGATCCGGAAGAATTTCATGAAAGAGCGGCAACGATATTGCGAGTGCGTTCAATTGCAATTTTCGGACGCTCTGTCACGCTTGGCCTTATGAAAATCTCAATCGCGTTGGTTATGGCTTCGCTGGCTCTCCGGCCGGCGCTGGCGGCGGGGGAAGAAACTTCGGGCAATCTGCCGCCGCTCGCCACTGATCTCTGGAAGGCGAGTGGGGGCGACAACTGGTCGAAGATCAAGGAGATCGACTTTAATTTTGTGGTCGAACAAGACGGAAAACAGCTCTTCATCGCTCAGCACCGCTGGAACCTCGCGGCGGGGACGGACACCGTGCAATGGAAGGACAAGCTGGGCAAGGAGCATGACGTCATGGCCAACCTGACGAACCCGGCGAAGGAAGGTGAAGAGAAGGACGCGTTCGCCCGCTGGGTCAACGATTCCTACTGGCTGCTGGCGCCGCTCAAGATTCGCGATCAGGGCGTAAAAGTGGAAGCGGGCGGGCCGAAAGACCTGAACGGGGCGAGCGTCGAAACAATCAAGCTGAGTTTCGAGAACGTCGGGTTAACGCCGACCGATCGATATGTGCTCTACATCGACCCGCAGACAAAGCTGCCGAAGGCCTGGGATTACATTCCACAGAGCGGAAACGGAATGCAGGCGACGTGGGAAAAGTTTCAAAACTTCGGCGGATTGAACCTGGCGACCGAGCACAATTTCAACGGCAAATCGATCAAGCTGACGGACATCAAAGTTACCGCTTCGCCGTAGCGATCGTTGTCATCCCGAGCGGAGCGAAGCGGAGTCGAGGGATCCCGTGTTGCTGCGATTGACGTCGCTCCCTGGTTCGTCGGGGTCCTTCGACTTCGCTGCGCTCCGCTCAGGATGACTCTGCGGACGTCGCCACGTCTTGCGGCAGCGCTCACCCATCTTTCGCGACCTTCGATCTCCAGCACCGCCGAATGCAGGGCGTAGCGCGGCAACAAAAGCCGCCCTTCCAGTTTCGGCGTCCACACCCGGTCCCGATGAATTTTTGTCACCCCGAGCTCCGCTCAGGATGACAGGGAAGGGGAGCACTCGCACTCGCGTTCGTGCCGTCCGGTAACGAAATCCGCGAGATCCGGCGGCAGCGCATTCACCCATCTTTCGCCGCCTTCGATCTCCAACACCGCGGAATGCAGGGCGTGGCGCGGCAACAAAAGCTGCCGTTCCAGTTCGGTCGTCCAACCAGTCTCGATGAATTCGAGATACAGTTTCTCGTCCGGTCCGTAAATCTTGTCGCCGACGATCGGATGGCCTAACGACGCCAGGTGGACGCGAATCTGATGCGTCCGACCCGTGCGCGGGAAAGCGCGGACGACGCTGAAACGCTCGCCGCGGTTTTGGGTGAAGCGCTGCTCGACGCGAAAATCTGTCCGCGCCGGCGCGCCGTTGGGATGAACCATCTGCTTGAGCCAGATCGCTGACGGCAAATGCGCTCCCTGTCTCGCCAACGGGGCGTCGAGCGAATGCGTTTCCCATTCGGGCCAGCCCCACGCGATCGCGAGATACTCCTTGCCGATCCGCTGCTCCTGCATCAGCAAACCGAAACGCCTTGCGGCCATGGCATTTTTGGCGACCAGCACCAGCCCGCTCGTTTCACGATCGAGCCGATTAACGATCGAAATTTGTCCGCCGTTAGCCATCTCGAATGCGAGCAGTTGTTTCAGTTCGCCCCAAAGCGTTCGCGCACTCCCTGGCTTCGTCGGATGAATGAGAAGAAAGGGTGGCTTATCGACCACAATGAAATCGTCGGATTCGGCGACGATCGAGAAATCGCCACGGTCGTTTGCGCGGCGCGGCTCGCTGGCGGATAGAGCTGGCTTGATCTCGCTCAAGAACGTCACCCGCGAGTATACGAGCGGGCTGCGAACCGTAAACGCGCTCGATGGCATTTCAATTGAGATCGCGCGGCACGAGTTCGTGGCGATCAGCGGTCCGAGTGGTTGCGGCAAGAGCACGCTCATCCACCTGCTCGCCGGCCTCGATCATCCCACGAAGGGCGAAATCGTGGTCGACGGCCTCGCCTTGCACGCGGCCGGTGACGCGGCACTGACCCACTTCCGGCGGAGTCAGGTGGGACTGGTCTTCCAGTTCTTCAACCTTCTGCCAACAATGAATGTGCTCGAGAACGTCTCCCTGCCGCTCCTCTTGCAAGGGGTGTCCCCGGCGGAAAGCGAAGAGCGCGCCGCCGGATTGATCGAGCTGGTCGGCTTGCGGGAACGCGCCGATCATTTCGTCCATCAATTGAGCGGAGGCGAACAACAGCGGACCGCCATTGCGCGGGCGCTGGTCCATCGACCGTCGCTCCTGATTGCGGACGAACCGACCGGAAATCTCGATTCCCATTCCGCCTCGTCGGTTATGCAGCTCCTGGAAAAGATCGGGCGCGAAGCCCTGACCACGCTGATCGTGGTGACCCACAGCGATGAGGTGGCCCGGGCCGCCTCCCGCCGGGTCGAGATGCGTGATGGAAAAATCGTCCGTGATTCCCGTTCCACCTCGTAATCGTGTCCGCCAGTCGGACGGACTCGTCCTACGGCGAGCTCGCTTCCGCTCGTGATCGATCCTGTAGCAGCGGCCCTGTGGGCCGCTCGGGCCTGCGCTCAAATACGGGCATCGGATCGACCTTTGTCGGCGCACGCTCACGCATCCCACAGGGACGCGGCTACAGGAAATCAATCGATTACGAGCTCGATCACTCGCACGATAGAGGCAGCCACCCTTTACTTGACCTGCCGTAGAAAACCGCGTTACCTAAACGCCCAGCCTCGACCACGGAGCCACCTTTGGACCTTAAAGACATCAAAGCGATCATCGACTTGATGAAGAAGAACGATTTATCGGTCTTCGAAATGGAGAAGGACGGCTTTCGCCTGAAGCTTCAGAAAGGGGCCGGCGAGCAAACTGTTTTCGCGGCGCCAGCGCCGGTGGCGGCGCCCCCGACGCCCGCCAGTGCCGGACTAGCGCCTGCCGCTGAAGCCGGGAAAACCGAAGCGTTCAAGGACATCCTCTCGCCGATGGTCGGCACCTTTTATCGCGCCGGCTCGCCCGAGACACCGGCTTTCGTCGACATCGGCAAGGAAGTCTCGGAAGAAACCGTGGTTTGCATCATCGAGGCGATGAAAGTCATGAATGAAATCAAAGCGGAAACAAAGGGCGTCATCGTCGAGATCGTCGCGGAAAATGGCAAGCCGGTGCAGTTCGGCCAGGTGCTGTTTCGGGTGAAATAGTTGAGGGTTGAAAGTTGAGAGTTGAGTGATCGCAAGTGCCACTAATTCGGTCCTGACCGGCCAGTCTCTCAACTCTCAGCTCCGGGCTCTCAACTGATGTTCGAGAAGGTCTTAATCGCAAACCGGGGCGAGATCGCGCTCCGCATCATCCGGGCGTGCAAGGAGCTGGGAATCCGAACGCTCGCGGTCTACTCCGAAGCAGACGTCGATTCACTCCACGTCCAGCTGGCCGACGAAGCGATTTGCATCGGCGCGCCTCCCAGTTCCGAGAGCTATTTGAAAATTGACCGCATCATGAGCGCCGCGGAGGTCGGCGATGTCGATGCCATCCATCCTGGTTACGGATTTCTGGCCGAGAACGCGCATTTCGCGGAGGTGTGTGAAAGCTGCAAGATTAAGTTCATCGGACCCCCGGCGAGCGCCATGCACGCCATGGGCGACAAGAATTCCGCGCGCGCCTGTGCCCGGAGAGCCGGTGTCTCTGTTACGCCCGGAAGCGACGGCATCGTCGAGACTGAGCAGGAGGCGCTCAAGGTCGCGCGCAAGATTGGCTTCCCGATCATGATCAAGGCGGTCGCCGGCGGGGGCGGCCGCGGAATGCGCACGGCCCACAATGAGGCGAGCCTCGGCCCGGCCTTTCACGCCGCGAGCAACGAAGCCGAAAAAGCGTTCGGGAACGGTGCGCTTTATATCGAGAAACTCATCATCAATCCTCATCACATCGAGTTCCAGGTGATGGCTGACCAGCACGGCCACACCGTCCATCTCGGGGAGCGCGATTGTTCGATCCAGCGCCGGAACCAGAAGGTGATCGAGGAATGTCCGTCGCCGCTCATCTCGCCCGGGCTCCGCAAGAAGATGGGGCACGCGGCGGTCAAGCTCGCGGAATCCGTTGGTTACCAGAACGCCGGCACGATGGAGTTCCTGGTCGACAACGAAGGCCATTATTACTTCATCGAGATGAACACCCGCATCCAGGTGGAGCACACGATTACCGAGGAAGTTTACGGCTGCGATCTCGTCAAAGAACAAATCCTGATTGCTTCGGGCGAAAGACTCTCGCCTCACGTCGCCCATGCGGAACCGCGGCTCCACGCCATCCAATGCCGGATCAATGCTGAAGATCCCGAACGAAATTTCCAGCCATCGCCGGGCCGGATTGCGTTTTACTACGCGCCCGGGGGACGGGGGGTGCGGGTCGATTCCCATGCCTACACGGGTTACGTCGTCCCACCCTATTACGATTCAATGATCGCAAAGCTGATCACGATCGGAGCGACCCGCACGTCCGCCATCGCCCGCATGCGCCGGGCCCTCGACGAATATTACATCACCGGGATCAAGACCACGGTTCCGTTTCACAGCGCCATTATGCGCAACGCCGAGTTTCGCAACGGCACCTACGACACCGGCTTCGTCGAACGTCTCATGAAGGCGGAGAACTTCGAGTTGAAGCCAATGCCGGCGCGGTTGCACGAATAGTCGCTCGCTTGATTGCCGCCGACCTCAGCCGCAGCCAGCTCTACGGCATTCTTGATCTCGGCTACGTTCAGATTCAAGACGCGCCTGAATTCGCGCGAGCGCTCATCGCCGGTGGAGTCGATCTGCTCCAGCTGCGGGCGAAGAATCATTCGACCGCGGAAATTACAAGGCTGGCGAGCTTGCTGCACTCCATTACGGCAGAGCGCGGCGTCCCGCTCATCATCAACGACCATCCCGAAATCGCGCGGAACATTCGGGCGGAAGGAGTTCATCTCGGGCAGGACGATCTGCCTGTTGCGGAAGGGCGAACGATTGTCGGCGCGGGCTGTGCCGTCGGGAAATCGACCCACAGCGTCGACCAGGCAGTGCGCGCGTTTTACGAGGGGGCTGACTACATCGGTTTTGGTCCGATCTTCGCGACGCCGACGAAGCCCGATTATTCGCCGGTGGGCCTGGCTGAAATCCAGAAAGTGCACGACGCTGTCCGGATTCCGATCTTCTGCATCGGCGGCATCAAGCTGGACAACTTGCCGGAAGTGATGGAAGCAGGTGCACGCCGCGTCGTTATCGTTTCTGGTCTCCTCCAAGCAAAAGACATCGCTGCCTACGGGCGCTCCGTTAACGACGTTCTCAATCGCAAATCCAAAATCGAAAATAACAGAAATTAACCATGTCCGTCCTGATCGTTGGTTCCATCGCACTCGACACCGTCAAAACGCCCGTGGAAGAACATGCCGACTTGTTAGGCGGCTCGGCCTCTTACGCATCCCTCGGCGCCAGTTTCTTTTCGCCGGTGAAACTGGTTGGCATCGTGGGTGACGATTTTCCGGAATCGGAATTCGATTTTTGGAAGGAACGCCAGATCGATGCGACCGGCGTTCAACGTGTCTCTGGAAAGACGTTTCGCTGGTCGGGTGAATATGCCTGGGACATGAATACGCGCGAGACGCGCTCGGTGGCGCTCAACGTCTTCGAACATTTCCGCCCCGATCTGCCGGAGGCGTATCGCGAGACCGATTTTGTCTTGCTGGCGAATATTGCGCCCGCTCTCCAGTCCCACGTCCTGGACCAAATGAAGGAGCCGCGTTTCGTCGTCGCCGATACCATGGATCTGTGGATCGAGACGGCGCGGGCCGATCTCGATGCGTTGCTCCCACGGGTTGATTTATTGATTCTGAACGACAGCGAAGCGCGCGAGCTGACGAAGGAAACCAGCCTGATCAAGGCCGGCCGAAAGATCCGCAAGGCGGGCCCGAAATATGTTGCCATCAAGAAGGGCGAGCATGGAGCGCTCCTTTTTGGTGAAAACGAATTCTTCAGCTGTGGCGCATACCCGCTGGAAGACATCCACGATCCAACCGGCGCCGGCGACACTTTCGCGGGAGGAATGGCCGGCTATCTCGCGTCCGCCTCCGGGAAGCCGGATTTCGCCAGCCTGCGCCGCGCCGTCATTTACGGCAGCGTCCTGGCAAGTTTCAATGTGGAGGCGTTCAGCCTCGAGCGACTGCGCACCCTGACGATCGAAGAAATCCGGGAGCGCTACGATGTTTTCCGCGCCATGAGCGCGTTTGACGAGAGGGCGTGAAGTCCTCTCAAGGGTCCACCCCGCCCAGGGCGGGGCTTTAGGTTGTTGATTGCGCCCTCAGTATCCCGGGGTCGCGTTGTTGTAGGTTGACCCAGGGTTCGGGAGAACCGACGAGAAATCCGGCGAATACGGCGCCGCCCCCTTGCTTTTGACATATTCTTCGTCGGTCATGAGCGAATTGTCGGCGCAGCCCCCGAACACGAAGAGACAGCAGATCGAAGCGAGGATGATGACAAATTTCATGGCTTTCAATTTTAACGTTCCGGAGGCTTCGGCAAGCTCTTGGCAAAATCATCCCTGGCCTTGATATCCTCCTTGGTCACCTTCGCAGGTTGGGAATTCTCGCTCGGCTTGCTCGCGCAAGCGGCCAGCAGAAAGAACATGGTCAATACAAGAACGGGCTTCATCGGATTTGCATTTTACTCGGATTCAAGCCGGGCGCTACCCAGGAGTGATCTTCGCCATCGCGGGTCAGCCTCCAGGCAAAGGGAGAGGTTTTTGCAAATTGCATTTCCAGCAAGTGAACCAGGTCCAGTCAGCTTCAACATAGTTTTGCGCGCCGCAATTGAAGCAACTGCAGACCGTTAATTGCCGGCCGCGCCCCGCCACCTGAGCGCCATCTGATTCGGCCTCTTTTCCACGACCGCCTTTTCCGTTCGTCGCCACTGGAGTTTGGTTGCCATATTGCGCCGTCCGACAAGGTTAACGCAAGAATTAAGCGAAAGTTGCGGCCCAGCCGCCGTTTCGCAATGATGCGCACCCGTGAAGATTCGAACTTCAAACCTTCTGATCCGTAGTCAGATGCTCTATCCAGTTGAGCTACGGGTGCTGAAAGAGCAGCTAATTTGCGGAGGAACCTGAGAGCGTCAACCGACAGCATGGGGAAAACGCCGAACGTTCAAAGCCGAACGCCGAATCCTGGATCCGGAGGCGCTTTATCTGAATTCCAAGTTCGGCGTTTTTTGCTTCCTGCATCGTGACTGTTTTTCTCGGCTGCGGGTTCGCAGCGAAATATCCGGAAGGTGGCGGCAATTTCTCGGTGCCCCTGCAATGGATGCTGGGCCTGCGGCGGCTGGGACTCGACGCGATCTGGCTCGAGATTTTGCCGGCGACGACCGACACGCGCGAAGACGCCTCGCGGATCCGTAAATTCCGAAGGCTGTTGCATGAACATGGATTGCAGAATTCCTACTGCCTTCTGCACCAGGCTCCGGCGAACGATGTGCACGAGCTCGGGGAAATGCGCTGCCTTGGAATATCCCGAGAGGACCTGATCGCTCGCCTGAAGGGTCCCAATACGCTGCTCAACCTGAGTTACTCGCTCCATCCGCCATTCCTGCTCCAATTCGAGCGCCGCTTATTTTGCGACCTCGATCCCAGCGAAATTTTTTACTGGATGACCAAGATGGAAATGGGGCAGTCCCATCATCACGAATTCTGGACGATCGGGTTGAATGCCAGCGCGCCGGATTGTCGACTGCCCACTGTGGCCGCTTCTTCTGTAGCCGCTTCCCTGCGCGAAGCGCCGGGATCGACTGGCGATTCAGGTCCACCCCTCGCGCCGCCCACAGGGCGGCGGCTACAGTGGAACACTTTTCATCCACTCGCCGATTCGGAATTGCTCCGCCCAGCGCCACCGCCGCGCGTTTTGAAATTCACGACGATCGGGCAGTGGTATTGGGGCGGGGGAGTCGAGGTGGATGGACAGTTTCCCGATCTTTCGAAGAAGTTTGCGTTCGAGCGGTATCTCGATCTTCCGCACCGGGTTCCTTCCGCGCGGTTCGAGCTGGCGATGAATCTAAACCAGGACGATCCGGAGATCGCGCGATTGCGCGAGCGCGGCTGGCGGGTGGTGTCCCCTCATCGGATCGCGAGAACACCGGCCGCTTACCGGCGATACCTCGCGAGCGCGGCCGGCGAATTCACCGCGATCAAGGGGGTGGACGTCGCCTGGCGGACTGGGTGGCTGAGCGATCGTGCCGCAGCTTTCCTGGCCACCGGGCGACCGGTCATTACCGAAGACACCGGCGCTGAGAAATACCTCCCCGCGGAGAGCGGCTTTCGCTTCGTCCACGACATTGAGACTGCAGAAATTGCGGTGACCGAAGTAATGGCGGATTGGCACCGCATCTCCCGGGCCGCTCGTACTTGCGCCGTCGAAGTCTTCGATTCGGCAAAAAATCTTCGCAAAATCCTCGGTCTCTGAATCTGGGTCGCAGCGCGAAAAAGGGTGTTGATTCCCCATTTGCAAAAACATTTGAGGGTGTTACTCGTTCCCCGTTATGGCTGACTTGCTGAAAGCAGACGAGGCGAAAGCCCGCCTGAAAAAGATCCCGGAATGGGAGCTGGAGAAGAAGCACATCGAACGCACCTTCGAGTTCGACGACTTCTCCGAGTCGATCGATTTCGTTAACGGCGTGGCCGAAGTGGCGGAGGATGAGGAACACCATCCCGACATCGACATCCGCTACAACAAAGTGCGGCTCGTCCTGACGACCCACAGCAAAGGCGGCCTGACCGATCTCGACTTTGGGCTCGCCGAGCGGATCGATACGCTCTCGGAGTAGGGCGCCATGCCGCCCGTTCAGGCGACGCCCGCCCGCACCGTTCTGGCCTGGATCGTCGTGATCCTGACCGTTGTCGCCGTCTGGAAGTTCGTCGATTACCGGAACCAGCCGCCGGCGACGGCGCAGTCAGTGACGAGTGACATGTGACGAGTGACGAGATTGGGGAAGCTGCTTCAACTCGTCACACGTCACATGTCACTGTTCTTCCCTCGTCCGCATCGATGAACTGAAACATCGTTTCGATCTCGGCCCGATGGGCCATGCCGGCTTCGCGTTTTCGCCGCGCGAGAATCTCGGCGGCGTGATCGCACCAGCCGAACTTGCGCATGAATTCGTTCCACATCGTGATCTCATCGTCACTTGGCCGTCTCCCCGAAGTGAACGCCCACTCCAGGATCTCGCCGTCGCTCGCACCGTTTCTCACCCGCGTTGCCAACTCGACGTAATCGATGTGCAAGAACGCGCAACATTTCGCGTCGAAACCTTTGCCGAGATTCGGCTCGTATTCGGCCGGCAATTCGCCGCGGCCGTGCACGCGAATCTTGTCGAGCATCCGACCGAAATGGACCAGCCCGCCAATTTTTTCCGACGGACTCCGCACCGGAAATTCCTTCATGCGCACAAGTCTAGCGCTCCGTCGTTCGATTCGCCAGAACACGCTGAGGCAGATTCGAAGCCAAACCCAACTGTCATTCTGAGCGCAGCAAAGCGGAGTCGAAGAACCTCTTATTTCGCGAGCGTCAGCGAGCAAGGCAAAGTTAGAGGTCCCTCGACTTCGCTCGGGATAACATCTTTGGGGATTGAATTGCAGCGACGACGCGATTGAGTGATTCTCAATCGTCTGGTTCAGTAACGGAGTTTTAGATGGATCGCGTTGCCGGCATCGAAACCGAATACGGCTGCCTCGTGAGCAGCGAGGAGGGCCGTGCCCACACCGACGCCTGGCCGGTGCGCGTAAAGAATTTTCTCTTCCGGAAAGCGCAGGCCGGCGCGATCGACCTTCACTATCGGGATTATGAGGAACCGCCCGGCAATGGCGGTTTCCTCCTTAACGGCGGGCGGCTGTATCTCGACATGGGCCACATCGAGTACGCCTCACCGGAGTGCCTCCACCTGCGGGATGTCGTGACCTACGACATCGCGGGCGATCAACTGCTGCAATCGGCGCTCGAGAATTTGGGCGCCGCCGACCGGGTCTCGTTCATCAAGAACAACGTCGATCATAACACCGGCGCCACCTTCGGCTGCCATGAGAATTACCTGATGAAACGCGAGGCGCAGTTCACGCCGCCGGTCCTCGGCACGCTGCTCGCCTTTCTCGCTACCCGCCAGATTTTCACCGGCGCCGGCCGGGTCGGGCAGGCGAACCCGCTCGCGTTCGATTTCCAGCTGCCGCAGCCGGAGGTCCACGTCGATTTCCAGCTCAGCCAGCGGGCCGACCACATCGTCAACGACATCTACCAGTGGGTGCAGTTCAACCGTGCCATCATCAACGCGCGCGATGAGCCGCTGGCCGATTATCGAAAATATCGCCGGCTTCATCTGCTCATCGGCGACTCGAACATGAGCCCGTTTGCGACGGCGTTGAAAATCGGGACGACCGCCTGCGTGCTGTCGCTCCTCGAGGACGGGCGGCTCCCAAAGAATTTTATTCTCGCCGATGCCGTTCAAAGCACGCGCGACGTCTCCCGCGACGCGACCGGTGCCTGGATCGTGCGCCTGGAGAATGGCAAGACCATCGGCGCGCTCGACATTCAATGGCAATTCTACGAGTTGGCGCGCGCCCATCTCGGCGGCACGGACGAAGAAACGGATTGGTTGCTCGAGAGCTGGAGCTTCACGCTCGAAGCATTGACCAGCAAACCCGAAGCCCTCATTGGGGGCGTCGATTGGATCACCAAAAAATGGCTGCTCGAAGCTTTCATGGAATCCGAGGGTATCGGGTGGGAGGACCCGTGGCTGCAAAGCCTCGACCTCGAGTATCACAACATCGACCCGGCAAAAGGGCTGTTCTTCGGCGTGACACCGGCGAAGAGGATTGGCGAATGGAACAACAGCGTCCGGCATCCCGCTGCCAGTTTTCATCCGCCCGCGAACACCCGCGCCTGCGGCCGCGCCCTGGCCGTCGCCTGGTTCCAGAAAAGCGATCAACCCTATGTGATTAACTGGGACTCAATCGCCTGTGATAACCGCGACTTCCTCGTCATGGGGAATCCGTTCGACGTGTATACCGAGGAGGTAGCAAAGTTCCTTTCTCAACCTCGCCCTTCGCGGCCGGTGCGAAGCGAAGAGTAAGTAATTAGGATCGGCAGTTTAACGTGTCATCCTGAGCGGAGCGAAGCGGAGTCGAAGGACCCCGCCGCTCGTCGTTTCGCGGGATCCCTCGACTGCGCTCGGGATGACTAACAAACCGGACCTCTATCGCTCATTCCAGCCGCTGCAGCGCCGGCAAACCGTAATTCTGCATCAGCGCTTCCGCTTCGGCGTCGACCTGCTTCGCATCGAGCGCGATCTGCTTCGGATCTTCTTCTGTTTCGATGGTGATGAATCCGTCCACCGGCTGCTTCACGGCTCCCGCCAGGTCGGCGAGCGATTTCACTTCCTTGCCGTTCACTTTCCTCACGGTGAGATACGCGACCTCGTCATAACCAATCGTCGTGTTGGCCGGCAGCACCTGGGTCAGCACCACGACCCGCCGATTGCCCTCCGGATAAAGCTCCGATTGGAAGCGATCCTTGTAAACCAACCGTTGCGGCGCGTCCTTCATCCAATTGGCGCCCCATTCGCGGAGATATTGGCGGGAAAGCTCCTCGAAGATCAACCCGCCGAGAACGTAATACAGCGGGGCGCGATCGAGGCTGTAGGGCGGAATGACGTAGTCGTCGGCGTTGCGATGTGTCAGGGCGAGATCCATTTGCATCGGTTTTCCCGCGCGTTGGATATGAAGCTGAAGCGTGTCACCGGCGAATGCCTTGGCCGTAATCAGATTCGTGAACTCAATCTTGCCATAGAGCGGATCGACGTAGTTCCCGTTTTGGTCGATCTCGTTGTTGCCGACGCTGACCACGATGTCGCCCACCTGCAAACCGGCTTTCGCCGCCGGCGAACTTGGATCGACGCTGGTCACGTAGACGCCCGCGGGTTTACCCGTTTCCTCCGCGAACTTCCGCAACTGCGGGTCACGCGTCGGGAAAAATCCAAAACCGGCCGCCGGAAAACCCCGGTAGGGCTGCTTTTCGGCGTCCTTGAGGAAATGCGCGATGATCGGCGCTGGAATCGCATCCACCACCTGCGTCCGCTGATCAAACCGGAGGAGCAGCGCGGCGAGCTTGTTGTTCTTGACGAGCGGCACGGTGTAGCTGTTGTCGCGATACTGCAGCGACATGCTCACGCGATAGGTCAGGAACTGGCCGAGGTCCGCCGGGTAACGCGTCATCTGGATCGTCGTCACAAGCCCTTCCGTCAGAACGAGCGCGCCGGTGGATTCAAGCTGCAACGCAGCGAGGCGATCGCCCACGACGGTGTCCAGCGCCAGTTGCAAGGGTGTCAGTCCGTCGAGAAATTTCTTATCCGTCGGCTCGAGCAACGCCAGATTCGATTCGTAATCGACCACGACAACATTCGCCGCCGTCTTTTCTCCCGATTCGGCGCGTTCCAGTTCGACATAATTTTGGTTCGCCACCAGGTCCGCCGTCACGAGCACGCGACCGCCGGGGAGGACCGCGCCCAGCGCCCGCTTCGAAAACGGCGCCTTCTTTTGCCACGGCCGCACGAAATCATAGGGCTGCCCGGTCACGTTCACGCGCACGAGCGAAAGTTCCTTCGGCTTCACGACCGTCTCAGGACCTTTCGTCGCGGCGAATGCCGTCAGCGGCAATAGAAGAGCGACGATCGCGAGCCCTACGCTTCTTTTGGTAGGACGGGACTCCGTCGAGCCGATCCTGGCGCGTTCAACGCCCGCGGCTCGACAGAGTCTCGCCCTACCAGGATTGAAGAATGCCTTCATCAGTTTTTCGTCTGGTCTGCCGGAGTCGGCTTGCTCGGCTGTTCCTCGAGGTTCTGATCAACGAGCACGTTGTACCGCTTCTTGATTCGTTCCCGTGCCGATTCCACTTCTTTCGGGTCGAGGACGAGCGGCGGCCCATCGCCAATCATCCGCACGACAAATCGATCGGCTTTCTCCGCGAACGCCGCCGCCAGGTCGTCTAGTTTCCGGATTTTCTTCCCGTTCACTTCGTCGACAATGCTGGCGCGATAGGCCGCGAGATACGTATTGGTCGGATCCGGCAGAATGTTCGTCAGGATGACGACTTCCGGATGATCGAGATAAATTTGCTCGATCACGAAATAATCGAAGTAATGCCGGATGCGCACATCTGTCGGTGCATAAGCATCGATCAGGTCGAGCGAGAGCGGTTGGAAAACCAGCCCGCCGTAGACCACATAGCGCGGCTTCACGTCGTAGCCGTGGGCGAGATAAAGATAAGGCCAGACCGAACCAAGCTCGATGTTCACCGTTAACGGCTTCTTGTCCCGCCAGACATCGAGCTTCACTTTGTCGCCCTTGAATTTGCGCTCGACCACCTCCGGCATGTCCACCCGCGAACCGTCCAACTCGACCGTTGCATCGCTCGCGATCGGGTGATCGTCGATCGCCAGCAGGACGTCGCCGGCCTGGAGGCTGTTCGCGGCTGGGCCGGCCGCAATCACCGTCCCGACGAGCGCGCCGCGATCGTCATCTTTTAAACCAAGGAAATGCCGCTGCGCCGGGTTCTGAAGTTTCGCGTAAGTGATCCCGAGATCGACGTAACGATCGTAATGCCCGTCCGAGATGTCCTGGAGAAAACGCCGGATGACCGGAGTCGGAATCATATAGGCGACGCCTTGCGCCACGTCGCCGCTGTAACCCTGAAACGCGACCCCCATCACCTTCCCGTCCTGCATGACCGGCCCTCCGCTGTTTCCCGGATTAATCTGGGCGCTGATCTGGATCGCGAGATGAGAGTCGACCGACGAATGCGTGTAGAGCGTGAAGTCGATCCGAGAAACGATGCCGGTCGTGACCGACATGCGCTCGCCTCCCAAGGGATAACCGTAGGCCGATACCGTCGATTCCAGTTCCGGAATTCCGCCGAAAGTTAGCGGCACCATATTTTTGAAAAAATCCGCTGAAGCCACTTTCAGCAGCGCCAGGTCGCAATCGTGCGCCACAAATAAAACTGTCGCCGGATATTTGTTCGGGTCGCCGTCCCGCTCGACCGTCAGGTAGCGGCTGTTGCTCACCACGTGGGCGTTCGTCATGATCCGGTTGCCCTCGATGACGAATCCCGCGCCGATGCCGCGCTGCACGCCGCCCGAGTTCCACGGCGCGCGATAGTCCGGTTCCACTTCCGTCGACGTGATGCGCACCAGGCTTTTTTGGATCGGCCCATTCGGCCGGGCTGGCGGCGCGACAATGACAGAGGGAGCCTGAGCAACCGGGGAAGGCGTGGGCTTCTGGTCGCCCGGCGGCTCCGGTGGACTTTTCTGTTGTGCCCGCGCGTCAACCGCGAACAGCAACGAAATTGATAAGATTGCCCAGCGCCTCATCGCAAAGTCGCAAAGATGAAACAGATGATCGATAAAGCAACCCGCTTTGGCATCGGGTTCTCCTGCTCATGATCCTAATCTTGCTCTTGATCTCGGTCTAATCCGTTCGCTTCAGGGAAGGATCATGAGCAGGATCAAGATCAGGAGCAGGAATTTTAAACCACGTGAACCGGGGCCTGCCGGCAATCGCGATCGCAATCACCGCACTCGATCTGCGTCGTCGCGTGTCCGATCCCGAACCGTTCGCGCAGCACATCGCCGACATCATGCAGGAACAGATCGCTGCACGGTAGTTCCGCCATCACCAGGTGCACCGTCAGCGCCACCTCCGTCGTGCTCATCGCCCAGATATGCAGATCGTGCACCGCGGTCACGCCCGGAAGTTTTTCCAGATAATTCTCCACCGCATCCGGATCGATTCCTTCCGGTACGGCGTCCATCGACAGATTGATCGATTCCCGCAGCAGTCCCCATGTCCCCCAGACAATCACGGCGCCGACGCCAAGACTTACCGCCGGATCGAGCCAATGCCATCCCGTCATCCGCATGGCGAACGCCGCGATCACCACGCCCACTGAAACCACCGCGTCTCCCGCCATGTGCAAAAACGCGCCCTTCAAATTCAAATCCCGTTTCCGCCCCGCCATGAAGAGCAGTGCGGAGATCGTGTTGACCACGATCCCGATCGCCGCCACTGCCATCACCGTTCCGCCCGCCACTTGTTCCGGATGCGCAAATCTTCGAATCGCCTCGACCGTGATCCCGCCCACCACTACCAGGAGAATTACCGCGTTACTCAGCGCCGCGAGAATTGAGGATCGCCGCCATCCATACGTGCGGCGTTTCGTGGGTGCCGACTTCGTCAGATGCATCGCTCCCCAGGCGAGCAGCAGACAGAAAACGTCACTCAGGTTATGCCCGGCGTCCGAAATAAGGGCGAGCGAATGCGCCGCCAGTCCGTAAAAAACCTCCGCCCCCACGAACCCGAGGTTCAAAACCGTCCCGATCACAAACGCCGCATTATTACTTGGCGGCTCGTGTGAATGGGAATGCCCGGAATGATCGTGATCGTGCGCCATCGTTTCAACTAAAGTATGGAGCAGCAGGAACCCGGCAAGAGCATCGCGCGAGGCGGGCCACAAGATCAAGCTTCGCGCCGAAGCAAAGCCCGAGTGAGTGCGATGTGCCCGATCAACGCGCCACCGATACAGACCGGAATGATCAACGCATATGGGACATGATAGATCAGTTCGAGTTTCGGGACGACCACGCCGCAGATCGCGAGGAAAGCCAACAACGATGCCGACGATGCCGCGCGGAACATGAGCTCAGGATAAAGTCAGAGGCCACAGGACGGAAGCCTGAGGTCAGCGCCCTTTGTAGCGTCCGCTGTCCTCAGCGGATATTCCCTTTCAGATTTCAAAAACATGCGCTGAGGACAGCGCACGCTACAACGCCAGCGGCGCGCAGAGATTCCAGCCGCACTTTCGACTTTCATTCACTACGGACGATCGTTGTACCAATATCTCCGAATGAAGTCCCCGGTGGCATTGCGATCCCGCAGCCACGCGAGTGCTGTGCCGGGCAGATCTCGAAAATAATGCCAGTCCCCGTAACGATCGAATTTTCTCGTCGAGGCGACTGCCTTCATCGAGCGGAGCCGAATCAACTGTTGCCTTCGAGACCGACCGAGCCTTCTCAGGGCCCAGAGAAAAGCCACATCTTCCGCCACAAGTCGTTTCTCGTCGTACCCGCCAACCGCTACAAAATCGTTCCGCCGACAAAACACAACGCCCGTATCCATCCCGGTCACCAGGACGAGCGGGACAAAAGCTGCATACGTTAGGGCCAACGCCAGCGACCAGCGTTCCAGCGTCACGCCCGTGGCCCCGCCCACAATGCGGTCGTTCGACAGCGCGCGTTCGATCCCGTCAAAGGTATCGGGATGAATCTGCATGTCCGCGTCCGTGAACGCCAGGATCGGGCTCCGCGCGCCGGCGGCGCCTCCGTTGCGGGCCGCGGCAATCGCGCGCTTCGCGACCGAGACCACCCGACAGCCCCGGGCCGCCGCAATCTCAGCGGTGCGATCCGTCGACGCGTTGTCCGCAACGATCACTTCGATGGCATCCGCGCCAAAGGAATAGCGCGTCCGCGCGACGTCGATGGTATCGAGCAACCGCGGCAACAGCGCTTCTTCGTTGTGGGCGGGAATGACAAGGGTTTGCCGGATCTCTGTCTGCATCGGGTGAAGTGCTTTGCGATCACAAACGCACGAAGCTGAGAAAAACAAACCCTGCCCCCGCGAAAAAGCACATCCAGCCAATCAAGCGCATCGGTTTTTTCCGAACTCGGATCGCGGCCTCCGGGGTCAATTTTCCTGAACGCTCGAGCTGATCAACATTCCGCCGCAAGTAAAACTGGTGATAACCGGTGTAGAAAAACAGGGCGGCCCCGATCAGGTAAAGAAAATCAAAGCGGAAAGTCATAAACCGAACATAAGAATAACCGATGCCGGCCGGCTCTATCGGCGCTTCTCCACCGGGATGATGTCGGTAGCAATCGATGGATACATTTTTCTGATTCCCTCCAGATCACCGGGACTAGGCTTGAAAGCTCCATCCCCGTTATCATCCATCGGAGGCATCTTCATCACCTCCCATCGCCGCGCCTTGAGCTGCAACAGGAAGCCACTGTTCTCCGGGAAGCGCTCTTTGGGGAGGGACGAACGCAGGTCGGCATATACCCAGGCCCACCCATTGTGGACCTTCAAGTAACCGACGTGAAATGTGATTCTCCCTTGGTAGGTTTTGCCGTCGTCTGGATTTCGACTCGCCTGCCAATGTCGGCGGAGTCCGTCCAGGATGGCCTCCCGCTCGGCGCTTCCTTCCGCCGGCGTGCGCAATTTATCCGTGATTGCTTCTATTTGCTTCGTTGGTGATGCCACAGCCGTCGCCGGAGCCAGAGCGCCGGCGCACAAGCAACCGAATCCGATCAAGACTCGGGTGATGCATTTCATAGTTCCACTACATCGCGTTCCGCCGATCCGCCATGGGGATTGGAGTAGATGCCGACATGGTGAGACTTCAAAGATAACATATTACGCCCGCGAGAATGCGATCAGCTACGGCTTGTCCGAAAAAGCGTCAACCCGGTGACATAGGCGGCCGGGATCGACGATCCCGGCTACAGCCCTGGGTCCCGACGGTCGGGAAGAGACAGACAGGATTAACGGGATTGAAGAACTCCGCGGACGGGGGTGAGGGCATTGTAGTGTGCGCTGTCATCAGCGCATCGAGGGACGTCTTCAGCGGGCGGTTCCCCTGAGGACAGCGGACGCTACAACCCAAATCCAATAAATCCGGTCAATCCTGTCCAAATTTCTTCTTCAAATCCCGGCACGTTCGAGGAGCGATTTTAGAACTTTTTCGGCTTCGAAGAATTGGCGGGCGATTTCGCGGGCGGCCAAGGAATGGCGGGTGTAATCGGCGTTGATCTCTTTCACGGCTTCGGCGATCTCGCCTAAGGACTGGAAGGCGATGAGGCCGTGGCGGCCGCCGCCGTAGACTCGGGTAAAGCCGGTCTCCTGGATGATAACGGGACGGCCGGCGGCAAGGTAGCAGCCGCTGCGGTCGCTGAACCAACCGGTGTTCAGCCTGACATACTGGTCCTTCGCCACGGTAAACTCGCCTTTTGAGCGGCGGATGTAATCGCGATAAAGACGATAGTCGGCGCTGAGATCGTGCGGGGCGCGGAAACGCCAGCTGTGGCGAAGGAATCTGGCGCGAGTCTTTTCGTCCTTGATGTCGGTGGCCAGCTCGAAGGTTTCGCCGGCGCGTTTGGGGGCGGCCACGAAACGGAGGAATTCTTTCGATTTGCTCCACAAATATTTCTCGCCGCGCCACTCGATGTCTTTCAATCCGCTGGTGGACCAATTGGCAACGGAAGTGAAGACGGCGGCGGGCAGGGGACGACGATTTGTTTTCCAGAGATCGGTGACGATGGGTTGGCGGGTGGGAAGCCACTTCAACTTGTGGGTGGGAACGGGAAAGGCCTCGGTTCCGACGTTCTCGCCGAAGGAGAACAAGGCGTGGTGGCGCCGAAGATATTTGATCGTGGATTTGTTCTGTTGATCGACCTTGATCTGTTCGACGCCAGGATCGCTCTCGATATAAAGGATACGATCGCTCGCAAGGAGGTCGGGATTGAATTCCTGGGTGCCGCAGACATTGAGGATGGCGTCGGCTTCGTGGTAAAGCTGGCGAATTCGGCTAAGAGGCAGGCCGGCGGTGGGATTGCCGGGGAGGTAGCGGGCGCAAAAGCTCCAGCGCCGGGAGAAGCCAAACTCGGTGGCGAGATGGCCGAGGATGCGGGCGGCGTAATCGAACTCGTTGTTTACCTCGAAGGTGTCAGGGTTATACGGAAGACGGGCGGAATCTTCGATGTAGAAAACGTCGTGCCCGAGGCGTTGCAGGCCGACGATGTAATGAAGGTGCTGCCAGATGACGCCGGCGATGGGACAGCTGCCCATGAAACCCATCACGATTATGCGCTTTTTTTTCATGAGAGCGAAGACGCGGAAGAAAGGGAGAACGCTGAATGCGGAACTCCGAACGTCGAATGTCGGCGGAGGAGGGGAAACGTCCAACGTTCAACGTCCAACGTCCAACGTCGAAGTAAGAGAGCGAGCAGCACAGCAAGGCTGGTAGTCCTTGAACGCTGAAGGAACTTACCGGGAAGAGGAGGAACTAGGAAAAGTTTCGAAGCTGCCTGCTCTGGAGTTGAACGTTGGATGTTGAACGTTGGACGTTGGACGTTTCTGCGAAGTGTTGAGTTCATCTCGCAGAGCGGAAACGATCTCGGACTTAGCTGCTGATCTGGTCGCCGCGATAGAGTGCCCCGCCGATCCAGGCGCAGGGCAGAGCAGTGGCGGCAATGGAAATGGGGTACCAGGCCGGGCCTAGGTGCATGGGGATCGTAGCAACCGCCACCGCAGTCCCAAAGACGAGTCCTATGTTGAGGATGTGCAACACCTCGTCAGTCCCGAGGGAAAGGACGACAACGGCGACGAATCCTAGAACGATGGCGCCGATGCTTCGCAAGAGATTTGGTTTTTGCATGTGATTGGCGGCTCGGATCTCAGGAGTGGGTTAGTTCCTTTGTTACCACCGCTGGATTGCCGGCCACGACGACGTTGGCGGGGACGCTTTTGGTGACGACAGCGCCGGCAGCGACAACGGAATTTTCGCCGATGGTCACGCCTTTCAAAATCACGGCGTTCATGCCGATCCAGACGTTGTCGGAAATGATAACGGGCATGGTGCGGAGCTTCGGACGCGGCGGGCGGTCCTTCAAAAATGGAGCGAGGGCATGCGCGTCGATGATGCGCTGGGCGGGCGCGAGCGGATGAAAATCGGAATCGGCGATGCCGACGTTCCAGGAGATAAGACAGTGAGAACCGATTTCGATTCGTTCCTCGGCCATGACGAGGGCGCCATTCAGCAGGGTAAAATCACCCACGGAACAGCTGCCGTTCACGCCGATGGCAAAGGAACAACCGGCATAACACGAGACGTGATTCCCGAGAACGACGGCGCGCGGGGCTTTGCTCTTGAGGTGGCGAAAAATCTGGGCGCTCTCGCAATAAAACCCTTCGCCAAAGATGACGTTGGGCGGGATAGGCTCCTTCCACCAATCCTGCTCGACCCGCCGCTCGCTGTTAACGTTGCTCATATGAAACAAATCGGATCAGGAAGGATAATTGCCTGACGCATAGAGCTTCGCGTAGACACCACCTCTCGCGACCAGGTCGGGACCCGTCCCTTGCTCGACGATGCGGCCATTCTCGAGCACAACGATCCGGTCGACACCGTGAATAGTCGCGAGCCGGTGCGTAACGATGAGGGTAGTGCGGCCTTGCATCAGATCCTTGATGGTTTCCATGATGGCAGCTTCGGTGGTGGGATCGAGCGCGGAAGTAGGCTCGTCCAAAAGCAGAATCGGCGCGTCTTTCAAAAACGCGCGCGCAATTCCGATGCGCTGCCGCTGGCCGACGCTGAGATGGCCGCCGCGTTCGCCGACCGGGCTGTCGTAGCCGGCGGGTAAGCGGCTAATGAATTCATCGGCCTGCGCACGGCAGGCAGCCTCGCGGATTTCCTCGTCGGTCGCGTCGGGGCGGCCGTAGGCGATGTTTTCGCGAATGGTGGTGGAGAAGAGCAGGGTGTCCTGCAAAACGATCGCGATCTGGGCGCGCAACGATTTCTTGGTGATGGCGCGCAGATCGTGGCCGTCGAGCGTGACCGTGCCGGCGTTCGGATCGTAGAAGCGCGGAACGAGACTCAAAAGCGTGCTCTTGCCGGCGCCCGTCCCGCCGACAAGGGCGACGATCTGGTTCGGCGAAATCGAGAGGCCGATGTCGCGCAGAACTGGCCGCTCCGACCCGTAGCTGAAAGCGACGCTCTGGAAACCAAGCGCGCCGGTTGTTTCGCTGATTTCCCTCGCGTCCGGCGCGTCGACGACATCGTCCGCGCGATCAAGCACCTCGAAGCAACGCCGCGCGCCGGCCGTCGCGCCTTCCATTGCCCAGGCGGTGTAGGTGAGCGATTCGAGGGGCTGATACAGCATCAGGAGATACGCGCTGAAGACGAGGAGCGAGCCCAGGGTCAGCGTGCCCCGCAGCACGTGGAGCGAGCCGACGTAATACATGGCGGCGGTGCCGACCGCGATGAGCGTGCCGATAACGAGGGCACTGTTCACGTTGGTCAGGGTCAGGCGCAGATTGGCCTGGAGACTTTCGGTCGCGCGCTGGTGAAATTGCGAGACCTCGAAATCTTCGCGTCCGAACGCGTGGACCATGCGAATCGCGCCCAATCCTTCCTGGGCCTGGGCGAGCATGGCGCTGTCTTGTTCTTGGATCGAAGTGGACTGCGTCCGGATGCGATGCGCGAAAAAATAAATCGAGGCAAAGAGAAGAGGCACGATGGCGAGCGAGAGCAAAGCAAGCTGCCAATCCATCCGTAGCATGATCATGAACGTTCCGATCAGCGTAATGATCGAGCCGAAAATATTCGTGAAGCCTTTGTTGTAGATCGTTTGGATCGATTGCGAATCGTACGCGACGCGGAAGCTGGAATCGCTCGAGCGTCGGGCATCGTGATATTTCAACGAGAGCGATTGCAGGTATGCGTAAAGATCCGTGCGCAGTTTCAGCAGGGCCTGCAGGCCGACCTTCACAAACAGGTAATTGCTGGCGAGATTGAGCAGGCCCCAGAGAAGTTGAATCGCGACGAAGGCGAGGCAGAGCAGGGGGATGAGATTGGGTGAATTACCGAACCTGGCCTGCGGATTCCGCGCCAGGACATCGTCGACGATGATCTTGAACGGCCATGGCCTGAGCAGGCTCAAGGCGATGGCGGCGAGCGAAAGAACGAGTCCCAGCACCGTTTGCACCGAAAACGGTCGGTAATAAGCGAGGACGCGGCGATAAATCGACATAGAGGAATTTAAGATTGCAGATTGCCGATTTCAGATTGAACTAACGCGCGACGGAATGCTCAGGCTAATTCCGAAATCGAAACTTCGAAATCCCAAATCTGACACCTTCGCATGCATCACCTTCTCGAAATCTGGTTTGGTTGGGTCCAGGACTGGGGCTATTTCGGAATCATTGCCCTGATGGCGATGGAAAGCTCGATCTTTCCAGTGCCGAGCGAGCTGGTCATTCCGCCGGCGGCGTTTCTCGCGGCTGAGGGGAAGCTGAATGTCTACGGCGTCGTGGCGGCGGGAACATTTGGCTCATGGCTGGGGGCGGCAGCGAGTTATTGGGTGGCGCTTTGGCTCGGTCGGGTGGTCATCGCCCGCTGGGGCCGCTATTTTTTCATCAACGAATCGAAACTCGAACGAGCCGAGCGCTGGCTCCGCCGCTACGAGCTGGGCGGAATCTTTTTCGCGCGCCTGCTCCCGGTCATCCGGCATCTCATTTCGTTCCCCGCCGGCCTAATTCGAATGAACTTCGTGAAGTTCAGCCTGATGACGATCGTTGGCTCGGCAGTCTGGTGCTCGGTCCTGGCGTGGTTCGGCCAGACCGTGATCACGAGAGAGATGGTCGAATCAAAAAATGTCGGGGCGCTCGTGACGGCCGTGAAGCAAAGCCAAAACTTCCATTACGTCCTGATTGCGATTGTCGTTTTGACGCTTCTCTACTTCATTGTGATGCGCCTGACGGCGCGGCCTTCCGGCAACTCGCGTTGATACGGATTTGTTCAGAAACTGACACTTGTGTCAGCCGCCTTGGCCATTTTGCGTTCGGCACGTTCGTTCCGATGAACAATTCCTTTGGTGAACGGTCTCACTTAGCAGTTTGGCACCCGATTTGCTCCAAAAGAGGGTGCAACCTCTATGAAAAAGACCAATCAAATCCTCAAGCCGCGCACACTTTCACTGGGCGATCTCATCCTGGCGGTGAGTTCCTGCACCAAAAACACCAAGGAAACCGTCGCAGCCGTGGCTGATCTGCTGGGGAGCGGCCAGGTCCGAGTGGAAAACAACGGCCGCTTCACGCGCGCCCGCGTTTGCTAATCGGTTTTCAAAAAAGCTTTCCGAAAAGCGTCGCTTAAGCGGTCAATCCGCTGAAGCGGCGCTTTTTGCGTACAAAACGCTTTCCGTTTCCCTTCCCGCTTTTATCTTGCCCCAGTGATCGCCCGTTATTCCCGGCCGGAGATGCGCCAGCTTTGGTCGGATGAGCGCAAATTCGAAATCTGGCTGGAGATCGAGACCCTGGCCTGCGAAGCGATGGCTGAGCTTGGCCAGATTCCAAAGGAGGACGCTGCCGATATCCGGAAACGGGCGCGGTTCTCGATTCCGGAGATCGCGGAGATAGAGAAACGGACGAACCACGATGTCATTGCGTTCCTGGAAAACGTGGCCGCGTCGGTCGGCCCGGCCGCGCGGTGGATGCACCAGGGGCTGACCTCATCCGACATTCTCGATACCACCCTGGCAGTTCAGTTGACCGAGGCCATCGACATTTTGACGAAAAACTTGGTGGCGTTGCGAACGGAGGTCGCCGCTCAGGCGCGCCGTTACAAGATGACGCCGATGATCGGACGGAGCCACGGCATCCATGCCGAGCCAATCACATTCGGACTGAAGCTCGCACTGATGTTCGATGAATTTGGCCGGGCCGAAGAACGGTTGGCCCAAACCCGGGAGCGCGTCCGTGTCGGAAAGCTCAGCGGCGCGGTTGGAACGCATGCCCATCTCGATCCGGCGATCGAACGCAAGGTGTGCGAACGGCTCGGTCTGAAGGCCGCCAACATTTCCACCCAAATCATCCAGCGCGATCGGCACGCGGAATTTAGCACAACCCTGGCCCTGATTGCCTCCAGCATCGATCGCTGGGCGACTGAATTCCGTCATTTGCAACGCACCGAAGTCCTTGAGGTGGAAGAGTTTTTTGCCGAGGGCCAGAAAGGAAGCTCGGCGATGCCGCACAAGCGCAACCCCATCACGGGCGAACGCTTGAGCGGCCTGGCGCGCGTGCTCCGGGGAAACGCGATCGTGGGCCTGGAGAACGTCGCGCTCTGGCACGAGCGGGACATCAGTCATTCGAGCGCGGAGCGAATCATCCTGCCGGATTCCTCCATTCTCCTCGATTACATGCTGACGAAGCTAACCGAGCTGGTGCAGGGTTTGCAGGTTTATCCCGAGCGGATGCAAAAGAATCTCGAGCTGAGCAAGGGACTTTACTTCAGCCAGTCGGTTCTCCTGGCTTTGACGCGCGCGGGCGCCGAACGCAAGAGCGCGTACGAAGCAGTGCAGCGCGCGGCCATGAAAACATGGAAAGGCGCCGAATCATTCGCGCAGAACGCCAAGCGCGAGCCGGAGATCTCTGCGCGGCTTTCCGAATCGGAGATCGATGCGCTCTGTTCACTCGACGTTCATCTTCGGTACGTCGACCAAACCTTTCGCGCGGTCGGCTTGGAGTAGCGCTGTAGCCGCGCCGCTCGATCAGCCCTGCGATCAGAGTGCTCTTCTGTAGCCGCTTCGCTGCGCGAAGCGTGAGAATGACGTTGATCGCAAAAACGTCGCCCACAGGGCGACGGCTACAGGACTTCTTCCACCATTAATCATGAAGGCGTCCCAGTCGGCGCGCCTCTTCTGACTCGTTCTACGCGGCGTTCAAAACGAACTCGGCGATGCGGTGTGAAGAATCGAGTCGCACCTGGGCAGTTTCGAATTCGGTGCCGGCGGCGGGACGGGATTGAGGATCCAGCGTGACGCGCACGCGGCTTCCGGCCGGTTGCAGAACGAGCTGCGCCACTTCAAATCGATCCGATAACTCTACTCCCGCCACCTTGAACATTGCTATCAGCTGCATGGTCATCGGCGCGGCCTGACCGGAGGTGAGCTGGATGGAGGCATTCTGGTTTACGAGCGCAATATCGTTGATCTCGAAACCATTTCGCGCCTGGATCGGCATCGCCGGCCGCCGCGTCGGCACCACGCGCATCGTCTGAATGCGGCCCTGTGAATCGAGCTCGACCGGCCCAATTTCGAAACCGGCGAGAAGATTCTCCGCGGGCGCCGACGAGTGGGTGAGCGACAAAGTCGACGCGGTCGGCCGCGCCCGAATTGTTCCGATTTGAAAACGGGGCGTGAATTGGACCGCGATGACTTCCATCCCAAGCCCGAGTACAACCGAGCTCCCATTCGAAGCAGCGAGCCGCGTTGGCGCAGGAGATGGCGGTCGGGGCTGGGTGACGGTTGTTATTGGTGGCGATGAAAGCGCTCCCGCGAAAGGGGGCGGCGGCGCAGATGCAGCAACTGATGGTGGAAGAGGGTGGGCGACGGCAGTTTTCGAGGCCGCGGAAATCGGTTCGTCAGGAACAGGGGGTGGCGCCGGCCGGGGCGGATCAACGGTCGGCGCTGGGGGAGGTGAGATTGTCTCGGCGGGAATTGGCGGCGTGGGTGGCCCCGGACGGGCTGCCTTTTCGGCGCTCTCTTTGGCCAGACTGGCCCCATTTTTCTTCGCCGGTTTTTTCCCATTTCCCTGGCGAGCAGGAACGCCCAGAGGCACGGGTCCTTTCGCCAGCGTTTCCATGACCAGCGCAACCAGCGAATCAGACATGAACGGCTTGGCGATCGTGGCGACAATGTTCGGGTATTTCCGCGCCGCCGCGTCCATTTCCGAAACGTGGCCCGACATCATTACAATCGGAATTCGCGCCGTGGCTTCGTTTTTCAAAAGCCGTTCGCACACCTGATCGCCCCGCAGATCGGGAAGGCTGTAGTCCAGGAGGACGAGGTCAGGAATCATGACCTCGGCGCGCCGGACACCTTCGCTGCCGGTAAAAGCAGTCGTGATTTGCAAACTCGGATCCGCGGTCGCGAGCGCATCTTCCGCGAAGATCAGGAGCATTTCGGTATCGTCGATGATGACAATCTTCTTGCCCGCTTTGGCCGCCTTCTTCGGCGGTGGCTCTATCACGACCGGGGAAACAGGTGGCACCGGCGGTTTCTCGACCACCGCAGCCGTCTTCCGCAGCGCCTCGAGAAGGACGAGCGACCACGAGCCATGAATGGTTCGAGGCGCATCGATTACCCGCTCTGTCTCCCGGGCGCGAGGACTCTTCCAGCGCATCATCTGGTGCAACGCGCCGGCGCCGGTAAAATTCCCCGCCACCGCATGGACAATCTGGCCGTCGAGAAAATGGATTTCGCCGGTGCGTTCGTCCGCCGATCGAAGATGGAGGACCGCCGTGGCCGAGTTGAGACATTGCAAAGGAATAAGATCCCGGACGTTGAGATCGCGCAGCGTTCCGCGGGAGTCGCCTGAATCGGATTTTGTCCACGGACCGAGCAGAGCCTGAACCGCGGCCCCGAATTCCGACAACTCGAAAGGTTTCTCGATGAATTGAATCGCGTTTGGCCCGTAGCGTTCGGCGTTCAGCTCCGGCGGAACACCGGAGGCGATCGCCAGAAAGCGCGCGTTGAGATTGGCCCCGGAAATCCTCCCGAGGAATTCGATCGCATCGGAACGCGGCGGATCGAAATCGACAATCAGGAGCTGCGGGCTTGTTTCGGCCACACTCGCCTCCGCTTCAGCCAGGGATTCAACCGCCCGAACGCGATGGCTTGGCGCGAATTTCTTCAGCGCCGAAGTGATGGCGGACGCCAGCGCATCGTATTCTTCGACGAGAAGAACGCTAGACGCTGTCCCGGCGGGAGATTCTTGGGAAGCAGGCACGGCGGTAGCGAGCGAAAAGGCCGAGGATAGAAGGAGCGCGGAGCATGTCAAAGCAAAGCAAGCGCAAGTTGCGTGCCTTGGGGGAGATTGGACCTGGCACGCCTCGTGTCCTTGGAGCCGGCACGCCCTCGTGCCGGTGCGGAAAGCGGTGAAATCAATCTCTCCGGCCTGAGGGCAGGCCGGTCCAGTCGTTCTACTCGAAGCGAAGGGCTTCGATCGGGTCGAGGGCGGCGGCGCGGTAGGCTGGATAAAAGCCGAAACCAATGCCGATGGCCGAACAGACCACCAATCCCGCGAGCGCCCATCCGTAGGGAAAGATCAGGTCGGCCTGAAGCCACGCGGCCAACAGGTCGCCGCCGAGGACGCCCAGAATAATGCCGACGATGCCTCCTGCTTCCGAAATGAAAACAGCTTCGGTCAGGAATTGCCGCAATATGTCGCGACTCTTGGCGCCGATCGATTTGCGAATCCCGATCTCTTTCGTCCGCTCGGTCACGCTTACCAGCATGATGTTCATGATCCCGATGCCGGCGGCAATGAGGGCGATAAGGCTGATCACAAACGCGCCAATGCGGACCACGTCGGCCACCGAGGCGAAGGCGCTTTTGAGGGAGTCGTTCGAATAAATTTCGAAGTCGTCCGGCTGGTTCGGTTTCAGGCTACGGGCCAGGCGCATCGCGCCGATACCTTTGTCGAGCGTGCGATTATAGGTTTCGGCCGAGAATGATTGGGTGGCGATATTTACCGTCCGCTTGGCCGATCCAAAATTCTCGAAGAAGCGGGTGATAGGAATGACACAAATGTCGTCCTGGCTCTGGCCGAAGGCGGATCCCTTTTCCGCCAGAACCCCGATCACCGTCATCGGGTGCCCGTTTATTTTGATCACTCTCCCGATAGGCGATTCATGGGGAAAGAGGTTCTTTTCAATTGTTTTGCCGATCATGATCACGCTGCGCGCCAGGTCGACATCTTCGTCGGTGAGATTGCGGCCGTAACCGAGCGAATAGGAATTCGCCGCGAGGAAACTCTTGTTCGACCCCGCGACAGTCAACGCGGGCGGCGTCTTCAATCCGTTGTAGGTGCATTGACCTTTGAAGTCGAAACACTTGAGGCAGACGTCCCGCGCGATTCCTTCCATCAACTGCTGATACCGGAGGGCCTGGGCGTAGGTGATATTGCGACGGTTTTCGTACTTCTGCGCATTCCGGCCTCCCTGGCCGCCGCTGACGGGATACTTGGCAAACTGGAAAATGTTGGAGCCCAGGAAGCTGATGCCGCTTTCGATCGAGGTTTGGAGCGCGCCGATCGCCGTCATCACGGAGATGACCGAAAACACCCCAATCGTGATGCCCACCATCGTCAGTCCCGAGCGCAGTTTGTTTGCGCCTAACGACTGGAGAGCCATGGAAATTATTTCGCGGAACTGCATAGGTCGTATTTACTCGTATCGAAGCGCGGTCACCGGATCGAGCCGTGAGGCCGACCAGGCGGGAGCGAAACCAGATACCAAGCCGGTAAAGACCGAAACAAACATGCCGATCAGCACGAGACCGACCGAAAACTGGACGGGAAACGACGGAAACGCGGTCGCGATCGCGAAGCACATCGCATAGGCGAAGGTCAGGCCGATCAGTCCGCCGAGAATGCAGAGCGAGGTCGATTCGATGAGGAATTGGAGCAGGATCGTGCGACGGCGCGCGCCCAGCGCTTTGCGCGTCCCGATCTCCTTGGTTCGCTCCTTCACGCTCACGAAGGTGATGTTCATGATTCCGATGGCGCCAACGAAAAGAGAAAGGCCGGTGATAAAAAGGCCGGCCAGCGCGATCGAATTCTTCACGGGATCGAGAGTGCTCTTGAAGGCCTGCTGCTCGTTGATGTCGAAATCGTTTTTCTTTTCCGGCGGCAGGGCGCGGACCCGCCGCATCAGGCCGGTCAATTCATCCTTCGCGTCCGCCAGCTTCAGCTTGTCACGCACCTTCACCCGAACGTCCGATTCGCTCTTGGCACTGAAGAATTTCTTAAACGTCGGCAACGGAACAATCACGATCGAGTCCAGGCTGAAGAGGCCAAGAAACGAGCCCTGCCGCGCCCCGACGCCCAGGACCCGAAATTGTTGTCCGCTGATCTGCACTTCTTTTCCGATCGGGCTTTCCGAAGGGAAAAGAGCATCGGCGACATCGTAGCCAAGGAGACAGACATTGCCGGCCGCCCTGTTTTCCACCTCGTTGAAGAAACGTCCCTCGTTGAAATCGACCACCGAGATGAGCGGATAATCGGCCGTCGTGCCCTGGATGAGAATACCCGTGACCTGGTTATCGCCGCGCTTCACGCTTTTTGTAATGCTCGAAGTCGGCACCGCGAGAAGGAGGTTCGAGTTTGGGGTCGCCGCGATCATCCGGTTCAACGGCTCGGCATATTCTGTCTTTATTTCGCGCCGATCGCGGTAGTTCCACCAGTCGTTCACCCGCGCCCAGGGGAACTGGCTGACGTAGAGGACGTCATCTCCCAGGATCGACATGCTCCTGTCGAAACCCGTCTGGATGCCGGTGATGGCGGTGCCCATCAAAGTCACGGCCACGATGCCGATGATTACGCCGAGCGCAGTTAGCATCGAGCGCGTCTTGTTGGACTGCATCTGCGCGAACGCGATTTTCCAGCTTTCGCTTAGCTCGTAGATGAAGCGCTTCATAACTCTACGTAAAGGCCAGCGTCTCAATCTCCGGCTGTTCGGCGGTGGCATCGCTTTCGACTAATCCATCCCGCAAATGAACGATCCGCCGGGCATGCCGCGCGATGTCCGCTTCGTGCGTCACCAGAATGATCGTGTTGCCTTCCTGGTAGAGGTTCTCCAGCAGCGCCATGATCTCTTCGCCAGTTTTCGAATCCAGGTTTCCGGTCGGCTCGTCCGCCAGGATGATGGAAGGATTGTTCACCAGGGCCCGCGCGATCGCCACGCGCTGGCGTTGACCGCCGGACAACTCGTTAGGCTTGTGCTGCAGGCGGTCGCCCAAACCGACCGCGCGCAAACTATCGGCGGCGCGTTCCTCGCGCACTTCGGCGTCGATGCCCGCGTATATCAACGGCAGCTCGACATTGCGCAGGCTGGTGGAACGCGGCAACAGGTTAAACGTCTGGAAAACGAATCCGATCTCATGATTCCGAATCGTCGCCAGCTCATCATCGTTCATCGCGGAAACATCCTTTCCGTTAAATTCGTACCGACCCGAGCTCGGCGTGTCGAGGCAACCGAGCATATTCATGAGAGTCGACTTGCCGCTGCCGCTCGGCCCCATGATGGCAAGGTACTCGTTCCGATGGATCTGGAGAGTGACGCCGCGCAAAGCGTGGACCGTCTCCTCGCCCATCACGTAATGCTTCGTGATGTTCTCGATGTCGATGACGATCGGACCGCGCGGTCGAATCGTATCCGTGTTGAGCATAATCCCTGGCCGCAGGCGTGGCGAACGCCGAACGCGGCTATTTCGTGGTGGTCGTTTCCTTGTCGATGACGACTTTGGCTCCGTCTTTCAACTTGCGGCTGATCGCGCTGTAGCTGCCCGAGATGACGTCATCCCCCGGCTGGACGCCGCTCTTAATCTCCATGTAGGTGTCATCGGCGATTCCGGTCGTGACCTTGACCCAGTGCGCTTTCCCATCGCGGCCCATCGTGAAAACGCCCTTGTTGATTTTCTCGCGCTCTTCTTTCTCGGTTTTCTTTTCGAGTTTCTGATTGGTTAGCTCGGCCGCGTTGTCTCCCTGGTTGCTCGCGGCCTGTTTCTGTTTGCGCTTTTCAATCTCCTCCGGGCTCAGGTTGCTATCGCCGGTCCGCACCGTGACGCTTTGCATTGGCACGGCCACGACGTCCTTGACCATGTTGGTCTGGATGTCGGCTGTGCAACTCAGCCCGGGACGCAATCGGACGTCGTTATCGTCGATGTGCGTCTTCACTTCGAAATTGGTCACTTCCTCCTGTGTGCCGGTGCCGCTGGTCTTACCGGTATTGGCAATTTGCACCACCGTGCCGTGAAACTTGCGCTCGCCGTAGGCGTCGATCGTGACCAACGCCTTGTCGCCGACCTTGACGTTGACGACGTCGTTCTCGTTCACGTCGACCTGCGCTTCCATGCTGCCGAGATCAGCGACGCGCATGACTTCCGTGCCCGCGAATTGGTTGGTCGCGACGACGCGCTCACCGAGCTTGCTGTTCAGGACGGTCACTGTCCCGTTGATCGGCGAATAGATGGTTGTCTTGGAGAGTTGGTCGCGCGCCTGGCTGGAGCCGGCCTCCGCCCGCTCGATTTCATGCACCGTGCTATCGTAGGTCGAACTCGCGACATCGCGCGCGGCCTGAGCGGCGTTATAGTCCGATTCCGAAATCATTTTCTTGGCAAAGAGATCCTGCGACCGCTTCAAATCCTGCTCGGTTTTGGCCAGAGTCGCCTTCGCCTGAAGATTCATCGCCCTCGCAGAGCTGATGGCGGCCTGCTGCTGCTCGAGCAACGCCTTGTAGGAATCCGGCTTGATCTTCATCAACAAATCGCCCTTCTTCACCACTTTGCCGTCCTCCACCGGCAAATCCGTAATCTCCCCGGCTACTTCAGGTGAAATTTTCACTTCCGTCTCCGGCTGTATCTTTCCCGTGGCCGAGACAGTTTGGACAATCGTTTTGCGGATGGCTTTCTCGGTCGTCACCGGGATCGGCTTCTCGCGCTTGCCCAGGATCGATCCGACCACGATCCAAAGCACGAGCAGGCCGATCGCACCAAAAATAATGTAGCGCTTCCGCCGGGAGCGTTTCTTTCGGGGCGTGACTGCGGGGGTGGCAACTTGATGCATTTGAGTTGGGGGATCGCTTGGGCCGATCGGAATTGGACTCTTTAAGACCTTGGATAGCAAATGTCGTTCACTCCCAAATTACAGTTTCCATTGGATCAGCCTATTTTGGCCGATATTGACGCTCATCTCTGGTGAGATGCAACTACGAGATCGCTTGGATTCAAGCGTTTAGCCGGAGGGCGAAAAATTTCGCTGGCCGAGGAAACGCACCCGAATTTCCTGGATCGCCCAGGCCGCATGTTCGGCAATGAGCGGCTCCGGATCCGCCGCCGCTCGTTCCAGGGCGTCCAGGTCCCCTTCATCGCCGATATTTCCCAGCGCTACACAAACATTGCGCAGGAAGCCGCGGCGTTTGATCCGCTTGATCGGGGACCGGCGGAAAAGGTCGCGAAACCTTGCGTCATCGAGCGCCAAATAATCGCGCAAAGGCATCCTGATCGCGGGCCGGGCGGCCAACGTGGCCTCACGCGAGACCGAAGCAAAACGATTCCACGGACAAGCGTCCAGGCAATCGTCGCAGCCATAAATGCGGTCGCCAATGAGCGGCCTCAATTCAAGTGGAATCGAACCCTTGAGCTCGATCGTGAGGTAGGAAATGCAGCGGCGCGCGTCAAGCCAGTGCGGCTCCGTGATGGCGCCGGTTGGGCACGCGGTGATGCAACGCCGGCAACTGCCACAGCGCGGTTCCTGGGGCGCATCGCTTGGCAAATCGAGGGTCGTCAAAATCTCCGCCAGAAAAAACCAGGTCCCAAGCTTCCGATCGATCAGCATTGTGCTCTTGCCATGCCAGCCGGTGCCCGCCTCGGCCGCGTGATCCCGCTCGAGAACCGGGCCGGTATCCACGTAACACTTTTGGGTCCCGCCCAGTTCCCTGAGAAACACGCTGAGCGGCTCCAGTTTCTCCAGCATCAGGTCGTGGTAATCGTCGCCCCAGGCATAGCGGGCGATCCGACCCTGTGCGCCCGCGCTTTGTCGCGGCGGTTCGTCGCCCTGCCAGTAGTTCAAGGCGACGACGACAACGGAGCGCACGCCCGGCAGGACCAGTTGGGGGTCGCATCGCTTCTCCGCGCCGCGGTCCATCCATTGCATCTCGCCCGCCGCGCCGGCGCGCAGCCAGCCGCGAAATTCCTCGGCGTGGCGTGGCGAAGCCGCCCTCGCGATTCGGCAGGAATCGAACCCGAGCGTCTTCGCGTAAGTGACGATTCTCCGTTTTACCGGCTCAACGTTTTCGATCGACGTATTGGATGGGGCTCCAATCACAATTTTTCGAGACTCGTTAGGATTTTCTTCGCCACTTCATCATGCGTCAAAACGGAGGTGTCGATTTCAACATCGGCCGCCTGCCGGTAATGTGGCAGCCGCACTCGCAACAACTCGTTCATCGTGGCCCGAGGATTTTCCGTTCGCAACAGGGGCCGGGTCCGCCGCCGGTCAACCCGTTGGAAGAGCGTTTTTTCGTCAGCCCACAGATGGACGATACTCCCCAGCTTTCGGAGCTGAAAAACATTCTCCGGTCGCAGGACGATGCCACCGCCGGTCGTAATGACGGCACCTCTCTTGTCAGCCAGGTTCCGTAGCACCTCGGTTTCCGCGTCCCGAAACTTCTCTTCGCCATGCGTCTCGAAAATCTCCGAGATAGTGAGGCCGAATCGTGCCGCAACCATCTCGTCGGTATCGAAGCGCGGCAGGCCGGCCATTCGCGCCAGGGTTCGGCCGACAGATGATTTTCCCGCACCCATGAACCCGATCAAGACAATGGCGTCGCCGCGCGGTGGCATTCGTTTATTGTAATGCGCTCCGTTGCGAATGGTAGGGACGGCGCGCTGCGTCGTCCGCGGGTATTCGTGAGCGCTCACAGGCGGACGCCGCAGCGCGGCGTCCCTACCTAAAAAGGGCTTTGCAACGAGAGCAGTTCTAGGGAAGTGATGAAAGTCTATCATGTCTGAGCCAAAATCTTCCGGCGCCCTTGTCGCTGTGGTCATGGGAAGCACTTCGGATTGGGAGACGATGCGGCACGCGGTCGAGTTGCTCGACGAGCTCGGCGTGCCGAATGAGCATCGCATCGTGTCGGCCCATCGCACACCGGAGATGATGGCCGATTTCGCCCGGACCGCAGCGGGCCGCGGTTTGCGCATCATCATTGCAGGGGCCGGAGGCGCTGCCCATTTACCCGGAATGATCGCTGCCCATACCTGGTTGCCGGTCCTCGGTGTGCCGGTCCAATCTCATGCCCTGCACGGGGTGGATTCTCTGCTCTCCATCGCCCAGATGCCCGCCGGCGTGCCGGTCGGAACCCTCGCGATCGGGACCGCCGGCGCCACCAATGCCGGGTTGCTGGCCGCGAGTATCCTGGCGCTGAGCGACGAAAAGATCCGGAAGAAACTTGAAGCGTTCCGAAAGCGGCAAACTGACGCGGTGCTGACGCAACGCGTGCCATGACGCGTCGTTACCTGCCGGGCGCGACCATTGGTTTGATGGGAAGCGGCCAGCTCGGCCGCATGTTCTCGATCGCCGCCCGCCGGATGGGTTACCGGGTCGAGGTATTCAGTCCGGAAAAAGATACACCCGCCGGACAATTCGCCGACAGGGAAGTAACCGCCGCCTACGAGAACGAATCCGCTGTCCGCGACTTTGCGAAAGGCCTCGATCTGCTCACCTTTGAATTCGAGAACATTCCACGGCAAACCATCGAGTGGTGCTCGGCGGAGTGCGAGGTCCGTCCGGGCAGCTCGATCCTGCACATCGCGCAGAATCGGCTTCGGGAAAAAGATTTTCTCTCCGGCGCTGGGATTCCGGTCGCCCCATATCGGGCAGTCCACAGTGCATCGGAGCTAGCGACTGCACTGGAAGAAATCAAAGCGCCCGCGATCCTGAAAAGCGCGGCATTTGGTTACGACGGAAAAGGACAGCGCCTCATCGACCGGGCGGAGGAACTCGGAGAGATTTGGCGCGAGCGCCCGGGCGACGAATTGATCTTGGAGCGCGCGATTGATTTCGAGAAGGAATTATCGGTGATCGTGGCCCGGGGACAGGATGGTACGATGGCGACATTTCCGGTCTGCGAAAATCTTCATCGCAATCACATCCTGGACATCACCGTGGTGCCGGCCCGCGTTTCCGTGAAAATCGAGGAATCCGGCGCCGATCTCGCCCGGACGATCGCAGAAAAGATGGGGCTCGTCGGTTTGCTCGCCGTCGAAATGTTTCTCCAGGCGGGTGGTAACCTCCTTGTGAACGAGCTTGCACCGCGTCCGCACAACTCCGGGCATTGGACGATCGAAGGCTGCGCGACGAGTCAATTCGAGCAGCACGTCAGAGCAGTCTGCGGGTTGCCGCTCGGTTCCACGGAGATTCTTCGGCCGTCCGCGATGGCAAACTTGTTGGGCGATCTCTGGGATCCTGGCGAGCCAGACTGGGCGGGCGCCCTCGAAATCGAAGGGCTCCATCTTCATCTCTACGGCAAAAAACATCCACGGCCCCGGCGCAAGATGGGCCATCTTACCGCGCTCGCGTCGACACCGGAGAAGGCGATCGAAGCGGTCTTGAGGGCGCGCGAAGCCCTCGAACGGCCGACGGAGTGAAAACTGAAGTCATTTCTGCCGTCTCCCATCGCGGTGAGGCGGTGCAGCGCGCCGTCGAATCGTTGCGACAAGGGGAGGCGGTCGGTCTTCCCACGGAAACGGTTTACGGGCTCGCGGCCGACGCTTTGCGCGAAGAAGCCGTACTGAAAATCTTCGCTGCAAAAGCGCGGCCACGCTTCGATCCACTCATTGTTCACCTGGCGGAACCCAATTGGGTGGAACGCGTGGCCACCGTCCCGGATTCCGTGCGCGAAATCTTCGATCGATTGCAGGCTCGATTCTGGCCGGGCCCGCTCACGTTCGTTTTGCCACGGCGCGCGATTGTCCCGGACGTCGTGACCGCGGGCCTTGACACGGTCGCGGTTCGCGTCAGCGCGCATCCGGTCTTCGGCGAAATCATTCGTGCTTTCAATGGCCCGCTGGCAGCACCGAGCGCGAATCGATTTGGCCGAATCAGTCCGACCGCCGCCTCGCATGTGCGAGACGAGCTCGATGGGCTCATCCCGGTGATCGTCGATGCGGGCCCGACTGGGCATGGACTCGAATCAACCATCGTTGCGTTGCGCAACGAGCGGATCGAAATGCTGCGTCGCGGGCCTGTCACGCAAGAGCAGCTTGCCGACTTTGGCGACGTCGCAGTCCTCGGCACAACGCCGCATCCAGAAGCACCCGGTCAGCTTCCCATGCACTACGCGCCTAAGACACCGCTCCTTCTGGTCGATGATGCGGCGACATTCGTTTCCGCGCCGAACAACCGATGCGGGTTATTGAGCTGGAAGACCAAATCGGGAGATCGCTTTGCGGAAGTTCGATGGTTAAGCGAACACCAGGATCTCAACGAAGCCGCGACGAATCTTTTCCGATTCCTGCGCGAATTGGATGACAAAAATCTCGATCTCATCGTCGCCGAAAAATTGCCGGACCAGGGTCTTGGCGCGGCGATCAATGATCGGCTTCTACAAGCGACCGCGCGCCCTTGAGACCTCGCCCTGGTTCTCTCGCACGCCCATTCTTTTGCCCTCACTTGGCGCTGCGCGTCCCTTCTCTCCCGAGCGGAGAGAAAGGGAGAAGGAGCTGTCTTCCCTGGTAGGGCGGGACTCTGTCGAGCGGCGGTTTCTTAACGCGGTGCATTCGGCTCGACAGAGTCTCGCCCTACCAACCGCGGGTCTGTCCGCCATTCCTTCTCCCTGAGGGAGAAGGTTAGGATGAGGGTCCCTTTGGCGCTGGCGAAATTTATCCTTTATGAGCCAGAGCGGCTTCGATGAAGCCTTTGAAAAGCGGGTGCGGCTTGTTCGGCTTGCTTTGAAACTCAGGGTGATACTGGCAGGCGAGAAAATACGGGTGATCGCGAAGCTCGATCAATTCCGCGAGCGCGCCGTCGGGTGAAGTTCCCGAGATCATGAATCCCTTTTCCCCCATCCGCTCGCGATACTTCATGTTGAATTCGTAGCGGTGCCGGTGCCGTTCGAGCACTTCTCCGTCGCCATAAATCTTTTCCGCGACCGTTCCTTTTGCGATCTTCGTCGGCCAGGTGCCGAGCCGCATGCTGGCGCCCTTGTTCTTCACGTCGCGTTGTTCGTCGAGCAGGCAGATGACTGGATCCGGCGCGTTTTCATCAAATTCGGTGCTGTTGGCGTTTTCCAGTCCGCAGACGTTTCGGGCGAACTCGATCGTTGCCACCTGCATCCCGAGGCAAAGCCCGAGATACGGGATCTTGTTCTCCCGCGCGAACCGGGCCGCACTGATTTTTCCCTCCACGCCGCGCTCCCCGAATCCGCCTGGAATGAGCACTCCGGCGACATCCTTCAGATGCCCATCGACGCCACCTTCCAGCTTTTCCGCGTCGATCAATTCCAACTCGATGCCGCAATCCTGGCTCGCCGCGGCGTGGGTAAGCGATTCGTAGATGCTTTTGTAGGCATCCTGTAAATCGATGTATTTGCCGACCACGGCGATCTTCACCTGCTTCTTCGGACTCACGACCTGCTCGACAAATTTTCTCCAGTTCGCCAGGTTCGGCTTCGGCGCCTCGATCTGCAGGAGCTCGCAGATGAGATCGTCGAGCCCCTCTTCGTTGAGCATCAAGGGCATCTCGTAAATCGTGTGCTTTACATCGCGCGCCTCGATCACACCCCGCGGTGAAACGTTGCAAAACATCGAGAGCTTCTGGCGCAGTTCGGCATCAAGCGGATACTCCGTGCGGCAAAGCAGCACCTGCGGTTGGAGGCCGATCTCGCGCAGTTTCGCAATGCTTTGCTGCGTGGGTTTGGTCTTCAATTCGCCCGCGGCCCGGATATAGGGCACGAGTGTGACGTGCACGTTCACCACATTCTGTGGGCCCGCTTCGAGAATGAATTGCCGGATCGCTTCGAGAAAAGGCAGGCCCTCGATGTCGCCGGTGGTGCCGCCGATTTCGGTGATGACGACGTCGGCTTTGCTTTCGGCCGCCACTTCCCGGATGCGATTTTTGATCTCGTCGGTCACATGCGGGATGACCTGGACAGTTTTACCGAGGTAATCGCCACGCCGTTCCTTGAGGATGACGCTTTCGTAGACTTGGCCGCTGGTGAGGTTGTTGTGGCGGGAGAGGACGCAATTGGTGAAACGCTCGTAATGTCCGAGATCGAGATCGGTCTCGGCGCCGTCATTGAGCACATAAACTTCGCCGTGCTGGAATGGATTCATCGTCCCAGGATCGACGTTGAGATACGGATCGAATTTTTGGAAGACGATCCGCAGCCCGCGTAACTCGAGCAACGTCCCGAGCGAAGCCGCCGCGAGGCCTTTGCCGAGCGAACTCACCACTCCTCCGGTAATAAAAATATACTTCATCGCTTTCTCCGACCCGCAGCCGTCGCCCTGTGGGCGACGTGGCGATGACCGACCTCGCTGGCTCGATCCGGCGCTTCGCACAGCGAAGCGGCTATAACTTTAGCGTCCTCCGGCGTGTCGACGCCCGGCGATCCGCGGCCAGTCACGACCACTTGAATTCTTACTCCATTCTCCAGCGCGCGCAATTGTTCGAGCGATTCTGCGCGCTCCAGCGGCGAAGTTTTCCAGCGCACGAACCGCAGGAGAAGATCCCGCCGGTAGCCGTAGATACCCTGGTGGCGAAAGTATTTCGGCTCCGTTGAGACATCGCGAAGGAACGGGATGGCTGCTCTTGAAAAATAGAGGGCCTCGTTCTTTTTGTTCAGCACCACTTTCACCTGGTGTGGCGACTCGGCTTCGCCCGGATCGGAAAAGGGATGCGCAGCCGTAATCAGTTCCAGCGTCCGATCCCGTTGTAATTCCCGCACGAGCCGATCGATCAGCGTTGGATCGATGAGCGGTTCATCTCCCTGGACGTTGATGATGTGCGCGAACTGTTTCATTTTGGCGGCGACCTCCGCGATGCGATCGGTGCCGCTGGAGTGACTGACCGAGGTCATCGCGACTTCGGCACCCCAATCGAAGGCGGCCTCCGCGATGCGGAAATCGTCCGTGGCAATAATGAGGCGTTCGAGTTTCTTCGCACGACGGCAACGTTCCCAGACGTGCCGCAGCAGCGGCTTTCCCGCGATCTGATGCAGCGCCTTGCCGGGAAATCGGGTCGAACCCCAGCGTGCTGGAATAATGCCGACGGCTTTAGTCATGGTGGGGGAGTATGATAGAGCAAGGAAGTGTCATTCCGAGTCGCGCAGACGGCGAGGGATCTCGCAGGCGGTCAATCGCTTCCGCGAAAAGTGGAAGCGTCTTCGTCGAAACCCGCCTGATATTTCTCGTGTGCCGTAAACTGCAACTGTGGGGTCCCTCGGCGCGCTTCGCCAGCCTCGGAATGACAACGTGTTCTCTCATTATCGTTGCTGTGTCAGAACGATGTCGACGGCGTGCGCGATATCGCGCGCGATCCAATCGGCGCCGCAATTGATCTGACTGGCTCCGGATCCCGTTTGCACAAGAATGGTTCGCACGCTGGCGTTACGTCCGCAGCCGATATCACTCGCTTTGTCGCCGATCAGGAACGAGCGCCGTAGATCGATGCGCTGAGTGCGTTGCGCTTCGAAGATCATTCCGGGGCCCGGTTTGCGCCGGATGGAACTGCTCGTGGGCACGTCGGCACAATGATAGCTCGCGTCAATCAGGCCGTCGCCGAGCTGTCGCAGAAACTCCGCTTCCACCGCTCGATACTCCGCTTCGCTGAAATAGCCGCGGCCGATCCCGCTCTGGTTTGTGACAATCACCAGCTTGTAGCCGCTCTTCTTCAATCGCGCCAGAGCGTCCGCCGCCTCCGGGAAGACCTCGACGTCTTTCGGGTCTCCGCAATAGTCGACATCGCGCATGAGAGTGCCATCGCGGTCGAGAAAAACGGCGGGCCAGCCCTCGTCAGGCGAGCCGGTCATTTTCAAAACTCTCTGTGAGTTCTTCGGGCGTAACCGTTGCCGTTCCCAGCTTTGCCACGACCACCGCGCTGGCGTGATTAGCAATGTCGGCTGCTTCGACCGGCGACGCCTCGCAGCAAAGCGCCAGGGTAAAGAGCGCGATCGCGGTATCGCCCGCCCCGGAAACATCAAAGACCTGCCGCGCCTTGGTCGGGATGTGGTGCGGCTTTTTGCCCCGCTCGAAAAGCATCATGCCATGTTCGCCGAGGGTGATGAGCAGGAGTTTCGTCCTCCACTTCTTGAGGAGAATCTCGCCGGCCTGAAGAAGTTGTTTGTCCTTGCCCGGCGCGTCGGCCGGATCGGTCCAGGCGAGACCGGCCGCCAAAAACGCTTCGTTCCGGTTCGGTTTCACCGCCGTCACATTGTTCCAATCGATCGGGTGGTGCGGATTGGGATCGCCCGTGACGATCTTTCCCGCTGCTAGCGCATCGTCGCAGATTTTTCCCACGAGGTCGGCACTGAGAAATCCTTTGCCGTAATCCTCAAAAATAATCGCATCTGTTTTGGCGAGCCGGCGCCGAACCCCACGGGCGATGTGAGTCACCTGTGCCGGAGAAGGGGACCGCAGTTGTTCGCGATCCACTCGCACGATCTGCTGGTTACGCGCGATGATGCGGGTCTTCACGATGGTGGGAAACGCGGAATCCTCGACGGCGCTCTTCGTGTCGATTTTTTGTTCGACCATCAGATCACGGAGCTGGCGGCCGCCACGATCGGACCCGAACATCCCGACGACGGCAACGTGAGCGATAAACTCGCGCAAATTCCGCGCGACGTTGGCCGCGCCGCCGGGATAAAAGCTTTCGCCCGTGACTTCCACCACGGGCACCGGCGCTTCGGGGGAAATCCGGCCGACCTTTCCCCAGACGAATTCGTCCAGCATCAGGTCGCCGATGACGAGAATGCGTTTCGTCTTCGCCCGGCCCAGAATCTCTTTCAACCGTCGCGCGTTCATGCGGCAAGGCGCCTGGGAACGAAAATCCCGAATGAATGCCGCCAGCGAGCGGCGTTGTTGCGATTCAGAGTCAAAATCTTGGACAGGTCGATTTGTGCGGCAGAGACTTCTGTTTACTGTTAGGCCATTAATCCTGAATACGAAGGCGAAATCAACAGTCGAAGAGCCCGATGATACCATTCGCTAAAATTCCCAAACTCACTATCGCCGTGATCGCGGCCCTTTCGCTCCCGGCCCAGGCGGCCGAGGCCCCGAAGCACGTGGACGTGAAACAGCTTTCCAAAAAGGTCGAGGACGTCGTTGTGCCGCTGCCAAATGAGGTTTTCGGCGCGCTCAACAAACTCGGCGGCGTCAACTGGCGGGAGTACGTCCGCAACGACAAGGGCGCCAATTTCACCGAGCGGCCGCGGATCGCGCTGCTCCTCGGCGCGGTCATTGCCGACGGCTTTATCGCGGTCCAGGCGGAGGACGCGCCAACCGTGAAGGAGATCGGCCAGCGCGTGCTGAACCTGTCCAAGGCTATCGGCGTGAGCAGTTCGATTACCGCGCACGCCAAGGCGATCACGGACGCGGCCGACCGGCGAAATTGGGCAAGCGTCCGCCAGGAACTCGACCGCACCCAGAACAGCGTCCAGCAGGCGATGAACGAAGTGCACGACGAGAAGCTGTCGCAACTCGTCAGCCTCGGAGGCTGGCTTCGCGGCACGGAGGTTCTGACGGCCGTGGTGACAAAACGTTATTCGGAGGAAGGCTCGGAACTCCTCCATCAGCCGGATTTGCTTAATTATTTCGAGACCCGTTTGCAGTCGATGCCGGAATTCAATCTGAAACTGCTCCAGGATATCCATGCCGCCCTGGTTGAAGTGCGGCCATTGATCGACGTGGGAGACGCGCATATTCCGGCAGCGTCGGTTAAGAAGATTAACGACATCACGACGCGGCTCGGCGATGCCATCACCAAGAAAACCCCCTGAACCTTTCATGACTCACTTCCTCAAAACAGCGTGGCGCGCGGGCGTTTTGGTCGCGCTGGCGTTTGTCGCCGTGTCGGCGGGGCGTGCCTCGGTGGACGACGCGCAATCGTTCGCGCTCCAGGCCGCGGAACCGTACGTCAAGGAAGGTTTCCAAGTGCGTGAGGATTACTGGGGCGGCGACCTGGGCTCCGGGGAAAAAAAGGCCGTGCGCCAGCAGCTCTTCAAAGGAAACGAATACTGGTTCTGGCTCGGAACGGAAGTGGAAGCGGCCAAGGTTTCCGTCCATATCTACGATTCCGAGGGGAAACTGGCCGAGATGCCCGACAGCTGGCAGAAAGGCCATTTCGCCGCGGCCCACATCACGCCGAAAAATACCGGGAGCTATTTTATCATCGTCGAGATCGAGCAGTCGCCGGAAGAACGGACCCACTGGGCGCTTGTTTACGGATTCCGCTAGTCATCTCGCCTCAGGTTCACGGAAACGGAAGGCCAGTTTGACACTTCCGGCCCGGGCCGTATCATCAGCGCCCCTTGGGGTCGCCCGGTCATGATAGAAACGCGCACCTTACAGTTCGATAGTGCACGCTCCGTGCAATCGCTCTACGCGAATGATCTCAAGCTCTTGAAGACTCTCGAGGACTCGCTCGGGGTCAAGGTCACCACCCGCGAAGGCTGGGTGAAGCTGGAAGGCGAACCGGGCCAGTTGGACCGTGCCCAGCGCGTCTTCGAGCAGCTCGAACAGGCCCGGCAAAAAGGCGTGGATATCCACAAGCACGAATTCAGCTACGCTCTTAATTCCGTGACCGAATCGCGCCCGGATAATCTCAGTGACGTTGTGGACCTGAAGATCGTGACGTCGTCGCGGAAGGCACCGATCGTGGCGCGCACCATCGGACAGCGCAATTATGTTGAGGCGATCCAGAAGAACGACATCGTGTTCGGCGTTGGGCCGGCTGGAACGGGCAAGACCTATCTTGCCGTGGCGATGGCGGTCGCAGCACTAAAGAAAGAGCAGGTAAATCGCATCATCCTAACCCGGCCGGCGGTAGAGGCGGGGGAAGCGCTCGGGTTTCTTCCGGGAGATTTGCAGGAGAAAATCACGCCTTATCTCCGGCCGCTCTATGACTCACTCCGGGACATGCTCGAGGCGGAAGAGATCGAACGTTCCGTCGCCCGGCAGACGATCGAGGTGGCGCCGCTCGCCTACATGCGGGGCCGGACGCTGAGCAACGCGTTTATCATTCTGGACGAAGCGCAAAACACGACCACGGAACAAATGTTTATGCTCCTGACGCGGATGGGGCCGAACTCCAAATGCGTTGTGACCGGAGACGTTACGCAAATCGATTTGCCCGCGAACAAACGCTCCGGCCTGGTCGAAGCGCTCCAGGCCTTGAAAACCGTGCCGGTAATTTCTTTCGTCTATTTCACCGAGCGCGACGTCGTGCGGCACGAGCTCGTCCGCGCCGTCATCAGCGCGTATCAACAGCACCGGTCGCCCGCGAACCTCGCACCGGGTTCGCGCAAGTAATGCCATGCTCGATTTCCTCAGACGCAGCCGGCTGATCAAACGCGGCCTCGCGTCGCGCAAGATGCGCCGCCGTCGCACCAAGAACGAACTGCTCCACAGCCTGGAGTTCGCCACCCCCACGAAGTATTTCATCTTTGCGGCCTTCGTTGCCGGCCTGGCTGCTCTGATCTTCGGGGGCCAGCAACCCGAACCGACCAAGAATTTTGTCATCTCGCTGCTCTTTTTCGCCACCGCTCTCACCCAGCTCTGGATTAATCAGCCGACCACGTTTCTCCGAAGCTCGCGCGTGTTCCTCGTTTTCGGCGCGATCTTCGTCCAGCTCGCCACCACAAAGTTTCTTCTCGTTCTTTGCAACAGCGGCTCGTTCAGTTTTCTGCGGCCGGAAACCGTCGGATTGATCGCGCCCTACGCGTTTGCGCCGTTGTTGCTCAGCGTCCTTCTCGGCCGCAACCACGGACTTTATGCCTCGGTTTTCGTCAGCCTCTGGAGCAGCCTTCTCTTTGGAAAAGTCGATGCGCCATTGCTCGTCTGCGGTCTGATCAGTGGATTTACCGCCGTTTATCTCACCTTGCAGGTGCGGCGGCGGAGCCGCCTCATTCGCGCCGGTTTCGGCGTCGGCATGGCCATCTGGCTGTTGTCGATGACCTTCGGAATCATCGGCCCAATCGATTTCCTTTCACCGAACACGATCGATTGGAAGATGCTCGGAATCCAAAGCGCCCTCGCCATTGGGAACGGAATCCTGACCGCGACGATTGTCGGTGGCGTCCTCCCGATTTTCGAACATCTCTTCCAGGTCACGACCGATATTTCCTGGCTGGAAGCTTCCGACCTCAACCATCCGCTGCTGCGCCGGATGACGATCGAAGCGCCGGGCACTTATCACCACAGCCTCGTCGTCGCGAACCTGGCTGAGGCCGCCGCGGAAGCGATTGGCGCGAACGCAACGCTTTGCCGCGTTTGCTCGTATTTCCACGACGTCGGCAAGCTCGTGAAACCCGAATACTTCACCGAGAACATGAACTTCGAGCGCAACCCGCACGATGACCTGGCGCCGACGATGAGCGCGCTGATCATCATCGCGCATGTAAAAGAAGGGGTCGACCTCGCGCTCAAACACCGTTTGAACCGGCAGATCATCGACATCATCCAGGAGCATCACGGCACCTCGCTTGTCTATTACTTTTACAAGCGCGCGCTCCAGCAACAGGAAGATGCGCGCACCGGCGGCAAGATCATGAACCTGCGTGAAGAAGATGTGCCCGAGGTGAGTGAGGAAACATTCCGCTACAGCGGCCCGAAACCACAGACGAAAGAGAGCGCGATTATCAGCCTGGCGGACATGATCGAAAGCGCGTCGCGCAGTCTGGAAAAACCGACCCCGCAGAAGATCGAGCAATTGGTGACCGACTTGATCAGCCAGCGGATCGCGGACGGCCAGCTCGTGGAGTGCGATCTCACGCTCTCCGATTTGAACCTGATCGCGGAACGTTTTCGTTTTACCTTAATGACGATGCTCCACACCCGGATCGCCTATCCGAAACAGGACGCAAAGATCACGCCGATCCGGGATGAATCTCTGCGCCCCGACGTGATGGCCGGGACCCGGAAACCGGAGTCGGCCCCTCCGATTTCAGCCGCGTGACCGTGAGCGACGCCGCTCTCGATCGGCTGCGGGAATGGAACGCGGAAATAGCCGTCGTGCTCGGCTCGGGTTTAAACGTTCTCGTTTCGGCGGCCGACTCTGGGAATAGCGTCGCGTATTCGGATTTTCCTGAGTTACCGAAACCTTCGGTGCCCGGGCACACTGGCCGATTCCTTTTGGGAAATGTCGGCAGCACGCGAGTGATCTTTGCCCAGGGCCGCGTCCATCTTTACGAGGGCCACACCGCCCGCCAGGCCACAACCGGGATCCGGATTCTCTCGGCGGCGGGAATCAAACGTCTGATCCTGACGAATGCCGCCGGCGTCGCGAATGAAAGCTTTTCGCCGGGGACGTGGATGATGATCAGCGACCAGATCAATCTTACGGGCACCACGCCGCTCCTAGGCAGCGCGCAGTTCCTTGACCTGACGGAAATCTATTCCAAAAAGTGGCGCGCGGACTTTACCGGGGCTGCGAAGACAGAGAACATCACTTTGCACGAAGGGGTGTATGCGGGTTTGCTCGGACCCCAATATGAAACCCCGGCTGAAGTGCGAATGCTGCGGCAGCTGGGCGCGGACGCGATCGGAATGTCAACGGTGCTCGAGGCAATCCAGGCGCGCGCCCTCGGATTGGAGGTGGCCGGATTCTCGTGTCTTACGAATTGGGCCGCTGGAATTGGCAACGCGCCCCTCAGTCACGAAGACGTCTTGGAAACGGGAAAGAGCGCTGCGGATACTTTCACGCGGCTGCTGAAGGCCACAGTCGGCCGCGGCTGAGCGCCGCCCATCCGGACCACTGACCCTCACCCCAACCCTCTCCCTCAGGGAGAGGAAGTATTTTCTTCGGCGGTGTTTGGTGGGGCGAGACTCTGTCGAGATGTAGTGTGCGCTGTCCTCAGCGCATTCAAGATCCGCTGAGACAGCGGACGCTACAACGGCTCGACAGAGTCTCGACCTACCAAAAATGACCTGACGATTTGCCGTGATCCTTCTCACTGGGGGAAAGGGTTAGGATGAGGGCCCGCTGTTCAAATTCGTCACGGCCGAATCTCAATCGGCGTTCCATCGGGAACGGCGCGATAGATTTCCTCGATCTCGAAATCTGTCACGGCGACGCAGCCCGCGGTCCAGTCGTCGCGACGGTGAAATCTTCCGATCCACCCTCGTCCGTTCGGCAATCCGTGAATCATGATGTCGCTCCCCGCGGAGAGACCCTCGGCCGCGGCGCGATCGACGTCGCGTTGCTCGGGATAAGAGACGTGCAGGGCGAGGTGGTAATCGCTGTCCGGTTTGTGAAAATCGATCGTGTAGATTCCTTCCGGGGTCCGTTGATCACCTTCGTACTCTTTCGCTCCGGTCGGCGCGCGGCCGAGCGCGACCTTATATGTTTTGAGCGCGTTGCCGTTCCGCACGAGGGTCAGCCGGCGAGCGGATTTTTCGACAAGAACGCGGTCCGCGACCGCGCCGCGGGGAAGGGGATTGAAGTTCAGATGCGCCGCGAGTGCCACGCCGATCGCGGCCAGGAAAAGCACAAGGAGGAAAAATAAAAGCAGCTTCAAGGATGAGGAATAGCTGCCTCGCTATTGCTCGACCGGTCGGCGCGCGCGTGGCTCACGATCTTTCGTCGTCGCGCTGCTCGGAAGAGTCACGAAGGGGCCGCCTTCGAGGGGCGCGCTTTCGGAGAACGCCACGTCCGGCATACTGCTCGGTAATCCTTCGAGGGGAAATTCTTTCCGCAGGGGAAAGTAAGGATAACCGTCCCACATCAGAATTCGGCGCAGATCGGGATGATCGGTGAAGCGGATTCCCATCATGTCGTAAATCTCGCGCTCGTGCCAGTTGGCCGTCGGCCAAATATCGGAAACCGTTGGCGCTTCGCCTTCCTCTTCGGAGAGGCGCAGTTTCAAACGTAGGTGGATCCCAAGCGGCATCGAATAAAGCTCGTAAACGATTTCGAAGCGGGGCTCGTCGCCGAAATTATCGACGCTCGTGATATCGAGCAGATAATCGAAGGAAAGATCGTCCCGGCAGAATTTCGCGACTTCGCGAAGGTCAGCCGGAAGAATAACAAAGGTCGATTCACCTCGAAATTCGATTTTCTCCTGCAACTTCCCGCCCAGCATTCCGCTCAGCGACGCGAATAGTTCCGGCCCGTTCATGCGCTTGCCGGATCGAGCTGTTCGATCAGCCCGCGCTTCTGTTGGCGAAATGAGCTTTCGCCCATGATTTTCTGCTGCAGCTTCATCAAACCCTCGAGGAGCGCTTCGGGACGCGGCGGGCATCCGGAGACATAAACGTCGACCGGCAGGAGTTGATCGATTCCCTGGAGGACGGCGTACGAGCGATACATGCCGCCGGTCGAGGCGCAGGCCCCCATCGCAATGACCCACTTTGGCTCCGGCATCTGCTCGTAAATCCGTTTCACCGCCAGCGCCATTTTGTACGTAACCGTGCCGGCAACGATCATGACATCGCACTGGCGCGGCGAGAACCGCATCACCTCGGCGCCAAACCGGGAAATATCGAAACGCGCGGCGGCCGTGGCCATCAATTCGATCGCGCAACAGGCGAGGCCCATCGGCATCGGCCAGAGGGAATTCTTGCGCATCCAATTCATCGCGGCGTCCAGGCGAGTGAAAATGATGTTTCCCTCGATCTTCGAATCGTAAGCCGCTGGCCGCACCTCGCGCATGGCGAACACTAAAGTCGCGGCCTGGTGCCGCAAGAAGAATCCGAAAACGCGACGGCGTTAACCGGTCGCCTGCATCGGGTAATCGGGCACGATATTCACGTGGCTCGATTCGATGACTTCGTGGACGATCTTGCCCAGTTCCGCCGCTTCGTACGGTTTTGCGATCACCCCACGGAATCCAAAATCCTGATACCGGCTCATGGTTGCGTCCATCGCATATCCACTCGAGACGATCGCATTTACGGTCGGATCGATTTCGATCAGCTTCTTCAGCGCTTCCTTGCCGCCCATGCCGCCGGGCAGAGTCAGGTCGAGAATGACGGCGTCGAAGCGTTCGCCTGCTTCCATTTTTTGCCGGTAAAGCTCCACCCCTTCGAGCGCGCTCTCCGCCTGGCTCACCTTGTATCCGAGGCGTTCGAGCGTGAATTCCACCAGGGCCCGGATCGCCTCCTCGTCGTCGACAATCAGGATGCGGCCGGTGCCGGAAATGACTTCGTTCAGCTGACGGGGCGGTTCCGCGGGGACCTGATGATGTCTGAGCGCCGGCAGGAAAATCGTGAAGGTCGATCCGAAATGGACCTTGGAATCGACGGTGATGAGGCCGTTGTGGTTCTTGACGATTGAATAAGTGGTGGCGAGACCGAGCCCGTTGCCCTTGGGCTTCGTTGTGAAATAGGGATCGAAGATTCGCTTGATGCAATCCTCCGAAATGCCGACACCCTCGTCGCGGATGGCGATGCGAATGTAATCGCCGGGCATCAGATCCGTGACGGCCGGTGAGGTGTTGGAATCGTAGCTGAAATTATCGCAGCTCACGCGCAGCGTTCCGCCATTGGGCATGGCCTGATCCGCATTCACCACCAAGTTGGCAATGACCTGGCTGATTTGTCCCGGATCAATTTCGGCCGGCCAGAGATCGGCGCCAAAGAGGAATTCACTGCGGCTATGCGAACCGCGCAGCGAGAAGCTCACCGTGTCCTGGATCAGCTTGCCGATTGACGCCGTCTTCTTAATCGGCGCTCCCCCCCGGGCGAAGGTGAGGAGCTGTTGGGCCAGATCGCGCGCCCGCATCGACGCGTTCTTGGCGTCGTTGAGCCGCGTGCCCATTTCATCGTTGGGCGGCAGAAGGAGCGACGCGAGCGAAATATTTCCGATGATCGCCGTGAGGAGGTTGTTGAAGTCGTGCGCAATTCCGCCGGCGAGCAAGCCGAGTTGTTCCAGGGTCTCGGCTTTGCGTCGCTCGGCTTCATTGCGCTGGCGTTCGGTGATGTCGCGGAAGACAAGGACCACGCCGGCGACTTCGTTTTTGCTGTCGCGAATGGGGGAGGCGACCTGCTCGATAATATGCTCGCGCCCCTGGCGCGAACGGAGAGTGGCGTTCTCCGGCATGCTCAAAAGGATCGATTGCGCCTCATTCCGCGAACCGGTTTTCTGGGCCCGGGCCTGCGCCGCGAGATCAATCGCGATGTTGTAAACTGATTTCAGCGAACGGCCGATGGCCTCCTTCGATGTCCAGCCGGTGAGATTCTCCCCGGCATTGTTGATCATGATGATCTTGCCCTGGACGTCGGTGGTGATAACGCCGTCTTCAATGGAACGCAGGGTGACGGCCAGGCTTTCCTTGTCCGCCGCGATCTCCTGTTCGAACCGCCGGCGCTCCGTCACGTCGCGCACCATGGCGACAAAGAGCGTCTGCTTATCGACCACCATCTGGCTCAAGGAAATTTCAATCGGGAACGTCGCGTGACGCCGGGTGCGGCCGACCGCCATGGTCGTGCTGCCGGTTCGCTTGGCCAGGTCATCCCAGGCACAAACCACGGGCTCAGGCTCAGCCTTGTAAGTCTTGGGCACAAGCTTGGTGAACTTGTGGCCCACCATCTCGTTGTTGATGCAGCCGAACATCTTCTCCGCCGAACTGTTCATCGAGCAAATAATGCCCTGCTCGTCGACCGTGATCATGCCATCGAGAATATTTTCAATGATCGAGCGGATACGCGTCTCAATCCCCTCGAGCTTGGCCAATTGTCGACGCACCAGGACGAAGCTGTAGCTGTTCGAAACGATCAGCAGCCCTACCGCAAACACACAAAGCAACGCCAGCCCCGTCGTCTTGACGATGCGGTCCCGGCTCGCCGTGCTCGAGCGTGATTCATAAAGATTGACCTGTTCCGTTTGAAATTTCTTCAGCATCTCGCGGATGTCGGTCATCAAGACCTCGCCATTGTTCTTCGCCAGGAGCGCGGTGAAATCCTTGCCGGTCCTCTTCGCCTCCATCTCCGGGCCGGCGGCGGTTTGGGTCCAGCGTTCGACCCCTTTTTTGATTTCGTTCAGCCCGTCCGATTGCTCCGGCACGTTGGCCACGAGAATCGAGAGGTAGCCGTTGTAAGTATAAAAATCGGCGGTCGCGCGCCGGTAGGCGTCGGCAAAATTCGGTTCTCCGGTCAGCAGATAGCCTCGTTTTTCCTTTTGCATCTCAATCACGGAGCGTTCGAGCTTCGTGAGGAAATCCAGGATTTGGGTCGACTGGGCCGCCCACTCCTGCTCGCGCATCCGCTGGTTCAGGACGATTTGCTCTTCGTTTTGGAGCGATTGCAGGATGTCGCGGGCCTGATTGAGCAGGCCATTGCCGAGCGGCCCGGATGAATCGTTGGCAGATTCAGCCAGCCGGGCCGTCCCTTTGCTTTGCCGATCATTGATCTGCGGTAAAGCTACTTCATCCAGCCACTTTTGGACGATTTCCTGTATTTTCATTACCCGCTTTCGCTGCCGTGGGCTATCCAGGATCAGGACTGTTAATTCTTCCACCCGGCCCTTGATCGTCTCCCGCCGGCGTTCGAAGGACTCCAGGTATTCCACGCTTCCAGTGAGCAAATAGCCGCGGTGGCCGGTTTCCAGGGCCGCGATGTCGTTTTCGAGGACGCTGCTAAGTCGCATCACCTCAAGGGTATGAGCGCGCAATGTTTCCTGGTAATGGTTCCGCAGGGTTACGAACAGGAACAACCCCGCGAGGAACGTGATAACGACAATCCCGACGGCGGTACCGGAGAGTAGTTTGAAGTGAAAATGCTTCGGACTGAAAAGCCACGTGGCACTGCGGCCGAAAATGCCTCGACGAACCTTGCTGTTCTGGGGTGCGTCGATCTGGGTCATTATAAATTCCACAAAAGCAAATAGCCTGCCATGCCACTTGGGGCTTCCTACGGACGCCCCGACTCCGAGGTCAAAAGCAGGCTTAGTACCGGACGCGAATAAGAAATAAGCCGGCGGCTGGCGCGACGCTGCGCGCGTGGAATAAATGCTCCCCGGCCGGGCGGAGCCGGGACTGAATTTCCCGGGGCGATGCCTTTCCCAGAGCGATCTGAGCCAGAGTCCCGACCATCATCCGCACCATCTTGTAAAGAAAGCCGTCGCCCTCGAACTCGATGACAAGCCGCGACCCGGACTTTTGGAAGCGGACCCGACAGATTGTCCTGATTGTGTCGGCTGCGGGAGCGCCCCGGTTGGCCGCGAAGGAATGGAAGTTGTGGCGACCGAGGAAGGAGTTCGCCGCCGTGGCCATAAGAGCGCAGTCGAGCGGATCACGAATATGCCAGGCGCGGCCATTTTCGAGCGGGGGTAACACTTCGCCATTCCAGATGCGGTATCGATATGTTTTTCCCTTCGCCGAAAAACGTGCGTGAAATGAATCCGGAACGAACCGCGTCCTCATGACTCGGATCTCCTGAGGCAGAACTCCATTCAAGGCGGAAAGCCAGCGCTCCGCGGCATAACGCCGGGCGGGAAGATCGGCGTGAGCACATTGCGCGATGGCGTGGACGCCGGCATCCGTTCGGCCTGCTCCGTGAACACGGATGCGCTCCGAACAAATCCGTTCAAAAGCATTTTCGAGATAGTCCTGAATACCATTCCCGTTCGGCTGACTCTGCCAGCCCGAGAACGGACGACCGTCATACGCGACAATCAACTTTAGCCGTGACGGCATCTAACTTAGGGTGGCGTCGGGAGTTCCGGTCGGTTGCACCCTGTCGAGATAGCCTTGCAGGATCATTTGCGCGGCGACCTGGTCCACCACGCTCCGCGAGTTGCGCGCCTTGCGACCGCTGTCGCGCAAGGCGCGGTTCGCTGCGGTGGTCGTAAGACGTTCATCCCATGTGACCACTTCACACGACAGCAGGTCCTGCAATTTCCTGACGAACGCCAGCGCCTCGATGGCGCCCGCGCCGACACTTCCATTCATGTGCCGGGGCAAGCCCACGACCACGCGCTCCGCATTTTTCTCCCGGACAATTTCGCCGATCCGTCGCGCTGCGTCTGCGTTCGCTGGAATCGTTTCGACCGGATGCGCCAGCATCCCGAGCTCGTCGGAAACGGCCACGCCGATGCGCGCCCGGCCCAGATCGATCCCGATAATTCGGCGTCGCAGCTGCAGGTTGCTCATTGCAATTCCTCCGGCACCTGGCCGAGCAGGTTCTTGATTTTTTCCGCCTGATGGCGATGGCAAATCAGGATCGCGTCGGCCGTGCGGACCACGATGAGATTGTGCACGCCAAGGAGAGCGATCCGCGCCCCGTCCGGGTTGAACACAATATTGTTCGAGGATTCAAGCGCCGTGATCTCGCAGTTGGCGGCATTTCCTTCGGCATCGTTTTTGAAATATTTCGCGACAGCTCGCCAGCTGCCCACGTCGTCCCAGTCGAAGCCGGCTTCCACTACCAGGACGCGATCAGCTTTCTCCATGATCGCGTAATCGAACGAGATCCGCGGCAGATCAGCGAAACGTTCTGCCAGCGTTTCGTTGAAATTGTCACGCGTGTGGACCCGGGAGATGAAACTGGCCAGCTCCGGCGTGTGCCGGTTGAATTCGCTCAGGACCGACGGCACGGACCAGACAAACATGCCGGCGTTCCAGCGGAAGTTTCCTTTGCGCAAAAACGCCTCTGCCAGATCGGCGTTCGGTTTCTCCCGAAAGCGGATCACGCGATGGACGGCGGTCTCGGCGCTTACGCCGCGAAGCGTCACCGCTTCACCTTGCTCGATGTAGCCATACCCGGGGCAGGCCCAGGTTGGTTTGATGCCGATCGTAACCAGGGCGCCCGTTTCTTCCGCCGCCGCCGCCGCCGCCCTCAAAGTTTTTTGGAACGCGGCGCTGTCGTCAATAACGTGATCGGCTGGCAGAACAATCATCGTCGCGGAGTGATCACGCGCGGCGACCCAGGCGACGCCCAAGGCCACGGCGGCCGCCGTGTCGCGCTTGGCTGGCTCGGCCACGATGTTTTCCTTCGGCACCTGCGGCAATAATTCACGGACGGCCGTTTCCTGGTCCACGTTGGTCAAAATCAGCAGCCGCTCCGGCGCGATCAATCCCTCCAGTCGCGCGACTGCCTGTTCGAGAAGGGTCTGTTTGGCCACCAGTCGCAGCAGTTGTTTCGGGCGGGCCCGGCGGCTTAGTGGCCAGAAACGCTCGCCACTTCCACCGGCGAGGATGAGGGCGTAGAGCGAGTTGGGCATTGGTCGTTAGGTGCAAAAAGGCAGCCGGCACTCGATCGCACGGGCGGCAAGATTTTCCCGTTTCCTTTTCCAAAACGAGACGTATAAGGGTATCCGATGTCTCTTTCGATATCCATTCCAAAAACCGGCGAGCAAGTTCCCCTTGATGGATTGCTCACACTCGCTCGCACCGCCATTGGGCTTGGGGTCGGAATGCTGGTCGCCGATAAAGTTCGCCGGCCATTTCGCCAGGCTACCGCAATCGCGCTGGTTTCAGTCGGCGCGCTGGCGGCGGTTCCATTGCTCGTGAAAGTGGCGATGGAGAGGATCAACCGGCCGGAATCCGAGAGAGGCAGCCGAAACCGTTTGCGCTCGATCCGCGACGATTCCGGTTATCGCTCCGAGACCGACGCGATTTAAGCGTGATTTCCTGTAGCCGCTTCGCTGTGCGAAGCGCCGGAAACCAGCGTGCGCTATTGAACTCAACGGTGGCGCCGCCCACTCCAGCGCGGCTCCAGCTTGATTCCAGGCTTCTCGCAGCGTAAGCCTTTCGCGCGCATGTCAGCTCGATCTCCTATTCCTCCGCCACCGGAAGGTTTGCGCGAACGCTGCGCCTCGATCGCCCGCGAAGAAACCACGTTGCGCGAAGGCGGCGGCAAGGCCGGCCAGGATCGCCAGCACAAGATGGGTCGCCTCCTCGCCCGCGAACGCATCAGCCAGCTCCTCGACAAGAACTCGCCTTTTTTCGAAATCGGACTCTGGGCCGCCTACAAAATGTACCAGCAATGGGGAAACATCCCCGCCGCCGGGGCAGTGGCCGGGATCGGGAATGTTTCGGGCGTCCCCTGCATGGTTATCGCCAACGACGCGACCGTCAAAGCAGGCGCATTTTTTCCTGCCACCGCCAAGAAGTTGATTCGCGCGCAGCGGATCGCTTTCGAATGCGCGTTGCCGATCGTGTACCTGGTCGATTCCGCCGGCGTCTTTCTTCCCATGCAGGACGAGATTTTTCCCGACGAAGACGATTTCGGCCGAATCTTCCGCAACAACTCCGTCATCTCGGCCGCGGGCCTGCCGCAGTTCGCCGCCATCATGGGGAACTGCGTCGCCGGCGGCGCCTATCTGCCGGTACTATGCGACAAAGTATTAATGACCGAAGGCAGCGGCCTCTATCTGGCCGGTCCTTCCCTGGTCAAAGCCGCCATTGGCCAGATCGTCGACGCTGAGGAATTGGGCGGGGCAAAAATGCACGCCGAAATCAGCGGCACCGTTGATTTTTACGAAAAGGACGACCCGTCGTGCCTGAAGCGGTTGCGTTCCCTCATCGCGCTCTTGCCGGAAGCGGCGAAAGCCGCGCCGAAAGAGGCGACCACCGCGCCGGCGAAAAAACCGCAGGCTGTTTACGATTTGATGAGCCTGGAGGGCAACAGACCATACGACGCGCGCGATCTTCTCGCGTCTGTGATCGATGCCGATTCGCTCGACGAATACAAAGCCGACTATGGCAAGACCCTCGTGACTGCCTACGCGCGGATCGCCGGGCGGCCAGTCGGGATCGTGGCGAGCCAGCGCATCCAGTCCCGCACCAAGACGGAAGGCATCCAGATGGGCGGCGTCATCTACGCCGACAGCGCCGATAAAGCCGCGCGGTTCATCATGGATTGCAATCAGACCGGCTTGCCGATCATTTTTTTTCAGGATGTCACCGGTTTTATGGTCGGTCGCGATGCCGAGCAAAGCGGCATCATCCGAAGCGGCGCGAAGCTGGTGAATGCGGTCAGCAATTCGACCGTGCCGAAAATTACGGTCGTTGTGGGCGGTTCGTTCGGAGCCGGGAACTACGCGCTCTGCGGCAAAGCCTACGATCCGCGTTTCATTCTCGCGTGGCCGAATGCGCGCTACGCCGTGATGGGCGCCGCCCAGGCGTCCGATACGATCTTCAGCGTGCTCGCCCGGGCGAGCGAGCGTGGCGACAAGAAGTCGTCGCCAGAGGAATTGGAACAATTGCGGGCGACGGTAAAAGCAAATTACGAAGAGCAGACCGACATTCGGTACGGCGCGGCGCGCGGCTGGGTGGATGCCATTATTCAACCGCACGAGACGCGCGAGGTCCTTGCCCTCCTTCTGCAATACGTTTCGCGCCCCACTCCCAAAGCCCGGTTCCATACCGGCGTGGTCCAGACATAATGGGTAGGGACAGCGTGCTGCGCTGTCCGCACAGGCAGGGTTAAGCGTTTCCCATTTGTCATCCTGAGCGGAGCGCAGCGGAGTTGAAGGACCACTAATTTTCGCGAGCGGAGCGAGAATCCGGTCCCACCCGCGCGGACGCCGCAGCGCGGCGTCCCTACCAGCGCAGACCCTAATGATCGGCTGAAAACTCGTCGCTGATCGTGGCATTCATCGCGAGCACGGACGAAAGCGAATCTCGGATCGGCAATGTCACGCCGCGCTGCTCCAATGCGCGCAGAACTTCTTCGGTCGGAATATTTCCGACGAGGTCGTCCTGCGCGAACGGGCACCCGCCCAGTCCGCCGACCGCCGAATCGAAGCGCCGGCAGCCGGCATCGAACGCGGCCAGGACCTTGGCCCCCGCGGCCGCGCGCGTGCTATGCATATGAATGCCCACTTCGCATCCCGCTCGCTCACGCAAAACGGCTGCCGTCACGCGATGAATCAGTTCCGGCCCAGCCGCCCCCACCGTGTCAGCCAACGAAATCGCGCTGATCCCGAGATCCGCGATTGCCGCTGTTCCTTCGACGGCTTTCTCTTCATCCCAGGGATCACCATAGGGATTTCCGAAGGCCATCGAAACGTACGCGACCATTTTCAACCCGGCGTCATCCGCCATCTCCTTGATCCTTTGCAGCACAACCTGATTCTCTTCCAGGGATTGGCTCTGGTTTCGCTGCAGGAACGTCTCCGAAATCGAGCAAGGGTAACCGAGCGTGCTCACCTTCCCGGTCGCGATCGCGCGGGCCGCGCCCTTCTCGTTAACGACGATCCCGATGATCTCCACCTGCTCGAACGCACCGAGTTGCGCGAGCACCTCCTCACTGTCCGCCATCTGGGGAACGGCTTTCGGTGAGACGAAGCTCACCGCGTCGATATGCCGAAAACCGGCCGCCACCAAGCCCCGGAGATATTCCACCTTCCGCTCCGTCGGGATCTGGCGTGGCAAACCCTGCCAGGCGTCGCGCGGACATTCGATGAGCTTGACGGATTCCATCGTGACGGATGTTACTGACAGAATAAGGTAAGTCATGCCAGTCGTTCTCGTCGAAAAGCAAACGCCACGGATCACCCTCCTCACACTCAACCGCCCTGAGCGCCGGAACGCGCTCACCATCGAACTGATGAGCGAACTGGCGGCCACCATTGAAAACGCCGCCGCCGATCCGCAGCAGCGGATCTTGATCCTGCGCGGCGCCGGCAAAGCGTTTTGCACCGGCTTGGATTTGCAGGAAGCCGCCAAAGCAGAACCCCATCTGACCGCGGAAACGGTCGCTCGCCTGCTGCTCGCGCTGGCCGAAACTCGCCTGGTCACGATCGCAACCGTTCATGGCGCCGCGGTCGCCGGAGGCGCCGGAATCATGTCCGCGTGTGATTTCGTCATCGCCGCCGAGCGAACAAAAATTGGTTACCCCGAAGTGAGGCGCGGACTCGTCGCCGGTCTGGTGATGACGTTCCTGCGCCGCCAGCTTCGGGAGCGCGATCTCCGCGAGCTGCTTCTCGCTTCCGAACTCATCGATGCTAAACGCGCCTGCGAAATCGGCCTCGTCAATCGAGTCGTCGAACCAGCCGAACTGGAAAGCGAAGCTCGGAAGATCGCCGCCTCCGTTCTTCAAGGCGCTCCAGGCGCGATTACGAATTCAAAACGCCTGATGGAAGAACTCGGGTCCACCTCCATCAGGAAAGACATTGACCTCGCGCTGCGTCATCACATGGAAGCGCGCGAATCCGCCGAAGCGAAAGAAGGGATCGCCGCCTACAATGAAAAGCGGCCCCCGAGCTGGACTATTCAATGATGGAGGGACGGCTCTGTTCCGTCCCACTATTCATGGGACGACATGGCCGTCGCCCTCCAGTTCACAACAGAGGCAACTGCGTCTCGTCCTGCTCCGTGCTGGCAAAACGAACGCCGAGGCCAATCAAGCGGACGGACTTTCCAGTGCGGGCGAATGCTTCGTGGAGTAATGAGCGGAATTGCTCAAGCGAAGGCAAGAATCCAGCGCGCTCAACGGTCGTGCGCGTGAAGTCAGCGAACTTCAATTTCACGAAAATCTTCGTGATCATTCGCGTGGATTCCTTTTGCGCCAGGTCTGCCATTAATTCTTCGAACAACTCCGGGAGCTTCTCTTCGCATTCCGACAGCGTCTCGAGGTCGGCGGCAAATGTTTCTTCGTTACTGAGAGATTTGCGTTCCCGGTCCGGCTCGACGAGACGGTCATCGAGGCCGCGGCAAAGATCGTAAAGCTCTATCCCGAATTTGCCGAAATTTTCCTGGAGTGCCAAGCGCGACAAACGCTGCATCTCGCCACAGGTAACGATGCCGAGTTTCTCCAGCTTCTGTCCGGTTACTTCGCCGATGCCCCACAGTTTTCGCACCGGCAATTCGCTCATGAACGCCGGCACGTCGTCCGGTCTTACTTCGAACTGCCCGTTGGGTTTCTTGAGATCGCTCGCGATTTTCGCGATCAACTTGTTAGGCCCGATGCCGGCCGACGCGGTCAGTTTCGTCTTCTGAAGAATCAGCCCGCGAATGACCTGCGCGAGCGGGGCGGGAGCGCCGGGGTGTTCTGTCACGTCGAGATATGCTTCATCGAGTGAGAGCGGTTCGACGAGCGGCGTGAAACGAAACAGAATTTCGCGAATAACCGCGGCTTCTTTCCGGTAAACATCGAAGCGGGTCGGCAGAATGATGAGGTTCGGGCAGCGTTGGAGCGCCATGAAGGTCGGCATGGCCGAGCGGACGCCGAACCTGCGCGCTTCGTAGTTGCAGGTCGTGAGCACCCCCCGCCGGTCCCGCGCCCCGCCTACGCCAACGGGTTTGCCCTTCAGCGAAGGTTGATCCCGCACCTCGATGGCCGCGTAAAAGCAATCCATATCGAGATGGATGATGGAGCGTCTGCGTTTGTCGGATTCCACGAGGAGATTCTTCATCAAGGAGCGGCGGTTTGAAACCGCCGTGTTTATTGGTCGGCGGTTTTAAACCGCCATTCCTTGAAAAAAGTCCACGCCTCCCTGATCTATCCCCATGAAATTCACCTATTACGGCCACGCCTGTTTCGCTGTCCAGGCTGGCGGCAAAACGCTTCTTTTCGATCCGTTCATCACGCCGAACCCGCTCGCGAAGAATATCGACATCAGGGAGGTCGCGGCTGATTTCATTCTCGTTTCCCACGGCCATGGCGATCACGTTGCGGACGTGGCCGAGATCGCGAATCGCACCGGGGCGACGGTGATCGCGCCTTACGAAGTGGGAACCTGGTTCGAGGGGAAAGGAGTTAAGAACGTGCAGTCAATGAACCACGGTGGCGCGGCCAAAATGGATTTCGGCCGCGTCAAACTTACCAGCGCGGTCCACAGCAGCTCGATGCCCGACGGTTCCTACGGCGGGAATCCCTGCGGTTTCATCGTCGAAAGCGTTGACGGCAATTTTTATTACTCCGGTGACACCGCGCTGACTCTCGACATGAAGCTGGTCGGCGAGGCGACGAAACTGCTCTTCGCGACCTTTCCGATCGGCGATTTCTTTACCATGGGCGTCGATGACGCCCTACGCGCCGCAGAACTGGTGGGCGTGAAAAAGTTTGTCGGAGTCCACTACGACACGTTCCCGCCTATCCGGCTCGATCACGACGCTGCGATGAAGGCAGCGAGCGCTGCGGGCATGGAATTATTGCTGCCCGCCATCGGGGAAACCGTGGAAATCTGACGAGAAACGGCACGCGCCGCGAGGCCGGTCCGCGATTTAAGAGTGAGGGCGACAGGCGATCCCTCACGGAATGAATCTAGATCTGGTTCATAAACTTCTGAAAGCCGCCAATGACCAGCCGCACGGATTTTTGAAGGTGCGGGGAACCGAACTCACACGCGAAGTGGAAATGATGGCCGACGCCGGTTTGGTGGAGGCCGCCGAAACCGTGCAAGGGCTGGAAACTTATACCGTGATCAATCGCGTGACCGACGCCGGCCACTCCTTTTTGCGCGCGTTCAGGAATCAGCCGCCGATGCCGAGAGAGTCCTGACGCAGTTTCGTTCGCCAAGAGTCTTCGGCGACGGACTTTCGCGCCAAAGCAAAAAGAAGCGGCGGCGACCTCATCGATCACCGCCGCTCGTTCCGTCAACCCAATCTGTTTATTAATTCTTCTCCGCGTCGCGCATTTCCTTGCGTGCTTTGAGCATGTCTGCGCGCGCCTGCTTCATCGCGTCGAATTTCTGCTGCTGGTCCGTCGTCAGGATCGGGCGAATCTGCGATTGGATGTTCTCGCGGATCGCGACCAATTTCTGTTTCGCCTCCTGGCGAGCGGCCTTGATCTGGGGCTTGGCCTGGTCGAAAATCGGTTGGATTTTCGCCTGCTGCTCCGGAGTCAGGTTCAGCGCCTTGGTCAAATGCTCGACGGGGTTACCCCGCTTGTGCCAGCTGTGAGGCCGGTCATTGTTCTTCGCCGACGGGTCTTGCGCCTGCCCTATGCTGACGGTGGCAAACAAGGCGACGCACGCGGCGCTCAGTGTGATCAATTTTGATTTCATCGTTTCTCTTTCTTCTTCTTCAGGCGCCACGCTTTTCACGAGCGCCTTGTTGGAAGAGCAAACCCGGGATGGTCGCGCAAGTTGCGGTTGAGTCGCAGAAAAATTGAGCGGCTCGGGAAGCGGCCTCCTGATCATGCCTTCTGAAAAGGGCGCCCCAGCGGGTCGCGATCCTGATGGAGATCAGGAATTTTTCCGCGCTTACGATCTCGGGTCGGAGGGCGATAGCTGCTTGTCCCACCGCCAGATCAAGCCATCGGTGGGATGATTGATCTCGCCGATATCGCGGAAACCGCACTTCTCCAAAACGCGGGTCGAAGCATTGCGTTCCGGAAGGGTGTGCGCCCGGGCGATCCTTACCCGACCGTTCCTTTCGGCCCACGCCACCAGAGCGGCAGCTGCTTCCGTTGCATAGCGCCCGCCCTCATAATCCGGCACGACCCCGTAGGCGATCTCGATCACGCCCTCGTTATCCGGCGGCCCCGTGAACCCTCCGTTGCCGATCACCATTTCGCGCTCTTGGTGAATCAGGGCGAACCCGTACCTCCACGGATCGGTCCCGGTCGCCTCTTCAAGCGCCGCCAGCCAGTCGGGCGACACGTCCTTTGAGACAATGAAATCTCTCAGCCATTCGCCGGAGTCCGGCCGGAGCTTCGCGCATATTCTTCGGCTCCGTGGATGAGCGCGCGCAAATGTTCCGCCGCATGAGGGACCAGTCGCAGTCTCTTTCTCTTGAACTCGGAATCAACCATCGGACCGAATCAGCCGCCGATCCACCGGACTGACTTGGTCATTTCATCGATCAGGTCCTCCAATTCTTTCAACCCCGGCGGCCCGCGAAAGTAGTTCTCCACGGTTTTCGTGTGATCTCCTTTCGTCACACTGGTTTTGCGTGTGGGCAGGTCGGTTACGGTCACACCCGAACCGTCGGGTCGTTTGCCGTCGTAGCGATCGTTCAGGCTGAAGAAGTTTATCTCTTCGATTTTCTTCACGAGCTTGCCGAAGTCTTCCGAGGAAATTCTGCCGCGACGCGAGCCCTTTTGCTGGACATGATCTTTTCCTTCGAACTCTACCTGGCCGGAGCGATGAACCGTTAGCTTATAGACCGGACAAGTGCCGAAGCACGGCGTTCGTTCCAGCGTGATCGTCGTGACCTCGGAGTCAGCGCGCACGCTGGCCGTGGCAAAGGAGTTCAGGAGCAGCGCAGCCGCGGCCGCGATAATAGTCCGCATTGGGTCACGGTAACGAAAACGTCAGGCAGCCGCGAGACGAAAGTCCCTGGGGAGCGCAGGCTGCCAGCCTGCAGTGTTCGGCAGCTTGCCCAACACCTCGCGTGGCGCGCTTAATGGATGAACGAAAACCCGCTGGGCAGGCTGCCCAGCAGTGCAGGCTGGCAGCCTGCGCTCCCCAGGAACAGACCGGGCGCTGAGCGGTGATAAGGATTGACCCGGAGAGGGTCGGACGGACAAAACTCTGGACATGTTCAAACGCATTTTGAAATGGGCGCTGCGGATCGTGGCGGTGCTGGTGGTCGTGCTCGCCATCTTCCTCATCAACCTCATCTGGTTCCGGCCCTGGAGTCTCAACCTCTTTTACGAGAAGATCTTCGCGCAAGTTTTGTTCGAGGAGCCGGAGCTGCTCTCCTCCCTTGGGCTCGTCGAACAGTTTGGAATCACCGGGCACAACGCAAAACTGGGCGACGCTTCGCCGGCCCATCAGCAAAAATTCTTCGACCGGGCGAAGCAGAACCTCGAGGACCTTCACGCCTATCCCTTGGAGAAACAAAACGCGTCGCAGCAGCTCTCCACGCATATCCTCGAATGGTTCCTGATCCGCGAGATCGAAGGCGAAAAGTATCAATGGCACAACTACCCGGTGAACCAGCTTTTCGGCGTCCAAAACGAGTTTCCGTCCTTCATGGTGAACACTCACCGACTCCTCGCACCGCGTGATTGCGAGTATTACCGGCAGCGATTGATCGCGGTCGACACGAAGTTCGATCAACTCCTCGACAGCCTGAAGGTGCGCGAGCAAAAAGGTATCCTGCCGCCGCGGTTCGTCGTGGAGAAAGTGCTCGCGGAGATGAACAACTTCGTGGCCCAGCCGGCCTCGGAAAATATTCTGGCCACCTCCTTCAAGACCCGCGCAGCAAAGATCAACGGGATGACCGACGAGCAGCGCATCGCATTTCAGAAACGGATCGAGACCGCGATCACGGATCACGTTTACCCGGCCTACCACAAGTTGATCGATTACTTCACCGCCATCCTGCCGAAGACAACGACGGATGACGGCGTCTGGAAATTGCCGGACGGAGATGCGTTTTACGCCTACGCCTTGCGCAAGAGCACGACCACCACCCTGAAGCCGGATGCAGTGCACGATCTCGGCGTGCGCGAAGTGGCTCGAATCGAAACGGAAATGCGCGCGCTGCTCGACGCGAATGGTTATGCCGGCCGCCCGATCGGCGAAGCGATGGACGCGATGGGGAAAGATCCGCGTTTCCTCTTTGCGAATGACGAAAAGGGCAGGGCCGATGCGCTGGCCGAGTACACGCGGCTAATCAATGACGCGATCGAGCGTTCGCGGCTTTTGTTCGCGACGGTGCCGAAAGCGAAGATCGAAGTGCAACGCGTGCCCGTCTTCAAGGAGGCCACCGCGCCGGGCGCATATTATAACGGCGCTTCGCTGGACGGGACGCGTCCGGGGATTTTCTACGCGAATCTGCGCGACATGAATGAAATTCCAAAATGGAGCATGCGGACGCTGGCGTACCACGAAGGCGTGCCGGGCCATCACTGGCAGATCGCGACGGCCCAGGAACTGAAAGGGCTGCCGCAATTTCGAAAGCTGATTCCGTTTACAGCCTATCAGGAGGGTTGGGCTCTCTATACGGAATGGCTCGCGAAAGAAGCCGGCTGGTACGAAGGCGATCCATTCGGCGACCTCGGCCGCTTGCAGGCGGAACTATTTCGCGCCGTCCGGCTCGTCGTCGACACGGGTATTCATTCGAAACGCTGGCCGCGCGAGCAGGCGATCACCTACATGCGGGAGAAAACCGGGATGGGGGAGAAGGAAGTTACGGCCGAGATCGAGCGCTACATTGTGAACCCGGGGCAGGCCTGCGCTTACAAGGTTGGAATGCTCAAGATCCAGGAATTGCGCAAACGCGCGCAGACAGAGCTCGGGACCAAATTCGACCAGCGGCAGTTCCACGACGTGGTTCTAAAGAATGGCGCCCTGCCGCTTGAGATTCTCGAGGAACAGGTGGCGGCTTATATTCAGAAAACAAAGTAGACTCGTCATCCCGAGCGAAGCGAAGCGTAGTCGAGGGACCCCGTAGCGAGTCGCTCTACGTTCCACGGGATCCCTCGACTACGCTCGGGATGACGAGCTATCGGGCCGCCAGTTTCGGGATCGCGAAACTCTCGATCAATTCCTTGACGTCGTGGACAAAGTTCGCGGCACCGGCGCCGTTCACGACCCGGTGATCGAAGGTCAACGAAAGCGTGATCACTTCAACGGGATGACTCTTCTTTCCGTCGCTCATCGTTTCATAATGCGCGGAGCCGACGAAAAGTGTTCCCACCGAAGGGGGCACCACGATCGGCGCGGCGGCGCGCACGCCGAATGCGCCCAGGCTGCTGATCACCAGCGGCGCATTCATGGCATCGACTCGGCCGGTGCGCGTTTCCGCGACGGTCTCATTGTAACGCTGCACGAAATCCACCCAATCGCGTTTGTTCGCCTCTGTCACCACTGCCGTCGCGAGCCGATCGTCATCGAGGGCAACTGCGATGCCGAGATCGAACGGATCGTTCTCCACAATTCGGTCGTCTTCCAGAATAATGCGGCGAAACGGCGCGTGCTTTTCCATCGCGCGAACCACTGCCCACGCTACCATCACGGACGGCGAGGCGGCTTCGTTGCCTTCCTTTTTCTTGGCTTTCTCACGGGCCAATCGGATCGCATCCCAACGCGCGTCGATCTGGAGATTTGCCGGGACGACGCGCCCGAGCCGTCGGACGATCGTTGGCGAAAGCGCCGGCTCGATTGCGGCACTTTTCTTCGGTAGCGGCAGCCGTGTCGGCTGTTCGGGGGAATGGACAGACGACCCGCCTGCCGTGACAAGGTCGGAATCCCCATTTCGATCGACAGACGCTTCCGTCGCTTCAAATTCTTCCGCCGATCCGGAGGTAACGATCGTCCCGATCTCCTGCCCGATATCGACCGTGGCGCCCACCTCCGTTTTCCATTCGCCCATCGTTCCGGCGAAGGACGATTCGATGGGATAAACCGCCTTGTCGGTTTCGACTTCGCAAAGCGGGTCGTCGAGCGCGATCTTGTCTCCCGGTTTCTTCAGCAACGTCACGACCTTCGCGTTGCGAATCCCTTCGCCCATGATCGGCACGACAATGTTTTGCGCGCGCATCTTATTTCTATTGTAGCCGGGATCGCTGACCCCGGCCCGCTGTTTCTCTGATGGAGCCGGCCTGCCCTCAGGCCGGTCAGTTTTCATTTCGTCCGCAGGCGCGACAGCCCGAGGGCGTGCCGTCTCCAATTTTGCCGACATCGCGCGACGCAACGCGGCCACGATCCGCTTCACGTCCGGCAACGCGGCATATTCGTAGATCGGGTTGTACCCGATCATCACGTTTGTCTTGCTGACCAGGATCGGCGGCGCGACCAGCTCGCTCCAAATTTCGGGCGCTCCCGCAAGGTGCGCGACAATCATCTGGCCGACGCTGCAATTCTCGCTGTCTTCCTGCACAACCACGAGCCGTCCCGTGCGCGCGACCGATTCTTCAATGGCCGCGCGGTCCCACGGCACGATCGAGCGCAGGTCGATCAAATCGACCCCGATTTCGCCGGCGATCTCAGCGAGAGCTTCCAGCGACTTCTCGACCGTGTTGCCCCATGCGACCAGGGTCACGTCCGAACCGGCGTGGCGTTTTCGCGCGACCCCGAGCGGCACCGCGCGCACCGGTTCCGTCGATTCGTGTTCGGCCCAGAGCAAATGTTTCGGGACGAGCACAAACGTCGGATCTTCACAATGCATCGCCGTCCACAGCAACCCCGCGGCATCCTCGGGCGTACTGGGAATGGCGACGTTGATGCCGGGATAATGCGCTAGCGCCGCTTCGTTCGCCTGGCTGTGCCAAAGACTTCCGCCCGGCAAGTACGCGCCGTATGGAGCATAGATCACGACGGGGCAGGTCCACGTCCCGAAGGAACGCCAGCGCAAGGTGGAGAGATTCGTCACGAGCTGGTTCCAGGCTGGCCCGATGAAATCGATGAATTGGAGCTCGAACACCGGCCGCTTGCCGTAGGAAGCGAGACCGCAGGCGACACCGAGGATCGTCGATTCGGCGAGCGGAGAGTTGTAAACCTGGTTTGGAAATTCGGTCGAAAGCTTTTGGGTGAGACGAAACACCCCGCCTTTCGGATCTTCGACGTCTTCACCGAAGATGATGCGGTCGCCGCTCTTCTGCAGTCCGAGACGGAGCGTCTGGTTGATCACGTCACCGATGCGATATTTGCCCGGCGGCAGAACGTCGCCGGTAAGCTGCGGCAACTCCGCCGTTACCTGGAGTTGAAGTTCGTCCGCGTTCGGATCCTCAGCGCGTTCCGCTTCCCCGAATTCATTGCGAATGCGTTCTTTGATTTCCTGAGCCAGCTTTGCGTAATCGTCGGCGGTGATGATCCCATCCGCGATCAACCGCTCGCTCCAGCACTTTAGCGGATCGCATTTTTCGCCCTCGGCCAGTTCTTCGGCGCTGCGATAAAGTTTGTGGTCGTCGGAACTGGTGTGGCTCGAGAGCCGTTCCATGTTCACCCAGAAAAAGACCGGCCCGCCGCCGGCCCGCATCGACTCGAACGCCTTCGCGCCTTCATCGTAGATCTGCTGGACATCGCTGCCGTCGATTTCCTGCCAGTCGTTAGGCTGAAGAACATCGAGGGCTCGTGGGTTGATCTTCCGGGTCGGACTGCTGATGCCGTATTTGTTGTCCTCGACGACGAAGAGCATTGGCAGCTTCCGCTCCTTCGCGAAGCAGACCGCTTCGAAGAAATCGCCCTGGCGCGTCGCGGCATCGCCAACCGTGGTGACCACGACATTCGGCTTTTTGTCGAGCTGGATTCCCCACGCGATCCCGCACGCCGGTAAAAGCTGGGAGCCGGTCGGCGTCGGCACGCTCCAAATTCCCCGGGAGGCGTAGCTGTAATGGGACGGCATCTGCCGCCCATGGCTCTGGCCCTTGCGTTTGGCGAAATAATCAAGCGCCAGTTCGCGCGATGCCACCCCGCGGCCAAGGACCAGCGCACGATCGCGATAGTACGGGACGACATAATCGCCTTCGACCATCGCTACTCCGAGCGCCGCGAGTCCTTCGTGTCCCATTCCCGACACGTGAAAATGTCCTTTGCCCTGGCGATTTAAATTCTGTTCGCGCAGGTCGCCATGCCGGCTCTCGAGCAGGATCGTGAGCAGACGCAGTTTGTCTTCTTTCTCAAGAGCGGGCATGTCGGAAGCGATGATGGTTGATCGGAACGGGCCAACACTCAACTCTCGATGAGCACGCATCAACTTTCTTTCGACTGATGTCATCCCGAGTCCGGCAGCTGCCGGATCGAAGGGCCCCGGGTAACCTCGGGCGGTATTCCATGACTTCGGAGGGACGCGCTTCCGCACGTCCGACTTCTTGTTTGCGGCGCCGCCAAAGTTTTGGGACGTGCGGAAGCACATCCCTCCGAGTAAGAGTTCGGGCGTGAAGGAACCAGCAACAGTTGAGCTTGCTCCGGCGAGGGGCAGGGGAGTGATCGCCCGCTACCGTGAATTTCTTCCCGTTTCAGAGTCCACGCCCATCGTGTCGTTAGGCGAAGGGGGGACGCCGTTGATCTGCTCGCCCCGACTAGGCGAAATTGTCGGCCGCGATTGCGAAGTCTATTTGAAATACGAGGGCCTGAATCCGACCTGCTCCTTCAAAGACCGGGGCATGACGGTTGCCGTGTCCAAGGCCGCGGAGCGGGGAGCATCAACCCTGATCTGCGCTTCCACCGGTAACACTTCAGCCTCCGCTGCGGCCTACGCGGCCCGCGCCGGGATTCGATGTGTCGTGGTCCTGCCGGCGGGAAAGATCGCGAGCGGGAAATTGGTCCAGGCGTTTGCCTACGGCGCAAAAGTGATCGCGATCGAAGGTAACTTCGACGACGCCCTCGTGATCGTCCGCAAATTGGGCGGCCGCGACGACTTTGCGATTGTTAATTCGATCAATCCCGATCGAATTGCCGGCCAGATGACCGCTGCGTTCGAGATCGTCGATGATCTCGGCGACGCGCCCGATTTTCATCTCCTTCCGCTCGGAAACGCTGGAAATTTGACCGCGTATTGGGCCGGTTACCGCCAGTATCGACGCGCGGGAAAAGCAGCGACGCTTCCTGCTATGATCGGGTTTCAAGCGGCGGGGGCCGCGCCGATTTTTCTTGGACGCATCGTTGAGAATCCGGAAACGGTTGCCTCGGCCATTCGGATTGGAAATCCGGCTAGTTGGAAACCAGCGAGTCAGGCGGTCGAGGATTCAAAGGGCGCGGTCGATATCGTCACCGACGCTGAAATTCTCGCGGCCCAGCATTGGCTCGCCACCAAAGAAGGGATTTTCGTCGAGCCGGCCAGCGCCGCACCGATCGCCGGCCTGATGAAATGCTGCGACGCGGCCCGCGGCCCGGCCTATTCGTTCGCGCAAATTCCTGAGGGCAGCCGGATCGTTTGCACGGTGACCGGTCACGGCTTGAAGGACCCGGAAATTGCGGGAACGGATTCCGACGATATGAAAGCGGTCGCGGCCAATGAAGAGGCGGTCCTGCGGGCCATTGGTTTTTAGCTGAGTTGACAGTCGCCCCACATAAGCGAAACCATCCGCCGTGATTCTTCGTTTCCATTCCGGGCCGGACGCGCCATGCGCCTGATCGTCCAGAAGTACGGCGGCACGTCGGTCGGTTCGCCCGAGCGGATCCGAAACGTCGCGCGCAAGATCCTCGAGACTCAGCAGCAGGGCTGCCGGGTCGTGGCCGTCATTTCTGCAATGGCGGGAGTGACCGATAACCTGATCAAGCTGGCGCGCGAAACTGCGCCGCAGCCGGAGGAGCGCGAGCTGGACGTGTTGCTTGCCACCGGTGAGCAGGCCGCGATTGCGCTCATCGCCATGGCGATCAATTCGCTCGGCGGAAGGGCTATTTCACTCACGGGCGCGGAAGCCGGCATCCTGACCGATCGCGCTCACACGCGGGCGAAGATTGCCAATATCACGCCGCGGCAGATCCACGCCTTGCTCGCGGAGGATTACATTGTGATCGTCGCCGGCTTCCAGGGACAAAACGCCGAGGGCGAAACGACCACGCTCGGTCGCGGCGGCTCCGATTTGACGGCGATCGCATTGGCCGGCGCGTTGAACGCCGATGCCTGCCAGATTTTCACCGACGTTGACGGCGTCTTTACGTGCGACCCGCGGGTCGTCTCGGACGCGCGAAAGATCGACGAAGTTTCTTACGACGAGCTTCTCGAGATGGCCGGCTCCGGATCGAAGGTGATGCAATCGCGCGCGGTCGAGTTCGCCAAGAAATTCGGCGTCGAGTTCGAAGTGCGTTCCAGTTTGAAGAACGCGCCGGGCACGGTGGCGAAGGAAGAAACCGCGAACATGGAGGATGTGGTCATCCGCGGTATCAGCGTGGAACGGAATCAGGCCAAGGTCATGGTCGACGACGTCCGCGATGAACCCGGGATCGCCGGCCGGATTTTTTCCACGATCGCGCGCGGGAACATCAGCGTGGATATGATTGTGCAGAGCGTTTCCGAGCACGGCACCACCGATGTCTCCTTCACAATGCACGAAAACGATCTACCCGCCGCGATCGAGCTCCTGGCGCCGCTCGTGAAGGAAGTTCAGGCTGCCGGCCTGATCACGAAGGCCGGGGTGGCCAAGCTGAGTGTTGTCGGGATCGGCATGCGGTCGCATTCCGGGGTGGCTGCGCGCCTCTTTGATTGTCTGGGACGGGGCGGCATTAACATTCAGCTCATCTCGACGTCCGAGATCAAAATCGCCGTTGTCATCGACGGCGGCGACGTCGACCGCGCCGCTCAACTCACACATCAGGAATTCGGCCTCGCCAAATTCGTTCCGGCATCGTCGCTCTAATCCTATTCCGCTCATTCCTGAATGAGCCGGGGAGAAGAATTTCCCAATCCAAGACCCAAAACGGGTTCTACTCGACGCGAGTTATAACATCAGACAATATATGTCATATGAAATACTGACGGCGTTGGTAGGGCTTCGGTATGGAAATTATGGCGTGCCTTTCACCGTGAACCCAGACACTCTCTGCGTCGGTGCAAGACTTCACGAAATGGTTCGAACGGGTTTCAAACGTTCGCCTTGGCGGAGGCGTGGTGAGTAAGGTTGCCCGAGTCCTGATCTGCGCTTGCGCTGCGGCAGCAGTCATTGCTTGGGCCTCGCGCGACAAATGGATTTGCTTAATCGCACTGATCCTGATGTTCGGCCTCTGTTTCCCGATGCTGTGGAGACTCATCAATTTTGCAGACAAGAATCCGCAAGCGGCCCTATTTGAAGGAGCGCAGTTTTTGGCCCACGAAAAACTACGGCTAGGAACCAAAGCAAGCCCGGTTCTTCCTGCCGATTCGTCCCCACCGCAGCCGCCTTCCGACCCCCCAAGACTTCAAAATGCCGGTTCCGCATCCGGCACCGATCCGCATCCATAAAGAAACAAATGGCAACCCTATATCACGTTTTCATCTTACCCAGGGCGGGCGTAACGCGCGAGATGGTTGAGAACGTCCTGAACGCCGCGCCCGATTGGGTGCGATATGATGAAAAGTGTTACGTGATCCAGACAACGGAAACGGCGAAAAAATGGACCGACAAGCTATTGCCGCTCGTGGAGCCGGATGGCCATCTCTTCATCTGCAAGCTCAATGCCACGCATTACTACGGATGGATGACAAAGGTGTTTTGGGATTGGTATCAAGCAAAGGCACCGCTGGCGAGTGACTGAAAGGCCGACTCGAAAACTGCATCCTCTTTCCGGCGCATGTAGTCCGCCGTCATTTCGACAACGCGTTCTAACGTCCACGGTTCAAATTCAACTCCGGCTGCGACCGCTGGCGTGGTTTTGAGCGTGTGATGTTTCCGCACGAAATTGTAAACGCCGAAATGGAGCGCGACCGCGAGCTTGTGCGTTTCGAGGTCTTTGCTGTAGCCAAGCCCTTTGCGCTGATACCGCTTCAATTCCTGCCGAACGGTCAAGAATGCCCGTTCAATGTGCGATGTGGTGAGGCTTTCTAAGTCCGGCGAGCCTACTACCGCTTTGCGCTCCGCTGTCTGCATCTTGCGAACGCCCTCGTTCCGCCCAAGACGCGCCAGCGTGCCATCGGGCAGCATCGGCTCGCCGAAAATCTTTGTCTCTGTTCCGTAAGAATATCCCTCGTATCCGAAGTGTTGCCGGATGTGAAAGGCGTATGCGGGCAACTGATCGGTCGCGATCTGGACCGGCCCTTTGATGCGCTCGCGCACGTCGCCAACAAAGAGATTGCCGTCAATCCAACTGCGCTTCCCGATCCGATGCGAGAAAATGAGTTTCGTGTCCGCGTCGATTGCGGCCCAGAGCCAAAAGTCGCCACGTCCTTTTTCTTTCGCGACCATCCGGCCAGCGTGACAGCCGACATACTGCCATTGCTCATCCATCTCGATCCGGTGGCAAAGTAGATCGCGAAATTCTTTGTCCATGTAGTCGGCGAACGCTTCGCCCGTCTCACGAATCACTCGTAGCACCGCCGCTTTGTCAGCGCGGTATATCCGGCAGATCGCATTGATTGGAGTTCCTGCGCAGAGCGACGCGAGAACTAAAGCCTGCCGTTCTTTCGAGAGTCTTTTGTAGGGCATGTCGAGAGTTTTATCTAGCAAGCATATATCGTCAATAAAATAATGCTTGCTGAGCAAGAATACTTATGGGATGCTCCGGCATGCTTGCAGAAGATTCGTTTCAATCATTGGGTGGAAAGGCGCGAGCGGAGTCGCTTTCCGCGAAAGAAAAAACAGACATTGCGCGCAAGGCAGCGAAGGCCAGATGGTCGCTTCCGAAAGCGATCTGCGGTGCCCCGGACCGTCCGCTGCGGATAGGGAACTGTGAAATACCCTGCTACGTGCTTGAGGATGAGACCCGCGTCCTAGTGCAAAGCGGGATGATAAAAGCTCTCGGAATGTCCCACGGCGGCACTTACAGCAAGGGCGGGGACCGTTTGGCCAAATTTACGCACCAAGGGCGTCTTAAACCGTTCATGGACAGCGAGATATTGGAGCGGACCGACGATCCACTGAAGTTCCAACTTTATAACGGGTCCGTGGCCTACGGTTACGACGCCACATTGCTAGCCAAAATTTGCTTCGCCGTCCTCGATGCGGCCAAGGAGCCGAACCTTTTGCAGAAGCAGCAAACCCACATCGTGAAGCAGGCCGAAATTCTTGTGAGGGGATTTGCCATCGTCGGCATCACTGCCTTGGTCGATGAGGCGACAGGGTATCAGGAGGTTCGGGATCGCCATGCACTGCGCAAGATCCTGGAACGGTATATCACAGATGAATGGGCGAAATGGACTCGGCGATTCCCGACAGAATTTTACCGGCAGCTTTTCCGACTCAAGAACGTTCCATTTCCTCCGAATGAGGGAACAAGAAAACCTTCCTATGTAGGACACTGGACGAACGACATTGTGTATTCCCGCCTGGCTCCGGGAATCTTGAAGAAACTCAAAGAGCTTGTGCCCCGAAATCCTTCGGGTTCTCGGAGCCGAAAGTTCCACCAACATCTGACGGAGGACATCGGCGTGCCTGAGCTGCAACAGCACATTTCCAATCTGATTTTTTTGATGAAGGGCTGCAAGGGGTGGGACGAGTTCAAAGAGCGCCTTGAGTTGGCCTCTCCGAAATTCGGAGACACCATGCGGTTGCCGATGCCGATCTGAAGTTTAGCCGGGAGACGATTGTGACCGCTGGCGTTCTCGTTCCTTCGCTTCGCGATACTGGCGCTTCAATTCCTCGGAGCCAAGCAATTCCTCGCCATCAACCGGGCCGGATTCGGTCGCTTTCTGGACCTGTTCTAGAGCCTCCTGATTGGCGTCCTTATCTTCCACGCATTCAATTATTACGCCGAATGGCGCTTTGCGCCAATTTTAGCGCTTGATTCGACCTAATGAGGTTCTGCACGGCGGCAAGCTTGCATACATAGGTTGAGAGCATGACCACAGCCGCCTACTAGGCCACCGCGGTCACGCTCAGCACAATCTTTATAGGCGGCTGTGCAAGACTTCTGACAACGCTGCAACGACTCTCCGTTAGCAAAAGCTATCACGGTTATGAGAGCGGACGCGACGACTAAAGCACCTGCCGATGCAATTTTGTATTTTTTCATGCTGACTTTATATTTCCTCAGCTAACCGGGAGTCAAGAGCCCCCATTCACGCAGAGTTCATGCTGTTAGGAGCAGCCTCTCAGCTTTCTAAAAACCATACTCAAACCCTACCAACACCAATCAGATGGTGTTGGGCCTGATTAACTCAATCAGGGCCAACACCAGTTGACCAGCAAAGACTGACCTCGTGCATGCTTGCAGTTTTCCACTCGGTTTTGTAAAAGGGAACTTATGAAACCCGTTAGAACGGTGGTTGCACTCACGTTATTCGTAACTGGAACATTCATGACATTCCGGGCGTTTGGTAATGAGGGCCCGCAGTACAATCCCAACGAGGAGTACCAGAAGGCCTGGCCGCGCTGCGCGCCCAGGACTTCAAGGCCGCTGTGACCGCCTTCGACCACGTGATTTCCGTGGTGCCCAAGAACTCCAAAACCTGGACCCTGATGGGCCTGTCGATGTCCGGCGCGGGCGACCTGCGCGGGGCCAGGGGCGCCTTCGAAAAGGCCGTCCGCTTCGACAGCAACAACGTCATCGCCCACGGGGAGCTCGGCCAAACCGAGGCGAAGATGGGCGACAAGGCCAGGGCCCAGAGCGAACTCGACTGGCTAAAGAAGAGGGCCGACGCCTGCGCTGGGACCTGCAAGGAATCCGGGGACCTGAAGTCCGAGATCGCTAAGCTGCAGGGCGCCCTGTAACGGTGTCCAGAGCTGGTGACATAATCAGGATTGATATATGTCAGACAAAATTCGGCCTGCCGAAATCGCAAGAGCCCTGCCGCGATGAGCCTCGCAACGATCACCCTTCCTCGAACGCCTTGCCCATCCCTCGACACCCTGTCAAATGAGGACTTTGGACGGCAAATTCTCGGCAAAAATTCGAAACAGCCGGCGCTGCAGGCGAACGATGAAACTCAGGCCGGCAACCGGCCTTTGAGCCATGTGACCTGGCCGTTGTGATGCGACTCGTGTTCGCACACGTGAAACCACTTGCAGTAATTGTTAATGGGCTCTCCCGCCGAGGAATCGACCTGCATCAACCACGCATCATCTCGCTTTTGAAGTTCCGCGAGCGAGTGCTCCCTCACTTCTTTCAGCTTACCGAGGTAATAGGCCAACTCATGGCCCTTGATGCTTTTTCGCGCTTCGTCACCCAGCCGGGCGGCCGGGCCCCATTCCTTTTCGGTTTCATTACGAACGTCGCCCCACTTCTTGCCCTCGAAAGTATTTACTTGGTAGAGCCGCTCGATGGCTGCGAGGTGGAGGAGTAACGCGCCGATCGAATTGGCCTTCTCGTCGTGGAGATGATCGAGCTGCGTCATCGTCAAACCTTGGACCGGCTGCAGAATTGCGGCGCGCATCCAGTTCAACATCGAAACGAGCGTTCCGACCTGCGGCGAAAATCCTTCGCGCGGCCCGAGAATATTCCGCCCTTGCTGCGACGCGTTCGCCGCCTGTAGAGCCGAGAACGAAGTTGCGCCGGTTAATCCGCACGCGAGAGCGCCCGATGCTTTTAGGAATCGTCTCCGGTTCATGCTTCAGATCGCGATGGGCGCTTTGATCGCGGTGGGCGGACGTATTCGGTGAGGATGAAATCTTTGAAGCGGAAATCGCGAATGCTTTGCACGGCGGGATTCAATTGTTGTCGGTTAGCAAGACGGTTCGGTCCACTTGGGCGTTCCTGGGCTATCCTGGGTTCGCAAATCCGAAATCTCAATTCGAATCTCGTTCTGCATGCATGAGGGACAAAATGACAATTGATATATGTGATCTAAAATTTACACTCGCCAGCAAATAATGAAACGCAGAGGTCCGCCCCAATATGAAGGAAAGTAAAATTTATAAATATTACGCGTTCGGTTATAATTACCGCGTGCTGCGATATCCGAGCGTTGGGTGGTCGCTTTTTTCGGGCGATGAAGCGCTAAAAAATAAGGGATTCGTGGGGTTACTTGAGGACTTTTTCACGAATCTAGAAGAGCTCAACCTTCAAGTGACGCAAGTCGCGGCAGCGAAGTTGAAAGAAACAGCGGAACGTGTAAAAGCGCTTCCGAAGGATTCGAAGCTAGACGCCACATTATGCAAAGAGTTTAGCGAACGTATTGAAAGCGTCGACGCGACGCTTGACGCCGAACTAAACCTCAGGACGGCTTTCATCGTTACACCAAAGCGAATTCACGTGGAGCATCTATTGAATTCACCCACATCACTTTTTGGCAATCAGGTCTTCGACGTATTGCCTACAGTCTGCCAATTCGATTTTCGGGAAGGATGCCGTTGTGTGGCCTTTGCGTTACCAACTGCAGCCGCATTTCATTTCATGAGAGCGACTGAGGGATTGATTCGGGAGTTATATTGCCATGTAATCAAGCGCAAGCGACTTAAAACCATGCTTTGGCATCCCATGGTTGAGCAGCTGAAGAATCGGCGCGGAAATCCTGTTCCGAAAACACTTCTAGATAATCTGGATAACATTCGGATAAATTTTCGAAATCCTACCTCGCATCCCGAGGCAAGATACGAAATGGATGAGATCCAGGACTTACTGCCCATAACTATTGATGTTGCGAACCGAATCGCGAAGCTGCTACCAAAAAAGTAGTTCACGCTACACGTGGGTGCGACAATATTTGTTGGAGGGCGACGATTGCCGACCGTCTCAACCCAACCGCAAAATCACAATTGATATATGTCATATCGCATGGACCATCCCGTCCAGGCGGGCTCGCTCACGCCAGGGCGGGAGGACATGGCCGCCTGCGGATGGGTCCGAGTTGAGCGGAGGGTTAGGCAGGAACGTAGGTCAACCTAATCACGTCCTCGCCAATTAGCTCGCTGGTCACAAGGCGGAGCGGCGGCCGGGGGCCTGCGAAGAATGGCTTGCCGCGACCCAGTACGACTGGATGGAGGTAGAGTCGATACTCATCTATAAGACCAAGGTCGGTTAGGCTTCGTGCCAGGTCTGGTCCGGCAACGTCAAGCTCCCCAACGAACTGAGCCTTAAGCCCACGTATCACCGCCTCGAGGTTGTCTTCGACAAGCGTGGCGTTGGGGCCGACTGCCTTCAACGAGCGCGACACGACCCACTTCGGTTGGCACCGCCAGGCTGCAGCGAACTCGCGTTCCTCAGCATCCCATTCAGGAAGTTCCTGGTCCCAATAGCGCATTACCTCGTACATGCGGCGACCGTACACACTGCCCGTCAGGCCGCGCACTTGCTCAATGAAGTGACGAAAGAGCCCTGGGCCTGGCCTAAATTCATGGTGGTCGACGTAGCCGTCCAGGGACTGGTTCATTCCAAAAACGAGCTTAGCCATGGTACAAAATCTCCACTACAGGCTCTTCAGATTAGCTTGAATCGAGAAAGGGATAAGCCATCTTGCCGAATTCCCCGCGCTCGACGCGGACCCCAACCAGTTGAGCTGCTAAATATCGCTAACAATGGTGCCGCCTAACATGTGAATATGCCGATAAATTTGGGGCGCATCAAGCGTATTGACGAGGAAGCTGTAACGCGCGCGGGAAGAAGAAAATGACGATTGCTATATGTCATCTGAACGTGGTTCGTTCGAATGCGCGCATGATGGGTAGTGTCCTAGCTTGAAACCCGGAAAGTCCCGGCTGCGCGAAGAAAACTAAAGATTTTCCACGCGCATAGCCGGGACCTCCTCGCACTAATAGAGCAGATGAACACTTCAAAGACGTGTTCATCTTCCAAAATGAAGCGAATGCTACGCCAGATTACCGTTGCTTCGTGGGCTCTGTTCAACGTGTAAGCAAGGCGCTATCGCGCAAAAGGCACGTTCAGGCCAAAAAATGGCATCCCTCCTGCTATAATTTTTAGAATGAACTCGTTTTCTTCCCGCAACAAAGGTTTCACGCTGGTAGAAATCATGATTGTCGTTGCGATCATCGCCCTGCTCGCAGCCATAGCCGTTCCTGGATTCCTGCGGGCTCGTAAACGCTCCCAAGCTACAACAGTTCTAAATGATCTGCGCTTGATTGACTCGGCGATTGATCAATATGCGATCGAAACAAGCAAGTCGACTGGAGCCCCGGTTTCAGTCGCCGATTGGACGAACTATCTCAGTCAGAAAGGCTCGAACCTATGCATGACGGGGGCCAATGTCTTCGGCGTGAGCTATGGTCAACAGACCGTGGATACGATGCCACAAGTCCCGGCCGTGACCAAAGCGGCCCTTTCCGATGTGGTCGATTCCACTTTTTGGTCGCCGTATAATTAATACCCCTGGGAGGTTATCAAAGGACGCGAGTCGAGGCCTTAGCGGCTGAGATTTCTCGCGTTTCCAATCGCACGCCAAAGGCGACAAAATCGCGATTGATATATGTCAGACAAAATGCGGTCGCTTAACGCCAAAGCTCAGCAGCGGCGGCCTGCTGGGCAGAATACTTGGGAAACCGATAAAAGGGCCGCCGTCTGCTGCAGCAGATTGTTCGGCCTAAGGTGCACCGTGGTCGGAGTACCGACCACTCCCACGGCTACGTGGCCCGTCTAGAGCTTGACCAGGCGCGCGCTCTCGGCCCAGAGCCTCTCGGCCAGTTCGTCGTCGAGCGCGAGCTTCGACGGCTCCTTCGGCTCGAGCTTGTTGAAGTAGAGGCCGGTCTTGCCCTCGACCTCGGCGCTCGAGGCGAGCTGCACGACCGATTTCGCGGCCTTTTCGGGCGTGATCATGATCAGCTTTTTCGCCAGCCAAATCATCGGCTGCATCCATCCCGGCGCCTTGTCCCAGATCCCCGTCGCGACGGCGCCGGGGTGCACCGCGTTCACCGTCACGCCCTTGCCCTCGAGCCGCTTCGCGAGCGCGCGGGTGAACATCACGTTGCCGAGCTTGCTGCGCCCGTACGCCTTCGTGATGCTCCAGCCGCCGCGCTCGAAGCCGAGGTCTGAGAGGTCCATCGTGGCGTTGTAGTGCTCGACGGACGCCACGTTGACGACGCGCGCGGGCGCGCTCTTCACGAGCAGGTCGAGCAGCAGGTTCGTGAGCAGAAATGGCCCGAGGTGATTGACTGCCAAGGTGCGCTCGATGCGGTCTTCAGTGACCTCGCGCCGCCGCGTCGCCAGCCCCGCGTTGTTCACCAGCACGTCGAGCCGATCGTACTTCGCGAGCACGTCGGAAGCGAGCTTGCCGATCTGCGCCTGCGAGCCGAAGTCGCAGAGCCACGAGTCCGGGGCGGCGGCCATGCCCGCGCGGCGTTTCACCTCGTCGACCGCCGCGTTCATTTTCCTTTGGTCGCGCCCGACGAGCACCAGCCGGTTCCCCTGCCGCGCGAGCGCGACGGCCGCTTCGAGCCCGATGCCGCTCGTCGCGCCGGTGATCAAGATCGTCGACATGTTACGACCCTAGCATGATGGCATGATGAATGTATGACGAAGCGCCGCATCTCCGCCTCCATCGATCCGGACCTGTTGTCCGCCGCGGAAGCCGCGGTGAAGCGGCGCGGTTCCTCGAACTTCAGCGCGTGGATGGCCAAACATGTGAATATGCCGACAGGATTGCGGCATATCCAGCGTATTAGCTGACAAAAGCCGCAACACACGGGCGGGAGGAAAATGACGATTGCCGCTGGGCAGTTCGCCAGGGCGCTAAGAATAGCCTCGTGGATAGTCTAAAAATTGAAGGGGACTCGCGCCCGAGACCAAGATTTCCTACGGCGATTCCACCGGCAACGCACGACACTATTGATTCTTAATTCACGCCGGGGGCGTGGAGACTCAGGAATCACCGTTCGCACGGCAAAGGCGACCGAATAACGCAAAATCACAGTTCGGAAGTGAGCGACGCTGGCGCAACAAAGCGGCGGGCCCGGGGTTTTTTACGTTTCCGGTATTCGAATGTTGACGAGCGCCCGTCGCTTGAGACATTGCCGGGCACTTCGAACAAGCACACCATGACAAAAACGACTTTCTTCCGTTCCCTGCTCGCCGCCTTGGTTTTGGCGACGCCATTCCTTGCGACGAACGCGGGCGCCGCGACCGGCGACATCTTTGAAACCAACGCGGGCAATCTCCTCCGATTCCCGCCAGCGGGCGGGACGCCCACCACGTTCGCGACCGGCTTTACCAATCCGAAAGGGCTGGTTTTTGATGGCCACGGGCATCTCTATGTGGCTGACGCCGTCAAGAACGCGATCCTCGTCTTCACCATTCCTGATGGCGCCGGAACCACCTACGTCTCCGGATTGAATGCGCCGATTGGTATTACTCTCGATAACGCGGGTAATCTGTTTGTGGCCGATTCCGGCAGCAGCAACGTTCTCAGGTTCGCCGCGGCGGACAAGACTCAGACCACTTTCGCCTCGGGCGTTGGCACGCCGGCTGGCTTGGCATTCGATACCAGCGGCAATCTTTTCGTGGCCGATTTCGCGGGCGGCAAGATCTACAAATACACTCCTGCCGGCGTTCAAAGCACTTTTGCGAGCGGCCTGAATCACCCGGCGGGGTTGGCGTTTGACACTACGGGCAACCTTTTCGAGGCCGATTCGGGCTCGGGCACCATTTTCAAATTCGCCCCGGATGGAACGAAGACCAGTTTGGCCACCGACGCGGGTCGCCCTTACGGGATCGCCTTCGAAACCTCCGGAAACTTCATCGTGTCGGACAATGCAAATGGAGCCACCCTCCGATACACCCCGGCCGGCGTGAAGTCGGTCGTCTTCACGAGTAATTACAACACGCCGCAATTCGTTGCTGTCGAGCCCGCCCAGCATCAACTGCTCAACATCAGCACACGCGGTCTCGTCCAAGGGGGCGACAACGTTTTGATTGCCGGCTTCGTGATCAGTGGAACAGCACCTATCGGCACGCCGGTCGTACTGCGCGCGCTCGGACCGTCGCTGGCGGCCTTCGGAGTCACCAATCCGTTGCCTGACCCAGTTCTGGAATTGCGGGACGCATCCGGAACGCTGCTTGCCTCGAACAACAATTGGAAAGATACCCAGGAGCAGGCCATTACGAACACGACTCTCGCCCCAACGGACGATCGTGAAGCTGCCATCAGCATTTCACTCCCGGGCGGAGCATTTACTGCCATCGTCGGCAGCGCCACTGGCGAGCCCGGCACGGCCGTCGTGGAAGTTTACAACCTGCAGTAAGGCAACGGCGGTCAGGGCGGGCCGTAGCTACCGCGATCGACTCGTTAGGCCGCGTTGCCGTCAGAGTTTGATCAATCCCATGATCAGGAGATCCATGGCCAGGATCCAAACGAGAATCACCTGCCAGAGGCGGAGGTTCCGGGCACCGTAGTGATCCCCCGTCACTTCCGGATCCCGGTCAAAGAGCCGCTTCCGAATGCGGAAAATGTAAAGGCCACTGAAGAAAACGATCGCAAGCAGAAGACTGAAGACGATGCGCAGCGTCAGGACCGAGTCGCGGTGCTCGTGAAGGGCCGCTACGACGATAGTTGCATTCATCTCACCTGTTTCGCCGACACCCGGCAGACTGGCCGCAGGGCGCAAACTAAATGTTGCTGCCGCTCCATTTTAATTTTTGTCGGACTACGCCAAAGAACGACACACCCGGCAGGGAGGCCAGCGGCAAAACGCGGCTCGACTTCTTGATCTCTGCGGTCGTGCCCGGCTCGATCCGCAGCGGCTCACGTCCGTCGACAGTCAGAAAAACCGGATACTCGTGTTCGGTAACCTCAACTTCGATGACCGCGTTTTCGTCCACGATGATGGAACGGTTCGTCAGCACATGTGGACAAATCGGCGTGATCACAAACGCACCCGACTCCGGCGCCAGGATCGGGCCGCCCGCGGAAAGCGAATAGGCTGTCGACCCGGTCGGCGTAGCCACGATCAAACCGTCGGCGTTAAATTCCGTCAGCACCTCGCCATCAACGCTCGTCCGGAGACGAATCAAGCGCGAGACTTCCCCACGGCTAAAGACGACATCGTTCAATCCGGTCATGCGGGAAGCTTTGCCGTTCGGAAGCTTCACGCTCACGTCGAGCAACGTGCGCTCGCTGAAAACTATTTTCCCCGCCGCAATGCATTCCACCGCCTCGGCATAGGCGCCGGAGTTCGAGCAGGTCAGAAAACCGAGCGCGCCAATGTTGATACCGAACACTGGTTTGATGTTGTCGCCAAGTTGCCCGACGAGATGAAGAATGGTGCCGTCGCCGCCGAGGACGACGAGGAGATCCGCTTCGCGGCCGAGGTCCGGGATGGCGCGACCGTCGGGCAGGCCGGCCAGACTGGCTGTGTTTGCCTCGAGAGCCACCGTCAATCCGGCGCGCTCGAGTTCCCGCGCGACTGTTCTGGTTAGTTCCGCGACCCCGGGTTTACCCGTGTGGGCGATCAGGCCGATTGTTTTCGGACGCATGCGAAAAATTCCTGGTTCCCGTCGGTGCCGGTGATGACGGAGGGGACGATGCCGAGCACCTTGTGACCGGCGTTGACCACGAAGTCCCGAACCTTCTCCTGCGCTTTCTGGTGCAAGGCGGGATCGCGCACGATGCCACCCCGGCCGACGTCGGAGGCTTGGAGCTCGAACTGCGGCTTGATCAGCACGACGATCACACCGTTGGGAGTTACCAACTCAAGGGCGTTCGGCAAGATCAAAGTCAGGGAAATGAAGGAAACATCGATCACGCAAAGGTCGACTGGTTCCGGAATGTCGGTGCGGCTGAGAAAACGCGCGTTGAGTTTCTCCCGCACGACCACGCGCGGGTCGCTCCGGATCTTCCAGGCCAGCTGGCCGTGGCCAACATCGATGGCATAAACCTTTTTCGCTCCTTGTTGCAGGAGGCAATCGGTAAAGCCGCCGGTCGAGGCGCCGATGTCGAGTGCCGTCAATCCGTTGGCGGAAATCTCAAAGTGCCGGAGCGCGCCTTCCAATTTCAAGCCGCCCCGGCCCACGTAGGGCGACGGCGCCCGGACGGAAACTTCCGCACCTGGGTTCACCTTCACCGAAGATTTGTCGATGACGGCGTCCCCCACCCTCACTTCGCCGGCCATGATGGCGCGCTGAGCCTGTTCCCGGCTCGCGAAGAACCCCTGCTCGACAAGAAATGTGTCGAGCCGCGCCTTTTTCGGTTTTCCAGTCATCCTGAGCGAAGCGCAGCGGAGCCGAAGGACCCCGTGTTGCCACTGGCGGCGTGGCCCAACTGGGACACGGGTTTCTTCACCTGTGCTCCGTTGGCGCCAAAAGCACGCTCAGAATGGCGCATAAACCATCTCCATAAGTTTTCCGTTTTACAAGTAATATACACCATAATATATTTTATTGCAGCTATTTACCATTGTTTTATTACTCGTCTCTGGCATGCTGACGCAGCAGCTTCTCAATCGACTGAACATCCTCGGCTGAGGCACGGCGCCGCTGATATTTCCGAAAGACCACGTCCTTGAGTTTCAGCAAATCGTCGAGCAACGGCCGGTCGTAATAGGTCCAATCCAATTCGTCCGCTCCCTTCGCCTGCAAACGCCACACCCCGCCGAACTTCGTCGCGCGGACTTCCCGCTTTCGGCCCTCCGCATCTTTCTCGGTCCATATGTGTTGACTGCGCATCCGGCTCGAATCTTACATTAGCCTCTTGAAGGACGCAGCCAGATTGCTCGGCTATTTCGCGGCGACGATTCTTTTCGGCGCGTTGGCGGCGCCGCTGCTCTTCTGGGCGGCGCAATCACTGGCCACCCACGGAGTTTTCCCGGGACTGGCCCGGTTCGATTTCGAAGCCTTCTTCCATCGGGCCCTGATGTTGGGCGCGATCGTCCTGCTCTGGCCGCTCCTGCGTTGGCTTCAGGTCAAACGACCACGCGACCTCGGTCTTGAACGCAATCGGCATTGGCCGCGCGATCTGTCCGTCGGGTTCGTCCTCTCAGCGCTGCCCGTCCTCCTGTGCGAAATCTTCCTGGTCACGCGCGGGCTTTATTCGATGCGATCAAGCATTTCCTGGCTCTCCATCGCGCCAATCCTGCTTACGGCCATGATCGTTCCGCTCCTTGAAGAGTGGCTCTTCCGCGGTTTGTTCCTGGGGGTGTTGCTGCGCGGGATGCGGGCGTGGTCGGCAATCCTGGTGAGCGCTGGAATTTTCTCGATTGTTCATTTCCTGAAGGCGCCGGATCACATCACGACGACGGTGGAATGGTCGTCCGGTTTCGTTTCGCTGGCCCATTCGTTCGATCAATTCGGCGAGCCGATGCTGGTCCTCGGGGGTTTCACGACGTTATTCGTCATCGGGATTGCTCTGGCGCACGCCCGCCTCTCCACCCGGTCGCTCTGGCTCTCGATCGGCCTCCACGCCGGTTGGATCCTGGCAAGTGAAGCATTTGGCAAGATCGCGCGGCGCGAGGTCGTGGCATTGCCGTGGCTGGGCAAAAGTCTGCTGATCGGGCTCGTGCCGCTCGCTGTCTGCCTTTTGAGCTGGGCGTTCCTTAGAATGTGGTTGCTCTATGCGGGTCCTCGCGACGCCTAAGATCCTCCAGACGCTGGCTTCGCTTTTCTATCCGGCGACGTGTGTCGTTTGCTCGGGAAATATCGAGCGATCAGAATACCTGTGTGCAAGTTGCCGCGGCCGCGCCCCGCGGATTGTTCCGCCTTTCTGCGCGAAATGTTCCGAGCCGTTCCCGGGCGCCATCACCCAAACCTTCAGCTGTGCGAACTGCGAGCATCGCGTCCTGCATTTCGATTGCGCGGTTGCGGCCTATCGGAGCCGCGGATTGGTTCGCAAGGTCGTGCACGAATTCAAATATGCGAAACAACGCCACCTGCGTCACCCCGTCGCCGAATGGCTCGGTGAAACCCTGGACGATCCGCGCCTGCGCGGCCGGCACTTCGATCTGATCGTGCCCGTGCCGCTCCATCGGGCGCGCGAGCGCGAGCGCGGATTCAACCAGGCGGCCCTCCTGGCCGAGCTCCTGGCGAAATCAGTGGCCGCCCCAGTCCAACCCGTCCTCGAGCGCGTCCGTTACACGACTACCCAGACCGCCCATGATCGTGCTGAGCGCATGGAAAATTTGCGTGATGCGTTTCGTTTACGAAAAAACCGGGACGTGCGAGACTTGCGCGTGCTTTTGATCGACGATGTATTAACTACTGGATCGACGCTCAGCGAATGCGCGCGCGTCCTGAAAGCAGCGGGAGCGATCTCTGTTCACGCAGCGACCGCGGCCCGCGCCTGACAACATGGCCATCTTCAAACGACCAGCGCTTAAGGCGCCCCGGAAAAAGCGCGAGATACCCCAGGGTCTCTGGCAGAAGTGCCCCGGCTGTTCGCAAGTCGTGCACGAGATCGAGCTCGCCCAGAACCAGCGCGTCTGTCCGCGTTGCGATCACCACTTCTCGCAATCGGCCAAGGAACGGATCGAGAACCTCCTCGACCCGGATAGTTTCGTCGAGCGCGACGGCAACTTGCGGTCGGTGGACACACTGCAATTCCAGGGCATGGCCTCTTATAAGGACCGGCTCAAGAAATACCAGGAAGCCACCGGCCTGACGGACGCGGTCCTGAGCGGCCACGGAATGATCGAAGGTTACAAGGTCGCGATCGCGGTGATGGATTTCAGTTTTCTCGCGGCGACCATGGGATCGGTCGTGGGCGAACGCATCACCCGCACCATCGAATACGGCACGGCCAATCGCTGCGCCGTGATCATCGTTTCCGCCTCCGGCGGCGCGCGGATGTATGAAGGGATGCTCAGCCTGATGCAGATGGCGAAGACCAGCGGCGCCCTGGCCCGGCACGCGGGTCAACGGCTGCCTTACATTTCCGTGTTGACGAATCCCACTACCGCCGGCGTGATGGCCAGCTTCGCCTCGCTTGGCGATGTCATCATTGCCGAACCAAAAAGCATGATCGGCTTCGCCGGCCCGCGGGTGATCAAGGAGACGACGCACCAGGATTTGCCGGAACGATTCCAGACCGCGGAATTCCTCGAAGAACACGGCCTGATCGACCTGATCGTCCATCGCAAAAAGATCCGGGCCCAGATCACGGAGTTTCTCACCTACTTTTCCACGACGCAGTGAATGTGGGAGGGGCCTTTGCGCCGCGACATTCTTCAGGGTATCAGACGGCACTGGCCTGGCTCTACGGAACCCAGCGTTTCGGGATCAAACTCGGGCTCGACAATGTAGAGCGCTTGCTGCGCGAACTGGCGGTCCCGGGAACAAATCAACGGGTCATTCACGTCGCCGGGACCAACGGCAAAGGTTCGGTTTGCGCCATGCTCGATTCCATTTGTCGGGCGGAAGGCTATCGCACCGGCCTTTTCACCTCCCCTCATCTCATCACTTACCGCGAACGCATTCGCGTTGATGGCGAAATGATCGCGCCAGATGAGGTCGCGCTCGGTCTCAGCACCATCCGCGACCTCGTCAGAACGTGGGACCCGCATCCTACATTTTTTGAAATCACCGCCGCCCTCGCTCTCAGTCATTTCAAAAAGGGCGGCTGCGAATTGATCGTGCTCGAGACCGGCCTGGGCGGACGACTCGATGCAACCAATGCGGTCACGCCGGTGGTTTCCGTTCTTACCCCCATCGGCTTCGACCACGAGAAATGGCTCGGGCACACCCTCGAAGCGATCGCCGGAGAAAAGGCCGGCATCATCAAGCTGCGGGTCCCAGTCGTGTCCGCACCGCAGGAACTGGCTGCCGAAAAAGTCATCCGCGCGCGGGCGGCAGAATGCGAGGCGCCGCTGCAATTCGTGACCGAACCGCATGCCGCCGGCGCCGTCGGCCTTGTCGGAGCGCATCAGCGACAAAACGCGGCCCTCGCGGTCGCAGCCCTGCGGTCCGGCAAGGTCGCGGTCTCGGACGACGCAATCAGTCGCGGTCTCGCGGAGATCGAATGGCCCGCCCGATTTCAATCCTGGGATGCGCGCACGATCATCGATGGCGCACACAATCCCGCCGGCGCGCAGATCCTTGCCCAAACCTGGCGCGAACAATTCCCGGATGAGCCCGCGACGATTATCCTCGCGGTGCTCGACGAAAAAGATGTGACCGGGATTTGGCGCGCCCTCGCTCCCATTGCCCAGCGCGTCATCCTCCCGCGCATCCGCTCCGAACGGGCCCTCGCGCCCGACGAGCTTCTCGCCCAGCTCTCCGCCATTGCTCCATCTCTTCCAACCGCCAGTCTGGCTCGGACCTCCATTGCCCCCTCTCTGCCTTCCGCGCTTGAGGCCGCCCGCGCCGTTCCCGGGCGAATTCTGATTACCGGTTCGTTACACTTCGCGGGCGAAGCGCTCGCCACCCTCGCTGGAAACGCCGACGCGCTCGAAGATTGCGCGCAGTGAAACAGCTCCAATGTGGAAGGGGCCTTTGCGCCCCGACGGTTTTTTTGATTCGCTCAACGAGCCACTACCGCCAGCCGCTTCATTCCATGCCAGCTCCCCTTCCCTGTTTATTCGCGCCTGTCGCAGCATGAATTCTTTTTTAGGCGGAGCCCGATTGTCCGATAAGGCAAACCCGCTCTCGGAGGGACGTCCTTCTGCACCCCCCCCCTTCGGCGGCGGCGGGGTTGAGAAATGGATGAGAAACTTTTGGGACGTGCAGAAGCACATCCCTCCGATCAATGAGCCTACCGCCCTTCCACAACAATCATCGCCATGGCGTGATGTTCCGTGTGGCTCAGGGTAATCGAAACCTTGGAGACATTTCGTTCCTCCGCCAGTTTCTGCGCCCCGCCCTCCAGTACCACGAACGGTTCCCCGCTTTCCTTTCGCCGGACATCGATGTCCTTCCAGCCCATCGCCTTTCCGATCCCGGTGCCGAACGCTTTCGAAACCGCTTCCTTCGCGGCAAAACGTGCCGCCAGATGGCGCGCCGGATATTTCATCGACTGCGAATACTCGATCTCGCCCGCGGTGAAAACACGCTGGAGAAAGCGATCGCCAAAACGTTCGAGCGAATGCTCGATTCGCGCGTTCTCCACCAGATCGACACCGATCCCGAGCACGCTCATCCGCGATAGCCCTCCATGAGTCCGAGCATCTCGCGAACAGCCGCCTCGAATCCCACAAAAACCGAACGCGCCACGATCGAATGTCCGATGTTCAGCTCCACCAGGTGCGGGATTTTGTGGATGAGCGTAATATTCCGGTAGTTGATGCCGTGGCCCGCGTTGACTTGCATCTTCAGCTCCGCCGCCCCGATCGCAGCCGCGCGTAATCGTTCCAGCTCCTGTTGCGCGATCTTGTCGGCGAAAGCGTTCGCCAATTTGCCGGTGTGCAATTCCACCATGTCCGCGCCGAGCCCGGCGGCAGCATCGATTTGTTCGAGAATCGGATCGATGAACAAACTCACCCGCACCCCGGCGGCATGGAAGCGTTTCACGGTCGCCGCCAGCTCCTTTTTGTTCGCGACGAGATCGAGCCCGCCTTCGGTCGTGACTTCCTGCCTTTTTTCCGGAACGAGACAAACCTCATCCGGGATAATTCGCAACGCGATGTCGACGATCTCCGGCGTGTTTCCCAGCTCCAGATTCAACTTCGTCATGATGCTCTCGCGGAGCCGCTCGATGTCGCGGTCCTGGATATGGCGCCGGTCCGCCCGCAGGTGCGCGGTGATTCCATGCGCCCCGGCGCGTTCGCAAATTCCCGCAATCGCAATCGGGTCGGGCTCCACGTTTTTCGATTCCGGCATCGTCGCATACCGCGCCTGCCGAAGCGTGGCGATGTGGTCGATATTTACGCCGAGCCGAAGGGAGTTCACCGATGGAATAGGTAGCAGTCGTTTGCGCAGGGCAAGTTTTTCTCACTCAATCTCCCTGGTAGGGACGCCGCGCTGCGGCGTCCGCGGGTCGTAGCTCCGCTTGCCAACCGGGCGGACGGCGCAGCGCGCCATCCCTACCATCCCGAGCGGGGTGCTGTAAAAAAGGCTTGTTTGCCTGCCGTGACTCTTCGTTGACGCGATCGACGTTGGCGCGCTTGTTGTAACCATGCTCCTTGTGGCTGGAAGCCGGCTCACCTTCGAATTGCCTGAAACCGTTACGTCCTGAAAACCATGAAGAAATACTTTTCGGAATTCCTCGGCACCTTCTGCCTCGTCTTCGCCGGCACTGGCGCGATCGTGATCAACCAAACGAGCGGTGGAGTAGTTTCACACCCCGGCATCGCATTAACCTTTGGCCTCGTGGTCATGGCGATGATCTACACCTTCGGCGACATCTCTGGCGCGCATCTCAACCCGGCCGTCACGTGCGGCTTTGTGGCCGCGCGTCGAATGCAGATTGGCGAAGGAGTGTTCTATATTTTCTCGCAGCTGGCCGGGGCGATCAGCGCCAGCGCTCTCATGCGATTCCTTTTCCCACAGAACGCCTCCCTCGGCATGACGCTGCCAGCCGGTTCCGCCGTCCAGTCATTCGTCCTGGAATTGCTGCTCACGGCGATCCTGATGCTGGTGATTCTCAGCGTCTCCGTGGGAGCCAAAGAAAAAGGAATTACCGCCGGCATCGCCATTGGCGGTGTGATTGCGCTGGAAGCGATGTTTGCCGGTCCTATCTGCGGCGCGTCGATGAATCCGGCCCGATCCCTTGCCCCGGCGCTGGTCGCCAACAACTTTTCGTTCCTTTGGATTTATCTCGTCGCGCCAGTCGCGGGGGCGCTGCTCGCCGTGCCGCTCTGCATTTGCGTGCGCGATAAAGGCTGCTGCACCGGCACTCCCATCGAGCAGACCACATGACGAAGAAGCGGTTCCTCTTCGTCTGCGTCGAAAACTCAAACCGCAGCCAGATGGCGGAAGCGTTCGCCCGAATTCACGGTGGCGAAGGAGGAGAAGCTTTCAGCGCGGGATCACGGCCGTCCGGCGTTGTGAATCCGAAGGCCATCGCATCGATGGCCGAGACTGGTTACGACCTTTCGAGGCATGGCTCCAAGTCCCTCGATGAAATTCCCGAGGTCGAATACGATTTCGTGGCGACGATGGGATGCGGCGACGCTTGCCCATTCGTTCGAGCCAGGAAACGCGCGGACTGGCAAATTCCCGATCCGAAGAATCTCACACCGGATTAATTTCAGAAGGTGCGCGGCCTGATTGAAGAGAAAGTGAAGGCAGCGCTCGCTACGTGACGGTTTGTGCGTGCGATCAGCGTTTGGAGACCTCAGCAATCCGGCCCTGAGGGTTCCTCTCACCCCGCCGCATGAAGGAACAAAACGCCTAGACCCGCCGTCCTAAGACAGGACGTCGGCGGGCACCCCCCGTTCCACAACGCGCCCATCCTCCAGAATGAGGACTTCGTCGCAAAGCGACTTCAGTTCGCTCGCGTCATGCGTGACGTAAATGAGCGGAATCCGAAATTCGTCGCGAATGCGGAAAAGAAATGGAACGAGCCGCTGTTTCAAGCGCGAATCGAGACTGTTCATTGGTTCATCCAGGAGAAGCAGGCGAGGCGCGGACAAAATCGCACGAGCGAATGCGACACGTTGTTGTTCCCCGCCAGAAAGATTGGTGACGTTTCGATCAAGCAGTTGCGCCAGTTCCATCACTTCAACGACGTGCTTGAGCGTGACCCGTTCGTCCTCGACCGTTTCCACCCGAAAGCCATAAACCAGATTGGCGCGGACGCTGAGATGGGGAAAAAGAGCGAGATCCTGTGGGACATAACCGACTCGGCGGAGCCGCGGAGGAAGGAACGAGGCAGGCGCGTCGGAGAGAACCGTTGAGTCCAGGAGGATGCTTCCGGCGTTCGGGCGTCGCAGACCGGCGATCAACTCAAGAAGAGAAGTTTTCCCGGCGCCGGAGGGACCAAAAATGCCGGCGATCGGCAGATCCAACGTAGCGTCTACCTGCAATGTAAAAGCGGCCAGCGAAAGCCGGACATTATTCAGCCGCAAGCTCATCGAGCGCCTCTCCTTCTCGAAATAATCTGCCCGCAAAACACCGTTACGAAGACAATGGCGATCGAAACGAAGAGAAGCGGCAACGCCGCTGAGTCCTGCCCGAGCTGCACATTCTGATAAATCGCGAGTGAAATCGTCATCGTCTTGCGCGGGATCATCCCGGCGACCACTGCCGTCGCTCCAAATTCTCCCATGGCGCGGGCAAACGCGAGGACCGCACCCGCCACAATGCCTCGCAACGCCAGCGGCAAACTGATTGTGCGAAAAATGCGCCATTCGCTCGCACCCAACGTTCGGGCGATCTCTTCAAATCGGGGGTTCACCTCCCGAAACGCGCTCTGCGCCGTCCGGACCAGTAGCGGAAACGACATCACGGCGCCGGCCAGCACCACCGCGCGCCAGGTAAATACGATCTCAAGGCCCATCCCTCGTTGTAAGATCGAGCCGAACAGTCCGCGCCTGCCAAAAAGCATGAGAAGCACGAGCCCGGTCGCGACCGGCGGCACGAAGAGCGGCAGCATCACCAGCGTTTCCACCACCGCCTTGCCCGGCCAATCACGGCGCGCGAGGAACCACGCGATTGCGATTCCGAGCGGCAGGATCAAAAGCGTGCTCAGCGCCGAAACTTCGATCGTGAAGAACACGATCTGCCATGATTCGGCGGTCACGGACTTTATTACTCCGCCAGAATGAAGCCGAATTTCTCGAAGACCGCTCGCGCCATCGGGCCCGCCAGATATTCGGCAAATTTCTTCGCGCGCTCCGGCTCCTTCGAGTTTTTCAGAACCGCGAGCGGATAGGAAATCCTGGGCGCCTCGGCTCCCGATATTTCGACAGCTATCTTCACCTTCTTCGAAATCATCGAGTCAGTCTTATAGACAAAGCCTGCTTCCACGTTCCCCGATTCCACTGCTGCCAGGGCCGCGCGAACATTCTCCGTGGGTACCACCTTTTCCTTCACCCCATCCCATAGTCCCATTTTCTGGAGATATTCGCGCGCATAAATTCCGGCAGGCACCGTCTGCGGCTCCGCCAGGGCGATCTTTCTGAATTCCGGTTTCGCCAGGTCAGCAGCGGTTTTCGGCACCAGCTTCGCGTCGTTCGCCACGACGATTACCAGCACGTTGGAAAGCAAACTGCGCCGGGTTCCCTCTAGCAGCAGGCTCTTCTTCTCCAGCCCATCCATCTTCGCCTCGTCCGCGGAGAAAAACAGGTCCGCGGGCGCGCCTTCCTCGATTTGCCTCGCCAGCATGCTCGACGCGCCAAAATTAAACTGCACTTTGTCGCCACTCTCCTTTTCGTACGCTGCGCCGATTTCCTTCAACGCATCGCTGAGACTCGCTGCCGCCTGGACGGTCAGCTCCGCGGCAGACATTCTGGCAGCCAGGAAGAGGCTTAGGAAAAAGAGGACCGCTTTTGTACTCATGACGTTGATTTTCCTATGTAGCCTTCGAGGCGTGGGGCGCGAATTATTTTGTGCCTGCCACGCGATGGCGATGTGATCAATGTTTGTGCCAAGCCCAAGGGGCGTTCACTGATGGAATAGGTAGCAAACGTTTGCGCAGGGCAAGTTTTTCTCACTCAATCTCCGTGGTAGGGACGCCGCGCTGCGGCGTCCGCGAATCGTAACTACCCTTGCAAACGAGACGGACGGCGCAGCGCGCCGTCCCTACCAGCCGGAAAAGCCACTGGAAAACGCCTCGACGCAAACCAGCGCTAATAATTGGCAACCGACCGGCAGCAGTTTCCTAATCCGGCTGCTAGCCTGCCCGGAATGGCAAAACCGTTCCGCGTACGATGGCGATGTGATCGATATTTACGCCGAGCCGAAGGGGCGTTCACTGATGGAATAGGTAGCAGGCGTTTGCGCAGGGCAAGTTTTTTTCACTCAATCTCCGTGGTAGAGACGCCGCGCTGCGGCGTCCGCGAATCGTAACTACCCTTGCAAACGAGACGGACGGCGCAGCGCGCCGTCCCTACCAGCCCCAAAAAACCACTACAAAAAGGCTTGTCTGCCTGCCGTGCCGTTTCGTATCCAAAGGCGTGCCCCGACGCGCCGTTCTGATTTTCGCCGAGAAAACGAATGTTGATTTGGCGCGGCGCTCGTTCCCAGTGGCTGCGCGGAGACTCTTAAATCTTCCCGCGTTCGGCCCTGAATTTCCGGCAACGATCGACGTTCACCTTTTCACCTCCGCGGGGGATCGAAGTGTTGCGGGTCCCCTGATTCATCGCCAGGTCGGCCATGACTTTACCGCTCGTTTTGAGAACGCGATCGAAACGATTGCCGAACTCGGTTACGATGAAGTAGTCGCGGTCGGCCGGGATTGTCCAGGACTCCGCACGCTCGATATTCAGCGTGCCTTCGCTGAGCTGGCGTCGAAGAAACTTGTTCTCGGCCCCGATCATCGCGGCGGGTGTTACCTGATCGCGTTTCGCACGACCGACCGGGACTTGCTCCGCGACGTGCGCTGGAAACGGAACACCGATTGCGCCCAACTGGTCGAGCGCGGCGGGGCCGAACACGTTTTCCTGCTGCCGGTAAAGCACGATCTCGATTCGTGGGCCGACCTGCGAATCTTTGCGCGCACCGGTGACCCTCCGGCTCGTCTTGCAATTTTCGTCCTGGGCCTGATTGGCGCAGCGCGAACAAGGCTCGTCCGATTTGTCAGCATCGTTTCGCAGGAAATGCGGATCCGCCAGCAAATGCCGCCGCCGGCATTTGCGGCCTAGCATCACCGAATTCTCCGCCAGCAACCACGCGGATTGTTGTAGCCGGAATCGGTGATCCCGGTCTTCCCAGTTCCGAACCGGCGTCTGTAAGGCGCTCCCAACCCAACCCAATTCTATGTTACCAAATACCAAACCTAAGAACCGCCGCATCGCCACCCGTCTTGCGGGCTGCCTCCTTTGCTTCGTCCTCCTCCCTGGGCACACCCAGGCGGCCGAGACGAAATCCGAATCCGAGCGTCTCGAAAAACTTGAGCGCGCCGTCGAACTGTTGCAAAAGCGGAACGCCGAGCTCGAACAGGAAGTAAAGAGCCTCAAGAAAGAACAACCGTCGTCGCCCGCTCCGTTGAGCGCCGAAAAACGTTCGCGCTTCGTTCCCGATTCGAAATCGTACGTCGAAAAAAACGAGACGACGGAAGAGAAGAAACCTGTCTACGTCACTCCAGGGGGCGCGGAGTACAAATTGACGCTTGGCGGTTACATTCAGATGAACTTCGAGTCTGGCGATGTCTCCGCTTTCGAAGGGCGCTTCGGCCTCACGCAATTGCAGGACCGTTTCCGTCTCCGCCGGGCGCGGATCACCCTGTCGGGTGACTTCGCGGAACAATTCGAGTTTACCGTCCAGGGCGATTTCGAGCAGAGCGACGGCCTCTCCTCCGCAACCCGCACCGGTTTTTCGGCCACGGATGTTTTTATCAACTGGCACCGTATCCCAGAGATGAATTTCAAAGTTGGCCAATGGAAAGCACCCTTTGGTCTGGAGAACCTGACCCCGGATCCCCAGATCCTAACGATCGAACGTAGCCTCCCCACGGGCGCCATCGTTCCCGAGCGGCAAATCGGCGCCATGCTTTGGGGCAAGCCGTTAGCCACTGCCCTGCCCGAACAAAAGGACCTGGTGACGTATTACGCTGGCATCTTCAACGGCAACGGGCGCAATTTTAACACAAACGATAACAACGAATTCATGTACGTAGGCCGGCTCGAGCTTCTCCCTTTCAAAGGCCAGCTCATGGGACAGGAAGCGAGTTTGAAAATCGCGGGCGATTATTTTTTCAGCCGCGACCAAACCGGCACCAACATCTCGCCCGCCTTGAACTTGAGAGTGGGGCCAGATGGTTCACTCTCCTCGTACACGCTCACCAGTCCGGATGAACGAAATGCCTATAGCTTCGATGCCTGGCTAACGATCGGGCCTTTCGATCTGAGGGCGGAGTACCTCCATGAAAATGTGAGTCCCCGTGGCAAAACCTTCACCGAGTTCGATGCGAGCGGTTATTACGTCCAGGGAAGTTACTTCCTGATTCCGAAAAAACTGCAGGCGGTCGTAAAGTGGGAGTCACTCGATCCCGGTCAGGTGCCGAATGACAACATCCATTCCATCACCGGTGGCCTGAACTATTACATCCACGGAGACGGGATCAAAGTCATGGCCGACTATGTGCACACCTGGTCGGACTTTCGGGCGGCTAATCCACGCTTCGGGGATGACCAGTTCGACGAAGTCCTTCTCCGTCTCCAAATCATGTTCTAACTTTCCACGTATGAGCGCCATTAACGCTGAATCCGAAGTCCGAAAGCGCTACGCCGCCGGCGCGCAGGCGACCGAGGCGAAACTTTGTTGCCCGGTCGATTACAACACCGAATACCTCAAGGTCATTCCGAAGGAGGTCATCGAGCGCGATTACGGTTGCGGCGACCCCAGCAAGTATCTTCGGGAAGGCGAGACCGTCCTCGATTTGGGCAGCGGGACCGGAAAGATCTGCTTTATCGCGGCGCAGGTCGTGGGCGCAAAGGGGAAGGTCATCGGTGTGGATATGACCGACGAGATGCTGGAGGTCGCCCGCCGGAACGCGCCGATCGTGGCGGAACGCATCGGCTACGCAAATGTCGAGTTCCGGAAAGGTCGCATCCAGGATCTGGCTTTGAGCATTGACGCGCTCGACGGGGAATTGAAACGTCGGCCGATCAGCGACGCCTCGTCGTTCCTGGCTGCCGATGAACTTGCCCAGGAACTCCGCGTCAAGCATCCGTTGATCGCGAACGACTCCGTCGATGTGGTCGTCTCGAACTGTGTCCTCAACCTGGTTGAGGCAACTGCCAAGCGGCAGCTCTTCGACGAAATATTTCGTGTCCTCAAGATCGGTGGCCGCGCTGTCATCTCCGATATTGTCAGTGATGAAGAAGTGCCCGGACACCTGCAAAACGATCCGGAGCTTTGGAGCGGGTGCATCTCCGGCGCGCTCACGGAGGAAGGATTTGTTGCCGCCTTTACCGCCGCTGGTTTCTATGGCGTGCAAATTTTGCAGCGCGACGAGCAACCATGGCAGACGGTCGAAGGAATCGAGTTTCGCTCTGTGACAATCGAAGCGTTAAAAGGCAAGCAAGGCCCCTGCGTCGAGCGGAACCAGGCGGTGATCTACAAGGGTCCTTTTAAGGAAGTGCTCGATGACGACAACCACCGAATGGAGCGTGGCCGGCGTTACGCGGTTTGCGACAAGACTTACAACATCTATCGAAAAGCCCCTTACGCCGCGTCCTTCGAATTCATCGAACCGCTGACGCCGATTCCGCTGGAAGAAGCCAAGCCGTTCGACTGCTCGCGCACTTCCTTGCGCAACCCAAAGGAAACCAAGGGACAAGACTACAACGTCACGACCGATGCCTCGCAGTGCTGCGACGGCGGGAGCTGCTGCTAATGACGCGGCTTCTCAAGAACAAGGAGCGGCGATTTTCAATCGCCGTCGTTTGAGTTCGACGGTTACAAAGCGCCCGCTCCTTGGCGTTCCCTTTCGCGCGTGAATTAACCACCTGGTAATCATATGATCCTCATCGCTCTCTTTCTCGCTACCTGCTTCCTCGCCTACTCGAACGGAGCAAACGATAATTTCAAAGGTGTAGCGTCACTTTACGGTTGCCGCGCCGCCAGTTATCGAACGGCCATTACCTGGGCGACTGTCACCACCTTCGCCGGTTCGATTACCTCCATCTTTCTCGCCCAAGCTCTGCTGAAGAAATTCTCCGGCAAAGGGCTCGTGCCCGATACCCTGGTCGGTTCCGAACAGTTCCTTCTCGCCGTCGTTCTGGGCGCGGCCCTTACCGTGATCCTCGCCACCCAGCTAGGCTTTCCCATTTCCACGACACACGGCATCACCGGCGCAATTGTTGGCTGCGGTCTGGTCGCCGTGGGTCCGGGAGTAAATTTCGCCGCACTGGGAAAAGGCTTTGTTCTTCCGCTCCTTCTTAGCCCGGTCCTGGCAATCGTGCTGGGGGCATTGCTCTATCTGATTTTTCGGAGTCTGCGACTTGCCTGCGGCGTCAACAAGGAATGGTGCATCTGTGTTGGCTCGGAAGAGCGAGTTGTCGCCGTTCCGCAACCCAGTTCCATCCTCGCCCTGCGACCGCCCGCGCCGCCGGTTACGCTCACCATCGACGAACAGGAGAATTGCCGCGAGCGTTACGCCGGTTCGATGCTTGGACTCAGCGCGCAGCAAGTGATGGATGGCGCGCACTTTCTCAGCGCCGGCGTGGTGAGCTTTGCCCGGGGTTTGAACGACACGCCCAAAATCGTGGCAATGCTCCTTCTCCTGAAGTGGATGGACATCCGCTGGGGCTTCTTCGCGGTCGCAGTCACGATGGCGATTGGTGGTTTGCTCAATGCCCGTAAGGTAGCGGAAACTATGAGCCACAAAATCACTGCCATGAATCACGGCCAGGGATTTTCTGCGAACCTGACTACCGGCGTCCTTGTCATTCTCGCCAGCTTGTTTGGCCTCCCTGTCTCGACCACCCACGTTTCGGTCGGCGCCCTTTTTGGGATGGGTCTTACGACAGGGCAGGCTAACCCGCGCGTCATGCTGAATATCGTCTTGTCGTGGCTTATCACTCTGCCCTGCGCTGCGCTCATTGCTGGTGTAGCCTACCTGGCCCTCAAGCACCTGTGAACGCCACGAATCCTCAAGAACCTTCGCGGACCGCGCAGCACGCCGTGCCTACCATGGCAGGCACGCCGCGCTGCGGCGTCCGAAAATGTGCCGGACAGCTATGAATCGCTTTGCGGCTAAACTGGCAGAGCACTCCCTGCCGCTTCGCCACACAAAGACCGAAGTGCTCCAGATCAACGTCGGCAAGCTTTGCAATCTGACCTGCATCCACTGCCATGTGAATGCGGGTCCCAAGCGCAAGGAGATCATGACGCGCGCCACGATCGATCGGCTCATCGATTGGCTGGCGAAGACGGACATCCCGACGGTCGACCTTACGGGCGGCGCGCCCGAGATGATTCCGGATTTCAAATATCTCATCGAGCGATTGAAGGCGCTGACGCCACCGCGTCATATCATCGACCGCTGTAATCTGACCATCCTTCTCGAACCGGGCTACGAAGATTATGCCGGGTTCCTGGCCCGGCACGAAATCGAGATCATCGCCTCGATGCCCTGCTATTCTCCGGAAAACGTGAATGCCCAGCGCGGCAACGGCGTTTTCGACGCGAGCATCAAGGCGTTGCAGCGCTTGAACTCGTTAGGCTACGGCCACGAACCAGATCTCCCTCTTCATCTCGTCTACAATCCGAACGGCGCGTTCCTCCCGGGCCCGCAGGAAGAATTGGAGGCCGACTACAAACGCGAATTGAAAGAACATTTCGGCGTCGTCTTCGACAAACTCTACACCATCACGAACTTGCCCATCGCGCGGTTCGCCTCCTACTTGAAGAACAACAACCTCCTCGGCGATTACATGGCTCTGCTGAATGACGCCTTCAATCCCGCAACCGTAAACGGACTCATGTGTCGCAATACGATCAATGTCAGCTGGCAGGGCGAAGTCTTCGATTGCGACTTCAACCAGATGCTGAAAATGCAATGGCGCGAAGGAGGCCAAGGCCTGCATCTTTGGGAAGTCGATCCCGCCCAGGTGGAAGATCGCGAGATCGCAAACGGCGACCATTGCTTCGGCTGCACCGCCGGCGCCGGCTCCAGCTGCGGCGGCGCGCTCTTGTAGGCTTCGGGGGGAGCGCAGGCTGCCAGCCTGCCCATCTCGGCAGCTTGCCGAGATGAAATCAACGCAATGATCTGAGCGCCGCTTTTGTTGGTAGCCGGCAAGCTGACGGCTACTGCAGGCTGGCAGCCTGCGATCCCCCAGAATTCACAGCAATTTTTTCGGCGCGCGCTTGCGCCACGCGATCTCCAGGGCCCTTTCCAACATCGCCTTGTCAATCGCCTCGAGACGAATCGACGTGCTGCCTCGCTTTCCCCACGCTCCTTTGGCCGGTGCGAAAACCTTCGGATAAGTCTGCACGAAACGTTCCTGTTCTTCCGGCGGCAGAATCACCATTCCGTAATTCTTATCGGGATAACCAAGCGTGGCAAAAATTTTGCCACCGACACGAAAGTCGGGGTGCTCCATGTGCGCGCTTTCGACGGTCTGGGGGAGACTCAGCGCCATGCGGCGAAATTCGGCAGTAGTCATAGTGATGGCTTGATGGGCTCGTAAGTCATCATTGCGACCCTCTGTTGCCGGTAAACCGTGTGTTCCAGTAGCGTCCAGCCGAGCTTCGCATAGAACGCTTCACTGTGCACCGTGTAGAGGTAGAGCAACGGAACCTTCAGCTTCGCGGCCTCACTCATGATTCGGCGGACCAGCTCGGCGCCGATTCCCCGCCGGCGATGATCCGGTCCCACAAAAACACCCGCCAGCCACGGGCTCAATTCCATTCGCGTTTCCATGTCGTGAACGATAAGGCTCGCCGAGCCAAAAACTTCGCCTTCCGCGTGCGCCACGACGGTCAACGGAATGCGGTCGCGATTCGTCCAGCTCTGGAGGCGCGCCGCCCTTGCCTCGACGGAATCACCCGGCCTGAGGTTGCCCCACTCCCCATGTTGCCATTGCGCGAGCCTGGGAAGGAACTCGAGGCGATCCGCGAGATATTCGATCGTCATCGGTAGTTCTTCCCGGCGGGAGCGGTCGCCATGGCGACCCAGCCTGCCGTAGCCGGCAGCTTGCCGGCTACCAAAAAATGCGCGAACTCGGAGACAGCGAACCAATCTCATCTCGGCAAGCTGCCGAGATGGGGTCGCCGCGGCGACCGCTCCTCAGACGTACCATCGCCAAGACTCTTCCCTTTCCTCGGCGAACTCACTACGTTCGCCTCCATGAAATCAACGGTCCTGCTTTTCCTGCTTGCCTTTTCCCTGCTCGCCGCCGGTCCCTCGTCGCTCCTCGCCCAGGAAACGTCCCCTTCCCCGACCGTTGCTGCCGCGCCATCCATTGCGCCCGGGACCGACCCGGCCACGGCCACCCGGGCCTGGCTCGACACCGTTCCCGCCGACAAGCGGGCCAAGTCCGACGCCTATTTTGAAGGTGGCTACTGGTTGATCCTCTGGAATTTTCTCCTGGCCGCGGCCATCTCAATCTTCCTCCTCGCGTCGCGCATCTCCGCACGTCTTCGCGATTTCGCCGAGCGCACTACTCGCTTCAAGTTCCTGCAGGTGATTCTCTATGCCATTCCGCTCCTCCTTCTCTTATTCGTGCTCGGGTTTCCGCTCGATGTCTACGAGCACTTCTTCCGCGAACATGCCTACGGCCTCGCAACCCAAAACTTTGCGCAATGGTTCCGCGAACAAATGGTCATGCTCGTGGTGAACCTCATCGTGACCAGCCTGGTCTTGGTGGGCCTTTATGCGGTGTTTCGCCGCGCGCCGCGGACCTGGTGGGTTTGGGGGACAATCGTCGCTCTCATTTTCACCACCCTCGGCATCATGCTCTCACCGGTCTACATCGAACCGCTTTTCAATAAGTACACGCCGCTCACCGATCCCGCGATCAAGGACCCCATCCTCGCCCTGGCCCAGGCCAACGAAATTCCCGTGACCCAGGTCTTCGAGTTCGATGCTTCCCGGCAATCGAACCGCGTCAGCGCCAACGTCGCCGGCTTCATGGGCACCACGCGAATCGCGCTAAACGACAATCTGCTCAAGCAATGCACCCTCCCGGAAATCCGCGAAGTGATGGCCCATGAGATGGGTCACTACATCTTGAATCACAGTTTCAAGCTGGTGATGTATTTCGGCATTTTTTTCCTGATCGGTTTTGCCGCTCTCCGCGCGTTTTTCCAGGCCGCAGTCAGCCGTTGGGGCGAACGCTGGGGCGTTCGGGGAATTGCGGACCCGGCCGGTCTGCCTCTCCTCTCCCTGATCTTCACGACCGCATTTTTTTTGCTGACGCCGGTGATCAATACGGCGATCCGCACAACCGAGCGCGAAGCCGACGCCTTTAGCATCAACACCGCCCGCGAGCCGGATGGAATGGCGAAGGTCGCGCTGAAACTGGGCACGTATCGGAAACTCGATCCGTCACCGCTGGAGGAATTCATTTTCTTCGATCACCCGAGCGGCCGCGCCCGGATTCGCATGGCGATGGATTGGAAAGCCGCCCATCTGCCCGCCGGCGGAACGGAATAGAGTTGTAGCCGCGATCGGTGATCGCGGTCCAGGGAATGGCGATTACACGTCGGCGCTCCTTGTCTTGCGCCCAACTCGGGTCATCTCGAGCCGCGCAGACGGCGAGGGACCTCGCAGTCGCTCGATGACGACCCAAACCAGGCCCGATATGTTCGAAGGCGTTTGCTTCGTTGGTTCGCGGCAGCGTTTCTTGTGTGCCTCTCGCTCCGCCTGCGAGGTCCCTCGCCGTCTTGCGCGGCTCGGGATGACATTTCATCATCGCAAATAACCCCGCGCTGTAGCCGACCCGCTCCGTCGGGGCGCGGAAAACGAACTTCGCGGCGACTGATCGCCGCGGCTGCAGCGTTGAATTTTGTAATCCTGGCCACTACAAGAGAACACATGAAACAATCGTTCTTAATCCTTGGGCTTTTGGCCGTGGCTCTTCCGCGGCTTATCGCTTCGCCGGAGGATGCCGCCATTATCGCTGCAACCAAAAGTTACGTGGCTGCGAATTCCGGAATGACGAAAATCAATGCCACGGTCGAGCAGGTCGAAGGCGACTTCGCCCGGGTGAAAGTGACTCCGGAAAATTCCAAGGCGACCGATCCTGCATTGGTTTTCCTCAAGAAGACGGACGGCAAATGGATCGGGCTCATCCTTGGGACTTCCTTCACCGTCGAGGATTATCAGCAACTCGGGATTCCGAATAGCCTGCGGGTTAATTAGGAAGAAACAAGGAGCGGCGATTTTCAATCGCCGAACCATTAAATCGGCGATTGCAAATCGCCGCTCCTTGGTTTGCGCCACGCGCTGAACGACCTTATCAATCTCTTCCTATGAAGCGCACCTCGTTGTCTGTCGTCGTCCTCTCCCTTCTTGCCGGCCTCCGATTCTCCGTCGCGGCAGATAGCGAAAAATTCGTTTATCCCCAGCCACCGAGGAGCGGCCAAACCGACGACTACTTCGGCACCAAGGTCGCCGATCCTTACCGCGATCTCGAAAACGTCGATTCGGAACAGACGAAGAAGTGGATCGAAGCGGAGAACAAACTCACCTCCGATTATCTTGCCGCGATTCCGGAACGAAAAAAGATCAACGAAAAACTAACGGCGCTTTGGAATTACGAGAAGTACACCGTCCCTTTCCACGAAGGTGGCCGCTATTTCTTTTCGAAGAACACTGGCCTGCAAAATCAAAACGTCGTCTTCACTGGCGCTACGCTGCCCGGCGAATCGAAGATCCTGCTCGATCCCAACACGCTTTCGAAGGATGGCACCGTCGCTCTGAGCGGCACCCAGATCACGGACGACGGCAAACTCATGGCTTACGGCCTCGCGGTCGCCGGGTCCGATTGGCAGGAATGGAAAGTCCGGGAGATCGAGAGCGGCAAGGATCTCTCTGACGACGTGCAATGGGTGAAATTTTCTGGCGCCTCCTGGAAAAAAGACGGCAGCGGATTTTTCTACAGCCGCTATGACGCCCCGGCCTCAGCCGACCAGCTCAAGCAGGCGAATTACTTTCACAAAGTTTATTTCCACAAGCTCGGCACGACCCAGGACAAGGACGTTCTGGTTTACGACCGAAAGGACCACAAGGATTGGAACTTCAATGGCCAGGTGACCGAAGACGGCCGCTTTCTCATCCTCAACGTCTCCCAGGGGACCGACCCGAAGAACCGCATCTTCTACAAGGACCTTCAGAAGCCCGATGCGCCCGTGGTCGAGCTCCTGAACAAACAGGATGCCTCATATGATTTCCTCGGCTGCGACGGCAACACGTTCTGGTTTAAGACCGACCTCGGTGCACCCAGGGGCCGGATCGTTGCCCTCGATATCACCAAGCCGGAAAACATCGCGACCCTGGTGCCCGAAGCTTCTGACAAGTTGGAGGCCGCAGACCTCGTCGGCGATCGTTTCATTGCCAGTTACCTGAAAGATGCGCATTCCGCGGTACGACTCTTCGAGCTTTCGGGAAAAGCGGCGGGCGAAATCAAACTGCCGGGCCTGGGCACGGCCGCCGGATTCAGGGGCAAACGCAAGGACAGTGAGACCTTTTATTCCTACGTCAGCTTTACCGAGCCACTCACGATTTATCATTACGATCTCAAGAGCGGACAGAGCAACGTCCTTTTCCAACCAAAGGTCGATTTCAAATCGGACGAGTTCGTGACCGAGCAGGTTTTCTATTCGAGCAAGGACGGAACGAAAGTGCCGATGTTCCTTACCTACAAGAAGGGCCTCGAGAAAAACGGGAACAACCCAACCATGCTTTACGCGTACGGCGGCTTCGACATCTCCATCACTCCCTCCTTTTCTCCGGCCATCGCCACCTGGCTCCAAATGGGAGGCGTCTACGCCGTGGCGAACTTGCGCGGCGGCGGAGAATACGGCGAAGAATGGCACCTCGCCGGCACGAAGCTGCGCAAACAGAACGTGTTCGACGATTTCATCGCCGCCGGCGAATGGCTGATCGCTAACAAATACACTTCCACTCCGAAGCTCGCGATCAGCGGACGGAGCAACGGCGGTCTGCTGATCGGCGCGGCGTTGACCCAGCGGCCGGAGCTCTGGGGAGCTACTCTGCCTGCTGTTGGTGTGATGGACATGCTTCGGTTCCAGAAGTTCACCATCGGCTGGGCCTGGGCTTCCGATTACGGTTCGTCCGAGAACAAGGAAGAATTCGCCGCGATCTCCAAGTATTCCCCGCTTCATAACATCAAACCGGGAACCAAGTATCCGCCGACGCTTGTCACCACCGCCGATCACGACGACCGCGTCTTCCCCGGCCACAGTTTCAAGTTTGCTGCTACGTTGCAGGCCGCGCAGGCCGGCCCCGCGCCAGTCCTGATCCGAATCGAAACCCGCGCCGGCCACGGCGCCGGCAAACCCACCAGCAAAATCATCGAAGAGACGGCCGACCAGTGGACGTTCCTGGTCAAGAGTCTCGGGATGAAACTTCCGTTCTAGCTTTGTTGCGTTGTCGGCGGTCGCCGCGGCGACCGCCTCAGCTCGACACGTTTGTTTCTGGTAGGGACGCCGCGCTGCGGCGTCCGCGCCTTATCGCTGGAATTGGTTGTAGCCGGATACTCCAGCTTCTGAAGCATCATCGCGTCACTCATGACGGCCTGCGGATGCGAACCTTCCTGCCAGACCTGATGCTTGCTCTCCGTCTTGTACCGTACGCGCTGCTCGCGTAATTGGCGCAACACCGAGCGGGGCCGGAACAGCAAATTTCTACGCGCTGCGAATGAGCGAATAGACCAGCCCCATCACCCCGCCGGCGATGATCACGGGGATAACGCCGACCTTCCAGCGGAGCATCGCGACCAGGGCGGCGAGGCCGAGCGCGATCGCGAACCAGTCAAAGCCGGTCTGTGGATGAATGACATGGAGAGCGAACCAGACCGCGAGGTTCAGCACAACGCCGACGACCGCGGCGGTCACGGCGGAGAGGGTCATGGCGATTCTCTTGTTACCGCGGAGTTGCTCGATATGCGGGCCGCCGAGGAAGACCCAGAGAAAACAGGGAGTGAATGTGACCCAGGTGGTGATCAAAGCTCCGAAGGTCGCGGCAACCAGGGGTGACAGTCCACCCGGCTGGTTCCAGCCGCCCATGAATCCGACGAATTGCAGCACCATGATGAGGGGACCGGGCGTGGTTTCGGCCAGGCCGAGGCCGTCCATCATCTGGCCCGGCTTCAGCCAGCCGAACGGCGTAACGGCGTGTTGCGCCACGTACGGCAGGACCGCATAGGCACCGCCGAACGTGACGACGGCGGCCTTACTGAAAAAAATTCCCTCGCGGAAAACCGTGTGGCCAGTGCCGAGCAGCATTGCCGCCAGCAGGACAGGCGTCCACCAGACCGTTAGCCAGGTGATCGCGACCCGGACGGCGCGGCCCACTGACGGTCGCGTGTGTTCCGGCGGCGCGTGTTCGTCATCGATCACGGAATTCTCGTTCTCGGGCTTGCTGCTGCCGTGATCGTTCGAGATGACGTCGAACTTTTCCGGCCAGAATTTGCCCCCGGCCAGCCCGAGAATGCCGGCGCCGATGATGATCGCAGGAAACGGAACGCCGAAAAAGAAAATGGAGATGAAAGCCAGCGCCGCGATGGCCCACATGACTTCGTTCTTCAAGGTCCGGCGCCCAATGCGAATTACCGCAGCGGTAACGATCGCGACCACGACCGGCTTCAAACCGTAAAAGATCGCCGCGATCCAGGGAACACTGCCGTAGGCCGCGTAGATGTAGCTTAGTGTCCACAAAACAAAAATGGACGGGATGACAAACAAAGCGCCGGCGACAATGCCGCCCACGGTTTTGTGGAGAAGCCAGCCGATGTAGATAGCTAGTTGAGTCGCTTCGGGCCCGGGCAGCAGCATGCAATAATTCAGCGCGTGGAGAAAGCGCGACTGGCTGATCCAGCGTTTGCGATCGACCAGCTCGGTCTGCATGATCGCGATCTGCCCCGTCGGTCCGCCGAACGAGATGAACCCGAGCTTCAGCCAGAAGCGGAACGCTTTGCCAAAACTCGGGCGGCTACATGCCGCACCTGCGTCCGGGATCAGAGTTGAAGATTCCATGGCCCAGGCTGAGTCATTTCAGGTTTTCTTTACATCCGCAATACGTGTTGCAAAGTGAAATTGCACTTGCCTGCCGCGCTTCAGCAAATCCACAACAAGAGGGAGATAATGAAAAAAGGGGTTCTCACCCTGGGTATCATGGCCACATCGCTGGCCATCTCATTCGGCACGCTCGATCCGGCGAAGATCGACGAAATCACAGGCCTGAAAGGCAAGTTCAACGAAAAGGAGGGCGTGTATCGGGTCAGCTTTCCGCGAGCGGATGTGAAGGTGGCGGTCGACGGCTGGACGATGCCGCCGTTCATGGGACTTGGGACGTGGGCGGCCTTTACCCAAGGCTCGCACACCGAGGCCGTCGTGATGGGCGATACTGTGCTGTTTGAAGACGAAGTGAGCGCCGTGATGTCGAGCGCGTTTGAGAATGGGCTCAGCGTGACTGCGCTCCATAACCATTTCTTCTTCGATCACCCAAAAGTCTATTTCATGCACATCGAAGGCCGGGGCACGACCGAGCAACTCGCCACCGCAGTGCGTAAACTTTACGACAAGATCAAGGAGGTCCGCGCGACGAATCCGCAGCCGAAGGATTCCTTCGCCGCCGGTTCGCTGCCGGAGAAGAACGCGATTTCAGCCGACCCGTTGAATGCGATTTTCGGCCTGAGCGGCGAAACGAACAACGGAATGGTGAAGTTCACGATTGGGCGCCCGGCGACCATGCACGGAGTGAAAATCGACCGGGACATGGGCGTGAACACCTGGGTCGCTTTCGCCGGGACGGATGACAATTCCGTGGTGGATGGAGATTTCGCCGTGACCGAGGACGAATTGCAGCCTGCCCTCAAGGCGCTGCGGACGGTGGGAATCAACATTGTCGCCATCCATTCGCACATGACTCATGAGACTCCGCGCATTCTCTTCTTTCACTACTGGGGGCGCGGCCAGGCCAAGGATTTAGCGAACAAGATCAAAGGCGCGCTGCTCGCGACCGGGTTATCCGGCATCAGTGCGTCGGCCGCGAATTGAAACAGAAAATCGTTGGATCGCTCGCCGCCTTAGATCTGGCGCTGGTCGTGGCGACGTTCGCAAGCAGTCGCCTCCTGGCCGCTGAAGCTGACGGCGGGGCGCTTGAACTGCGGCAGATCATCCCGTTGGCGGCCGTAGAAGGGCGAATCGATCATCTCGATCTGGATGCTCCCGGTGAACGATTGTTCGTTTGCGGATTGGGCAACAACAGTGTCGAAGTGCTCGACTTGCGCAAAGGCGAACGCATCCACTCGATCCGCGGACTCGGTGCACCGCAGGGCGTCGCGTACCTGGGCGAGCTGAGTCGGCTCCTCATCGCGAACGATAAAGGAGGCCTCTGCCAAATTTACGACGCTAAATCCTGGCAACTCCTCAGCACAGTCAACTTCGAAGACGACGCCGATAACGTTCGCTACGACCCGGTCACCAAACAGATTTATGTCGGCTTCGGTGACGGCGGGATTGGCGTGATCCGCGCGAGCGACGGAAAGCGCGTCGGCTCGATCAAACTCGCGGCGCACCCGGAAGCTTTCCTGCTGGAGAAACAGGGGCAGCGAATTTTCGTCAACGTGCCGAATGCCGGCCAGGTTTCCGTGATTGACCGCGAGAAAGGCGAAGTTACTGGCGCGTGGAAGCTTGACGGAGCCTCAGCGAACTTCCCGATGGCTATCGACGAGGCCAGTCACCGCCTTTTTGTCGGCTGCCGGAACCCCGCGAGACTCGTCGTTCTCAACACTGATTCCGGGACATCGGTCGCCTCACTCGATATCTCCGCCGACGCCGATGAAGTTTTCTACGACGCAAAACGACATCGCCTCTATGCAATCTGCGGCGAAGGCTACATCGATGTCATCGAGCAGACCGATGCCGATCACTACAAACGGACCGTGAAAATCCCAACGGCGACTGGCGCCCGGACCGGTTTCTTCGATTCGGAGCGGGACAATTTATTCGTCGCGGTACCTCATCGCGGCGGACAGGGGGCCGAAATTCGGCGATACCACTTGGAAAAGGCCGGGTCGCGATGAGAGCTATGACCTAGCACAGAAAGCCGGCACGGGGATGAAAGGGCGCGCAGCACAACCGAAGTCCAAAACGGGAGTTCAAAAATGGAAATCAAAAGAAATGGCTCACAAACGTCCAACAAAGGACCGGCCGAATGGTTTACCGGCACGGTTCGGATCGATCCGCTGTTCGAAGCGCCCGAACCCGCCCGGGTTCGTGGAGCGGCTGTTACCTTCGAGCCGGGTGCTCGAACGGCATGGCACACCCATCCGCTCGGTCAGACTTTGATTGTCACAGCTGGTTGCGGCCGAGCCCAGCGCGAGGGCGGCCCGCTCGAGGAAATTCGTCCCGGCGATGTCGTCTGGTTTCCGCCTAACGAAAAGCATTGGCATGGTGCGGCACCGACCACGGCAATGACGCACATCGCCATCCAGGAAGTGCTCGACGGCAACGCCGTCGACTGGATGGAGAAGGTCAGCGACCAACAATATCAATAGTGATTGAACGTCTTGGCGCGCCGAGTGAGAACCTCGACCCTCAGCTCACCTTCGAATTAACGTCGCTGCGCGATGCCAGAGGTCCGGCCTGGACCATCTTATTCGTCGAGGAAATACACTTGGACGACGCCCGTACCGGTGGACTCTGGTTTGCCTCGCACCTGGGCGGTGTATTGTCCGGGCGGCAGCGTCTGGACGAGGGCCGCTTCCAAATCGTTGGTCGGCTGGAGGCCGGTGGCTATGAGTTCCTGCTGCTGATCGGTTTTCCAATCATCGTTTTCTCGCACAATCACGCCATTCGCGTCCCTGAGCTGAAGGGTAGTGTCAGCGAGGGCGTTGGTGATTCCAAACGCGGTCAGGGAGGGGCCAATCGCGCGAATCACAGCCTTGACTGGCGCAACCTGCACGATAAAGCCGGCGATCATGAGTTTATCGCCGGGCTGAATCAAACCGCGCGTCGCGATGTTGGCGAGCATCGCGGCTGAACCGGCACTGAGATCGTAGGCATCGACAACGGCAGTCCCGACCGTGTTTCCAGAGCCGCGCACCACCCCTGTGTAGCTGCCCGGCGCAAGGTCCGCGATAATAGCGGACTCCAGATCGTTAGTCGGCGCGAGCTGGCTCGCTGTGATCTGAGCGACCTGGTCGCCGGTAATGAGGCCTCCCACCTGGGTCGTTTTCCAATTGTCATTGGTGGCGACCGTAGCCCCGCTCGCATCATGGATCTCGAGGGTGGGATCTGCCAGCGCGTCAGTGATTCCAAAGGGGATAAGCGAGGGACCGATCGCGCGCACGATGATTTTCTTGGTCGAGCCCGCAGGTCCTTGAACGATGAAACCCTCGATCAGGACGTTGTCACCCGTCCCGACAGGCAGGCGGGTGGAGACGTTGCCGACCAGGCCGGCAGGCACAGGCGTCGGGGTGGGCGTCGGGGTTGGTGTAGGTGTAGGAGAGGAGCTTGGGGTCGGCGACGGCGTTGGCGTAGGATTCGGTGCGTTTCCTATCTGGATTTCCCAGATCCCGCGGCCATGAGTGGCGGCGCGGAGAATACGATTGGGATTGCCCACTCCGATCTGTTCTTGAAAGGCTAAATCGAATACCGGTAGGACCGGCATGGTATTGCCTGGGTTGAAAATGGACCAGTTAGCCCCGCCGTTTGTCGATTGATAAACGCCGATGTCAGTCCCGAGATAGACGCTCGTTCCCGCCGCGGGCGCCACCGCGCTCCGGCGATCGATGGCAATCGCATCTATCGGCAAGTCTGGAAGCCCAGTATTCATGGGCACCCAGGTTCCTGCGCCGCCAGCTAGATTGGTTGTTTTCCAAACGTGCTTAATCGGGGTGCCGGTAGTTCCGAATCCACCGTATCCAATGTAGGCCGTGATCGCATTCGGATCCGTGTTATTGGGATCGACCATTACTTTGCCTACGGTTACACCGGCGGGCGCGCCGGCCGGGGTGACATTGGTAAGAGGAGTTGAACCGGTTGTCGTCGCCCACACCGAACCATCCCTCATCCCAACCAGCCGCACATTATCGTTGCCCAGCCCGACGCTAATGGAAGTCACTTGTTTACCCACACCTCCTCCAGGAATGATTGGTCCCTGACTGACCTGTTGCATTGAGTCTCCGCCATCGACCGACCGGTAAAGGCGATCGGTCCCGTAATAAAGGGTGTTAGGGGAACCCGGGCCCAGGGCCAAGGGCGGGTAAAAAGAGACCGCGGTGTCACCGCAATTGATGCCATTGGGAGTAACGGTAAAAGGAGGGACGTCGCAGCCAAGATTTATCCAGTTGTTAGCCTTCGCATCTGCGGTGGTTACGACGCGGCTAAAATGCAATGAAGCCTTCGTTGGGTCGGCCGCATTCGCGGTATTATTGAAGGTATGATAGATGAGGACGTTGTTTGTATCCGTGGGATTTTGATCAATCGCCGTGTAACCGCCATCCCCTTGAGCAACCTGCATCCACTCGCCGGTATCATTTTGAGCTCGCTTCAAATGAGTGCCATTATCCTGAGTGCCTCCGGTCATGTACTCCCGATCAACCGGGTGGGTAGCGATACTGATGTACTGGCTGGCACTGATCTTGCCCGCCGGAGCCGTGGTTGATGCTGGATCGCCATTCATACTTACCCAGGTAGCGCCGGTATCGGTCGATCTCCACAACCCACCATCATTCCCAGTCCAAAGGATCGCCGGCTTCGAGGGCGCGAACGCAAAGGTATGGCAATCTGCATGCAAGCCCGTGTTGTTAAGCGCGAACGTAACCCCATCAGTCGATCTCTTGGCGGTAGTCGGACATCCCGCAACCTTCCCGAAAGTTCCGTTGCCGGCGATCTGAATGATGCTGGCATTGGTTGGATGCAGGGCGAGTCCGATATCATAAAAACATTGACCGTCACAGAACCCATCAGCCGCGCGAATAAGTCCAGCCTGGATCGCCGTCGTTGCATCTGTGTTTGGCCAGGTCACTCCGCCATCCACCGATCGTCTTAACAGGCCCAGCTCCCCGGTAACACAATTGTTCGGATTGGGGTTCACGGGGACGCTGGCCGGGTTTTCGGCCGTAGCGGCCAGGACGGTCACAACCGATCCTATTTGAGTTATCGCCAGCTGGCCCCTGACATTCCCGTTTAATGCGATCAGTTCCTGAGTGAAAGTCGCTGAACTCAGCGCGGTTGTAGTCCGGTAGATGCCGGCGCAATTGTTACCCACCGTGCAGCCAGTGTCCGCGCCATTGCCACTTCGAACCCATGCGATCAGGGTGTTTGCAGTGGCATCACTTGGATCCAGGGCCATGTCGCTAACATCGGTGTAGCCTGTATTGAAGCCACCTTGCGCGTTGACCGTGAGTTTAACGAAGGTGACCGAATTTGCGGGATTCTTCGCGACGGTGGACCGATAAATACCCAGGACTCCCAAGGGGGGCGAGTTGTTTGGGGGAAAAGAGTTGTTTCCTGCTATCCTACCTCCGGCGCCCGGGGAGGTGGATACAAAGATGGTTGCCGGATTTGTGGGATGCACCAGGATTTGGCTGATAGCTTGAAAAGTAAATGTCCCCGTAACTCCATTGCCGTAGTTTGCGGAAGGATTGATCGGTCCTACCAGCGTCGGAGTCAGCGTCGTCGCGTTATCAATCCGGTAGAGCCCGCTGCCAAAATAGCCGCTTAGACTTTGCTCCCCGGTCCCGATGTAAACGGTATTCGGATCGGATGGGGCGATGGCAATAGCGCCGATGGCAAGGGTGCCAAGGGCCGCGACGCCGTTGCCTTGCACCTGGATCGTGTCCATGAGCGAAGTCCAGGTCGGGTTAGCCGATTGTCCGTTCAGCGTGCGGTAAAGGCCGCCCGATGCGGTTCCTACAAACACAATATCCGGATTGGTCGGATGGATTGCTATGCAAATGATCCGCCCCGTGACTGGGTCGTTTCGGTTGTCTGTTTGGCCCACTGGAAGCGGGGCCGGACCTATGGGCGTCCATGCGGTATTACTTAGCGTTGGACTGTCGATTGCGGTCGTCCGCGCTGCTTCCAGTTGCCGCAACTGTCCACTCATCTGCTCGATGGCACGGTTCCTCGCTTCCGGATCGAATGGTTGATCGGGGTCGAAACCGCGCCGAAGCATTGTCCAGGCGTTGCGTCGAGCTAGATAATCTTCCTTATCGACGGCAGATGCGCCGACTGGCAGGTCCGGATCTCCCGGAGGGGGCGTCGGTGTGAGACTTCCCGCGCCTGCTCCTGGGGCGAGGGCCCAGACGCACAAGCCGAAAGATGCGAATACCAGGAGGGTTGTAGCTGCAAACCTGGCGTAATAAATTCTTTTCAGATAGATATCCCTTTGATGAGATGCATGAGGAAAGAGAAAGCCTTTGAGCTAAGAGGCCATGCTGAGAGGAGGACCGACTCAGTCAAGCTTATTTTGTTACCCGTTCAAACTCGCCGACAAACGCTTACGGAGTTTGAATCCACGCAATCATGAGAAGAAAATTTGGATTAGTGCTGCTCCTTGGTTTCGCCGCCGTTGTGCGCTGGTCGCCTTTTGCTCAGGCAGCCGATGCAGTGATTCAAACAATGACCGATCACGACGCAAACCAGTCACCTCTGGTAAAATGCCTGCCGCCCGGGGTCAAACTAAGTGATGTCGTTGAAGCGACCAGGGCTGGAAACGTAAATGGCCAATGGGTCGAATCGCGCCAGATCACGGTGGAGGAGAAATTGAAGGACCTCAACGCTACTTGTAGCCGGGAAAGGACCCTCATTGATGGAAATGCGAGGCCAATAGTTTTCTATCACCTGGTAGGGTGTTGGGGCAATCCGCCCCCGGACTATCAGGAAATCCTTCAGAAACAACAGGCTGAAATTGAAAGGCTCAAGCAGCAAAATACGGTGATTGAGATGACTTGTAACCCCTCGGGCGTACGTATCTCTTGCCTGAGCGAGACCGTATTGGATCGGCCGGGCTTAATTGGCGCTTTTCCAAGTCGAGATTTCTTGGCAACCTGCGCCTCGTCATGTGGCGAAATCGCACGACGTTGGTGGCATGCCTGATCGGAGGCGGCCTTTTTTTCGCAATTTGCCGGTCGCTTGTGCTCGCGGCTGACATCTCGGGGCGCTGGGTTGCGGATAATCCCAACAATCACTATTTGCTCGTTCTCGAGCAAAACGGAACCAACGTAACCGGCCTCTACACCGTCTACGATGGCAAGGTAGCCGGAACCTTTAGTGATGGAGTTCTTCGCTTCGATTGGACCCAGGCCCAGAATCGGCGCGGTGGTTCGGCCGTCCTAAAACTTTCACAAGACCAGCGAACCCTGTCCGGATCCTGGCAGTACGATCCAAAGGTTTACAATAGCGGAATGACCGGCGGCGGGACCTGGGCGTTTCATCGCCCGACGGATGCGTCATCTCCCCATCCCCCGCCGGTGACACCGAGTTCTCTCGTGCCATCCGCGCCACCGAAGCCACAGGTGGTTACTTTTGCTTTCGATCAAATCAATCCTGGTCCGGTCTCCAACGATGTTTTTGCCGGCCGTGGCGTTCGAATGGTTTCGACCCAAGGCGCGCCGGCGATCGTGAGTGCCAGTCCGGAAATGGTTTTGCCGCCGGGGCGGACCCGCGTCCTCATGCTCAACGGAGACCGCACGACTTTAGTAACCTTCTCCTTCGACCGTCCCGCGCAAAAATTTGCTCTTACCCGGATCGGCGTCATTAAAGGTGCGTCGGTGCCGACTTGGAAACTGGAAGCGCTCGACGCGCACGGCGCGATCGTCGGTTCCATCGGCGAAACCCACGGTTTGTATCAGCAACCGCGCAAGGTCTCCGTCCAGGGAGCCGCGATCACCAGTGTTCGCCTCACGACCAACAACCGATTCGGAGCGGGAACCTGGGCCACTTATAGCTCGCTGCCAGTTGCGGAATTTGAAATCGAGCGAGCCGTTTTTGTCGCCGGACCGAAGGAGCCCTCACCCACGCCGCCGGTGGTCATGACAACCCCGCTTCCTTCGCCGCCGCCGGTAGTCATGGCAACTCCGCGCCCTTCGCCTCCGCCTCATACCCCCACCCCGAGGCCCACCTCCACTCCACCTAAAGTAACTGCTCCGAGCCCGACCCCGTCGCCCTTACCAACTGCTACGCCAAGGCCCACGATCATCGCAACGCCAAGCCCGCATCCAACGAAACCACCGACAAAGCCTTCGCCGACCGCGAGCCCTACGAGCACGAGCAGGCCGCGTCCACCCAGTACGCATGGCAAACCCGAGGCGGTGATCGCGGCAATCAAAAAAACTCCCGCGCCGGCGGCCGCCGCCGGCCACGATGAAACCATCGCCGATGGCGCCTTCATCGTGCAGCGGCCGGATTCCTGGCAGGTGACGGAGATGACAGACAATTCCGCGATGTTTGTGTCGCAGGATTTGCCGAACGCCGGCGTGCTTTTCGAATGGGATTCGGAGAAGCCGATCACGCCAGCCGAGCGAGCGAAGAAATTAAAGGAAGAACATCCCGATCTGGAACCGCTGCCGGACGGACAAATGGGTAACGCGCCGGCCCATCGCTTTGCGTGGGTCGAAGCGTCGGAGCCGGAGCGTCGCGAAGCACTTTACGTTTCCTGGAATGCGGGTGGCACCGCGATCCAGGCCACGGCCATAGCTCCGGCGGCGGCATGGACAAAATATCCAGACAAAATCCTAAGCTTGCTGAAGGGACGCATTGGAGAAAGAACCGCACCCAAGCCGAAACCGAAATCGTCCCCAACTCCAGTTGAATCTCCGACGCCGACCGCGAGTGGAACTCCCACTTCAACTCCTTCGGCGAGCCCGACTCCCACAAAAACTCCAATCCTGACTGCGGCAGCGAAAGTGGTGCAAACCAAGGCGCCCGCGCCAATCAGCGGAACAACGCAAAGTCAGACGATCGCGGATGGCGCGGTGACCGCGCGCTACGACGACTCGTGGAAAATCTCCGACTCGGGCAACTCCTACCTGGTTTTAACGATGGCCAAGCTCCCGGAGCTGACGGTCTGGATCCAATGGTCGGACGGCAAAGGTAAATCGCTCGATCAAGTAGCAAACGAGGCGATGGCCAAATTACGCGCCCGTTATGCCGTGGTTGACACCTTGCCCGAGCGCAAGATCGCAGGCGCCCCCGCGCGGCAAGTTGCCTGGCTCACCAGCGACCAGAACAAAAAGCAGGAGCACCTGCAACTGGATTGGATTGGACACGAAATCTTGTTTCGCACCACGATCGTCGCGCCCCCGGACGCATGGCAGAAGCACGGTCCGCAAGTCTTGCGGCTGCTCGAGGATCTCACCGGAGGCGGAGGATGAACTTCATGAAGAAACAAATTGGAGCCATCGCAGCTCTCGCGGTTGCGTTCTTTGTTGAACCGGCGACGGCGGCAAGTCCCACGCCTTCTCCTTCGCCAAACGCATCGGCCTCCGCCTCACCCAAAACAGGCGGCAAAGACACCGAGTGGGTGATTTATTCCACTGAAGTCGGTTGGTTGCGGGTCGGTCCGCGCACGGAATACGCAGCCCAGTGGGCCAGGAAAGATGAGATCAACGGCGGAACCAGCGAGGAGCGGCTGAAGAAGGTTCTGCTCGCGCCTGGATTCGAATCGCGCGACGCCGCTCTGAATTACATCTGCGATCACCTGACGAAGGTGCAGATGCGCATCGCACCGCCTGCGGCTGGCGGGCCGGCGCGTTATCTCACCGGTGTTCTCCGCGGCAAAGAATACAGCCTGCGCCTGACCAAGGGTTTCGATGAGGAAAGCGGCGCGGCCATGGCGAAGACCGGGAAATTCTACAAGGCGCTCGAGTACGACTGGGAGTCGGAGTGGGACGCGTTAAAGCCCTACCACATCACGCCCCGCTACGTTTTCCCACAGCGCGAATGGCTCATTCACGTGACGGGCCACGGCTCGGTCAACGGTCCGGTGAAAGAAGATCGCTGGATGTGTTCAACCGCGAAGCCGTCCCAGAACGAGCGCAAAGAATATTCCGTCACGCTCGCGGACGGCATGGGCGGGACGATTGGTTATTCGATAAAGGAAGTGGAAGGACCGTTTCTCGATAATTACACAATGGCGCGGGAGATGAAAAAATATAAGGTCGACAAGGTCGATCTTTGGCCGCCCGTGACGAGCGCGGTCGGCCGCGACGTGCAGCCGGGCGTCGACGCAACCAAGATTCCGGTTGATCCAAAAGATTACGGCGACGCCGTGCTCGAGGCCCAACCTCTATTGCCAGACAAGCGACTGGAAGATTGGGTGATCTACTGCGTTGAAGATCAATGGCTCCACTGCGGCACCCGCTACGAATTCAAATTGCCGCGAAAAAAGAATGAAGTGAGCTGGGCTGGGAACAGCGAAGAACCGGCGAAGAAAACACTGATCGCGCCCCAGGAAGGTGCGAAGGAACTTTTCAAATCGCGCCAGCAAGCGCTGCGCGCGCTCGTGGGCGAGCTGACGGAGATAAGCTCTTCCTACAATCCTACGGCGGAGCCGCGCGAGACGATCACGGCAAAATATCGCGGCCAATTATTTCATCTGCGAATAGACCGCGGCGAAAACGGCGATTTCGTTGTCGAAGGTCCGTCGTGGATGGGGTACGATTATCCCGGTAACGTCGCTTCGCTGCGCGAGATCGATCCCAACATCACGCCGCGCAAAAGATTCAAGCAGCAGTGGCTGGTGCACGCGACCGAACACGGCACGATGGATGGCACGCACAAGGACGACGTCTGGATGACGCTGGGCGCACCACCGGACCAGGGCAAACACACCTTTCTGTTGCCGGATGGAATGGGAGGAACTTTTGGTTACGCCTACGATAAGGGCGGCGGCCCGTTTACCGACAGCTACGCGCTGATCGCCTACTTGAAACAGATCAAGGATCCGAAAGTGAAGTCGGTCGGCATTTACGCCGAGGACCGGAGCGTCAGCGTTGACGACATTCCGGATGGCATCAAACCGATCGATTCGGGCTCACCGACGCAGCCACCGGCCATCACCTTGAAGAAAATCGCAGCGGATTCGGCCATGCAAGGCGAGACCCTCGGCGTTTTTATTCTCGGCTCGAAGATCGAGACCGGCAGCCGCGCCTCGCTCGGCATCGGCATAAAAGTGAAAGACATGGCCTACTTCGGCCGCGACGCCGATTCGAATCTCGACCAGTGGGTCGCGACGGTTGAGATCGATAACGACGCGCCGACGGGCAAGCGCACGCTCACGGTTTACAACGACACGAGCAATTACGGCACGTTGCCGAACGCCTTCGAGGTGAAGGAGCGGCTGAGCGACCTCTGCCCGGCACTCGAACTCATCGCCCCGGCGAAGGCGAATCCGTGGATTTTCGCGCAGACGAACCTAGATGCTGCCAGTGGTATTGCCGACCCCGAAGAGAAACAAAAACAGATCACGCAAATCCAGGAACGGCGCAGCCGTTTGCAGGACAATTTGATCAAATGCAACGACGCGAAGGAGCAGCTCCATTTGCGCTGGGCCGATCTCGAGAAATTGGTCGCGCAAATCCGCGATACGGACTCGAAGAAGGAGTTCGACAGAAACGTCAAGCTGTTGAAGCAGCGCGCGGAAGCGGAAAAGCAAGTCCGCAAAATCGAGACGGAGTATTTCAAATCGGTCAGTCCGCTCATCGAAGCATTCAGCGACGCGGAGCTGATTCAACTGACCGATAACTTGCAGCGGCGAAGCGAATGTCTCTTCAAACATGCCGCCGCAGCGCTCGATGAAGCGCGCAAGTTCAACTACACGGTTTCATGGGAAGAGTTCAGCCAGAAGAAACTGATTTATGACATTCACCAGGAGAACCTGGTTCATACGCTGAATGGTTTTCAGACGCTCAACAGCATGCGTTTACTCGAAGGGCAAAAACGGCTCGCCGCCGAACGCGGCCGGATTTTGCGGAGCGACCCCGCCGGCCTGACGAAAGGTGCAAAGACCCTCCAGCCGCTCCAGCGGCGGTTGCGCGACGTTTACATTGATATGGGAACCGTCAATCTGATGCTGGCGCAAGCCCAGGCCGAAGCGGGCATGCTCGACCAGGAAAGTTATTTCGCCGGGGTGCACGGCGTGACGAAACAGGCGAAGAACACTGAGCTGGCCGAGACATTCAAGGCGCAATCGACCCAGGGCTTCATTTATTCGCTGAAATATCTGTTGGCCGGCGGAACATCGGTGCTCGGCACCGGAATCGATAGCGCCAAGCGGTTCATAAATTGGTATTCCGAGCGCGTCGCGGCCACGACCATCTTCGACACACTGTCGGCTGACGTGGCAAAGCAAATCAAAGAAGGCCGCGAGAAAACCGAGCTGGCTCTCAACACGCTGAAGCGCATTCGCGGTTATGACGACAAGCGCAGCGGCGAGTTGACCACAATTTTCGATGAAGGCACGAAAGCCCTCAACGCCAACCGCATTTTCCACGAGCAAACCAGCGGCGGCCTTCGCCGGATGGCGGCCTGCTACATCACCGACATTGAGCAGTTGATGAACGAGGAGCTGCAAATGGCGCACGAGCACGCGGAGCTGGCGGCGGCGGACATGGAGAAGGCCTTCAACGCCAAGATCGGCGTCAACGCCAAAGGCGAAATCCCGTACAAAAAATTGCTGACCGATCCGGTCGGCACGATGCGGACCGCCATTCAGGATACGACTTGGGGCGGCGATCATTTCACGCCGACGGCCGAATACATCGCGCGGCGCAAAGGCCAGTTGCAGGAGATTGACCTCGTCCGGCAGGCGCTCGACAAAGTGAATTTCAATCCGCTTGTTCTCCAGAGGAAACTGCCGAAGATCTACGCCTTCTATCTGGAGCTCGAGGAGGATAACCCCGATTTTCTCCAGTGGACGCTGACTCGCGAGCGGCTCGCGGCCCAGCGCCGTCTCGACGGAATCGACCAAAAGCTTGCCACCACGTTCGAGCCGGACAGCCGCCTTGAGTTGCAACAAATGGCCGCGCGCAATCGCAGCCTCATCATGATCCAGGCCGCCGACAAGCAGGCGCACATGTATCAATTACAAGGCGCCGACAAAATGATGGTCTGGGATTATGACGGCGGGCTGGAGTGTTTCTATCAGGCGGCGGAATGGAACCCGAAAATTCAGCCACTCGAGCGGGTCGAAGCGCTGCGGAAGGACCTGGCCTGGCAGAAGAGCATCGAGGCCGGAATGGAAGTCGCCACTCAAACAGGGAACATGGGTGTGCAAGCGGCGCTCTTCGAATTTCTCGGCCAAAGTATCGGCGCGATCATTCGCCCCGCCGGCGGGACAACGGCAACTGTGAGCACGGCCGCGGCCGAGGATACTGCCGCTGGGACGTCGATTTGGACGCGGAAAATTCCCGGCGGCGGCTTCGCCGAATTTGTTTGGAAACAATTCAATCCCTTTGCCGATTTCATCAAGGCTGGCGCGGTCGAGCGCGAGTGGGACAAGATCGCAACGGCCACCGCGGGGCTTGGAACGAATGTCGCCACCCAGATTGTGCAGCAGGATGTTTTGAAGAAAGGAATCCTGCACGGCTACTTCGGAGTGGAAGACTCCTGGGCGGATTTTCTGGCGAACGCGCTCGTGAGCACCTCGCAGGTGAAACTGAAGTCAGGCAATTCGGTTCTGGCTGACGTGGCCGAATGGTTGAAAGCGACCAATGAGAAATTTGAATTCCGCATCGTCGATATCCCGCTGTGTAACGAACAACAGGAAGCGCGCAGGTCGGCTTCGGATTTTTACCAATACGAGGGCTGGCTCCGGGATGGCAAAGATGCACGCGAGAAAGTGAGCGGAAAAAAGCTCATTATGCAGAGCGAGGCGGAGATTAAAGCGGCCACGGAGCCAATCGCTGAAGCACAGGAGAAGGTGGAGAAAAAGCTCGACCCACAGGAGAAAGCGAGGATCCAGGAACTTTACGATTCGCTCTTTCCCGCGGGGGAAAACATTGAAGCGGCGGAGAAAATCGTGCGCATCCGCAGGTTTTTCACCGGCCTGCGCTGGAAGGAAAACATCATGAGCTTGAAGCTCAAGAAAGGCGAGCAGCTGAGCAAACAGATCGACAACCTGCGGCGTGAACTCGTCTCAGTGGCGCAGGCCGAATTCTTCGACCGGCCGGAGTACGCCAAATACAAGCAGTATGCGGTCGATTATCTCTACATCGGTTCGGCGGGAAAGAAGAGCTCCACCGCTTACAAGGAAACCGGGAGCGACATCGATTTTACCCTGCTGGTTAAAGAGGACACGCCGGAAACGGTCCGGAACGAGTTGCGCGATGACTTCATGAAGTTTTTCACGGAGTTCGGAGGCAAGGAGCTCGAAGGCTTCGAGATGAGCCTGATGGTCGATCCCATGCCGAAGTTCAATAAAACGGGGGACTCGGCCGCCGGGATCGTCGACCAGATCCTGGGTGAGACCAACGCGCAAAAGCGCGCGGAAAATCGCGCCGAATTAAAGGGCGGCATCAAGAAAACAATTGAGCAGCTCATCGCCAACGCGAGCGACAAGGAGCGCTACCTCGACCGTGGCAATCTCAATCGGCACAATCTTTTTGTCAGGCTGGGCGCGTTCTTGAAAAAAGCGGTTGTCCAACGTAACGCGGAAGGGGCCGAGCTCGTGGACGAACCGTCCACTAAGTATGACGAGCTCTACGGCGATGTGCCGCTCGAACCATGGATGGCGTTCGATGCGGTCATTGGAAATTTGGGTTACATTTTCCAGCACTCGCTGGAGCATCCCAACAGCATCAAGGACTATCAGAAGGTCCTGGCAAGCAAGTATGCCATTCGCGGCGCGCTTTACTCGATGCTGATGCTCTCTCCGCGCGCGCGGGAGCGAATGCGGACCCTCACCCGGGGCGAAGTCGAGCAGCGGGGATGGGAGGGGGCGGAGCGCATCGTCGTCGAAATCGCCAAGGAGATAATGAATGTCGTTCCGTCCGATCAAGTCCTATCCCTCGGATCGCTCAAGGAATTGTCCCTGCCCGCAACAATCGAAGGGCCGGACAAAAAACTCATCGGCATGTCGAGAAAGGATTGGGCGAACCTTTTCGATGAATGGAACTACCGGAAAGAAGGCCTCGAGCCACACGAGATTTTCAGCCGAACGCACGAGGGCGGACCGTTCGACAAGGATCATCCGGCGGTCGGGATGTTTCTCAAGGAAAACATCGCGAAAACCGAATCGTTTTTCAAAATCGTTTTACGCAAAACGATCACCGAGCAGGGCGCGGAATTGATGCGCCTGAAGAATGCCCGCAAAGACGCGATGAGCGTGGGAGACCCTGAGGCGGCGGAGATTCTCGAGTTGAAGATGAAGGAAATTTTGCTGTCGCAAGCCGCGGTCTGGAACCGGATGAGCCGCGAACAACAGAACCTGGTGATGAAAGAAGCGCCGCCGGAGGCCGATTGGTGGATGGCGATCGCCGATGTGGAAGGATTAAAGGAACAAGCCGGCGCCACCCCCGCGCCGACGAAGGACAACCCGGAGCGCGTCTTGCTCGATCCAACGCGCACCGCCAGCTGGCAGCCGCGCATCTTAAAGGATGAAAACACCGAGGAGCTTAGTCGCCGCATCGCCTCGCTCCAGGAGCGCGCGAAGAACGCGCCGGTGTCGAAAGTTTGCAACGCCGCGGCTGATCTGACGGTGAAGTAAACGCCGCGCTATTTCCTGGGCTTCACCGAAACGAATATCTGCGTTTTCTGCTTCGGCATTTTCATCACCAGCACTTCGACCTCGGCCCCTTCTTTGGTCTTGCCGGTGATGTTCGTATGAACGATGTCGCCAAGATCTTCACTCCTCACCTTCGCTTCCCTGATCTCCTTCTTGTAGAACTCGATCACCTTCGCAGGCGCATCGTCACTTTGCCGCGCGCTCGCTGGATTGCTGCCGTCGTTCCCCGCGGAAGAACCGGTGCCCCATTCCGTGCTCCCTGGATAAAGAGCGACGCCGGTCTTGTTTTCGATGGCGGTCTCAGTAGTTGGCGCTTTTTTCTTGCACGCGCCCAGGGCCAACAGCGCGAGCGCGCAAATGATCCACCAGCGTTTCATCTTTTATAGTTAAACATCGTGGGCTTCTCCTGCCCAGTCTGATATGCTGAAATCAGATCTTTCGCTGGTTCGCTGGATTCCTGGCCTTCCCTGTAGCCGCCTCGCTGTGTCGAGGCGTCTTCCGGATTTTTGCTTGCTTCATAGGGCTTCGAGTCTACCGCAGCCACAAAGCTCGCGGCCACTCTCCGCCTTCTCATCTAAATCTGGTTAGGCCTTGGCGGATTCAACCTGTTCCAAGACGGATCTAACCTGATCCTTGCGCGATCTTACCTGATCCAACGCGGATCTTACCTGATGGTTACGGGAACAGGTCTGTTCCGATGCGGATCTTACCTGATGGGATGGCGAAAGAATCTTGTTAGATCCTCGACCGAAAAGGTTAGATGGCCCCCGCAACAAACCTCGGAATGTCGAATTGCGAATTGCGAATGACGAACCGACAATCGAACTTCGTCTGCCCCACTTCGACATTCGACATTTAGCGTTCGAACTTCGTATGCTCCACTTCGACATTTGAAATTCGACAATCGAACTTCGTATGGGTGAAGAACTCAAAGCGCGGACGAAACGGTTCGCACTGGATGTGATCTCAGCATGCGCTGGCATGCCGCAGGTGACCGAGACTCGCCACGCCATTCGGCAAGTCATCCGCTCGTCGAGTTCGGTCGCAGCCAACTACCGTTCGGCATGTCGTGGAAAATCGAAAGCCGACTTCATCTCAAAACTGGGAACCGTCGAAGAGGAGGCGGACGAAACCGGCTTCTGGCTCGAAATGCTTCGCGACATTGCTCAACTTCGACATTTGAAAATCGATGCTCGCGTTTCCGCCGAACTCGCACGCCTGCTCGACGAGGCCAACCAACTCGTCGCAATCACGGTAGCATCACGGAAGACGGCCCGGGGAAACGATGTCTGACCACTTCGACATTCGAAACCTCGGAATGTCGAATTGCGAAGTGCGAATGACGAACCCCTGAATGTCGAAGTGCGAAGTGCGAATGACGGAACCGAGAAATGTCGAAGTGCGAATGACGAACCTCACTTCGACATTCGGCATTTAGCGTTCGAACTTCGTATCCTCCACTTCGACATTTAAAATTCAGCGTTCGCACTTCGTATACTTCGACAATTGAAATTCAGCGCTCGCCACTTCGTATGCTTCGACATTTGAAACCTCGGAATGTCGAATTGCGAAGTGCGAATGACGAATCTGCATGTTCCCACTTCGACATTCGAAATTCAACGTTCGCACTTCGCACGTCTGATCACTGACCACTTCGACATTCGAAATTCAACGTTCGAATTTTGTATGATTTTTCTCGCCTCCCGGCGGCTGCGCACTTTATAACGGCATTGTTCTGGGGGGAACACGCGATTGGGTGCCCGTTTCTCCTGACTCGGCACCCAGTCGTAATTCCCCGCTTCCCAGCGTCAACGTCGCCTCTTCCCCATAGATTGAATCCGGATCTGCCAGCGAATCATCGAGAACGAAACCGTGCATCAGAGCATGGGCGCGCAATTCATCACCTGTCATCGCATCGAGCGGCTGGTCATCTTTTGAAGGGTTTAGCGCCATCTTGCTCACCTTTACCTTGCAGCGCGGTTGGTCGCTTGATAATTTCGTCCCCAACGGTCCCCATCCTTCCTCCCGATGCCCTCTATTCCTCCGTCACTTCCAATGCCCGGCGTGCCCTGCCAAATCTGCGTACAGGGCGTGATGACGCGAAAGCGAGTCTATCGCATGAGCGGACCGGCCGTAGTTATCGGATTCATTCTTCTCGTCCCCTCCATACTTGGCATTCTTTTCGGTGGTTTGACGATGCTCTTCACCATAATCGGCAGCAGCGCTGCGCCGACGGCGGACAGCCAAATTCAGCAGGTCAAAAGTCAGTTGGTTTCGCTGGGTATCCCCAGCGAAATCGTGGAAGATGTTGCCGCCGGAAAAAGGATTAGTGAAACTCGCCTTGCCAACCTGACGCCTGATCAACGCATGCAAGTGCGGGCGGCTGAGCTAAAAGTTTCGACCGCGAAAGCCGTTCCTGGCCTTGCCGCTTGCTGTGGCGGCGGATTTTCGGTGATGATCATAATCGGATCATTCGTCGGCGGTCTGCTCGGCTGGCTGCTCATCATGCGTAAGACTGTTCTGCAATGCTTCCGCTGCGGCGCTGTGGTGGCGGCCTCGTGATAATGCAAGATCCTGGCAATGGCAGACCTGTCATTTAATTGCCCTTCGTGTGGCGGCAGCCTAACGGTCGATTCAATAGGCCGAGGGCTAACTGTGCCGTGTCCCAAATGCAGCGATGAAATTCGCATTCCAGATCCAGCAGCGCAGCCCAACAAACCTCCACCAGAAACGAAGCCGGTTAAGGCACAAGCCCCTCCTAAATCTCCCCCAACCCCAGTCGTGCCGAAGACAAAGAGCATGTCGTACGGCCAAGGCGTCGTTGTAATCTTGTTGCTGTTTGTGGCGTTGGGACTTCCGATTTTCAAATTCGCGAAGCCGATTGAGCAATGGGAATATCGGATTGAATCGCCTTCCGATATCTCTTTGGAGACGGATTTGGCTGCTTTAGGTTCGGAAGGCTGGGAATTGGTGTTCGCTCGACGTGCCTCGTCGGGTGACGAGTATGCTCGAACAGTCAGATACGAGATGATTTTCAAGCGACCAAAAAGATGACGCACCTCAGGGATTCACAATACGCCGGAGAAGAAATGCCGAGATTCACAGACTGCCCCCACTTCGGCCGCCTCTAACCAATGGGCTTTCGATTTCGCCGCACATTCAGTGTCATACCGGGCGTTCGAATTAACTTCGGGAAACGCGGCGCGTCAGTCAGCGTCGGGGTTCGCGGTGCGCATGTCACGATGGGATCGCATGGAACTCGCGCCTCCGTAGGCATTCCGGGAACGGGCGCGAGCTACACCGCGAGAATTGATCAAGCGCCGATCGTGAATTCGGATGTTTCATCAGCTTCTCCGTGGATTGCGGTACCAGCGATCCTTCTTGCCATCGGCGTCTCGGTGGCGATCGCCTTCGCTGTAAATAAGGCGTTCGACGTCGGCGCCATCCTCTTTTTCGGCACGATCATCGTTTGTTTGCCGTGGTTACTCAGTGCGTCGAACCGGCAACCGAACACCGAAGGGCGAGATGTTCAGCCTCCTCCGTTACCGCCTCCGTTACCCGCTCGCAATTACCACCAGATCATGGAGGAGGCACAAGCCCGGCAGCGCGTTCGCGCCGCCGAACGTGCAGCCGCTGAGTCATTGTTGCGTGAAGAGGAGCGCGTCACTCAGCTCCTCAATCAGGCTAGGTGTTTTTATAAAAACGGCGACGAGCAGGTTGGGCCTGTCTCATTTTTTCGCGTTCGCGAACTTATCGAGATGGATCTCCTTACCCCGGATGTCCAAGTCATCGCAGAAGGTTCCGATTACTGGCGCACCTACGCCGAATGGGAATTAATCGTCGTTCCACCGCGCGACCACCCGACGTTTTCAAAGTTGAGCAAAGCCGCCCACCTTTCTTGCTTCTATCTCGATCAAGGCCGGGAAGTAGGACCCATTTCACTTCTCGCGATCTTTCATTATATCCGGTCTGGGAAACTCTCTCCCGACGTTCAAATTCGGACCGACGGGTCTCAGAATTGGGTTCCAGCGTCCCGGGTCTAAGAACGTTTAGCATCCAAACCTAAGCTTTACCTCCAAAGTCATTTTAGTAATTCTTGCCTTATGTCCTCCATTCCCAAAAAAGTTATCGAACGGCTTACGGCCGGCCTGAAGCGATTCCAGCCTATTCTTTCCACGTCAAAAGCCCGCGACGACGGCGAGGCGGATACGGTAATGATCGTGACCGACATGCTCGCAGATGTTTTTGGATACGACAAATATTCCGAGGTCACGGCGGAATACGCAATTCGGGGAACGTACTGTGATCTGGCGACGAAACTGGAGGGGACTGTGCAGGCCTTAATAGAGGTTAAGGCAATAGGCCTCGAATTGAAGGATCAACACGTCAAGCAGGCCGTCGATTATGCCGCTAACCAAGGTGTTGATTGGGTTGTCCTGACGAATGGAACCCACTGGCGAGTTTACAATGTCATCTTTGGGAAACCGATTGATCAAGAACTCGTCATCGATATCGACATGTGCAGCTTAAGCCCCAAGAGTCGGGCCGATCTCGAAGTCTTGTATCTTTTTTGCAAGGAGGGCTGGGTTAAATCGGTTTTAGGCGATTATCAGTTGCAGAAACAAGCGCTGAGCAGGTTTTTCCTGGGAGCTCTGGTTCTCAGCGATTCTGTCCTCGAAGTCATTCGCCGCGAGTTGAGGCGGGTTTCGCCCGACGTAAGGATTGAGATCGACCAAATCAAGAATGTCTTGGCTTCGGAGGTTCTTAAGCGGGAGGTGATCGACGGCGACAAAGCGATTGAAGCTCGCAAGAAGATTGCGCGCGCCGCCACGAAGCTCCTACGAAAGCGTGCTAGAGAGGGGGCTGAGGCCCAAGGCGGCCCCGGCGAAGAACCCGCGGTTGCCACCTGACTATTTTGCCGAGATTCGCAGACGGCCCCCTTCAGGATGCCCCTAACAAGGTCAGCTTTCGAGCTGCCGACGATGGTTGGGCGTTGGATGTGACGAAATCCGGAGATTCGCAAACCAAGCAGATTATTTTAGGTCGGCCGCTATTCGCCTTGCTTCTCGTAAGTCGATCCGCACTGCATGACCATGCTTCTCGAGCAGATGTAGAAGATTTGCGCCGTTGAGCAACGACAACGGCTTACCTGCAGCAAATTGATACGCATCCGGACCGTAATCGGCAGTAGTGACGAGGATCCCTTTCGTGGCTCCTTCGTTCAACACCGTGCCGTACAAATCGCGAACAGCTGATACTCCTACTGTGTGGGTGTAGCGCTTTGCTTGAATAACAATTTTGCCTCCGCGAATCGGGTCTGGGTCAAACGCAACAGCATCGACTCCGCCGTCCCGGCTCGCTTGCGTCACTTTCACCTCACCACCATTCGCTGAGAACTCCTTCGCGAAGACCTCCCGTATAAGGTGTTCGAATTCTTCCCATTCCATCGTCGCGAGATTAAAACCCTCGCCGAGCGCTTCGGCGACATTGTGCGATGTGATAAACCGGCTGTCTTCGCGGGATATGGTGCAGATCGGCGCGATTGCCGTAACGCTGTGAAGCTTAGAGCTGCCTATTCCGCGCAACGATTTGAAACACGCTTTAGGGTCAATTCGCTCAAGATTTATATCCAAGAATTCCTCTCTGCGGACGGTGATGGACATAATACACGTTGTCGTTTCTTTTCCTTTGGCCGGATCGACGGCTGTAACCCATCCGTTAAACGTTATAGCCTCCAGTGTCCTGACTGGATCTGCACAAAAAAGATCACGCAAAACGCGAAGACATATCTGATAAACGACAGAATCGTAAAGCCGTGCTTGATCGGCGTCGCTGTAAAACATTTCGACTAACTCGTCTCGTGTCTTTACAAAGCGGACCTCTTTGATGCGTGGCATCTGATCAGGGGCTGGCAGCGAATACTCAACGATTAAGGATTTGGTAGCAGGTGTGTAATCTAGATCGAAGTCCGGCGATGGCAGCATCCCGTGGGTGGTTCGAGAAAGAACGACTTCGCACAATGATGTAATCGCAGTTGGGACACCCGACTCATACGATGCTCGCCTTTCATCAATCGCTTGGTGCTGGTCTGCAAGCTGCGCGTCGTGTTGCGACTTCCCAGCTTGCCATGCCTCCATTTCGTTAGTGTAGGCGCACTGAAGGGATTCATTGTCGCGACGGATAGATTCAACTTGATCCACCCAGAGCGCTTTTCGAAGCGCCGTCTGCGTCGATGCCGCTTCTTGTTTTCGCTTTGTCCGGCCGGGGATAATTTTATCAATAAAAGATAGGCTTGGAACGACGATCGAGGGCTCGAATGGGTACGTTTTGTAAGCTCGGGGAAGTGGCAGTGGGGTAGGATACGGAGTCTGATCCTTTAGACTGTGCCAATCGAATATCGCACCACCGGCAACACTATTTGTCAGAAGTGACTCTAGCGCCCGTCGTTCGCTTGCCGCGTTATCGGTACGTTGGCGTGCCTCATCTTGATTCTCTTGCAGGTGTTGACTGCGTTGCTCGCGTTCGTCGGCTCGGCGTTCAACTTCCAGTTTCCTTTCGTATTGTTCATCCCATCGCTGCTTTAACTCGCGCGCTCTGCTTTCCGCAATGTACGCATCGGAACCGGTCAAAATTCGGACCTTTCCAAGGCCCGCGTGAGACACGGTGATCTGATGCCGATATGCCATAGCGTCGACTCTATATTATTTCTGGCCGAGCCGTGAACAATTCCCTACGAACCTGACAGCCGCCCCGCGCACCATAAATTGGAGGCGTTGGGAGCTGCTCGAGATTATCGCCGCAGTATATGACGCGCGTATCGACGAGCGCTGAGGGTTTGGCTGGCACGCCGGAACATATCCGAAAACTTTCAAACACAAAGCCCGCCTGCGCATGGGATGGAATGTCCGTCCCGCAGTCGCGGGACTTCCATCTTCGCTAAAGCTACGACGTGACCGGACGGCGCGACAGTTTTCGCTACGCCTCTGGCGGCGGGAAAAGAATGGGTTCTCGACTGGCTAAATCGGAATCTTTTCTTCGGCCAGTATCGCAGGCTTGTGTGCGCCTTACGGCTTCAGCGCCACCACCATTCCATTGGCCTGCACATGAATCGGCGTCCCGTGGGTTCGCGTAAATAGCGAACCACGAAGAAAACCGGGAAAAAAAGTTCGTTTCGGCGAGACGCCGCAACCAACGCCCGAGACGGGCGTGCTACCCATTCGCAGAAACGGCTCGACCCGTAACGCAGCCGGAGGCGAGGCCGGGCTTTCAAAGTCTCGCCCTACCAAATCAGAATTTTGGGACGCGACCCAGAATGGGACGTGCAGAAGCACATCCCTCCGAGGTTTGGAACGCGCCGCGACAGAGACTTCATTTGATCTCCTGCCGAGCCGTAGCTCCCGTCTTCGCTAAAGCTACGACGTGACCGGACGGCGCGACAGTCTTCGCCTCGCCTCTGACAGCGAGCGAAGACTGGAGCCTAGGGGGTCCGCTCCCCTTTTGTCATTTGCGCTTCAAAATGCGGAGAAATCGGACTCTGAGACGGTGATTTTCTCTGGCACGCCGTAGCTTTGTGCGAAGGCGGCTCCAGGGTCGAACCCGCTCCGGATCCATTTTGTCACTGGGTGTTCACCTTCCGATCACAAATCGGCAAAGCAGCTCCGCCGGCCGGTGTTCATCCGCCGCGACGAGCATGAACTCGGACGGTCGGCAATGCACACGGCCGCCCGGGTTGCACTGCCGTTTCCTCGGTGACTCCGACCACGCGTGCGTGGTGCATCAAAACAAAAGTGGCAAGCCTGGGGCTGTAAAATAAAGCTTGCCAATTGCTCCGGGACTTTCTAAAAGCGCGCTTGATTACGTCACCCGACGTTTCGACGCATCTTCGGCCGGGCTAAGGCGAGCCCGTGGGGCTGAACCTTCGCTGGAAGGCCGCTTTACGCGATCTCCAGATCCAACTGGAGCCCCGAGTTAGCCGAAGCGAGGCCGCACTTCTTGGATGCACCTCGTGAAG
>PLCM01000003.1 GCA_003134765.1 Spartobacteria bacterium | reverse complement strand
AGCCATATCAACGAGAACAAGATCAGCTGCGGCGAGCGAGAGCGCGCATGGCCGCGAGAAAAGGGTTTTAGTCATCTGACATTCTTTAGAGATCTTCACGAACCTATTGCGATTCGCGTCAAAAATCTCTGTTTAATACCTCCACGCGTGAGAAACGGCGATTGATTTTCATTGGGGTCGCGCTGAGGTCTGAAAACGACTGTTCGGTCTGGATGATGCGCTGTGTGCTATAGCCAGGGCCAGAGGTCGTCTCGATTACGAATGAGGTTCCAGGAGCTATAATCCGCCCGTCTTTCTGCTCGACCCCGCGCGATTCCACGCGTCTCCACTCTCCCTCCTTCAATTGGTACATCGTGACCGCCGTTTGATCGGGATTGTGCTTGTCGAGAGTAAGGACGAATAAAAGATTCCCTTCAACGGCGATGTAAACGCCGTCTTTTGCGGGTTCGGTACCGAAGCTGCACGCGGCCAGTAGGAATAGAGAAATGAATTGGCTGAAGATGTTGGTTTTCAAGGTTGTGTTTAGTTTGCTAGGGCGCGTGGTTTAGGGGTCTAATGAAGAAAGTTCAGCGAAAGCGAAGAACAGCGGCCCGCTTTCAGATTCGACGCTTTTGAGGTTTTGCTGCAACGCTGGTTGGCCGAAATGGCTGAATTATAGCTCGGCTGTCAATGCAATTGTACCCAGCCATTTTGGCCAACAGATAGTATACGAAACGGATATTCGCCTATTTCGGTTGCTCAAGAGGCAGGATTAGGGATAAAAGGAAGGCATGGCAACAAGTCTGCCCGACGAAAGCGAAAGAGCCAAGCCTAAATTTCTCGAACAAGTGCGGACGATTTTGCGCACCCGCCATTACAGCCTGCGCACCGAGGAGGCGTATCTGGGCTGGATCCGTCGCTTTATTCTCTTTGATTCGTTCACTCAGCCTCTCGGCCTGCCCGTCTATGTCGCAGTTCCCCCAGCTGCTCCATTCATGGCAAACGCCACCCGCAGGAAATGGGACAGACCGAGGCGGCGGCCTTCCTCAATTACCTGGCTGGCGAACGCGCAGTGGCCGCGGCCACCCAGAACCAGGCCCTCACATTCGCCATTAAAGACGACCAATGTTTCGCCTATTTCGGAGCCGGCGGGGCGAGGTGCGGGAAAATGCGGGATTCGAGCCCGCGGGGGCGGGGTGACGTGAACGTGGGCGGCACGGACGGGGCTGGGAGCTGGGGGCGGCGAGGCAAGCACGCTCGGCTTTTTGGCAGGTTCGCGGGGCGGAGGCAAGGGAAAAAGCGCGGACGCGCTTTGGCTCATGGTTCCTTGTTAGCGGTTAATGGGAAGACGGCGCTTTTTTCAACGCGTTCGACCGAACGGCGGGGCCGCAGGGGTGCAATCCAGGTCGCCTTGCGCGTCGGGAAGGGCCGCAGCAAAAATAGGGGCCATCTTCTGCGTCAGGAAGGCAGCGCAGCAAAAACCGAGGCAATGTTGACGCAAACAAGGGCCCCGCAGCAAAAACCGGGGTCAGGAATCCGCGGTAGAAGGGAGCGCAGCAAAAACGGAGGTCAGGAATGCGCGATCGAGGCGAGCGCAGCAAGAACGGAGGCAATGTTTACCCAAACAAAGTGCGCGCAGCAAGAACCGAGGCACTGTTTGCGCAACCAAGGGTCGCGCAGCAAAAACTGGAGCCCTGTTGACTTGAGCAAAGGTCGCGTCGCTGCCCCGGAGCCACTCTTCGGCCGGGAAAAGCCGCGTCGCTGCCCCGGAGCCACTCTTTCGGGTCAGGAAAGCCGCGTCGGAGCGACGGACCCACCCTTCCGCGTAGGAAAGGCCGCGTCGCAGCGATGGAGCCTGTTTTTCGCGTTTGGAAAGGCCCGTCTTCGCCGCGAAGTGAGGCGTTGCCTGCTGAAAATCGGAACATGCGCGCAGTCGACCCGATGTCCGTCCCGGTAAAGGCTTGCCCTTTTGCCTATTGCCCAGCTAGTTTCTCCGCTGTGCCCGCCACAGCATCCGCCTCAACCGATCGCCGCCTCATCCGTGCCCCACGATGAATTAAAAGCTGCGCTGACGCGATTCGTCAGCTTCTCCCGCGGACTGGCGGGCGACGAGAAGAGCGAGGCCCAATCGTTCCTCGACCATTTCTTCCGCGCCCTCGGCCACGCCGGCGCGATTGAAGCCGGCGCGACTTTCGAGTTTCGCGTCGCGAAGAAACCCGGCTCGCCGCAACTGGAACTCGTTATAGCCGGGAACGGTGCTCCCGGCCCGCGCCCCAAAGGCGGCAAGAAATTCGCCGACCTCCTCTGGCCCGACCGCGTCCTCATCGAGATGAAATCGCGCGGCGCGAACCTGGAGAAACACTACGACCAGGCCTTCGACTACTGGAGCCACATCGTCCCGAAGCGGCCTCCCTACGTCATCCTCTGCAACTTCGACGAGTTCTGGATTTACGATTTCAACACCCAGCTTTTCGATCCGGTCGACCGCATCCCGTTAGGCGAGCTGCCGACCAGCATTAGCGCTTTCAATTTTCTCCTGCCGACGCCCAAGACTCCGATCTTCGAAAACAACCGCGTCGAAGTTACGAGACGCGCCGCTGATTTAATGGCGCGCGTTTTTCGCGAGATCGTTTCCCGAGGCGAGCCTCGCGAACGTGCTCAGCGTTTCATCCTCCAATTGCTTGTCGCGATGGTTGCCGAAGACATCGGCCTGCTGCCGCGTGACATCGTGACCGATCTTCTTTTCGAGACCTCAGAGAAAGGGGCCAGTTCCTACGACCTGTTCGGCGGACTCTTTCGGCAAATGGCGTCGGAAGCACCGGCGCGCGGCGGCCGTTTCCAGGATGTGCAGTATTTCAACGGCGGATTGTTCGCGGTGGTCGATCCGGTGGAGCTAAAACGGGCGGAGGTCTACGCGCTCTATGAGGCGGCATCGCATAACGACTGGAGCAAGATCCGGCCGGAAATCTTCGGCACCCTCTTTCAGTCCAGCATGGATAGCGAACAGCGCCATGCCTTCGGTGCGCATTTCACGGGCGAATTCGACGTTCGAAAAGTGGTAGGTTCAACAATCGTTAAACCATGGCGCGACCGGATTGGAGCAGCCGGCAAAAATGTCGCCGAGTTGCGCAAAGCGTTAGCCGACCTGCGCAAGTTTCGTGTGCTCGACCCCGCGTGCGGCTCTGGAGAATTTCTTTTCATTGCATATCGCGAGATGAAGAGGCTGGAGCGTGACATCCTTTTGCGCCTGCACGAAGCGAGCAAACGCGAGCCGCTGGAGAGTGCGATTTCCCTGCATCAGTTCTTTGGTATCGACATCATTCCTTTTGCCGTCGAGCTGGCGAAAGTTACGCTCATGCTCGCAAAGGAATTGGAACTGATAGAAGCGCAGAAGCTGGCTGAGACCGACCAGTTACTGATTGAGGAAAAGCCCCTACCGTTGGCCAACCTCGACAAGAATATTATCAAAGCGGACTCACTCCTGACCGAGTGGCCAGAGGTTGAGGCAATCATTGGCAATCCGCCTTTTCAGTCGAAAAACAAACTACAGAAGGAATTCGGACCGGCATATGTTAACCAGATCCGCGCCTTGTTTCCCGGCGTGCCAGGCCGCGCCGATTATTGCGTCTATTGGTTCCGGAAAGCACACGATCAATTGAAACCGGGGCAGCGCGCAGGCTTGGTTGGGACGAACACGATACGGCAGAATTATTCGCGTGAAGGCGGGCTCGATTACATCGTCAAGACCGGCGGAACGATCACAGACGCCGTATCGAGCCAGCCGTGGTCGGGCGAGGCACACGTTCACGTTTCGATTGTGAATTGGGTCAAAGGTAAAGATTCCCATGAGAAGAGACTTGCGCTTCAAGTCGGCAACGATCCCCAGGGCACTGTACAATCTTGGGCTCTCGATCGCATCAGTGCATCCCTCTCTGCTCAGATTGATGTCACGTCCGCCGTTCGGCTTAAGACCAATATTGAATCAAAAGGCTGTTTTCAGGGACAAACGCACGGACACGAGGGTTTTCTGGTCCCGGTAGAAGGGGCGCGCCGGATGGTTGCGACCGACGCGCGCAACGCTGAGGTGTTATTTCCTTTCCTCACGGCTGACGAAATGTTGGGAGGGTCCGGACCAGAACGATATGTAATCGATTTTCAACCGCGAAATGTGATTGAAAGCAGCTCGTACGTCGAACCGTATGAGCACCTCAAGTCTACAGTACTTCCAACCCGCGAAAGTGAGGCGGCCGAAGAGCAAGATAGGAATCGCGAGATCCTGATAGCAAATCCGGCTGCAAGAGTCAACAAACACCACGCGAACTTTCTGAAAAGGTGGTGGCTTCTCTCTTGGGGAAGACAAGAAATGTTGGAAACGATAGCACCGCTACCAAGATTCGTAGCCTGCGGGCAAGTCACCAAACGTCCAATTTTTGAATTTGTTTCGACAAGCATTCGGCCGAACGCCGCGTTAATGGTGTTCCCATTCCCCGATGATTATAGTTTTGGTATTCTTCAGTCGGGGTTTCACTGGGCTTGGTTCACGGCAAAGTGTTCAACGCTGACAGAACGGTTTCGTTATACTTCGGATACGGTTTTTGACACGTTCCCCTGGCCGCAGAAGCCGACCAAAGAGCAAATCAGCGCGGTCGCTGCTGCCGCGGTCGCACTGCGCAAGCTCCGGCGCGAAACGATGGGTAAGTTGAAATACTCCTTGCGGCAACTCTACCGCACGCTCGAACAACCCGGCGATAATCCATTACGTGATGCTCACGATGGCCTCGACGCCACCGTCCGCGTCGCCTACAGCATGCCAGAGGCTGCCGACCCGCTAGCTTTCCTTCTCGAACTAAACCTTGCTTGCGCTGCAAAAGAAAAGGCCGGCGAGAAAATCACGCCACCGGGACTGCCATTAATGTTCGACGAGGATAATGGCCTCGTGACTGATGATTGTATCGAAGCGCCGATGAGTTGAGGCAAATGATATCGTTCTCCTGACATGGCATTAGAACCAAAACCTGGAACGATCTTCGGCGAACATGGCGAAACACTTTCGCGACCTGCGGATTCGTTGGCCGATCTGAATCTTCCGCCTGGAGTTCAAGCTCTCGTTGAGACGCGAATCAATGCCGCTATTGAGCAGCTACGCGAGGACAACCGAGATGAACTTAAGAAGCTAATCGAGAAGCACACTCGGAAATGGCAGGCGGCGGCAGCGCTGCTCTTTGTCCTCAACCTCGCCTCCTGGTTCATAGCGCCACACCAGATCAGAAAGTGGGCTAAAGACTACGTCCAGCAGCGAATGACTGCGCCCGAGCTAAAACGAGCTGCCGACGCCGCCATTTCCTCACAGATGGGAGACTACGTGCGAAGTCAGCTTGATCCATTGCGGAAAGACATATCCCAAAAACAGGACCAGCTTTCAGCGGCGCAAGCTGCAATAACGCGACAGGTGAGAATTCAGCAACTTGCAATCGCGGCGAAAGCCGGCGGCTTGTCAGAATATGAAGACTTGAAACAAGCAGCTGATTCACAATCGCAAGACACCTCGGCCGCGAAGGCGACTTTAAAGGAAGTGGAGCTATATTACGATGCGGACCGCGCACAGCTGTCCTACCGAGCTTTAGTCGACTCGGTATCTCATCAAGATCCTGGGTGGTCATACGAAGAAATGCTAATGAAGCTTGAATCACATGATCCTTCATACCGAGAAGCCGCCACTAATGTCATCGCTCAAATCGGAGGTTCCAATAAATCACAAGGCATCGTGGAAGATCTCGTAGATGCTTTAAAGAAGGAAGCGAATTTGCGCGTCATTGCGCGTATCACCCGAGCCATAACGTTGATTACCAAGGTTGAATTCAAGCCTTTAGATCGGCAGGCAATATTCGATTGGTGGCAGCTACACGATAAAGATCCCGCTTATCAGTCTCCCTACGGTGGATTTCGAAAGGCACTGCCATTGCTGGATAGTGCCGACAGTGCTGAGGAAAAACGCAAGGTCATCAGTTCCCTTGACGAGACCATCAAAAATGATCCGAACGCGGTTTATACTCGAGCGCTTAAACTTCGGTATTTGATTGCATTCGGCGATTTTGGCGCCGCGGACAATGAAGTGACTGAAATCGAAAAGCACCAAGGGGACTTCCGCTGGGCGCTCTTGTGGAAGTCGTTACTCCTCTACGGGGAGACTAAGCCCGACGAAGCTGTCACGGCTATCAATACTGCTTTCAATCGGTCTCCGGAACTAGCCGAGTTCGCAAAGGGCGATCCAGCGTTCGCCGGTCTTCTGCAAAATCCAAAAATTGTTTGGCCTAAACAGCCAGAGCCGTGATTCGGAACTGCTAAACCCACGCTGAACGAGAACGCTCATCGGCATGTCGGCAAATTCACACATCGAATGGACGGAGGCGACATGGAATCCGGTGACGGGTTGCACGAAGATCAGCGCGGGCTGCAAGAATTGTTATGCCGAGCGGCTAGCACTGCGCTTGCGCGCGATGGGGAATCAGCGCTACCGGAACGGGTTTCGCGTCACGCTGCATGAGGATGTGCTCGATCTGCCGCGCACGTGGAAAAAGTCCCGTCGGATTTTCGTGAATTCGATGAGCGATTTGTTTCATCCGGACGTCCCGCTCTGGTTTATTCGCCGCGTCTTCCAATCGATGGAGGAGTGTCCGCAGCACACCTTCCAAATTCTGACGAAGCGGAGCGATCGGGTGCGAAAAATGAGCCCGAAGCTTCCCTGGCCACAGAATGTCTGGATGGGTGTGAGCGTGGAAGACAGCCGCGTCTTACATCGCATCGCTGATCTGAGGGAGGTGGCCGCCGCCGTCCGCTTTCTTTCCTGTGAACCGCTCATCGGGTCGCTGGCCGAGATCGATTTGCGCGGGATTCAGTGGGTGATCGTGGGAGGCGAGTCCGGTCCGCATTCCCGACCGATGCAGATTGAGTGGGTGCGGGAAATCTTTCGCGCCTGTCGAAAACAGAAGGTGCCGTTCTTCTTCAAGCAATGGGGCGGCGTGCGGAAGGATCTGACGGGGCGACTGCTCGGCGGACGCACTTACAATGAGATGCCGCAGCGTTTGGCTGCGTGATCTGCACACAGAGGTAATACACCGCGACGCGCGTTCTTTCCGAGGTGTTGATTCCAGTGTTTCTAGTTTTTGCCGCCTACTAACGCGCCGTTCCAATTCCGCATAACGAGCAAAGAAGTTGGTACAGGGATTGCTCGTTTCCCCGACCGTTCCTGGCAAGAAAGCCGGGAAGCCTCGGTCGAACGATGGCCGTGAAGTAAAACTAAGCTGGAGGGCCATCTTATGGCTCAAAACACTATACCTAAGAACCGAGGGACGCTCGGGAAGGTGATCCGCGCTGGGAGGCGTTTGGGTTGAACATCCCGGGCACGGATACGACGCCAGCAGCGCCGACTGGTCTGCGGGCGACGATCACGGGCTCGGAGGTCCTGCTGGAATGCGATGCGACGCCGCGGGCGACGCGTTACCGGTTCCGCACGAAGATCGTGGGCGTGGATGATAGCTACAAGCTCGCGGCCAGCTCTCTGACCCCGATGGCGATGCTGGAAGGCGTCGCGGCGGGGATCACGCTGGAGATCATCGCGCAGGCTGTGAACGGCGCGTCACAGAGTGTGGCGAGCGATCCGATCACGGACGATGCCGCCGGTGGCGGCGGAGAAGCCGGAAGCGGCGGCGTTGGTTTTGCCGGCGTTGGCGAGCAAGGGCAACGGAAGCAGCGGTGTCAGCAATGGCAATGGCGTGGCGTTGACTGCCTCGCGCAGCTAACCGCGCCTCTCTCTTAGTAAGAGCAATCACTGGCCCACGTCATCGCAAGGTGGCGCGGGCCGAAGTGCTTTTCGGAGGGATGTTTCGCGAACGGTCGCCGCGCTGAGACGTCTCCCGCTTTGCCAGAACGAGGAAATTTGCTGATTGCCCCCGAGCGATGGACTGGCAAGGTGCTTTTCTGTTTTGAAGTTCATCAATCTGACGCGGCGGACGGAGATCGGCGCCAACTGTTATTATCTCGGAGTAGGCGGGCAGGGGGTCGTGCTCGATTGCGGTATGCATCCCAAGGAAGAAGGCGAAATGGCGCTGCCGCTCCTCGGGACGCTGACGGGGCGGACGGTCGATGCGCTCCTCCTGTCGCACGCGCATCTCGATCACGTCGGGTCGCTTCCGGTCCTGATGCGGCAGCAGCCGCAGGCGCGTATTTTCATGACGGAACCGACGGCCGCGATCGGCGACGCGTTGCTCCACAACTCGGTCAATGTGATGACGCGGGAAAGAGAAGAGGTGGGCGTGATTTATCCGCTCTTCACGCATCGCGAAACGGAACGGGCGACCGATCGCTGGCAGCATTGTCCTGTTGGCCAGCCGTTCACGGTGGATGGCGAACGCAGCCCGGCCCGGCCTAACGATGAGCTGAGCTTCGAATTTTGCGACGCGGGCCACGTCCTCGGCGCCGCCGGCATCCTGCTGCGCGCCGAAGGCCGGACCGTCTTCTACACCGGCGATGTGAACTTCGACGACCTGACGCTGCTCAAGGGCGCGGTCTTTCCCGAGTCGGGGATCGATGTGCTGATCATCGAGGCGACGCGGGGCGACTCGCCGTTGCAGGAAGGTTTTTCGCGCGAGGCCGAGGAACGGCGTTTGGCGGAAGCGATCGAGCTCGCGTTTACGCGCGGCGGCTGCGTGCTGGTGCCGGTCTTCGCGCTCGGCAAGACGCAGGAAGTGCTGGCGATGCTTTACAAGTTCAAGCGCAACAAAATGATCGCCGACGCGCCGATTTATATCGGCGGGTTGAGCTCGAAGATGACGGAAATTTACGATCGCCGGGCCAATCAATCGCGCCGCGTGCTGCCGCGCCTGCAATTGTTTCCCGAGGTCGGGCCCTTTGTCCTGAACGGGAAAACGATCGCCGACGCCCCCGCGCGGCCCGGGCGCATCTACGCGCTCTCGAGCGGGATGATGACGCCGAAAACGCTCTCGAATATTTTCGCGCGCCGAATCATCGATCGGCCCGAGCACTCGATCTTTTTTGTCGGTTACGCCGATCCGGAGTCGCGCGCGGGCATCCTGCGCAAGACTGCGCCTAACGAGTTGGTGTCACTCGATGAGGATGAGCCGGCACTGCCGCTGCGCTGCCACGTCGAGGAATTTCAGTTCAGCGCCCACGCCTCGCGCGAATCGATCCTCGCCTACATCACGAAGGTCGCGCCGAAAAAAGTGGTCTTGGTGCACGGCGATGTGCCGGCGGTGGAATGGGTGCGCGCTTCCGCCGCGGCGGCGCTGCCGGAGAGCGAAATCATCGTGCCGCCACCGGGGGTGGAGATTGAGTTGTAGCCGGCGCTCTGTGAGCGCCGAGGCCCGACGTTTGCGGCGGTCACAGACCGCCGCTACAAAAGATGGGAATGCGCATTGCGTCCTGGAACATCAATTCACTCCGCAAACGGCAGGAGCGTTTGTTGCTCTGGCTGCGCGAGACAAACCCGGACGTTGTCTGCCTGCAAGAAACGAAGTGCACCGATGAGCAGTTTCCGAAGGAGGCCCTGCGCGACGCGGGCTACGCCGCGGTCTTTCACGGACAGAAGTCCTACAACGGCGTCGCGATTCTCGCGCAGGAGGAGCCGCGCGAGGTGCGGGCGGGATTCTGCGACGAGGTCGAGGATGAACAGGCGCGCGTGATCGCGGCCAGTGTCGGCGGAGTGCGGGTGGTCTCGATTTATGCGCCTAACGGGCAGGCGATCGGCGCGCCGGCTTATGCCTACAAGCTCGCCTGGTATGAGCGCCTCACGAAATGCTTGCGCGAAAAGGAGGGCGCGCTCGAGCGGGTCGTGGTCTGCGGCGACTTCAACGTCGCGCCTGACGACGCCGATGTGCACGATCCCGCGCTCTGGCATGGCGCGATCATGTGTTCCGAGGAGGAACGCGCGGCCTTCCGCGCGCTTTGCGCGGTGGGGCTGGCCGATACACTCCGCCTGCATCATCCGGAGCGGGGGATCTTCAGCTGGTGGGATTACCGGATGCTGGCGTTCCCGAGAAATCGCGGACTGCGCATCGATGCGGTTCTGGCCGGCCGGGAGCTGGCGGCGAAATGCACCGACTCGGGAGTCGATCGCGAGATGCGCAAAGGCAAGGACCCGTCGGATCACGCGCCGGTTTGGGCGGAATTTGGAAGTTAGGCTTCCAGCCTGACTCGGCCGGCGGTCATCCTGCCCGCCGGATCGTTAGCGACAGGCCAGAGACTATCTTCCGGCTCGACGTCGTCCGCGGCACGTCCGACGTTGAGCGCAGTGCCCGATCCCGCGCATCAAGTCGCCAACCCGCCGTCGAAAACGCTGATGGTTTACGACGGCGATTGCGGATTCTGCAAACTCTGGATCGCGCGCTGGCGCGAGATCACGGCCGGTGCGGTGGATTACGAGCCGCTGCAGGAGGCTGCCCCGCGCTTCCCGGAGGTTCCGCGCGCGGAGTTCGAACACGCGGTCAAATTGATCGAACCGGATGGCCGCGTCTTCAGCGGCGCGGAGGCGGTTTACCGTTCGTTAGGCCAGGGCGGTGGCACAAAATTCTGGAGCTGGAGCTACGAGCATATCCCGGGAGTCGCGCCCGTTTCCAAGGCTGCTTACGCTTTCATCGCGGGACATCGCGAACTGGCGCATACCGTCACCTCCCTGTTCTGGGGCAAAGATGTCCAGCGCCCGACCTACTTCCACGCGCGCCGCTGGTTTCTGCGCATGCTCGGGGTGATTTACCTGATCGCGTTTGGGTCGCTCTGGGTGCAGGTGGACGGGCTGATGGGCGCGCACGGGATCATGCCCATCTCGCAACTCCTGGACGACGCGCATAAACAACTCGGCAGCCGAGCCTACTTTCTCCTGCCGACGCTCTGCTGGCTGAATCCGAGCAACGCATTTTTGCATCTGCTGTGCGGCGCCGGCGCGCTGCTTTCCGTGCTGTTGATCGCGGAGATCGCACCGATTCTCTGCCTCGCGCTGCTTTTCGCGCTCTACCTCTCGCTCACGATCGCGGGGCAGACCTTCCTTAGTTTTCAATGGGACATCCTGCTGCTCGAGACAGGATTTCTCGCGATCTTTCTCGCGCCATGGCGCTGGCGGCCTCGACGCGGCTCGTTCGCGCCGCTTTCCCGTCCCGCGCTCTTCCTCCTCCACTTTTTGCTCTTCAAACTGATGCTGATGTCGGGCGTGGTGAAGCTCACCAGTGGCGACGTTTCCTGGTGGGACCTGAGCGCGCTCGATTTCCATTATTGGACGCAGCCGCTGCCGACGGTGATCGGTTGGTGGGTAGACAAGTCGCCCGAATGGTTCAAGCACTTCTCGACCGCCTTTGTTCTCGTGGTTGAAATCTCCGGCGCGTTTTTGCTCTGGATGCCGCGCCGGCTGCGGTTGCTCGGTTGCGGCGCGATCATCTTTTTGCAAATCGTGATCGGCCTCACCGGCAACTACGCCTTCTTCAATCTCCTCACGATCGCGCTCTGCCTGCTTCTGGTCGACGACTTCGCCTGGCCGGGAGCGCGGCGCCTAACGAATAGCGCACCGGCCGGCCGCGCCTGGCCGGTCTGGGTGCCGGCCGTCGTCATCGTCCTGACGATGCCGGTCAACGCGCTGCTCCTTTTCTCCGGGTTCAAGCCCGGGACGCAATGGTCGCGCCCGATCGGGGCGATGTATGGCGCGGTCGCCCCATTCTGCATCGTGAATGGCTACGGGCTTTTTCGCGTCATGACGAAGGAGCGGCCGGAGATCATCATCGAGGGGAGCGACGACGGCCTCGAATGGAAACCCTATGAATTCAAATGGAAGCCGGGCGCGCTCAATCGGGCGCCGGGCTTTGTCGAGCCGCACCAGCCGCGGCTCGATTGGCAGATGTGGTTCGCGGCCTTGAGCGACGCGCGGCAAAATCCGTGGTTTCTTGCGCTCGTCTTTCGCCTGCTCGAAAATTCGCCCGATGTCGTCCACTTGTTAGGCAAAAATCCCTTCCCCGACAAGCCGCCCCATTACCTTCGGGCCGAGATTTATCGCTACCGGTTCAGCACCCTGGCGGAACACCGACAAACCGGCGACTGGTGGCAGCGCACAGACGAGCGCCCTTATCTGCCGCCGGTTTCGTTGCGCGCCGAGTGAGCCGCCCGGCGATCCGGGCGCGACTTGAGAAATTACCGTTAGGCGCTATAGTCCCGCATGCCGAAAGAGGAGCAGATCGTGACGGAAGGGACGGTGACCGAGGTGTTGCCGGGGACCATGTTCCGGGTCGATCTTGCCGGGCAGCGCAACGTCCTCGCCCATATCTCCGGCAAGATGAGAAAACATTTCATTCGCATCGTGCCCGGCGACAAAGTGGAAGTGGAATTGTCCCCCTACGATTTGACCAAGGCGCGGATCATTTTCCGCGCGAAATAGCCGCCGGGGCGTGTTCGGAGAGCCGGTCGCGAGAATCGTAAGCGCAAAAGGTCAGCGAGTTCCGTATCCCCTCGGAGAGAAATTTTACGGTCGCAAGACAGCAACCACCCGGCGAAAGACCGGGGTTCAATCAGGAGAAAAATATGGCTGACGAAAAGAAAACGACAGAAGACGCCGCGGCCTCGCCGCAGGCCCAGGAGAAAATGCAGAGCGGCACTTCGCACGCGCGGAAAGCGGCGGAGGATTTTCGCTCGGCGGCTGGCGCCGTGGCCGGTGAGTATCGCGGCAAGGCGGAAGAGGCTTGGAATGATGCGAGCGATCGCGTCCGCAGTTTCCAGGAGGATACCGAACAATACGTGCGCGAAAATCCGACCAAGGCGGTCTTTTCCGCGCTCGCCGTCGGGTTCGTTCTCGGCTTGATCTTCCGTCGTTAGGGCGCTGGATGGCGGGCCGCCCCATGCCGTTCCGCAATCCCGCCGGTCATGCCGGGTTGCGCCAGAATCTGACCTCGCTGGTTGCGTCCCTCGCGCAATTTCTCGAGAGCCGGCTGCAACTGGCGGCGCGGGAATCGAAGGCGGCGTTGCTCCACCTCCTGACGCTCGTGGCCTGCCTGATCGCCGCGGGTGTTCTGGCGCTCTTCGGCTACGTGTTTCTGGTCATTTTCGCGATCGTCGAGATCGCGCATTTGATCGGGAACTCCTGGATCTGGACGGCGCTGGCGGTGGCGCTGCTGCATTTTGTCGCGGCCTTTGTTTGCCTCCTCGTGGCGCGGAGGCAGGTGAAGCGACCCGTCTTCCGCGACACCGCGAGCGCTTTGAAAGAGGATACCGAATGGCTGAAAAACCTGGATCAAACGAAAGCCCCATAGAGTTGCGGCAGAAAATTGCCCGCTCGCGCGAATTGGTGGTGCGAGACATGGGTGGCCTGCGTTACGAGCTCGATTTCGCGCGTAAATTCAAACAGGCCTTCCAGCGCAACACCGTCGTTTGGGTCGGCGCCGCGCTGGCGGTTGGCTTGCTCGTTGCGCTTCTCCGGGCGCGGCCGCGCAAGATTTATGTCAACGCTGCAGGCAGGAAAGTTCGATCGCCCGAGAAGAGTTTGCTCGAATCCGGCGCGCTCCTGGGAGTCTTGAAACTGGGCTTTTCGCTCGTGCAACCCATGGTGCTAAGCTACCTCGCGAAAAAGTTGAAAAAGGACGGTCGATCGGGCTCGGCGCGACGCTGGTAGCCGGATTTCAATTTACGTCTCGAGAGCGGTTGCCTATTTTCTTAGGCGCCGCTCCGCATGTCTGCAATCACCTCTCCTCCTTCCGCACCGGCGGCCGCGCCGCACGTCGATCAATACCTTGCCGTCGGCCAGCAGGGCGGCGCCTCGGATATCCATCTCGGAGTCAATGCGCAGCCCCTCTGGCGTCTCTACGGAAATCTCCAGCCGATCTGGCCGGATGTGCCGAAGCTCACGGCGGAAGAGACCGCGGCGCTCGCCGCCGGATTCCTCAACGAAGCGCAGCGCGCGCAGCTGGCCGAGCGCGGCGATGTGGATTTTGCCTATGCGAACGATTTCGGGCGCTTCCGCACCAGCGTCGTTAGGCAACGCCTCGGGATCGATATCGTCTTTCGCATCATCAGCACCAACGTGCGCTCGATGGATGAACTTGGTTTGCCCGAAAGCCTCAAGTTGCTCACCCGCTTCCAGAACGGACTCATCCTCGTCACCGGCTCCGTCGGGAGCGGCAAATCGACCACCCTGGCCGCGCTCGTCGAGCAGGTAAACATCGAGCGCCGCGAGCACATCATCACGCTCGAGGACCCGATCGAATACGTCTTCCAGCCGAAAGGGTGCCACATCACGCAGCGCGAGGTGCATACCCACACGAAGTCGTTCGGCGCGGCCCTGCGGGGCTCGTTGCGCGAAGATCCCGATGTCATCATGGTGGGCGAGATGCGCGACCTCGAGACCGTCTCGCTCGCGATCACTGCCTCGGAGACCGGCCACCTCGTCATGGGAACGCTCCACACCAGCAATGCCTCCCGCACGCTCGACCGATTGCTCGACGTCTTCCCGGTCGATCAACAGGATCAGATCCGCGTCATGGTGAGCGAATCGTTGCGCGGCGTCATCAGCCAGCAGCTCGTGCCGCGGATCGACGGCAAAGGCCGCGTTCTCGCGCTCGAGATCCTAACGAACACGCCCGCGGTCGCGAACGTCATCCGCGAGGCCAAGACCTTCATGTTGCCCGGCATCATCCAGACCGGGCGCAAACAAGGGATGCGCTTGATGGACGATTCGCTGGCGCAACTGCTCGACCAGGGCCTGATCAGCGCTCAGGAGGCCTGCAGCCGCGCTGAACAGAAACAAGCGATGCGCCAGCATGTGGGAGGAAAGTAAGAAGTAAGAGGGAAGAAGGATGAAAGTCCTGCTAATTTTTCTTCCTTCTTAATTCTTCCTTCTTCCTTTAGTTGCGATGCCCTACATCGATAAATTCTTCGAGGTCCTCGTCAACGAAGCCGCGTCCGATTTGCATATCGGCGAGGGCCAGCCGCCGAAAATCCGGAAACACGGCGACGTCATGGCGATCCGGGATGAGTTGGTCACGCGCGACGAGGCCGTTGCCATGTTGAGTGAAATTTGCGGGCCGAAAAGCTGGGCCATCTTCGAAGAGCGCGGCGATTTCGATTTCGCTTACGAGATGGATAAAAAATCGCGTTTCCGCTGCAACTTCCTCAAGCAGACCAACGGCTACGGCGCCGTCTTTCGCCTCATTCCCACGCGGATCGCTTCGCTCGAGGAACTCGGCATTCCGCCGGTCGTGAAACAATTTGGCGACCTGCGCGGCGGTCTCGTGCTCGTCACCGGCCCGACCGGTTCCGGAAAATCAACCACGCTGGCCGCGCTCATCGATTACATCAACACGACTTACGCCCGGCATATCGTCACGATCGAAGAGCCGATCGAGTTTGTGCATTCCAACAAGCTGAGCGTCATCACTCAGCGCGAGGTGCCGGAGCATTCCTCCACCTTCCCGGCCGGCTTGAAAGCCGCCTTGCGCGAGGATTGCGACATCGTGCTCGTGGGCGAAATGCGCGACCTCGAGACCGTCTCACTCGCCCTCACCGCGGCCGAGACCGGCCTGCTCGTTTTTGGCACCCTGCATACCAACAACGCGCGCAAAACCGTCGACCGCATGATCGACGTTTTCCCTGCCGACAAGCAACCCCAGGCCCGCACCATGCTCGCCAACTCTCTGCGCGGCGTTCTCGCCCAACTCCTCCTCAAGCGCGCCGACGGCAGCGGCCGCATCGCCGTGAACGAGATCCTCATCTCCAGCAACGCCGTTTCTTCCATCATCCGTGAAGGCGCCACCCAAAAGCTCCAGGACGTCATCGTGAGCGGGAAAGGGCAGGGGATGCAGTTCATGGACGACGCCATCTGGGCGCTGCTCCAGCAAGGCGTCATCTCGCCGCACGAAGCCTTCATGAAGGCGATCGACAAGAATCTCTTCAAGAAATTCCTGCCGCCGGACGAGCAGGGCTTTGCCAATTCCGCCGGCGCAACGCCCGAGGATGAACAGCGTCCGCCGGGCGACTTCGTGAAAACGAGAGCGCGAAAACGTTAGGGCCTCACATCGTCCTCTGTAGCCGAGGGCGCTGACCGCCCGGCCAAAGGGCTGGGAATCACTCGAAGCTGCTCAATCAAAGGAGACCACGCGAGGCGCCGTTTTGGATACCGGGAGTTGCTCGCTTACCTTCCGAATCTGCGCCGCCTGTTCCTTCAACGCTGACTTTAGCTGCGTGACTGTCTCCTCCAGGGCTTCCACCCTGCGATGCTCCTTGAGAAACTCATTGAGCAACATCGCATTCACCGCTTCGTAGCGAACCGTGTAAGGCCGGCCCTGCTCATCCCGCACCACCAGGTCGGGATTCACTTTGGCCACCTGTTCGGCCACAAGGCCAAACTGTGGGATGTTCTCCGGATCGAGTTCCTTCTTGTAGCGGAAGGTCACCGGTTGCAGCGCGAGGAGCGACTCGCTCGCCGGTCCCATCGGCTGGATATTGTTCTTAAAGCGCGCGGAAGAGGTCGTCGTCCCGAGATGACCTTTGTTATCCACCGAGACCGCCGCTCCCCCGGTCACCGTCGCTCCGAAGATGCCGGCGATGTAAGCGGCGTTGTGCGTTCCTCTGGTGCCGATGCGGATTTTGCCCGCCTCATTCGCCACTCCCGGGCTGCCGATATCGATGTTGTTATCGCCAGTCGTGAGGTTGATGCCGGCTTGATAACCGAGAGCGATGTTGTTGCTGCCGGTGCTGTTGCTCGAGAGTGCGTTCGAGCCGCTCGCCGTGTTGTTCGCGCCGGTCGTGTTGCTCATCAGGGCAGCCAAGCCACTCGCCGTATTGTTCGGGGCGGTCGTGTTGCCGGCGAGGGCATTTACTCCGATGGCGGTATTGCCGCTGCCTTCCGTGTTCAGGGTAAGGGCGACGTCGCCGACGGCGGTGTTGGTCGAGCCGTCGGTATTGGATCCAAGCGCATCTTTGCCGACGGCGGTGTTGGCGAGGCCCAGGGTGTTGGCTCCAAGTGCATTGTAACCATCGGCCGTATTTCCGCTGCCGCTGAAGTTAAGACTGAGCGCGTTGGCGCCGGTCGCCGTGTTGTAGGCGCCGACCGTATTGTTCTGGAGCGCAATGTAGCCGAGAGCTGTGTTATTCGCCCCGGTGCTGAGATACAAGAGCGCGTTGGTTCCCTCGGCCGTATTTTCGTTGGGATAACCGCCGTCCGGCGGCGGAGTGACGGCCTGCGCTGTCGGGTGCAGTGCAAGGCACGCGGTGGCGAGAAGGAGGCTTAGTTTCGCAAGTCGAAGAGTTGGCATCATGACGTGTTCCTTAATCTGATTGGATGATTGTCTCATCTTGGCTTGGTGCCGCCTACAAGAATCGAAACGCTCGCCAAGGTACGGAGGCGAACAATTTCGCGCTGTAGCCGGGGGCGCTGACCCCGGTGGGATGACCCATCCATTCCCGAATGCCGGGGGCAGCGACCCCGGCTACAGGGGCCGCTTTCCCCGTGCCGGTGCGACCGGCGAATCCGATACCGGCAGCAAATCAAACGTCCGGAACAACGGCGCGAGATCGATCACGGCGTTGGCGGCCGTCTTGAGCACGCCCCCGAGATTTTGCGTGACCGAAGCCACCTCCACGCGGATCCCGCGCCGGCGTAGCTTGGTCGCGAGGTATGCGAAATCCGCGTCGCCGGTCACAAGAATGACCACCTCGGGCTGCATCTCGACCGAGAGCTCGAGCGCGTCGAGCGCCATCATCACGTCCACGTTTGCCTTGTAATGACCTTCCTCGGCCGGCGCGCCGTCCTTCGTTACGACCATGAATCCATTGGAGCGCAGCCAGTAAACAAACTTGTTTTTCTTATCGCGCTCCTCCTGCCAGAGCGGAATGGCCGGCGGCAACCCGGCATAGACCACCATCTCGATCAGGTCGCGTCCGGTCTCTGTGCCGGCAAGAAACTCACGCAGCCTCAGCCAATCGAGCCCGCGCCCCGCGGTCCGCACCGAGCTGCCGACATTCGATTCATCTACCAGCACCAAAAGGCGGGCGCGCCGGACAACATCTGGATCTTTCTTTCGCATCGCGATCCGTGTTGTCACAAAGTGACCGGCGCGTTACTTGGTCGCCTTTTTCTTGCTCGCTTTGGCGGCTGCGAGGCGCTCCGTTTTTTTGCGACGTGACGCGCGTTTCTTGACGTTGTCTCTGCCTTGGCTGTTTCCCATAACGCCCACATACTCACCCGTTCTTCGCCAGTTCCCAAACTGTTTCGCAGTCTCCGGGCGAGAAACATCCCATCCCATTTGTAGATCGCCGCGCCCGACGGGCCGGCGAGGTGGATGCGTTGCAGTATTTGAAGAGCCGCGCGTTTAGCATCACCAGCCTGCCGCCGATATAGCGCGGCCTCTTTTGATCGAGGTAAAGCGTGCCGGCCGGAGTGTTGCCATACTTTGCCTCCGGCCCGTTGCCCTCGCGCTCGAGGAATTTCATCGCCACGAGCGCGTCGTGGCGGAAGACCTATTTCAGGTTGTAGATTTCCATCAGGCCGATTCCAGTCGTGCCGCCGACTCCGCTGACGATGGCGGTGTACTCACCCGGGTTGGGGGCGATGAGCAAGGCTGATTCGCTGGCGTTGCTCGGAGCCAGGTTGTCAGCGGCAATGATGGTTGCATCCGGGCCATCCGCCCAGTTGTCGTTGGAGGCGATGACGTCGCCATTGACATTGTAAATATTAAGGATCGGATCGAGCAATGGGTTGGTCACTCCGCTCGCCGCCAGAGATGGCCCGATCGCTCGCACCACAACGGAAGTCGCGCTGTCCGCGGTCGGGCCGAGGATGAAGCCGCCGATGAGAACCTTGCCAGCGGTCCCGACAAGTCCGCGGGTGCTGATGTTAGCCAGTTGCCCATCGGTGATGGCGTCGACATCGTAGACTTCCACCAAGCCAACGCCAGTGCCTCCGGCGACTCCGCTGACGATGCCCGTATAACTGCCGGGAGCGAGAGTCTGGACGAGAATCGATTCCGAATCGCTGATCGTGGTGCCGCCAAACAGATTGAGGCCATCATTGACGATGGTCGCCTGGTCACCGGGCGAGTTAGTCTTCCAATTGTCATTGGTGGCGACGAGCGCACCGCTGGAGTTATGCAATTCCAGCGCCGGGTCAGCCAGCACACCCGGCACCTGAGCCAGGCTAAGTGACGGCCCGAGGGCGCGGATGATAACTTGTTTAGGCTGAGTGCCACTGATGATGAAACCGCCGATGAGAACGCCTTGACCAGTCTCGACGTCGCCTCGGGTGGAAATGTTGAGCGATTGTGAAGGCGGCGGCGCGGAAGTGTACAATTCCGCGCTCGCGAGATACACGCCACCGGCGCCCAAACCTCCAGTGATGAGCACCTGCCCATTCGAAAGGAACGTTGCCGAGTGACCAACCCGTGCAGTGTTCAGGCTGGCCGCAGCAGTCCAAATGCCGCTGGCGGGATTGTAGAGTTCCGCGCTCGCGAGGACGGTGTTGCTGGTGTCACTGCCTCCTGCGACGAGCACCTGTCCATCGGCGAGTAAGGTCGCGGTGTGACCGGCTCGCGCGGTGGCGAGATTGCCGGTGGCTGTCCAGCTGCCGCTCGTCGGGTCGTAGAGTTCCGCGCTCGCGAGGGCGAAGGTGCCGTTGCCAAGGCCGCCTGTGACGAGCACCTTGCCGTTAGGCAATAACGTTGCCGTGTGACCGGCGCGCGCGATGCCAAGGCTGGTAGGAGCGAGGCTCCCGGTCGTTGTCCATGTCCCGCTTGCCGGGTCGTAAAGCTCCGCGCTCGCCACATAGTTAATCCCGTTGGAACCTCCGGCGACGAGCACCTTGCCATTGGGGAGCAGCGTTGCCGTTTGTTCGAAGCGCGGAGCGGCGAGGCTGCCGGTGGGCGACCACATGCCGGTCGCCGGATCGTAGAGTTCCGCACTGGCGAGAGCGCCGCTTCCGTTTGAACCTCCCGCCACCAGCACCTTGCCGTTAGGCAGCAAGGTCGCCGTGTGATTACAGCGGGCAGTGTTGAGGCTGCCCGTGGCAGTCCAGGTTCCGCTCGCCGGGTCGTACAGTTCCGCGCTGGTAAGAGCGATGTTACTGCTACCAATTCCCCCTGCAACCAGCACCTTGCCGTTCGGCAGCGAGGTCGCAGTGTGAGAATCGCGAGCAGTGTTGAGGCTGGTGGTGTTGCTAAAAGTAAGCGGCGCTCCCGTTGCCATAAGGAGACCCCACCAATAGATCGCCGCGAAAATCGAAAGACGAAAACCGAGCGTTTTTAGAAACGTGGGCCCTTTAGTCGACTGCTTCTTTCCCTTCCGCAGGGAACCACCCGTCTCCGACGACAACCCACCCGCGCCCAAAGCGCGGCCCTGCCCGCAATTCCAAGACTCCGTCATAGAACCTCCCCTGTTCCGCGCAATGAAGATCAGGCTGCAGGGTTGACGGTGCCTAACAACGTGGCGCAAAGGCGATGGTGTGGGGCGGGCCAAGCTTTGTAAAGGGAATTGTCGGTTCGCGTTTTCATTCATGAAATGCAATCCCGTTCATGCTCCTTTCCCTTTCCAAAGGGATTCCGGAGGCGCTGCTGCACGAAATCACATCTTTTTCGCGGCTTGTTTATTTCAGGCGACTCTGATACACTCGACGCGTGAAAACTCTGACTGAGACCGCCCACGGTCAGAGCGATCCATTCGCTCCGACGCACTGGAGCGTGATTGCCGCGGCGGCGGAGAGTCAGGACTCTCCCGAAATCGCTCGGACGGCGCTGGCTCAGCTTTGCCAGACGTATTGGCCGCCCCTTTACAGTTTCGTGCGCAGCCGGGGGTATTCCAGGCACGACGCGCAGGACCTGACGCAGAGCTTTTTCGCGTTTCTAATCGACAGAAAAATCTACGCGCGCGCGGACCGGGAGAAAGGCAAGTTCCGCTCGTTCCTGCTGGCGTCGCTCAAGAATTTCCTGGCCGATGCCTACGATCACGAACAAACGCTGAAGCGCGGCGGCGCGGCCAATTTTCTGCCTCTCAATGAAGAGCAGGCCGAAGAAGCGGAGTCGCTTTTCCAAACGTATTCGGCGTCAGGAACCGCGATTTCGGCGGACCGCGTTTTCGAGCGCACCTGGGCGGAGACGCTGGTGACGGGCGGTCTCAATCGGCTCGCGGCATTTTATAAATCCGAGGGTAAGGAGAAGCTTTTCGAGCAGCTTCGAGTTTTTCTTACCGGCAGCGAGGCTCCGCTCCCGTCTTACGCCGCCCTGGCGGTTCGTCTCGGAACCCAGGAATCCACTCTCCGCAGCCATGTGGCAAGATTGCGGGCGCGTTACCGCGAAGCGTTGCGCGCCGAGGTGCGCCACACCGTTGAGACCGACGGCGAAGTGGACGCGGAATTGCGTGAGCTGTTGCGGGTCCTGACCGCGAGCTAACAAAGAGCTGCGATGGAATTGCCTGCAACGACCATCGCCACTTGCTCGACCTGCCAGGCTGAGATGACCGCAAAGGGTGAGTGTCTCCCTTGTTTGCTGCGCGCTGGCCTTGACGAACCTGCGTCGTCGAATGGTTCTCCGGAGTCATTGACCTTCGATGATTTTGAGATTGTCCGACGCGAAGACGGTTCCTTGTGGGAGTTGGGATGCGGAGCGATGGGCGTCACTTATCGCGCGGTGGACAAGGTGCTGCACCGCACCGTGGCCCTGAAAGTGGTCGAGACGCCGGCGGTGGCGGGCAAATCGCACGCGGTCCGCGAACGTTTTTTGCGCGAGGCCCGGGCGGCGGCGGCCTTAAAGCATCCGAATGTGGCCGGCATATTTCAGTTCGGCGCTTCCCCGGAAATCGATCGCTGCTATTACGCGATGGAACTAGTGGAGGGCGAAACCTTGGAAGCTCTCGTCAGGCGAGATGGTCCGCTCAAGGCCGAGCTGGCCCTGGAGATTGCGATCCAAGTGACGCGAGCGCTGATCGCCGCGGCGGCCCAGGGTCTGATCCATCGCGACTTGAAGCCCGGCAATATCATGCTCACTCAGTCCGAGGCAGCGACGGGGGAGACGGAAGTAAAAGTTATCGATTTTGGCCTCGCCAAAGCCACCAACGCAGTGGTCGAAACGGACCTGACCCAGGGAGGATTTGTCGGAACGCCCTCTTTCGCCAGCCCCGAACAGTTCGGCAGCGCTCCGGCCGATGCGCGCTCGGATATTTATTCGTTAGGCGTGACGCTCTGGTATGCGCTGACCGGCGGGGTTCCCTATCCCGGCAAAACGATTGAGGAAATCCGCGATCGGCAGCAACACAGCGATCTGCCGGTCGAACAATTGGCCGCGAGAAAAATTCCGGCCCCTTTGATCGATCTCCTGCGGCGGACTCTTGCGCTGGATCCGACCCAGCGGCCCGCATCGGCCCGCGAAATGTTAGCGGCCTTGGAATCGTGTCGTTCCAGCCTGGCGGCGCCAAAGGCGTTTGTCCCTCCTGCGAGGGGCCGGAAGATGGCTGCGCTTATCCTGACCCTGGCGATCGTCGCGGCAATTCCGGCGGCGTTTCTCCTCTGGCGCCAACAATCGCACGTTGCTGCGAACGCCACGACGCCTTTGGCGGAAAAGTCGATCGCTGTTCTTCCCTTGGAGAACTTGAGCGCGGACCAGGAGAACGGTTTTTTCGCCGATGGAATTCAGGACGACATCCTGACCAGCTTGGCGAAGATCAGCGATCTAAAGGTCATTAGCCGCACTTCGGTCTCGCAGTACCGCGGCGCGGGCGCCGTTCGCAATCTCCGCGAGATAGCCCGCGAATTGAGAGTGGAGAACATTCTGGAAGGGAGTGTGCGGCGCGATGGGAATCGCGTGCTCGTCAATGTCCAGTTGATCGATGCCCGCAACGACCGCCACCTCTGGGCGGAGCGTTACGACCGGACGCTCGCCGATTCCATCGGGCTCCAGGGTGAGGTGGCAGCGGAGATCGCCGCGGCTCTTCGGACAACACTGGCCCCGGAAGAAAAGGCAAGTCTCGCGGCGAAGCCAACCGAAAATCCGGAGGCTTACACACGTTATCTAAACGCCCTCGGCCGCGAACGAGCTGTCAATCGCGTGAACGAGGACCTCATTGCAGCGGAGCAGCTCTATACGCAGGCGATTGCACTTGATCCCAAGTTTGCCCTCGCCCACGCGCGCCTTTCCATCGTGCAAAGCAAACTCGGATACGATGCGCCCGACGATCGGAGAGCCAGGGCGCGTGCTGCGGCAGATGAAGCGTTGCGCCTGGCGCCGTCTCTAGGCGAAGCCCATACGGCCCTCGGCCTCTGTATGTATTGGGGAGACAAGGATTACGCAGCAGCGTTAAAAGAGTTTTCCGTCGCCGCGGTGACATCGCCTAACGAGCCCGACATTCTTAATTACATCGCCGGAATTCAACGCCGGCAGGGACTCTGGCGGGAATCGCTCGCAACCTATCAGCGCGCCCAAGACCTCGATCCTCGTAATCGCCAAATTATGATTCTGGCTGCCATCAATCACCTTTTGGTGCGTGATTGGCCGGGCGCCAGGGCGCGTTACAACCGCGCGCTGGAGATCGCGCCAGATTCGGCTCACGCCAAGGTCGGCCTTGCTTATCTGGAAGTTTTTCAAAACAGCGATCCCGCCGCCGGTCGCAAGATCTTGCAGAACATTCCTGCCGGCGTTGATCCGGACGGAATGGTCACCGGGGCACGCTGGGACCTGGCCATGATGGCGCGGGATTATGAGAGTGCGGAAAAAATCGTGTCCGATTTTCCTTTGGAGGATTTTCCAAAGGCAGGAGACGCGCCCAAAACATATTACCAGGGCCGCATTGCTCTGGCCCGCGGCGACATCGAAGCCGCTCAGCGCTACTTTGCCGCGGCGAGCCGGGATATTGAAAACTGGGTGCGCGACGATCCCAACGATCCGGATCGCGTCGCTCAACTCGGATTACTCTATGCCTACACGCACCGGAAGGAGGATGCCATCCGGGAAGGTCGTCGGGCCGTTGAAATGGAACCAGAAAGCCAGAATGCATTTCATGGCGCTACTAAGGCCGCGAATCTGGCGCTGATTTATGCAGTCGTTAGCGAACAGGAGCAGGCCATCACTTTAATCGAGCGCCTCCTCACCACTCCCGGCCCGGTCGGGTCTCCAGATTCTCCGTACACCATTACGCTGGCTGACCTTCGCCTGCGCTGGGAGTGGGATTCGTTGCGGAGTAATCCGCGTTTTCAAAAAATTCTCGCCGGGCCGGAGCCGAAGACTGTTCTAAACCGAATTCCGCAGGCAGTGCCCTCGGCAGCGGAAAAAAGCATAGCGGTGTTGCCGTTTGAAAACTTGAGCAACGACGAAGCAAACGCCTCCTTCGCGGCGGGCGTGCAGGACGAGCTACTTTCCGATCTGGCCAGGATCGCTGACTTGAAGGTCATCAGCCGCTCGAGCGTGATGAGATACAAGAACAGCACCGACCGCAATCTGCGCGACATCGGCCAGGCGCTGGGCGTGTCGCACATCGTGGAAGGAAGCGTGCAGCGGGTCGGAAACCGGGTCCGAGTCAACGCGCAGTTAGTCGATGCCCGAACAGATGCTCATCTTTGGGCTCAGACTTACGATGGCGAGCTGGTGGATATCTTTGGCATCCAAAGCGAAATCGCTCAACGAATTGCGGACCAGCTTCGGGCGAAAATTTCGCCTGCGGAACGGGCTGCGATCCTTGAACAGCCTACTACAGATTTGACTGCTTACGCTCTTTACACCGAGGCCAAGGCTGCGAGCGCCTGGGCCGATTGGAAAAAGGAACGAGTAAAACCCAGGATCTTGGAGCTGCTGCACGAAGCCATTCGGCGCGATCCGAACTTTGTCCTGGCCTATTGTTTTCTGGCGGAGATTTACAGTCACGAGCATGGAAATGCAACGCGCACCGGCTATGAGAGCCCGGAGGTCGACGAATTGTGGAAGCAAGCCGTCGATACCGCAATGCGGTTGCGGCCCGACCTGGGCGAGCCCCATGTGGCGCTCGCTCGCTACCACTTTTTCCTCAACCATTTCGACGCGGCGAGAGATGAGTTGGCTATTGCGCGGCGCCTTCTGCCTAACAACTCCGACGCTATCTTTATCGCGGCTCGAATCGATCGCCGCCAAAACCGCTGGGAAGAATCTCTGGCTGGCGTGCGCAAAGCGAACGAGCTCGATCCGCGCAACTCTGATATTATCGCCTGGACCTCTGAGATGTACCGGCTAATGCGCCGCTACCGCGAAGGCGAGCAGTTTGTTTCCGAAGCGATGGCGCGCATGCCGGAGATCACTTCCTGGCTCAACCTGCAACTTGCGCTGTTGAAGCTGAGGGAGGGCGACCTGCGCGCCGCGCAGGAGATTCTGGCACAAGTGCCTCAGGCCGCGGGTGGTGGGGATGTGCGATTCGAGACCGCCCTTTACCTGCGGGATTATGATACCGCCGCGAAGGCCATTGCCTCCACGCCGGCGGAGGATGCGGAAGAAGCTTTCGATGGAAAACCCCCGCACAGCTTTGCCGATGGCCAGCTTGCGCGCGCTCGCGGCGACAACGCGGCGGCCCAAGCGGCGTTTCTAGGTGCCCGGAAAGATTGGGAGGATCCGACCGCCCACCACCGCAGAGATGAGACGTACTTTACCGAAATCGCTCTCCTGGATGCCGGCGTCGGCCGAAAGCAAGAGGCCATCCGCGAAGCCCAGCACGCAGTCGAGCTTCTTCCAATTTCCCAGGATGCTCTCTTCGGTCCCTTGATGGTGCGAAACCTTGCTTGGGTTTACGCCTGGACTGACGAGCCCAACCTGGCGATTGAGAGGCTGGAGATGCTGTCGAAAATTCCCTCCGATCTTTCCTGCGGCGATCTCCGTTTCAATCCTTGCTGGGATTCCCTGCGCGGCGATCCGCGCTTCGAGAAAATCGTCGCTTCGCTCAAGCCGAATGCGATGACCAAGTGACTCCGGTTAGTTTGGTTTGATCGGTATAGAGTCTTGCGTGCTGGTATGCATTGCGCAAGGATGTGCGCGCTTCGCGGCCATCGTCCCATCGCAAAGGCGCAAGCTCGTATGTACCGACCCTGACATTGCTCGCACGAGCGCCCGTGGTTTTAGCTCGCCACTGTCCAAACTTGCCGTAACAATTCGCGCCTAGGAAGCGCGTGACTTTAAACCACTTTTTCGCTGAACTGCGGCGTCGCTACGTCTATCGCGCGGCCATTGGCTACGCCGCCATCGCGTGGCTCTTGATCCAAGTAGCCACGCAAACTCTCCCGTTCTTCGATACGCCGGCATGGGTCGTGAGGCTAATTATCGTGGCCCTCCCCGCCGGCTTTCCCTTCGCGATGATCTGGGCGTGGATGTTCGACTGGACGCCACGAGGATTTGTCCGCACCGATGACATTCCGTCGTCCAATCAATCGAGAACGCGGAACACGGGAAGAAAGTTCGACTTCATCATCATCAGCGTGCTCGCACTGGCCATAGCATTGCTGGTCTTCGATCGTTACCGATACCGGAGAGTGAAGGAAGAACCCGGTATCCCCGCGAAAAGCATCGCCGTACTACCGTTTGCGAACTTGAGTAGCGATAAAGAGAACGCCTACTTTTCCGACGGCATTCAGGACGAGATCCTGACGCGCTTGTCGAAGATCGCCGACCTGAAGGTGATCTCGCGCACCTCCACCCAGCATTACAAAAGTGCGCCGGAAAACCTACCCGAGATCGCGAGGCAACTGGGAGTCGCCCATATCGTAGAGGGAAGCGTGCAGAAGAGCGGCGACGCCGTGCGGGTGAATGTCCAGCTAATCACGGCAGCCACGGATTCCCATCTTTGGGCTGATACCTTTGATCGCAAACTAACCGACGTCTTTTCAGTTGAGAGCGAAGTTGCTAAAACCATCGCCGACCAGTTACAAGCCAAACTTACCGGTCAGGAAGAGCGCGTCATTGCCTCCAAACCGACAGAAAATCTCGAGGCTTACGATGCCTACCTGCGTGGTCGCGCGTTTGCCGCCTCGCAGTTTGATAAGTCCACAGTGGAGGGTGCGATCCAGTCCTATCAAAACGCAGTGACGTTGGATCCCAGTTTTGCGCTGGCCTGGGCCCGGCTCTCCTGTGTGCTTAGTAGCAGTTACTGGCTGGGAATCGATCTAAGCCCGGCGCGGCTGGCCGCAGCCCGAGATGCGGCCAATCGTGCGCGCGTGCTGAACCCAGACCTGGCGGAAACTCACCTTGCTCTTGGTTACTACAGCTACTATGGGCAGCGTGATTTCACCGGCGCGCTCGCGGAATTCCAGTTAGCTGAAAAAGGTCTTCCGAATAACCCCGATGTCCTCGTGGCCATGGGTGTCATCAAGCGCAGGCTGGCGCGTTGGGAGGAGGCGATAGCTGCTCAGCGTCGCGTGATCGAGCTGGATCCACGCGACTCCTCCGCTTATACGACTCTCACGACTACCTATTGTGCCGTGCGCCGTTTTCGCGAAGCTCTGGCCACGATTGACCGCGTCCTGGCCTGGGAACCGGCGAATTTACTCGCTCTCTTTTACAAAGCGCAGATCTTCTGGGCAAACGGGGATGTGCCGGCGGCGGAGCGATTGCTGGCGAATTCCGGCGCCGCACCGGAATTACTTGGCAGGCAGGCCTTGTTCCAGCGGAGTTATACCACGGCCATAACCCTATTTTCAAGAGCAGTGGCGACGGAGAAGCAACGCGGCGAGTCGAGCGAAGATGAGCAACTCCTTCTAGGTCTGAGTCAGCAACGCGCCGGTGATGTCGCCGGGGCGCGCGTGACTTACGAAGAAGCGGTGCGAATGTTCCGGCTTCAGCTCGAGAATATTCTGCCGGATTCAGGACCCGGGGTGAGCCGACATGCTCTTTTGGGTCTGGCCTACGCAGGTCTGGGTGATGCGGTCTCTGCTGTCTCAGAAGGACAAAAAGCCATCGCAATGGATCCCGCCTCTAAAAACCCCTTCGAAGGTCCTGCCTGGGAGGAGAACCTGGCCCGCATCCATGCCCTCCTGGGCGACGCCGATCACGCAATTCCCATTCTCGAACGGCTGCTACGCATCCCGTATGCCGGCGCGATGACTCCGGCACTGTTGCGAATCGATCCAATGTTCGACCCAATCCGTCCCGACCCGCGCTTTCAAAAACTTATCTCCGACGGCGAGGCAGTGATGAAGGCACACGCCAAACCATGAGCGACAGGGTCGCGCAGCGGTACCCCCAATGCTTCCTGTCGATTTTCGTTACCGGGTTCGTATTTGCCGGCAACTTTCACTTGTCGATCACACCAGCCGGTACGCTGACCGCTACGTCACGGGATATCTAAGCTAAAACGATTTCGGGAGGATTATTCCGGACGTTATCCAATTGAGCCACGCCCCGCCGGCGGCAAGGTGAACAACGAGCTGTGCCGCAAGAAAAATTGCGATTTCTTGCAGCACGGCTCGGGAAGCCCTTTGGAAAGGGGAAGGATAGATTGATCTCTTGAAACCATGTTTATTAAAACTACTAACGCCCATAGCTTGGAGAGTCAGTTGAGAGAACCTCTTGCTCTTATTTTGCTGACTTAACTTTCGTGACTCGTTGCTCCACATTCGACCGCACATGGTTTGAGGCATTTTGTCCCGACCCGGTTTTCCGGTCGCAGCCAATTTCAAAATCTACCTGCTGTTCTGGCGCAGTCCTTACAGCGTGCGAGATGGATCGATGGGGTCCGCGAAGATGAAGCACGAGAAAATCGAGCCGGAGCGCAACAAGCCCGCCACGATGCCACATTGGGGTGGGAAGTTTTCTTATAATTATTGCGTGCCTGAAGAAAAGGGTTGTTGTTAGGTGACCAACCTCTTTAGCCTCGGCCAGTCCGTGAAGTAGCCTTAACGAAGGATGCAAATGAAAAGAGGGAGTAACTTTGTTCCGATTCTAATTGGAGTAACTCAGTTTCTTCTCCTCTCCTCGGCACTTGCACAAAGCGTACAACCGACCGCTGCCCCGGGTGGCATGGCCGAAACCGAACGCGTGATCGTGACCGGTTCCTATATTCCGACCGCTGAGACGGAATCAGCGCTGCCGGTCACGGTCTACACCTCCGAAGCCCTGCAGAAACAAGGAGCGAACACTCCAGTGGAAGGATTGCGTCAGCTTCCTTCCTTTGTCGGAAATACCGCGACGGAAAACGATTCTAACGGCGGTGACGGCCAGGCTTTCATCAACCTGCGTGCTCTCGGCGCCGGCAACACGCTCATTCTGATCAATGGTCGCCGCGCTTTCGGATTTAGAAACATCAATGCCATCCCCATCGGCGCGCTCTCGCGAACCGAGGTTCTCAAGGACGGCGCCTCCGCCATCTATGGCAGCGATGCCGTGGCCGGGGTGGTGAACTTCATCCTTTTGAACGGGCCCGGCGAAAAACCATTTGAAGGCGCCGAAGTCAATCTCCTTTACGGGAACACCACGGATCATGATGCGCGCGTTCTGCAGACCTACCTGCGTGGCGGCGTCGCGACGGACAAAATTGCGATCGCGGCGTCGGGGGAATACTACGACCGCAGCGACATCTACTCGCGCGATCGGGAGATCGCGGTCACCGCCGACGTGCGGAGCCTGGGTGGTTTTAATAACAATAGTTCCAACTATGCTGGTCGGATCGGCACCACACCCGCGACGGGCGGTCAGCAGGTCTTGATTGATCTGTCGAACAATGCACCAACGCGGGCATCCTACCGGCCATTTGATCCAGATGGCCCCGGGACCGATCCGTCGCGATTCAACTTCCGCCTCTATACCCCGGCGATTCCGGGTGTGGAGAAGTATCAATATTTCGTCACTGCGAACGACAAAGTGTTTGGCGACGCTCTGCAGATTTATGGCGACGTGCTCTACGCCAAGACGAAGCAGGACAACGGTCTCGCACCGGCTCTCTTCTCCATCCCGGCGGCCACCTATGCGAATGCCGCCCTTGGCATCTTCAATGGACGCGATGCCACCGGACGGGTGAACGGCTCGCTCGATAATTCCAACGCCGCCCAACTCGCAATCATCCGCAACAGTCCCTTCAATCCTTTTGGGGACGACCTGACCCAGTTACGTTATCGCTTCGTGCAAGAGTTGAATAACCGCCGGGATTTCTTCGACTACGATTTCTATCGCTACGTTGCTGGAATTAAAGGAGCCTTTACGTTTTCCGGAAACAGTTTTCTGAGTTATCTAGGTTACGACGTTGGCGCAGCTTATGAGCGGGCCGATTATCTCGAAATCGACAGTGGTGATGCGACGCGGGGAGGTATCTACCGTGAAATCATCGCCGGTGCCTTCGATCCTTTCATCGGGCAGAACGCACCCGTGGCCGGCACCGTTCCTACCTACGCGAATGGCGTCCCCACAGGTAAGACTGCGTCGTATGATAACGCTGCCGCCGCGCAGCGAGCTTCTTACCTGGGGCATTCCTACAACTACTCACGCGATTTCCTGGGTGACGCTAGTGTGAATGGTAATCTCTTTCCGAGTCTGTATCAGGGAGGGATCGCCTTCAATTTAGGTGGCGAATATCGCCAAAGCCGAACTCAAAAGGTGCCGGATCCGGTGCTAGCGGCAGGTGATCAACTTGGATTCACTCAATCTCTCCCCAGCAAGTATAAGCAAGAGGTCCAGTCGGTCTTTGGCGAACTGACTATCCCATTGGTCACTTCTAACTTGAAGATACCCGGAGTGCGTTCCCTGGAGATATCTCTGGCCTACCGCTACGAAGCGTTTCAAGACAGAGATCAACTCTTCGGGACAAGCGCAAAGTTCAATAATGGAGGTACCCCGCGTATCAGCTTGCGCTATCAGCCAATTGCGGACCTGACGCTGCGCGCTTCATATGGGAAGTCATTCCTTTCCCCCTCATCGCCGGAACTTTTCGACCGCGAGACGCAAAGCTTTGCGGTCGTCTTCGATCCGCTTATCGGTGATTTCGCCCAGCCAGTGAACGGGGTGTTCGTGAGCGGTAATCCCAAGCTAACACCGGAGAAAACGGACACCTACACCGCTGGGCTGGTCTACACGCCGAAGTTTCTTTCCGGTTTCACCATGACAGTGGATTTGTACCAAGTTTATACCACGAACGTGATTCTCGATCCGTTTTCCTTCGCCCAGATAGCGGTAACCGCCAATGGAAACGCCGGCGGTGGGCCGAATGCTCCCTTCGCGGAGTTCATCCAACGTGATCAAGGTCCGGGCGGCCCACAAACCGGAGATATCATTTCGGTAGACGCGCAAAACCAAAACGCAAGCAAGCGCCTCGTAAATGGCATGGACATCACAGCGACCTATCGGTTTCACACCCAAAGTTGGGGAACGTTTACGATTTCAAGCGGCTACAACTACTTTTTTACTTGGAAGGCCGAACCCTTCGCCGGTGCAGGGACCACAAATTTCCTCGGAGACTACAATAACGGCACCGTTCCGCTGGCCCCGGGCGCTATCCCCTATCACAAAGGATACTTGCGCGGTGAGTGGCAATGGAAGGGATTCGATTTCACTTCCACGGTGAATTACATCAGCTCATTCAACGATGATTCCTCGGCGGTCCGGGCCGCGAACGTGATAGGCGGAACCGACACCAATCCACAATACGACATTTATCGCCGCGTTTCCGATTACATCACTCTAGATATGCAATTAAGCTACGAGTGGAAGAAGCCGATCGTGGAGCCCAACGCTGACGGCGCCGCAAAGGATGATAAGAACGTCATGACGACACCGGCGGATGCTTCCGGCTCAACGATCTGGCAGCGCTTGCTGTGGGGGACCAGGCTTACCCTCGGCGTCAACAACGCGTTCGACCGTAATCCGCCAACTGTCCTGGGAGCGTTCAATGATAATTACGATACCTCGCTCTATTCGATCCGTAATCGTTACTACTACGCTGCCTTCAACAAAAAGTTCTAAGCGCGGTCGCTTTCAAGCGTCGGGACCCATAGGCACGCCCCGGCTAGCGACGCCCTGTTGGGCGTCTTACTTAAGTGCTGGAGGCAAACAAGACAGGGCGCGCCCACAGGGTCGTTGCTACAATCACACACTGCCGAATCCCAACCCCTTATTGCCTCCGCGCTTCGATTTCGATATCGACGGCAACTTCGTCCGCGATCATCGAGATCGTCTCGGCGCTTTTGCTGAAGACCAACCCAAACTGGCTCCGTCTCAGCGGAGCGGTGGTTACACGCCAATGGCTGGCCGCATTTTTCGCCGCCGCATCGGCGCCGCCTACCAGCTGGACATTCAAAGTGATCGCGCGCGTCACTCCATGCATGGTGAAATCGCCGATGATTTCACCGGCATTTGTGCCGGTTTGTTTCACCCGGCGGCTCTTGAACGTAATTTCCGGAAATTTGGCGACGTTAAAGAGTTCGCCGCGCAAATGCTCATCCCGTTTCACGATGCCGGTATCGATGCTGGCGGCATCGATCGTCACCGTTACGGACGATTGCTCCGGGCGCTCGCGGTCAGCCACGATCGTTCCGCTGAATTTCGAGAAGTTGCCTTTCGCGGTCCCGAGCATGTGCCGGACTTTAAACGCAATCGTCGAACGCGCCGGATCGATCTTGAAGGTGTCGTTCGCCTGCGCGATCGGGGAAAGACCAGCCACGACGAGCAGGACTAATCCGATTCGTTTCACGAAAAGCAGGGTAGCGGCGAGGTGTGTTCCGGCAAGAGATCGATGGTAACGAGCACGTTACTTCTTCGATCGCCGCCGCCCGGTCTCGGGTAGGGTGGGCGTCCCGCCCGTCGGTTTTGGCATCTTGCCAAAACAATCTTTTCCAGCTTGCGATCGCGAGACGCGATCACCGGCGGGGGAGACGCCCACCCTACCCGAGACTTGTCAAAGCGCCCTTTAGAAGGTCGGCACGCGATGAGGGTAGCCGTCCGAAAAGGTTCGCGAGCGCGAGGGCCGGATCGCTCTTTAACATTTTCGTGTCGTGCACTCCGGCGATGCGGGCCAGCTCGGTTTCGAAATGGAGCACCGCGCGCAGGTCGGGATCTTTGCCGTCCAGGTAAGTGAAGGCGCGGCGCAGCAGGGAGAAGAGCTCGGGCTCATGGTGATCGGATTCGGTGCAGAGCTCGATCAGCTCGACGAAGTAGGAGGCAGCCTGCGTTCGCCGTAGATTTTTTCGAATACCGCTGAACGGATTCCGGAGCACGACCTCGGTGAGGGTGTGCAGACTCGATTTACGGCTGCGGACGATCGCAATCTCCGCTTCGAAAAACAGGTCGAGCTTGCCGGCGAACGCGCTCTTCCCACGGCGCGCCCCTTTCGCTACAGTCTGGATGCAGCCTAACGACTCCGTGCACCACGATACGATGAGGCTCGTGTCGCTCAGCTTTCGTTTCCGGAGCAGGATGGCGGTCGTGCTTTCCATTGGTCTTGGGAACAATCGCAGATTTCAGCCTCTTCTGAAGCCGCGGCCCTGTGGGCCGTGAGAGATTGCGCAACGCAACGCAAGCAACAATCCAGGTCGATACCCACGCGGCCCAGAGGGCCGCGGCTACAGAAGAAAGCTCAATTCCACTTCTTGGCTTTCGGCCACAACTTCTGCAGCGTCGTGTTCAGATCGCGGCAAAGGAAGATATCGAAGTGTTCGTCCAACCGTGAATAGGGATGATCGGTCTGCCCCGCGACTTCCACGGTCGCGAAATGTTCGCGGTCGCCGGTCCCATCGCTGCCGAGCACGATGACGCTTTCGCCGGTGTAATCGCGCGGGCCCCAGAACCAATAGCTCTGGTGATTGCTGATCGACTTCGGCAGTCCGTATTTTTTCCCGAAGAAATCGATCGCGCCCGCCTGGCCGTAGCTGTTCGCGAAGATGGCGGTCTTCGCGCGCTGTTCCGGCGGAAGCGCGTTGTAGATGCGGCCGACTTCGCGAGCCATTTCCTCCCAGCCAAATTCGTCGGCGAAATGCTGGGGCAACGGACCGGTCGGCTGGTTTTCGGCTTTCGGCGGTTCGAAGCCGAGCGCTTTCTGATAGCGGAGATAATTCTCCACGGACAAGACGGGGACGGCCAAGGGTGCCAGCAAGCAAGTCACGACCACGACCAGCACGACATAAACGGGGCGGCTCCATCGCATCCGGAGCCGGCTAAGATTCTCAAGCGCCACCCCGCCCGCGGAGAACAGCATCGGGTAGACAGGGGCGAGATAATAATTTTTCCCCTTCAAGACAATGAACGCCGCGAGCAAGAGCGCGTAGATCCAGCCGAGAATGCGAAACCGGCTGCCCTGCCGACTAAAAAAGAGCCAGCCAAGTCCACCGGCCCAGAGCGGAAACAGGGTCGGGTTCATGAGCTTCACCTGGTCTGCGATGAAGGCGACCGGCCCGCGAACGACGTCACGATGGGTGCTGCGGATGTTGTGCATCAATTCGAGGAACGGAAAATCGTGGCGGACGAGCCAGATCAGATTGGGCAGGAAAATCAGGAGCGAACAGGCGGCGCCGAGCCAGATCCAGCGATTCGCGAGGAACCGGCGTTGCGGCGTGAGAAGCAACGCGCCGGCAACCGCGAAGGCGAAAAACGCCGTGCTGTATTTGTTTTCCATCCCCACGCCAAGGAGGACGCCGAACCAGAGCCAGGAACGCGGCTCGTTGCGATCGATCGCGCGCACGATGCACCAGGCGCAGGCGATCCAGATGAGGGGCTCGAACGCATTCATAGTGAGCCAATGGTGCATGAGCAAAAAGATCGGCGCGGCAATCACCGCCAGGGCAGCGAGCGCTTGCGCAAACCCGCCGCCGCCAAGGTCCCGCGCGAGTTTTCCCGTTAACCAGACGGTAACGGCGCCGGCGAGGGCTGGAAGGAACCGCAAACCGATCAGCGATTCGCCAAAGAGATGGCGTGCGATCCAGGCGACAAACGCGATAAGCGGCGGCTGATCGACGTAACCGGCACCGAGATGTTCGGAGCAGGCGAGATAGTAAAGTTCGTCGCGAAAAATTCCGTAACGGTTCGCGATGAGAAGATGGAAGACCAGATCCGCCGCGGCCAGGGACAAGACGATGACGGGGCCGATCGAAGAAGGGCTTCGGTGGCTCTGGAAATCGTTCCGCATGGCAAATCAGCGCGTCTATTGACCCTCACCCCAGCCCTCCCCCTCAGGGAGAGGAGGCGTTTTTCCTTGGTAGGGCGAGACTCCGTCGAGCCGGGCGTTGTTTGATGCGTGGCCTCGGCTCGACAGAGTCTCGCCCTACCAAAATGCAGACTGGCGCCTTCCGTGCCGTTCCTTCTCCATGAGGGAGAAGGTTAGGATGAGGGTCCGCTCTTGGCACTCGGTCTTGCCATCTCACGTGCGCAAATCCTCAATCGCCACTTCTTCGAATATGGATCGTGGCCGGAGTTTTCCCTGCTCGATACATGGAAGCGCCGTAACAAATCGCGGCGGTTCCTTCGCGCGCAAAACGGATCTTCTTCAAATTGGCGTCCCAGGACTCCAGGTAACTGCAGTTCGCCGTCTTTTTCGTGCCGGCGATCGGGACGTAACGCACGTAGGTCATGGTGAGGAACGCTCCTTCGCCCGGCAGGGGGAACGGTGCGGCCCAATTCGGCGAAAGGCGCACGAAGCGGCGATTGGTCAGATCCAGCGCGAAATCGGTATCACCGTCGGTGCTGTTGAGGTGCACCCCGAAAAAGGCGAGACGCAGCGGCGGCTCGAGCAGGAAGCGATCGTCCTTCCCTTTCAACTGGAGTTGCTCAACCGCGCCCTCAAACCCGGGGAGCTTTTCAAATTCGTAGTCCTTTCCGGACTTCAAATCCCGCAGGAGATAATGTTTGCCGTGGCCCAGATTATTGTCCTGGTCGGCCTCATCTCCCTTCACTTCCCGCAGGACCATTTCCACGGAGCCATCGGGCGCGCGAAAGCGTTGAGTCCGCTGGCCGAACGGCGGCGCGCTGTCGTTGTCGCCGGACCCTTCCATTTCCGGCCAGACGAAATAAGAGGTGGTCTTCGTGTTTGCATACCATTCCGGCTGGGTTTCGAGACGCTTCAATCCGCCGCCCTTGGGATCGATGCTCCAATACTCGAACTTGTTCTCGGCGATCTCTCGCGCGAACACGATCGTCTCGCCGTCCGGGGTGAACATCGGATCGAGGTCCTGGCCGGAATTTTCCTTGGTCAACTGACGCAACAGAGTGCCGTCTTCCTTGTAGAGAAAAAGGTGGGCGTGGCTTTCGCCTTCTGCCTGGAGATAGCGGATCGCGACGACGATCTCGGAAGCGGCATTCATCGTCGTGGCAGCGAGGACGAGCGAGAGAGCTATGACAAATCGCCGAATCATTGAGCCGATTTGCCGAAAGCGGAGGTGGTTGTCAATCATATGGCCTCTTCTGTAGCCGCGGCCCTGTGGACCGCGTAATTGAGATTTCGCTGCTCACAATAGCGTGCGTGTTCTCGCGCGGCGCACAGCGCCGCGGCTACAGAAGAGGCAGCTGTTCACCGATTGCCAATATGGATCGCGCGCTTGTCAACATTCAGCGCGGCTTCTTTCACTGCTTCGCTTAAGGTAGGATGGGCGTGGACGGTGCGACCGAGATCTTCGGAGCTGCCGCCGAATTCCATCACGGCCACCGTTTCCGCGATCAATTCCGAAGCGGCGTGGGAGAGAATGTGCGCGCCCAGAATCCGGTCGGTCTTCGCGTCGGCCACGAACTTGACTACGCCTTCGTAATCTTCGTTCGCCACCGCCCGGCCATTCGCTCGGAAAGGAAACTTGCCGACCCTTACATCCATTCCTTTTTCTTTGGCGAGATCCTCTGTGAGGCCAACACCGGCCAGCTCCGGGTTCGTATAAATGATTCCCGGGATGACTTCGTAATTCACGTGACCGGCCTTGCCCGCGATCATCTCAACGCACGCGATCCCTTCCTCCTCGGCTTTGTGCGCCAGCATTGGGCCCGCGATGACATCGCCGATCGCGTAAATGCCTTCGACGTTAGTCTTGAAATGTTCATCCACTTTCACCCGCCCGCGATCATCCATCGCAACGCCGAGTTTTTCTCCAAAGACTCCCTTCGCAAAAGCGCGACGGCCCACCGACACGAGCACTTTGTCAGCTTCGAATGTCAGTTCTTCCTCACCTTTAGTCGCGGTCGCCACCGCGCGGCCTTTCTCGACCTTCACCGAGCTGACCTTGGTCTGAAGATGGAACGCCATGCCCTGGGCGGTGAGCGATTTCTGTAACAGATTCGCCAGCTCCAAATCGAAACCAAGCGCGATCCGCGGCAGAAATTCCAGCACGATCACTTCCGAGCCGAGTCGGCTCCAAACCGAACCGAGCTCGAGCCCGATCGCGCCCCCGCCGATAACGAGCAGTTTTTCGGGCGCCTTTTCGAACGTGAGCGCTTCCGTGCTGCTCACGATGACGTCGCCGTCGAATTTCATGTTGGCCAGTTCAACCGGCACGCTGCCGGTGGCGATGATGACGTTTTTCGTCTCGATCTCCTGGGTGTCGCCTTCGTCCGGCTTGATCGTGACGCGGCCGGGCGCAGTCACCGTCCCCAGACCTTGGAAGGTCGTGATCTTGTTTCCTTTCATCAGCATCTTCACGCCGCTGTTCATCGTCTTCACGACCTTGTCTTTGCGCGCGAGCATCTTCGCCAGATCGAGTCCGACGGTTTCGATGACGATGCCGTGCTTGCCCGCTTCTCTTTTCGCGAAGACGTAATGATCGCTCGAGGTAAGGAGAGCCTTGCTCGGGATGCAGCCGATGTTGAGGCAGGTGCCTCCGAGGTCCTTGTCCTTTTCGACAATCGCGGTTTTCAGTCCGAGCTGCGCCGCGCGAATCGCCGCGACGTATCCGCCGGGGCCCGAGCCAATGATGACGATATCAAATTTATCTCCAGCCATTTTAATAGGTCGTATAAGTCTCATGCGACCTATACACTTGTCTACCGTGCCCCAGAACTTTATTCCGCCACATGGCGGTTATGAAGAGCTCCTTTCGTTTCAGAAAGCGAGGATTGTGTCTGACGCCACGGTGAGGTTTTGCGAAAGGTTTCTTAACAAGCGCGACCGGACCGTGGATCAGATGGTGCAGGCGGCGCGCTCCGGGAAGCAGAACATCCTCGAAGGGAGCCAGGCCTCCGGAACTTCGAAGGAAGCCGAGATCAAACTGATAAATGTGGCGCGCGCCAGCTTGGAGGAATTGTTGGAAGACTATCGTGATTTTCTGCGAGTGAGGAAAGCGGCTCTCTGGGACAAGAACAGCCGGGAGGCGAGGTTCCTGCGACGCCTGGGCAGCCAAGAAAATAGGTCCTATGAGTCCTATGCGACCTATATCGAGACGCGCCCCGCCGAGATAGTCGCGAACATCCTCATCTGCCTGATCCACCAGACGAACTACCTGCTCGACCAGCAGCTTCGCCAGTTGGAGAAAGCCTTCCTGGAAGAAGGCGGTCTCCGCGAGCGCATGACACGCGCCCGCCTGTCTAGCACGGTCGAAAGATCGCCCTTCTCGCTAAAAATCGAGCGGCAGTTTCTTCGGATCCTCGATGCCTTGTTTAACGGTAATGAGAAACGTAACCGCTTCCTTCCCGTCGACGGCGCGATGATCGTAGCTCAGCGCCAGATACATCATCGGACGAATCACGATCTCGTCCTTGATCGCCACCGGGCGCTTCTGAATCGTGTGCATGCCGAGAATCCCGCTCTGCGGAGGATTCAGGATCGGCGTGCTCAGCAACGAGCCGTAAACGCCGCCGTTCGAAATGGTGAAGACACCGCCCTGCAAATCTTCAATCTTCATTTTTCCTTCGCGCGCCTTCGTCGCGAAATCCGCGATGTCACGCTCCAACTCCGCGAAGCTCTTCTTGTCGGCATCGCGCACCACTGGGACCACGAGGCCGCGCTCCGTTCCGACCGCGACCCCGATGTCGTAGTAGTGGTTCTGAATAAAATCTTCGCCTTCGATTCGGCTGTTGATTGAAGGAACGGCTTTCAATCCTTCGACCGCCGCTTTGATGAAAAACGACATGAACCCGAGCTTTAAGCCATTCTTTTTCGTGAAGGCGTCCTGCGATTTCGCGCGGAGTTCCTGCACCGCCGTCATATCGCATTCGTTAAAAGTGGTGAGGATCGCCGCCGTATGCTGAGCCATCACCAGTTGCGCCGCGATCTTGCGCCGCAAGGGTGACATTTTCCGGCGGGTAAATCGGCCGCTCTCCGTCTGGACCGGCGGCGCCTGTTTTTCCTCGGCGTGATCGTCTTTCGCTTTCGCTGCCGGCGATTCGGTCGTTCGCGGCTCTGCTCGATTCTGCGCGGCCGTCATCGCGTCGTTCTTTGTCACCCGCCCACCTTTTCCCGTGCCGCGAATCTCCTGCGGATCCAGTTTTTCCTCGGTCACGACGCGTCGTACTGCCGGCGAAAGAGCGCTGGAAGATTCTTTCGGAGGGACGGGCTTCTGCACGTCCGACTTTTGCGCTGCCGGCTCCGTTTTCTTCTCGGCCTTCGCACCGTCCCCGGTGCCGTCCTCGATCGTCGCCACCACGTCGCCGATCTTCACCTCCGCCCCTTCCGCCACCAGGGTTTGGAGGACGCCATCTTTCTCCGCGTTGATCTCGGTGGAAACCTTATCCGTTTCGAGGGTGAAGAGCGGATCACCAGCGCTGACCTGTTCACCCGACTTCTTGTGCCAGACGGAAACAACGCCGCTGGAGATCGATTCGCCGACGGCCGGGACTTTTACTTCGGTGCTCATGAAGGCGTTACATTATGCGCAAAGGAAGCGCGTGGTCGAACAGCAATTGGTGGATCGTGCGCTCCGTCGCGCGATGTTAATTCTACGCGCCGAAGGCGCCATTACTTGGCATCGAGCAGCGGAGCGCTCGAACCACCATCACAAACTGAACGCATCGGCAATCAACTGCGCCTGCTCACGTTTATGAATCGCGAGAGATCCAACCGCGGGGCTCGCGCTCGCGTTCCGGCCGGCATACGCAATCGTCCGGCCGAAGAGCGCCCATAAGCGCGGCTCCATGAAACTCCAGGCGCCCATATTCTGCGATTCTTCCTGGCACCAGATCAGTTTCGCGCTTTTCGGAAATGGCTTCACCGCCTCCCGCAGTTTCGCTTCGGCGAGCGGATAGAGCTGTTCGACGCGGACGATCGCAGCGGTCGTGACGCCCTCGCTTTCGCGGTAATTCAGGAGGTCGTAGTAAACTTTTCCCGAGCAAAGAATCACGCGCTTCATTTTTTCCGGCGGACCCACTTCGGGCGAACCGAGAATTTCCGAGAACCCGCCGCTGGTAAAATCATCCGCACGCGACGACGCCTGCTCGGAGCGCAACAAACTTTTCGGCGTCATAATGACAAGCGGCTTGACGAAGTCGCGCTTCATCTGGCGACGGAGCACGTGAAAATACTGCGCGGACGTAGTGACGTTGCAGACCTGGATGTTCTCCTCGGCACAAGCCTGGAGAAAGCGCTCCAGCCGGGCGCTGGAATGCTCCGGCCCCTGCCCTTCATAACCGTGCGGCAGCAAGAGCACGATGCCGCTCGGCCGTTGCCATTTCGATTCGGAGGGAACGATAAATTGATCGATGATGACCTGCGCGCCGTTCGCGAAATCGCCGAACTGCGCTTCCCAAAGGCAGAGCATCTTCGGGTAATCCATCGAATAGCCGTAATCGAACCCGAGGACGGCCGCCTCGGAAAGCAAGCTGTTGTAAATGCAAATGCGAGCCTGCTCGAGCGCGAGATGGAGCAGCGGCATGTAAGGCCGGCCGGTCTTCGCGTCGTAGATAAATGAATGCCGCGTGCTGAAGGTGCCGCGGCGGCTATCCTGTCCCGAGAGGCGCACCGGTATTCCTTCGAGCAGCAACGATCCAAAGGCGAGCGTCTCGGCGTAATGCCATTCGTAGGGACCGCCCGCTTCGAAAACATCTCGCCGCCGGTCGAGCACGTTCTTTTTTATTTTCGGGATGACTTCGAAATCCTCCGGCACACGGGTGAGACCATCCACGACCTGCCGCAGCATCTCGGCGCTGATCGCGGTCGGCTTGCATTCACTGGTGTATTGCGGCTGAAAAATCGCGGTCGATTCCTGAAAACGCGCCTTCTCGTTCGCCTGTTCTTCTTCGATCGACTTCACTTCCTGCAAGACCAGCTCGAGACGCATCTCGAACTCGGCTTCCAAACTGGCCGCTTCGTCGTCACTTAACCTCCCCGCTTCGATTAACTCCTTCTTATAAAGCTGCGCGACCGAAGGACGCTTCTGGATTTTCGCGTAGAGATCGGGCTGCGTGAACGACGGCTCGTCCCCTTCGTTGTGGCCGTAGCGGCGATAGCAATACATGTCGATCACGGAGTCGCGGCCGAACTCCTGCCGAAAATCGAGCGATAGCTCCGTCACAAATTTCACCGCCAGCGGGTCGTCGCCATTTACGTGAAAGATCGGGGCATCGATCATCTTCGCGATGTCCGTGGCATACATGGAAGAGCGCGCATCCTCGGGCAGGGTCGTGAACCCGATCTGATTGTTCACGACGATATGAACGGTCCCGCCGGTGCCGTAGCCGTGCAGTTGCGACATATTCAGCGTCTCCGCGACGATGCCTTGTCCGGCAAAAGCGGCGTCGCCGTGAATGAGCAGGGGCAAGACTTTGCGGCGCAATTCCGTGTCGCCGCGGATACGCTGCCGGGCCCGGGCCTTTCCCTCCACGACCGGATTGACTGCTTCGAGGTGGCTCGGATTGGCTGCCAGGCGAATCTCCACTTCCGCGCCCGATTCCAGTTTTCGGACCGTGCGATATCCCAGGTGATACTTCACATCGCCGTCGCCCGCGACGAGGTCGGGAATGTAATTGGTGGAGAACTCGGTGAAGATCACCTGAAGCGATTTTTTCAGGAAATTCGCCAGAACATTGAGCCGCCCACGGTGCGCCATTCCCATGCAGATTTCCTCGATTCCAAGTGTCGGGCACCGCTGGAGAATCGTGTCGAGAACCACCATGAGCGATTCCGCGCCCTGGAGCGAAAAACGTTTTTGCCCGACGTAGCGGGTGTGCAAAAACACCTCGAACGTCTCCGTCTCGAGGAGCGAACGGAGCAGGGCGATCTGTGCTTCGCGGGAGGTGTCATGCTTGGCCGGCCGCGATTCCAACCGGTGCCGGACCCAATTCCGGATGCGCGGATTCTGGATGTGCTGGAACTCGGAGCCGATCGATTCCGCGTAGATGCTTTCGAGCAGCGCGATCATTTCGCGCAGCGTCATCTTGCGGCTGTCGAGAAAAAATTTGGATGAGACGACAAGGTCGAGGTCCTTTTCGCTGAAGCCGAGCTCGCGCAAACTGAGCAACGGATTCTCCGGTCGTTTGTCCGCCAGCGGATCGATGCGCGCAATCGTGTGGCCGAGGGTGCGGTAGGCGTAGACGAGGCCGTCGACGCGAGTCTGGAGCGGCTGGTCACCCAGTCCGGCCGCAGGCGTTGCGGCCATGGCCGCCGCGCCATTGCGCAGATTCAAATCGCCCAGCTCGAACCCTTCGAAAAACGCCATCCAGCTCGGATCGAGCGACTCGGGGTCCTCCTGCCAGCGCCGGTAATTTTCCTCGAGCAGATCGAGGTTCGAGCGGTTCGCGAAAGAGAGGCTCATGGCGGACTCAATCTGCTAGGCATCGGCCAGGGCAGCAAGTTGACAGTGGCAACGCCATTCCGTTACTTGCAGCCCCAAGATGGCCGCAAGGATGAATTCAGTGGCAGGGACGCCGCGCTGCGGCGTCCGAAGGATTTCATTGTCGCGCGTTTGCCCCGGACTGTGGACGGCGCAGCGCGCCGTCCCTACCATTCTGACGTTACTGCTCACGACAGCAGGTCTTTTCGCCCAGACCGATCCTGCTTCCGAACCCGCCGTGCTCGCGGTGGCGAAAGTTTTGCCCGCGGTCGTGAATATTAATACCGAGCGGGTCGTGAAGCGCCGGGTGCGCGATCCGTTTGAGGATTTCGCGGCCCAATATTTCGGAAACTACCGAAGCCGGCCGCGCGAGATCCGGCAAACGCTGCAAAGTCTCGGCTCGGGATTCATCGTCGACAAGGCCGGCTACATCGTGACGAACGAGCACGTGGTCCAACGAGCGGCCGATTTGAAAATCGAAGTAACGATGAACGACGGCAAAGTCTACAACGCGCGTTACATCACCGGCGACGACCAGAAGGACCTCGCCTTCATCAAGATTGAAGCGAAAGCGGATTTTCCGTTTATCGACTTGAATAACATCTCGCCGAACCTGCTTGGCCAGACGGTGCTGGTGGTCGGCAACGCGCTCGGCTACGGGAGCTCGATCAGCCGCGGAGTGTTGAGCGGAACGAAGCGTGACATCACGGTCGAGGACGTCGAATACAAAGACCTGCTGCAAACCGACGCGGCGATCAATCCAGGGAACAGCGGTGGGCCGCTCGTGGATCTTTCCGGGCGCCTGGTCGGCGTCAGCTCCGCCAAGATGGCGTTCACTCCCCAGGGGGTGCCGACGCAGGGTCTGGGGTTTGCCATTCCCGCCGAGACGGTCCGGACGAGTGTCACTCAATTCAAAGAGATTGCGCAGAAGCAGCCGGCGCCGAAAACGAAATCTTCAGAACCGGAACAGCCCGGCCCGAACGCGCAGCGGTTCTTCGGAATGCAGCTGCAAAATCTGACGCCGGATCTGACCGACGCTCTGGGCTATGCGGCGGGCAAAGGTGTGTTGATCAGCGCGGTGGAGCTCGACAGTCCCGCCGATCGCGCCGGGATCCAGCGCGGGTTGGTGATTTATCGCATCGGCAAATACAACGTCACGACTGTCAAACAGGTGGAAAGTCTGTTGTTGCGGGCCAGTTCCGGCAGCGAAGTTGATTTCACCGTCGGCATCGTAAAGGCAAACGGCGGCGGGCAGGCGATGGAAACTGTCCCTTTGACCGCGCGCTGAAAATCGCCATAGATGCAACGCTTCGCGGGGTTGAGTTGTCTGACAGCATTACCGCTCCAATGATCAAGGTCGAAAATCTTACGAAACGTTACGCAGGCCAGCCGGCCATCCGGGACCTGAACTTCGAGGTGGGCAAAGGCGAGATCATGGGTTTTCTCGGCCCGAACGGCGCCGGGAAAAGCACGACCATGCGCATCCTCTCGAGTTTCATGCCGCCGACATCCGGGCGGGCGTCGATCGCCGGGTTCGATGTTTTCGAACAATCGCTCCAAGCCCGTGCTCATCTCGGTTACATGCCGGAAAACGTCCCGCTCTATAATGACATGCGGGTCACCGAGTATCTCGATTACCGAGCCGCCTTGAAAGGCGTGCCGCATCGCCGCGTGGCCGAGCGCGTCGGCGACGTGAAAGAACTTTGCGGGTTGAAGGAGGTGGAGAAGAAAATCATCGGCGCGCTCTCGAAAGGTTTCCGCCAACGCGTTGGCCTCGCCGATGCGCTCGTCCACGAACCCGACCTTCTCATTCTCGACGAGCCGACCAGCGGCCTGGACCCGAACCAGATTCGCCAGGTGCGCGACCTGATCAAGAACCTTGGTAAACAGCACACGATTCTGCTCTCGACCCACATCCTGCCGGAAGTTGAGATGACCTGCAGCCGCGTGATTATCATCAATCGCGGCCGGATCGAAGCGTGCGATACCCCGGAGAATCTGCTCGGGCGCATCCGCACGGCCGGCGGCGTGATCGTGGAAGCGAAAATCGGCAGCGACGATGGCGCTGAGGAATTAAGGAAAATCGCCGGAGTCCGTGATGTGACCGAATCGGTAGACGGCGACTGGAGAATCTTCGCGTTGCGCGTCGAAGCGAACACCGACGTGCGAGAGGAAGTCTACCGGCTGGCCAGCGCGCGGCGATGGACCTTGCGCGAGTTGTCGCAACGGAAAGCGACCCTCGAGGATGTGTTCGTAGAGATTACGCACCCGGATGAAGTGTGACCTGCAATGACCGCACCCAATTTATTTCAACCAAGAATAGCGTGTCATCTCGAGGCTGGCGCAGCGCGCCGAGGGACCCCTCAGTCGCGCCAACCGCTTTCGCGAAACATTCAGCACGGCTCGCAGCGGACGCGTGATCTTTTCGGAACATCGAATTTGCAATTGCGGGGTCCCTCGGCGCGCTGCGCCAGCCTCGGAATGACCCGCGTCACCGCATGAGAAAATTCTATACCCTTCTTTCCCGCGAAGTGCGCAGCTACTTCTATTCGCCGATCGCGTACGTCGTGCTGGTGTTCTTCCTCTTCGTTGCCGGGGTCGATTTTTATTTCCAGCTCTCGTTCATGAATGGGAAACCGGTCGGCTATTCCGTCCAGGAAGCTTTCTTCAATTCCGTCTTCTTCTGGTTTGCCTTTGTCCTGATCTTTCCGTTGATCACGATGCGCTTGTTCGCGGAGGAATTTAAACTCGGGACGATCGAACCCCTCATGACGGCGCCGGTGCGCGACTGGCAGGTGATCCTCGCGAAATTTTTCGGTTCGCTGGTCTTTTACCTGATTCTCTGGTTGCCGACGCTGCTTTATTTCTGGGTTTTTCAATCAATCACTCATCAACCCGCGGCGAACTCGACGGGCGCCTATTTCGGCACGTATTTGATGATTCTTCTCCTCGGCATGTTCTATCTTTCAATTGGCTGCCTCGCCTCGGCCCTGACGAAAAACCAGATCGTGGCCGCCGTCATTTCGTTCTGCGTCATCACGCTCCATTTTTTCTCCGGGCTCATTTCGTTCATCCTCCAGGAAGTCAGTTCGAGCACACGGCAATTGCTCGGTTATTTCTCGGCGATTGAACAGATGGGAACGCTCTCTCGCGGCGAGATCGATACACGCCCGGTGGTTCTCTATGTGAGCATGACCATTGTGATGCTGACCCTCACTTACCAGGCGTTTCAATCGCGGAAATGGAGGCTGTGAGCATGGCCGAAGAAAATCTGCCCGCAGAAAAGCCCCAAAAGATCCATCGCCTCCGCATCGGCGTGAACGTGATCGTCCAAGTCGCGCTTCTCCTTTTCCTGGCGATCGCGGCGAATTACCTCGGATTCGAGCATTACCGACGCTGGGACCTTTCCCGCGACCAGAAATACGCACTTTCGGACAAAACGAAGCGCTTCCTGGACACAATCAAGGGGTCCCTGCGCGTGACGGTTTTCTTCTCGGCGAACAATCCGCTCGCGTCGGATGTGCAGGCGTTGCTGACGGAATATCAGTACGCGGCGAAAGGGAAGATCGACATTGAAAACATCGATCCGGACCGGAATTATTCGCGCGCCAAAGCCCTCGTCGACAAATACAAGATTGTCAGCGACGAGAGCCAGATCATTCTCGATTACGACAATCGCAACAAGGCCGTGAAAGCGTCGGAGATGGCCGAGATGGACCAGGGCAATCCGATGTTCGGCGAGCCGCCAAAAATGACGGCATTCAAAGGCGAACAGGCGATCACCAGTGCCATGATCGATTTGGTGGAAGGAAAGAAGAACGCGGTTGGTTATGTGTTGGGACACAAGGAGCCGCCGATCGCGGAGGGGAGCCCGATCTCGCTCGTGAAGACCGTGATCGAGAATGAGAACATCAAGTTCCAGGAGCTGAACCTGTTCGAGGTGCCCGAGATTCCGGCCGACCTCAAGACCATTGTGATCAACGGCCCGCAGTACGACCTTTCCAATCGCGAGATGAAATTGCTGCGCGACTTCTGGGACAAACAGGGGCGCATCCTCCTGTTGCTCGATCCTTCAGCCAAGACGCCAAAGCTGCTCGCCTTCGTCAACGAACTCGGCGTGAAGGTGAACGACGATCGCCTCATGGCCCTGATGAAAACCGGCATCCAGGAAATGGCGAGGGTGCGGGATGTGATCGGGCATTTTCTACCCGAGAGCCCCATCACGAAAAAGCTGGCGGACGTGCGAGGAATTTTTGTCGGCGGAATGTCGTCGCTGACCCTGGAACAGGACCGGGTGCGGGCGATGAACGTTCGGCTCCAGCCGTTGATCCAGGCGGAGAAAGGGTATTGGGCGGAAAAGGATTACAATTCGACCGATGAAGCCAAACTCCAGGCCGACGCGGCGCAGAATCCCGGCACGCCACTTATAATCGGCGTGTCGATCGAAAAGGGCGGGAGCGCGGATGAACGCGTTCAGACCAACTCCGCGCGGATGGTTGTGGTCACCAACGCCAGTTTCATCCAGGACAATGCCATCACCCAGGACCAGCAGGCCCTCGACTTTGTTTCGGGGAGTGTCAACTGGCTCCTGAGCCGGGAACAACTCATCGGCATCGCGCCGAAGGTTCCCAAAACTCTCACCTTCAGCCTTGATGACAACGCGATGCAAAACATGCGGTGGCTGATTCTCGTCTTGATGCCGCTGATCCCGGCCGTGCTGGGTTTCGGCGTCTGGTGGTATCGACGCGCATGAGAATCTTTTTTCGGAGGGACGTGCTTCTGCACGTCCTACTCTTGCCTTTTCCCATCGATGATTTTGGAACCTGCGGAAGCACGTCCCTCCGGCCTGAATGAAAACCAAAACGACGCTTCTTTTATTGATCGTGGCGGTCGCGGTCGGGCTTTACATCAAGCTCTATGAAAGCAAAGGGCCGAACACTGAGGAAGCGAAACGCCAGGCCGGAAACGTCGTTAATTTCGAAAGGGACGCGCTCGAAGGGATCGTGATTCAAAGCGGAGACGACCGGATCGAGCTGCGGAAACAGGACCAAAAATGGCGGCTCGAAGCGCCCTTCAAAGACCAGGCCGACGGCGGGGCCGTGGAAAATCTCATCGCGGATCTCGATGGCTGGCAGAAATTCGATTCGATCCTGGCGAGCGAAATCGCCAGAGACAAGGCCCGGCTGGATGAATACGGCCTGAGCAAAGGCAAGCTAAAGCTGAAACTTTTGGGGAAAGGCATGCCGCCGGAAATTACGTTCGGAAACGACGCCGCCTTCCAGGGCAAGATCTACGTGCGCGTAGGTGAAGAGAATGACGTCTTTATCGCCGCCCAATCCGTCCGCAACGACATCGCGAAAAAGCCCGAGGATTTCCGCGACCGGAAGCTGACCAACCTGACGACCGCACAAGTTACGCGGGCCCTGGTCAAGACCGCCGCGGGTGAGATGGAACTGGAAAAGAAAGCCGACCATTGGGAAATCGTGAAACCGCTGCGCGCGCGCGGTGACGATCAAAAGATCGCCGATCTCCTGGCCCAGATAACGACGGCGCAAATCCAGCAATTTGTGGCCGAAGATCGCGGCGATCTCCGGCCTTACGGGCTCGCGGAACCGCGCGGCTCCATCACGCTCTTCGCTGTCGACGACAAGACTGGCCAGACCCTTCAGATCGGCGGAGTGCCGGAGAAGGAAAAGGATCAGGTCTACGTGCGTTTCACCGCGCGCAACGCGGTCTACACGCTCCCGAAGAAGATCGAGGAAATGCTCGGGCTCAAGCCGGCCGATCTGCGCGATCGTCATCTCGTCCGGATCGATACCAACATTCTTGATCGCATTACGATTGACGCGCCGGGCAAAGGCAAGACGGTGCTGGCCCGGAAAGATGAAAACTGGACGATCGCCAGCCGAAATAATCAGCCGGCGAATTCAGGCGAGGTAAATCGCATGCTGGATCTGTTGAAGACCGAGCAGGTCACAAAATTCGTTGAAGACGTTGCGTCCGATCTGCCGAAATACGGACTCGATAAGCCGCAGCTCCAGGTGACGTTCAGCTCCTTCGCCTCGGAGAACACGCCCGAGAGCACCGCCGGCGAACATCCCTTCGCGACGATCACGTTTGGAAAAGTCGATGGCGACAATGTCTTCGCGCGGCTCGGCGACGAACCCTTCATCGTGGCGGTGCGGCGCAGTTTACTGGACAACATTTTCGCCGATCCATTGCAATGGCAGGAGCTGGCGATTTTCCGGTTTAAGCCGGACGAGGTGCACAAGCTGACGGTGACGACCGATCGCGAATCGGCGCTCGTGCGCAACGAAAAGAAGGAATGGACGTGGGTGAAGGGCACCGAGCCGATCAACACGGTGAACGTGCAGTCGCTCCTCAATACGCTGACGGTCCTGCGGGCCGTGCGATGGGCGGGAGTGACGACGCCGGCGCATGGTTTCGATAAGCCGCTGTTGACGATTACGTTCACCACTTCGCCCGACGATAAGAGCGTGCATAAATTGGTGATCGGCGCGTCGAACGGGGCCGGAATGTGGTTTGCGCGGACCGATGAACGAGAGGGCACTTTCGTGCTCAGCAATCCAGATTTGAATGCATTCAAATTGCCGCTGGTAGCGGCGCCGAGTCCGAGCCCGGTGGCAAGTCCAATGACGGCTCCGTCGGGAACGCCGTCGCCGGCAGCGTCGCCATTTCCGAAGCCCTAAGCTCCTGTAGCCGCTTCGTTGTGCGAAGCGTTTGGAGACGGCTTGCCCCCAGACCGTTAGCGTAGAGCTGTGATGGGTTTTCCCTCCGGCACGAGAGCGTGCCGGCTCCCTATTACAGTTTCATTGCTGTGTAGATCGTCGCGATCCCACCGGTCATCGGCTCAGACCTGGCCATCGTGAAGCCGTTTCTCTCGATCAATTCCACCATCTCCCCGCCGCTGGGGAATTTTTCGATGGAGCCGCCGAGATAATCGTAAGCAGCTTTTTGGCCGGTCACGACCGAGGCCAGCAATGGCAGGCAGCGATGCAAATAAAATCGATACGCCGGCCGGAGAGCTCCCGTGGGAATTGAAAAATCGAGGACAAGCAGATAGCCGTCCTGGCGGAGGACACGTGACATTTCGCGAAGGGCGCGATCCCAGTCCGCCATGTTGCGCAGGCCGAAGGCTACCGTGACGCCATCGAATGATTCGCTCTCGAAGGGAAGTTGAAGGGCGTCCGCCAGAATTGTTTTCGCCACGCCTTTGCCACGCGCGATTGCGAGCATTTCCGGCGAGAAATCCGCCGCGGTGATGGTCGCTTTCGGCAGTCGAAGTTGGAGAGCGAGCGCGAGATCGCCGCTACCCGCCGCGAGATCGAGGAGGTCGCGCGGGCCCCAGGCAGCCACAATTTTCGCGGCGCGGCGACGCCAGAGAAAGTCGGCCCCGCCGCTCAGAACATGGTTCGCGAGATCGTAGCGGCGCGCGATCCGGCCGAACATGTTGCGGACCGATTCAGGGTCGCGTGACACTTCAAACGGGCTTGAAGATTTTGGGACCGAATTCACCCTCGAAATGTAGAGGCGCTTGTGCCAAGCGCCTAACCAAACAACAGGCGGTTGGCACAACCGCCTCTACATTACTCCAATGGCGGCTCGACGTTCTCTTCTTCCCGAGCAACCAGGCGGTTCTTCTCGATGATGCGCGCGCACGTGTTCCAGCGTAGCAAAGCGTCATCATTCCCCGCCGGACGAAGTGCTTCGGCTTTCTCAAACCAGCTCATCGCTTCGCGGAAACCATCGTAAGCATAGTGGCGTGATCCGGGCGTGCCCTGGGCCAGCTTCGCCTTCGCGCGGCGCTCGGCCAAAATCCCAGTGTAATAAACGCGCTCGTACTCGCCTTTCACGCGAGAGAGAAGCTCTTTGACCTGGGTGTCGCTCACGCCATAGCCCTTGCCGAAGCGGTCAGTGACGGCGAGCAAGAGCGTGATCAACGCCGACTGGTTCTCGGGATCCGCCCGGAGCACATCAAGGCAAATGCTCTCGGCTTCCGCTGGTTCATTCAGAAGCCGATAGCGCTCTGCCTTCTCCAATGCCGCCGGAATTGCGGCCTTCGAAAGTGGTTTCAAGTCGGACATGGAACGGGTTAAAGCGTTACAAAGTTGAAGCGTTGAAGCGAGGGAAACTTGAATCGCTAGAACGGTGACGCTCCACGTTTTAACCCTTCAACGCTTTAACTTCTTCCAAATCCACCCAAGTGGATCGTAATGGTCATCCACAACCCGTTCCTTCAAGGGGATGATCCCGTTGTCGGTGATCTGAATGTTCTCCGGGCAAACCTTCGTGCAACATTTCGTGATGTTGCAATAGCCAATCCCGTGCGCTTTTCGCAATTCCTCGAGGCGATCCTCGGTATCAAGCGGGTGCATCTCGAGCGCAGCGGTGTAAATCAAGAAGCGCGGCCCGATGAATTCGTCGTGCTTCCGGTGATCGCGCAACACGTGGCAGACGTCCTGGCAGAGAAAGCACTCGATACATTTCCGGAATTCCTGGACGCGATCGATGTCTTCCTGCGCGATCCGCCAGGTTCCATCGGCCGCATCGGGCGGCCGCGGGTTGAATTTCCTGATCTTTTTCTTCACCCGGTAATTCCAGGAAACATCCGTGATCAAATCCTTCTGAATCGGGAAAGCCTTCATCGGCTCAATCGTCACCGGTTTCTCGAGCGGCAGATCGCTCAGCCGCGACATGCACATCAGCTTCGGCATCCCGTTGACTTCCGCCGAACAGGAACCGCACTTGCCCGCCTTGCAGTTCCAGCGGCACGCGAGGTCGTTCGCCTGCTTCGCCTGGATCTCGTGCACCGCGTCGAGCACGACCATGCCCTCGGAGACGTCGGTGGTGTAATCTTCGAACGCACCCCCCTTGGCATCACCGCGCCAGATTCTAAAAATAGCTGCGCTCATTTGTCGCATCCGAGCGACGGGACGCCCACCCTCGTGGTCATTCCGAGCGCAGTCGAGGAATCCCGTGGCTCCACCCAGCAGCTCGACAGCCAGGTTCTATGGCGACATCGCCTGATCCCTCGACTCCGCTGCGCTTCGCTCGGGATGACGTGGCACTTAAGCGGGCTCATTTCATCTCCTCGATAATCTGTTTCAAATAGTCCGGCATTTCCGGCAACGGCTCCAGCTGAACTTCCATCGAGCCGTCAACCGCCTTCCGGATGATCGTGCTCACTTTCGAGAAGCGTTCGTCCTTGTCCGGATAATCGTCGCGAAATTGGGCGCCGCGACTTTCCTTTCGTTCCAGGGCAGCGCGGGTGACCGCTTCCGAAACGGTAAGAAGGTTCTTCAGGTCAAGCGCGGTGTGCCAGCCTGGGTTGAAGTCACGATGGCCAATGACACCAACCCGATCCGCACGTTCCCAAAAGGTTTTCAGATGATCGAGCGCCGTCAGCATCTCGGCCTCATCGCGGACGATCCCGACATTGTGCTGCATCACTTCCTGTAAATCACGCTGCACGGAGTAGGGATTTTCGCCGGCACTGTTTTCAAAAGGCCGCAGCGCTTCTCGCGCGTAACCATCGATCTGGGCTTCGTCCACTTCTCCGTGGGCATTTTCTTTCGCGAATTTCGCGGCGAATTCGCCCGCGCGTTTTCCAAAGACGACCAGATCGGAAAGGGAATTCCCACCGAGCCGGTTCGCGCCGTTAATCCCGGCTGCGCATTCCCCCGCGGCGAACAATCCCGGCACATCCGACATCTGGGTGTCGGCATCCACCTGCACCCCTCCCATGATGTAGTGGGTCGTGGGCCCAACTTCCATTGGCTCCTGGGTGATGTCGATGTCACCGAGCGCTTTGAACTGGTGATACATGCTCGGCAGTTTCCGTTTGATGTGCTCCCCGGCGTTCGACAGCTTTTTCTTGATCCACGCGATGTCGAGATAAACGCCGCCGTGGGGACTGCCCCGCCCTTCCTTGATTTCGCGCACGATGCAGCGCGCCACGTGATCGCGCGTCAATAATTCCGGCGGCCGCCGCGCGTTTTTGTCCCCCTGCGTATAACGCCAGCCTTCCTCTTCGTTGTCGGCGGTCTGGGCCTTGTAGTTGTCCGGGATAAAATCGAACATGAAGCGTTTCCCGTCTTTGTTCGTCAGAATCCCGCCTTCGCCGCGGACGCCTTCGGTGACAAGCATGCCGCGGACGCTGGGCGGCCAGACCATGCCGGTGGGATGGAACTGGATGTATTCCATGTCAATCAGCCCCGCACCCGCGTGATAGGCGAGCGAATGGCCGTCGCCGGTGCAATCCCAGCTATTGCTCGTGATCTTGTAAGCCTTGCCGATTCCGCCTGTCGCGAGCACAACCGCTTTCGCGCGGTAAATCTTGAATCGTCCGCGTTCGCGATCGTAACCAAACGCGCCGATCACGCGCTTTCCGTCCTTGAGCAAGGTCACGATGCAAATTTCCATGTGGACATCGATGCCCTGATGAACCCCGTGGTCCTGGAGCGTGCGGATCATTTCCAAACCGGTCCGGTCACCGACGTGCGCCAGCCGCGGGTACTTATGCCCGCCAAAATTCCGCTGCAGGATGCGACCGTCTTTCGTCCGATCGAAGACCGCGCCCCACGCTTCCAGTTCCCGGACGCGATCGGGCGCTTCCTTCGCGTGAAGCTCCGCCATGCGCCAGTTATTGACGTACTGCCCGCCCCGCATCGTATCGGCGAAATGGACTTTCCAGCTGTCGCGATCGTCCACATTGGCGAGCGCCGCGGCAATTCCGCCCTCGGCCATAACCGTGTGCGCTTTGCCGAGAAGACACTTGCAAACCATCCCGACGGAAACACCCGCCGCTGACGCTTCAATGGCCGCGCGGAGCCCTGCCCCGCCGGACCCGATTACGAGAACGTCGTGCTGAAAGGTTTCGTAATCGGGCATGCGCTAAAAAATTCTCCAGTCGTGCCAGACGCCCATGGAGCAAAGGCGCACGTAAAGGTCGGTGAAGCCGACCCAGAACAAGCTAAGCCAAGCCCAGAGCATGTGGCGACGATTGAAACAGCTCACGCACCGATACGCCTGGTAGGACGCGGGCGATTTGGAAAGCTGGTCGCGAAAACCGCCAATCAAGTGGCGCAGAGCGTGACAGCCGAAGGTGAATGCTCCCAATAGATAAACATTCACGGCCAGCACGAGCGTGCCGACGCCCAATCCGAAGGATGTCTTCCCGGAGGTCGGAGCGGCAAACCAAAGCGCTTTCCAGACATCCGTCGCGAGCACGATGACGAACAGGATTGCAAGATAGAGGAAGTAGCGGTGCACGTTCTGCATGATTAACGGAAAGGAACGCTCGCCGAGATACGTTTTCCTGGGTTCACCGACAGCACACGCCGGTGGGTCCGCCCAGAAGGATTTGTAGTACGCGCCGCGATAATAATAACAGGTGAGCCTCAGTCCGCCCGGTGCCCAGAGAATCAGCAAGGCCGGGGAGAAGAGAAGCCAGCCCGGCCACCAGGTCGGTTTCGGGCCGAACCAGCTGTGGGGCGAATCGCCGAAAATTTCCGGCGAATAGAACGGCGAAAGGTAGGGGCCGAAGTGATAGTGGGTTCCCTGGAAAGCCGCCCACGTCGAGTAAATGATGAAAGCGCCCAGCCCCAGAAAAACGAGGAGCGGCTGCGTCCACCAGGTATCGGGCCGCATGGTTTGCCCGAAACCTCGCGGTGGTATGGTCGTGGTTTGTGCCATAGAAATGAACGATCCGCCGCTTAGATAGCGACGCGCGGAACGGTTTTCAAGAAGTTCCCCGCGGTAGGGACGCCGCGCTGCGGCGTCCGCGATAGTCAATTAGTTTTGTTGTCCGTTCGTTGCGGACGGCGCAGCGCGCCGTCCCTACCATCTCAGCGCAATGGCTCGGTGGTCGGCATGCCTTCCGCGGGCGGCGTGGGAATCGGCTCGAACCCGGCGAACATCGTTTCCGCTTCGGGCACGGTCTTGAGCGGCACGCAATCGCAGACCGCGAAAAACCTGTCCCACATCGCCAGAACACGTGGGTTTCTGTGCGCTTCCTCGATCGCCTTCTGCGATTTCCATTCGGAAACTTCGATAATCGTACCGTCTTTCGCGCGTACGATTACCGGAACGCGGTCCGTCACCAGTCCTTCCTTGCGCAAGGTCGGCACGCGACTGCGGACGATGTCCAACAACTCGCTCTCGTGTCCCGGCTTCGGCCGGTACGCCACAATGCAAACGACTCCGCCCATGGAAATCGAGCTTACTCAGTCCCATGTTGCGACTCGACAAAAAACTTTGCGCCTTTGTAAGCTCGGTCGCGAACCAACGAGAAGGTTTCCCATGCCTACGAAAGATCCCAGAATCGACGCTTATATCGCGAAGTCGGCGGATTTCGCGAAACCGATCCTGAAACACTTGCGCAAAGCGGTGCACACCGGCTGCCCCCAAGTCGAGGAGACGATGAAATGGTCGATGCCGCACTTCGATTACAAGGGCGTGATGTGCGGGATGGCGGCGTTCAAGGAGCATTGCGCGTTTGGTTTCTGGAAAGCGGACCTCATTCTCAATCGCGACAACCAGGGGGAGAAAAGCGGGATGGGTAGTTTCGGCTGCATCAAATCGCTCGCTGATTTGCCCGGCGATAAAACCCTGATCGGCTACGTCAAGAAAGCGGCCGCCCTCAATGAGGCCGGTATCAAGGCGCCCGGCCGGACCCAGCCGAAGAAGCGAGCGCCGATTCCGGTGCCGGATGGTTTCGCGGCCGCGTTGAAGAAGAACGCGAAGGCCCGAAACACCTTCGAAAACTTTCCTCCGAGTCACCGCCGCGAATATCTCGAATGGATCACCGAAGCGAAACGCGAGGAAACGCGCAAGGAGCGGATGGAAAAAACACTCAAGTTGCTGGCAGAAGGGAAGTCGCGGCACTGGAAATACCAGCCGGCAAAGAAATAGCCGCGCGCTTTGCGCCGGCACACCGGAGCCCGGGTCATGGCCCATGACGTTTTCATTTCGCATTCGACGAGTAACCGGCCGGTGGCCAACGCCGTTTGCGCGGCGCTCGAGAATATCGGGATCCGATGCTGGATCGCGCCGCGCAATGTCCTGCCGGGACGATCTTATTCGGGCGAAATCACGCGCGCCATTCAGCAGAGCAGAGCGTTCGTCCTCATTTTTTCCGAGCATTCGAATAATTCGGAACAGGTGCTGCGCGAAGTGCAGCTCGCGGCAAATTCACGTTTGCACATTGTGCAGTTCCGCATCGACGCGGTCGTTCCGAGCGACGATCTCGAATACTACCTAAGTGGACCGCATTGGCTGGATGCCGTGACTCCACCGCTGGAAGGTCATCTCGAACAGCTCAAGAGCTCGATGAAAGCGCTCCTGGCTTTGCCGGCCGCCGGGTCAGCCGACAAAGCGCCCCCGCCCGCTCCGCCGAGCGCACCAATCAGTCGACCACCGTCGCCAGAACAAAATAATCCGCCGCGGCCTCCGCCACCTTTGACACCCGGGCCTTCGCCAAACACTTGGAAATGGGTCGCACTCGCTATCGCCGCCGTGGCAGCCCTGGGATGCGTCGCTTTTGTTGTGATCTTCGCTCTGCTGCAGCCGAAGCCGCCAGCGACCAAGGCGCCGCCGCCCAACCTGATCGCCGCTTCACCAACGCCGGCCGCCATACAACCCACGGCGAACATTGACTCGAGCCCGCCGCCGCAGCTCTCGGTCAGGCCCACTTCGACGAGCACCGTGGTGAGCACCGCTGAAGCTGAACTCTATGTGAAAGAATTCTATCGCGACATGGAACGAGGCGACTTGAACAAGACCATGTCGTACCTCGACGACACTGTGGACTACTACGCCTTTGGCCCGAAGGACAAGGCATTCATCGGTGAACAAATGCGGCAGTATCTTGCCGCGCTACCCGGGCGGGCCTTCGTGGTGTCAGACGTCAAGGTCCAGAACTCGTCGAAGCCCACGATCGCCACGGTTTTGTTCGACGTCCGTTATTCAGTGAGGGATCTCCTCGGTGTCTTGAGTACCGGGCACACCCGCACGGAGTGGGATGTGGCGAAACGCGGCGATAGCCTGAAGATTGTCCGTTCCAACTGGATCGCGTATCCGGACGCCACCCCGGTTCGCTGATCCCTGGCCGGGCGCCTTTGTAATCTGTACCTTCGCTGAATATTTGAGTCACTTTGGCATGTCCGATGTCCGAAAACTTCATTGCAACTGCCATGCAGAGCCCTTGCACGAAGCCCAAAAGCAGTGTTGAAATCGGGTAGATTACTCGCTTCCACCCGGTTTCTATGCGGCTGCCCCACCGGCAATTCGAGTTTGAGGGAGAGTACACTCTTACTTAACCCAAGCCGGCATGAATTCTAACTTTGCGGAGAGCGTTTTTAGCATTTCAGAAATCGCTGAGAAACGCGTTGCCATACGGGGGGAGATTGAGGAAACGTCATTCGCATTTGTTCAAGCACGAATCGTAGCCGGCTTTGGCGTTTTCAATGCAAAGTTTTAGGGCGTCGGCGCCATCAGTGGCGTCCTCGAATCGCATCGATTCTCTTTGCCATTTTCGTTCAACCTATCGTGACATGGGACCCGTGCGACAGCGCTTGCAGGAGCGAATATCAGGACTCGCGGAAATCCTGTGAACGCAATGAGTCTCATTTTTGGGATGTTAGGATCAAACGAGATCCTGGATGATTTCCCTGGGCCGAATCAGGGGAATTCTGCAAGGGACAATCAATTTCACTATCGCCGCTGGGTTGGGATTTTTCTTTGCGCGCAAAGTGGGGATGGGCGCGCCGATTTTGGAAGCCTGTGTGTACAACCGGCCCCTCAGAGTCCCAGGCAAGCTCGTTCTCGTGGCGTCTGTGACCGGCCTGATCGTCGGAGCTATCACTTTGACGCTGGTGAGGAGCCCGCTGGGCGCCGCACTGACCGCAATGCCGATAGCGACGGAAGCGGGAATGCCGATATGGAAGCGCTTTTTCGCCTGTTTCTATGGTGGCTTATGCGAAGAAATACTTACCCGGCTTTTTCTTCTTTCCCTGGTATACTGGCTATTTCGAGTGATATCGAGCGCTAAGAGTGCTGCTAGGGACACGATCGCCTTCTGGATTGCGAACCTTCTCGTCGCGATCGGATTCGGTGCTGGCCATTTGCCATTGGCCGCGCGCCTTACTCCCCTGACGGTGCAACTCGTTACAACTGTAATCTCGTTGAACGCATTCGTCGCGTTGCCTTTCGGTTATCTGTATAAAAGCCGGGGGCTGGAGTCGGCGATGCTGGCCCACTTTGCCGCGGACATCGTCCTGCATGTCCTAGGGCCAATCGTGTAGTAATGAACAAAAAGCGAACCACGAGAATGCGGCGAAACGATCCTAAAGCACTTTCCTTTCCCTCCGATTTTCGCGAGACCCGCATCGTCCGCGCAATCACCTGCCGTGTTCCAGCTAGTTCACATTTTTAGAAGACGACGGACTTCGATGCAGGTAGAGTCAAAGTTATGAGCGCGATTGGAATCACAATAAGTGACGGCTGAACGCAAGAGCGGAATCATCCTCGGCGTCATCACCGCGCTAGAGGGCGGGTGGGTCGCGATGAATCTGCAGGCCAGCGGCTGGCGCTTCGTTCGTTATCTGGGATTTGCGCCGGGATTAACAGGCAATCTCGCCGGTTGGATCGCTGCTTTCATAGCCGCTGTCATTTTCGTGGCCTTCGCCCTTCGTCTGCGGTCGGTGCGCGAAAACGTGTTTCGGCCCAGTTTGCTAAAGTTGCTAGCCATCGCCCTCGCTATCGCCGCTGGGATTCTGGAAGAGGTCATGTTCCGTCGATGGACAATGAACTGGCTGATGTCACATGGCTACGGCGCAGTCGTGCAAGTGCTGGGCGCGGGGCTACTTTTCGGTGTGATCCACGGTGTTTGGGGTCTGATGGGAAAGAGCTTTCGTGCAGCGCTTGGCGCGACGATCGCAACGGGATTCTTGGGTGCGATGCTCGGCATTGTGTTCCTTCTGGCGGGGCGAAGCCTCGCGCCTTGCGTTGTCGCGCATTTCGTCATCAATCTCCTGATCGAACCAGGTCTGGTTCTTGCCGCCGTCCGTGGCGAAATGGCTCGGTCGCGCATCAAGTGAATGCTTCCGATTACTCCAACGGGAATATTCAGGACCGCTTTGGGCGGCATCTACCCCTCGCGGCAGAAACTCTGGTGGAAGGACATCGGCGCCCCGAGTCACGCGCGTTACTCTTCTGCTCTCCTGCCGGGGCCGCCGCTAGCGTTGCGGGAGTATGTCAGCGCGGGCGGGAATAACGTCCGCACGTTTTCAATAATCCCTGCTCTTTCGCCTGCTCTCTAGACGGATGAACATCGACAAGATAATCCTTCATGCAGGGACGCCGAAGACAGGAACAACCTCTTTGCAAATGACGCTGGAGGAACATCGCTCAATTCTCAGCAGACAGGGTGTCTTTTACCCCGCAACACATCCGGTTGATGCTAAAACCGCGGCTCATTTCGGCGAAATGAAACCGAAACACCAGTGGCTGGTTCAATCCTTGGTAGCAGAAGACATGAGCTCTTTTTGGCAAAACATAGAGAACGTCATCAGCCAAGCCTCTCAGTTTGCGCCAATTGTCGTGCTCTCAACCGAAGGACTGTTTCATCACTGGTGGGATTTTTCCAATTCTGGGCGTGCTGCACTCGCCGACTTCGTTCACGCTTTTCATGTGGAGTTATGGGTCTGGTTGAGAGAACCAGTGGCTTTCTTTACCAGCAGCTATGTACAGATGCTGAAGAACCCGCCCGGCTTGGTGCATTGCTACGGGCGCGACTGGCCTCCGGAAAGGCTCTTGGATGAACCGTGGTTTGCCAAGCACTTGGATTACGTCGGATTCCTTGACGACGTAAAAGAACTTTTCGGCTCCGAAAGGATCCGTGCATTTACATATACGGGCTCGACGGTCCATGATTTTTTCGAAGCGATCGGCCTCGCCGAACTTGGCCTGCCGGAGCGGCGGGACTACCCAACTTTAGGAACGGTAGGTGTTAAGCTCCTGCGTCTTCTCAATCGACAGGCGTTGTCGATGAAAGAAAAGGCGGCCGCCCTTGATGCCATCACCCAGGTAGACGCAGCGCTCGGTCCGCAGTCTGCCCCCTTCCAATTGAATCCTGACGTGCGGGCGCGAGTCCGCGCCTTGTGCGCACCAGGACTCAAGCGATTGCGCGACGAGTACGGAATCGACCTAGAGACACCAGGTTATGACGAAGTCGGCGATTAGCTTAGTTGTTTGCGCCTCAGCGAGCCGTTGTTGATGTTTGGTTCGAAAATTTGCTAATCATACTCGAAACCGTTTCTATTTGATAATCGAGACTACGCACTTGACGCACTAACTCAGCGAACGGTGCAAATTTCCACGGCCGATAGCCTTCATCGTCAAAACTGTGAAACCCCAAAATAACCCAAGCGTCATGAGGTATGGAGGTCCGAAGCTCTCTAACAATCCAATCGTAGTCCTCTTGGAAAACAACCTTACTGCGCAGCAGAAAAGGATCAAAAGTCGACCGTTGATTGTACGGCAAGCTATTCGGAGAACCGAGAAAACCCGCCGCGGAGAAGCCTAGACTGCTGAAATCGACGTTTGGCCGTTGATTGTATGGGCAGCAGAAGACGTACGGTCCATCGTGTATTTTCCGTATAGAAGAAAGCGAATCACGGATCTCGACAATCTGCTGGTCGCGAGAAAGTTCTGGGAGGCTGGGGTGCGTCACACTGTGAGCCTGTATGTCATGACCCGCCTCAGCCAGCAGTCTCCACGCTGCCGGATTCCCAAAATCTCTTCCTTCGAACTCGGGTTGCGTTAACTGGTGAGTTCGCTCCATTAATCCGGTTACTAGGAAGAAACTCCCACGGCTAGGGGCGAGCAGGAGATTTGCCTTCAACGCCCCAACAAAAAATCCATCATCAAACCGGAAAGAAAGATACCGTGCCATTCAGCCGCATTTCTTTCTCAGCAACCATAGAGTCTCGTCGTTTTTCGCGGGGAGTCTCGAGCAATCGCCTTGCCCATGCCAGTTGGGAACAGACCTTAGTTCGTGGCTTTCTAAAACTAGCCCATGCCGCTCACTAAGGGCTCGCAACCCTTCCTCTCCCAACACGCGCCATATCTGGGCGGCGCTGTCTGAGCTCGCTCCGGGGGTGTAGGCCTTGGATGTATTGCCTGACCACCCAAATCGCAGGCCTGAAGCGGCGGTAAGGATGACCCCTGTAGGACGCAAACGCTCGACGTAGAAGGAGAATGTGCGATGAAAATGCTCCTCGCAACACGCGAACGACTTCAAGTTCACATCGATAATTAAATCAAACTTCCCGCCGATTGTCTTAAATGTGCCTGGATCATGTTTATTCGCAAAAATGACCGTAGCGTTAGGCGCGTCAGCGAATTCACTCTGAAAATATAGCTTCTCTGGCATTCCTATGGTGAGCCCCGTAAAAGCGGCCATTTTGTTGCCAAACTCACGAAACAGCGACGAGTTGCCAATTCCGACATGTAAGACCAGTTTTCCAACAAACAATGAAGGCCGTTTTCGGAATAGAACGGCAATTGCCTGCTCATCTAGCGTCGTGGGGGATGTATGCCAACCAGTCGTGAAATTTGCCTCTGTGAGCTCGTACGGTCCACCGCAGTGCCAGAAATGGGGTTCAATCCTTGTCACTCAAGCTTGTCCCAAATCCATATTATTACGAAGAGCATATTTACTTACGCGGTCAAACCCTAAAGCCCGGTGCACCGGCCGAGAAATGATGCCATCCAGAATATCGAACCCACTCCCTAGATCGATTGCAACGCCCCCTCGCTGACGAACCCAGCTGCAATACACTTCAGCCCAGGGGCCAGCACCAATCATGCAGCAGTATCCGCTCATGTCCTGCGGCAGCTGCGAATCAACATCTTGTAGAAAGCTCGGTTCTAGCGCTTCGACAGGGAAACGGCGCTTACCAATATTCAACATCTCGAAAGACATCCCACCGAAGCGTCTGGCGAAGTCAGATGCCAAATGAGCTCTATCCGTTACTAGCAAAACCTCGCGTGCATGAGAAACGATCTCCGGTATGTGTTCAAGAATTCCCAGATATAGATATGCCGAGGCAACAATCTTGCCCCGGAGCAGGCCTTCTCGCGCGAGCTTGAGCATCAAATCGAGGGCGCGCCAGTGGCCGCTGCCTCCTCGGCGATCCTCGCGAAATAATTCCATTAAAATGTCGATTGTAAAAACTCTCGGTCGCCACAACCCGATAACACCAACGACATCAGCCTGGAGAACCGACGAGAATATCAGCTCTCGTAGCACCGGTGCCCAAGCCAAATCTGGTGCCATTCGGTCTTGCTGCATTTCGATAATCGCCGCGAAATTATGTTGATCTAGAATTGGAGTTCCTGGATAGCGACCAAAAGAAAGTAGATTGGCTTCTCCATCTCCGATCCTCACGATCGAGAATGGAAGACCATGGCGTAAAGCAGCGATGGCCTGCTCGGCTACCGCAGAAGAAAAAGGATCAGCAACCACTTGCACACCAACCGAAGCGTAGGCCTCGATCAGGCGCTCCGGACATAAGTATTCAGCCGAAGCCCGCATTCGACAAGCCTCAAGTCCAAGTTCGGCCTCGGGTACTTCGGGTAAACTGTCTAGCATTGTGAGCCACGCATTCTCTGACCAAAGGACTGGGTGACACCTGTCATGGTAGCCAGGAGCTTTGGCTCCGCAACAAGTCAAGCCCGGCAGTTCGCTAACGCTCACCGAAGAGCCTGCTCATCCCATGGTTCGTCGTGAAAAGATCGCTTGGTTGCATTTCCATCTCCAAGAATATCCGTCTGGCTGCGATCGGCGTTCCTGGACGTATCCAGAATTCGTAATTTATTGCTCATCAAAGTGAGGAATTCACCTCTTTGGAGGAACCTTCCGGCATGGCTATCGCATTTCTATACCTCGGGGCATATGTCATCAAGCTCCGAAAATGCCGGCGGTTCGGCCCGACGGTCGTGAACTCCACTGATTATTTCGCGAACTCTGGTTGCTTTGAGATTGACCGCTCCGGAAAAACGCTCAGATTGCCACAATAAGACAATGAGTCCACGCGTTTTCGCACGACACTATTTTTGCATCAAGACAGCGTTTGGGTTTATCGCTTTCGCCCCTGCCGGGCAGCACATCTGAGTTCCGAGAACGGCAAAGGAGCTATGGCTGAGCCAAAGATTACAATCATTGTAGGGTGCCATCAGATGCCGAGGGAGTTGCCGCGCACGCTGCGATCTTTGTCCCCCCAGATGCAACGTGGCGTCGACAAGATCCCTTATGAAGTTATTATTGTCGATAACGGATCGACCCTGCCTTTTTGCGAGGAGGAGTGTCGGCGTTGGTTTCCCGATTTGCGAGTGATTGTTCTTCCTGCCGGCTCATACTCTCCGGTTCGCGGTATTAACGTGGCGATTGAACAATCGGCAGGTGAAATCATTGGCGTCATGATCGATGGGGGGCGGCTTGTCTCACCAGGCATCTTAAGCATGGCGTTACACGCCTCAAGGCTAAGTGACCGGGTGATAATCCTGACCTTGGGATTTCACCTCGGCCCCAAGCTTCAATTCGAAAGTATTTTCGAAGGCTATAACCAAGAATTCGAGGACCGATTGCTTACAGAATCAAGGTGGATAGAGGATGGATACCGACTGTTTGATATTTCGGTTCTTGCCGCGTCATCTTCCGGTGGTTGGTTTCGTCCCATGAATGAAAGCAACGCAATATTCATGCGGCGCGAAATGTGGAACGAGCTTGGCGGCCTCGACGAAAGATTTAAGGCGCGCGGGGGCGGGCTGGTCAATCTCGATTTGCTGTGTCGAGCTTCGGGCTTGCCGAACAGCTTGATTGTAACCCTGCTGGGCGAAGCGACATTCCACCAGTTTCATGGTGGCGTATCAACAAATGCATTTGATAAGTCCATTGACGAAGAGTTCCGCGCAGAGTACGAAGCCATCCTAGGGCACCGATTTCGCACGCCGGAGTACCATTCCACCTATTTCGGTTGTTTGCCACCGAGCACACTCCACGTTCTCCAAAAGTCTGTCGCGTTGGCAACCTCGGAGCGAAGTGGGCGGGGGTAAATCAGGGCGCTGGACAGTCTCTGGTCACAACGCCATACTTAATCCCCTTGAAGGCAGTGTTGTTGGTCGGCCAGGATCACTTGTGTTAACTGAACCTTTCGATGGAAACGCGCTTCGTCTGTAAAAGGGAAGTGCACAATAAGGAGATCGTCCGGAACAGCGATCCGTACATCGGCGTGGGCGGGATTGAAATCGTGCGCGCCATACCCCATTCGTGAAACGCAGTTCGGCCGCACCATAAACTTTGGGCCAATGCGTGCTGTAATCCAGGGCTTATGCAGCTGAGCCCCGACTTCGTCGGAGTCATGCTCTGCCGTTCCACTATAAGCATCGCCTCTGCGACATTGGAAAGGTCAGGAGGTCGGATCGTCCCAGCCATATTCCGAATAGGCGGAGTATTGAACCGACGTACAGAAAGGGCGTCGGTGCTGTCTAAGCTCGAGACGCAGCGCAATGCCCCCCGCAGGAACCCAAAACTCATCAGAATCCACAAACATCATCCAGTCCACGGTTGCACGTTTCTTCAACCGTGCAGTGCCGCATCAAAATAGTCTAGCGCGTCGGATGCATAGTCACTAACGTGCGTTACGCAAACCACCGCGGAGGCGAGACTGGCTGCAAGCGCTCCGCTCTCGGAATCGTCGACTTTAACGAAATGAAAATGCGCTCCACGCCCAGCGACAAATGATGTTCGACGCATCGCCGCAAGATCGGCGCTTCATCACCGTGAAAAATAACCGCAGCGAAGGTCATACGTGGCTGAACTGCATTGTTGGGAACTCCATTTTCTCCGGATGTATCACGCTGGATTGACTCATCAAGGTAGCTTCAAGGCGACAAAATCGTGCCGCGGGGCGTCGGCAATGATTTGTGCGCCGGCTCTGACAAACTGCTCGATTCGTTGAGCTCCCGAATCGCTGTAGCCCTCACGATCGACGATAACTGCGGCGAAGCCTTTCCCCCGCAGCCGCTGGATGGCGTCGGATGCCGACATCGATTCGATCGAAGTTTGCCAGCGACTAGATGCTCGACCCTTATCATCACCGTACGAGAATCGAAGCGAATCTGCATAAAGGAACGGACGAAGATGCTCGTAATCGACCATTTTGGCTATTGTCCCCTGTTCCGGGTACACTGCCACCGGGAACTGAAATATTGCGGCGTTTGGAGACAACTCGCGCTCCAGGGCTGCGACAAACGACCGATCTGAGTCAACTTCGGCGCGGTTCATTTGTATTCGCGACAGGTCCTTCGAGTGCATTTGATCAACGATGCCTACAGCCGCTACGGCGACCCCAGTCATGATTCTGGCTGCCACCGTCAACTGGCGTGAGGCCACGGACATTGCTCGCACAGCGAACAACAGAACAATAGCCAGAATCACAATCGAATAGCGATTCGTCGCCCGAAAAACATCGAGTCCACAGAGTGCCGCGATACTGTTAGCACCTCCGACCACGGAAAGGAAGAAAACCCAAACCAGCTGCCAGGTGCCGTTGGGCAGCCGAGCCTGTCTTTCCGGAGACCGCGCCGTCCGGATAAAGGTAAATACAAAAAGGGTCGCTAGGGCAACGATTGCCACAATCCCAAGATAAGGTGTCCACGATTCGCCGATTACCAGGGCCTCTTCCCTGTATCGCCGTCCCAATGAGTACAACCAGTGACCGTTCCAACTGGGCAGAAGTAACTCTATCGGCTTGAGAGCATACTGCTCTACTCCGGCATAATTCCGCGCTACGGCGGATGGGTTCGGACCATGAGCGACCCAGTAGCTGAACGTATCGATATTGCCCAGAAAAAACGCTGTGCCCATCGCCAGGAGTAATGCACATCCAATTGTGACGCTTCGGAGATAACGCCGATCGGATCGCGCTTTGACGAGACTAACCAAAATAGCAAAAGCTAAAAGTTGACCGAGGATATAGGTGTAATATGCGTTCTGAAAACCGCTCCACACCACTATGACCGTCGCGAAGATGGTCTTCGGCTGACGCCATTCCCGCAGTACTCCCGATTGCACCCACCACGTTACAACAAGTGCCAGCGGGATATGGCCGTAAAAGATCAGTTCCAGGTGTCCGAAAGCGCGAGCGGCGGCGTAATGGCTAAACGCAAAGACGATCGCGAATGTAGCCGCCCAGATACGGCGATACCTCAACAAACGGCACGCTGCATAAAACGAGATTCCGTTCAGGAGATAGGCGGTCAGGAGCGCGAGATCCGCCGCCGGCATCAGACCAAAGATGCGGGCCAGGAGCCCGAAAGTGAAGTAGTGGATATCCTCCGTGTGCGGATAGTCGTTCCAGTTTGCTACTCCGGGCGCCCCGAGGGCAGGAACCATTTTCCAGTGCAAGGGTAGATACCAACCACGGGAAGCCGCTCGGATAATTCCCAGCTCATAGAGCGAATCGCCGCGGTACCCCGGCGGATAAGTCCAACTCTTCGGGGACCAGTTTTGCTCCTTCGTCAGCCAAACGGCCGCGATAACACAACAGAGAGCGAGAACAATGACCGGCTCACTCAGTTTGTAAGCTGACAAGCTCCGTTTCGGTTTCAACAAGGCGTTGCCGTAGACGCGGTACTGGTCGGCCGAGAGATCAGAAGACTTGTTCAAATTAGAAACGGGGAGATCCGCCCAGCATTACTAGGCAACGCGCTTATGTTGGTCAACGCTTTCATTCTAAGCGGCGTTTACCCGTAATGCGGCAACTACAAGCTTGGATTCAAGCTTTCAAGATAAAGTGAATGATGTCACGGCACTTCTGCCGGGCCAATGGCCTAGCGCGGCGGCTTCCGAGCGCCTACCACGAAGCCCCGCAAAATTAATGACCAATATTCCCTACTTTTGCTGCGAAAAGATATTGACGAAGGCAAACATTTCGTATAAATTTGGGCAGTGGCGCTGTAAGACCGATAGGCAACGCAAATGATCAGTTGCAAAGAGCACTTTCGCTCTCTTTGATTATTGACGTAGAATGCATCGCTCTTCTTTAATTTCACTTGCCAGGCTTTGTATTCGAATTCCGGTTAGAGTGCTCTGCAGGATCTAAACGACATGCAACTCCAGACAGAAGCCCCTAAGATGGGCGCGAATGGTCAATCCGGCCGTCCGCCTTCTCCGGCATTAGAACCTGAAGAGCACGTGCGCGGTTTTGCTCTCGAGGAAGCGATTACTTTTCCGACAGTCATCCTACCTCGGACGGTTGATTCAGCGAACCAGAAGATCGCGCAGCTTTTGGAGCGGGCAGCGGAAGGGGCCCAACCCCGCGGTTTTAAGAAGTGGTTTCGCTGTCTTTTTCCGCCATTACGGTCGCACGACAAACTATTGCGCGAAGCTCTAAATGTTTTGGCAAAGACCAACACTCGGCTAGCTAATCGGGTTAATCACCTAATTGCCTGTATTGACTGCCAGACGAGCATGATTTCCAAAATAACCGAGGCCCGAAATGCTGACGCGCAAACTATTGCATCATTCGTCGCGCTCTTTCGCGCCTTCAAGACAGACATGCTTTCGCAGGTGGCTAGCCTAAGACATCGGTCCGAGACGTTTACCGAGCAGCTCGTTGATTGTCAGAATGAGTTATCGGAAGCCGTAGCCTCTAGGGAGAAAATTGTATCATCACTGACTCACCTCGCCGAGCGCATAAGTGATATCGACCAAGAACTGACACAGCTACACGCCACCACGCGATTGCATAAGGATCAATTGAACGATCGAACGAGCCTTCTTGCAGAGCAAATTCGCAGTTGCGAGAACAATTTGCGGGAGTCCCTAACATCGCTTCAGAAAACTGACGAAACGATCGCGCTCACACAGTCGGGGGCGGAAAACCGGGCAAGAGATATCGCGGTACACTTGGCACAACTCCAGGCGCAGGCTGATCGTCTGCAAGTACAAGTCGCCGGTATAGACGCCAAGATGCGGTCCGATGCAGATCTCTTGGACAACGTCGTCCAGGAAAAAGATCTAGAGGCGGCGACTATTGAAGACATACAACGCCGGCTTGATAAACTTGGCGCCCATCTCTTGCGTGTAGAGTTCGATTCCCGGATACCCGTAACACGTCGGTGAGAGAAACGCGGAGCGTTCCAGTGGCATTGCCGCCGCAACCTAAACCGCTTTGCCTACGCTAGCGGTAAAGAATGAAGACCCATAACACGCCTACCGGGTTTAACTGCCATGCGGGTTTTGACGGCAGCGCGTCTCTTTATGTCGCGAATGGATTCCTCGAATTGTCGGGGTGGTGCTTTGTGGAGTCGCACCCTGAGCCGCCTAGTGTGCGAGTCGTGGTCGGCGATCAAATATTCGGTTGTCAGAACCGATTGGCCCGGCCCGATGTTGCACAAGCCTTTCCTCATCTACCACAGGCAGCTTCCTGTGGTTTTTCGCTCAAGAGTTGGTGTCCGGCGGGGTTTCACGAGGCAGATCTGCAAATGTCCACCAATGGGACGTGGAGTGTTGTTCGTTCGCTCCCACTATGCGGGGGCCTCGCCCCACTCTTGGCAGGGATAGATGAAATAAAGGAAGGGCAACACAAATGCAAAGAATTTACAGGTTGGGTTTCACATCCGCAGTTTCCCATCGCGAACCTCTGGCTCGAGAGCGAATACGAATCTCTCGAATGTGTGCTGCATACCAATCAAGAAGCGGAAGCCATTCCGCATTTCGACACTGATCCGATCTATCGCTTTGCCTGTAAGCAGCAGCTCCCCTATCCAGTAAGCTGCAAGCGACTCGTCGCGCGCTTGGAATCAGGTAGTCTAGTTTCCTCGCATTGGCTTAAAGATGCTACCAAACCACATGTTGCCCTAACACCTGGTCGTGATAGCGAAGATCGCCGAAGAGCCGCCCGAATACGTTTCAAGAGATCAGAGAATCCAACGGTATCAATCATTATTCCGATATATAACAATGTCGGCCTCACATTAAGCTGCCTAGAGGCACTTAAGAAAAATACAATCGATCATAAATGCGAAGTCATTGTCGTCGATGACGGCTCCGACGAGCACACGAACAATTGCGTCGCGAGAATTCGCGGTATCCGGCTTCTGACCCAGGAAAATAAAGGCTTTCTTTGTGCCTGTAACAGCGGTGCCGGAGTAGCACGAGGCAGATATCTTCTGTTTCTGAATAACGACACTGCGGTGACTTCAAACTGGCTTGCCCCCCTTTTGCGGGTTTTTTCTCAGCAGGCTGACGCCGGCATTGTCGGCCCGAAGTTTCTTTATCCAGACGGTAGACTGCAGGAGGCGGGTGCCAGTATGTGTCGTGACGCTTTCTCACACCGTTACGGACAGCTAGGCGATCCCTCGGAGCCCCAATTCAATTTTCTACGCGAAACAAATTATGTTTCGGGAGCGTGTCTTCTAGTGCCGAAGGCGGTCTTTGACGGGCTGGGCGGGTTTGATCCCCGTTTTTCTCCGGGCTATTACGAGGATGTGGACCTCGCATTTCGAATTCGTGAGATCGGGCGTAAGGCATACTACCAGCCAGACTCAGTCGTCCTGCACCACGAAGGCGCCAGTGCTCAGCCTGGACGCCTGGCAAAAATCCTGGTCAATCAGAAGGCATTTTATAACCGTTGGCGAAGAACGCTTCGTCTTCGTCCGGCGCTTCAGACGTTGATCGCTGCATCGGCACGCGGTGAATCCCGGGGCCATCGTGCCTTAATAATCGCTCGCTCGCACCACAAAACGGACACATCGCGTCTCCCCCGCCGGTTATGGTTGTGCCGGTTGGTCGTGGATTTGGGCTTTTTTGCTACTTATGTGTCAATTGGCAAGATGTCTCCGTCAATCGTCAAATTTCTGCAGGGAATAGGTGTCCAATGTATTGAAAAATCCCGGACAATCGACGCTTCCGCCTTTCTTGCCACCGAAGGGGAGAGCTTCTCGTTAGTTATCTTTTGTTCAATCCGGCCAAGGAGTCCCTTAAATGGCTTCTCTTCGGAAAATTGGACTGTGGTTCGGCTGTCAAACGTCTAAGACTAGGTTCGCCGAGTATTCCACGCACTTTACGAGAGTATTTGTATGCCAGAACAATCTTCTCAAACAGTTGTATGCGTAACTGGCGTTCACCGCTCCGGCACGTCTATGCTCGCGCATTTGCTATTCCGGTGCGGTGTGGAGCTCGGCAAGAATTCGGACATGATGCCCGCCAAACCGGACAATGTCGACGGCTTCTGGGAGAATCTGAAATTCGTTACTATTAACGATGGCATTCTTGCAGAGTCAGCGGGTGGCTGGGATCTACCGCCTAAGCGTCCGATCGAACGAGACTGTGTTGACAACCATCTACAACATCTTGTCGACGATGCTAAAATGCTTATTAGAGAGTTTCAGGGCTTTAAGGTCTGGGGTTGGAAAGATCCCCGAAACTGTCTGACATTGCCATTCTGGTCCAAGCTTCTGCCGGAGCTCACGGTCGTTTTGATTGTGCGGCACCCGGCGGAGGTAGCACTTTCGTTGACAGCGCGTAACGGAGTTTCGAGAATGTTTGGTCTGAATCTGTGGCGAACCTACTACGAAGCAATTTTCCGCAATCTTAGCGGCCATAGGGCTATCATAACACGCTACGACGCCTTTTTTGACGATCCTGTCCGAGAAGCCGAGCGAATACTTGATTTTCTGGGCCTCCCGACGACTGACGCCGAGTGCGCTCGACAGATTGTGTCTAATGAAGCTCGTCACCATCGGCAATCTCGTCAGGATTCGTTGTCGAACCTTCCGATCGAGATCAGTGAACTCTATCGATCGCTCATTACCGAGGAGATTTTAGCGTCTCAGAAAAAGATTGCGGACCCCATCTCCGCGGCAGCGACTACCGATCCCGCCGCTGAATGGTCGATGCAAACCAGGCGGTGTTAGCCTCCATTCTCGTGGGCAAGGGCACGCGTTCGCAAGATGGTGTTTACCGCACGGTGCTTCGAAAGCTCATCCAACAACGTGCGAACCAATTCGCCAAGCTGGTCGCGCTGCGACATCGCGAGCTGGAGGTCGAGTTCCAACTGACGTATCCGCATTGAGGGCCGTGAATCCGGGACACTTCCGTTGCCTATCTGTGACGGGCTCTTAACCGCCTGAAGCAAGTCAGCAACTGAACCGTAGCAATCAAGGAGCTCCCAGATCGCCGAACTCTCAACAAAGTTGTCGAAGACACCAAAGGTCATCGGTGGGATTTTGTGATCAGAGCACACGGCGATGGAATACATCCCGCGGTTGACCCCGGGTTGAGCCGTCACTGAATCAAAAGATCCGTCCCATGTGGCCGTCGCAGTGCGAACGGTGTCCGGCGCGATCCAGGATCCGGCAACAAGCCGCTGCTTGGCAGGCAAAACATGCTTAAAATGATTTTGCAGCAGCGCCGTAAACTCGTCGTGTTCAAGTTCGCGACGATGAAACGGATTCGGCATCGAAATGCTGGCGTCATATTCCGACTTGTTCGGAGTGGAAATAAGGAGCAATCCTTGGGGCACTAGTACTCGCTTAACTTCCGCGACGAAACGTTCGTGTTCAGAGAGATGTTCAAGAGTGTCGAAACTAATGACCACGTCAAAACTTTGGTCACAACACGGGATCGCTTCAGCAAATCCGTGACGAAAACTTAGGTTGTCGCACCGATATTGTTCCCTTGCCTGTTCGATAATCTCGCCGTTATTGTCGATACCCAAAACGAGTGACGCCGACGACGCCAATAGTCTGCTACCGAACCCTTCTCCGCACGCTATATCTAGCACCCGTTTCGTTTTGACGATGCCGCATGCCAGGGCATATCGATGTAAATGCTCGATCACCAGAGGGCGGTGACATGTGCGTACCAAACGTTCTCCTGTCCAAGGAATTGGCTTCACGGATCGAAGAATGGCTCAGCCGCTATTTGCTCCTCTTTTGTTAACGGTTCTTCACTCGATTAGCGCCATCGGTAAATGGAGATTCGCCCTTTACCCATCGCAGCACAAGCGGCCAGTCTGGTCATGCAATCGCGAAATTTCCCATGTCCGTCCGGCCGTGGCGTGACAGAACGGGATGCTCCACCATCAAAACGATGGCTGTCATTTTGTCAGGAGTCAATCCCAATGGCCGTGGTTCGCAGCCGTTTCGGTGATCGAAAGCGCGCGTTTTGGGGTTCGATTGACCGGCCGCGGTTCGCCGCGGAAAGTTATCTGCATCAATGAGAGCAGGGCAGCAAGAGAGTAACCAATTGCGTCTTGCAAGGTAAAGCCACACCCTTTTAAAGACGCGGTGTCATCTCGGGTAACCAACCGCAAACGCGCGTTCTTTGCGTGCTACGATTAGCGATCAATGTTTGCAACGGCGCCGCAGGCTTCGTGCAATTGCACGGCCCCAGCGGACGCGAATACACGGTCAGATCTCTCGATTCGGCAGCGTGCTGGATTTTCAAAAACCCGCTGCAGGGCCGCATCGGATGGAATTCTAAAGTCCATTACAGCGTTGCGAAGATCCGCCGCGGCCAGTTGAGTTCGGCCGTTTCTCTGCGCTTGATAGCGGGCTTCCTCAATCGCGTCGGACACGGCAGGAAGCGACATTTTGCACGTGAGCGCATATCCCACGACGAGTTGAATGAAGTTCGCACAAGGCGCGGGGCCCGCGACATTCCATCGTCGCTCGGAGGCATTCCATCGCGCGGCCAGTAATCTGGTGGCAACTGCTTCCAAATCCTCCTTTGTGGGAGAGCTGGGTAATTTTGTATATCTTTTGACCCGGTGCTCGAGCTGTTCACTCGTCCAGCCGGTGCGTTTCTCGACGCGAGCTTTCAGTTTCGCAAACTGGTCCGTGCAGATCAGCGCGACGGGGACCCGCTGATTGACCAGCGCCGTGTTTACCCAATCGACCAGTTCCGGACTGGAATGGCTTCGCTGATGCTGAGGGAAAAGGTAATGCGCTTCGTCGATCACAAGCATGAGGCGAGTCTTGCGAAAGAAGTCTTCCACTTTGACTTGCATGTCGGTTGCTTTGCGTTTCGACGCGGCTAAACCGATGGCGGTGGCCAATTTCTGAAAGAAACCAGTCTTGTGGGTGATCCCGCTGAGGCTCACGCACCGAACCTCCCCTTGATGCGCAGCACACCACGCCTCCACGGCAGTTGTCTTGCCACTCCCGGATTCTCCTTCGATCACCACCATTTTCCCGATGCCAAGGCCATGGTCGAGCGTTTCAAAAATTTCCTTTCCGATCGTCGTTTGGACGAACTCCTCTTTTACCCGGGCCTCGTAGGCGTCCTGATATTTGTGGACGGCTTCAGATATTTCTGTGCAGAGAGGGAGTGAAGATTTTTTCACCGAGGATTCAGCCGCAAACTGGATAACGAACTTCGGATTAATGCAGAGCTCCACGAGAAAACTGGCTATCTCCTCTTCGTTTTGCCCGGGAAACTTCAGAGTCCCGGCGATTTGTCGCAGGCCGCCATCCTTCAGAGACAGCGACTGGAGAAAAAACAGCAAGCTGCGCTTGCGTGCGCTGGAATAGAGCTGTGCTTTCGCGGCGACCGCTGTCCCTGGAATACCCCGCATGGCAGCAAACTCCGGGCTACTCATGTAGCGCTCGTGCGAAATCGGTGCTCCCTCCTCTGCGTGGCGCGTGCTCATTCTCGCTTCTCGTCTTCTTCTATCCCCTGCCCTGTTTCCAAAAGGCCGAGATTGCGCATCGCTTCAGTCATCTGTTCAAGCCCCTCTTCTGCTCCAGGCCGACGACTCATCACCCCTGGAGCAATTCCCAGCTGCGCTGCTTTCCGCTCGATGGCGGCCGAGCGTCTCCTCTTTGCGGTCCGGTCCCGGGTAATCCTCTCGTGCTCCTTTGACATTGCGTTACCGATCTCAGCAGTTTTCCGATCGATCAGGTTCTGGCGAAACATTCGCCCCGCGAAACCGGTGGAGAAATTTTGCGAGACCGCTCGGTAAAGCGCTTTGCGATACGCCTCGTGCGCTTCGTTCTGCGCCAGGGCCGCCTCCAGCACTTCAGGGGGCGCGTCCATTCCAGGGACGCTGATCTCCCTTTCTACGCTGAAGAGGGTCCGGGCATCTTCTTTCAAATTCGTTACCGAAATCATCGACGGGTTCTCGACGTTGAACCACGCGATCAGTTCCTCTCCAACGAGCTCGCCGGTCTTCCAGCTCTTGTAGGTGAACTGTTCTTTTCCGAACCTGAAGCTGATCCCGTTACGACCGGATCGAACTCGCATCTTGTGACTGGCGAGTAAATGGCGTGATGAACTTCCGAGCCGAATGCGTGGTTCGTCGCCGTAAAACTTCTCAAACGCTTCCTTGGGGGAAAGATTCGGGCAGTATTTCCCCTCTTGCCGCTCGTTGTTGTACCGCTCGACGATTACGTCCAGGCGGCGTAAGTATTCCGTTTCCGACAAAAAGAATTCAGAAGGCTCAGCCTTGCCTCGTCGTACGAGGGAGATCTGTTGCTGCACGCGCTCGAAGCGGTCGTGTCGCTCATCCCGGCCCGCGTAGCCGGGTTCGCCCTCCAGATAGTTCTGGAGCAGCCCAAAGACGCGCTCGATGACTTTGCCGCGCGGCAGCCTGGCATGTCGAAACTGAAGTCCCAGGCCACGCAAACCCATTTCAGTCTGGTGCCAGTTGATTTCATCCCGCCGACCGTGAAGCAGCCGCGCGTTTCGCCACATTCCATTCTCGTAATAAAAGCCCTTCCGTGGGAGCCCGTGAACATCCGCGACGATTGTTGTTAGATTGCGGATGTGGTGCGCGGTGTAATTGCGCTGCGGGATCAGTACGTAGCCAAGAATGAATGTGGTGCGGACATCGCACATCGCCAGGAATTGACCACGCAGAACCGAAAAGCCGTCTTCGTTCTCGGTGTAGTAGTAATTTGGCAGGGTCACATCGTCCGCCTGAAACCAGTCGCCGCTGTGGAATGTCGATGGATCGCGGTTTACGAATGCTCCATTCAATTTGGCTTGGCGCGGTCCGTGATGATGATCGCGAAGAATTTTCGTCTTGTTCGCGATCAATCCGCGAACGCGGGCTGGCACATACGATTTGCTCGCTGGAGTCGAAGTATAGTGTTGTGACACGCGTGCATTTAGAACGCCATTATTCCGGCATTCCCGCCAGGCCCGAGCGACGCCGCCTCCAGAGCGAAGGGCTTTAGCGATCAGAGCGTGCTCTTCTTCTTCAGAGAATTTTGGCGCGGGCCGTCCTCCGTTTTGCTTTCGTCCATCAGCGATGGCGGCGGGCACGCGACCCCCTTCGATCCACCGCTTCAGTTTCCGATCGAACTGAAGCTTGATTCCTTTGGGTGACTTGCCGAGGAATGGCGCATTATCGCAAAGGAACTTCAAAGTCGAACGCTTCACCGCTCTTGATTTCCCGGTACGCTCGGTCTCGCGTTCACAGTGCTCGAATGCGTAGACCCAGAGACAGTCCATTTCCAAATCGGTCGGAGTGCTCGGATTTTTGAATGCAGCGATCAATTCCTGCAATGGCCGCAGCGCGATTCCTGCAAACGGAACCAGTGTTTTGACCCGCCGGGCTGGTGATTCGTCGAGATAAATCTGTAGTCGCATCCAGTTCTGGGCTCCGCCATCGCGTTCTAGGGTTCTCCTGAAAAGTCGTCGCCAATGCCGTGACGTCACCTTGTGACCGAAAACTCGCCGATACTCTTCCACCCCAGCGGTTTCGAAATCAGCCCGAGTTTGGAATTGATGATTCGAACTCGCCTTCAAGAATGGCGCCAGGGCGCGCTGGAGCAACGAAGCTCGATCGACTGCGTCTTCGCGAAGATCGCGCAGTTGGCACTCTGGTCGCCATAGCGGCGGTGAGGACGCGAGGAGCAAATCAACGCTGATTTGTCGTCTTGAGGCGACATCGTGTGCCGCAACAAGGATCTCTTGCGGAAGATTGGTCCTTGACCATGCTCTCGTCGCATTGCCGCTAACCATCTTTGTTTGAGTCACCGGGATTCGTTCGAGTATTTTCAAAATACTTCTTTTAGGGCGCTGAAGCGCAGCGCTGATCTGGGCAGCGGTGAATAATTCGTTTTCTGATATTTTCACTTTCGCCCAAATAAATATCACTATAGTGGACAAGCGTCGACAAGAATTGACGAGTAATATGAAAGCGTGTCAAAGCAAGACGCTCCGACAGTCATTGCGACCCAAGTATCGCGATTGCTCCGCGCCGAACGGCTACGGCAAAGACTTTCGATGGCGCGCCTGGCGCAAAAGTCTGGTCTCTCCCAGTCTATGATAAGCTATATCGAAACGGGCGCCCGGAATCCGACGTTAGATACGCTTGTCCGGTTAACCCGCGCGCTGAACGTTAATCTTTCGAAGCTAATAAGCCGCGCCTCAAGAATTCCCTCCGCGCCAAGGAATAGCGGCGCGAGCAATCGGTAGGTTCGAATCCTACCTCTGGAGGCAGGGTTCGAACCTGCCACACGTCCTCGGCGTGGCATAGGGGTGGCGATTCTCGAGTAGAGGCCGTGTTGCCGTCGAGCGATTGCCATTACCAAACGCGGGGCTGCGGGGGGGATGCGAACACGTTGTTGGATCGCTGCAGGCGCAATGCAGGAGCATTTCAGACCCCCAAATTACCTCATACCTCACACCTCCCTCTTTTACAGAATATTTGAGTCGTTCTTAGCTGCAGAATGTCCAAGCGTGGCCACTTTCCCTCGTGAAAACGGGCAGTTGGGGTGTGAAGCCGTTTGGACATCCCCTCGGCTCATTTCGCCAAAAAGTACTCAAATATTCTGTGAATGCCCTGCGTCTGTGCGGATTCGTAAGTAGCGCATCTTCAAGCTCTTTCGGGCTAATTCGGGCTAATTCGGCCTTTTCGCGAAAGTACTCAACTATTCAGCGAAGGTACAAATCAGACAGTCAAAAGTGCTCACGAGAGGACTCGAACCTCCACGGGTTTCCCCATACGGTCCTGAGCCGTACGCGTCTGCCATTCCGCCACGTGAGCGAGCGGTTGCTAAGGTGCGCGCGGCACGCGCCCGCGCAAGAGCAAAGCGGGGGTGCGCGGCCAGGGTGGATCGAGCGCTCCGTCGCTCGATGCCAAAATCATGGCGGCGGAGCGCGCGATCCACCTACGAGCGCCGTTTCTTGCGCGCGCGTTCTTCGAGTTGGTTCGCCTGGCGCGCTTTGCCCAATGAGCGCAGGAGATCGGCGTAATTCGAGGCCACGATTTCGTAATCTTCCGGAGGCTTTTCGCTGGCCGCTTCCCAGGTCTTGATCGACGCGCGGTAAAGTTCCGAAGCCCGGGCATAATCGCCGTTCGAATGATATACCACCGCCAGATTGCACTTTGATTGCGCGATATCGGGATGGGTGGGCGGATGGAATTTTTCGCGGATGGCCAGGGCGCGCAGGTGCGTTTTCTCCGCCTCAGCGAAACGGCGTTCGTTGGTGTAGAAGACCGCGAGGTTGTTGAGGACCGACGCCACGTCGGGATGCTCCGGGCCGAGTTGTTTTTCGTAAATCTCGAGGGCGTGCAGATAATAAGGCTCCGCCGCTTTTTGCCGGCCGGTCTTGCGATAAATGAGCGCGACATTGTTCAGAATCGTCCCGAGATCGGAGTACGGGATGTCGGTCAGGCGCGCCCCGGACTTGAAAGCCGCTTCGTAGTAACCGAGAGCGGCCTCGGTTTCGCCCAGGTTATCGCAGACAAATCCCAACCGGCGCGCCGAACGAAAGACCGCCCGGTCATCGAGCGGTTCTGCTTTTTCGAGAAACGCGTGCGCTTTCACCAAATACGGCTTGGCGGCGGCGCGGTCGCCCGCCTGGTCGTGTAATTGCCCGAGCTTCTCGAGACTGAGCGTGTAATTCGGGTCGCCCGGCTTGAAGGCGCGTTGTGCGAGGGTGAGCGCCGTCTCAGCGACGCGGACCGCTTCCGGAAACCGGTTGCTGGCGCGCAACATGTCGAGCTTGTCGTTGAGAATAGTCCACAGCTTTTCGTCGCCCTTCATCGCGCATTACCAACCCTCGCTCAGCTGACTCACCAAATGCCGGGCGAGTTCTTCCGCCGCCAGTGGCATCGCCTGGCGTTGGTCCGTGGCGACGTCGGTCCCGACGAAAAAGCTCGTGCTGCCGCTCACCGCTCCGGGCGAGCCGAGCGCTTTCCCATCACGCCCAGTCAACGAATATTTCACCGTGACCGTCAGATTGAACTCCGTCGTGGAAAGAACATTCCCGCGCACGGAACGCGCCGGGGTTCTTCCCACGCTGGTGATTTCGGCCTTCAAGGTGGCGTCGGCCACATCGGTATTGACGATCCGAAACGTGCCATCCTGTTGGAACTGTTTGATCACCGTGCCGGTAATCAAAACCTCAATGCGCGGAACGAGGGTCGTGTTGGCGAAGGTCGGCACCGCGAGGCTGTGGACCTGGCGCAGATAGCCCGGCGTGGCGGGTCCAATCTTATATCCCGCGCATCCTTCGAGCAGCAAGGCCAACAGCAGGAGAGGGGTTTTTTTCACTCCGGCGTGGCCGCGGTTTCAGGCGAAGGCTGCGGCGTGGCCGAAGGGGCGGGAGTCGAATCGGTCGTCGAAGGAGGCGCCGTCGTCGTGTCGGGCAGCAGGGAGGCGGGAGGCGGCAGGGAAACATCGGAGTCCGGCGGTGGGAGCGGCGCCAATTCGTTCGAGGAAGGCGGGGCACCGCTGTCTTGAGACGTAGGTTTTTTGCTCTTCCTGTTCGCGGCGGCCGCTGTGACCGAAGGTGCCTGGAGTTTCGCATCGCCCACTTTCGCGCGCAGTTCGCTGATTCGTTTCTTGGCTTTTTCTCCTTCGGTCGAGCCCGGCTGCTGCCGGATCACTTCGTTGTAGTAGATGGCCGCGGCCCGATACTGCTTTTGTTTGTCGTAGAATTTCGCGATGTCGTAGGCGGTGCTGGTCTGCTTGTGTTCCATCCGCTTCAGGGTCTGCTTCGCCTGCGCGGATTTCTCGCTGTTCGGATAACGGGCCAGAAAATCCTCGAAAGCCGTCTTCGCGTTGTTCGCGGCCGCCGGATCATAGGTGCCGGTGGTGGAAGCCTGTGACCAGATATACCCGATCTGATATTGCGCATCGACCGCAATCGGATCGTTCGGGAATTTTTCCACTACGGACTGGTAGGCCGCGATGGCCTGCTCGTTCCGATTTTGTTTTTCGCGGACCCGGCCCAGATCGAATTGCGCCCGGGCCGTGTACTTCCCGTAAGGGGCGCTGCGAATGATCATCGAAAAAATCTCCGCGGCCTGATCCATTCCCGTTTTGACCGTAATCCCAAGGAACTTGGTCTTTTGGGTGGCCAGATACATTTCTCCAATGCGGAACATCGCTTCGACGGATTCCTCAAACCGCTCGCTCTTGGAATACTTTTCGCAGAGAACCGCGTAACTTTGCGCCGCGAGCAGATACTTGTGCATCTGCTCCAGCAGTTGCCCCAGCCGGTAACAGGAACCCGCCGCGAGGGTATCTCTCGGATGCTTCTTAATAATGAGGCGGTAGTTTTTGACCGCTGCGTTCAGATTTCCGCTCCGCTCCGCCTCTTGCGCTTTCTCAAACAGTTGCTGGGCGGTGCCGCTCATTTCATCTTCGCCGGGCGTTCGGTAGTGCGCTTTTTCGCCGGGCTTGAAAACAACAGAGGCCGGCACCGGCGTCGCCAGGGCGACACAAATCAGAAGCGGGAGAAAAAGAATGCGAAAGGAGTATTTCATCGCGTTGCGCAGGGTAGTTAACTTACCCGCCCAGTCAAGTTGACGGGTCCAAAAAACCCCCACCCCCCGGGCGGGTCTTCGGCAAGGCTTTCCTCCCGGCGCGATCCGATTATTCTGCGGACGATTTGAATCTTTCGGCCCAGCAAAAAATCCGCCTCGGCACCTGCGCCTGGAGCTTTGAGGAATGGCGCGGCAGTTTTTATCCGGCCGACCTGCCGCCTTCCCGCTGGCTGGAATTCTATTCTCGCTATTTCCCGGCGGTGGAAATCGATTCCACCTTCTATAAAACGCCCGCCGAAGCGACGATCCGCCGCTGGATCGAATCCACGCCGGCCTCGTTTCGTTTCGCCTGTAAACTGCCACGGGAAATCACGCACGACCGCCTGCTGCGCGAATGTACAGCGGAATTGACCGCGTTCCTCCGCGCGCTCGAGCCGTTCGCGTCGAAACTCCATGTCGTCCTGATTCAACTGCCGCCATCGTTCGCCCCTAAACCCGGTCGTCCCCTGCTCCGCGCCTTCCTCGCCCAGTTGCCCCGTGATTTTCGTTTTGCCATAGAGTTCCGACACGCCGGCTGGCATCGGCCCCAGCACATCAACCTCCTCCAAAAACACCGGGTTTGCTGGGTCTGGGCCGATACCAGCCCCCTCAACGAACGGAACCTGGCGCCATTCGAATTCCTCCCCACCACGACCGATTTTGTCTACCTCCGCCTTCTCGGCGATTACTCCACGAAATATGACCCGGAGGGCCAGCACCTGCACCGCTACGGCAAACTGCTCTGGAAGCGGGAAGCCGCCCTGGAGAGCTGGGCTTTGAAAATCGAACGGCATCTGGGCGAAACACGAAGCATCTGGGGCTTTGTGAACAATCACTTCGAAGGGTTCTCTCCCGAAACCTGCCAGCGCCTCGCCCACCGACTCGGATTCGAGCTCCCTCTCCCCTCCGCCGAGGAAACCGCCTCCGCCAATCCCGGCCAGCTCGATTTGTTCGCCGGGAAGGACGCTCCTGATTAATCCTGCTCCAGCTCTTGATCCTGATCCTGATCTTTCCGGAGGACTGCGCCGCTCACAGGATCAGGAGCAAGATCAAGATCATGAGCAGGAGTTACCGAATCTCCGCCGCCCCGAAATACGGCTGCAACTTTTCCGGAATCCGGACCGACCCATCCGCCTGTTGATACGTTTCGATCAGGGCCGCGAACAATCTCGGCAGCGCGAGCCCCGAGCCATTCAGCGTGTGGCAAAACCGGTTCTTCCCCGCCACGTCCTTGAACCGCAGGTTCATCCGGCGCGCCTGAAAATCCTCGTAATTCGAACAGCTCGACACTTCCAAGAACGCCCCCTGGCCCGGCGACCAGACCTCGATGTCGTACGTCTTCACGGAACCGAAGCCCAAGTCCCCCGTGCACAATTCAATGACGCGATAATGCAATCCGAGCAATTGCAACACCCGCTCCGCGTTCGCCGTAAGCGATTCGTGCTCGGCGTTCGATTCTTCCGGCAGCGTGATCTTGACCAGCTCCACTTTGTCGAACTGGTGCACCCGAATGATCCCGCGCGTCTCCCGCCCGGCCGAGCCGGCTTCTCGCCGGAAGCAAGGCGTGTAGGCCGCGAATTTCTTCGGAAGCTCCGCGGCCGCGAGAATTTCTTCCCGATGAAAATTCGTCACGGGCACTTCCGCCGTCGGCGCGAGGAATAGTTGCTGGTCCTCGAGCCCATACATGTCCTCCTCGAACTTCGGCAACTGGGTCGTGCCGACCATGCATTCGCGCCGCACAAGAAAGGGCGGGCTCATCTCCAGATAACCATGCTCGCGGGTGTGCAAATCCAGCATGAACTGGATCAGCGCCCTCTCCAGTCGCGCCCCCGCCCCGGTAAAACAGATAAATCCGCTCCCGCTCAACTTCGCGCCGCGCTCCAGATCGAAAAGCTTCAGCGTCGTTCCGAGCGCAACGTGATCGAGGGGGGCTTCCAAATTCGGCTTTTCTCCCCAGGCGCGAATGACTGGATTGTCATTCGCATCCTTCCCTACCGGTGCATTGGCGTGCGGCAGGTTTGGAATTCCGAGCAGCAATTGTTTCTGTTGCTCGTCCAGGAGTGTGACTTGGTCGTTGAGCAGGCCAATCTCGTCTCCGATCTCGCGCACCCGCGCTTCGATTTGCTCCGTCGCCTCGCCTTGGGCCCGCTTGCCGCCGATCTCCTTGCTCAACCTCTTGCGATCTGCATTGCATTGCTGCAACGCCGTCTCCGCTTTGCGCCGGTCCGCGTCCACCCGCAACACCTCGTCGATCTTCGCCGCGTCATCGCCGCCCCGCGTGGCCAGCCGGCTTTTGACAAAGTCGGGTTGTTCGCGAATGAGACGGATATCGAGCATGGCTTGGAATATCAGTGACCAAGCACCCGTGCAAATCTTCCGCGCTGTAGCCGCGGCGCTCTGTCGCCGCATTCAGGCGTGCGCAGTCCAATCTTGGTAGGGACGCCGCGCTGCGGCGTCCGCAAACCGGCACTGTCTTAACAACAATTCTCGGAGGGCCCACCGCGCCTTCCATACCAACTCATCACTGGTCCACAATTGCGCCGACAGAGCGGCGCGACTACAGCAAGACCCTCACGCGAACCCCACACTCGTTTGCCGCGAAAATTCCTTCTCCTGAGGGAGAAGGTTGGGATGAGGGTCAATGGAGCGACATTGCGACGGGAAACCAGATGACAATCACAACACACGCCAGATATTTGCCACGTGGATAAATTCAATCTCCTGAGCGTCGCGCTCGGGCTCGCCTGCCTCGCGGGCATCGATCTTTACCTCACCGTTTTCGCCACCGGCCTTGCCATTCACTTCCACTGGATCGCGCTCGCTCCCCAATACCAGTCGCTCGAAGTTCTCGGCCACCCGTGGATCATCACAATCGCGGGCATTCTCTACACCCTGGAATTTTTTGCCGACAAAGTGCCCTGGCTGGATTCAGCCTGGGACACGGTCCACACCATCATCCGGCCGATTGGCGGTGCGCTCCTCGCCATTCAGGTGCTCGGCCATCACTCGCCGGTTATGGACGTTCTCATCGTCCTGCTCGGTGGCTCCGCCAGTCTCGTCACCCACACCGCCAAAGCCTCCACCCGCCTGGTCGCGAACAGTTCGCCGGAGCCGGCTTCAAACATTGGCTTGAGCGTGGCCGAAGACATCACCGTTTTCGGCGGACTCGCGCTCATCCACTACAATCCGGTCCTCGCGCTTTCCGTCTTCGCGCTCGCCATCGCCGCGTTCCTTTATTTCGCGCCAAAGGTTTTCCGCTCGACGAAAGCGAAAATCTGGCTCGCCTTGAACAAACTCAACGCCGCCGCGGACCCGCGCCGGCCGGCCACTTTGCCGATTTCATTGCCCTCGCGTCTCGCGCCAATTTTCAGCAAACAAAATCTCCTCGGCGAAACCATCGCCTGGGCGGTCCCGTGCCTGAGCGGCCGCGGCCGGCGCATTCCGGCAAACCTTTTCGGGGCGCTCGTCGCCACCAATGAAGAGCCGCACAAACTCGTCTTCGTGGCGCGCCGGAACTGGAAACCGTTTTCTCAGGTGATCGATCTCGAAGGTTCGACCGTGACCCGCGAGCCGCAATTCCTCTCCGAGAACCTCGTCCTGGTTCCGAGCGAAGGCCGCGGCCCCAAGTATTCCTTCCTCTTCATTCGCTCGCGCGGCGCCCTGGTGGAGCAGATCGCGGAAGATCTGCGAGAGAAGTTGAGTGTGCCGGCTGCGGCGGAGACTCGCGTGCCGGACAGTTGGCCCGCGTCTAGGTAGGGACGCTGCGCTGCGGCGTCCGCCGAGTATCGCGTAGCGCCGGACGCCGACCGATTAGACCATCACACCGGAGGCTGTCGCGCACGTTTAAGTTGTTTCGCGTATAAGAAGCATGTCATCCCGAGCCGCGCAGACGGCGAGGGACCTCCCAGTCGGAGCTTACGCTTACGCGAAGCATCCAGCGGTATTCGACGAATGACGCTGATTGTAACGCGGAAGCGATTGACCGCTTGAGAGGTCCCTCGGCGCGCTGCGCCAGCCTCGGGATGACACGCATTCACATTTGGCGCCCCAACATTTTTGTGTCGTCAAGACGGCCCGATTCTCCGAAAATCCCCTCCTCCCCAGAATGCAACTTGCCGGCCGTTATTCCGAGCTTCGCGCTTCTATGCGCGTCCAGGAGAGTGCGCTCTTCCCCGCGCTTCGTACCCCGGGCGAACTGGAATTGCAGGCCCGCTGGTTTGCCGGCGATTTTGGACGGCGCTTCCTCTCGGTCACCGGCGACCAGATCGAGATCGTCCAGTTCGGCACCTGGAACCGTGAAGCCGGTCCCGATTTTTCCGACGCCGCCATCCGGATCAACGGCAGCGAACCGATTCGCGGCACGATCGAATTCGATCTGGCCGATCGCAGTTGGGAAACGCACGGCCATGCCACGAATCCCTCGTTCGACGACGCGGTCCTTCATGTTTTCGTCGAGCAAAGCGAGCGCGCCTTTTTCACGCGGACGAAATCGAACCGCAATGTGCCGCAAGTCCGCGTCGACCCATCCGCGCTGCCCGACAAATTTTCCGCAAACATTCCCCTCGCCCGGCCCGGCCGCTGCCAGGCGCCGCTGAAAGATCTGGCGCCTGACCGGCTCGAGAGCATTCTCACCGCGGCATCGCAATTCCGCCTTCAGCGCAAGGCGGCACGGATCAAAAACATCGTCGAAAATCATGGCCGCGATGCGGCGCTCTTCCAGGAGATCGCCGCGGCGCTGGGTTACAAGCAAAACAAACTCGCTTTCACCCTTCTTGCGCAGCGGCTCCCGCTCGCGTCTCTCCGCAAGAGTGATGATAGCGAAGCCATCCTTTTCGGCGTCGCCGGATTTCTCGCCGCCCCCGATCTCGCCACGTATCGCGAGCAAACCCGCAGCTACGTCAGAAATCTTTGGGACCGCTGGTGGCCGCATCGCGACGACATGCAACGGCTCGTTTTGCCGGCCAAACTTTGGCGGCTCGGCGGCGCCCGGCCGCTGAATCATCCGCAACGGCGCCTCGGCGCGCTCGCCATTCTCATGAAGCAATGGCCGGCATTCATCAGAGCGATCGCGCGAAAGGACGCGAAACGCGCGCACGATTTTTTCCTCGAACTGCGCCACCCGTTTTGGAGTTCTCATTACACGCTCATCTCCGAGCGCGCACCGAAGGAAATGGCGATCATCGGCGCTTCGCGCATCGCCGATATCCTGGCGAATGTTCTCCTCCCCTGTTTCCTCGCGGAAGGCTCGGACATCTGGTCCATCTACGAACAACTGCCCGCTCGCCTGACCAACCGCCGGCTGGAGACTGGGGCGACGCGGCTCTTCGGCGACGACCCGCGCCGGCCGCAGTTCACGAAAACCATCGCACAACAGCAGGGTTTGCTGCAGATTTACGAAGATTTTTGTTTGCAGGACAATTCCGATTGCGCCCAATGTCCCTTTCCCGAGCAGATGCAAAAATGGAAATGACGAGGTCTTCCTGGAGTGACGGGCTCTGTCCCATCCCAAAAATCACTTTTGGTAGGGCGAGACTCTGTCGAACCGCAACGCTTCACGCCCGGCGACGAACGGCTCGACAGAGTCTCGTCCTACCAATTTCGCGCGCAGGTCTCCACGCCTTCACTCTCATCGAACTTCTCGTCGTCATCGTCATCATCGCCATCCTGATGGGCCTCGCCTTCCCCGTTTTTCAAGGCATCCAAAACCAAGCGAAAAAAGTCCAGGCCAAGAACGACCTGACGCAAATCGTAACCGCCGTGAACGCGTACTACACTGAGTACGGGAGGTACCCGCTCCTCGACAGTCAGACAAGCGCAAACGCAGACGCATTTTTCGGAGGCGGATCGAGTCCTACAAATGAAAAGCTATTCAACGTCCTGCGAATGCCACTCGGTTTTGCGGACTCCCAAAATGCTGGTGGGCCACAAAATCCACGCAAGATTGCCTTCATACCACCTCCGGACGCCAAGGATCCCTCCAATCCGCGCGCAGGCATCGCAGCCCAAGATACCTCAGTGAATGGCATTTCAGTGAAGGCGGGAGAATACGTCGATCCTTGGGGAACACCTTACGCGATAAAAATCGACGGCGATTACAGCAATCGAATCGAAATCAATCCCTATTCTTTAAACGCGGGAAGCAGTACTCTTCAGGCAGGTGTGATCGCATGGTCATTCGGAAAAGATCAGCAGTCGCTGAGTATTCCTGGCCCGGCGGCGAATAAGAACAGCGCCCCCAACTCTGACGACGTCATCTCCTGGCAATGACAACATGCGGCGCTTGACTTTTCCGCCCTCATCCTTCATCCCTCATCCTTCCCTTGCGGGTGTAGTTCAATGGTAGAACGCCAGCTTCCCAAGCTGGACACGAGGGTTCGATTCCCTTCACCCGCTTATCCACTTCGATATCAACATCTTATATCGAATTTCCGCTAGTGAAAAGCGCCAGTGCCAACGCTCAAGTGCTAACACATCCCTCGTCGTCCATGGTTGTTCCGTAACGTGTCAGCTCGATCAACCGTAACAAGAGACAAGCAGAGCCGTAAAGGTCGGAAACTGCGTCGTGCTGCTAAGCTGTTTGACGGCGTTCTCGAGTGAGGGTGAAACGGAATGACTAGGAGCTTCCGATCCAAATCCCAACCAGAAACACCAACACTCCACCGACGATTACTTGAAAAGCTGCCCGGAGAAACGGCGTGTCCATGTAGCGATTTCGAATCCAACTGATCAGCAAGAGTTCAATGGCCACGACCACGACAGCAGCAATGGTTGCCGTCCGGAAGCTCGAGATTAAGTAGGGTAACGTGTGGCCAATTCCGCCTGCTGTGGTCATCAAGCCGCAGACGATTCCACGAAGCAGAGGTTTGCCGCGGCCGGTCAGGCTGCCGTCATCGGAAGCCGCCTCCGCGAACCCCATTGAAATTCCCGCCCCAACGCTGGCGGCAAGACCGACCACGAAAGCGTCGTGACTGTTCTGGGTGGCAAAGGCTGCGGCGAAAACCGGCGCCAGCGTGGAGACGGAGCCATCCATCAATCCCGCCAGCCCCGGCTGCACGATTTGGAGAACGAACAATCGGCGATGTGCCCTCTCTTCCTCCGCCTCGACTTCCGGAGTGAGATGTTCCTGTTGGAGATTGTCGGCAAGGGTGACATGCTTGCGCTCCGCTTCCGCCAAGTCTCCGAGCAGTTTTCTCGTGGACGCGTCGCTGACCTTACTCGCGGCGCGCTCGTAGAAACGCCGGGTTTCCGTCTCCATCACCTCGGCGTGCCGCCGAACCGCTTTGATTCCGAGCGGCCGGATCATCCAGACCGGCTTGCGGTAGACGAACCCTTTCACGTCTTCTCGACGGATCAGCGGAATGTGCTCTCCAAAACGGCGGCGATATTCCTCTATCAAGACGCGGCGGTGCTCATTCTCTTCCGCCTCCATTTCCGTGAAGATTTGCGCGGTGCCGGGGTAATCAGCTTTCAATCCCTCGGCGAAGTCCGCGTAAATCCGCGCATCCGTTTCCTCGGAACCAATCGCGAGCGCGAGGATTTCCTGTTCGGAAAGGTCTTTGAAGTTTTTGGCCACAGCGTTCTCCTGTAAACCCGTCGAGCCCACCGGCGATTCAAATGCCAATACTATTTCTTCGCTGCCGCGGGACTGGGCGGAGGAGCGGGTGTCGCGGCAATGCGAACGATTGTTCCGGTGGTAAGAGAGTCGGATGGATTGACGATTACTTTATCGGATTCGGTGACGCCGCTCAGGATTTCCGATTGAATACCGAAGTCCCGTCCGATCTTCACGTCACGGAGTTCGACGGTGCCTTTGGCATCGACAACCCCAACCTGCAGATTTTTCCCGCGAAATATGAGGGTGTTGTCAGGCAAGATAAGCAACTTCCCTAAAACGCTCTCAGGCAGGCGGACCGTCGCGTAGCTGCCAGGCAGGATCTCATTCTTCGAGTTGTCCACCTGTAACTGAACGAGCATGGTGCGGGAATCCGGTGAGACGGCCTCCGAAGTCGCGACCACCTTTCCCGGAAACGTTTTGGCGCTTTCTGCCCCGATCTGAACATCGAAGGTTTGCCCATCTGCGATATTTGGCGCCTCGGGCTGCGGGACGCGGAAATAAACCCGGAGCGGATCTGTCTGTTGGATATGAAATATCTCCAGGCTTGTGTTGTTCGCGTTGATCAGGTCGCCGACATTCACATTACGAACTGTGACCGTGCCGGCGAACGGCGCGGTCACCCGTTGGAATGCCAGCTCTTGTTCAAGGAATCGAAGATTGGCGGCAAATGCATCGGCATTGGCCTGGGCCGTGGCGAGGGCGGTGGCCATGTTCTCGGCGTCGAGCTCTGAGACGACGCCCTGTTTGAAGAGCTGCTGCCATTTGTCGTTCGTACTTTTGGCCTGCTCCAAACTTTTTTGCGCCAGCGTCGCCTGGGAGCGGGCTTGCTGGAGCTGTTGAGCAAGATCAGGTGTGTCGATCTCCGCGAGTAACTGGTCTTTGTTGACATGCGCGCCGATGTCTACGAGCCAGCTTTTGAGAAATCCATTGGCCCGCGCAAAGATGGAGGCTTCCTGCCAGGGTTTGACTTCAGCTGGTAGGTCAAGCCCACTGCCAGGTAAGGTGAGAGTGGGCGTGACGACCGCCACGGTAGCGATTGCCAACTGGTTTGTGTCAGCCGTGGCTGTTTGCCGCTGCCGCCATTGAGGAATGAACCCTACGACCAATGCGATCAGGAGCAGTGCGCCGCCGATAATGATGATGCGACGAAATCGTCGCCGCGACCGGACGGGATCTGCTTTATTGTCGCCGGTGGTGAGGCCAGCGCCGCCCGAATAAGTAGTTGTGCTCATATATTAGAGAGATGCGTTTAGGTTGCAGGAATGGCCTGATCGAGACCGCTTGGTGGGACATTTTCTTTCGGCTCTGTCTTAGCCGTGGCGACTGCCTGACGGTGCAAGAGGCTGAACACTACGGGGACAAAAAGCAGCGTGGCCACGGTGGCGAGGATGAGGCCGCCGATTACCGCGCGTCCGAGCGGCGCGTTTTGCTCGCCGCCTTCGCCGAGACCAAGCGCCATCGGTAACATACCGATGACCATCGCCGACGCCGTCATGATCACTGGGCGCAAACGGCCCGTGCCCGCTTCCCATGCTGCTTTTAGGGGATCCATCCCTTCCTGGAGGTGGGTGCGCGCGAAGGTCACGACCAGAACGGAATTCGCAGTGGCGACGCCGAGGCACATGATCGCGCCCATCATCGCGGGCACGCTTAGGGTTGTGCTCGTGATATGAAGTCCCCAAATTACGCCGGCCAATGCGCCGGTAAGGGCAGTTAGAATAATGAATGGATCGAGCCAGCTCTGAAAGTTGACTACGAGCAACAAATAAATCAGCGCAATTGACATGAGCATTCCGATGGTCAATCCGATGAAGCTTGAGCTCATGGTCGATGCCTGGCCGCGCAGAATGATATCGGTGCCGGTCGGCGCCGTTTTCTGCGCTTCCGCAATAATGGGTTTGATGTCGGCCAGCACACCGCCAAGGTCTCTTGCGCCCACGCTGCCGAAGACATCGACTACCGGCATTACGTTGTAATGCGAGTAAATGGGTTGGCCGATAGTGTGTGAGACGTCGGCGACGTTCTCCAGTAATTGACCATTCGCCCGACCAGGAACGGATGCGCTAAGCGGCGTCGACTTTAGGTCGGAGAGCGTAGTGGTTTGAGGTTCCGGCACACGAACATTGACGAGATATTGAACGCCCTTGGCTGGGTCGAGCCAGTAAGTCGGCGTCACCTGACTGCTGCCGCTCAAAGCAAGCAGAACTGAGCCGGCCACATCCCTCTCCGAAAGCCCCAGCTGCATGGCCTTCGTTCGATCGACTGAGAACAGCACCCGGTGCAAGTCGTTGGGCTGTTGAACCCGAACGTCCACGGCGCCGCGAACGCCACGAATTTTTTGAGCAATCGCATTCGCCACCTTCTGGTTAGCCACTTGATCTCGCCCAACAACCTGAATGTCGTAGGGAGCGGGGAGGCCGAAGTTAATGGTCTCAGTTACGATGTCGGCCGGAAGGAAATAGAATGTTATTCCAGGGAAATCGCGGTTAAGACTAAGGCGCAGATCGCGCACATAGTCAGCTGTCGGTTTATGTCCGGGTAGTAATGAGACTAATATATCAGCGTCGGCTGGCCCGGCCACACCGCTGTCGTTGTAGCTCAGGTTGATGCCGGAAACCGGCAGTCCGATATTGTCGATCATGCCCTCGAGCTCCTTGGCCGGAATTTGGCGGCGAATGTTCGTTTCGATTTCGTCGACCACTTTGGCAGTCTGCTCGATCCGCGTGCCGGTTGGAGCACGCACATGCAGCCGAAACGTTCCCGCATCGACCGACGGAAAGAAGTTTTGGCCGAGGAACGGCACGAGCAGCCAGGAGCAGAGGCAAAAAGCCAGGAACCCGACAGCGAAAGGTATCCTATGCTCCAGGATTGCGCCTAATAGATTTCCATAAGCTTCCTTGAAACGATCGAACGCTTTTTCAAAACCATGCTGGAGAGCCGCCAGCGGCTGCACCCAGCGTGAGACATGTTCGCCACCCCGAATCCGTCCGTCGGCGGACTTTTCGCTGCCGGCCGCGGGTTTCTTGTGATGGCGCTCGAAGAACATGATCATGGTCGGCACCAGCGTGCGGGAAATCGCGTAGGAAGCGAGCACAGCGAAAACGACTGCCTCGGCCAAAGGCACGAAGAGGTAGCGCGCCACTCCCGCCAGGGAAAACATCGGGACGAAGACAATGCAGATGCAGAGCGTGGAAACCATGGCGGGCAAGGCAATTTCCCCTGCACCCTTCAGGATACCGTCTTCCAACTTTCCACCGGCGGCCAGGTGGCGCTCGACATTTTCGATTGTTACTGTCGCGTCGTCTACGAGGATGCCGACTGCGAGCGCCAAACCGCCAAGGGTCATGATATTGATCGTCTGGCCCAGGGCGCTAAGAATGGCGAGAGAGGCCAGCACCGAAAGCGGAATGGAAACCGCAATAATGAGGGTGCTCCTCCACGAGCCGAGAAAAAGCAAAATCATCAGCGCGGTTAAAGCAGCGGCGATCACACCTTCCCGCACGACGCCGCTGACTGCGGCCTGCACGAAGAGCGATTGGTCGGCGAATTGCTTTACATGCACATCGCTGGTAACGGTCTGGAGAATCTTGGCCATGGCTGCTTTCACCCCTGCCGCGACGGAGATCGTAGAGGCACTGCCGTTTTTGAAGATTTGAATCAGCGTGCTGCGCACGCCATCCTGGCGGACGATGTTCTCCTGCGGCATGTAGCCGTCCCGCACCTGCGCTACGTCGCCTACTCGAATGACGGCTCCGCCGATGCTCTTGATCGGCAGAGTGTTCAGTGGCTCGATTTTGATCGGACTTACATTGAGATCGATCGGTACTTCTTTTCCGCCGATCTTAGCCACGCCGCTCGGATACGTCAAAGCCCCATTGCTAATGGCGGTGACTACGTCCGATGCGACAAGGTTGTTTGCTTCCAATGCCTTTTGATCAAGATCGACTGAAATCACCCTTTGCTTTCCGCCATAGGGATACGGAATGCTCACTCCAGGCACGCTGATTAGTCCAACCCGGATTTGGTTCAGGGCCGTGTCGAAGACTTGCTGCTCGGAAAGTTTGGTGCTGCTAATTCCGAATTGCAGGATGGAAACGGTGGACGCGCTGTATTGCAGGATCAGCGGCGGAGTCGTGCCCGGCGGAAGCTGCTTCAAAATGGTTT
>PLCM01000020.1 GCA_003134765.1 Spartobacteria bacterium | reverse complement strand
CGTTCCCGCTGCTTCTTCTCGGAGTGGGGCTCGTGCTCGTGCAACCGTGCGCGGGCGATTCCGGTGTTTTCAATAACACTGGGAGCCTCGCGACAGGACGCGCCAATCAAACAGCGACATTGCTGTCTAACGGCAAGGTGCTCGTTGTAGGCGGAAGAACTACCGGCTTTGTCTCTCTCGCGAGCGCGGAACTGTACGATCCGGCGAGCGGGACCTGGAGTGCGACCAGCAGCCTCGGCGCCGCACGCTATGGTCACACGGCGACGTTGCTGCCCAACGGCAAGGTGCTCGTGGCAGGAGGGTACGGCAGCAGCTCGCTCGCGAGCGCGGAACTGTACGATCCGGCGAGCGGGACTTGGGCCCCGACCGGCCCCCTCGTCACCGCACGTTTTTTTCACACGGCGACGTTGCTGCCCAACGGCAAGGTGCTCGTCGCAGGAGGGTATAACGGCGGCTCGCTCGCGAGCGCGGAGCTGTACGATCCAGCGAGTGGGACCTGGAGTGCGACCAGCAGCCTCGCCACCGCACGCTACGATCACACGGCGACGTTGCTGCCCAACGGCAAGGTGCTCGTCGCTGGAGGAGTTGGCACCAGCTCGCTCGCGAGCGCGGAACTGTACGATCCGACGAGCGGGAGCTGGACGGCGACCGGCCCCCTCGCCACCGCACGCCACTATCACACGGCGACGTTGCTGCCCAACGGCAAGGTGCTTGTCGCAGGAGGATTTAACAGCAACAGCTCTTTCCTCGCGAGCGCGGAACTGTACGATCCGGCGAGCGGGACCTGGACGGCGACCAGCAGCCTCGGCGCCGCACGCTATGGTCACACGGCGACGTTGCTGCCCAACGGCAAGGTGCTCGTCGCAGGCGGAGAGGACAGCAGCTTTAATGCTCTCGCGAGCGCGGAACTGTACGATCCGGCGAGCGGGACCTGGACGGCGACCGGCAGCCTCGGTGCCGCACGCGACTATCTCACGGCGACGTTGCTGCCCAACGGCAACGTGCTCGTCGCAGGAGGAAATAACAGCAGCGGCTCGCTCGCGAGCGCGGAACTATACGATCCGGCGAGCGGGACCTGGAGTGCGACCGGCAGCATCGCCACCGCACGCAATAGTCACAGGGCGACGTTGCTGCCCAACGGCAAGGTGCTTGTTACAGGAGGATTTAACGGCAGCAGCTCTCTCGCGAGCTCGGAACTGTACGACATTGGGCTGGGGTTTCTCAGGCCCGACTGGCAGCCGCAGATTGCCACGGCCACTTCCCTGCTGAAGTCCGGGAGCAGCCTGACGCTCACTGGCTCGCGTTTCCAGGGCATCTCCCAAGCTTCCGGCGGGAACTTCCAGGATTCCTCGAGCAATTACCCGATCGTGCAACTGCGCAGCCTCGAGAGCAGTCAGGTCGCATTCCTTCTGGTGGACCCGACCGCTGGCTGGTCGGACACGGCCTTCACCTCGAAACCTGTGACTGGCTTTCCTTTCGGCTCGGCTCTGGTGACCATCTTTACCAACGGCATCCCAAGTGACACGAAATACCTGGTGGTAGCGGATGCCGCACCCACGTCCCTGACCTATTCGACGAACCCGGCGACCTACACCAAAGGCACGGCCCTCACCAATAATACGCCAACCAGCAGCGGCGGCGCGGTGGTGTCTTACTCGATTTCTCCGGCGTTACCCACGGGGTTATCTTTCAGCACGAGCACCGGCGTCATCAGCGGAACGCCGACGGAACTATCTGCTGCGACGAACTACACTGTGACGGCGACTAACTCCGGCGGCTTCACGACAGCTACCGTCAATATCACGGTCAACGATGTCGCGCCATCAGCGCTGACCTATTCGACGAATCCTGCGACCTACACCAAAGGCACGGCCATCACCAATAACACGCCGTCGAGCAGTGGCGGCGCAGTTGTTTCCTATTCGATCTTGCCGGCGTTGCCCACTGGATTGTCTTTCAGCACGAGCACCGGCGTAATCAGCGGAACGCCGACGGCACTGTCTGCCGCTACGGACTATACGGTGACGGCAACTAATTCCGGCGGCTCCACGACAGCTATAGTTAACATCACGGTGAAGAATGTCGCGCCATCAGCGCTGACCTATTCGACGAATCCGGCGACCTACACCAAAGGCACGGCCATCACCAATAACTCGCCCTCGAGCAGCGGCGGCGTGGTCGTTTCCTATTCGATCTCTCCCGCGCTTCCTGCCGGACTCTCCTTCAGCACGAGCACCGGCGTGATCAGCGGTACTCCGACCGCACTATCTGCTTCGACGGACTACACTGTGACGGCAACTAACTCCGGCGGCTCCACGACGGCTACGGTTAACATCACGGTGAAGGATGTCGCACCATCAGCGCTGACCTATTCAACGAATCCAGCGACCTACACCAAAGGTCAGTTGATCACAGATAACACGCCATTGAGCAGCGGCGGCCCGGTCGTTTCCTATTCGATCTCTGCGACGTTACCGACGGGACTCTCCTTTAGCACGAGCACGGGCGTGATCAGCGGAACACCGACTGCAGTGTCTGCCGTTACGGACTATACGGTGACGGCAACTAACTCCGGCGGCTCCACGACGGCTACGGTGAACATCAGAGTCAACGATGTCGGCTTGGTCGGCAATGTCTCTACCCGCCTCCCGGTCGGCACGGATGACAACGTGCTGATCGAAGGCTTTATCGTGCAAGGCCCGGTGGGCTTAACCAAGAAAATCATCGTGCGTGCGATTGGCCCATCGCTTGCCGCCTTTGGGATAACTGACGCGTTAGCGAATCCGGTCCTGGAGATCCATGATGCGAGCAACCTAACGATCGCGACCAACGACAACTGGAGAACCACCCAGGTAGGCGGCCTCATCATCGGTGATCAATCTGCGGAGATCAGCGCGAGCGGGCTCGCACCGGGCGATGACCTGGAGTCCGCCATCATCGCGAATCTTGCTCCGGGCAGTTACACGGCGGTCGTGCGCGGCGTGGGGAACACCACTGGCACCGGCGTCGTCGATGCCTACGATATCAGTGCCGCGTCCCCCACCAGGCTGGCCAACATTGCAACGAGAGGTTTAATTCAAGCTGGCGATAAACTCATGATCGCCGGCTTTATCGTGCAGAATGGGCCGGTCAAAGCCGTGATTTGTGCGATAGGCCCTTCCTTGACGGCGTTTGGTATCACCAACGCTCTGGCCGATCCCACGCTTCAGCTAAGGGATCAGAACGGAGCAATCGTGCTGGAAAACGACAATTGGAAGACGCGCCCTGACGGAAGTAGCCAACAGCAGGAAATTGAGAACACCGGCCTCCAACCGACTAATGACCTTGAATCGGCCTTGGTTGCCACCATACAGCCCGGGCAGTACACCGCACAAGTACGGGGCAACAATCAGGCAACGGGTATTGGGGTCGTCCAAGTCTACTTCCTCCAGTAAAAGGGAAAGGCCGGGGCGTATTCAGGTGTGGATCTCCCAATAATCAAAATTGCCTCGACCGTGCTCGACGCCGATAATGCCTTCGTTTGGGCTTTCCAGAGAAAAGCGCCTTCGGCGGCCCACGTTGGGTGCGACTTGTCGCCGCGGCGACCGCTCTACCACTGAGCCAATCGCGCGGGATGGGGAAGTGATAAATGACCAGTGACGAGGGACGTGTCAAGCAGACCGGTAGGGATGGAGCGCTACGGCGTCCCTACCACTTGTCAGCGGCGTCCCGCCGCTCTATTAGGAGGGCATGTCCGAACACAAAGTTTCTCTCAATTGGCAACGCGGCGATAAGCCGTTCGAATATCAGAAGTATTCGCGCGATCACACCTGGAAATTCGACGGTGGCCACGAGATGCAGGCCTCGGCCGCGCCGGCGTATCTCGGGAATCCTGCCAATGTCGATCCGGAGGAGGCGTTCGTCGCTTCGCTCTCCAGTTGCCACATGCTCACGTTCCTCGCCGTTGCCTGCAAAAAGAAATTCGTCATGGACGAATACACGGATGATGCGGTCGGCCACATGGAGAAAAATGAGAACGGCAAAATGGCGATCACCCGCGTAGAATTGCACCCCAAAATCACGTTCTCCGGTGAGAAACAGCCGACCGAACAGGAACTCGATGAGATGCACCACTTCGCGCACACCGAATGTTTTATCGCCAATTCGGTGAAGACGAAGGTTACGGTGGAGAAATAATCAGGTAGGGACAGCGCGCTGCGCTGTCCGCGGACGCCGCAGCGCGGCGTCCCTACCACAACGCCATGACTACGCCTACCGATCCACAGCGAATGGAGAAGATCGTCAGCTTGTGCAAGCGGCGGGGATTCATTTTCCAATCGAGCGAAATTTACGGCGGCCTGAACGGCTGCTGGGATTACGGGCCGCTTGGTGTCGAGCTGAAGCGGAATGTGAAAGATTATTGGTGGCGCGTCATGGTGCGGGAACGGGATGACGTCGTCGGCATGGACGGCGCGATCCTGATGAGCCGCGCGGTCTGGAAAGCGAGCGGGCACGAGGAAACTTTCACTGACCCCATGGTTGATTGCCGGACTTGCAAAGTCCGGTTGCGGGCCGATCAGCTCCCGGAAAAACACGGGGTGAAACAATGCCCGAATTGCGGTGGAAAAGATCTGACCGAGCCGCGCGCGTTTAACCTGATGTTCAAAACGTTCATCGGCGCGACGGAAGACGAAAACAGCGTGACCTATCTGCGCCCGGAGACGGCGCAGTCGATTTTCGTGCAGTTCAAGAACGTGCTGGATACGGCTCGGAAGAAATTGCCGTTCGGCATCGCCCAGATCGGGAAGGCGTTTCGGAACGAGATCAATCCTCGGAATTACATTTTTCGCTCGCGCGAGTTCGAGCAGATGGAGCTCGAATATTTTTGCCGTCCGGAGCAGGGGATGGAGTTCCTGGAGTACTGGAAGGAAGAGCGAATCAAGTTCTACGAGAACATTGGCTTGTCGCGCGAGAAACTGCACGTCCTGACGGTGCCAGACACGGATCGCGCCTTTTATTCCAAGGGAACCTACGACATCGAGTACGATTTCCCGTTCGGGCGCCAGGAACTGGAGGGCGTGGCGTACCGGACTGATTACGATTTGAAGCAGCACCAGGGAGCGAGTGGCAAGCCGCTGGATTATTTCGACGAGGAAACGAAACAGCGTTTTATCCCCCACGTAGTCGAGCCCAGTGCGGGGGTGGACCGGACGGTGCTCGCGCTCCTTTGCAACGCTTATGACGAGGAGACCGTTACGGATGAAAAGGGTAAATCCGAAACTCGCATTGTGATGCGGTTTCACCCCCGGATCGCCCCTGTGAAAGTGGGTGTGTTTCCGCTCCTGAAGAACAACGAGCAGCTGGTCAGCAAGGCCCGTGAAATCGTGGCATTGCTCCGTCCGCAGATGAATGTCTTCTACGACGAGACCGGAGCGATCGGCCGGCGTTATCGCCGCCAGGATGAAGCGGGCACGCCGTTCGGCGTGACCGTGGATTTCGAAACGCTCGGCGAAAAAGATCAAGCCTTGCTCGATACCGTTACACTCCGCCATCGCGATTCGATGAAACAGGAGCGGGTAAAAATCAGTGAACTGGCGAGCGTTCTGCTGCCGCAGGTTCAATGAAGTTACGCTGTCGGCAACCTTAAGTTAGCGATATATTCCGGCTTTCCTCCTGGCCTTCTTCCAAATGTAGAAGGAATTTCCTCTCCTTGGGGGAGAGGGTAGGGTGAGGGTCAACGGATTTCCCTTCTGCATCACTTGTGATTTTCGCTTTCGCAGTTCGCCGGTTGAAATGGCTCGCGGTTCTTCCCGGCGCGCCCCAGGTTTTTGACGCGATGTTGTTCGGTTGGACGGGCCTGTTTCACCCCGCACGTCTCCGCGCCATGAGCGCAATCGAAGCCGAGGTTCGTCGCTGGCCTGGCATGCGGACCGGCGTGCATCGTCTCGGCGGAATCGGTTTCTTTTTGGACGGGAAAGAGTCCAGCCACATCCACGGAAACGGGTTGTTAGACTGCTTCGTCGGTCGGACGAATCGTGACGCCCTGGTTCGTGCTCGACGTGCCTTGCCCCATCACATCTTTCCGCGCTCCGGTTGGATCAGCTTTTGGATTACTGGTGGCGATGATGTTGTTCCGGCGCTCGAGTTGATTCAGATCGCGGCGCATCGGAAGAACCTCGAATGAACGCCGAATCTTTTCGCTCTTACTGCTTAAGCAAGGCCGCGGCGACGGAAGGCACGCCGTTTGGCCCCGACAATATCGTCTTCAAAATTCACGGCAAAATGTTTGCCCTCCTGGCATTCGACGAGGTTCCGCCGAGGGTGAACCTGAAATGCGATCCTGATCTCGCCTTGGAATTACGGGATCGTTACGAGCAAGTGGGGCCGGGGTACCACATGAACAAGAAACATTGGAACACGGTGGTGCTCGACGGCGTGATACCCGAACGGGAGATCAAAAAAATGATCGATCACTCGTACGAGCTGGTCGTGAAGAGTTTGTCGAAAGCAACACGCAAACTGTAGCCGCTTCGCTATGCGATGCGTTGGTCGGGCGGACGTCGCAATCGGCGCCGCCCACAGGGCGGCGGCTACAGGGCGCTCGCTATTACACCCCGCACCTGCACCTCGCCCACCTCGAGCTGCAACGCCTCGCGCGCCACGCGGAGGAAAGCATCCGGCGGATCGGTCAGCGCGACTTGCAGCCGGCCGCCGTTTGTTTCCGGCGTGTTCAGGTCTTCCTGAAGCAAAAGGTCTCGCACCGCGAGGGCGCAGTTTTGGGCCGAATCTACGAGGGCGATTTTGTCGCCAAGCAGGCGCGTGATCGCATTCCGCAACAGCGGGTAATGCGTGCAGCCGAGCACCAGGGTATCAATCCCGTCTGTCAGGAGCGGTGAGAGATATTGCATGATGATTTCGTCCGTGATGGGGCTCTCCAGCCAGCCCTCTTCGATCAACGGGACCAGCAATGGACAGGCGCGCGCAGTCACGGATACGTCCGGGTTCAGCGCGCGCAAGGCGCGTTCGTAGGCACCGCTGTTGATCGTCGCCCGCGTCCCAATCACCCCCACATGGCCAGTCCGTGTCTTTGCAATCGCCGCGCGGGCCCCGGGCAGGATGACGCCGGTCACCGTCACGGGTAGCGTTTTCTCGAGAGTCGCCAACGCCAGGGCGGAAGCGGTATTGCAAGCGACCACCACCGTCTTGGCGTTCTCCGCGAGCAGCATGGCCGCGATCTCGAGACTGTAACGCTGCACGGTGGCCGCGCTCTTTCCGCCGTACGGAACCCGTGCCGTGTCGCCGAGATAAAAGATGGATTCGTTAGGCAGGAGCGCGCGCAAGGCGCTGACGACGGTCAATCCACCGATACCGGAATCGAAGACGCCGATCGGCCGGGCTTTCGGAGCGATTCCGTTTTCGGCCATAACGCTAATCACCCCCGTTGATCGAGATCGATGGCGGATGATCTCGCCTTTCGATGGGCGCATCGATTCCCAAGGGTTCGCTGATGGAATGGGTATGAGGCGGGAGGTTCACCTTGGCGGCGGCGAAGTTCGTGCCCTGCGTCCGGTAATTTACGGCCGCATTGTAATTCTGGATTCCCTGCGCGATCGCAACCCCGAGCCGCTGTCGGTAGTAGCTGGTCGAGATCCGCTGACCTTCCGCCGGATCACTGATAAATCCGCCTTCGACCAGCACCGCTGGGATCTTGACGTCGCGCAAGACGTGAAAACGCGCGTGCTTTACCCCGCGATCGAAAGCCGCCAGTCGTGAGAGAACCATCGCGTGAATGGAAGCTGTGAGCGCAATGTTGTGTTCGTCCTGCGCATTGCCGGCATGTCGCGCCACGTCGGCGGCCGAGACATGATGCTCGCTCGACATGTTCGAGGTCACCCCTTCTGGCGCGAGCGCGAAGGTTTCCACGCCCGCGCCGCCGGCCGAGGAATTGAAATGGATGCTGACGAAAACGGCATGCGAGAAGCGATTGGCGATATTCACTCGTTCTTCGAGAGAGACGGCGGTGTCTGTCGCGCGCGTCATTTCCACCCGATAGCCGGCGCGGATTAGTTCCCGGCGCGCGGCGAGAGCGACGTCGAGGGTAAAGTTTTTCTCGCTCCCCCAGCTGCTCGAAGCGCCCTGGTCCGCGCCGCCGTGCCCTGGGTCGAGGACGACGGTCTCGATCTTCTCGGATTTCTGGATGCGGCTCGGCCGCAAGATCGGTTCGATGATTTTGCTCACGTCCATGACTGAAATCAGATCTTCGTTGCTGCCATTCAGCAGGGGAAAATGGGTCAAGAACCGGACCCCATTGATGGAGAGCTCGCTCGTGCCGGCCTGGGCGCGAATTGTTCGGTGCTCGCTCCGAAGAGAGACGGTGCGACTGACGCGAGTGTATTCGGGAAACTGATAAAACTGCGCGACGTTGGCAAAACTCACGTAAGGGCGGTTGTTTGGGCGGACGACATTCCAATCCTCCGCCAGCGAGACAGCGCAGCTCGAAGCGAGGCACAGCGCTGCGAAGATGATTCGCCGCCAAGTTCTGGTCTTCCTCGTTCTCATGTTCGCGATTGGACGAACTCGCGGTGGCGAGCTCGTGCTCCTGCTCGTAATCGTTATTGCGGCTCCGATCAAGCGAGGACGATCCCCAGTCGGAGGGACGTGCTTCCGCACGTCCCATGTTTTCGCGGCTGCGACATAGTCGGACGTGCAGAAGCACGTCCCTCCGAGAGGATATTGGCTCGACAGAGTCTCGCCCTACCATTTGCAATCCATCGGCGCGCCCGCATGATTCCCTCGCGATGCCTGAATTGTCCAAGACCTACGACCCGAATGCCGTCGAGCCGAAATGGTACGCGCGCTGGGAAGAAGCCGGATATTTCCAGGCGGACGTCCATTCTTTGAAGCCCCCTTACTCGATCGTCATCCCGCCGCCGAACATCACCGGAATTCTCACGCTTGGCCACGTCCTGAACAACACCATCCAGGACATCCTCGCGCGCCGCGCTCGCATGCAAGGTTTCGAGGTTCTCTGGCTGCCGGGCACGGACCACGCCGGAGTCGGCACGCAGACGGCGGTCGAGAAACACCTGCGGAAGACGGAAAACAAGACGCGGCACGACGTGGGCCGGGAAGAGTTTCTCCGGCGGGTGGTCGATTGGCAGGACAAGCATGGCGGCATCATCATCCAACAGCTCAAGCGGCTCGGATGCTCCTGCGATTGGTCGCGGCAGCGATACACTTTCGACGACGATTACGTGAGAGCGGTCGAAAGCGTGTTCGTCGATTTGTATCAGAAGGGCCTGATCTATCGCGGCCGGCGCATGATCAATTGGGACCCCGCAGCGCAAACGGCGCTTTCCGACGAAGAAGTCATCTCGCAACCGCAGAAGGGGAAGCTCTACTACGTGCGCTACGAGATAGTCGATGAGCCCGGCCGTTTTCTGGAAGTGGCGACGACGCGACCGGAAACGATCATGGCCGATACGGCGGTCGCGGTTCATCCGGACGATCCGCGCTATCACGAGTTGATCGGCAAACAGGTCTGGCGCCCGCTCGCTCGCGAGAAACTTCCGATCGTCGGTGACGCGGCGATCGATCCGAAATTTGGGACTGGTGTCCTGAAAGTGACGCCCGCCCATGACAAGGTCGACTTCGAGATCGGGGTGCGGCATTCGCTGCCGGTCATCGACGTTCTTCATCCCGATGGGAGGATCAATTGTCCGGCTGTGCCAGAGCTTGATGGCCTGGATCGTTTCGCCGCTCGCCAGAAGGCCGCCGAGTTATTGTCGGAAGCACATTTGCTGGCAAAAGAGGAAACGCATGAAAACAGCGTCGGGTTCAGCCAGCGGAGCGAAGTGCCGATCGAGCCGCGCCTGAGCGAACAATGGTTTCTGCGTTATCCGAAAACCAAAGAAGCGCTCGAGGTGGTGCGTGACCATCTCATCCGCTTTTTTCCCCCGCACTGGGAGAAGGTTTACGCGCAGTGGCTCGAGAACATCCAGGATTGGTGCATCAGCCGCCAGATTTGGTGGGGGCACCGGATACCGGCGTGGTATCGGAAATCGGAGACCGGAAACCAGAAACCGGAAAGCGAGAAGATTTACGTCGGACTTGAGCCGCCACCCGATCCCGAGAATTGGACGCAGGATCCCGATACACTCGATACTTGGTTCTCGTCGTGGCTTTGGGCTTACGAAACGATGGATGAAGAGACGCGGCGGAAATTTTATCCTACCGCTGCCTTGGTGACGGGACCCGACATCATTTTCTTTTGGGTCGCGCGCATGATCATCGCGGGGCTGGAGTTTAAGCCGGGCAAATCCGAGCGGCTCGAAGACAACATCCCGTTTCGTGATGTCTTTCTAACTGGACTTATCCGGGACAAACAGGGGCGCAAGATGTCGAAATCGTTAGGCAATTCGCCCGACCCGCTTGACCTCATGGCAAAGTTCGGCGCGGATGGTCTGCGCTTTGGGCTCATGCGGATCTCGCCGAGCGGCCAGGACATCGCCTTCGATGAAAAGCAGATCGAGGAAGGCCGCAACTTCGCGACAAAATTTTGGAATGCAGCGCGTTTCCGCCAGATGCATGGACCCAGCAAGGCCGCGGCGCGCCCGGAGGACCACGCGCTCTCGATTTATTCGATCGAAGTCCTGGCCCGCTTCAATGAACTTCTCATCGCGACTGAAACGGCTTATCGCGGCTACAAGTTCAATGAGGTCGCCCAGAGGCTCTACGATTTTTTCTGGGGCGATTATTGCGATTGGTTCATTGAGGCCGCGAAGACGGACATCTTCAGCGAGGATGAAGCGCGGAAAGCGTCGGTCCTCGGAGTGATGGATTTTGTGCTCTCCGGATTTGTGCGGTTGCTGCATCCATTCATGCCGCACATCACGGAGGAACTTTGGTCGTTGCTTGGATTTGCCGGGGAGAAGGACGCCACCATTCAGTTTGGTCCGCTCCCCATCCCGGCACTGGCGACGATTTCACAGGAAAGAATCTCCGAAGCCCGGCAGAAGGCGGCGAAGATCTATGAAACCATTCAGTCCGGCAGAAATCTGCGCGCTATCTCAAGAGTTCCTTCAAACAAGAAGGCTGCCTTCATTCTCCGGCCCGCTGGAGAAATTGAAAACCAGGAACTGCCGACGATGGCGCGGCTCCTCCATGCCGAAGAACTGAAGGTCGATTCGAAATTTCAGCCCGATGCGGGAGTGCCGGTCGCGGTCACCCCGCTCGGGGAGCTGTATCTAATCCTGGCGACCGCCGATCAATCGGCGGAGCGAGGGCGGCTGGACAAGGAGATCCTCAGGCTCGAAGGCGAACTGCGCACGGTGGAGGCAAAACTCTCGAATGCTTCCTTTGTGGAGCGGGCTCCGGTCGCCGTGGTCCAGGAACACCGGCAACGGCAGGCTGATTTCAGCGACCAGCTGGCGCAACTGCGGCAGGCGCGGGCCGCAATGGATTGAACAGAACGCGTTGCGTGTGGACGTCGGCGCCGCGGGCTTCGAAATAAGCTTTTAGTTCCGGGGTGTAGAGCGAATCGTCATACTCGCGGTTGAGTTCCAGGCAAACCTGCCCGCCGGGCACGAGGTGATTTTCCGCGAGATCGTCGAGAAAGAATTCCCACTCTGAAATCCTCCAAAGCTTGTCGCTCTTGTGCCCGTTGAAACAAATCATGTGGGCGGTAATCACGTCGAACCTGGGGCCGAGATCGGGCAGCGGCTGATACGCTTCAATGCGCCAGATGACGCGTTTCACCCCAAGCAGGTCGACCATCTCCGTGAAGCCGGGCTCGATGTCCAAGTCCATGCCGACAACGTCGTGGCCGAGATACTTGCAGATGTAGAGGAAATACCCGGTGCCGCACCCGATATCGAGCACGCGCTTGCGCCCGCCGAGATCGAGTCCGAGATCGCGCACCCGCTTCAGGTTGATCTCCATCCAGCGCTCGATCTCGAGATATTTCGGCCACTCGTCCCCCGGATCGTCCATGGCGTAGCGAGTGTAGACTTCCTGGAATTTGTCGCGGTCGATGGTCTGGGTGATCCGGGCCGCGTCAAAACCAAGCGGCGCACGGCCGATTACCCATTGTTTCACGTGCCGTCGGGCGCTCGCATACGCGTCGCCGCTCAGCACTTTTCGAAGTTTGTAAGATAACTGCATCGTAAATTTTCTCAGGCAGGGACGCCTTTCCGAGGCGTCCGACAATCCTCTGAGGCCGCGCTGACTCCGCAGGCAAGTCGGACCGCTTTGGAAAAGCGTCCCTACCTGTTGTTGTCAGGCAACCTTCCTTTCGCCTAAAATCTCATCAGCTCGCCTCGGATTCAATTGATGAATATCTGGAAAAAACTGCTTTGGATCGCCGTCAGCGCTTTGGGATTGCTGGCGTTGGCCGTCCTTGGGCTTTCCCGCGGCGAACAAATCAGCGCGCTCTGGATCGTGATCGCGGGTCTCTGCACGTTCGCGATCAGCTACCGCTTCTACAGCAAATGGCTGGCAGCCAAAGTTCTCGTCCTGAACGACGAGCGCGCCACGCCGGCCATTGCGCATGATGACGGCAAGGATTTCGTGCCGACGAATCGCTGGATGGTGTTCGGCCATCATTTCGCGGCCATCGCCGGCCCCGGCCCGCTGGTTGGTCCGGTTCTCGCGGCGCAGTTTGGATTTTTGCCGGGAACGCTTTGGATTCTGATCGGCGCAACGCTGGGCGGCGGCGTGCACGATATGATTGTGCTGTTCAGCTCTGTCCGGCGTCGCGGAAAAACTCTGGGACAAATGGTCAAGGAAGAGATCGGGCGCGGCGTCGGCGCGCTCGCCCTGGTGAGTGTTCTCCTCATCATGATCATGATCATGGCGGTGCTGGCGCTGGTGGTGGTGCAGGCGCTGGCCAAGAGTCCGTGGGGCATCTTCACCATCGCCACGACCATTCCGGTCGCGATGATCATGGGTCTGGGATTACGGACCGGGAAAGTCAGCGTAAAATGGGTGACGGTATTCGGAATTGTGGGTCTCGGTCTCGGGGTATGGGGCGGACAATTCCTCGTCAGTTATCCGGCGGTCGAAAGTTGGTTTCGCCAGGACGAAAAATGGCTGGCCTGGGCGGTGATGATTTATGGATTGGCCGCCTCGATTCTGCCCGTCTGGCTGTTGCTTACACCACGTGACTACCTCAGCACTTTCCTCAAGCTCGGGACGGTTGCTGCCCTGGCTGCTGCAGTCGTTCTTCTGCGCCCGACGCTTTTGATGCCGTCCATCTCGCGGTTCATCGACGGCTCCGGACCAGTTTTTGCCGGCCCCGTCTTTCCCTTCGTCTGCATCACCATCGCCTGCGGAGCAGTGTCCGGTTTTCACTCGCTGATTGCCTCGGGCACCACCTGCAAGATGATCGCGCGCGAGTCGCGCATTCGTGACATTGGCTACGGCGCGATGGTCACCGAGATGATGGTTGCGCTCATGGCAATGATCGCCGCCTGCGTCCTGCAACCAGGCGAATATTTCGCGATCAATACCAAAGGCACTCCGGCCGAAGTGGTGACGAAAATCACGGCCGCCGGTTTCCCCGTCACCGAGGCCGACATGCAGAAGCTCGCGACCGATCTCGGCGAGAAAACGATGTTCAACCGGGCTGGGGGAGCGCCGACGTTCGCGGTGGGAATGGCGCACATGTTCTCGCGCGTCACGTCGAACCCGATGGCGCTCGCACTCTGGTACCATTTCGCCATCATGTTCGAGGCGCTGTTTATTTTGACCACCCTCGATGCCGGGACGCGCGTCGGGCGGTTTCTATTGCAGGATTTGCTGGGGAATTTGTGGAAGCCGCTTGGTAATACGAGCTCGTGGGGCGCGAATCTTTTCTCGAGCTTCCTGCTCGTCGCCGCGTGGGGCTGGTTCCTTTACCAGGGCGTGATCGATCCGCTGGGCGGCATCAACAGCCTCTGGCCGCTTTTCGGGCTCGCGAATCAATTGCTCTCGATCATTGCGCTCTGCCTCGGCACCACTGTGCTGATCAAGATGGGTAAAGTGCGCTACCTTTTCGTGACACTTGTGCCGCTTTGCTTCATGGCCGTGGTCACATTTAGCGCGGCCTACCTCAAGATTTTTTCGACTGATCCAAGACTCGGATTCCTGAGCGGCGCGGATTCGCTCACGCGCGCGGCAGTGTCGGTGAGCGATGCAACCAAAGCCGCCGAAATGATGCGTCAGGCCGCGATCTGGCGCTTCGACGCCCTGGTCGCTCTCTGTTTCGTCGCGCTTGTCTTTCTGATCGCAGCCGGCAGCGCGGTTGAATGGTGGAAACTATTGCGCGGAACCAAACGAATCGTGCTCCACGAGAGTGAGTTCATCCCGCTCTCGCGGGTGGAATCGACCGGGATGTGACGCCATCAAACTGGCCCTCACCCCAGCCCTCTTCCTCAGGGAGAGGGGATTCTCCGGTTTGGCGGCACGCCAGCGCATGACTGATCTCGTGGAGGAGGACAATCGCGAACGCTTCGCGAAGTTGATCGCGTGATCGAGGAGCCGCGGTTTGGTTCCTCGTTCCTTCTCCCGTTAGGAGAAGGTTTAGGATTAGGGCGGATTGGCCGGACGATGATCTTTTTTGGTCGCGCCAGAACAGAGACTTGCAGTCTGTCTTCCGCGCGAACTACTTCCGGCGCAAGGGGACGATGATTTCCTGGTCGCGGCGGGCCAGGATAACACGGCCGTCTTCAATCGATTTGACGGTCAGCTGATACGTCTGGTTGCCGAGTTGGAGGCCGAATACCTGGCCTTCCTGCATCGCTTTCCCGTTGATGATGGCGAAGCGGTTACCCTGGTCAAACGTGATGGAACTGACAACAAATGCAGACGGAAGGATGTCGGGGCCCGTGTGCTCGGTCGTGTTCTGAACGCGCGCGACGGGTTTCCAGCCGATGGGCCAGAAAGGACTGCGGCCGCTCGCGTCCATCGTGAAGGACGATTTGTTTTTCAACACAATGGCGGGTGCGTCCTCGGCGCGGAGGCAGGGGAGCGAAAGCGCACTTAGAGTCAGGATAGCCAGGATCGTTTTCATCGTTTCACCATTGCGGTACTCGCGCTGAGTGTGATTTGTTGGAACTGCGGATCTTCCGGCAGCGCCTTGATGCTGATGCGCATGATCGAAAGAAGGGGCTCACTGTTTTCGAGGGAGGCGACTGCTTTGCCAAGGGTCGAAAAGTCAGCCTGGGGCAGCTCGAGCAGCCAGTTGTAGCGCATCCAGTTGGCAAGATCGGTTTCTTTGAACGCGACGCTGGTCTCGAGACGGGCTGTGGTCTTGTCGATCTCCTGGTTCGCGAAGAACGCCTTCATCCGCGGTGGGAACCAGGCGATAGGGGCGCCTTCCGGGCTGAGGGCTTTGAGAGCGGCGAAACGCTTGGTGGAGGCGTCCGCCTGTTTTTCAAGATTGCTTGTTTTCGTCAGCTCGCTTTTTGAGCTGGCCACCTTGTTCTGAAGCTCGTCGATCTGCGCCAGCATGGTGTCGCGGCTGGTGTTGAGCGGGCCGAGGAAGAAACTGAAATAGACATAGACGAGCACGACGAAACCCATCGCGCTGAGCATCAGTTTCTTGATTTGATCTTTGGAAAGCTTGACCTGGATTTTCATTACTTTGGCTCCCGGACTTTGGTGCGGGGCCCCGGCGTCGGGGAAGGTTTGGCCGCAGCGGTGGCGAAAGTGACGTTCAATCCAAAACGGGCCATGGCCATGTTCGAACCGCCGATGTTCACGATGGTGTCGAGATCTTCGAGCGATTTGAATTCAACCTTCACTTCGGCATAGCTTTGTCCGAGTTGCTCCAGGAGCAGTTGCCGAAGTTCTTCCGCGGCGGCGCGGGGTTCGCGCCCTGCAGCCAGGCCTTCGATCACGATGCTGATCCGGCCGTCATCGAGGACGCTGCCGTCGATGCTTGTCAACTGCGCGTTGAGCGCAACGCAGCGGGAAAGTTTTTCGAGAAACGGCGCCCAGAAAAAGCGGCCGTCGATCATGCCGTCGAGCACCTTGGTCGTGCTGATAATGCTGTTCAGTTCCGCGGAACGCTTTTGGGCGGCGGTGACTTTCGGTTCGACCTTCGCCCAATCATGCTGCACCTGGCCGAGGCGGTTGCGAATTTCGAGGACCTTGTAGGCGTTCCACAGGTAATAGACGAGCATGAGCGCGCCGAGCGCACCGAGCACCATCACGCCGATCTTGAGCGGATCGCGCTGGCGCTGGCGTTGTTGGAGGATTTCCTCGTGGAGGAGGTTGAGGTGGAGAGCCATTTGCGCGTGTCAGTTCCGCAGATATTCGAAGGCCGCGCCGCACGCGACGTTCAACGAGACAAATTCGTTCGGCAACGCCTGGCGTTTTGCGGGTGGCAATGCCACTTCACAGGTTTCGAGCGGGTCCCAGATTTCACAGGGCAATCCCAGTTCGTCGCTCAGCGTTTGCAAAATGGTCTCGGTGCGGGCAAGCCCCCCTGAAACAAAAATCCGGTGAATGCTCTGGTCGTGCTGGCCTTCGAAAAATCCAATCGAATTGCGCACTTCGGTAGCGAGCCGGGTGAGGGAAGTGCGGCAGATGTCCGCCATGCCGGCGTCACCTTGCTCCATCATCAGGCGGGCTGCGTTGGCGTCGAGCGCACCGTCCGCGGTCAAGGCTTGCGTCAGGGCCTTGCCTCCGTAATCGATGCTGCGCACAAGGACCAGTTCCTTTTTGCTGCCGATCAGGACGGTGCTTTGCAGGTGGCCCATATCGAGCAGCAGAAAAGCGTCCTTGGCGAAGATCTCCGGGTAAGCGAATTCGAACGCGTTGAACGAACAGACCGGCGCGAGCTGAATAATGTCCGCGGCCGTCCGCGTCTTGGCGCACGCCTCGGAGATTTGTTTGACCGTCGGGCGCAACATGCCGCCCACCAGATACTTCGTCTTGGCGACGCCATTCTGGCCATTCAACTCTTCCTCGGCAACGGCGGCGCCGTTGGTGCCATTGGTCGCATGACCGTTCGCTTCTTCCGCGAGGACCGGCGCGCAGTCGAGCACGAAATCCCTGCACTCCTGGTTCAGAACGGCGAGGCCGTTGAGTCGAAGAGCGTTCCGCAAAAGATCAATGGGCGTGTTTGGCTGCTCGATAATGCGGAGGAGCGAGGCTGGGTCGGAAATGGCAATGGCGCATCCTTTCGCGCTGCCGCCCAGGTCTTTAAACAGAAGCTTGAGCTGCTGAGCGAGATCCTCGGGCGTTTTCAATTCCTCCGGGACCTCCCGCGAGGCATAGCTCGTCAGGACAAAACGGTCGTCACCCTTTTTCTGAAGGAGAACGCCTTTGAAAACGTGCTTGCCGAGATCGATGCCAAAGACAGAATTTCCGCGCCGCGCCATGATGCTGGTTCCATATAGCCGGAAGCGTGCCCAGAAAGCGGGCTTCTGTCCCATCCGCCCCCTGTAGCAGCCGCCCTGCCTGCCACGCCGAAACCCCGAGAAGGCGGGTGGGCGGCTTTTGGGGAGATTCCTGAATTTCGAAAAACCAAGGCACCGCGCCCAATAGGGTTTGAGCGCCAAGGGCGCCGGTTCATGCAAGCCTCGGGCAACCCCCCAGGGAAACGTTTCGCCACAACGCCCAGCGCTGAAAGCGCGAATCAAAGAGGCGGTCGCTTCACTGCCACCATACCCTTGATCAAACCGATACCGCGTAGCCCCTGGCGCTAAACAATAGTTCGTCCACCGAACAGGTTAAAGGGCGCCGGCGGCCCGGTATCCGAAGAATTGTCGGTCCTTGATCATTCGGGTCACTTCCGGCGGCACCATCGTCTCCCATTCAGCATCGCCTGATTGGAGTTTCGCCAGCGTTTCCGGCGGGTGGATCCGCAAATACTGGGGATTGTAATCGGTGATCTCCTGGATGAATTCGTTCTCGATCAGGTAGCGGTAAAGCGACCGCAGGTTCGGCGCGACCTCCAGCTTCTGCGCCGTGATCAGATCGCCGGTTTGCTCGTCGATCATCGGATACACGTAAAGTTTCAGGCCGCTCTTAAACATTCGGCCGAGCGCCTCCAGGATCCCGCCCTCCAGAGCGAGGTAATATTTTTCGTCGAAAATCTCCAGGAGACTGGGCACCCCCATGACCAGGCCGATCATCCGGCTTGTGTAACGCGAAAGGTAGGAGGCCAGGCGGAAATATTCGCCGAATTTTGAGATGATGACCGTGCGCCCGAGCGCGCCGAGAATGTCCACCCGCGCGAGAAAATCGGCGTGATTCAATTGCCCTTCGGCGAGCAGGTTCTCGAGGGTCATCTCCATCAAAACGACGAGTTCCGCATCAGAGCAGCCCGACTGTTTCAAGAACGCCGATCGCGCCCCGTTGAGCATGTCATTTGTCGCGTAGGTCACCGGCCGGAAACGGCCTCGTTCCACCAGAATTGCTTTCTTGTAGAGAATGTCGGCCGCCTGCACCATCTCGCCGCCCTCCGCCGTGAAAATCACCGCATCAGTCAGGCCCTGGCTGACGAGCTGCAGACTCATCAACCGATTGTCGACGTTCGCGTAGGCTGGCCCGGAAAACTTGATCAAGTCCACCTGGATCCGCTCCGGCGCCAGATTTTCCTGGAGCGACGCGATCAGTTTTTCCGGCTGCTCATGATAGAACGCGCCGAAGAGCAGGTTCACTCCGATGATTCCGAGCGCTTCCTGCTGATCGACGTTGGATTCATCAAGCATTCGGACGTGAATGATGATCTGGCTCGGCTCGCCGCGGGGCTCCATTTGGAAGCGCACGCCCAGCCATCCGTGCGATTCGTTGTGCTCCTTGAAATTGCGCGCCGCCACGGTATCGGCGAAAACGAAAAATGTGCGGACACCTCCGAGCTTCTGATCCAGCCGCTCGATCAAAAGACTGTACTCATGATCGAGCATCGTCTGGAGGCGCTTCCGACTGACGTATCGATCCGCGGGCCCATAAATCGCATCGCTGAAGGTCATGTCGTACGCCGACATGGTTTTGGCTACGGTTCCCGCCGCGCCGCCCACGTGAAAAAAACGGCGGGCCACTTCCTGGCCTGCGCCGATCTCCGCAAAAGTGCCGTACTTCTTCGCGTCGAGATTTATCTGGAACGCTTTCTTGTCCGTTCCGATATCCATTTCCGCCTTCATGCGCCCTCAAGATGAGGGACATTGGCGGGGTCCACAACCCGACATGTCAGCGTGCGCGATGAGCCTGTGTCATCCCTCGGTCGCCGCGGCGACCTCGCGGATGACACTGCAGCGCGCTACAGCCGCACCCGCTCGGCACTGCTTGCCGGGATCCAGCCGCGCTGGTCGTTTGGGAGGGCGGCGTAAATCCAATCGCCCCGGTCGCTCAGGATTTTGATTTCGCTGCCCGCAGGCAAAAGCAAAACGCTCTTGGCATCGTCCGCCGTCGCGAGCCGGGCCACGATTTCCTTGCCCGTCACCACGGCCAGGGCGTTCCCGCGCGTACCATTTTCAAGGGTGTAAATTGCAAAAATCGAAACCCCACTGACGAGGAGACTCATCGCGATAACTGCGATCCGTCCCGCGGAACGCCGGCGCGACAACAACAGCTGAGCGGCGATGAACAACGCGAACCAAAAGCCAACGGCCGCGGCGATCGAGTATTGCTTCACGGTCGCCATGCCCGCATAGCGTTCGATCCAGTCCTTTCTCAGCTCGAGGGCGCGCGCCTCGTCCCGGGCGAGCCGCAGGTTGGCGTCCGCCTCCGGATGGCGCGGATCGAGCGCGAGCGCTCTCTCGTAATTCAGGATCGCGTTCCCGAAATCGCCCAGCCGGAACCGCGTGTTGCCCAGATCGTAAAACAAATTCGCGCTCCAGTTTCCTGCCCGAACAAGGCTTTCGTACCCGTCGGCCGCTTCCTTGAAACGACTTTCGTTGTAAGCCTGATTGGCTTTGGCGAACACGCTCTCGTCCGCAGCCGAAACGGCGCCAGCGAGGACAAGCGCAACCGCTACGATAGACAGGCAAAACCGTTTCTTCATGGCCGGAGATTATCGATCAACTCGAGCAGTTCGTTCCGCGTTTCCGCCGGCAGGAGTCGGATGCCGTTTCCGCCGCCGCTGTACCGAGCTTCATCGCTTTTCTCGAACAAACGCCGCAGCCGGGTCCGGGTCGCTTCATCCATTTTGAAGGCCGAGGCCGCGACGTCGGCATCCACCGCGTTCGGATCGAGGTTTCGGACCAGCGCCGTCTTCAGTTGAACCGCGCGCGAAGCTCTGGAGAAATATTCTTCGGGCGAAACATCCTCGCGTCGCAGACTTCGCTGGAGCGCGGCGGCCTCATGTTGCAGGGCTTCGCGTCGCCGGGCCTCGCGGTTGTTCAAGTGGGCGCGACGAATCTTCCAGCCGACAAAGCCGAGCAGCGCCAGCAGCGGAATCAATTGCGCCAGCCAGAAAGTCGGCCGGGCAAAAAGAGGAATAAACGACTGCGATTCCGCCGGGAGCTCCGTTAGCTGATGAAGAATTTCCTGCTGCGAGGCGGCGCGCGGCGCCTGAGGGGCCGCGGCGGTTGGGGCCTGTGAGGCTGGCGCTGTTGGGGCGCTCGGAGCGGCTCCCCCTTCCACGCGAACCGGGATCGGTTCTGCGCGAAGCGTCACATACTGTTCCTTGGCCGGGTCGAAATAAGTAAAGAGCTGCGCCGGGATCTTTTCCTTGCGCTCGTTCGCGCTCAGCACCGTCTCGAACGTTTTTGTTCCGCTGATCCCAATGTCGTCATCCTGCTTGAAATCAGCCGATGGCGGATATTTGTGCCACCCTTGCTCATCTTCGAAGGAGGGCGCCGTGACCCGGTCAAAATTCCCTCTGCCGGTGATTGTCGCGGTGACAGTGAACGGGTCGCCGACTTGCGCGCTCTTTGGCTTGGCCACCGTCTCGAGGGAAAAATTGCCGACCGCTCCGCCGAAATCAGCCGGCGCGCCTGGCGGCAACGATTTCACATCGAGCAGGACTGGTTCGCTTTTGATTTTTATTTCCTGCGGCGTGCTTGGTGCGAACAAAGGGTCGCGGAAGAAATTGTCCATGAACGGATCGTTCATGTCGAAGAGGTCGCGCGGCATGCTTTGACTGCGTGAATTCGGGCGCGGGATGCGAACCACCGCGTCTACCTGGACGGGACCCACCTCGATCTTGCCGCTCCGCGCCGGCGAGAGCGCGGTCTTGAAGGTGAAGACCTGATAGGTCCTGCCGCTGATTGTTTCAATGGTCTGGCGAGGTTCACGCATTTTTTGGGCAGTGAATCCCTGGCCGGTTATTTCGGCTCCGTTGCCCAGTGATTCCACCGGCGTGCGAACGTTGAACCCCACCCGCACGACGGCGGGGATCATTTCACCGACGTAGGCATTTGTCTTACTCAGGGTCAGCTCGACGAAAGCGATCTTGGTCGGGTCGATTGAGGTCGACGATTTCGAGCGCGGTGATTGCGCCGTCGCAGAGTCGGCCGCCACCTGCAACGTGAGTTCCGGAGTTCGCAACGCGCTGCCGCCGGCTTCGACCCTTTGGGGCGGAATCTTGAATGTGCCGGCCTTGAGCGGCATCACCGTGTAATTGTAAATGTAGCTGTAGGTGAATTGGAAATTGCGGCCCTCCAGCAGCTGGGATTGGCCGCTGAAGCGAATGTCCAATCCATCCACCGCGATTTCGCCCGGAGGCTTCGCGCTCGCCGAACCAGTTACTTTTATCTGGAGCTGAACCGGCTGTCCGACGGTGGTGTTCGAATTGCTCAGGACCGCGGTGACATCTGCGTTGGCTGCCCAGGAATGATGCGCTGCGAGAAAAGCGAAAACGGCCGCGAGAGCCGCGCGCGGAAAAATGGCCGATCGAAATGAAAGCGTCTGAAACATCGGGCGGGACCGGTTCCTACCAGTCCTTATAGACATGTCGCGCCGCCTTGCGTTCATCAAGTTGCACCCGCTGCTCTTCGTCCTTCATTGACTGCAAGAGGAGCTGCGCTTGCTTCTCGCTCATTTGACCTTCCTTTTCCGGCTCTGCTTCGACCGCCTGGGCATCCTGCGGGGTTTCCTTTGAGTTGTCTTCGCCCGCCGCCTTTAAATCGCCCGACAATTTCTTGCCCGGCGACGACCCCGGGCTTGCGCTCGGCGAACCCTCAGGCTGGGGACCTTCGCCGAGACCAGGCGAAGGCGACGGGCTGCCTTCGTCGGACGGGGAAGGGGACGGCGACGCGTCCGGTTCGCCGTTCGTCGGCTGTTGTTTGTCCTGTTTCTTGTCCGCGCCACTTCCTTTGTCGGCCGAAGGCGAGGGGGATGAACCGGGCTGATTCTCCTTCTGCTGGTCGCTGCCCGGGGAAGGACTGGGTGATTCGCCGGCTTTTGGTTCCTGCTTTTGGTTTTTGTCGTTCTTGGCTTGTTGCTGTTGCTGCTGCTGGTCGTTGCCGCTGGATTGCTGCTGCTGTTGATCCTGGTCGTTCTTCTGTTGCTGATCCTTCTGTTGTTGGTCTTTCGATTGCTGATCCTTCGACTGCTGATCTTTTTGTTGCTGGTCTTTCTGGTCCTGTTTCTTGTCCTTCTCGGATTTGGGTGGAGGTGTTGGTTTCTTCTTCGGGTTCTGCTTCAGGCGCTCGATCTTCTTCTTCACCTCTTCGAGATTCGCCCGGGCCCGTTCGTCGTTCGGATCGAGCTTCAGCGCCTCTTCGTAATGCGATTGGGCGTTGTGGAGATCACCAAGCGTCTTCTCGTTCGTTTCGGCGGTATCGGCGCGTTCCTCGAGCGTTCGCCCAATGTTGTAATGGCTCTTTTCCTGGAGCGATTTGTCCTGGGAAAGCAAGGAGCGACTGAACCATTCCAGCGCCTGGTTGTAGTTCCCCAGTTTGTAGGCCGCGGTTCCGGCATCGAATTCGATCCTGTCGGCCGCGTGGGTGTTCGGATGCTCTTTTAAGGTCTTTTCAAATTGCTGATAGGCCTCGGAATAATTGTCGTTGCGATAGGCGTCGAGACCGGGTGCGGCGGCCAGACAGGTGCCGCCAAACAACAATAGAACCGCAGCCGCCGTCGCCAAGGCGCGCCTTGCGGTGACGGTTCGCGCCGGTGCGGCACGCCCTCGCTCGCGTCTGCGTTCGCGAAGAAGAAACGCCCCGCCGAAAACCAAAAGTGCCGCGCCCAGCGGCCATTGGTACCGCTCGATCGGGCGGCGCGACATTCGGTCGTCGATTTCGCCCGCTTGCATCCGGAGAAGCCCCTCATCAAACAGTTGCTTCATCGATCTCGGTCCATCTTCCAGGTGAATATAAAAGCCGCCGGTTGTTTCCGCGATTTCCTTCAGGCGTTTTTCGTCCAACTTTGATTTTACCACCTGTCCGTTGCTGTCTTTGACGAAAGCAGTCTCGCCCCCTGCACCGCTGAGCGGAATAAGCGAGCCTTCCGGTGTGCCCACCCCGACCGTGAAAATTCGCACGCCGGCGTCGGCGGCGGCTTTCGCCGTCTTGATGGCGTCGCCGCTTAACTCCTCGCCATCGGTGAAGATAATCAGGGCCCGATTGCCGATCGCACTTTTTCCGTAGGTCTGCATCGCCAGATCGATGGCTGCCGAGATATTCGTTCCGCCTTCAGGAATCGTGTTTGTGTCGAGATCGTTGATCGCCGCGACCGCGGCGCTGTAATCAATCGTCAGGGGCGCCTGCAAAAACGCGCGTCCGGCGAAGGCGATCAGGCCGACGCGATCGCCTTGCAATTCATTGAGCAGGTCCTGCGCGGCCAGTTTGACCCGTTGCAGACGGCTTGGCTGCACGTCGTTAGAAAGCATGCTGCGCGACGTGTCGACCGCGAAGATCAAATCGAGCCCCTTGCGTTTCACGTCCTCGTAAATGTAACCCCAGCGTGGTTTGGCGAGCGCGGAAATTGCGAGGATGACACCCAGCAGCGTCAGCCCAAATCGTAATTTGCGGCGGCGCCGGTCCACGGTTCGCGCGAGATTGGGCAGCAAGCGCTCGGAGACGAACTCGCGCAAACGCAGCGCGGCCCGACGTTCCGCCCGCGCAAAAAGCAGGACGGCGCCCGGGATCAGAAGCAGGGCCCAAAACCAGCCTGGCGCGCCGAAGTTCATCACGGCAATTTCTTCCAAACCGTTTGGGCCAACAAGAGTTGCGCCAGGAGCAGGCCCAATCCGGTCGCAATGAACGCCGGAAACAAATCGCGGTATTGCTGGTATTTCTTCACCGAGACTGTCGTCTTCTCCAGTTTGTCGATGTCGCTGAAAATTTGCTCGAGCGATTTTGTGTCCGTGGCGCGGTAGAACTGGCCATCCGCGATCTTCGCCACTTCCTTCAACCCCGCCTCGTTGAAATGGACTCGTTGATTTTGATACATGACGTTGCCTAACATGTCCGTGATCGGCTTGCCGTTTTGCGGATTGAAGACCGGCGTGGGCGCGATGCCGTTGATCCCGGCCCCAATGGCGTAGAAATGGATTTTGAGCGCCTTGACGGCTTCCGCTGCGGTATTTGGCGGGATTTTCCCCGTATTGTTTTCGCCATCCGTGAGCAGGACGATGACATGGCTTTTGGAACGTTTGTCGCTCAAACGATTGGCCGCCGCGGCCATGCCTGAGCCGATCGCGGTCCCGTCTTCCACCAGCCCGATCTTCACGCGCTCGAGATTTTTCAGAAGCCAGTCATGGTCGAGGGTCATTGGGCTCACCACGTACGGCCGGCTGGCGAACGCGATGATACCGATGCGATCGTTGGGCCGGCCCTCGATGAATTTGCGCGTCACCTCCCGGATGGCGTCGACGCGCGTGGCCGATTCGCCGCCAATCGTGAAGTCTTTCGTGAGCATCGAACCGGACACATCAAGCGCGAGCATGATGTCGATTCCACTTGCCTCCACTTGGGTGAGGCTCTTGCCCAGTTGCGGCCGCGCCATCGCGATGGCGAAGCACGCCAGGCTTACCAGAATCAAGGCGCGCAGAAATTTTCCGGCTCGCGCCGCGCTTGTTTTGCCGAGAGCCCGCAATACGGCCGTGGAGGAGAAGGTCAGGGCCGCGGCCGGCCCGCTCTTCCCGCGGAACCAGGCAAGAAGCGGGATTGCGACTAACAACAAAAGGAACCAGGGGTGCGCGAAAGTCAGCGCTGAATTTTCTGGCAACCAATCACGCAGGTTCAAGTTTGCCTCCCTCGACGAATTGCGTCGCCTCTTCCAGCAGCCGTCGACTGTCGTCCGGCGTCGCGTCGTAGCGCGCGAACTTGATTAAGTCGCACCGGCCAAGAAAATCCTCGAGCAACGAAGACTCATCCGCAGAAAAAGGTGAGGCTTTCGCCAGCAGGCTGAGGAATTCCACCGAGGTCTGGCGGGTGACCGGCAATTGGTATTGTTCGGTCACGTAGTGTCTCAGGATGTCGGAGACGGCGATGCTGAATTCGTACGGGGTCAGCATTTCCATTTCACGACCGATGCGTTTGAGCTGCTCCAAAGCACGCGCCCGCGGCGATGGCACGAGTTTCGGGCGGAGCGATCGTTTTCGAATCCACCAGCCAATCAATCCGAGAACGGTGAGGCCGAGGATGACGGCGCCGTAGATTACCCACGGAGGCACGAGCGAGTAATCGACCGGTTGCGCGATTTCGTGAATATCCGCGACAGCCAGGAAGAAGTTCATCGCACCGCCAGGCGCCGCTCGCGCTGTTTAAAAAACGATCGCAAAGCTGGCAGGTAGTTTTCGCCCGTTCGAAGCGAGATCGCGTCGATGTTGTTCCGGCGCAGGATGCGATTGAGCTCGACTCGCCGGGTTTCGGCAAGGGCGCTGAATCTGGTCCGCGTCGTCCGGTCGCCGGTGTTGATCTCAATCTGTTCGCCGGTCTCGGCATCCTCGAGCGTGATGAGGCCGACGTTTGGCAAATGCTCCTCGCGCTGGTCCTGGACGTGGACCGCGATGAAATCGTGCCGGCGTCCACTCACCGAAAGTTCGCGTGTGAAATCGCTGGTTTGGAAATCCGAGACGAAGAAAACAACGGCGCGCCGGGTGACGACCTTGTTCAAGTAGTCCAGCGCGAGGGCCGGCGCGGTGCCGCGCCCCGCCGGTTCGAAAAACAAGATCTCGCGAATGATGCGCAGCGTGTGCGAACGCCCTTTCTTCGGCGGGATAAACAGCTCCACGCGATCGCTGAAGAGAAGCAGCCCGACTTTGTCGTTATTGCGGATGGCGCTGAAAGCGAGCAGGCATGCGACCTCGGCGGCCAGTTCCCGTTTCGACTGCGAGACGCTCCCAAAATTTCCCGAAGCGCTCACATCCACGACAAGGACCACCGTTAATTCCCGTTCTTCGGTGAATTTTTTCACAAACGCCGTCCCGAGCCGAGCCGTGACGTTCCAGTCAATCGCGCGGATCTCATCGCCCGGCTGATACTCGCGCACGTCCTCGAAGTTCATGCCCCGTCCCTTGAAGACACTGTGGTAATCGCCGGCAAACATCGTCTGGACGAGGCCCTTGGTTTTGATCTCGAGGGCGCGAATTTTCTTGAGAATTTCCGCTGGAGTCTTCGCCGGCCCGTCATCCCGAGCGGAGCGAAGCGCAGTCGAGGGATCCCGTGGCATTACCGAGCACCTCCGACTGCTTTTGTCGCGCACATTTCATCCGGCAGATTTCGCCATTCAGGGTTCCTCTTCGCGATTAGCGCCTCTTTTTTCATCCGTGACCATTTTTTCAGCTGCTTCTCGCGCTCGATCGCGCTTCGCGGATCGGCGTACGCTTCAAAGTAAACGAGCTTGTGAGCGTTGTATTGCCGAGTGAAATGAGAACGACTCCTCTCGCCGTGTTCTGTTAAACGCCGCTCCAAGCTATTGGTAATGCCGATGTACAGGACGGTGTGGCGGTCATCATTCGTGAGCATGTAAACAAAGTAATTCTGATGAAGCATTCGTTGCCTTCTCGGTTACATCACGGGATCCCTCGACTTCGCTCGGGATGACGACATGATCACGGCACCGGCAGGCCGGCGAAGATGCGATCGACGATGGTCTCACTCGTGATCGTCTCGGCTTCCGCTTCGTAACTGACAATGACGCGATGACGCAGGACGTCAGTCCCAACGCTCTTGATGTCCTGGGGAGTCACGTAACCGCGACCGTTCAGGAAGGCGTGAGCGCGAGCGGCCAGTGCGAGGTAGATGGTTGCTCGTGGAGAGGCGCCGTAACGAACCAGGCCTTCCATTTTCAAATTGTAAGCGCCCGGGTCGCGCGTGGCCCAGACGACGTCGACGATGTAGTCCTTCACGCGATCGTCGATGTAGATTTCATTCACCACCGAACGCGCGGCGATGATCCGCTGCGGATCGACCACTGGCATAACGTTCAGATTCGGCGCGGAGGTAGCCATCCGATCGAGAATCTGGCGCTCCTCGGCTTTTTCCGGGTAGCCGATGTGCAGCTTCAACATGAAGCGGTCGAGCTGCGCTTCGGGGAGTTGATAGGTGCCTTCCTGCTCGAGCGGATTCTGGGTCGCGAGAACGAGGAACGGATCGGAAAGCGGATAGGTTGTTTCGCCGATCGTCACCTGCCGCTCCTGCATCGCTTCCAAGAGCGCACTCTGCACCTTGGCGGGGGCGCGATTGATTTCATCGGCCAGGATCAGGTTCGAGAAGAGTGGGCCGAGTTTTGTGGTGAATTCGCCGGTGCGCGGATTGTAGATGAGCGTCCCGATCAGATCGGCCGGCAGCAGGTCCGGCGTAAATTGTAAACGCTGGAAGCCGGTTTGAATGCACGCCGCCAGGGTTTTCACTGTCAAGGTCTTGGCCAGGCCTGGGACGCCTTCGAGCAGGATGTGGCCGTTTGCGAGCAATCCGAGAAGGAGCCGGTCGACCAGATATTTTTGTCCAATGACGACGCGGCCAATCTGTTCGCGCAGCGGCGGAATCCATTGCCCCATTTCCTGCACCTGCTGCGTGATCTCCTGCGTCGATTTCATAAGAAAGGTGAGACAGGTACGGCGGAAAATCGTTCGATCAAGATATTGCTCGGAAGGCTTTGGAGCCGGCACGCCCTCGTGCCGGAGAGAAAACGCGTTGCAACAAACTCTCAACGGCCTGAGGGCAGGCCGTCTCCAGATTGTTCAGCGGGCGCGTGCGGAAGCACGTCGTTCCGATTCGCTTCGAGCCCGGCAACTCAAAAGCACCGGCAATCCGGGAAAGGGCGACATGGCTCGAATCCGTCGCTCGAGATACCTCTTGTAACTGTCGCTCAGAAGCTTCGGCTGGTTGACGAAGAGAACGAATTTCATCGCCGAGACTGTGACGTCATTTTCTCCGCGCGTCTGGGCGGCGTAGAATAACTTCAAGCGTCTGGTCCCGATCATTGGCGGCGGATTTTCTTCGAACGCCGTCCGCAACATCCGATTCAGAACGCCCGTGCCAATGCGAACTCCGGCCGCACGCCGGATGGTGCCAATGAGGTGAAACAACTGCTCCACGTTTTCTCCGGTCAGGGCGGAAGCGACGAGGACCGGCGCGTACTCGAGAAAGAAGATGCGCTCCCGGACGTCGACAATCGTTCGCTCCATCGCCCCTTTCGCTCCGGGCGTGGGCTTCACCAGGTCCCATTTGTTCAGCACGATCAGGCAAGGTTTCTCGGCCTCCTGAATCAAGCCGGCGATTTTCTTGTCCTGCGAGGTGACCCCGCTCGTCAGGTCGATCACCAGAACGCAAAGGTCCGCGCGCCTGATGGCGCGCTCCGCGCGCATGACACTGAAGACTTCTACGGAGGTGGAATGCTTGCTCCGCGCCCGAATCCCGGCGGTGTCGATGAGGAGAAATTTTTCCCCGGCCCGTTCATAAAGAATGTCGACTGCATCCCGCGTGGTGCCAGGCAGTTCGCTGACGATGGTTCGGGCGTCGCGCAGGATCGAATTGATCAGAGAGGATTTCCCGGCATTTGGCCGGCCGACGATGGCGAGGGAGAGGGGAAGATTTTCGATTTTCGATTTTCGATTTTCGATTGAGGAATCCAATTCCGTCGGAAGCAAAATATCGACGATTTCCAAGAGTCCGGAAATGCCACGGCCGTGGGCCGCGCTGATGGGCACGGAATTGTCAAAACCAAGCTGCGCGAATTCGCTCTCAAGGTCTTCATGCTTGTCGTGGTCGATCTTGTTCACGACGACAACGACGGGGCGCTTGGACTTGCGCAGCATTTTGGCGAGCTCGTGATCGATAGGATTAAGCCCGGCTTGCGCGTCGACGACGAAGAGAATCACGTCGCTCTCGCGCATGGCTGCATCGGCCGCATGGCGCACCAGCGCCGTCAGCTCCGTCTCCCCAGCGCCGCCAATTCCCCCGGTGTCCCAGACACTGAAGGGCCGGCGACCGCGCGACGAAAGGGCGGCGAGCCGGTCGCGTGTGATTCCTGGTTGATCGTGGACGATGGCGATGTTTCGGCCGACAAGCCGGTTGAAGAGCGCGGATTTTCCGACATTCGGCCGTCCGACGATGGCGACGGTGCCAACGCTCTCTTCGGCGTGTTTCGATTCCATGACTGGCGCTCTAGTCGAGCTTGGCGTTCGCGTGTCCTTGCGCGGTTAATTGTCGCACGCCGTCGCGGACGTAAATCACGCCCGAGATCAGAGTGAAAAATCCGGCAGCGAAAACGATGTAGATCAACGGTGGAATTCTTATTTGGAGCATGACCCACGCGATCGCGGCCATCTGCAGGACGGTAGCGACTTTGCCGGTCCAGCTCGGCCGAACCCGCATGGTCCCGTTCAAAATATGCAGGACGGCGCTGCCAAGCAAAATCACGGTATCGCGCGTAATCACGAGCACTGGAAACCAGGCCGGGAATTTTCCGTAGTGGGGATCGACCTGGCTCCAGTTGCTGATGCTGAGGGTGATGATTCCACTGAGGAGCAGTCCCTTGTCCGCGATGGGATCGAGAATCATCCCGAGCGAGCTGCGCTGATTGTAGCGGCGCGCCACGTAGCCGTCGAGGCCGTCGCTGAGCGCAGCCACCAGGAAAACCGAGATCGCCGTGAAGCGCATCCACTCCTGGGCATTACCCTCCTGGATGCTTTCGCCGTAATAGATCGCAAGCGTGACGAACACCGGAATCATCAGAATCCGGATCACGGTGATTTTGTTGGCAGTCGTCATGAGCAGGCTGGCCGATCATGAAAACATAGACGGCCTCGCCGCCCGACATGCAAGGCAATTTGCCCGCTAGGTTTCCAAATCGCTCGTGCTGGTGCCGGAAGTCGTCGGGTGCCGGCCTTCGCAGAATTCCTCGATCATCTTTTCGTTGAAGGCGGGGATATCGTCCGGTTTGCGGCTCGTGACCAGTCCATTGTCCACGACCACTTCCTGGTCCACCCAAGTGCCGCCCGCGTTCCGCACGTCGGTTTTGATCGCCGGCCATGAAGTGAGGGTTCGCCCGCGCACCACCCCCGCGTCGATCAGGACCCACGGGGCGTGACAGATCGCCGCGACTGGTTTTCCCTGGCGAAAGAAATGGCGAACGAATTCGAGCGCTTCCTCCGTGGAACGCAAGGCGTCGGGATTCATCAGCCCGCCCGGGATCATGAGCGCGTCAAAATCCTGCGGCTTCGCCTCCGCCAACGTTTGATCGACCACGACAGTCTCGCCTTTGTCTGCGTGATTCATTCCCTGGATCTTGCCCGACTTCAGCGAAACGACGGTGGTCTTCGCCCCGGCATCGTCCAGCGCGTTCTTTGGTTTCGTCAGCTCGACTTCCTCGAATCCATCCGCCGCCAGGATCGCCACTTTTTTCCCCGATAATGTTCCTGCCATAATGTCCTCCGTTGAATTGCGTCGCTGAAATACTACGAGCGATCGACGCCGTCCGGACGTGTTTTCAAAACCGCTTGGTCTGCGCAACCAGTGAGGTAAGATGGCTGCACAGCCGCCGATGTGGCGAAATGGCAGACGCAACGGACTTAAAATCCGTTGGGCTTAAACGGCCCGTGCCGGTTCGAGTCCGGCCATCGGCAGATTAAAATTGCCTAACGAGTAATCAAACATGGACGACAAACCGCTTTATATTCCGATTCTTCTCGGCACCGCGCGGCAGGGCCGGCAAAGCGAGCACGTTGCCGCTTTTGTTCTGAGCGAGATGAAGAAACGACCGGAGATCCAGACCGAATTGATCGATGTCCGGACACTGAAGATGCGCCTCGACGATGCGGGCGAGGAGATGAAGGACGCCAGTTATGCGGAGAAAATGACGCGGGCCGATGGGCTCGTGATCGTGACCCCGGAGTATAACCATGGATATCCGGGCCTGCTGAAGCATGCACTCGACATGTGCCTGGAGGAATATATTCACAAGACGGTCGCCATCTGCGGTGTTTCGGCGGGGCCCTTTGGCGGCTCGCGCGTGATTGAACAAATGGTACAGGTGGTTCGCGAGCTCGGTTTGGCGGTGACTTTTACCGATCTCAATTTCAGCCGGGTCCGGGACGCCTTTGACGAGCAGGGGAGTCTGAAGGACGAAAAATATGTCGGCCGGCTCGCGAAATTTCTCAATGAATTGGTCTGGATGTCCCGGGTCCTGCGTTACGGCCGTGAGAAGATTCCGCCCCTCTAAGTTCAACCTGCCGGCCTCATCCGCGATCTGATGATGGAATTGTGCGAGGCCGATCTCGAGGAAACGTTCGCGCGTTCCGGTGGGCCCGGCGGGCAAAATGTAAACAAGGTCTCGACTGCGGTGACGCTGCGGCATTTGCCTTCGGGTCTGAGCGTAACGGTGCAGGATTCCAGGTCGCAGGCGACGAATCGGAAGCTGGCCCGCGAGCGGTTGCGCGAACTGATCGAGCGGAAGAAACGGGAACAACACGCAGCCGCGAGAGGGGAGCGCGAGAAAGCGCGCCGGCGGGCGTCGCCGCGGCCGCGGGCTTTGAAAAAGCGCATCCTCGAATCCAAGCGGCGAAGATCCAAACTAAAGCACTTGCGCAGAAACGCGGACGATTAGGCGGCCGCGGTGCCTGACTGATTTTCGTCAGCCTGGGGCGGAGAGAAGCGCAGCCGAGGGATCCCGAGGCGAAGCCTTGAGGCGGCAAAACGGGGTCCCTCGACTTCGCTCGGGATGACACTTATTTCAAGAATCTTCGCCCGAAACACATCTGGTTGAGGCATCTGCGACGAATTGTCCTTTGAAGGAAACAACTCCAACTATGAAAAAACTTATTATTGTTACGCCGCTGCTGGCGGTCGCCTTAGCTCTGACTTCGTGCACCACCGTAGTGGAAAAACCGACGCCGACCACGACCACGACGTCGACGACGACGATGAAGAAGAGCACCGTTCCCAGCACGACGCAGGAAACGACCGTCCGTTCGTCCGGCAACTACTAAGAATCGCTTCGCGCGATTAACAACTCAGGAAGGGGACACGCTTGTTAGCGTGTCCCTTTCTTTTTATTCCGCCGGTGCCGGTGCCGGTGCCGGCGCCGGGTCGGACTCGACTTCGGCGCTCTCCTGGCTCACCACCGGCGCGATTGCCTGAAGCTTTTCCGCCCCGCGCAAATCCATCAGCTTCACCCCCATGGTGTTTCGGCCGACGGCCCGAATCTCCTTCACCCGGGTGCGGACCATCTGGCCCTTCGTGGTGATGAGCATCAATTCATCATTTTCGGTTACGGTGAGAGCCCCCACGACGTTGCCGGTTTTCTCGCCGGTCTTCATGGTGATAATGCCTTTGCCGCCGCGCGACTGCCGTCGGTAATCATCGAACGGCGTCCGTTTCCCGATTCCGTTTTCGCCGGCGACGAGCAGCATCGCGTTTGAATTCACGATGGCGTTGGCGACGACCCAATCGCCCTTCTCGGGTCGAATTCCCCAAACTCCCACCGTGTTGCGTCCCTGGTCGCGCAACTGTTCTTCGTGAAAGCGGAGGCTCATTCCTTTCTTGGTGATGAGCACGATCTCGTTGTCGCCGATGGTCAATTTCGCATCGATCAGCCGGTCACCTTCCTCGATTTGGATCGCGATGATCCCGCCCTTCCGGACATTGCTGTAATCCGAAAGGTTCGACTTCTTGACGATGCCGGAACGCGTCGCGAAAACGATGTGCAGTTTCTCGTCCCAGGTTTCGTCGATCTGCGCCGCGCCGGTGCCCGATTTCTTGGATTGGACCCGGATGGTCGCCGCGATCTTTTCGTCGGCGCGCAGCTCAAGCAGGTTCGCGATGGAGCGCCCCTTCGAGGCGCGGCCCATTTCCGGAATCTCGTAGACCTTTTCGACGTAGGCGCGGCCGGATTCCGTAAAGAACATCAGGTAATCGTGGGTGGTCGCGGTGAAGAGATGCTCGATGAAATCGCCTTCCTCTTCTTCGGTCGCGCCTTCGCGCGTGGTCATGCCGATGACGCCTTTGCCGCCGCGGCGCTGTGCTCGAAACGCGCTGATCGCGGTGCGTTTGATAAAACCGCCATGGGTGATGCTGATGATGCATCCCTCGTTGGCGATCAGGTCCTCCATGTTGATCTCGCCCTCGTCGGGGACGAGCTGGGTCAGTCGCGGCGACGCGTGCTTGTCGCGAATTTCCCGGAGTTCCTTCTTGATGATCTGGAAGACGCGCGATTCCTTCGCGAGGATGTCCCGCAAATCCTGGATCGTCTCGATCAGTTCGCCGTATTCCTTCGTGATTTTTTCGCGTTCCAGACCAGTCAGCTGGTAAAGGCGCAACTCCAGAATCTGGTTCGTTTGGTGTTCGCTGAAGGCGTAGCGGCCGTCGACGAGCCTCGCTTCGTTGCGGATCAGGATACCGATTTTCTCGACCTGTTTCCGGGTGAATTCGAACGCGAGCAATTTGACCCGGGCCTCATCGCGATTCGCCGAGCTGCGGATGATGCGAATAAACTCGTCGAGGTTCGCCAGCGCGATGAGATAACCTTCGAGCGTTTCGGCGCGTTCCTCGGCCTTGCGCAATTCGTAACGGGTCCGGCGCAGGATGACGTCGCGGCGATGATCGATGTAAGCCTGGTTTGCCTGCTTGAGCGGAAGCAACTTCGGCCTGCCGTGATCGATTGCCAGCATGTTGACCGCGAAGGAGCTTTCCATCGCGGTGTGCTTGTAAAGATTGTTGATGACGATCTTCGGGTTCGCATCCCGTTTTAGCTCGATCACGACCCGCGTGTTCTCGTCCGATTCGTCGCGAATTGCGGTGATATCGGTGAGCACCTTGTCGTTCACCAAATCCGCGATCCGCTCGACGAGGGTGGCCCGGTTGACGTTATAAGGAATCTCCGTGATCACGATCTGCTCGCGGTTGCCCTTGAGCTCTTCGACGCCGGCTTTGCCGCGCACCTTCATGCTGCCGCGCCCGGTCTCGAGATATTGTTTGATCCCCGCGAGACCAAGAATGGCGCAGCCGGTTGGGAAATCCGGCCCCTTCACGTGCTTTCTCAAGTCTTCCAGCGTGATGTCGGGATCGTCGATCTGCGCGCAAATTCCGTCGATCACTTCGCCGAGATTGTGCGGCGGCATGTTGGTCGCCATCCCGACGGCAATGCCGGTGCCGCCGTTGACGAGGAGGTTGGGGAAGGCCGCAGGGAAAACAGTCGGCTCGGTTCGCGTCTCGTCGTAGTTAGGGACGAAATCGACCGTGTCCTTGTCCATGTCGGTCATGAGCGCCGCTCCGAGGTGGGTCATGCGAGCCTCGGTGTAACGCATCGCCGCGGGTGGATCGCCTTCGACCGATCCAAAGTTCCCCTGGCCGTCGACGAGCGTTTCGCGCATGGCCCAGGCCTGGGCCATATGGACGAGGGTGGGGTAGATCACCGCTTCGCCATGCGGGTGATAGTTACCGCTCGTGTCACCGCAAATCTTGGCGCATTTCCGATGCTGCCGGTTCGGGAAGAGCGACAAATCGTGCATCGCATAAAGGATGCGGCGCTGCGAGGGCTTCAGTCCGTCGCGCGCATCCGGCAACGCGCGCGAGATAATGACCGACATAGAGTAATCGAGGAACGACCTCGACACTTCCTCGGCCACGTTGATCAGCTCTACTTTTTCGTTCGGATTGTACACGGGAATAAAATTACGAATTACGAATTACGAATGACGAAACGCTGGACACGATGGTCGCTACCCTTCCTTCGACATTCGTCATTCGTGCTTCGTCATTTCTACACATCCAGATTTCGGACGTTTAAGGCGTTGTCTTCGATGAATTGGCGGCGGGGTTCGACGACGTCGCCCATGAGGATGGTAAACATTTTGTCGGCATCGACGGCGTTGTCGTCGTTCAGGTCGACCTTGAGGAGTTTGCGTTTCTCCGGGTCCATCGTGGTGTTGAACAATTCTTTCGCGTTCATTTCCCCGAGGCCTTTGAACCGTTTGATCTGGACGCCGCGCCGGCCGATCTCGACGATCTTCTGGTGAATCTCGGGGATCGAGAAGAGCGGATGCACCGTGGCCTTGTCGCCTTCGCCTTCGATTAATTCGAAGATCGGGTGGTCGCTCGCCGCGTAATGGTCGACCTTCAGCCCTTTACGGGCGAGTTCCGCGATGATTTTCTGGATCGTTGCCGACTCGTGCAGCTCCACCAGTTTCGCCCGACGCCGGACGCCGCCGTTCGATTTTACCGGAGTGGTGGTCAGGGGCAGTAGTTCCTGGCCCATTTCGGTGTCGAACAAATTCAGGTCGAGGTTTTCCTCGTGAAAGTCGCGGACCTCACGTTGGTCGTGAAAATAGCGGACCGATTCCTCGTTCCCGTCGCGCACCTTCACGAGATACGCGGGCAGCTTGCCAGTCTTTGCCTCACGTTCGGCCAGGTAGCTCTCGAAATCGCCTCCATGGCGCCGGACCGATTCACTCAGTTTCGCCAGTTTCTCCAGGGATTCGAGAATGTCCTTGAGCTGCGCGGCACTCAGTTCCTTGTCGTCGGCCAGATTCTTCAGGCGGACGTCCTCTGCGCCTAACGAGATCAAAATCTTGTTCAGCTGGATGTCGTCGTCGACGTATTCTTCCCGCTTCTTCCGTTTGATTTGGTAGAGCGGCGGTTGGGCGATGTAAATCTTGCCGGCGCGGACCAGCTCCGTCATTTGCCGATAGAAAAACGTGAGGAGCAGCGTGCGAATGTGCGACCCGTCCACGTCCGCGTCGGTCATGATGATGATGCGGCCGTAGCGCAGCTTCGTGATGTCGAAGGAGGCTTCGTCTTTCGCCGTGTTTTCGTCTTTTGGTTTGCCGATACCGGTCCCGATGGCCGTGATCATCGACTGGATTTCCGTATTCTTGAGTGCCTGGTCGAGACGCGCTTTCTCGACGTTAATCAATTTGCCGCGGATCGGGAGAATGGCCTGGTAACGCCGGTCGCGGCCCTGTTTCGCCGAGCCACCAGCGGAATCGCCCTCGACGATGTAGAGCTCCGTCAGATCCGGATCGCGCTCGGAACAATCCGCCAGTTTTCCGGGAAGACCGCCGCCGGTCAGCGCCCCTTTCCGGATGGTTTCCCGCGCTTTCCGAGCCGCTTCGCGCGCCCGGGCGGCGGTCAAAACCTTATCGAAGATTCGTTTCGCGATCGGCGGGTTCGAATCAAAAAAGGTCATCAGCCCGTCGTAAACGACCGAGTTCACGATTCCGTCGATTTCGGTGTTCACGAGTTTCACCTTGGTCTGCGATTCGAACCGCGGATTCGGCAGCTTGATGCTGAGGACACAGATCAACCCCTCGCGGACATCGTCGCCGGAGATGGCGGGATCCTTGTCTTTCACGAGACTGTTGGATTTCGCGTATTGATTTACAGCCTTGGTGAGCGCCGTGCGGAAACCGGTCAGGTGCGTTCCGCCGTCCGGATTCGGAATCGAATTCGCGAAGGGGAGAATGTGATCGTTGTAACTGTCGTTGTATTGCAAAACAACGTCGACAAAAACCTCGTCGCGTTGCCGTGAGAGCACGATTGGTTTCGGATGGATGACCTGCTTGTTTTCACCAAGCTGTTTCACGAACTCCTCGATGCCGTGCTTGTAGAAAAACGTTTCCTTTTTCGAGGAATCGCCCCGCTCGTCGCTGAGCGTGATCTCTAGCCCGGGATTGAGAAAGGCCAGTTCGCGGAGACGGGAACCGAGTCGCTCGAACTTAAACTCCGTTGTGATTGTGAAGATCGTCGCGTCCGGCATGAACGTGATCAGCGTCCCGGTGTTCTTTTTGCTTTTGACTTCACCGATGACGTCCAGTTTTTGCGTCGTCTTGCCGCGCTCGAAACCCATCGCGTAAACTTTGCCGTCGCGGGAAACCTCGACCTTGAACCAATCGGAGAGCGCGTTGACGCATTTCGCGCCGACACCGTGGAGACCGCCGGAATATTTGTAGGCGCCCTGGCCGAATTTGCCGCCGGCATGCAGGTTCGTCAGCACCAGCTCGACCGCGGGCATCTTGAATTTCGGGTGCATATCGACCGGAATGCCGCGGCCGTTGTCACGCACGGAAACCGATCCGTCGACGTGGACGGTCACCTCAATTTTGGTGCAATAACCGGCGAGATGTTCATCGATTGAGTTATCGAGCACTTCGAAAACCATGTGATGCAACCCGCGCTCATCCGGATCGCCGATATACATTCCCGGCCGCTTCCGGACGGCCTCCAGACCCTCCAATTTGTCGATCTGGGCGGCGTCGTATTTCTGGCCCTGACTGATTCCGGTTGCGTCAGTTTGACGTTTTCTGTTGTCCGAATTTTCGTCGTCAGGAAGGCGCAAAGCGGTGGCTGGCATATACACAAAAAAAGATAGGCGATGGAGGCCCTTTGAACAACTGATATCTTGGTGTTTGCCACACCTATTTTCCGCTACAAATAGGGGAATCGAGGTGCTCCACGCACATTATCTTGTGGAGGGAGGACAATCTTCCGAAGACCCCTTTTTTTGCTGCGCGGAACATAGAAACTGGCCCGATCCCGGCCCCCGGCGACAGGCGGTTTTGACGCCTTGACCATCGCTCCGGCGGCCTCGAAAATGCCCGTCACCTCATGCGATTTCAAACCCTCTACGAAGCCCGATGGATCTTCGCTGCCCTTGCGGCGTTGGCGATCGCGAGCGCTTTCGTTTTCCCGTGGCTTCTCTTGCTCGTTCTTCTTCTGACGGTTTACGTTTTCTGGTTCTTCCGGGACCCGGCGCGCGTTTCTCCGGCTGATCCCAATGCGGTTGTGGCCGCGGCCGACGGGACCGTGGCGGACATTGTCGAAATCGAGGAGGTGGAGGTGATGCACGCGCTCCAGAAAAGGGTTGGGATATTTCTTTCGGTTTTCGATGTGCACACCAACCGCGCTCCGGTCGAAGGCAAGATCGTCTACAGAAAAGCGCACGCCGGCCTTTGCCTCGACGCCCGCCACGCGGATTGCACGACGAAGAACCGCGCGATGACGTGGGCTTTCCAGAATCAGCGTGGGACGTTTGTCGTGCGGCAGCTTACCGGAATGATCGCGCGCCGCATCGTGGGCTGGTCGAAGGTCGGGGACGAGCTGAAAAAAGGGGAGCACTTTGGGATGATTCGCTTCGGGTCGCGAACGGAAGTATACTTACCACTGGAAGCCGAGGTGTTGGTGAAGGTGGGCGACCGCGTCACGGGTGGGACCACCGTGATTGCCCGGCTTCGCTGAAAGATGAGTACGCCGAATCCGAAAATCTATCTCCTGCCGAACCTGATGACGGCGGGAAACCTGTTCTGCGGATTCGCGGCCACGCTCCAGATTGTGCAGGGCGCGCTCCTGCAAGCCTCCGATCCGGACGCCGCCGCTCAACTTTTCCACATCGCGGTCTGGTTCATCCTGGGTGCGTGCATCTTCGACGTGTTGGACGGGCGGCTGGCCCGGCTGGGCGGTCACGACAGCGCGTTTGGGCGAGAGTTTGATTCGCTCGCCGATGTTATTTCCTTCGGGCTGGCGCCCGCCTTGATGGTTTACCGGATTGTGCTGCTGGCTTTTCCGCGAGTCGGCTGGGTCGTGGCCTTCGTTTATTTGCTGTGTGGGGCCTTGAGGCTGGCTCGTTTTAATACCGCGGCCGCGAGCGGCACCCCGTCCAACAGCAAGGAATTCCTGGGGTTTCCGATAACCGCGGCCGCAGGGCTGATCGCGTCCATCACGCTTTTCATGCTCTGGTGGTTCGGCGAACGCGACCACGAGATCGGCGAATTCAAGTGGGTCCTGCCGCCCCTGATGCTGTTTCTTTCGGTCATGATGTTCAGCCGGCTGCGTTATCCCAGTTTCAAAGCCGTCACCTGGCGAACGACGCGCTCCCTCTCTCGCTTTCTCGTGATTGCGGTCGTGCTTCTTTTCACGGTGCTCAACTACGAATGGATGCCCGCAGTCCTGTTCCTTGTTTATCTCCTCTATGGGCTGGTGCGGCCATGGGTCTCGAAGGCCTGGCAACGCGAGATCGAAGAGGAGATTGGCGAACAATCGCGTCCCGACAATCCGGAGGAATCGCCGGAAATTATCGGTTGAGTTGGGCGAGAATCTCGGGGTCGCGCACATCGACCCAGTCGCCAGCAATCTCGAGGGCCTGAACTTTTTCTCCACTGAGCGCCAGATTACGAATGGCATCGGTCAGCTCGTATTCGCCACGCGGCGATGGCTTCAGCCTGGCGATGTGATCGAAGATGCCGGGCCGGAAAGCGTAGACCCCAGCGTTGTACCACGAGCTCGTCGGCTCTCCGGGTTTCGGTTTTTCGCGGAGATCCGTCAGTTCGAATTTTTCATTCACGAAAACGGCGCCACCCTGGCTGACATCATCGCTCCGCTTCACGCTGATGACAGCTTCGGCCCCGGTTAAGGCCGCGCAAATTCGCCCGTAATTCTGCGGGGCGATCAGAATGTCGCCGTAGCTGAGCAGGAAGGGATCGTTGCCGACGAACTCCCGGGCGAGGGCGACGACTCGGCCGGTCCCGTCCTGGACCGTTTGCGTCTCGTAATCGATCTGCAGGCCAAATTTGGAACCGTCGCCGAAGAATTCCTTCACCACCTCCGCACGCCAGCCGACGACGACGAGAAGATTCGTTAGGCCATTGGCGCGCAGACCTTCGATGATATGTTGCAAGACCGGTTTGGCATGCACCTCGAGCATCGGCTTCGGCAGCGTTTCAGTGAGATCGCGCATTCGGGTCCCGCGACCCGCGGCGAGAAGAACGGCTTTGTTCATGGGTAAACTTCAAGGAGCGGCGGTTTACAAACCGCGGGCTTTGTGGGTCGGCGGTTTGTAAACCGCCGCTCCTTGAGGATTGATTTGCGTCCGTCCTTTGATCGTTTCATCTTCGCGCGATGCGCCTCGCATTTCTCGCGAAATACTCCGACTTCGGTCTGCTTTTGCTCCGCGTTAGCGTGGGGTTCCTCTTCATTCTCTACACCGCCCCGGCGCTGATGGGTGGTCCGTCGGCGTGGACCCATTTCGGTGCGGGCGCGCGGAACTGGGGCATTCATTCGCACTTTCAATTCTGGGGCTTTCTCGGCGCGCTGCTTGGTTGCGTCGGCGGGGTCCTCATGATCGTCGGTCTATTTTTTCGTCTGGGCGTCCTGGTGCTGCTCGTCCTCGCGATTGGCCACGCCATTGGCGTCAAACATGGAAGCGGCTTTCGGATCGCATTGCCGTCGATCGAGATGTGCTTCGTCCTCGCCGGTATTCTTTTTGTCGGTCCCGGAAAATACAGCGTCGACAAGACATAGAATCGGCTACGGCTTTTCGCCCACCGATATGGCCGGCAGCTCGACCTGCCGGATCAAGGCCGCAATCTTTGGCACTTCCTCAACCTTGAGCTGATTCCATTTCTTTAGTTGCTCGTCCAACCGTGTGTCCAGGGTCTTGAAAAGGTCGTTCTGGGGCTGGGTCGGTCCGTAGTCGGCGTATTCGATGGTGCGGCTGAATGAATAAAACGCCTCGTTCAGCATGTTTGGAAAAGCGAGGTTGCCCTCGGAACCTTTCATGTTCACCTGGATCAATTGTTCCTCCACCGCGGACATCTTTTTGGTGAGATCGTCCGCTGCGGTCAGGGCCGCTTTCAACCGCTCATCCTCGCCGAATCTTTTGTGCAGCCCTTGAATCTGCGTCTTGACGTTACGGATCTCATTGATGGCCTGGTGCAGATCGCCGATCCGGTTCGCGACTTTCGAGGAGAGCTCGAACTGCTTCGAAATTACCGGCTCCGCGTCCTTGGTTCGCGGATCGATCACAAGATGGAGCGGCGCGGTCTGGGTTTTCCCGGCGGCGGTCAACTTCACCTGATATTCGCCCGGCAGTGCGAGCGGACCGCGGGGGCCCTCCCCGTAATAAAAAGCCCCGGGCGTTTCAATCGGATCGTCGTAATGGAGGTCCCAGGCGAAACGGTTCATCCCCTCGGCGGCCGGAATCGTCCTTGGTGTTTCGATCTGGTCCGGCCACTCCGGCGGCTGATCGTTTTTCTTTTTGTCCTTGCTCGAAAGATGCCGGACCACCTTCCCCTGTGAGTCGAGAATATCGAGCGTCACTTCGTCTTTCGCGGCAACCTTCAGGAAGTAATCGATGATGGCGCCGGCAGGCGGGTTGTCACCCGCGGGCTGGCGCTTGTCGATTTCCGTTGGGTAATGGAGACGCAAGGCGGTCTGAGGTTGATAAAGGAGTGAGTCCATCTGGGCGGACGGCCCCGTCACCTGGCGCAGCGGGGTGACGTCGTCGAGGACCCAGAACGATCGTCCGTGGGTTGCGACAACGAGGTCGTCGTCTTTCACAACCAGATCGTGAATGGGCGTAACCGGCAGGTTCAGCTGGAGCGGCTGCCAGTGAGCGCCGTCGTCGAACGAGACATACATGCCCGTCTCGGTTCCGGCGTAGAGGAGTCCGCGCCGTTTCGGATCTTCCCGCACCGCGTGAACGTAAGCGCCTTCGGGAATGCCGGTCGTAATCGCCGTCCAGGTTTTCCCGGAATCGTTGGTCTTGAAAATGTAAGGCTTGAAATCGTCGAGCTTGTGCCGGTCGAACACGACATAGGCAACCGTGGCATCGTGCGGCGACGGATCGATCAGACTCACCGTGCTCCACTCGGGCACCTTCGGCGAGACGTTCGTCCAATGCTGGCCTTCGTCAGTCGTGAGGTGAACCAACCCGTCGTCCGTGCCGGCCCAAAGCATCCCCTTTTGTTTTGGCGACTCCGCGAGCGCGAAGACGGTGTCGTAATATTCCACCGATGTGATATCGAGGGTGAGGGGGCCGCCGCTCGGCTGTTGCTTGCTCTTGTCGTTGCGGGTCAAATCGCCGCTGATGGCGGTCCAGGTTTTCCCCTGATCGGTTGTTTTGAAAACGCTTTCGCCGCCGGTGTAGATAACATCGGGATTGTGCGGCGAAATCATTAGCGGGGAGACCCACTGGAACCGATGGGTGAGATCGACTGCGCCGTGCCCGGAGTTATCGAGCGGCGCCACGCTGGCGTCGTGCGCGTGCTCTTTGGTCTTATCATAATAGGTCAGGTAGCCCTCGCTATTGGAATAAATGATGTGCCAGTCCCGCGGATCGGGAATGACGAACCCGCATTCACCGCCTCCAGCCTGGAACCAGTCCTGCGCCGTGATCACACCGGAATCGGTCCGGCTCGCGATGCCGATGTTCGAGTTGTCCTGCTGGGCGCCGTAAATGTGGTACGGGAACGCGTTATCGACCGCGACGTGATAGAATTGCGCAGTCGGTTGATTGTTCTGCGTCGTCCAGGTTTTGCCACCGTCGGTGGAGATCGCGGCGCCACCGTCATTTGCATTCGCGAGGCGTTGCGGATTCAGGGGATCGATCCAAAGACCGTGATGATCGCCGTGACGCGCCGGAAGGAGCGTGAACGACTTGCCGCCATCGACCGATCGGAAGAGCCCGGTGTTCAAAACATAAACCGTGTCGATTGATTTCGGGTCCGCGTAAATCTTGCTGAAATACCAGGCCCGCTGGCGAAAGCGGCCGTCTTCATTCACCCGCGTCCACTTGGTTCCCCCGTCATCGGAGCGGAAGAGCCCTCCTTCTTTCGCTTCGATCATGGCGTAGACGCGATCCGAATCCGCGCCCGAAACGCTGACCCCGATTCGCCCAAGAATCCCCCCCGGCAGACCATTTCCTTCGAGGCGTTTCCACGACGCGCCGCCATCATCGGAGCGGTAGAGGCCGCTGCCCGGCCCGCCGCTCGAGAAGTTCCACGGCTGCCGGCGCGCCTGCCAGAGTGCCGCGAAAACGACGTTCGAATTTTGCGGATCGAAGACGACATCGATTCCGCCGGTGTCCTGATCCTTGCCCAAGACTTTCGTCCAGGTCTTGCCGCCGTCGGTAGTGCGAAAAATCCCGCGCTCCTGGTTCGGACCAAAGATGTGACCGAGCGCGGCAACGAGGACGACGTCGGAGTTTTTGGGATCGACGATCAGGGCGCCAATATGGCGGGTGTCTTTCAGGCCGACGTTCTTCCAGGTCTTGCCGGCATCAACCGATTTATAAACGCCGGCGCCGTACGAAATATTTCCGCGCACCGCCGCTTCGCCGGTCCCGGCGTAAACGACATTGTGGTCCGAAGCCGCCACGGCAATTGCGCCGATGGAAGAGATTGTTTCCTTGTCAAAAAGGGGGGCCCAGTTTGCGCCGCCATCGGTTGTTTTCCAGACGCCGCCCGCGACGGCGCCGAAATAGTAAACGCCCGGTTCGTTCGGGATGCCTTCGATGACCAAGGCGCGGCCGCCGCGGAACGGGCCGACCTGGCGCCATTGCATCCCGCGAAAGAGTTTTTCATCAATCGCGCCTGGACCGGCGGGTGCGGGGGAAGGCTCGGCAGCCCGAGCCGGAGGGAGATTGCAGAGAAAAAGGAGAAGCAAGAAGCGCGAGACGAGGCGAAGCGACATTCCGTAGATTGGGCGAGGCGACGCCTCTGCTCAAACAGAATGTGTCAGCTTTTGGTGCGCCGGGCCGAAGCAACCGCGGCTGCGCCTTCTTCGATGATCCGGATCGGCTCGGGAATGTGCAGTTTCAACCCGGATGGCGCCTGCTCGTTTGCGACCCCGCGTTGTTTCTGGACCAATTCAAGTTCTCGCCGCAGCTTTCCCTTGTTCGAGCAGGAAGCCATCGCCGTCTCCTCCGTGATAATTCCAGCCTTGAACGCTGCCATGATCGATTGGTCGAAACTATGCCAGCCCAGGCTTGACCCGGCCTCTATGATTTCCAGGAATGATTTGTTCTCTGATTCTCCGTAAACAATCGTCTCGCGCGTGCGCAGGCTGCTTCCCATGATTTCGGTGACAAGCAGCCGGCCACCATCGATTTTGCCCACGAGACGCTGGCTCACCACGTAGCGCAGCGTCGCGGCCAGGCGCTGGCGGAGTTGTTGTTCTTCCTCCCGCGAAAACATGCCGAGAATGCGGTTGATCGTCTGCCCCGCGTTAATCGTATGCAGGGTGCTGAAAACAATGTGTCCCGTTTCGGATGCGGTCATGGCGATCTCGAGGGTTTCGCGGTCGCGGATTTCGCCCACCAGGATCGCTTTCGGCGCCTGCCGCAGGGCGGCGCGCAAACCGTCGGCAAAGTTTGGGAAGTCCTTCCCTAATTCGCGCTGGCTGATGGCGGCTTTGCGATGCGTATGAAAGAACTCGATCGGGTCTTCCAGAGTAACGATGTGAATCTCCTGCGTTTCATTCAGCTCGTCTAGCATCGCGGCCAGGGTCGTCGTCTTGCCGGTGCCGGTGCCGCCAGTCAGGAGAATAATGCCGTCCTTTTCCTTGACGATTTCGCGAAAAATCGGGGGAAGCCCCAGCACATCGAGGGTGGGGATTTTCGATTGCAGCTTGCGCATCACGATCGCGTGACGGCCGTTCTGTTTGAAGATATTTACCCGAAAGCGCGCCAGGTCATCAATGGCGTAGCTGCAATCGCACGAACCGGTATTGGAAAATTCCAGACGCAGCCGTTCGCTTCCGTTCATGATCTGGCCGGCGAGCTGTTCGATCAGCGCCGGGGTCAGAACCGATTCAGGCGTATCGATTGGGAAATCGCTCAAACGGCCGTGGACCTCGACCAGGGGGGGTTTCCCCGAGATAAAAAGCAAATCGGAGACCCCGTCGGCACTTTCGAGCATGCCCGTCAATAAGGCGTCAACAGTTTGGCGATCCATTGGTTCCGCAAAGGAAAGCTAGGATCATGCCCCTGCGAGAGCGTTCCCTGGTGAAAAACGTGGCTCTGCCACCCTCGCGACAGCCGGCCCGCTCAGTCGTGGAGTTCTTTCGCGGCGAGGGACGCGGCGACAGCGAAACGCCCCGCCCTTTTCGGGGCGTTGGTTCGTAGCGAGGAACGCGGCGAGAGAGCGCGGGGCTACGGTGTCGAACTTGGACCGAGAGAAACGCGGCGACAGAACGCCGCGGCTACACCGGGGAGCGAGCACCCACCGGCTCAGGACCGCCTCATACTGCTCCGATGGATTACGGACGCGGTCTCGAGACGCCGGACGATGGCAGCATCGGGCTCTGGCGCGATCTCTTGATCGGCCGTGGCCCCCATGTGCCGCGCGGCGTAATATGAACCTACGACCAGAATCGCGGCGAGCCCTTGCGCGATCAGCGTTTCATAGGTCGGGAAAACCGCGAACCACATTCCGAGCCACGCCGGCAATGTGCTGGCCAACCACGGGATTTCGGTCCGCGAAATCCAATGAGCGAGCTGCATCTCCTGCGCTTGCTCGCCCACCATCACGAGCAGAACCACGCCGAGGAGAGTGCCGGTGGTGATGAGCATTTTCCGGTACGGGAGCCGTCGCTGAAGCACGAAGGTGAGCATGGCCACAATGCCCGACAGGAGCAGACCAAGAAGAGCTCCTTTTAGAACGACGCCGCCGCCGAGGCGCAAGTTGTAGCTTTGGAGAAAGAGGACCACCTCGAATCCTTCGCGGTAAAGCGAGGTGAAGCCGAGCAGGACCAGCCCCCACCACAAACGCGAGTGACCGTTCTTTTTTACCGGACCGGGGGCGAGGAGCGATTTGCGGCGGCGATTGTGCGCCCGAATCCATCCACCCCAATAGATCTTGTGGAAAAACCAGTTCATGATGACGAGCAGGACGATAACTGCCAGCAATCCGGTTGCCGCTTGCAGATCCAGCGCCGGCACGCTCTCCATCAGCGACCCGACGATGCCCACCGCGATCAACCACGTGACGAGAGTCGCGCCGAATGCGATTCCCGCGCCGAGTGCGACCGGCCGGCGATGCGCTTGTTTTGCCCCGATCATGCTCGCCGTGATCGCGGCCAGGACCAGGATGCATTCGAGGCCTTCGCGGAAAACCAGCACGCCGATATCGAGAAACGCGACCGTCGGGCTGGTGTTGGGCCGCATCGGATCGGGAGCGCCCTGTTCGGCCAGGCCCTGCCAGATGAGGACGGCGGCAATCCCGGCGGCGCCCAGGCAAAGGCTAAGAGCAAGGATTTTCGAATGGCGTCGCGGCACCGCGTTCACGAGGGAAAGCTAACATAGGAGAAGGCCGGGTGCTGCTGGTCGCTTGCGTTTTTTTAGCGGAGTCTTGCCGTCGCCATCCCAGTCGTGACCAGGCTCTGTCGGGTCTAATGGAGGCAAAAGACCATGAGCAAGATCAGGATCAGGAACAGGATGGGAGCCCTACCTTGTGATTTGCCGCCGACCGCGTAACTTTTCGGGAAGGTTCGACCTCGAACTGATTGTCGATGCGCAAACGCTAAATAGTTAGAGATGTCTTCCTTCGACGTCGCTCCGGATAAACTCTAACTCGACATGACAAGACGCACCGAGACTGGTTTTACGTTAGTCGAACTTGCGATCGCGGTGGTGATCCTGGTGGTTCTCATGATGCTGGCGGTGCCGAGTATGAACGGCGTCCTGGCCGATCGCCGTCTCCGCCGTTCGCTCGATGGGTTCAATGCGATCGTCCGCGAAGCCCAGGAACGCAGCATCACGGAGCGGCGTCCTTACCTGATTGTCTGGCACGAGGGCGCGGTGGGATTGCGGCCCGAAGGATTGCTCAAGGGCGAAGATCCCGAGCCGGCCGTGAAATTGAGACTGGGAAAAAACGAATCGCTCAAGTTTTCTTTCCCGGCGGCGCTCCTGGATGAGACACCGGCGGAATGGATTTTCTGGCCCTCGGGAAACTGCGAGCCGGCGGTGGTGAGTTATCGCGGAAAAGATGGGGGCTGGACGGCGAATTACTCCGCGCTGACCGCCCGCGCTGAGATCGTGACTTATGTGGCAAAGTAAACGCGCGCGCGCCGCGTTCGCCCTTTACGAGGTCCTCATCGGCCTCGCAATTTTTTCCATTGGTGTGCTCGCGCTGGGCCGATCGGTCCAGAATTGCCTGAACGCGAGCGGGCTCAATTCCGAAGAAAACCGGGTCCGCCAGATCCTGGCCGATCGGATGGCGGAGATTCAGGCGACGCCTGGGTTTCCCGACGCCAAGAAGGAAACGAAAGTGGCGACCGGATACGGCGATATCCTGTTGGTGCAACAATCCGTGCCGGCAGCGCTGCAAGGCGAGGACAATACGGAGCTGAACGGGATTAATCTCGTTACCTTGACGGCACAATGGAGACGTGGGGGCGCGGACCAGTCGCGCAAGATTCAATTTTATGTTTATCGCTCCGGTTAGGCGCAGGAATCTCCCCGGTTTCACTCTGCTCGAGATCATCCTCGCCGCGGCGATCCTGGGGTTGATGTCGATGGCGATTTTCCGCTTCGTCCAGACCAATATTTCGGCGCTCCGGATTTCGGCGACGGAAAGCATGGAAGAGGCGCGTTACGCCGGGTTACTCGATCTGCTCACATCGCAATGGCAGAACCTGCCGACTGGGGACGGCGCGCTCGCGGGCGATACCTACAAGTTCAACGACCGGCCTCGTGACGAAATCATATGGGCCTGTAGCGCCGGACCGGGCTTGCTCACGCGCTATGCGGGCGGCGAGTTCACGGTGCGGATGCGTTTACGGCCGATAAAAGAAGGCAGCGACCGGCTGCAACTCGGCTGTTATCGCAAACCTCGCGATGAAGCGGAGGGCTCTGATGAGACAGAAACCTGGGTGCCTTTGATCGATGACGTGAACGGCTTACGGATTCGCTACTTCAGTCCTATGCTAAACGCTTGGGTGGAACGATGGACGGATACCGGTCATTTGCCTCGACTGATCGAACTGATCATCGAGCGTCCCAACGGGACGAACTGGCGGGCGATCGTTGCGATTGGCCGGACTTCTTTCCCATGATTCGGCACTTCAACCAGACGAGGCGTCCACGAGGCGCGGCGATCATGCTGGCGCTCTGGGCGCTTTTTTTGTTGAGCGCGATGGTGATTTCCTGGGCGCTTGACATCAACACCCGGCTGACAATTTCCGGCAGTGCGAATCGCCTGCTCGAAGCGGAGGCGATGGCATGCTCGGGCGCCGAGATTGCATTGCATCCAGCCGTCAAACCTGGCTCCGCCGTTTTGCGCGGATCGTTTCCATCGAACCAGAGTTACGAAGCCAAGATCACGGGCGAGGGGGGACGATTGAGTTTGAACCGGCTGGTGGCGGCGATGATTGCCAACGACCCCGCAGCGACCGAACTGTTTCGCAAGTATTTGGAGGTTAAGGGTGTGGATCTTAACGAACGCGATCGGATGATCGATTGTCTCCTAGACTGGGTTGATCCGGACAATCTCGTCCGGCTCAACGGGGCTGAAGAAGAACCTGGTTACAAGCCATCGAATGCGGCGCTCAAGACTTTGGATGAGTTGAAGCGAGTCAGGGGATGGGCGGAGTTTACCTCGATGCCGGATTGGGATGCAGACTTCACCCTGAACACAACCGACTGGAAAATCGACATTAACTGGGCTTCGCGCGATGTGCTCCTAGCTTTACCGGGATTCACGGAACCACTCGCGGATCGCTTTCTCCAGCTGCGTCGCGGCCCCGATAATATCGAGGGGACCGAAGATGACGTTATCTTTACGGACCTGCAGCAAGTGCAAAATGCACTTGGCTTTCGACCGGACCAATTTGCTCCGCTCGCCCCTTTGATCACCGTAAATAGTCAGGCATTGCGAGTGGTGAGCGTTGGCAAATCTGGCAACGTAACGCGGAGGGTGCAAATGGTTATCAACAGCGCGCGCAGTATATTACTTTCCTGGAAGGAGCTTTAGTATCGAGCCGGCAACAAAACGCATCTACCTGGTCCCATCCGCGAACGGCTGGGACCTGGTGCGCTTTGCCGAGCACAGCAGCGCGTGGGAAGTGCGGGCGGTGGCGAGCGTCGAGGAAGCGGCGGAATTGCTGCAACCGGAGGACGACATCGTTTTGGCGCTGCCGATTGATCTCGTGCTCGCGCAACGGATGCGCCTGCCGACCACGGATCCCGCGGAGTTCGGCGAAATGGTGCGCATCCAAATCGAGAAGGCCATGCCTTATTCGCCGGAGGAAATGACGACGGACTCGGAAGTAATTTCCCAAAGCGACGAGGGGAGCGTCATTTCGGCCGTGGCGGTGAACAACGAGAAATTGAATGAGCTCGCGGCCCCGCTCCTCACCCGCGGACTGATCCCAAGCCAGGTGACTGTTTACGCGGGACATCGGGCGGCGACCCACAGCCCGGAAGGGACGTCGCTCTTCATTTATCCGGAGAACGAATCGATCGTTTGCGCGATCGCCGAGGAAGGGAAGCTGAGTTTTACCCACAGCCTCGATGGAGCCGACGCTTTACAGCTCCAGCGCGACCTGCCGCAGCTGACCTTGAGCGCCGGAATGCAGGGGATCAACACTTCCACACCGCGCATCCTGCTGGCCGAAAGCCTCTATGAATTCCGCGATACCGTAGAGGGAATCTTCGCGACGAGTGCCGAGTTGATCGCGGTGGAAGTTCCGCCCGCCGAGTCGCGCCTGAACCTGCTGCCCGAAAGCTGGCGCGCCCGCCGCGCTCAAAGCGTCCGGCAAAAAGAATGGCGCAAACGTTTGCTCATCGGCGCCGCGGCTTACGCCGGCCTTTTTCTCCTTTTTCTCGCCTACCTTCTTATCCTTCGCTTTCAAATCAGCCGGCTCGACAAGCGGATCTCGCGCGACGCGCCGCGGACGGAATTTGTCCGGGCTACGGAAGCAAGGTGGAAGGCGCTCGCTCCGGCGATCGATCCGCATTACTACCCGATCGAAGTCATTCTCCATATCTTCGATAGCCTGCCGTCGGCCGACGTTCGCATTACGGTTTTCAACCAATCAGCCCGGCAGATTTCCATCGATGGCGAAGCGAACTCGGCGGCGCTCGCCTACCAGTTTGCGGAAAAAGTCAAAAAAAACCCGGACTTGGCAACGTTCCAGTTTGAATTGGGCGCGCCCAGGCTCCTGCCGAACGATCACGCGCAGTTTCGTCTGGAGGGCAAGCCGAAATGATTGCGGGTTGGTATCAGCGCCTGAACCAACGCGAACGCCTCCTCAGCGCGATCGTGGCGGGCGTGATCTTCCTTCTTCTGAACTGGTACATCTGGGGCAAGCTTTTCGGCGCGCTCGACCAGGCCCGGGCCGATCTCGCGACCCGGCAAAACACCCGCAAAGTCCAGGAGGTCTTCATTCGCGAAAAGACGCTGTGGGAAAAGAGGGCGCAATGGCTGAAGGAGCACCAGCCGGTTCTAAAAGGGCCCGGGGACGCCTCGACTCTGCTCGACCAGATCAAACAAATGGCCGGCAAACAGAATATCCTAATTGAGAATCCCGCGATCGGCACGAGCGACGCCACCCCGGATCGCCAGGCGGTCTTCGCCTCTTTCGAAGTGAAGAGTCCCTGGCCTCCTCTGGTCCATTTTCTTTACGATGTCCAACAACCGGAATCGTTCGTGGTCTTTGAAAGCGTGACGCTCAACATCGATCCTGCGGATCCGACGATGATGCGCGGCAAGATGAAGGCCGCGCGCTGGTTTGCGCCGGCGGGAAAATGACGATGTTCGAACACGGCGGTCGTTTTTGTTGTCGTAAGTGAAACCAAGGTCGCAAACATGAAAACTAAGAATCTCTCACTCGTTCTTCTGGCCACAGTTCCGTTGCAGATGCTCCTGGCCGACGATGTGCCGAAGGCTTTTACCTTCGCGCGGTACCAGGCGATGATGGATCGCTCACCGTTTGCGGTCGCGACTGCAGTGGCGGCGCCGGCCGCGACGCCGAATTTCGCGAAGGACCTCTACGTCGCCAATGCGGCGCATTCGAAGGATGGTGATCTCGTAACGATCGCTTCGAGCGCGGACAAGAATTTCAAGAAATATCTCACGACGAATGGGCCGGAAGACGGCTACACGATCACCAATGTCGAGTGGTCGGAAAAAGTCGGCGCGACCAAGGTCACGATCGCAAAAGACGGGCAGACCGCGACGCTGACGTTCAATGAGGCGTTGTTGAAGCAAACCATCGCCACTGGCCAGCCGCAGCAGGTCCCGATGCAACCCCAAACGCAAGCGCAGCCAATCGTTCCGCAGCCCAATGCCTATGCGCCCCAGCCCAACGCCTATGCGCCCCAGCCGAATGCCCAGCGGCCGGCGCCGATCCCAACCTTGCCGACTCCCCCGCCGCGGGTGCGGGGGGTTATCCCGAAAAACCCTGCGGCCGTGATCCCGACCCCCGTGCCCGCGCCGACGACGCCCGAGCCGGAGTTGTAGGGAGTCGTTAGGCCGCAGAAAACGCCGTCATCCCGAGCCGCGCAGACGGCGAGGGACCTCGCGGGCGCTCAAGCGCTACCGCGAAACCGAGGCGCGTTCCGCGTCAGCGAGGGCGCCAACTTTGCGACAGCCGGGATTGCAATTGCGGGGGTCCCTCGGCGCGCTACGCCAGCCTCGGGATGACATCCTTGTTTTATAATCCATCTGGCCACGAGGGATCCCTCGACTTGACTTCGCTCAGCTCGGGATGACGGCGGTGCCGCCTCGACAGAGTCTCGCCCTACCAGGAGGACTATTGCCCCCAGTCGTCGTCGGCGGTGTCGGCTTTGCGATCGGGGCCGGCCGAATAGAGATCGTAGCCGGTGGGATTCTTGCGGCCCGGGCAAAGGTAAATGTAGTTGCTGCCCCAGGGATCTTTCGGCATTTCCTTGAAGAGCTGATACCAGTGGGTCGGCCGCGGTTCGCTCGAAGGCTGGGTCACGAGTGCTCCAAGGCCTTGTTCGGTCGTCGGCAGGAAACCGTTCATGCTTTCGTAAAGCTTGAGCTGCGTCCCGATCGACTGGACATCGGCCCGCACCGCCACGCCCTTGGCCACGCCGGTGGTGTTCCCGAGCTTGCTGACGGCCACGCCGAGCAAAATAACGATGATGCTGATGACCAGCATGATTTCCAAAAGGGTGAAGGCGCTCTGTCGTTTTTTCATTCTCGTTTAACGATCGGTTTGCAGTTGGTAATCTGTTTTATCCCAGAGATACTTCAATTGAATTTGGGTGGCGCGAATGGCCGAGGCGGCGGTGCCCGCTCCGCCGATGATAAGGACATCGTTACTCCCCACTTTAAGGCTGTTGGCGGGCACCAGTTTCTGCGCGCGGAGCCAGCCCGTGTATTGAAATCGCATTCCGCGCAGGAGCGACGCCGTCTGCCCGCGATACGCTGGATCGGCCAGGTCCGGGAAGGTAACGGAAACCGGCCCGAGGCTCTCGCCGTTGACGAAAATCTCCGGGGGCGAGGTGATGTTTGGGCTGGCGACCTCGAATGTAATCAGTGCGACGAGCGGCTGCGATTCAAGCCCGAACTGAAAGGCCGCGCCCTGCGAAACGCTCGCACCGATTGGAATCGTTTCGTCCGCGAGTGAGGCCGTAACGGTGCCGAAACGCTCCGTGTCCTGCGTCGCGGGGTGGAGCGGCGCCATCGCCGTGAACGGCTCGGGAATCAAATCACGATGTTCGGCGCTGAGGGGATGGAGCACTTCCGCGGTGGCCATCCAATCGAGATACGCGCCGCGCACGGTCTTTCCATCCCCCGGCACTTCGACATCGATCGTGGACGTTCCCAGCATCGGAACGATGACGCTTTCCGAAGTCGGCAGGCCAATGCCGGCGCCGAGTGGACCGGATTGCATAACCACCGTCCCTGATTCATCCCAGGCGGTCAGCCGTGGGTGCTGTTCCGCGGTATCGTCAAAGAAGAGTCGGAAAAAAAGAACCTGGGCGTCTGCGTTCGGACGCGTAAGGCGAATTCGAAAAACCGTTTCTTCGGGAACTCCCGGCGTCTTTTCCACGGCCACGATCGAGATCGCTTCCACCCACTCCGGACTCGCCTGCGGTTTGGAGCTGGCGGCGGGAATTTGTCGCAGATCGAGCCACGCGCTATCGACATGAGCCGGGCCTTTTGGAGAAGGCTTTGCCAGAGAGTCGTCAAAAACTTCCTGGCCGCGAGTCGACGAAACCGCGAAGACCAGGAGGAGAAGCGCGGCAACCCGTGAAAGCATTTGCGGCCTGAGGTTACCTCAAGTCGGCCGAACCTGCAAACTGTGCGTCATTTCGAAGACCGCCGAGAGGATGCTGTAAACAACGAAACCTACGACCAACGCGATCAGCACAATGATCACCGGCGGGATGAGGGCCGAAATTGTTTTTACGGTCCGATCCAGTTCCCGCTCGTAGACGTCGGCGATGGTTTGCATCGTTTGGGCAAAGCGCCCGGTTTGCTCACCGACCGCCATCATGTCGGTAAGCAAATCAGGGAAGAGTTTCTGGGCCGTCAGGGCCGTTGAAAGCGTGGCGCCATCAATAACCGAGCGCCGCACTTCCGTCATCTTGACCTCGAGGTAACGATTGCCGGCGATCTCCGACACCAGATCGATCGCGCGAAGCAATGGAACTCCGTTCTCCATCAGAGTCCCGAGCGTGCGCGAAAATTGCGCGTAGTAGCGGTGCCGAATCACGCGGCCGTACCCCGGAATCAGGAGGCGGAAACGGTCCCAGCCGATCCGGCCTTCGTCAGTGCGGACGAAAGCGCGGAAGGCGACGGCGACTCCCAGGGCGATGACGAGCCCGAGCCACCAGTAGGCGGTGATCAAATGATTCACGCCCAGCAGAATTTGGGTCGGCAACGGGAGGGCCCCGCCATTTTGTGACATGAAGCCGACCAATTGCGGCACCATGAAGGTGATGAAAAGCGTGATGAGGCCGATGCCGGCCAGCGCCAGGAACGCGGGATAAATCAGCGCTTGTTGGACGCGGTCGCGCAGATTTTTCGCCTGCATCAGGTGTTCGACCAGCCTCGCCAAAATATCCGACAGCGCGCCGCTCGCCTCACCGGCGGCGACGAGGTTCACATAGATTGGTGGAAAGACGCGGGGAAAATCGCGCAAGGCCTGCGAAAAACTGCGGCCGTCCACCAGCGCCTGGTGCAAAGCGTGCGTCATTTGTTGCACGCGCGGTTGCTTGAGTCGCTTCTCGAGCACGGAGAGGCCCTCGTCGAGGGTCATGCCGGCTTTGAGCAAATGACCGAGCTGCTCGGTGAAAATGAGCAACTGGTTATGCGGAATTGTTAGCTTCTGGGTTGGCGCGGCGGGTGCGGCGGAAGGAGCGTTCGCCTTTGCCGGCGCGACGGCTCCATTTTTGGCGCTCCTGGCCGACGGCGGCGCCGTAGCGCCGATCAGCTCGATGCGCACCGGCACGTAATGCAACTGCTCGATCTGCCGAATGGCGACGGCGCGGTCCGGACAATCCAAGACGCCTTCGACGAGACCGCCCTGCGCGTTCCGCGCCCGATAAGAGAATTGTGGCATGCGAAAAAAGCTGCGTTGCGCGCCAACCTATCGCGCCCTGCGGAGATCGTCTAGCGGCGAGCGCACCGGAACGACGAACAGCGATTTGAAAGAATCGGATGGGAGGTCGACCCACCGCGGAGCCCCCGCCGCCAGGTAATTCCGGGGACGCGCGCCGCCTCGCGACAAGAGTCTTTGGGATTGCCGCCCTGCATTTTTCATTTCCGACCGATCAGGAATGAGGTATCTTCTCTCTTCTCTACGCGGCTGCGCTGCCGCGAGCGTATGAAAAACCCCGCATTCCCTTACCGATTGGCTTTGTTTGGTTGGATTGCTTTGCTGGTGCTTGCCATCACGGTCCGGGCGGAGCCGCCCGACACCCCGTCGAAGAAGACCGTGATTTTGCGGGCCCAGCCCCAGGTGATTTACCATCTGCCTTCCTCTAACTACGCGGCGACGTTGCATTCCCAGGCTAAAGTCCAAAGCAACGACCTTCCAATTGACGGCAGCATGCCGACATCGCTCCAGCTGTCACGAGCCAACGCAAACGCGGCCGCGGTGCAGGCGCGACAGGAATCTCCCTCGCCGTCACCCCAAGATCGCGGCGTAACCCACCCTAGAGTGGAATCGAATCAATCGCCGGTGCGGCACCGTCCCTCCCCCAAAGCGATCGGGCGGAAGAATTCGCACGGAAACAAGGCGCCCAAGAAATAGTATTTCCGGGGAGGTGCGCTTTGCCTCTGCCTGCGAACGGGATCCGCGGTCCCGTCCGTGACCTCGTTTCCATTCCGGCGAGAATTGAGGTTGCGAAAGCGCGAGCACTGCGTTGCGTAGGCACTCATGGTTAGACTTTGGTTATCTATTGCCGCGGCCGTTGCCGTGAGCGGGACTCTTTTTGCCGCGGAAGTGCAAGTGCAGGTCAAGCCTTCGCCCACGGCCGCCCCCTCACGACCTGCCGGGACTTCCCCGGCCACCCCCGGCCCATCGCGTCCTGCCGGCACTCCGTCTCCGACTCCGGCCTCAGCCCAGTTGCCTCAATACCGTCCGGCTCTTCTTGGAACGGGTCCGACCTCCGTCATCAATCGCATCGATACGGCGGGGTTGATCAGGGATGGCCAAAAAGATGCCTCGCTCTTTTTTTGTTGCTCCATCAGGAAGACCGGCGAGATCGCCAATACGTGGACCTATCGGCAATCGCCCGATTCGACGTTGCTCGAGAGAGAATTAGTCCGTTGCCTCGACACGGCTGTCTTTGTCCCCGCGATTTATGATCACGAACCAGTTTACGTGCTCTTTTTCGGAACCATCACCTTCAAGGTGGTGAATGGAAAACCCCGGCTGCGTATCTTTGCCAACCAGGAAGCCGAAGAGTTAAAGAAGGAAAGCGACTTCATCGGTCCCCAGCCCTTTCTCGGGCGCGGCTCCAAGTTCGAGGGACTCCATTATCCGGCCGACACGGTGACTAACGAGCTGAGCGGCATTGTGGAATTGGCGATGAAGGTCGACGCGACGGGAGCCTTGAAGGAGCTGCGAGTGGTTTCGGAATATCCGCCGCTGGTGGGATTTGAACGGGCCGCGGCAGAGGATTTCCGCGTAGCGTCATTCATTCCGGCGTTCCGCGATGGGAAACCGGTCGAGTGCAGCGTGACGATTCCGGTTTATTACGAACCCTAGGCCCGCGCGGACTCTGCGGTTCATTGTCGTGGCGAAAAGGTCTTTTTTGCCGTGCTCGTTTTTCGAGCGCGACCCACTGGTCTGCGCGCGCGAGCTCATCGGCACCGAGCTGGTTTGGGGAAAATGTTCCGGCGTGGTGGTGGAGGTCGAGGCTTATCTCACGTTGAACGACGAAGCATGCCATACCTTCACGCGGCCGAGCACGCGCGGTTTCGTCGAGCGGAACACCGCCGGCGCCGTTTACATTTACCTGAACTACGGCGTCCACTGGATGTTGAACCTGCTGGTAAAGGGCGGGAGCCGCAGCGGCCTGATTTTGATTCGCGCCCTCGAACCACGGCGCGGTCTCACCTTGATGAAGGCCCGGCGGGGCGTGGAGGAGGTTCGCCAGCTTTGTTCCGGCCCGGGAAAACTCGCGCAGGCGCTCGATATCACAAAGCGTCATCACGAGATGAACATCTGCGCTGATTCGCGGCATTGCCTCTTGCGACCGGAGGGGCCGGAAATTCGCGTTGTCGCCGACCAGCGCATCGGGATCAGCCGCTCCAGGGATTTTCCGTGGCGTTTCACCCTGGCGGGCAGCCCGTTTGTCAGCGTGCCGGTTCGGTCGCCGTTGACCCGGCGCGGGAGTGCCATGACGTTGCCCGCGCGATGAACAACGGCAAGAAACGCGTCCTTCTCGGCATGAGCGGCGGCGTCGATTCCAGCGTGGCGGGCTATCTTCTGCGCCAGCAGGGTTATGACGTCGTTGGAGTCACCATGAAGGTCTGGCCGCAGGATTGCATCTCGCGGGCGGAGGACAAGTGCTGCGGGCCGCAAGCCGTAGCCGATGCCCGCGGCGTGGCCCACTCGCTGGGCATTCCCCATTACGTTGTGGACGAGGCGGACCAATTCGAGCGTTTAGTGATCGATTATTTTTCCAGCGAATACCAGGCGGGCCGGACGCCCAATCCGTGTGTGATGTGCAACGAAAAGCTGAAGTTCGGCAATCTTTGGAACAAGGCCGAGGCGCTCGGGTGCGCTTACATCGCCACCGGTCATTACGCGATCATCGAACATCATCCGGACCGCGCCGTCCTGCGCAAAGGAATCGATCCGCGCAAGGACCAGTCCTATTTCATGTTCAGTCTGCGCCAGGAACAATTGCGGCGCGCGTTGACACCGCTCGGCGGCATGGCGAAGCCGGCCATCCGCGAGATCGCGCGCTCGTTAGGCCTGAAGGTTGCCGACAAAGCCGACAGCCAGGAAATCTGCTTCGTGCCCGGCAACGACTACAAAGCCTTTCTCCGCTCGCATCTCGGTGGCGACGAATTTCATCCCGGCGGCATCTACGATCTCGAGGGAAATTTTCTCGGCGAACACGAAGGCCTCGAAATGTTCACGATCGGGCAACGCAAAGGTTTGCCCGGCGGTTCGGCGCAACCGCGTTACGTCATCGACCTCGACCCGGCGACGAACCGCGTCATCGTCGGATCCGCCGAAGATCTCGTTTCGGACGATTTCGAAGTCGATCGAGTGAACTGGATTACACCCCCTGTAGCCGGGATCGTTGATCCCGGCCTGGATGATCGCGGTTCTTTGGCGGCCGGGATCGGCGATCGCGGCTACAGGTCTTCGTTCGAAGCGGCCGTGAAAATCCGCTACAGCCATCCCGGCACGCGCGCGACGATTACGCCGCTCGACGATGGCCGCTCCCGCATTCAACTGCATGAACCGCAGAAAGCGGTCACGCCGGGCCAGGCCGCGGTAATTTACGATGGCGACGTCGTCGTTGGCGGTGGCTGGATTTGCCGGGCGGCGGCCTTGCAACCGGCCTGACAATGGGCGACGAAACCGTTCTGGCTTTCAGCACGTTTCCCGACGCGGACACGGCGAGACGAGTGGCACGAGAGATTGTCGAGCTGCGCCTGGCCGCGTGCGGAAATATTCTGCCGCAAATCCATTCGATTTATCGCTGGCAAGGGAAAATCGAATCGAACGACGAAGCCCTGGCGATTTTCAAGCTGAGCGCGAGCCGCTACCTTGAGTTCGAGAACCGACTGCGCTCGTTGCATCCCTACGACGTGCCCGAGATCGTCTCCTGCCAGGTCGACCGTGGGTTGCCGGAATATTTGCGCTGGGTCGCGGAGAATTGCGACCAGGAGAGCGGCGCCTAACGATTCGCGCGGCGTCTTCTCTCGCCGAACACGAAGATCATTACACCGATTGCATTCGCGATCAGGGTGACGGCGATGATCTTGATCGCGAAGGCCAGGGGGCTCGGGACATCAATGATCGGGTAAACGGTGAAGAAGATGGCCAGGAGGCAAACGCTGAGCCCGCCAAAGGCCGCGATTCGCAGCCAGAGCGGAGCGGCGGTTCGAATGGATGCGGCGCCGATGAGCGGAATGGCGAACATGATTATGTAGACGAGCCCGTAGAAGACATTGGCGGCATTGTCCACCAGTTGGAACGCTTCCTGGACGCCGGCGCCGATCTGGCTCGCGAGAGCGATCACGAGTGTGACGGCGCCAACGAAGAGGAGCGAATTGATCGGCGTCTTGTAGCGCGGATGAAGTCGCGAGAACCACGCCGGCAGCAGCGCGTCCCAGCCCGCGACCATCGGAAGACGCGAGCTGCCGGTGAAGTGAATGCTCATCGAGGAGATTGAGCGCAGGGTCATCATCAAAATCGCGGCCGAGGCGATGGCGCCCGCAATCCGAAACGAATGAAGACCGAGCCGGAGAGTTTGCGGCACCGGGCCGATGAGATCAATCGGGTTGTCGCCGATGAATGCGAGCACCGAGCTCGTGCCGAGAATGAACATGAGCGCGATGATGGGCGAGGCAATGAGGACGCTGCGGCCGATATTCCGGGCGGGCGCGTTGCACTCGCCCGCAAGAATGGCGACGTATTCGAATCCACTCAGACCGCCGACGGCCAGTTTGCTGGTAATGTTGAGGCAATAGAAAATCGACATCGTCGGCGCGGCCATGGCCAGCGGGTGATATTCCTTCAGTTCGCCGCGCGCGAGACTGATGAAGGGCAGGGCGATGAGCGCGCCATAAGCCGCGAACATGACCACGCCGCCGAGATTGTGGAGCCATTTTCCCAGCCCCAAGCCGCGGAGGCCCGTCCCAAACAGACCGCCTACCAGAAGAAGGCTGACGAGCGCGATGCACCATTTGCTCTCGCGCATCCAGGCCGCACTGTCTCCGAGCGCATAGGAAATGTTCGTGGTGATGAACATGCCGCCGAGCGCCAGCACGGTGATGGAGAGCAGCCAGAGGTTCCACGCCACGATAAATCCGGCGAACTGGTTGAAACCGAACTTCGCCCATTGATACAAACCGCCTTCGAGCGGCATCCGGCGATTGAGGTAAATGACGACGGCCGCCTGCGGGATGTAGAAGAGCGCGATCGCGACCAGCCAGAAAAACAAATGCGCGCGGCCGAGCTTGGCCGCGGTCCCCACCCAGCTCGAACCGACCACGAAAACAATCTGCGTCAGGACAATGTCCCAGAGGCGGAGCGGCTTTTGCAGGGAAGCGCTTTGCGCTTCGACCTGGTTTTCCGCGCGCTCCAAGCCAGTTGTCAAAACGGGAGCTATCGCGGTTCGGGTTGCGTGACCGGCGGGGGCACGTTGCGGAATTCGCGGTGGCGAATTTTCCCCCCGGCATGTGCGATGTAACTCCCGGCGCCTAACGAGGCAACCGCAAGCAGGATGGTCGCGAAGACCAGCGGCCGGGCGGCACGTGGCCATTTTTTCGGGACAAAGATGGCGCCGGCCGAAACCAGCGCCAGGGCGTAGTAGAGGAAGACCAACTTGTCGGCGCGATGGACGTGCGCTTTCAGCCACGCCTGTCCATCATCGTCCGCCAGCGAGAGGACGCGATCGTACGCGCGATCGCCGTGATAGACGACCGGCCAGACGGAAAGGGCAGTCGCGAAAATCAGAACCAGCGCCGTCAACTGTCCACCGCGGCTGTGCAGATACGTCGCGGCAATCAACCCGAACAACGCGATGGCCAGTCCGTAGAGCGGCATCGGGTTCAGCAGGACATGCAAATATTCCGGCTGCTCAAGATCGCGCAGGATTGTGTCGATCATACAACAGTCCCGGCCATCCTGAGCGAAGCGGAGCGGAGTCGAAGGACCCCGAAGAAAAACTTTCGACGCGCCACGGGATCCCTCGACTGAGCTCGGGATGACGACTCAAATTTGAGGTCCGGGACCGGCGGATACTGGTTCCAATCCGGGGCGGTGAAGTGCCACCATTCCGTCCGCAATCCGTAGAAGCCGGCATGCGCCATCGCCTTTTGCAGGAGCTTCAAATTCTCCCGCACGATTGGATCGCGGCCTTTATATTCCAGGAGAGCAGCCGGTGTGAAGCTGTCGAAATCCGTCGGCATTGGAACATCGCGCCCGGCTGCATCGACGAGGGTGGCGTCGACGGCCGCGCCGCGAATGTGCATCGAGCCGCGCCCTTCCTTCGGATCGGAAACGTAGGAACGGTTGTGCGTGACCTGCCACAGTTTTTCCTGGGTCGCTTGCGGACGGTAAGCGTCCCAGATTTTCAAACCGTAACCTTTCTTCTTTAGATACTCCTGCGCGATGACCAGCCGTTGCGCTACGTTGGCGCGCACGAGTGCCGGAGTTCCGGGCGGATAAAGCGGTTGGTGCGCGACGTTGTTCGAACCAGCGTAACGAAGATCAACCGCGATGGTGCGATCGACGCGCTTGATGTCCACGAAATCCTCCGGGTCGTTGCTTTTGCCGAACGCGGAATTCGGTAAAAGAAAAAACAAGAACAGAATGGCGGGGCAAAATCTTCGGAGGCTCACGCGAGAAGGGATCAATTCCCGGCGACGGCGGCGACCGGCGTGACTTTTGCGAGGCGCTGCAACATGAGCCGCGCGCTGTTTTCCGGAACATCGAAGCGGAGCTGCACATTCGTGCCCTGCACTTCGACCTCTGGTGGTTGAGTGTAGAGAAGAAGATCGGAATCCGCCAGCTTGAGCAGGCGCTGGGGTTCGTTTCGAATCCGGCCGGCCAGGTCATTCGCCGCCTGGGTCGATTTCGCCTGGAGAATCAGGCGCGCCTTCACGGGGTTTTGCAGCGTCAGCGATAAGCCGAAGAGCTCGCAGTTGTCGAGCAATTCGTTGTTGAAAAGCGGGGAGAAGATTTGGCCGAGTTTCGCCGGTTCGCGTGAGACCAGGCGGAGCGCGGTGCCTTCTTTCAACGACTGCAGGCGATCGAACAGAGGCCCGCTGATTTTCAGGTCGGGATCGATCCCGAGCCGCACGCGCGCGAGGGAAGCCACCTCGTTTTCGCCGCCAATCGCGAGCGTTCTCGGGCCCACCCGGGCGAGGGCGAATTCCGGCCGCCGCCACATCGGAAGTCCCGTGATGGTCTGGCGCTCGAAGGCCTTGTCGCGTTCGATTGAATTCACCACTCTGGAAACGTCCGTGCGCGCTTCGACGAGAACATATTCGTGGGTTGTGCCGGAATCCGTCGCGGCCATGGCACGCGTTACCCGGACGGCATCCCGCGGCAGGTTCAAAACCGGGGTGCGTTGCGCGCTCGCGATCAAACCGGCCCAGACATTCTGCCAGTCGGGCGCCTGGTCCTTCCGCCAGCGTTTGGGCAAATCCTCCCGTTCGAGCTGCTCGAGGTTTACGGAGAGAATCGTATCGGTTTCCTGCGGCAGCCATTCGCGCTTTTGGGGCGATTGAAAAACCACGACCAGGACGATCGCCATCAAGACGACCACCGAGAGTCCCGCGAAATAAAATTTCCGCAGCTCCTGTTTGTCGATCTGGCCCGAAAGCACCGCCAGCTCGGCGGTGTGTTGGGAATGGCGTTCGACCGCGGCGCGGTGTTTTTGGACTTCGGCCAGCAAATGGGGCGCGTTCGGGGGCGCGATCCCCTGCGAAGCGAGGTGGCGCCCGATGTTCAGGTAAGCCGGGTTCTTTTTCTCCTCGACGATCTGATGATGGCCCCGCGCTTCCTTGAGCGCCTCCTGCTGGGCCCGGCTGTTTTCGTTCAGGACGCGATCGCGCGCCTCGTATTCTTCCCGGACTTTCGCAATGTTTTTGTCCATGGCCGCGAGCGCGGTCTCCTGCTCGCCCAGTTTCTCGCGGGCGGCGCGGCACGCGTCAGCGGCGCCAAGCCGGGCGCGCGTTACCTCGGCCTTTTCTTCCGGCAAGCGAACGCGCCGCGCGCTAATGCCCGTCATTTGTTTCTCGTAATCCGCCGGCGGCGGGGTTTGCCGCTGCAATTCCGCGAGTTTGTTCAACAAATCACGATCCGCAGCGTCGTTCTCCTGGAGGCGGCGCTCGACACTCGCCAGCTCGCGGTCGCACAGGTCGGCGGCCGCCTTGGCTTCAGTCTGCCGTTGGAGGACCGGCTTTTTTTCCTCCTCCAGCTTGGTCAGCGCCGCGTTTTGTTCCTTCGCATTCTGATCGCGCTGCAACTCGACCTTTCGGATTCCCTCTTCGATCGTGGCGATTCGCAGCGCCACCTCCTTCTGTTCCTGCTCAAGTTTCTTGAGCGCGACAATTTCATTGCGGACCTCGGGAAAATTTACAGCCTGGGAGCAGCCTTCCCGGCCCAGGTTGATCTCGCTTTTCTGGAGGACGCGTTTCTCGTGCCTTAACGCCATGCGCGTCTTCTGCCGGCGAATCTTCAGTCCGATCTCGCGCAGCCCTGTTCGAATAAAACTCACGCGGTAAGGCTAACCGAAGTCAGGCTTTGACAAAGGAATTTCAAGGAGCGTCGCATTTCCGGTAGGGCGAGACTCCGTCGAGCCGCAGCGATTTAACTGTGACCACGAACGGCTCGACAGAGTCTCGCCCTACCAGGCTCGGATTGGAACCGGCTTTCTTCTTATTCCTCCGCGCTCAATTTCGCCAGCACGCTCAGGTCCTCGAGCGTCGTCGTGTCGCCGGTGACGGTCTTGCCGCTCGCCACTTCCTTGAGCAGTCGGCGCATGATTTTGCCGCTGCGCGTTTTGGGCAGCGCTTCGGCAAACCGGATTTCATCCGGCTTGGCGATGGCACCGATATGGATCCCGACGTGCTCGCGCAATTCTGTTTTGAGCGAGGTACTCACCGTCACGCTGCCTTTCACGGTGACGAATGCGACTACGCTTTGTCCTTTCAACTCGTCCGGCCGCCCGACAACCGCCGCTTCGGCAACGCTGGGGTGGCTTACCAGCGCGCTCTCGATCTCAGAGGTTCCGAGCCGGTGCCCCGCCACGTTCAGCACATCGTCGATCCGTCCCACGATCCAGAAATAGCCGTCCTTGTCGCGCCGCGCGCCGTCTCCGGTCAGATACCGCCCTTTGAACTCGCTCCAGTATTGTTTCTTATAGCGTTCCTTGTCCCCGTAAATACTCCGCAGCATGGAGGGCCAAGGTTGCCGGATGATCAGTCTGCCACCCACATTCGCGCTCACTTCGTTGCCCTTCTCATCCACCACCGCGGCATCGACTCCAAAGAAAGGAAGCGTCGCGCTCCCGGGCTTCGTGGGGATCGCCCCCGGCAACGGTGTGATCATGATCGCGCCCGTTTCCGTCTGCCACCAGGTATCGACGATCGGGCATCGCCCGCCGCCGACCTTGTCGCGATACCACATCCAGGCTTCCGGGTTGATCGGTTCTCCGACCGATCCGAGCAGGCGCAACGACGACAGATCGTGTTTCTTGAGCCACTGGTCGCCCCAGCGAATAAATGCCCGGATCGCCGTCGGCGCAGTGTAGAGAATGTTTACCCCGTATTCTTCGATGATTCGCCAAAAACGGTCCGGTTCCGGCCAGTTCGGCGCGCCCTCATACATGAGGGTGGTCGTGCCGTTCGCGAGCGGGCCGTAGACGACGTAGCTGTGGCCGGTCACCCAGCCGATGTCGGCCGTGCACCAATACACGTCCTCATCGCGCAGATCGAAGACGTACTTCATCGTGGAATAAATCCCGACCAGGTATCCGCCCGTCGTGTGCAGAATTCCCTTCGGTTTCCCCGTCGAACCGCTCGTGTAGAGAATGTAAAGCGGATGCTCGCTGTCGACTGCGACCGCCGGGCAATGCGCGTCGACGTATTCGAGTTCACGGTGCCACCAGACATCGCGTCCTTCCTCGATATGGATGTCGTTTCCCGCGCGCCGAAAAACGATCACGCGCTTGATCGAGGTCCCACCGTGCAGCGCATCGTCGACGTTTTTCTTCAGCGGAACGATCGCACCGCGGCGATAGCCGCCATCGGCCGTGATCACGGCCACCGCACCGCAGTCCGCGATCCGGTCTCGAATGCTATCCGCACTGAACCCTCCGAAGACGACGGAATGGACGGCGCCGATCCGCGTGCACGCCAGCATCGCAATCGCCGCCTCCGGAATTGTCGGCAGGTAAATGATGACGCGGTCGCCTTTCCGAATCTTGTTTCGTTTCAGCACATTCGCGAAACGGCAGACGTCGCGGTGCAGTTGCTGGAAAGTCAGGGCGCGTTTGTCGCCTGGCTCGCCCTCCCAGAGGATCGCGGCTTTGTTTCGGGTGGGTCCGCCGAGATGCCGATCGAGGCAGTTCACGGAGACATTCAGTTTCCCACCCGCGAACCACTGGGCGAACGGCACCTTCCATTTCAGCACGCTCTTCCAGCGGCGCTCCCAAACCAGTTCCCCCGCTTCGCGCGCCCAGAATTTGTCCGGCCGGGTGATCGACTCGCGATACATCCGGCGATATTGCTCGAGGCTCTTGACCCGCGCGCCTTTGACGAAGCCCTTCGCTGGTTTGAAAACGCGCTTTTCGACCAGATGCGACTCAATGTTTTCGGCCATGGCAAAGAGAGGCTAGCGATCTGGAGGTTAGGCTCAATCGAAAACCTGTAGCCGCTTCGCGGACACTGTCATTCCGAACGCAGTCGAGGAATCCCGTTGCGCTACCTGACCGGTTCATCACGGGATCCCTCGACTGTGCTCGGGATAACCAAGTCTTCACGACGGACTATCCGGTTGGCAGTTTATTTGATTTGTCTTAATTGGATCCGCGCTCAACAGTGACTTCATGAGCGATCATATTTACAAGAAGATCGAACTGGTCGGCGCCTCCTCCACGAGCATCGAAGATGCGGTGCTGAATGCGCTGACCCGCGCCCAGAAAACCATTCGCAACATGCGGTGGTTCGAGGTGGTCGAAACCCGCGGCTATATCGAGGACGGCAAGATCAACGAGTGGCAGGTGACCGTCAAAGTCGGTTTCACGCTCGACAAATAACGGCCCTGTAGCCGTTTCGCTGTGCGAAGCGTGATGACTACCAGGCATTCACATTCATACCCGCGCTGCCCCCACACGGCAGCGGCTATAGAGGCCTATTCTTCCTCGCATTGCGCGGCCTGATAAAGCTTCGTCGCGCCGTAAGCGAGAATCGCTGGCTTGAAAGCAATTATGGCCAGCCGCACGATCGCGCCCAGGATCCGGCCGATCGGCAAACGATTCAGAATAAAACCGGCCGCCAGCGCGTAAGCGATCGAGCGGCCCGGGTTCTCGCGTACGTATTCTTCCGTCTGCTCGAGGATCTGTTCGAACTGATCTTTGGTGTAGCGCAGGCCGCGCTCGGCCACGTCCCCGGAGGTTCCTGAAGTCTCTTCATCCATGTTACTTATGTATCGAATTCCATTGCCTTGTCGCGTGTTTCGAAATGGTGGATCGAGCGCTCCGTCGCTCGATGCTTCTAATTTCCCGACTTCGTCGGCACTTAATTGACATCGCGCGACGGAGCGCGCGATCCACCTATCGCAACGCCAGCCAGATCGTGGCTGCTCCGACTCCGGGGGGAAAATCGGGCAGGGCAGGCTCGCGATGAAATTCGCCGGCGCGCCGCGTCGCCTTCAGGCAAAATCGGCCCATCACTTCGAGCGCGCGCTCACCCAAAGTCGAGCAATTGGTTGAAAGCAGGATCTTCGCGTTCCGTTCCGCCACTTCCAGCGCCGCCAGCAGCAGCGTCTCGAAGTCCTGCTCTACCTGAAACGCTTTGCCGCGGTGCGAACGCGAGAACGTTGGCGGATCGAGAATAATGACGTCGAACTTTTCGCCTTTGCGGGCGAGCCGCGGCAACACCTCCATCACGTCGTCGGCCAGAAAACGATGGTCAGTGGTCGGCAGCGAATTGAGCGCAAAATTCTCCCGTCCGCGGTTGAGCGATTTCTTCGAGAGATCAACGCTGACCGTTTGCGCGCCCACGGTTGCCGCTGCGACCGAGAACGACGAGGTATAAGCAAAACAGTTCAGCAGCGTTTTCGGAGCAATGTCGCGCACGAAGCGCCGGTTCTCCCGTTGATCGATAAAAAGGCCGACCGAGTATCCGGCACCGAAGTCGATGGCGTAACGCAGGGTCCGCTCCAACGCCGTGCTTTCCAGGTTTGTCCCCGGATCTCCGAGGATCAGGCGCGGCGCCTCGCGGTCGGCATTTTGTTTCGGCAGGAAACGGGCGAAGACGCGGCGGAACTGGAAGTCCAGGTTCAGGGCCCAAAGGCACAGCTCGGTCTTGAGCCGCTCCAGAGTCGCGTCGGTTTTGTAGGAAATCAGCACATCGACCCCGAAGCGCTCGACCCAGCCGTCCGGGCCGGTGCAAAGCCGTAGCGCATCGGTTTGCTGCGCGATGAAATCCCCATGCAGGTTTGGGTCGATCCATTCGGACATTCTCATGACGAAATCACGCAGCGACAGAGGTCATTACCTCATTCGGTTGTCGCGCCCTGAGTGTCCGTCTCTTGCCCGTTAGGCCACGCCGGTTACAATGCCATGCGCTTCGCTTTGGATCGCGCCGCGGCTCGACAGAGTCTCGCCCTACCAATCATGCAACAGGTCACCTTCCGCGTTCCGGCGAGCACATCCAATCTCGGCCCGGGTTTCGACTGCCTCGGAGTGGCGCTTCGCCTTTACAATCAGGTCACAGTGGCGCGGGGGCGAGGGGAGCGGATGGCGGCAATGGCGCGCCTGGCTGGCGACGCCTTTTTTGAACGCACCGCCCGGAAGGCTTTCTCGTTTTCCTGCTCGATCGCAGGAGAGATCCCGCCATCGCGTGGACTGGGTAGCAGCGCGACGATCCGGCTCGGCGCTCTCCATGGGTTGAACGAGCTGATGGATCGTCCGCTCCAGCGCCGCGAAATTTTCGAGCTCTGTGCCCGGCTGGAAGGCCACCCCGACAACGCCGCGCCCGGCTGTTACGGCGGATTCAATGTTGTGCGCGGATTCGAACGGCAAATGTTCACCGTCTCCGCGCAGCTCCATTTTGTCCTCCTGGTCCCCGATTTCGAGATCGCGACCTCCGCAGCCCGGCAGCTCCTGCCGGCCCGTATCGACCGAGTCCACGCCGTGGAAAACTCACGAAACGCCTGTGCTCTCACCGCGGCATTTGCTTCGCGCGAATATCAATCCCTGCACGGCGCCTTCGTGGACCATCTCCATCAACCTTTCCGGAAAAAACTGATTCCTTTCCTCGACGAAGTCATTGCCGGCGCCGAATCCGCCGGCGCGCTCGGCGCCTTCCTGAGCGGCTCGGGTTCCACTATCTGCGCCATCACGCTTCGTTCCCCTGAAAAAGTCGCCCGTGCCATGCTCGCCGCCGCCGCTTCGCCTGGTGCGCGCACGATCATCACCACCGCCGACAACCGCGGGGCGCGAATCTTGGAAACTCGAAATTCGAAATTCGAAATTCGAAATTAACTTCATGGGCCAGCGCACTGAGAATCTCGAGCAGTTTGCCATCGACGTCATTCTCGAGCGTCGCCATGGCGCCCGCGCCGCGCTCCTCCGCGCCCTTCTCTATGCGCTCTCGTTTGTTTACGAGCGGCTGGTCCAGCTGCGCTTGTTTCTTTATCGGCATCGCCTTATCCGCGAGCACACGCTCGGCTGTCTCGTCATCAGCATCGGTAATCTCACCGTCGGCGGGACTGGTAAGACTCCAATCGTAGAAAAATTCGCGCGGGCCATGCGCGCCGGCGGGCGGCGCGTGGCCATTCTCAGCCGCGGTTACAAAAGCGTTCCGCGCCGCTCCCCTCGAAAATGGTGGCACTTCCTCGGCAAAAAGGAGCCGACCCCGCCGCGGATCGTTTCGGACGGAAAGACTCTTCTCCTCGATTCGCTGACCGCGGGCGACGAGCCCTACATGCTCGCGAACAATCTCAAGGACGTGATCGTGCTCGTGGACAAGGACCGCGTGAAAAGTGGCCTGTTCGCTATCAAGGAACTGAAGGCCGATACGCTTTTGCTCGACGACGGCCTCCAGTATCTGCACCTCAAACACCGGCTCGATATCGTGTTGATCGATCGCCAGGCGCCCTTCGGAAACGAACATCTCCTGCCGCGCGGCACTCTCCGCGAACCGCCGCGGAATCTCCGGCGCGCCAGCTACATCTTCATCACCAAGAGCACTGGTGAGCCCGATGACGAATTGATCAAACGCATCCGGCGTTACAATCGGACCGCGGAAATCATCGAGTGCGCGCACCGGCCCCTCCATTTGCAGGATGTTTTCACCGGAGAGCAGGTTCCACTCGAACGGCTGCGCGACACCTACATCGGCTCGATTTGCGGCATCGCCGCGCCGGAGAGTTTCGAGGAAGGGCTTCGCAAACTCGGCGCGCGCCTCGAGCTCTCCAAGCGCTACACCGATCACCACCGCTACACCGAGGCGGAGCTGAACAGTTTCATCACCCGTTGCGTCCGCCGCGATCTCGAAATGATCGTGACGACAGAAAAAGACGCCGTCCGATTACCGCGCCTCACCAAGACGGATGTGCCGATTTATTTTCTCCGGGTCGAGATCGAGATCTTGAGCGGCCACGAAAGCTGGGAGCACTGCGTGGCGCGCATCTGCAAACCCCAGCCCCTTTTGTCGCCCGCGCGTTTCTTCGCCTAGCTTCTGTCATCCCGAGCAAAGTCGAGGGATCCCGTGGTGCTACCTGCACGTTTCGCTTCGGGATCCCTCGACTGCGCCTGGGATGAGGGCTAGACATGCGCTTAAGCCTTGTTCGACATCGCGCTCTGTTCGATATCTTGGAAAAACATGAGCGATAAGGCGCGGTTGATCGTCGAAGGGAAAAAGCTCGCGGTGTCGAACCTGAACAAGGTGCTTTATCCCAAGGCCGGGTTCACCAAGGGCCAGCTGATCGATTATTACATTCGGATCGCGCCCGTTCTCCTTCCGCACCTCCGGGACCGTCCGCTCACCATGAAGCGCTACCCGAACGGCGTCGATCAGCCGTTTTTCTACGAAAAGAATTGCCCGGCTCATCGGCCGAGCTGGGTCAAGACCGCAAGAGTCTGGAGCGAAGGCAATCAGCGCGACATGCATTATTGCCTCGCGCAGGACCTGCCGACCCTGGTCTGGGCAGCGAACCTTGCCGACATCGAATTGCACACCTCGCTCGCCCGCAAAAAAGACGTCGCGCGCCCCACCATGATGGTATTCGATCTCGATCCGGGCGCGCCCGCCGACATCGTTCAATGCTGTCAGGTCGGGCTCTGGCTGCGGGATTTGCTCGCGGAGATGAAACTCAAGAGCTGGGCGAAAACATCCGGCTCGAAAGGATTACAGATCTATGTGCCGCTCAATACTGCGGCGACCTTCGATCAAACCAAGGCCTTGTCCCGCGCCCTGGCCGGACACCTGGAACACGAACACCCGAAGCTTGTCATTTCAAAAATGGCGAGAGCGCTGCGGACGGGAAAGGTTTTCGTTGATTGGAGTCAAAACGACGAGCACAAGACGACGGTAAACGTTTACTCGCTGCGCGCGAAGGAACAGCCCACCGTTTCCACGCCGGTGACCTGGGACGAAGTGGAGCGCACCCTGAAGAAGAAGAACGCGAATCTGCTCGTCTTTTCTTCCGACAAAGTCCTGCAGCGCGTCGAAAAAATGGGCGATTTGTTTGAGCCCGTCGAGAAGCTGAAACAGAAGATCCCAAGGAAGTGGAACCTGTAGCCGCGATCGATGATCGCGGCATTATTGCATTTTTTGAAACGATTCGGCGCTCGTCGGCCACGGCCCGGAATTGCAATTGCAGGGCGTCTCTGTCAGACGCCAACCCCGACGGCGTTTCACAGAAACGCCCTGCAATTTCGGCAGAGGTCGGGGCTCCATGATTGAGCTTCTCGCGCTTGGCTCCGCCGTTCTCTACGGCTCCGCCGATTTCTTCGGCGGATTAACCGCGCGCCGCGCGAACACGATCGCGACCGTTTTCTGGTCGCAATTCGTCGGCCTGGTCTTGCTGGTGATGGTGCTGCCATTTCTACCGGCGTCGACGATCTCACCTCACGATTGGGTCTGGGGCTTCATCGCCGGCTTGAGCGGCGGCATCGGTGTGGCGCTGTTGTATCGCGCCCTTGCTGTCGGTACGATGGCGGTGGTCGCCCCCACGACCGCGGTGATCGCGGCGATGATTCCCGTGCTGTTTGCGTTTCTGTTGGGTGAGCGGCTGCGACCGTTGACCCTTGTCGGGGTTGCTCTCGCCCTCATCGCAATTGCGCTCGTGAGCCGTCCGCCGAAGCAGGAAGGTGTCGTTACCGTTGAATCGAAAAAGGGTGCTCTTCCGCCCGGTTTCGTGCTGGCACTGTTTGCCGGCCTGTCGGTGGGAGTTTTTTTCCTCTCGCTGGCCCGCACTGCAACGTCCGCGGGAATGTGGCCGCTGGTCGCTGCGCGAATTTCGTCGATCGCATTGTTCGGCGCGATCGCCCTCGTAACGAAGCGAACGCTTCGGATGAGCCGGACGCCAGCGGCGACCGCCTTTGCTGGCGGCGCACTTGATATGGCGGCGAACGTTCTCTACATGATTGCCGCCCGGATCGGGCCGCTCAGTATCGTTGTGACGCTCGCCTCTCTCTATCCCGCGAGCACCGTTCTCCTGGCGCGCTGGTTTTTGAAGGAACATCTTAGCCGGATGCAAATTGCCGGAATTCTCTGTGCTCTCGCGTCCGTCGTGGTCATCGTCGCGACGATCCGATAATTCTCAACCTGTCATCCCGAGCGAAGTCGAGGGATCCCGTCGCGTAACGTGCAGCTAACAACACGGGATCCCTCGACTTCGCTCGGGATGACGGAGTTGTGCTCGCTCAACCGCCGGTGCGGAACTGATCGTCCTTGTTCTTGAACAGAATGTTGAACGTGGTGAGAGAGCCGTAACAGCGCGTGATGTATTGTTGGAGCTCGAACTTGTCCGCGTCGCTGAGCTTGTCGCTCGCGTTCACCTTTTGCTCGAGCACCCGCAGGTTGTTCCGAATCATCACGAACTTTTATCACCTTTCTGTGCCACCATTGCGAACCATGCCCTAGCGTGCCGCTTCGGTCGTGGCTGTCCGAACTGCTCAGTTTCCGAAATGGTCCTCTTTTCGCTTAAAGAGAACATTGAAAGTCGTCAGCGATCCATAACAGCGAGTGATGTACTGCTGGATGTCAAATTTGTCGGCATCGCTCAGTTTGTCGCTCGCGTTGACCTTCTGCTCCAGAACGCGGAGCTGATTCCGAACCATAACAATTTTGTGGAAGAAGGTCTCGATTGGTACCTCCTTTGCCTGAATCGAGCTGTCCGCAGGTTGCATGATAAGCGATCCGCGCTGCCACCGGTTCGCGAGTCCTTCAACGATTACATCGCGTTTTTCAAAGCCAAGCGCATCGACCACTGCTTGAGTCGTTTCGCGGATGAGATTCGCCAGGGGCACTTGCAGCTCTGTTAAAGTGGCGGTCGCTTCTGTCGACGTGAGTTCGCTCGAACTTGGATCGACTGTTCTCGGAGTGTCGTCGAACGAAATGTCTGCGGTGTGCTGTGTGAGTGCTTTGATGATGCCGATTCCGTAACGCGGATGCGTCACCCTCATTCCGATGTGAAGACTTTCGATGTTTAGCGGCATGCTTTTACTTCGCTCACGCGACGACTCCCCGTCAAATGTCGCGTGCAGATGGGCACCCCCTTAATCGCTTGGTGATTAGTCGTTGTGAATTAATCCGTCTCTTGGGACCCCCACTTTTGATGGCTCGGATTCGTCGGCCAATCTGAGCCGTAAGAGCTCGCAAACGCGGTTGACGAAATTCGCCTCATTGACTTCCGGTCCGGACATCGATGCCAGATCAGGGAAAGTCGAGCGCACCATTGCCTCAAACGACGGACTCCTGGGGGAGAATTCCATTTCAATTGATTTAACCGTTTCTGTCGCCCGAAGTTTCGGAAATTCGCGTCAGTTTCCCCAAACTTCCGGACAAATACGTTCAAAAACTCGGTCAGTCTGCGACCGTTTGTTGACCTCGTCCCCATTTCCCAGATAACTTCCGGCGTGCCAGCGAAACCCTCGGCCCTCATCGATACGCGGGTAATTTACTGTGGCGATAATTTGGAACAGCTCCGCAACCTGCCGGAAGATAGGATGCGCGGATGCACGGTTACGAAGTCCGACCCCGCAAAGACCGACGCGGATTTAATCTGATTGAGAACCCATTTTGATGATGGCGGAGTAATCTGGCAGTGTGAGCAGAGTTCCACTACGCTCTCATTAGTAATCCGATGGCAAAAAAAAAGCCCCCTGAATCGCTGCCAAAACTAAGTCTATCCGCATTGCTGAGTCGCGGATATTTTCCCGTTGAATTACCTCCCGGATTCACGACCTCCAAATTTGCAAGGGCGATCACCGTTGGGAAGGATATGCTGCCTGAGGAGCTGACTGACGCGAAAAAGGGTAAATGGTGCGACTATTCCGCCTACAGCCTAGCGAGGCCAGCATTGTTACGCCGCCGGTTAGCCATTGCCAATCCCATCCCGTATTATCGACTCGCCGCTGCCATTGTCGCCCATCAGGACGAACTGCTCCGAAAGGCGCGCGCTTCTATATTCTGCCTCCCGAAGCCCACAATCAGGAGTGACGGAAGCCTGACGCGTTCGCCGCCTCTCGATGCAGTTCCGCCGCACCGTGCCTTGGTTCGGTTCGGCAAACACGTCATACTCTACGCAGACGTGAGTCGGTTTTACCCATCAGTGTACACTCATGCGATTGAATGGGCGCTGAGTTCGAAAGAGGCTGCCAAAAAGCGGTTGCGAGCTAGACCGGCGGAAGAATCTGTAGGCGCGAAGATCGACTCTTTGGTTCAAGCGTGCCAGAGCGGGCAAACTCGCGGTGTCCCAATCGGTCCGGTGTCGTCGATGCTTTTAGCTGAAATCATTCTCTCGCAAGTCGACGCCCGGTTGGAAAAGGAAGGTATCCGAGATGGATTCCGTTTCATTGATGATTACGAACTCGTGTTTACTGAACGGTCAAAAGCCGAACGCGCGCTAACCGTTCTTGAAGATGCGCTCGCCGAGTTCGAGTTGGAGCTAAACCCTCTCAAAACCAAGATTTGCGACCTGCCGCAGGAACTCGACAATCCAGGCATACAGGAGATACGAGCCTTTCCTCGCCGCGACAGTCATCATCGTACGGGGATTCATCTGGGCCAGGACTTGCCGTCAATACAGCCGTCCGATCTGCTCCACTTGTTTACCAGGGCTTTTGCTCGCCAACGCGAATTTCCCGACAAGTCAATACTTCGATACACGGTCAGCTCGCTTTCTGGCGTCAGGGTTTCATCCGCTACGGCTGAGTTGCTCCAAGCTTTGATCCTCCAAGCGGTGATGCACGAACCGGGCGTTTGGCCCTTCGCCATAAAAGCATTGAAAGATTTGCACGAGACTCACGCAAGCCTGAGCGAGGAAGCGGTTCGCGAGACAATCCATGCCATGATCAAAAAGTGCGCGCCTGTGAAACACAGTAGCGAAGTGGCGTGGAGTTTGTGGGCGGCATTAGTCTTCGACATTGTGGTGACACAGGAAGCCGTTGAGGCGGTCGCGCAGATGGTAGACGACTGCTGCTCAATCCTACTGTTTCATGCAGCGAAAAGAAATTTGACGGAAATCCCGCCGCCGTCACAGGCCTTTCAAGAGTCGTTTACCCCCGAATCACTCAGGGGGCCGCACTGGTTACTGTCCTATGAATTAGCGGTTCAGGGTTGGGTATCGCTTCCAAAAAAAGACCACATCGCCGAAGACGCCGTCTTTTCCTTTCTCCGTGATCAGAACGTGCGTTTCTACGACGCGGACGCCGTCACTCGTTTAACTGGCCGCCCAGATGAGGAAGAAGATGAAGAGGAGGGCGAGTATTTTGGAGGATATTAGCAGACCGGCCCGTTAGGGCTTGCTGCAATCCGTCGTTTGCTATCCGTGTGGCTTGTTTTGGGAACAAGGGTCGGACACCGTCACTCTTTCGGGCACATGCCCGACTCCGTTTCATGGCAGAAGTCTCGCCTCCTGTTCGCGCGCACATATAATGCGCCGGGATGCACCTTTACGAAGTCCGACCGCGCAAAGATCGTCGCGGATTCGATCTGATTTCCGACGCGCTACCCTTTGGCCGTCTTTGGTATCAAGACTCACAGGCGGCCATCGGCTACGCGAAATTCTACAGCCGGTTACAACCAAGGCAAAGTCCGCGTTTTTGATGCCGCTGACGATGTGGAAAACGCTTCCCCGAAAATGGCGGCCTAATAACAACTGCACGATCAACCTTTTTTGTAACGCGACATTCTGGCGAAACGGGATCGAGCGTCTGCTCGCGGTGTAGCAATCTTGAACAGTTGCGGCGTTTGTCGGCTAATACGCTGGTTCATGAACGGACAGTCCGTCATCACCAATTTTTGCGATTACATGCTTATGAGCGTGCAAGAGATCCAATAAATATCCTTGTCTACGAGCAAGTCATTCGCCTATCCTCAACCCGCCCAGAGGCGCATCTGGAGCGTAATAACATGTAAATGCCATGAGTTCCCCGAGATTTATCGCCGCGATATTTTGCCTTGGAGCGTCGGTAGCGGCAGTTGGGCTGGTATTCGGAGAAAAAAGAGAACAGGTAAACAAGGGAGTCGATCTTAGCGCCTCTTTTCGACCCTCTTCCCAGACAGCGTCCTCTCCTACACCGACTCCCATCATCACCACGGTCGCTGGGAGCGGCAGAAAGTTGCTTGGAGTCGGAGGTCCAGCGACGCAGGTAAATTTGGGGGAAGTAAGTGGACTGGCCCGCGACTCGGTAGGAAGTCTTTATGTTTCGGATCAGACGAACAACATTGTGGTAAAGATTACTCCGTCGGGCACGCTCACAGTGTTTGCCGGCAATGGACTCACCGAATACAGCGGCGACAACGGCCCGGCCACTCAGGCGGGATTGAACAGTCCGGGGTTTCTCCTGTTCGACGCTTCGGATAATCTTTACATCGCGGACCTGGACCATAATCGCGTTCGGCGAGTGACACCGGCTGGAATAATTAGCACCTTTGCCGGCGGAGGCCAGGACGTAAATACGACACCGGTTGAAGGAATAGCAGCGACAAGCACGTTCCTCTCCCCCAATGGGATCGCCATCGATTCGACGGGGAATCTTTATGTTTCCGACGGGAATCACAAGACCATCCGAAAAATAAGAACTGACCGCACTGTCGTCACAGTCGCCGGGAACGGCGTTCAGGGATTCTCCGGAGATGGAGGCCCAGCCACGTCCGCTTCCATCAATTTCGCCACCGGCTTGGCTGTCGACTTGAGCGGCAATCTCTACATAGCTGACAAAGATGCGCATCGTATCCGTAAGGTAACAACCGACGGCATCATTCAAACCATCGCCGGGACGGGACAGAACGGTTATTCAGGTGATGGAGGACTGGCGGTCAACGCCGTCCTTAGTCAACCAAACGGCTTGTTTCCGGACACGGCCGGCAACTTATACTTCGCCGACATGAACGCCAACGTTGTTCGAAAAATTTCCACGGACGGAAAAATAGCAACAGTCATTGGCACCGGTGCCTATGGGTTCTCCGGCGATGGTGGTCAAGCGCTCAACGCAACGTTCAGGAGCATTTTCGATATCTTCATGGATAACGCGGGCAACAGCTACGTTACTGACACATTCAATAGCCGTGTCCGCAAGATCGACTCTTCGGGCACGATCACGACCATCGCGGGTAACGGTGCAGGCAATTCTTTCGGCGATGGCGGTCCAGCAACCTCGGCAGGACTTAATCGGCCCGGCGGGGTCGCCTTTGATCCTGACGGCAACATGTATATAGGCGATACTTTGAACAATAAGATACGGAAGGTAACAACAGCCGGGACTATCAGCACGATCGCCGGCACGGGCGTCGCCGGATTTTCAGGGGACAACGGACCAGCCGTGAATGCGATGCTCGACGAGCCTCGGGGGGTTGCGGGGGACAGCACCGGCAATGTTTACGTGTCGGATTACCGCAACAATCGAATTCGAAAAATCGACAAGAATGGCATTATCAGCACCTATGCAGGCAACGGCGATTGTTGCAGCAACTCTCTCGGAGATGGAGGGCCGGCGATCAATGCTAGTCTCGGGGGAGTCAATGGCATTGCGGTTGACCTTGCCGGGAACCTTTATATCGCGGACCAAGGTCATGCTCGGATTCGCAAGGTCGATACTTCTGGGATCATCACGACAATTGCCGGCAACGGCCAGTACAGTTACAGCGGCGACGGTGGGCTCGCGACGAACGCTGCAATCAACAACCCCTATGCAGTAGCAGTAGAAAGTGATGGCAGCGTCTACATATCAGGCCCCCTTGGGAAGCCAACCCAAGTGCGCAAGGTCGATCCGCAGGGAATCATCACGAGATTTGCAGGAGATGATGGACAAGCAGGGGCTACCAATATTCCTAGTCCACAAACTCTGGCGACACAGGTGACGCTCGAAACAGTTTGTAATGTTGCTTTTGATGGCCGTGGCGGGTACTTTATTGGTTCTGAGACCCTTGTTACGAAGGTGGCGAGCGACAACACTATCAGCTACTTGGTTGGCAATGACCCGAGCGCCCCACATCTCTTTGGCGGAGACGGTGGCCCTGCGCTTACCGCGCGGCTTAGTGGCTCACCGGGCGAGCTGGCTACCGACTCCGCTGGCGATCTTTATATTGCCGATACGCTCAATGATCGCATTCGGAAAGTGTGGTTCAACCCTCCGACCTTTCAGCCACTGAATATTTCCACCCGCATGCGTGTGCTGACTGGCGAACAGGTCTTGATTGCCGGCTTCATTATCACGGGAACCGAACCGAAGAAGGTTATTCTTCGTGGAATCGGACCATCCCTTGGCGGAGTCGGCGCGACCGTATCCGATCCGACGCTGGAACTGCACCAGGGGAGCACCACGATTTCTACTAATGACAACTGGAAGGTTAAGCCCGATGGAACCAGTCAACAGGCGGAGATCGAGGCAACTACCATCCCGCCGACGAACGATTTGGAATCGGCCCTTATCGCAACTCTTGCTCCTGGCAACTACACCGCAATCCTGGCAGGCAAGAACAACGGCACCGGGGTCGGACTGGTCGAACTCTACGATCTCTCCCAGGGAGCGAAAGCGAGGTTGGCGAACATCAGCACCCGGGGATTCGTCGATACTGGAGACAACGTGATGATCGGGGGGTTTATTGTTGGAGGCACCCAGGGGATAGCTCCCGCCAAAGTGGTTGCCCGCGCTATCGGTCCGTCGCTTGCCGCATTCGGTGTCCAAAATACATTGGCCGATCCGACATTGGAATTGCACGACGGCAACGGCACGACTCTGGCAACGAACGACAATTGGAAATTGCGAGCTGATGGAAGCAGCCAGCAAGCTGAAATCGAGGCGACAACGCTCGCTCCAGGCAACGATCTCGAATCCGCTCTCGTGCAGTCGGTCCCACCCGGCAACTACACCGCGATTGTGCGCGGCAAGAACAACACGACCGGGGTGGGACTGGTAGAGGTTTACAATTTGCAGTAGCCAACACCGAACGCGTACGCGCAGCTTCCTGTGTTGATAACCGTGCTTCAGCACAGTGACATAGACATTACTGGGCGCTGTCCAGTAATGTCATCTCGCAGTTGTATTTTGTCTTCGCTTCTGTACCCCCAAACCGTAACGATTGTAGTACATCATGGTAACGCATTCCGTAAGCTTTGTAGTACATATACGCGATATTTGCTACCTCCAGCCGTAGCCATTGTAGTACGCCGGTAACGCCTTCCGTAAAGCATTGTAGTACATAAACGCGCTCTTCGCGACCCGCAGACGTAACGATTGTAGTACGCGGGTAACTGCGTTCCGTAGGCTTTGTAGAACGCCCAGACAGTCGTCTGTAGAATACCTGAGGGCTCCATGCTAACGTGTTATTGGGTCGTTAGGCCTACGGCATTACTTTTGCTCTTATCATATGAATGGCACTATCAGCATCAGGCATCGGAACAAGTGCGGTTCGACACTGCGATCCGAAAAGTCTTCTTCATGAGCATCACGTTCGCGATGCCGCTGGTCGTCGCGTAATTGACCGTGTGGTAGTTGATGTCAGGCGAGATGATGCGGCTAAGCTGAACGCTCTCGGGGACCGATGGGAAAAGCATTGGGAAGGATGGAAGGGTGACACGTACCTTATTGAGACGACCACATTCCAGCTCACGACCGGCAATAAGCTCCGGACGAAACTGACGGAGTGTGACGGGAAAGCTTTTGTTGCTGCTTCAAATCGCATCAATCGAATCGATTGGTATTGGAGTTTACGGACTGATAAAGGGGGCACTAGAAAGGCGAAGCGGAAGGTTGAGCGCAATCGTGTCGGGAAGACCTGTGATCGCCATACCGTGTCCTTCTCCCCTCCCCAAATGCGTATCGTTCAAAAGCTGGACCTCAGTGCAGGCGAGGCAAAGCGTCTGTTGACCTCTCTTCAAGAGAAGTCCGTTCAATTGTTTACTGAGCAAACCGGACGGCATTTGATCGGAACCGCCCAACATGCTGACAGCGGAATTCTACACTTCGATATTTTATCGAGTCGAATTGACCCCGAGAATAATCTTTGCGGTGAAAAGAGTCTTCCATCCCTTTCGAATGAAGCATGGACCGTCGGGGCTTGGAGGCAAGGGAAGCTTGGTTGCAAGTTGACCGACACGAAGTCCAAGTGGCTTGACCAAAACTTGCAGCGTTTTTCTGAACGGCATGGTAGTCGTCAGCCCATTTTGCTCCGGCTGCATGAAAAGCTGGATCAGAATTTCGAAGAATGGGTCGGGAGCCAGGGCCATTCAAAGCTTTGGGAAGAATCAAAAGCAGAATATCGGAAGTGGGTCTCCGAAACTGATCCTCGTAAAGAGCAATGGGCCGAAGAGCGTGCTTCCGGCAAAGGCGCAACGCGATTAGCGGAAAGAATCGCGGTCCATGCTCTCCGCGTCGCGTTACCTCCCCCGCTCTTTTCTTTTCTGATGAACGCTATGACCGCTGCGCAGATATTGTCCGATCTGCTGGAGTTGGACCGCAATCCGTCGGTGTCGGATCTCTTGCTACAGCTCACCGTGGCCAGTGGTAGAGCAATCCTCAAGTCGGCCAGAAAAGCATCCAAAACCCGCAAACCGTCTGCGCATCGTGACGGTCGATATTTATGAAAGAGATTGAAACTACCGAAGCCGATTATGAAGCGTTAAACCGTGGTGCAGATAAGGGCCAATTCAGTCATGGCTTTACCGACTTTACGATGCGCGCTATGAACCTCTGGTTCGCAGGTAAAAACAGTCAAGGAAAACGAGGAATTGTTCCCGCCACATTCCCAGAGGACGGCGATACTCTCGCACTAGAGTTTTGGCTGGTTCGACCGAGCGGAAGAAAACGGTTTCAATGCTGGTTGATGAACAAGCTGGCCAGGGCGGCTCATGTCGCGCTATTCCTCGAACTCTATCCCGACGGGCAAATCGATTTTCAGTCAGATTCGGACGAAGCGCTCGAAGCGGGAGCGGGCCTAACGATGGCTTCAGAATGTGAGCCCTTGCCTCAAAAGGAATCCGCTCCGGAGAAACACGTTGTGGTTTCAGTGGTGTTGACAACTCGCGAAAAGAAGAAAGCGAAAAAGAAGAAGCGGTCCGATATGTTCGATCCGCTTGACGGCATCTGTTATTAGCGGCGATTTAAGGTCGCGACTCTGTGGCCTTGCACAGTGTCGCTCCGTATGGGGGCGAAGGCGTGATCGCTCGGATAAGGCGCAGGAACGAGCATTACCGAAGCGATGACGCTGAGCCAAGGGAAGCTATCTTGCACTCGGCTCTCAGGATCCAATTCGCCAGATCGATTGCTCGGGCGGCAATTTTATGCCTGCTGTTACCTTGCACAATTGTCCCAGGATTCACCTCTTGCTGTCCCGCTATCGTCCGGCATATTAAATCGGTTAGATGTTTGCTGGGGACAGTCTCGATAGCAGCGTCTTCATGCTGTGTTCGAAACTAACGCAAGCGGCGTAACTATTAGTCATCTAACGACACATTCTCAACCCGCTTGCCCGTATAACTAATTCCATCGCCAACGAGTGCCATCTTTTGTATCTCCATTAACTCTAGCTCCTTTGTCTTAACGACTCCATTCGGGTCGGTGGTGTTTATTCTAATCCCGATCATTCCTCCCACCTTTGCGTATGCTGGAAGGCCAATGATTCTACGACATGTAAGCATCTGCTCAGTCTGAGCGTTCATGGTTGTTGGTTTAACGTCGCCTGGATACGGTGATTCCGACTCGCGCGTGGAAAGTATTTGGTAACTGTTCTTCGATTCACGGTTCGGATCCCAATAGATGAACGTGAGATTGAGTACAGTTCTTTGCATACTTCCGTTATTGCGGAACATAAAATGAGCGACCAATTCTTTCTTTTCCTGGTCATATTCAATTCCTAAGGCAGAAACTCTCAGATCGAGGTTTTTCGCCGTAGTTTCGGTGGACGTTGATGAAGGATGCCCAGATGCAGCCGCCTTTCTCGATAGCCACATTGTTGTTGCGTAATTTGTGTCCCTAAAATGGACGAATAGCTTTTGTGCCTTGAACAGATTCTCTAAGGAACCCAGTTCTTCCAGCGTCAGACGATCTTCGTGATAAATGTAGATTACCCCGGTGAAGATCATATCTCTCGAAGAGCTTACCGTGGCGTCCCCCGGCATCTGCATGTCCGAACGAACGGTGTCCCCATCAGCAAGAAAGGTCTTATGAAGTTCAGGCAATGACTTGCAAACATCATACGTGGAAGGCACGTGAGGAATATAGACACTTAGGAACTTTGATTTTGCTTGGTGATCTAAATTAATCTGAACATTTATCGTACTTTTCACTGTGCCATCTGGAGATTGAAGCACCTTGTCGAACCCAAACTTCATTCCCTTATAATCCGTCAGGTATTGCTTGTGTAGGTCGGGAACCAGGTCGGATTCTGGGACTACCGTTGGAGATGGCGCGGGCGACGGCGAACTGGGTCTTACCGTTGAAGGTGTTTCTACTTCCGTTGGAGCTGGAGCAGGATTTTTGATCGTCCAAAGCGTGTAATAGATCGCCAGACCGAACGCCCCGGCAATGACGAGGGTGCCCGCAATTCTCGGAATCACTTCCAGTTGTGGCAGTGGGCCTGTAAGAAAGGCATAAGCAACCACAATAGCCCAAGCCGTGAACAGCAATGCGTTGGCTCCGTTTGCAGTCATCTTCCATCCCGCGACCAAGACCAGAATTGCGAGCACGATTCCAAACACAGGGTGCGATATAAAGGCCAAGATGTGACTCCACATACGTTTGAGCATATTACGGCAGTGCGAAAGAGCCTCGCATTCGCCGAATAATTATGGGACTCTAACCTTGTGTCAAGCCGACAATCGCGAAGCTATTTGAGAGAGCTGCTTCGATTCGGCGGATTTGTTAAGTGTCGCTCCGTTGTTCTGCCTACGATGTTGCTCCAGGATCGTCGCCTGTTATTATGTTACCGTCGTAGTCTTGTGTATTCATGTTAGCTTATGCACCCGTTTGCGCGTTGCGCAACCAACTTTCTACAACGACGGTTTTGGGGCCGTTGGTTACATGGACACCTGGTAATTGTGTCCTATAGGTAGAGGGCTATTATTGAGTTATGTCCTCTGTACTGGACAAGGGCAGCACCGCTTAGAATTATTCGTCGGTGTTAACGAGAATAAGATCAGCGACGGCTACCGGAGCGAGCGTTAATCGAAGCGGGATTATCGGCTTGACGCAGGGAGTAATCGTCGCAAACCTGAGAAATGGACTACCTCCAGACATTACTTCAAAGAGCGTTCACTAACACATGGAATCTCGTTTTCGACCGCTCGTTTTTGTCAGCCGTGATCGCGCTCGGCATATTCTTTGGCACATTTTGGTTTTTGCGCTGTCGCAAGCAGCACGAAGAAGCGAAGCGGGCACTGAGAGACTTCGGGATTGCGGCGTTAATAACAGCGTGCGCTTTCCTGGTAGTGTTCTTATTGAATGTTCTCATCTTCACTCCTGCGGCTTTATACAGCGAAGAACACGCTGCTAAGAAGGAGGCAGAGAAAGCTAAAACGGCAGCGGAGAATGCACTAAAGAGCGCAACGCCAGCGCCTATAACATTTGATGTAAAAGACGTGGAGGTTCGCAAAGAGCTTGAAACGGTAAAAACTGAGTTAGCTGCGGCCAACAAGGCGATGAAAGAGCGACGGATAGAGGCGGACCCATTGGATAAACCATTATTGTCCGCCCGTTTCTTCATCGTCTTGAAGAGGAGACAGGACGAAAGCAAGAAAGAGAAGCCTTCTAGCATCACGGATTATGGTCCTAGCACTGGCGCTGCCCTGATGAAAGACGGCCAACTATTGATTATGGGTTCAACCATTCAATATTTTAACGAAGGAGATGGAGGACTAAACTTCACGGTAAATTGTTCTTTCGACAATCCCATGATGGGCAAGCCAGTCAGGTCATTGGCAGAGAACGCACGTTCTCTTGTGCTCAATTTCCCGGCTTACCTCCTGCCCGCAGGCATCGAAATAGAAAGCGCGTCGGTCACCTTAATAATCAATAGTCAGAACACGGTGACGCTGAATATACCGAAATTCGTTGTGACAGACAGTAACGTGCGCGACAAACAAACACAGATGACATTCAGTGGGGACGGGCTGCTTTTAAGAGAATTAATCACGCCGCCCTCTTCACCAACTCCGAGTAAGGAAGCTTCGCAGCCGTCACCAGCTTCATGAGAGTATCCCTGAAAATGTATTCGTTTTTCCGATTATTGAAGCGATGCTCTAGCTCGTCCAGATAGGCGTCCAGATGCTTAATGCTCACTTTATGATAGGAACCGATAATGGAACAGAAATGAACCAAAACACGCCGCCCCACTGATCATCACTTACCACTTTGGAACGTGAGGCGCGCCCGTCATTTAACCTGAAAAAGGTGACACGTCCTTGTTCGACGCCTTAGATTGGGCCGCCTCAAGTTCCTCTGCCAAAAAATCGCATTGATCAAATGGTGCTCCGGCTGCGGCCGGATGCACGGATAGGAGTAAGAGCCGCTGGAAACAAACCGACCGAGTCAAAGGAAGAGGAAGCGACCCAAACCTCAATCCACCCACCTTACCTAACCCAATGAACTAAAACCAACCCACACCTGCATCTACGCTTGACTCCTTACATAGGGGTTTAGGCCTTGGGAGACTCCGCCGTTAATCTTAGCCTTATACTAATCGGAGTCTATTGCCTGACAGCTAACGGGCGAACTCGCGTCACAAGTTCCTGCAAGAACTGTTTGGAGTTCATGAAGACGGCAAAGTGCCCGCCACCTTGAATTGAGACAAATGCCTTCCGGGGTGCCTTGATCGAGTCGAGATATTTCCGGGCCAGCGCCGTCGGTGTCGTGAAATCTTCAGCGCCTTGAAAGAAAAAAATCGGCACCGAAAATTCCTGACCAAGCTCCTGTGCTCCAATTGACTTCGTTTGCGGGACGAGTTGCTCACCGCTCAGGTTCTGACCATCGGCGGAGTCATTAAGGTCTTGCATGGAATTGCCCGGGGCGACGAGTGTGAGGCCAATCGTTCCGAATAAGAACTGATCCGCTCCCTCGAAGGCATTCGCCCATCTCCGCTGCACGCCGTATCCTTCACCGGATTTGTAGGGCGGTGGGCCGACGCGGGTCAGGTCATCAATGGCCTCTTGGTTACCAATCGCTCGTGCCTTTTTCAGTAACTCTTCGTAGGCCACAAAGTAGTTCTTAGCGTTGTCCCCGACCTGACCCGTGCCCACGTATGCGTAGAAGAGTTCGGGTTTTGCTCGCGCCATTTGCAGACCGATGATTGAACCAAACGAATGGGCCACGATGATCACCTTCTCTTTGCCCAGGTGCTTGCGCAAGTAATCCGAAAGCTCGATGCCATCCGCCACCATTTTAGGAACCGTGATCGTCGGCGCGACTGCGAGGCCACTTTTTCGCAACGTCCTCCCTGCGCCTCGCTGATCCCATTGCACCACCGTGAACTGCTTCTCCCAAGCGGCGAATAACGCGAAGGCCCAGGGATTTGTCACGTCACCGGGCCCACCGTGCAGGAATAGCAACACCGGGTTGTCACGATCCCAGCCACGAATCGTGACCCACTGTTCGATGCCGCCGATGGAAACGAAGCTCGCCTCATCAATGCCCTTCGCGGAACGGATGGCGAACTGCTGTGTATTGCGCGACCGCAGCAGTGAAAGTAGCCCATCGAACTTACGATACTCCGAGTCAATCGCTTTCGGCTGCGGTGCATCCTCAGCAGTCAGTCCGGGGGTCCCGGATATCAGGCAAAAAAGTGCGAAAGAAGCGTGGCCGAAAAAGGTTCCAATGTTCATAGCGCGCGATGAGGCCTAACGAAAGAGATCAGCGACGCCTACCGAGGGCGAGCGTCAATCGGATGTGGAGGGTTTTAATCATGGAAAGTGGGGAGCGAACAGCGGGTAGGCGTTCGCTGCATCGTCTGTTTGACGTTTGCGGTCATTTGGAGGTTGGCGTGGACTGAACGAAACCCAAGACATATCCGTCTGGATCGCGAATATAGAACTCTGTGCCATACGGCATGTGGCGCAATGGGACAACGAATGCAACGCCCGCAGAAGCAAAACGCTCCGAGAGCGTCTCTGCACTCTGAACGCTGATGCAGATGTCGATGTGCTCCTCGCGCTCAAATGCGGTTTGGTCGCGTGGTGTGGGTGAAGAGCACTTCAAATGAATGTGGCAGCCATCGCGGCAAACTCCCGCGTAGAAACTCTCGTGAACAAACTCGACGGTGAAGCCGAGCCGATCGCGATAGAACGCAAGCGAGCGAGGAATATCGGCCACGCGGAAAACGGGCGCGATATGCAAAAGACTTTCTGAAGCTTCCTTCATGGTGTGCGCGAGCATACGTCTAACGAGAACAAGATGAGCGGCGGCGAGCGAGAGCGCGCCTCGCGGCGGGAAAAGGTAAGGAAGTCATGAGAAAACTAGGTATAACGCCGGCTCGCCGTCGGCTCCATCGCATAGATGACATGAAGGGA
>PLCM01000019.1 GCA_003134765.1 Spartobacteria bacterium | reverse complement strand
TAAAGCGCTTTGCGGGTCGTTACCGAGCGGGAATTCCCTGGAGCCTAGGGGATCCGAACCCATTGTACTCACTCATTTTCGTCCGAGCTAATTGATGCAACTGATTCGAGTTCAGTGGCATGAGTGGGGTGAAGGAAATCGACCCCCTCTTCAACGAGTCGGCCATTCTCAAGCGCAAAAGAACCTCGCCCTCAAAGGGCGTTGCGTTTATCTGAATTTCAAACCGGCGGTGGGCGTACCGACTATTGTACTCAAGGTCGCTCCGTGTTTTCTTCCCCGATGAGGAAACATACGAATGCTCGTTCGCCTGTTACGGAGCAGGCCGTCCCGACCCCGTCGGAAGATGGTCAAAAGCCCGCCACTGCTCTTCGATGGGTTGCGTATTACAGGGTCAGCACCGCCAAGCAGGGCGCATCCGGACTCGGGCTCGAGGCTCAGACCGACGCGGTCACAAGGTTTATCTCGGGACGGGGCGGCGAGATCATCGCTTCTTTCACGGAGACGGAGTCAGGGAAGAAGGCGAGCAATCGCCCCGCTCTGCTGGAGGCACTCGTTCTGTGCCGGAAGCGGCAGGCGACGCTAGTGATTGCGAAGCTGGATCGGCTTGCGCGAAATGTGCATTTCATCAGCGGTCTTCTGGAAACCGGGGTACTCTTCGTCGCTGCTGACCAGCCGACCAAAGACCGGTTCATGCTGCACTTGCAGGCGGCGTTCGCAGAAGAGGAGGGCAGACGCATTTCGCTTCGAACCAAGGAAGCACTCGCCGCGGCAAAGCGACGTGGCGTGGACATCGGCGCGACCGGTCGCATTCTTGCCGCTCGCCATCGTGCCGCTGCCTTGGAGCGCGCTCGTTTGCTACGGCCATTGTTTGAGCAATTACAGAAGCGTGGCATTCGCCAACCTGTCCAGATTGCAGAGGAGTTGAACCTTCGGGGTGTAGTATCCCCGAGCGGAAATGGTAAATGGCATCGAGTGACCGTGCACCGCACGCTACGGCGGCTAAAGATCCTCAGGCGACGCGCCCACTAACTAATTGCGTTGCGGATCGCTCGATAAGTCTATTAACAGGCCAAAGTCTTTCTCGAACGCGAGCGGCACAATCTGTAAGTTCGCCACCTAATTGTCCGAAATTTAAGCCAATCCGAACCCCAAATCGGACATTTAGACTGCAAAGACACAGATTGCGCGCTCATGTTTTTCTGGGGCGTTTATTGTTTGCGCAGCACACGCCAAAGAAAAATAATGGACTGACCGTCCTCGCCGCCTTTTTATCTTGCTAAAGCGGTGTCGCATTTGGCGATCTCGCCGGCGATGTTCCTGGCCCAGGCCTCGCTGCTGGCTTCCATGGTGCCCCGACTACGCAAGTCCTCGAGGACATTCAGGCTTTGCCGAAACATGTCCCGAGCGGCGCTCATGCGCTCCCTGGCCTCGCTGGCCGATGCTTTCGGGGACGCGGCAAGCGCGAGATAAGCATAGCCAAGATATTCGTACGCCTCCGCTCTCTTGAACCGCTGATGAGGGTTGGTCGCGTCTTCCGTAATTTCTCGGAGGAGGGCAATCGTCTTGCGACAATCTCCCAGCGCGGGATCGACCTCGCCGAGCCGCGCCCGCATTCCGGCTACCCCGGCACGACAGGTAGCGACTCTCAACCGCGAGGTTAAATCTGCAGGTGCGTCTGAGACCAGCTTTTCGAAAATCTCCAGCGCCTTGCTGAAGTGCAAGAGAGCTTGAGAACTGTCCTGCTGGTTCGCCAGGAAGTCGGCTATCCTCTTGTGCGTATATCCGAGATCGATACGGGTTAACGCATTGGCTGGATCCGCCGCGAGCAACTCCTCATCGAGCGCCGCCGCCCTGCGGAAATATTCCAGCGCGCCACGCTTGTCGTTTTTTTTGCGATAGTCGCCACCATTCTGATAGGTCAGCACAAGGGCGCGTCGGTAGTCGGCGTTTATTGGGTCGTCCGCGGTCAACGCTTCTCCCAACGCGAGTGCCTTGCTATTGGCCTCAATGGCGCCAGCAACGTCGTTTTGTAACCACAGCGCACGCGCGACGCTCTCATGGCTAATCCAAAGTGCGCGACGATACCTTTGGTCTAGCGGATTGCTGGCAGCAAGCTTTTCGCAGATGGCCAAGGCTGCGCGATGTTGTCCAAGCGCGCCGGCGAGATCGCCCTGATCGCTCATCGCCTTTCCGACCTTATTGCAGGCACCTGCGAGCTCAAACTGAAGGTCGTCATTGGCGGGTTGTTCCCGCGTCAGGTCGAGATAAAGCGTCAGGGCTTTCCGAAGATGCTCCAGGCCCTTGCTCGCCTCGCCCGTGTCCAGCAACCGGTAACCAATTTTTTGGTGGCTGTCGGCGAGGTCGCGCCGAGCCTGCGAGTCATCGGAATTCAGCGCTACGAGCGCTTCGCGAATCATAAGCGCCTTCCTATAGCTCTCCACCGCCCCGGCTACGTCGCCCAGGCTGCCGCTCGATTCTCCTCCACGCACGTCACCCACTCTCTCGTAAGCGGCCGCCAGCTCACGCTGCAGGGCGGGATCGCCGTGCGCTTCGCTCGCAAGACTGTCGAGGTAAGTCAGAGCATCCTTGACCAATCGCTCCCGAACCTTGGTCGCGCCGGGCAAAGCCTTGATCGCATCGTGGTAATCGAACAGGACGCTATTCGCCAGCTTGCGCACGTCGTTGAAACGCCGCTCGGCGCGGGCCTGCTCAGCTCGGGCCCTGTGTTCCTGTATTGTCGCTTTGCGCGCCTGCCAGCTCGTGGTGAAGATTCCGCCGATGAGACTAAGCAGCACGAGCGCGGCAGCAGCGAGAGCTAGCTTGTTCCGTCGCACGAATTTCGCAGCCCGATAGCCTGCGGTATCTTTGCGTGCGAGCACTGGCCGCTCCTCCAAATGCCGCCGGATGTCTTCGGAGAATTGTTCGACGGACTGGTAACGGCGCTCCGGCTCTTTGCGTAGGGCCATGAGCACGATGTTGTCGAGATCGCCGCGGAGAGATCGTGAAAAGTGAACAGTGAATCGCGAATCGGACGAATCAGGAAAGCCAGTCCGGTCGAAGACTCGCCGCGGAGAGCCCGGACCGGTTCTCGAATCACGATCTTTAATTGCGGTGCTGGGACGCGTTGGTTCCTGCTCTGTGATCACGCGCGCCACGTCATGAGGCGACTGGCTCGCGAACCGATAGGGTAACGTGGCAGTCAGCAATTCATACAAAACCACACCGAGTGAATAGACATCACCCGCCGTCGTCATCGACTCACCGCGTACTTGTTCCGGACTGGCGTACTCCGGGGTCAACGCAGGCATAGCCGTGATCGTCGCAAGAGCTCCTGCGCCGTCAGCGGCCTGGATGATTTTGGCGATGCCGAAATCCAGGAGCTTGGGCACGCCCTCCGGTGTAACCAGGATGTTGGAAGGCTTGAGGTCGCGGTGCACGACGAGATGTTGATGCGCAAAGGAAACGGCCCCGCAGGCCTGGCGGAATAATTCCAGCCGTTCGCGGAGAGAGAGACTCTTTGCCTCCGCGTAACGATCGATGCGCTCTCCCTTTACGTGCTCCATGACAAAATACGGGAGGCCATCTTCGGTTTCCCCTCCGTCGAGGAGCCGGGCGATGTTTGGGTGCTCGAGCGAGGCTAGGATTTGCCGCTCGTGTTGAAAGCGTCGCAGCACCGACTCAGTGTCCATGCCCCGTTTAATCAGTTTGATCGCGACCTGCATTTTGAACTGCTGGTCCGCCCGCTCCGCGAGGTAAACCTCGCCCATCCCGCCGGAGCCGATGCGCTCGAGCAGTTTGTAGTGCCCGATCGTTCTGCCGGTGTCAGCAGGAGTTTCCGCCTCGCCGAAAACCTCGGCGGCAAGCTGCGCGGGCGGATCAACCATGAATCCGTCCGCTTCCTGACCCGACTTCAGCAGCGCGTCAATCTCCCGCCGCAATTCCGTATCGTTGCCGCAGATCTTGTTGAGAAACTCCGGTCTCTCGTTAGGCCGCAGCTCTCGCGCAGAGTGAAAAATTTCCTTGAGCCTGTGCAGTTGCGCCGAGCTCATGTTGCTCTCACGGCTTGGCGAGTTCTTTGTGCAACCAGGCTTTCGCAAATTCCCAGTCCCGGCGGGCCGTGATTCCGGAGATGCTCAGGACCTCAGCGATCTCGTCGTAGCTCATGCCGCCGAAATATTTCAACTCGACCACCTGACTGGCGCGTCGATCAAGTTGGGCGAGCCGTTCCAGCGCTTCATTCAAATCGACCACGTGTTCGGCCTGCTCCTGGACGAGCGCGGCCGTTTCAATCAATTCCAGATTGACTGCGCCCGAGCCCCGTTTCGCCCGCTGCCGGCGGCGCGCGTGATCGACCAGGATGTGCCGCATCATGCGAGCTGCCCCGGCGAAAAAATGCGTGCGATCCTGCCAGTGCGCTTTGGTGCGTTCGGCCAGGCGCAGGTAAGCCTCGTTCACCAACGCGGTCGCCTGCAAAGTATGGTCGGGTCGTTCCCTGCTCATATAACTATGCGCGAGCCGGCGCAGCTCCTCATAAACCAGCGGCGCAACTTCATCCAGTTGCGCGCCTCTCCAATAACCGGTTTCCGCCAGCAAATCGGTGATTTGCTGGGGGGAAAGTGCGGAAGACGACATGAATAAGATTTGAACACAGAAGAGCGAAGGAAACGATGTAAAAAACGCCCGGGATTTTGCGGCTCTGTTGAAAAGCCTGGCGAATTCCGTGGACGCGACGCCCTCGTCGCGTTTCCCGGCAACAAGGAAAGCGGCGAGGCGCCGCTTCTACTTCCCTCTTCCAAGCTTTTCAACAGTGCCGGATTTTCCCTGGAAAAAAGATTCGATGATCAGTTTCGGGCGGCTTTGGCGCTTGGATGGGTAGAAGTATATGAAAACAAAGCCTTCCGCTCGTCGCCAGCCCCGTTTTCCGCGACCTACAAGAGCAATCGAAACGCCGGGGGTGAAATACGTCGCACACGCAAGTAGCCCGTTATGAAAACATCGCACCTTCGGGCTGGTTTTGTTCTCCTCTCCACTGCCGCGGCCGCGCTCTTCATCGCGCCCCCAGCTGCGGCCGGAGCTCCCTTTACTTTCGGCGCCACGGGCAGCCTCATCACCGCACGCACTAATCACACAGCGACGTTGCTGCC
>PLCM01000001.1 GCA_003134765.1 Spartobacteria bacterium | reverse complement strand
ATGCCAACACGAGGACTGCCACCAAGTTGTATGTGGCATAGAACAGATTCCCGAAAAACCAAAGCAGCGCGGAAGCGACTCCGACAATGGCGAGAGCCGGCAAACCCTTTCTTGCTCCGCAGAGCGCGAGGGCGAATGGCGTCAGCGCGACGAGAAGGAGCGGCGCCCAGGAATAGGAAATGAAAACCGCGAGATAGAGCGCGGCATAGACCGCACTCAAACCGCAGACCGCAGTCCACGAATACCGGACGGGGGTTAGCTCATGTGGTGTGCGCTTCAGAGACGGGGGTTATGGCAGGAAACGAGGAAGCGTTGAAGCGCTAAAGTGCAGCGGAGATGCGTCGAGGCGACGGCGCATTTTTACGGGAATAACTTATTCGGCTCCAAATGTTTACTTGATCTCGATCCAGATGAGTCCATATCGTGCGCGCGTCGCATTCGGCGGTTCGGAGGCGACACCGCCTGCAGTCTCAGCCTTGGAGAAAAATTATGATTCACTTGCATCTGCCGATTCGGCGTCTCGTTACCGGAGCGATTCTTCTCGCGGCCATGGCTACGCCTTCGTTTGGAAGAGGGCCGTCGTCGGCCACGCAGGAAGGTTGTTTCGATGCTGACGGGAACAGGATTGTCCGGACCACAATGCCGGACGGAACGAGCGGCATAGTCTGGGGGATCAATTACGCCAACATGGGGTGCAACGTCGTGCACACGGTCGTGGTCACGGCTGCAAAATCGAGCACCGAATGGAACTCGCCGGTTCAAGCACCTGTCGTTCTCCCAACCGGAACGACATCTAATCCTACGGTCGGGTGAGCCCTTCCACTATCAATGAGAACTTCCGCGGATTTGTTCAGGTTTCGATCGACGGACTGGCCACTGGCGACAGCGTGCGGGTGGAGAAGTTCCAGGTTAATAACTCTACCGGTGTGATCGATGCCAATGCGGTCCTCGAGCAAAGCCTGCTCCTGACCGATGGTGTCTCGAACCAAATCGGCGGAGTAGCTAACGTCAATGTGCCCGCCGATAACACGCCGGCCGACGGTAGCATTCACGCCCAGATCCCTTTCCTGGATAGCTCAGTGCCGACGACGGTGGGCGAGTACGTCTTTCGTTTCTCCAGTCCCACTAACTCGTTTACGGCTCTTACCGCGCGATTCACGGTCACCAACGTCCCGGATGCGCAGGACATAACCGGACAAGTTACAGCCAATGCCGTCCCGGTGCCGAATGCCTACGTTGTCCTCCTCGATACCCATGGCGGGGGCTACGACTTTGTCGCAGGCACGATAGCTGACGCGACAGGCCATTACACTTTCGGCGCCGCGCCCGGCCAATATGATATGGTCGCGGTCCATCGCGGATTTGTGGGCGCGTTTGGCAAAGGCACGGAACAAACCCTCGCCGCGAACGAGCACAAGGTCGTAAACCTGACGATGGTAGCAGGCACCCGCACCATTTCCGGACAGGTGCGCGATAGTAAAACAAACGCGGGCCTACCCGGAGTGCAGGTAAGCTTCAGCACCGACAGCGGGAAGTTCACTGTCGATTACACCGACGCCAACGGGAATTTCAGCACCTCGGTTACGCCGGACAAATGGACCGTGGAGTCAGCCGCCCACGCGGTCAGCCAGATCGGTTACGTCGCGGCGGTTGGCGCAGTAGCTGTCGATACCTCAGCCGGCAATGCAAACAACGTCACCCTGTCTGCAGCGAAAGCTACGACGCTGCTTTATGGCACAGTCACCGATAGCTCTAATGCGCCGGTAGCTGGTCTCGACTTGGTCGCAATGGATGAAAAGTATCTGTTTAACGCATTCGCCGTAACCGACAGTTCGGGCAATTACGTCATCGCTATTTCCGGTGGGGTCTGGGCAGTGGATGCCTCGGGAGGCGGCCTCGAAACGCGCCAGGACCTCGCCCCTCTGCCGACCAAGCTTTATACGGGAGAGGGACAGGCCGCCAACGTGAACTTCTCTGCCTCGAAAGCGAGCGCGCAACTAAGCGGGGCACTGAAAGACAATAATAGTGCCGGGATTAGCGGCATTAACTACAGGGCCATCAAAGCAACCCCAGTGCCGACTGCGGGCCAGGTAGATACGCGCCGGTTTGTGGACTTCGGAACCCAGGCCGATGGCAGCTTCGGTCTTGGTCTGAGCGCGGGTACATGGACCGTCCAACCGCTCCCAGACTCCGCGGCCCATGCCGACCTGATCTTTGTTGGGCCTACGCAGTTTACCTTGACGGACGGCCAGAATCTTACCGGGGCGACGTTGAACGCAGTTCAGCCTACCCACCATGTTAACGTCACGGTTAAGGACCAAAATGGCACGCCGCGTCAGCACATCGAGCTCGGGCTCCAGTACGCGCTCAATAATCAGCTCTACACCAGTTTCGCCTACACGGATGAACATGGGATGGCCTCGCTCGCAGCTTATGATCACGCATGGGGTTTGGCGGGCAATCCGGAAAATCTCGCTGCCAGCGGGTTCCGGGATTTCGCGATCCAGCAAGTCACAGTCAGTGGTAGTGATATCAGCGTAACACTTACCCTCGAACCGCTCCCGCCTACCGGTAACACCCTGGTCAACCTTTCGACGCGCGGGATTGTCCAGACTGGCGACAATGTCCTCATCGGCGGGTTTATTGTTCCGGGGTACGCGCCCAAGAGGGTGCTCGTTCGCGCTATCGGGCCATCGCTGTCCAACTTCGGAGTGAACGGAGCCTTGAGCGATACAACGCTTACTCTGTTTAATGGCGCCGGCGCCCAGCTTGGATTCAACGACAACTGGGTCGATAGCCTCGACAAACAAGCCATCATCGACACGACGGTTCCGCCGAGCAACAGCAAGGAGTCCGCCATCATCGCAACGCTGCCCCCGGGTAATTACACGGCGAAAGTGGCTGGGGTAGGTAGCGCCACTGGCGTAGCGTTGGTTGAACTCTACGACCTGGATTCATTTTCCAGCTCCACGCTGGCCAACATTGCGACCCGCGGCCGGATTGACCAGGGCGAGAATGTGTTGATCGCCGGATATATCGTGGGTGGTTACACACCTCAGCAGGTTGTTGTTCGCGCGATCGGACCGTCGCTGACTCAATTCGGTGTGCCGGGGGCGCTGGCGGATCCATTCTTGGAACTCCGCGATGCGCAAGGAACCGTTCTTATATCGAACAACGACTGGCAGGATTCCCAGAAACAGGAGTTGATCGACACCACCCTCGCGCCTTCGAATCCGAAGGAATCCGCCCTTGTCACCACTCTAACGCCGGGCAATTACACCGCAGTGATTTCGGGAGTCGGAGGCACGACGGGAGTGGGCCTCGCCGAGGTCTACAACATCACGCATAATTTTTAGGCGAGCATCCCGGAAAAGCAGAAGTTTGGTTGTAGCCGGGATCGCTGATCCCGGCGGGCTGCGACGCGTTATCGGGCGGACGGCCATCGGTCGTTCCTCCAAAGGCCGGGATCACCGATCGGGCCGTCGTTAACCCAGGTTGGCGTCGCTGGCGCGCTGGCCGATCCATTCCTGGAACTCCACAACGCGCAGGGAACCACCATCCTGTCCAACAACGACTGGCAGGATACCCAGAAGCAGGAGCTGATCGACACGACCATCCCGCCTTCTAATGCTAAGGAATCGGCCCTGGTCACCAATCTGACGCCCGGTAATTACACAGCGGTGGTTTCTGGAGTCGGAGGCAGCACGGGAGTTGGCCTCGCTGAGGTTTACAACATCACCGGAAAGTAAGCGCTACCCTCGATTCATTTTTTCCGGCCCACCGAGTCGCCGCTCGCCGCCGAGTGGTAGCAAGACAAAAGATGTCCGCCTCGCTAAGCTACGGCGCGACAGTCTTTGCTCCGCGAGGGCTCCAAGCGAAATCCGTGGAGCCTAGGGGGTCCGCTCC
>PLCM01000040.1 GCA_003134765.1 Spartobacteria bacterium | reverse complement strand
TTGTATTCGCCGAGCGCGCCGGGGACCGCGCGGTAACCGGGGTAGGGGAGATACGCACTGCGCGTCCACTCCCAGACGTCGCCAAACATTTGGAGAAGCACGTTCGCGCCATTCGTGCTGACGGCCGGCGCGGGATGAAAGCGTTGCGCGTCGACGAAGTTTCCTTCGATCGGCACGCCGGAGGCCGCGTGTTCCCATTCAAACTCAGTGGGAAGACGCGCGCCGTCCCAATTCGCATATGCGTCCGCCTCGAAATAGCTCACGTGGGTGACGGGCTCGGATTCATTCACGGGTCGAAAACCGGAGAGAGTGAAATTCCACCAAGCACCATCGCGCTGCACCCAATAGAGGGGCGCCTGCCAGCGCTGCTCGTTCACCGTGGTCCAGCCGAGCGAAAGCCAGAATTCCGGACGCGTGTATCCGCCGGCTTCGATAAAGGCAAGGTACTCGCCGTTGGTGATGAGGCGATTGGAGAGCGAAAACGCCTGAACCAGGGCGCGGTGTCGCGGTCCTTCATTATCATAAGAAAATCCCGCGCGATCGTGCCCAATCAAGACGGTCGCTTCATCGAACTCGACGAAATGCTGCGGCGCAACCTTGCCGTTTTCCGGTGCCGCTGCGTTGGGCTGAAAGACTGGGTAGAGCGGGTTCTGAGAGAAGACATGCTTGATGTCGGTGACCAATAGTTCCTGGTGCTGTTGCTCGTGATGCACGCCGAGCGTGAGGACCGGTTCGATTTCCTTGAGCAGCGCGTCGTTGGCGTCCTCAATCAACTGGATCACGCACCGATCGATCGATTCTCGGAAGCGGTAGGTTTCGACCACGGTCGGGCGCGAGATTAATCCACGGAGATCGCGCCGATGCATATCACCCGCGGCGTTGTAGTACGAGTTGAAGAGGTAGGCGTACTGCGGCACCTCCGAGCGATATCGCTGCATCCAAACCTTCAGGACGAAGGTTTCGAAGAACCAGCTCGTGTGCGCCAGATGCCATTTCGTCGGACTCACGTCCACCATCGATTGCACGACGTAATCTTCCGGCTCGAGGCTCCGGCAAACGTGCGTGCTGAAATCGCGGACCTGGCGGAATTGTTCGATCAGGCGCCGGGAGCGGCTTCCCGACGTCGCCGTTGTCGGCCGGACCTCGCCCCGCCTGGCGAATACCTCGTCCACGAGTGGATCAGTCGCCTTCAACAAAATCAGCCCTCTTGCTCCAGTTCTTCCTTGCGGGCTTCCAGCATCTGGTCGTGAACGGCTTCTTCTATTCCATCAGTCACGAGTTGCTCGCCAAGGTTTTCGTCATCTTCCACACGAGGCGCACGATGTCCCATCGACGAGGCGACGACGTTCCATTCTTCGACAACCTCCGCATTCTCCTCGGTTTCCTCGGGGGCCGTGTGGGCCTGGGTGCCGAGTAATTCCCGGCGCGCCTGGTCCCAATCCCCGTCGGTGAATTCATCCGGATCGCGTTCAGCGATCATCGCGATCTCGCGGGCGCGCCTCTCCACGGTATCCGGCGATGGCACTCCCATTCCGTCGCCATGCAATGAAATCTTCCCGGTCGCTGGGTGCGAATAATCGTTCATACCTTTAATACGAAGCACAGATGCTCGTTGTTCGCATAGGGAAGTATTTATCTGGTTGGAAGGGGAATCAATGAAATGCGCTGGATTTCGGCAAGTGCGACAACCAACCACCGCCGTTACATTGTCAGATGAATGGGGAGCGACAGATTTTCCGGCGGGAAAATGGTGCCGCTGTCGCCTTCAGCGAATACGGAGATCCGAACGGCGCGCCGGTCTTCTTCTGTCACGGTTGGCCCAGCTCGCGCACGATGGCGGAGCTGACGGATGAATCGGCGAAAAAACTCGGTTTGCGCATCGTCTCGCCCGATCGTCCGGGCATCCGCGACTCGAAGTTCCAACCGGACCGCACGCTGCTTGATTGGCCGCCGTTGTTGCTTGAACTCGCCACGTATTTGCAGATCGATACGTTCAAGATCCTCGCGATTTCCGGTGGCGCGCCCTATGCCTATGTCGCCGCCTGGATGATCCAGGAGCGCGTGGAGGCGATTGCGGTCGTGAGCGGCGCGCCACCGATTGCCGAGCTCGAGGACCGCAGCGGCTTGCTCACGCTCTACAATCGGCTGCTCGCATTGCGGGGATCGCGACCCGGATTGTTGCGGATTCTATTTCACATCGCGCAGCCGTTCGCCTCGATGAAGGTGCCTATTCGCGTCCGCCCGCTCCTGCTCAAGATCCTGCAGCCCTGCGACGCGAATGTCTTGCGCGACGCGAAATCCTTTGAGGCTTGCTTCGAAAGCGCGCGCCAGGCGTGGCGCTCATCGGCCGCGGGCGTGATGACCGACGCCGAGATCTATGCGAATCCCTGGGGTTTTGCACTGGAAGAAGTACGTGTTCCTGTTCGGCTTTGGCACGGAAAAAAAGATCGCACTTTTTCCTTCCGGCTCGCGGAGCAAATTGCGACGCGTCTCCCGAATTGCGAATTTCATCTGGTGGACGGCGCTGGTCACTACTCGCTGCCGATCCGCCATACGCATGAAATCCTCGCCAATCTCTTGAGGTAGATCGCCGGCAGCCAGTCGCGAGGTGGATCGAGCGCTCCGCGCTCGATGTCAAAAAGTCCGCGCCGCTGCGTCGCGCAAAATTGTCATCACGCGCGGAGCGCACGATCCACCTAATTTTCCCCGTGCGCACGCGCAACCTGTAGCCGAAACTCTCCAGTGGAAGATTTTACCGCAGGCGCGACCGCCAGTCAGCCGACGCGCCGCCAATCAACAATCGATCCGCTCTTTGACGCACGCGTGCGCCAGCTCGTGGCCGATTGGGGCGGGGAAAAATCTCCAGAGCTGATCGAAGAAATGATCATCACCGCGCTCAAGATGGCGCGCGACAAAATGGGGACCGGCGACCTCAAGCTCATGAACAGGTCGCTGAAGGAAATGCGATACGCCGCAAAAGTTTTCTCCGCGTACCGCCAGTTTCGCAAAGTCTGCGTTTTCGGATCGGCGCGCACGCCGCCGAGTGAAGCGCAATACGAAGTCGCGGAAGAATTCGCGCGCGAGATGGTGGCGCACAATTTCATGGTCATCACTGGCGGTGGCGACGGAATCATGGGCGCGGCCCAACGAGGCGCCGGTCGCGAGTACAGCTTCGGTCTCAACATCCGCCTCCCCTTTGAGCAGCACGCGAACGTCACCATCGAAGGCGACCGGAAGCTCATCAACTTCAACTACTTCTTCACGCGCAAGCTCAACTTCGTGAAAGAAACCCACGCCTTTGCGCTTTTCCCCGGCGGCTTCGGCACCATGGACGAAGGCTTCGAGGTGCTCACCCTCATGCAGACAGGCAAAGCGCGGATTATTCCGGTGGTGTTGCTCGACCGGCCCGATGGCACCTACTGGCAGACCTGGATGAAGTTTCTGACTGAGCACCTCTTCCAGTTCGGGTACATCGAATCAGAAGATTTTCACCTCTTCAAGATCGTGCCAGACGTTGCCGCCGCCGTGCAGGAAATCCTCCACTTCTACAGCGTCTATCAATCCTCCCGCTGGGTCGGCGCACAGCTCGTCATCCGCATCAGCCAAAAACTTTCCAACACCGCGCTCATGGAATTAAATCAAAAATTTTCCGATATCGTGCGAACGGGCCAGATCATCCAATGCAACGCGCTCCGGCAGGAGAAGAACGAGCCCGAGATCTGGGATTTGCCGCGACTCGTTCTCACTCCTCATCGCCGCAGCTTCGGCCGCTTCCGTCAACTGATCGACGCGATCAACGCGACGAAGTAGTTCGTAAGACCGCTGCGCCGACAATTTGGAGGCCCTCGCCGCGGTGAGCGCCTCTACATTTCCCCTGGAGTCGGGTCGCAATCCGGCTATTCGATGGGCTATTGGTGCGAATTCACCGCGCCCTGACGGCTTTTTCGCCAAGACTACGCCGACTGGGCCGCCGCGCGCTTCTCGAGAATGTACTCGTGGATTGTGTTCACGGTCCGAAGCGCCTTGGCGGCGATCTCGGAATTCGGGACGCCGACGCCGAAGGTTTTTTCCATGCTAACGACAAGTTCGAGCGCGTCGATAGAATCGAGTCCCAAGCCGCCGGGACCGAAGAGCGGCAGGTCGTCGCCGATCTGATCCGCAGTGGTTTGCAGCATCAAGTTCTTCACAAGCATCTCTTTGATCTGGGTGCGAAGGTCGGGCTCGGACATAGCGTGATGTAGGCGGAGACGCGTGGACGGTCGTCCCACGCGGTCGCGACTGTGTCGCAACGCCGGGCGAACGTCAAATAACGGCGATCCTAGATTGGATCGGCTTTGTCGCCGGGAATGCGCGACTGGTCCGGATCTCGCCGGACTTCGCTCGCGGTCGACGCAGTCGTAGCGTTTTCAATCCGCGGAATTGTCGCTTCCGGGGTGCGGACATCTGGTTGGGCTTTTGCAGCATCCGTTTTGCCGGCGGAATGCAGCTCGTCGCTGAATTCATCCTTGGCCTTCTGAAATTCCTTGATGGCCGAGCCCATGCCGCGGGCCAGTTCCGGCAGTTTCTTGGCTCCGAAAAGAACGAGAATGATCAGGAGGATGATGATCAGGTCAGGTCCGCCGAGATTGGGCAGGAAAGCGAACAAGCTCATGGTCCAAGCATCTGCCCATCTCCATAAGTTGCAAGGCATTTCATAGGAAGCGCCCGCCGTGCTATGTAGGACCAATGGCTCGCCTTGGTCAGCAAATCCGCGCCCTTTTCGACAAGCAGTACCGACGGGCCTTTCGGAATCTCCGGCACCTGCCGCGGCTGGACTATCGCGCCGTGATCGATGCCGGCGCGAACCGCGGCGCGTTCACCGACGCATTCCTGCGCCTCCATCGGCCCGAGCGACTCGTTCTGGTTGAGGCGATTCCCGAGCTCGCCACGAAGCTGCGAACGAGATATGCCGCCGATCCGCGCGTCTCGGTAATTTCCACAGCCCTGTCCGATCGCACCGGCGAGGCGCAATTTGAAATCAACCGCTCCGAAGCGTCGAGTTCGCTTTTGTCGATCGATGCAAGAAACTCCGCCTGGTTCAGCCGGGATCTTCGAGTTGCCCATTCCATCATGGTTCCGACCGTGACCCTGCCGGAGTTGCTGACGCGGGAAAATTTGGAGAGCGTCGATCTTCTCAAGCTCGACCTGCAGGGCGCCGAGCGTTTTGTTCTGACGGGCGGAGCTGAGGTCCTCGATCGGGTCCGGGTTATCTACACCGAAGTTTTCTTTGAGCAGCTCTATGCCGGCGCCTGGCTCTTCCGGGACATGAATGATTTTCTTTCCAGTCGCGGATTCAAGCTCTGTGGTTTGTCGAACATCGTCCACGCCGCGGATGGCGATCTTCTTCAGGCAAACGCGACTTTTCGGAGGCTCTGACTCCGCTCCGTATTTACACGATCGAAACATTTTGCTTTGGTAGGGCGAGACTCTGTCGAGCCGGTCGGTAATCGCACGGTGCGGCTCGACAGAATCTCGCGCTGCCGAGATAACTTTTATGCGCCTGCTGATTGTCGGATTGCTCTGTCTCTTCCTCAAGGACGCGAGTGACGCGGCCACCCTGGCCGGCCAGTCGGTCCAGCCCGGCGGCAAGATCGAAATCCGGTTTCCGGTCTCGAACTATTTTCAAGGTATCGCGGCCCAGGCCGGGAATCCGCGGCCGGAAACGGGGCGCGCAGTCCTGACTTTTCCAGCGGGATTCGATCCCTCGCGCACCTGGCCAATTCTCATCGTCACCTCGACGAGCGACTTCAATCGCACCAGCGCCATGGATGCCGACTGGTATCGCCCGCCCGCCACGGCCGAAGGCTGGGTCGTTCTCGGATCGGATGCGACGATCAGTCCGCGCATCGACTCGACGCAATGGCGACTCGGTCTGCTCGGCGCCGCGCTCGAGGCGATTCGCAAGGAGTGGCCGCAGTCCGCGAAATGGCCGGTCGCGTTCGCCGGTTTTTCCGGCGGATCGAAGCGGAGCGGCGTTCTCGGCGCGATGCTTTCGAAGAGCGGTTCGGTTCGGGTGTGCGGTTTTTTTTTGAGCGGCATCAACGAAGATCGCCTGGGTGAAGCCTACAAAACGTATCAGCCCGGGCGCGGTTTTCTCGAGGTGCCCGTTTGGCTGAGCAGCGGAGCCAGCGACCCGATAGCGACGCCGGCCGCGCACAATTTGGTGAAAGCGTCACTGGAACGCACCGGTTTCAAGCGTGTGCGCCTGGAACAATTTGGCGGGGGCCATCAGTTAAAAATGTCGGAAGTGCGGCGCGCCCTGCAATGGTTCCGGCAGCTCGGAAGATTTTGAATTCTGTCGCAAGCGCGCCCTCTTTGCCCTCACTTGGCGCTGCGCGTCCTTCTCTCCCACGAGGAGAGAGTGGGGGGATACTGTCTTTTCCCTGGTAGGGCGAGACTCTGTCGAGCCGCGGGTTTTCAGCGCGCGCTGCTTCGGCTCGACAGAGTCTCGCCCTGCCAATGGTGCCTCGGGGAGCGCAGGAATTCCTTCTCCATGAGGGAGAAGGTTAGGATGAGGGTCGGGTTTTGTGTCCGACGGTCGGAACGTTTACGCGAATGAGATTTCGCGTTCGTCCGACTCCTTTGGCCGCCGGCCTCATTCCTCCCCGTCGTAGTAGTCCAGCTCTTCCCCGCGCATCAATCTCCGCTCCGGCGAGCGCACCAGCCACTTCTTACTATCCGGGTAGTAGGACGATTCGCCAACGGGGTTGTCTGCTACGATGACAATAACGAGGTCTTCGGTCCCATCGTTGATGAACGTATGCGGCTCTTCCGGCTGAAAGATGAACGCATCGCCGCTCTCGATCGGTGTCGTTCCATCCTTGTGGCGGACGACGCCTTTGCCCGAAAGGACATGGTAGAATTCCCATTGCGCACTATGCGAGTGATACGGATACGGAATTTTCCCCGGCGAAATCCGAGTGATCTCGACATCAAACGGATGCCGCTCCTTCAGGTCGAATGAAAACGGTTTTCTTCCCAGCGCTTCCGACAAACCTCGGCTCGCGCCGCCGAACTTGCCTTTCGGCGACGACCACGATTCTTCCGGAATGTCTCTGATGTTTACTTTCTGCACCATCACGTGGGTCGACGACAACCCCAGGATCGGCCCTCACCCCAACCCTCTCCCAAAGGGCGAGGAAGTTCTTGCCAAGGAGCGGCGATTTCCAAATCGCCGGCCTTTTGACGGCGGTTCAAAACCGCCGCTCCTTGAAAGAACGTTCCTTCTCTCACTGGGAGAAGGTTACGATGAGGGTCCATTTGAAAGTTTCGCTGCTCTCTTACACGTCGTAATACATCGCGAACTCGTACGGATGAGGGCGGAGGCGCAGGGCGTCGTATTCCTTTTGTTTCATCTCGATCCAGTTCGCGACGAAATCGGCGTTAAAGACGTCGCCTTTGAGGAGAAAATTGTGGTCCTCGCTCAAGGCCTTGATCGCGCCGCTGAGTGAATCGGGAACGCTCGGGACGTTGGCCAGTTCTTCCGGCGGCAGTTCGTAAAGGTTCTTGTCGAGCGGATCGCCGGGATCGATCCGGCTCTGGATTCCGTCGAGACCGGCGAGGAGCAGCGCGGAGAAAGCGAGATACGGATTGGCCGCCGGATCAGGCGTCCGGAACTCAATCCGTTTTGCTTTCGGATTCGCGGAATAGGTCGGGATCCGGATCGCGGCGGAACGGTTCCGGGCGGAGTAGGCGAGATTCACCGGCGCTTCGAATCCTGGGACGAGACGCTTGTAGCTGTTCGTCGTTGGGTTCGTCAGGCAGGTCAGCGCCGGGGCGTGGCGCAAAATTCCGCCGATGAAGAACAGCGCCATTTCGCTCAAGCCCGCGTAACCGTTTCCGGCGAAGAGCGGTTTCCCATCTTTCCAGAGCGACATGTGGGTATGCATGCCGGAACCGTTGTCACCGAAGAGCGGCTTGGGCATGAAGGTAACGCTCTTGTTGTGCCTCTTCGCCACGTTCCGGACGATGTATTTGTAATATTGAAGGTGATCGGCCATCGACTTCATCGGTGCGAAGCGAATGTCGATCTCGGCCTGGCCGGCCGTCGCGACTTCATGATGTTGCCGCTCGATCGGAATGCCGGCCTTCTCCAACTCGAGGCACATTTCGTTGCGGATATCCTGCAAACTGTCGGCGGGGCCGACCGGGAAATAGCCTTCCTTCGCCCGGATCTTGTAGCCGAGGTTTGGAAATTCCTCGCGGGCGCTGTTCCAATGACCTTCCGCGCTATCGACGAGATGGAAGGAAGAATTGCCGGTGTAGCTGTAACGCACTTCGTCGAAGATAAAGAACTCCGCTTCCGGTCCGAAGAAGGCGGTGTCGGCGATGCCCGTGCTTTGTAGATACGCCTCGGCTTTTTCGGCGACGCCGCGCGGGTCGCGGTCGTACGGCTCGCGCGTGATCGGATCGATGATGGTGCAAATGAGGCTGAGAGTGGGCTCCGCGTTGAAGACATCGATCCAGGCCGTGCTCGGATCGGGAATGACGAGCATGTCGCTGGCGTTAATGGCGCGCCAGCCACGGATGCTCGAGCCGTCGAACCCGAGGCCGTCGGTGAAAATCTCCTCGTTATATTCGGTGAGGGTGGTGGTGAAATGCTGCCAGGAGCCCGGCAGGTCCGTGAATTTGAAGTCCACGAGTTTCACGTCGTGGTCCTTGATCATTTTGCTGACGTCGGAGGCGGTTTTGTCTTTGGCCATTGGGATGGAGTTGGAGTGTTGGAGTGGTGGAGCAGTGGAGCGGTGAAATTGTTAAGTCACTGAATCGCGAATTCGCAGAAAAGCGAACCCGCGAGAAGCGGGGTCGAGGGAGCGGTGGTGTGAGAGGGTGGCGAAAGTGAGGCGTGGTTCCGTCACACCGCTTTTTCGCCGATCTCTTCCGTGCGAATGCGCACGGCGTGCTCGACCGGGAGCACAAAAACCTTTCCGTCGCCGATCTTGCCTGTCTTGGCGGCGGCGACCACGACGCTGACGGCTTTGTCGACCATTTCATCGGCGAGCACGACTTCGACCTTCACCTTGGGCAGGAAATCGACCGTGTATTCGCTGCCGCGATAAATCTCGGTATGGCCTTTCTGGCGCCCGAATCCCTTCACTTCCGTCACCGTCATCCCCTCGATGCCGAGCTCGGCCAGGGCTTCCTTTACTTCCTCGAGTTTGAACGGCTTGATGATGGCTTCGAGCTTTTTCATGTGAGGTAAAATTGCGGCGCTGGTGTGTTTTTCAATCGCAAAACGAGAATTCCGAAACGCCCGGGCGCTCTCAAATTCGTTTCGGGGAATCGCCGCACGTGCTCTCTTAGCAACGCCGTCGAAATCGTGCAACATCGAAATTTTTTGCGCGCGCGATTTATAGTCTGGATGTGAATCTGGTGCCATCCCGAGGCAGGCGCAGCGCGCCGAGGGACCTCGCAAGCGCCCTTCCGCGCACACGTACCACCAAGCAGCGGCTTTCGTCACGCCGATCTACGTGGAACGCGAAAGCGGCCTTGGTAATTTGTTCCGCGACTGTGAGGTCCCTCGCCGTCTGCGCGGCTCGGGATGACAGAATCTGAGCGCGAGCCGACCGCGTTCGCCCTCGTAAATTTGCCGCATCGGATGCGCCGTCTATAATGCGCTCGGATGCCTTCCGATTCCTTCGTTCACCTCCATCTCCACACGGAATACTCCTTCCTCGATGGCGCGGTCCGGATGAAGGAGCTGATGAAAAAAGCGAAGGAATTCGAGATGCCGGCGGTCGCGATCACAGACCATGGGAATCTCCACGGCGCCATCGAATTTTACCAGGAAGCGACCAGGGCCGGTCTCAAACCGATCATCGGTTGCGAGGCTTACATGGCGCCCGGCGCGATGAAAGATCGCCCGACGAACCAGCGTGATGCCGCCTACCATTTCACTCTCCTCGCGAAGGACGAGGCCGGATATCGCAATCTCGTGAAAATGATCTCGATCGCACACCTCGATGGTTTTCATTACAAGCCGCGAATCGACAAGGAGTTGCTCGCGAAACATTCCGCGGGATTGATCGGGTTGAGCGGTTGCCTCAAAGGCGAGATCAATATGGCGATCCAGTCGGATAATCTCGCGAAGGCCCGGCAAAGCGTCGCCGAGTTTCGCGACATTCTGGGCGCGGAAAATTTTTTCCTGGAGATGCACGACCACGGGATCGAGGTGCAGCAAAAATGCAACCAGATGCTCCAGCGCCTTGCCCAGGAGTTCGGCCTCGGGCTTGTCGCGGCCAACGACGTCCATTTTCTCGAGCGCAGCCACCACGAAACGCACGACGTGATGGTCTGTATCGGCACCGGCAAGATGGTGCACGACGAACGCCGAATGCGTTACCCGCCCGAGCTTTACTTCAAATCGGCCGATGAAATGCGCGCGCTTTTTCCGGATCATCCCGAGGCGATCACGAACACGGTTGAGATCGCCGGCCGGATCAATCTCGAGCTGGAGTTCGGGGTCTCGAAATACCCGGAGTACACGGTGCCGGAAGGCAAAACGCGCGAAGCCTATCTGCGGGAGCTTTGTTACAAGGGTTTGCATGAGCGTTTCGGCGATCGCGCCGGAACGGACTCGGAATTGATCAAGCGCCTCGATTACGAAGTCGGTGTGATCGAGAAGGCTGGATTCGTCAGCTATCTTCTAATTGTCTGGGACTTCATTCATTTCGCGAAACTGCGCGGCATTCCTGTTGGGCCGGGTCGCGGCTCCGCCGCCGGATCGCTGGTTGCCTACGTCCTGGGAATTACCGACATCGATCCACTCCAATTCGGATTGATCTTCGAGCGCTTCCTCAATCCCGAGCGCGTTTCGCCACCGGACATCGACGTCGATTTTTGCAAAGATCGGCGGGGCGAAGTGCTGGAATACGTCCGCCAAAAATATGGCGACCGGCGGGTCTCGCAGATCGTGACATTCAACAAAATGAACGCCAAGAGCGCGGTCCGCGACGTCGGCCGCGTCATCGGGCTTTCCTACGGCGAAGCGGACCGGCTCGCGCGCATGATCCCAAACGGGCCGGGACAGCAAAATATCTCGCTGACCGATTCCGCGCTGGCCAATCCCGAGCTGCGCCGCGCCATCGACACCGAGCCGGCGACCCGCCAGCTCTGGGACCACGCGCTTTTGCTCGAAGGGCGCTCTCGAAATTTCGGGGTGCATGCCGCCGGAATCGTCATCGGCGATCGCGATCTCTCCGAGTATGTGCCGTTGCGCCGCGATCCCAAGGAAAAGGAAGTCATTACCCAATATCCGATGGGGCCACTCAACGATCTTGGGTTGCTCAAAATGGATTTCCTCGGCTTGCGCACGTTGACGGTACTGCATGACGCCGAGGAATTGATCCGCAATCGGGTGCCGGATTTTTCGCTCGCCCAGATTCCGCTGGATGACGCGGCCACGTTCGCGCTCCTCAACCGCGCGGAAACCATCGGCATCTTCCAATTGGAAGGCGGCATGACGGGGTTCTGCAAACAATTCGATTTCAAAGCAATCGACGACATCATCGCGTTAAGCGCGCTTTACCGGCCGGGACCGATGGACCTGATTCCGGATTACATCAAGCGCAAGAAGGGCCTGGCGAAAATTCGGTACGAGCATCCGCTGCTCGAGCAGGTCTGCGCTGACACGTACGGCGTGATGATTTACCAGGAGCAGGTAATGGCGGCGGCGAGCCGGCTGGCCGGTTACTCATTAGGCCAGGCCGATCTGCTGCGGCGCGCCATGGGGAAGAAGGACAAGGAAAAGATGGCGAAGGAGCGCGCCAATTTCATCGAAGGTTGTGCGCGCGAGAACAAAATCCCGGAGAAAAAGGCGAACGCGATCTTCGATTTGCTGGAGAAGTTCGCGGGTTACGGATTCAACAAGAGCCACAGCGCGGCCTATGGATTGATCAGCTACCAGACCGCGTACCTGAAAGCGAATTACCCGGTGGAATTCATGGCCGGGCTCTTGAGCAACGAGATTAACAACACAGATAAGATTTCGACCTTCGTAGGCGAGTGCAAACGGATGGGGATCCCGATTCTCCCCCCGGACGTAAATCGAAGCGGACTGAAATTCACGCCGGAAATGTGGGAGGGGCCTTTGCGTCCCGACAACGATCGCGCGGAAATGGTTCAGGCGGATGAAACGGATCGCGGCGCAAAGGCCGCTCCCACATTGGGGGCGATCCGTTATGGACTGGCCGCGATCAAGAATGTGGGCCAGGGCGCGATGGAAATAGCGATCCAGGAACGTGAAAAAGGCGCCGAATTCGCGTCGCTCGAGGATTTCTGTCGCCGGCTCGATGCGCGCGTCGCCAATCGCAAGATTCTTGAGAATCTCATCAAGTGTGGCGCGTTCGATTTTCTCGGGCGCGAACGAGCGGCACTGTTTTCGTGCATCGATGAATCCATGGCCGCAGCCGCGGCTTCGCAAAAGGATCGCGCAAGTGGGCAGGTCTCGCTCTTTGACGACATGCCGGCGCCCGCGCCGAAGCCGACCCTGCACCGTGTCGTTCCATGGACCGAGCACGAGAAAATGTCGTACGAGAAAGAACTGCTCGGGTTTTACGTGACTGGCCACCCGCTCGATGCCTATGCCGCAGTGCTCAGCGAAGGAAAATATCAAACGATCGCATCGTTGAATGAATTACCGGACCGCGCGTCGTTCAAAATTGCCGGCGCGCTCGTCCAGGTCGACAAGAAGTTCACGAAAAAAGAAGGCAAGCCATTTGCCGTTGTTTTTCTCGAAGACCTGACAGCGACGCTGGAGGTTGTTCTGTGGAACGAGGTTTACGCGCCCGTGGCCGATGTCCTTTCGCTCGGACGCGTCATCGCAGTCCAGGGAACGCTCGACCGCCGCGACGATTCGCTGCGGGCGGTGGCGCAAAGAGCGAAAGCATTGAGGACCACGACCGGGCAGGCGCCGTTGGGTAATGAGTCCAATGGCAACGGAAACGGGAGCCGCGACAAAGAGTCTGCGCTCGTGCTTTCCTTTTCCGCGGCGGCAACTTCCGAAGAATTGCGGCAGGTTCAAACCGTCCTGGCCAGTTCGCCCGGAGCTCAACCAGTGAGACTGAGGTTCTGCCGCGCCGATGGCACCTTCGTCCAAATGGATGCGAACCTGCGCGTGAACTTGACGGCAGAGCTTCGAAATAAGCTCGAACAGTGGCTGCCGCCGGCGGTGGCATAATTCCTCGTCATCCCGAGCGCAGTCGAAGGATCCCGTGGCGGGATGTGCAGGTAACTCCAGGGATTACTGCGGCGCTATTGCTAGTAGCTCTACGGGATCCCTCGACTGCGCTCGGGATGACAGAAAAGGGATTACGGAATTAAGAGGGGCGCGATTTGGATTGTCAGCGTTTTTCCGCCTGGCTCGCCAAAGCAGAACGAAAACGACTCGGAAGAATCCAAAACGTCGGGACTGGGAAACGAAATCGTGGCTGTTCTAGCGGAGAGGCTGCCGGTTAAATCGATTTCGTGGATGGGCCGGGATGGTTGGGCTCTTAAGGCAACGCCGGAAAACTCGAGGCCGCCTATGCATTCTCCGGGATCGAGAGTGCCGGACCCGACCAGCCCTGCGGTAGGCGCCAGTTTTATCTCGATTGCTCCCAGATCGCGGAAATCTATTCCGCCGCGCGCCGAGACGTCGGCGCCACTTTCTTTCAGGCGGACGAAATCGATGATGGCGTTCCGGCCTTTGAAACTAAGGCCGGTTGAAAAGGTCGTGCCGCGAAGGAGCTGGCCATCGATGAGACTTGCATCGCCGGTGATCAGCGGATGCTGGAGCGAATCGGAAATCGTCAGGTTGCCGCTCAGAATCCCGCGAGTAAAGACGCCTGGCGAAAGATAGCCGGGCAGCTTCGCGAGGAAAATTGCGGGGAAATTCGCGGTGATCGAGAGCGGTCCCTCCGTTTTCAGACCGTATCCCATCTCGAGTTTTCCGAGCTGCATCGGCAACACGCCTTCGATTCTTACCGGGTTCGAACCGCGCGCGGCGGCGTTGGCCTTGAAATTTGCCATGCCCAAACCGAGGCCTGCCTCGATTTCGACGCTCAACGCCGGCGCGCCCTCCAGGACAAAATCTCGCAGGTGAAATTCTGAGTTTCCCTGGAGCGAAGCGGGCGTTCCGGAAAGCTCGAATCGGCCGTTCACCTGGCCGGACATGTTTGGTTTCGGACGAAGGGCGGCGGAGAGTTCGCCCAGGTCGGTTGCATCGAGGGCAAGATCGACATCAAAAAATGGATCGGCGGCAAACGCCGCCAGCCACCCTGAATTCCGACGGATTTTTTCCAGTGACAGCGGCAGGTAAACATCGCCCTGCAGGCGAGGACGACCGTTCAGATTAAAAAGCAGGGTTTGAAGCTGGACATAACCCGAGGCGACGGTGATGAACGCGCTCAGGTCCGCGCATGGGTTCCAAAGATGGAATTGACGAAAGAAGATATTCCCGGGCGAATAATCAGCTTCCAGTTCGGCTTCGAATGGAATGAGGGCGGCGTCCTTGAAACGAAGATCTCGGCCGCGGGTATGAAACGTTCCGGAACCGCTTCCGTTGGCGCCACGGCCCTTCCATTCCGCCGCGACGGATCCTTCGAGGGGAAAAGGAAGGAACTCCTCCGGAATGAAGCCGCGGTAGTTCGCAATCTCCGCCACGGAGGTTTGAAACTTCGCGTTGAACGAGTGGTCCCCGTTGATGGCGAAGTCACCTTCGCCTCGAAAGAAATCGTCTTTTTGACGCACCTCCAGTTGGGAGATCTTGAGTCGTGATTCTTCCAGGCCAAGTTTCGCTTCAAGAGATTCGATCGGCGACCGGAACAGGACGAGCGAATTTCCCGAAACCGAAAGCTGGCCGGCAACTTTTCCCTCGAGCGCGCTCACGCTTCCATTGGCGGCGAGCTTTCCGGCGAAATCCGTGGGACTCCAGCCAAAGAGCCGGGCGAAATCGCCCAGGTCGTTGATCGACGCCGTCAGGTCGCCGCGGAAAGCCGGCTTGATTCCGTCTGACGAATTCTCCGGCCAGCCGAATTCACCGCTCAAGGTGAGCTGGTTGTTGTGCTGCTTGATATAAAGCTGCTCAATTTGGACCGCGCGATTATAAAGCGACGCGCCGATCATCACCGTGTCGGCGGTGCGGTCGCGCCAGGTTAATCCGCTCACTTCGGCCCAGAGCGCTGCGGTGGCATTCCGCAAATCGTTCATTTCGCCGCGGAAGGTAAATTTACTGGTGTGGAGCGAGCCGCTGGCCCGGCTTGTCCATTCCAGCGCGTCCGACATTTGCGCGAGCGAAATTCCCGAGGCGTTACCGGCCACGTCCCAGGTTCGTTTGTCGCCGCGGTCGTCGCTCGAAACCCGGGCGCGAATTTTCCCTGCGAACGCGTCGAGGTTTACCTCCATCCCGATCCGGCTTTGGCCAATTTGCGAGAGATCGACTGTGATCGTGTCGAGGTCGAGTCCGCGAATCAAACTCAGGGCGCCGAGCGTCAGCCGGCTCTCCTGCCACGAAGTCGCGCCCCGCAAATTGGAGAGCGTTTTCTGAAACCAGGGGGACGCGATGGTCATTTCGCGCGCGGTGAAGATCCCGGCTTCGAGCTCTGAACCGGTCAGAGTTCCATCGCGCATCTCGACGGTAGTGCCGCCGTTTTCGACGTGAAGGTTTACGGCTGAGAACTTGAAATTGTCCGAGAGCAGATTCTCGACGACAGACCATCCGGTTGGCCGGGCCCTCTCCGGCGCCTGAGAATTTCGCCGAACATCGAGCGTCACGCCTTCCACACTGAGCTTCCGGAGCGGGCGCCTCGATTCGGCGAAAATGCCCGCGAGGCTGAGTTCGAGTTCGACCCGCGCTACTGCGCAATCAATCTGGAAGAGCGCGCCGGGTCCGCTGACCACCCGTAAATTCCGCACAGTCACAGGTCGCAGAAACGGGGCTTCGATTTGTCCGATCTCGACTCGGAGCCCTTCCCGGCGCGCGACCCGATACGCCCAGAAGCGCAAACCGCTCGCGACAATGACAGGCGCCAGGCAAACGACCAGGACAGCCGCGACGACTAGTCCTGCCGCAGTGAGGATCAGAGAGCGTTTCAGGCGCATTAGGTTGCCATGCTTTAGCTGGAAAACCGCGAGCCGGAAAGGTGGATCGAGCGCTCCGCCGCTCGATGCCAAGGAAATGCCGGCAAGGCCGGAAAGGTTAAACATCGCGCGACGGAGCGCGCGATCCACTATTCCTTCGTGGCCGCCGTCTGAAAATTGAGGTGTACCGGGCGTTCCGCGTGAACGCGCTCGTTGAGCTGCGTTTGGAGGGTGGTTTCTGCCTCGGCCAAAATTCCGCTTTCCGCCGCCTTCTGTCGCGCCAGTTCAGGCAGGGTGGCGAGCTGGCTCTCGAGGTCGGCGGCGGAGATGTGATTCCAAAAACCATTTTCGAATGCGAGGACGTCGACTTGCTTTTGTTCGACCCCGAGAATCGTTGCGTGCGGCAAACTGATGGCGATCTCATCCGGCCGCAGATCGACCGCCACGTCGTGTTGCAAATCAAACCCGGCCTTGGCCGTGAAGGTGGCGTGAAATTTCACCCGCTTGGTACTTCCCGCCCAGGTGTGGAGCAATTCGTGTTCGACTTCGACCTGGCGCGAAAGAATTGCGAGCTCCGCCGTCGCGGTTGTTCGCTCGAGATAAATCCGGTTGTTGACCGTGACCCGCGGCTGGAGCTGCGCCATTTCCACCAACGCATCGCGAACATCGCGACCTACCCGTTCCAACTCGGCTGTGCTCTGCTGAGCCGTGCGGGCGGGCCACGTTTCCAGTCGCAAAAAAACAAACGTCCCAACGGCCGCGACGATGAGCGCCATGAAAATGAAGGCGAGTGGCCAGGAAAACTTCCGCCGCGTTCCGGGTGTCTGTGAATTCACGACCTCATGTCCCCAAAAAAGTACCGCCCCCCACGTCCGATGGACGTGAAGGGCGGCTGTTCCCCCCAGAACATTTTTGAATCTGTCGACGTATTAAACCGAGCTTCTGCGCGGGTGCAACAGATTTCTTAATGATCTTAAGCGAATACCGGGCCAGCATGCAATAAGTTGTTTCATGAAACTGGGGTTGCGCTACCAAACGACCTATCGCTACGAGGAGCCGGTCGGTTTTTCGCCCCACGACGTTCGCCTTTTTCCGCGGAGTGATCGCTTCAGCCGCGTGCGCCGGCTCGACTTCAATGCGGCGCCGAAAGCGACCATTCGCTATTCGCGCGACGTTTTCGAAAACACCGTTGCCTCCTGCTATTTTCCAGGGCGCGCGAAGGAGATGACGTTCCGGCTCGCGATCAATCTCGACCTCGACGAAAAGGATCCGTTCCATTTCATTCTCGAACACGACGCCGTGGAACTCCCGTTTGCCTACGACGCGCGGACGCACGCCTTACTGGCGGTCTATCGGGAAAGGCAGGTGAAAGAGCAACTGGTCCTGCCCGCGTGGGAAGCGCCGAACGCAAAAGACCGCCGCGGCACCGTCGAGACGTTGACCGACCTGAACAAACGACTGCACGAATGCATCGGATACGAGCGGCGCGAGGAAGGGGAGGCGCGCACGCCGGCGGAGACCCTCCGGCGGGGACGGGGCGCCTGTCGAGACGTGGCGGTATTGCTCGCCGAAATGCTGCGCCAGATGGGACTGGCGGCGCGCCTAACGAGTGGTTATCTCCGGGAAAGTGATTCCGAAACCAAGCGCGCCGAGGGGTCGCTCCACGCCTGGACGGAGGTTTTTCTTCCCGGCGCCGGCTGGATCGGTCTCGATGCGACCAATGGAGTTTTCTGCAATCATAATTTCATCGGAGCGGCCGTGGGACTGACCCCGGCTGACATCACTCCGATCAGCGGAGCCTTTTATCACGAAAAGCGAATTCCCGGGCAGATGACGAGCAAACTCGAGTTGATCAATTTGTAGGGTAGGGACGCCGTGTTGCGGCGTCCGCGAAGGATGGGTACGAAGGCGGTGCGAAATCATCGGACGGCGCAGCGCGCCGTCCCTACCAATTTCGTGGTAAGTAACAGCCATGCTGACCGAACTTCAGCTTCGAGATTTTCGCTGCTTCGAATCGCTCCGGGTCGAGTTCGCTCCCGGCTTCAACTTTTTCCTCGGACGAAACGGGCAGGGGAAAACGTCGATCCTCGAAGCGGCCTGTGTTCTTCTGCGGTTGCAATCGCAACGCAGCTCCACGCTCGCGCCGGTGGTGCGATTTGGCGAAAAGGCGTTCGGCGTCGCGGGTCGAGTCGAGAATCATCGGCTCGAGTTTCGCTACAGCGCTCTCCGGCGAAAAGTTTCCATCGATGAAGTCGAGCAACGGACGTTCGGCGAATATCTGCGCCTCGGTCGCGTCGTCTCTTTTGCCAACACCGATATCGAATTGGTCCGAGGCGGATCCGACGCGCGGCGCCGTTACCTGGATTTTCTGGCGACGCAGATCGATCCACTTTACCGGCCAACTCTTCGCGCGTATGAGCGGGCGCTCCGGTCGAGAAATGCGCTCTTGAAATCGGCGCATCCGCGTCCACGCGAAATCGCGGCCTACGATTCGCCGCTGATCGAGCAAGGCACAAAGTTGGGCGTGATGCGGGCGCGGCTGGTGGAACGATTGGCGCCGCTGGCGGCAGATGCGCACCGCCAGGTGAGTGGCACGGCCGAAACTTTGCGGGTCCGCTTCGCGCCCGGAAATGGGGAGAGTTTTGCCTCCGATCTCGCAAACTCTCAGGCGAAAGAGTTACGGCTTCGCCAGACAATTGTGGGACCGCACCGCGACGACATCGAACTAGCCGTCGAAGGGAAAAGCGCGCAGCCGTACGCCTCCGAAGGCCAGCAGCGAACCGTCGCGCTCGCGCTCAAGATGGCGCAGGCGCGAATTTTCGCACTGGAGGAGGCCACACCGCCGCTGCTCTTGCTTGACGATATTTTCGGCGAGCTGGATCCGGTCCGGCGCAACGCTCTTCTCGCCCATCTGCCGACGGACGCGCAGAAACTTGTGACCGCGACCACGATGCAATGGCGGGACGATGATGCGGACGGCCCGGTGTTGGAACTGCGAGATCGGCAGCTAATCGCGAGGTAGGGACGCCGCGCTGCAAGATATGTGGCACCCGAGGCGAACGGCGCAGCGCGCCGTCCCTACCTGAAACGTCCGACTATTCCTCAGTTGTTTTCTCGTCTCGATCAAGTCGGACGCCTCGGAAAGGCGTCCCTACCTGAAACAGGTTGCGCTAGCGCTTCCCGCGGCTTCTAGTTTTTTCATGCGCAATCTTGGGGACGGAATGCCGCTGAGCCTGACCGGCTCGTTGCTGGTGGCCCATCCAAACATGCTCGATCCGAATTTTCGGCGCGCGGTTTTGTTCATCTCCGCCCACGACGCGGAAGATGGTGCTCTCGGCGTGATCCTGAACCGCCCGCTGGACAAGCAGGTCGCCGATCTGGTCAACGAAGCACCACCGGAGGGTTTGGGCGACGTTCCGGTTTTTCTGGGCGGCCCGGTCGGGAAAAACCAGCTCATGTTCGCAGCCTTCGAATGGCAAAAGGGCGAAGGCCTGAAGTTGAATCACAACGTCGGTGTGGACGAAGCGCATCTCCTGGTGGACGAAGATCCCGCGTCGATCCGTGCGTTCGTCGGGTACGCGGGCTGGAGCGCCGGCCAGCTGGAGGCCGAGATGAAACAGAAGGCCTGGATTTTGCAGAAGCCGACGCGTGCCGCCCTTGCGCCCGCTCGTTTACCCAAGCTTTGGTTTGAGATCATGCGCGGCCTCGGCCCCTGGTACAAAATGCTCGCCGCCGCGCCGGACGATCCGTCGCTCAATTAAAGAAAGTGACGAGTGACATGGGACGAGTGACGAGAAAATTTGAGCGCGCGTCCCATTTTTGACTTGTCACTTGTCACTCATCACTTGTCACTGTCTTCGAAATGATTATCGGCGTTCCGAAAGAGATTAAGCAGCAGGAGCATCGCGTTGGGCTCATCCCGTCAACGGCCGCGACGTTGACGCGCAAAGGGCACACCGTTCTGGTCCAAAAAAGCGCGGGGGTCGGCTCGCGTTTTTCCGACGAGGATTACATCGGTGCCGGCGCGCAGATGGTGGATCGGGCGGAGGACGTGTTTGCCAAGGCGGACATGATCGTGAAGGTCAAGGAGCCGTTACCGCCTGAGTATGGCCTGCTGCGCAAAGGGCAGATCCTTTTCACATACCTGCACCTCGCGGCGAGCAAACCCCTCACGGAAGCGCTCCTGAAATCGGGCGTCACCGGTGTCGCGTACGAGACGATCCAGGTGGGCAACAAACTGCCGCTGCTTGAGCCGATGAGCGAAATCGCGGGGCGCATGTCGGTGGTGATGGGCGCGTATTACCTCGCCAAACACAACGGCGGCAACGGGGTCCTGCTCGGTGGTGTGCCCGGGGTATTGCCCGGCCGCGTGGTGGTGATCGGCGGCGGAACTTCCGGCGTGAATGCGGCGCGGATGGCGCTGGGGTTGAAAGCGGACGTCATCATCCTCGAAGTCGACGGCGAACGAATGCGTTTCCTGGATCTGACGATGCCGAACGTGAAGACGCTTTACTCAAACGAAGCGAATCTCACCGAACTGATGCCGACGACCGACTTGTTGATTGGCGCGGTCCTTGTCCCCGGTGCCAAAGCGCCGAAGCTGATTACGCGAGAGATGCTGCGGAAAATGAAACCGGGCAGCGTCTTCGTCGACATTGCCATCGACCAGGGTGGTTGCGCCGAAACTTCTCGGGCCACCACCCATGAAGAGCCGATTTACGTCGAGGAAGAGGTAACGCACTATTGTGTGGCGAACATGCCGGGCGCATATGCCCGCACCTCCACCCAGGCACTTAGCAATGCGACGGCGCGTTACGTGGAACTGCTCGCCGACCTCGGTCTTGAAGGCGCCTGCAAAAAGCAGCCGGCGCTGACAGGCGGAATCAATGTGCGGGACGGCAAGATTACCTACGCGGCCGTGGCCGAAGCGCACGGAGTGTAGTTCTGGGCCGCCGTTTTTGTCGTTGCGCAACGACGAGTGAACTCGCATTTCGGCAAGGCCGAAAACTTCCCGCGCTTCGATTCAACCATTGTCCCAAGAAGGGCAACCAATCCAAACTATGAAAAAATTAATCTGCATTTTAGCAAGTGCCGCGCTTTTCGGAGCATGCGAGCAAAAGACGGAAACCGTCAATCCACCAGCTGAGAAAAAGACGGAAAATAATACCACCGTCGTAAATCCCGCCTCGACTGTGAAGGAAAAGACAAAAGAGACGACCACGAACACAACGACCGCGTCGACTCCTTCGAATTCGAGCTCAAGCACGACGACGACGACTTCAAGTCCGAGCCCGTAGACATTTAACCCGTTTCAATTCGCGAAGTCTTCCCGCGGATCCTTCCGTGGGAAGACTTTTGCTGTGCGGGCGAAAACGACGGCAATGGAGACGGCCTGCCCTCAGTCCGTTGGGTGAAACCGCTGCGGTGTCTCTTCCCTCCGGCACGAGGGCGTGCCGGCTCCAGCGCCGCTGTGTTATGATGTGAGCGCATGTCGGGATCGGATGATTTGTCGTTTCCAAAAACTAGGCGCCTGACGTTACCGGCAGAATTTGCCCGGGTGAAAGGGCAGGGAACAACGCAACGCGGCCGACTCCTGGTTCTCGGCGCGCTCAGGGTGAAGGAAGAGAAAGCGTTCCGCGCCGGGTTCGTCACACCGAAGCACATTGGCGGCGCAGTAATCCGCAACCGGGTGCGGCGCCGGGTGCGTGATCTCGTGCGCACGGCGCAGCCACGGTTGGAACGAGGTCTTTGGCTCGTTCTGGTGGCGCGGGGGCCGGCCGCGCGCGCCAGTTATCAGCAGTTGAAAGATGAGTGGTTGCACCTCGCGGAGCGCGCTTCTATTCTAGCGCCCTGATGCTTTTTCTGGCGCGTCTGTTCATTCGCGGTTACCAACTGCTGCTTTCGCCGGTGCTGTCGTTCCTCGGCGGACCCGGCTCGGGATGCCGCTTTGAGCCGACGTGTTCCGCTTATTTTCTCGAGGCGCTGGAGACGCACGGGATCCTGCGGGGAACCTGGCTCGGTCTCTGGCGTTTGTGCCGTTGTAATCCCTGGGGCGGTCGCGGGGGGGATCCCGTGCCGCCGAAAAGAGGGAAAGGCCTGCGTGTCTCGCCTGGGTTGGGCGGGGCGGAAGCCGGGGCACAAAGGCCCCTCCCACATTGCAATCACCTCGTTTGTGAATAGCCCGGCGGGCAACGCTTATGGATCGACAAGCATGGACCGCCATTACGCTTTGTGTCATCGGGTTGATTGCTTGGTACGCTTACACCGCCACGCATTTGCGACCGCCGCCAGCCGTCGTCGTCACGCCATCACCGGCCGCCACCGCAAGTAGTTCACCGAACGCTACGGCTTCACCGAGCGTTTCGGCCGCGCCGGTCGCCGCGACGTCACCGACACCGGCCCCCATGGAATCGGCCCCCACGTTTGCCGAGAAGTCGGAGACCCTGACAAACGGCGATGTGGAGTTTCACCTGACGAATCGCGGCGGCGCAATCACGGAAGCGGTGCTGCTCAATCACACGAGCGAGAAAGGAAACCGTGTCGTCCTGAATGGGCCCGATCGCATTCCGATCGGCGCGATCGTCGAGCAACCGGATGCCCCCGCCTTACCCGAATTCTCCATCGCAAAGGAAGCGGATGACAGCGTCGCGTTCGAGCGCAAAACCCCGGATGGGGTGAATGTCCGGAAACGGTTCTTCTTCCTCCCGGCCACGGAAAAGAAGGACAATTTTGTGGCGGAAATGGACGTCGATTTCCGAAACGATGGCGCCCAGCCGTATAACAACGCCGGTTATTTCATCACGCTCGGTTCGACCCGTCCCATCCATCCCAAGGACATGTCGTCCTACACCCGGCTCGCCTGGTGCCTGGATGGAAAAGCGAACGGGATCGACGTCAACTGGTTCGCCGCGCAGAACTATCCCCTGATCGGTGTCCAGAAACGGGCAGCCCAGCCCTTCTATCGCGAAAAGACGAACAACGCGCAGTGGGCCGGAATGACGAACCAGTTTTTTACCGACCTGATCACGCCACTCAACGCCAAAGTCGTTGAACTTTGGGCCCGGCCTTTCGACATCAAGCAGGCGGACGGCCCGAACCTGCTGGGCCTGGAGGGCGCAATGGGCATGCCGGGGTTCCAGGTGCAGCCCGGCCAAACCGCCTCGCTGCGCTTCCAACTTTACACCGGCCCGAAACTCTATAACCGCCTGGCGAAACTCGAGCACAGCGAAGCCGAGATCATGAATTTCGGCATGTGGAAACTGGTCAGCCAATTTCTGCTCAACTTCATGAACCTGATCCACAGCTGGATCGGCAATTACGGGTTCTCAATCGTGCTCCTGACCGCCGTGGTCAAAGGCGTCCTCTGGCCGCTCCAAAACAAGGCGAACAAGTCGATGCGCAAGATGTCGGCGCTCGCGCCGAGAATGCAGGAGTTGAAGGAAAAATATAAGGACGACCCGACCCGGATGAATCAGGAGGTCATGAAGCTCTACAAGGAGCACGGGGTGAACCCGGTGGGGGGCTGTCTCCCGATGATGATTCAGATCCCGATCTTCTTCGGCTTGTTCAGCATGCTCGGGCAGGCGGCGGAATTGCGGAACGCATCCTTCCTCTGGGTGCACGATCTTTCGCAGCCCGACACGCTCGTGACCATCCCGGGCCTGGGTTGGATCCCAATTATCGGGAACGGCACCGGATTGCCCATCAACATTCTGCCCCTGATCATGGGCGCAACCAATCTGTGGCTCATGCGGATGACGCCGAAGACGGGCGATTCCACCCAGCAAAAGGTGATGATGTTCATGCCGCTGATCTTTTTATTTTTCTGCTACAATTTCGCGGCGGCGCTGGCATTATATTACACGACGCAGAACCTGTTCACGATTCTGCAGCTCTATCAGAACCGGCGGCAGCCCGTGCCGGTGCTCGAAAAAGCTGCGCCGGCAGGGAAGCGCCCGCGTAAAGGACGATCATGACGCCGAAGGAATTACTCGACACCATCCTCGGCTACCTCGGTTTCGTGGTGCAGATCGATGAGACCCAAAGCGAAGGCGGCAATCCGACGCTGCAAATTTACATGGAGGAAAGCCACACCCTCATCGGCCGCGACGGCGAGACTCTTGAGGCGATCCAGTTCCTGCTCAACCGCCTCATCCAATCGAAGGACAAGGCTGCACCGAAAGTGATTGTCGACTGCGAGCATTATCGCTCGATGCGCGAAGACCGGATCGTGCAACGAGTGCGGGAGCTGGCGGAACGCGTTCGCATTTCCGGACGCTCCCTGCAGCTCGAGCCGATGAATTCCTACGAGCGCCGGTTGGTCCACAACGCTTTCAAGGACGATCCCGAGGTGGCGACTTGGAGTCCTTCCGATTCCGCCCGGATCAAGCAGATCACGCTGCTCAAGCGCCAGCCGAAGAAGGAACCGGCGCAGCAGCAGCAGTAGACGCCTAATCCCACGCGGCTCCAGCGATTTACATCGTGAAGACGATTTTTCCGCCGCGTTCGTTTTGCGAGGCGTGGACGATCGCGGCTTTCGCTTCGGTCAGCGGATAGGCTCTTTCCACCCTGGTTTTCAACAGGCCTCGCTTCGCCATGTCGAAAATGGGGACGAAGGTTTCGGCGCGCTGACTTGGCGACGCTCCATCGTACCACTTGTTCACCCAAAACCCGGTAAACCGCAGGTTTTTGAAAATGAACATGCCGTTCGGAACGCACAGCGGCTCCAAACTCATCGCGCCGTAGGTGACCATCGTGCCATCCGAGGCGAGACACTTCGCGACACGCAGCGCGTTTTCACCGCCGACTGCATTCAAGGCCAGGCAGATGGGTGCGCGTTGCGTGGCGGCCGCAACTTCATCGCGAAGATTCTCGCCATCCACCAGCACGACATCGCCGCCTAACGAGCGCAGTTCTTCCACAAGCTCGACCCGCCGAACGACGTTGACCGTGCGATATCCCAACTCCCGCGCGATCTGGATCACGCATTGTCCGGCCCCTGAATTCGCGGCGTTCTGAATCAGCCAGTCGCCCGGCCGCAATGATACGAAATCGTGCAGCATACGCCACGCGGTGATCGGATTGACCTTCAACATGGCCGCCTGAATCGGCTCGATCTCGCTCGGCGCGACGACCAGCTTGTCAGCCGCGATCACCGCGACCTCCCGCCAGGTCCCAAAACTGTGGGGCAAAATTACCTGCGTCCCGACCGACAATCCCCGCACATCCGGGCCGACTTCCATCACTACCCCTGCGCCTTCCATTCCCGGCGTTGCAGGCAGAGACGCTTTGATCGGATATTTTCCTTCGATCGAATTCAGGTCTGCCGGATTGATCGGTGCCGCGGACATTTTCACCACCACCTCACCCGGCCCCGCTTCCGGCCAGGGATATTCGACAATGTCCAAAACCTCCGCGGGATTTCCGTGCGTTTCGTAGATCGCGGCCTTAAAGGTTTTTCGCATGGTGGCGCAGCGAGTTCAGCCTATAGCCAACGATCCCGCGAGCAATATGCAAACCGGCGCTCGCGTCGCGCTTGCCGGCATGATCGTAAACGTCGTCCTGGCGGCGGCGAAAATTGTCGCGGGCCTGGTCGGCAATTCCTATGTCCTGATTGCCGACGGAATCGAGTCCGCGCTGGATATCGCCGGCTCCGCTGTGATCTGGGGGGGACTCAAGTTTGCTTCGCGCCCTCCGGACGCAACCCACCCCTATGGCCACGGCAAAGCCGAACCGCTGGCGGCCGGAATCGTGGCGATCGGCGTTATCATCGCCGCGATCGGGCTCGCCATCCAAAGCGTGCGCGAAATTTTCCTGCCGCACCACGGGCCGGCTCCCTTCACGCTCGTCGTGCTCATCGTTGTCATCGTGGTGAAGGAATTTTTGTACCGCTCCGTGATCCGTCTCGGGAAAAACGTGGAGAGCACCGCTGTCCAGACCGACGCGTGGCACCACCGAGCCGACGCTTTTACTTCCACCGCGGCCTTCATTGGAATTTCAATCGCACTCATTGGTGGCGAAAAATGGCAGAGCGCTGATGACTGGGCCGCGCTCTTCGCGTGTGCGGTCATCGCGGCAAATGGATATCGGCTTCTCTTTCCCGCGTTGCACGAGATGCTGGACACGGCACCACGCGGCGAAATTGTGGCGACAATTCAACGCGCGGCCGTCTCGGTCCCCGGCGTCCTGAACGTCGAGAAATGTCTGGTCCGCAAAATGGGCATCTCGTTCTACGTCGATCTCCATATTGGTGTGGATGGAGGAATCGCGGTTCGCGATGGCCACGCCATCGCGCATCAGGTCAAGGACGCGATCAAGCGGAGCGATCGACGGATCGCTGATGTCCTCGTGCATGTAGAACCAGCCCTGTAGCCGCTTCGCGGTGCGCAGCGTCTGATCGGCTTTCGTTTCTCCGGGCCCGCCCAAATTGCGCTTCGCACCCTCCTTCGCCAGGCTCCGGCGGGCCAGGCAGCGAAGCGGCTACAGAAGATCTGCGCGCAGAATCTGTCCCAGAGCGTCAGCGAGAGCCCGGCGCGCGACCGTCACCCGGCCCCGAAACGCATTGAGCCGCGCGAATGCGCCGGGATGCGTCAGCAGGTAAGCCCCGAGCCGGGCGAATTTCGTTTTTTGTTCCGCGACATCGAACAGGACGTGGGGAGGCGCGGGGAATGGTTCTGTCGGCGTGTCGCTGATTGCGCGCAACGAAAGCATCGGCAGATCGTGCGCCCCGCAAATCTCGGCGATAAATTCCGTTTCCATGTCGACCGCGGCTGCGCCGGTCTTCGTGTTGAGATCGGCCCGCTCGGCGCTCAATTCGATCATTCGCGGCACCGTCAACAGCTTCCCGAAAAATGTTCCCTCGTCGGCCAGAACGAGCTGAGGGGAGCCGAGCAATCCCGGGCTCGAAAAATTGTCGGCGACAAGCAAGTGACCCACGCGAAGCTCTTTCTCGAGCGCCCCCGCGAAGCCTGCGCTGATCAGATATTGAAATCGCTCCCGGCGAAGAACCACCTCCATCCGTTCGCGGCAGGCTTTTTTCCCGACGCCCGTGTGGATCACCGCGACAGATTTGCCGTGTAGCCGGCCGCGAGTGTTCTCGATCCCTTCCCGCGAAACCACGTGCGGCTTCTCAAGGAGTCGAACAAAATCGGAACTCTCCGCGGGCAATGCAAAGGTGATCGCAATCATTAACGCTTGCACTCACGGAGTGGGGGAGGCGAGAGGATCGCCGATTCGGACCTGCAGAATTGTGCGTTTTTCAGCGGATGGCGAAGGCTCGGGTGTCGGTGAGTAATCGGCGGGAGCCATGGGCGCGACCGCCCGGCGAAATTCGTCGGCGCGGAGCGAAGGCAAATCGACAACAACGGTAACGCCTTTTTCGTCGGGTGGCGCTTTCGCGGCCGTGCCGCCGCATTGTTGCGCGAGCAAGATAATGTTGCCGGTGATTCTCTCCCTTTCGCCGGGCGGGGCGGGCAAGTGAATCTCGTCGCCGATCGTGGGCAAGGGCATCGATGTCTCCGCCGTTTTCTGAAGGGAAGCAGCCAATTGCTGTCGGGTCTCGGCCTCACGGACACGCAATTCGCCGGTGCCGTTCTTTTTCCCGATGATGAAGGCAATCCCGACGAGAACGTTGAGCAGAACCAGGGCAGCGAAGGCGGTGACGAGGCGCCGGCCAAGGGGTTTTGCCGGCAGCGGAATATCCGGATCTTCGACCAGAACCTCGCGCGAGCCGCGGGACCGCCGATGCATCTCGCGGGCGATCGCCAGCTCGCGCTGGAGTTGCGGGTCCATTGCGAGTTGTTCCTCGATCTGGGCGCGCTCGACCGGGGGAAGATTTCCCTCAATGTAATCGAAAAGCTTCTCCGGATTCATGCGCGAGCGGGAAGCATCGCCATGCGTCGCAATGCGAGCAAGCAAACAAGGAGCGGCGATTTACAAATTGCCGTTTTTTTAGGTCGGCGGTTTGTAAACCGCCGCTCCTTGAAGCTTCACGTGATTTCGCCACCGAAGCTGAGGATCTCGGGCTCCCGGTTGCCCTTTTCGCTCGTGGAAATAAGTTAGCCCCTTCGTGGATGAAGACCGCAATGCCCGAAACCGACCTCCTCGCTCCTGGCGACGGTGGATCGCGCGCGCTTTGCTCGCGCTGCTCGCGCTCGTCCTGATCTTCCACCGGCCGATCCTCTTCCGGGTTGCCCGCGGCTTTGTCGATCGGTCCGCCGCGAAGGCCAACCTCAAAATCGATTGCACGCTCGAGGGAAGCATTTTTACCAGTGTGGTGATTCGAAATCTCCACGTGTCACCGACAGGGCCGACAATCGTGGAGTCGATCGACATCGATTATCTCCGGGCGGATTACAGCCTCTGGGATTTGATGCGTCACGGCACCACCGAAATGCTGAAGAACGCGGAGGTGCGGACAGCGCGGATCGTCCTGGATCCGGCGAAAGCCTCTTTGAAACCGAAGATCCCGCCGCCGGACGAACGCTTGAAATTGTTTCCGGTCTTTCCCGAGCGCTTGCTGCTGTCCGACATCAATCTCCTCGTTCGCTCCACCACCGAGAAACCGGACTTCGTCCTCGAACATTTTGCCCTGGAGCTCGATCCGAAAAATCCGGGTGATTTGCGCGCGGCCATCTTGCAAATCCCGAACGCCGACGCCTGGCAAAATATTTCGGCCAAGACTTCGTATACGAACAAGAACCTTGTGATCAGCGGGTTGAAGCTGGACGAGCAAAACGAATTTCGCCTGATCGCGTTCGATGCGTCCCACATCGCCGGGCGCAGACTCGAGATGGTGCTCGATGCTTCGCTGGCCGGAGGCACTGTCGCCGGGTCCATCGGTCTGAGTGAAACCGCGGAATCCCTGAAGACAAAATTACGCCTCGTCGCCGAAAACGTTTCCCTCGATACCTTGCGCGGTTATCTCGGCCGCCCACCGGAATTCCTGGCGGGCGATGTGCAGCGACTCACGATCGAGGCCGACGGCGTGCTCGACGCTCCCCGGACCTGGACGGGCTCGCTCCAGGCGCAGATCAATAATCTACAGCAGGAAAGTCTTTTCTTCGATCGCCTCACTCTAAGCGCGACGGCGCGTGACGGCGTCGCCACGGTAGACGCGGGCGAAGCGACGAACGGCTCGAACAAAATCGGTTTCAAGGGAACGTCGGAGTTACCGGCCCACATCCGTGAATTTGGGCGCGCCGGGGCGCGGTTTGAGATCAACGCCGCGCTTCCCGAGCTGCAAACGCTCACGGCCCGCTTTCCCCAGCCGTTAAGCGGCGCCGCCACGGTGACCGGCACCGCCGAGATCACCGATGCGGTGCTGCGCGCCGATCTGTCGTTTTCGGGAGGTCCCATCACCTACGGCAATGCCGGTGCCGCCCACGTTTCCGGGACAGTGAAAGCATCCAGGCAGATGCCGCCGCCCAACGAGCGGAAAATGTATTACGCCGACCTGCAGTCCAAAATCCACGTCGAGATGACGGACGTGAATTCGGGGGAGAACCTCTTTGATTCGGTCGTCGCCGATCTGACGAGTGACGGGCCGAATGTGAAAGTCGAGCGCGTCGTCTCCCTGCGGAAGGGCAATAATTTCACGGCCTCCGGCAGTTATGTTTTGCCGGATGACTTGTCCCAACTGCGAACGCAGCCCGCGACTTTCTCGGTGTCCCTGGGCGCGATTGAGCTGGCGGATTACTGGCCGGAAAATTCCCCCAACCGGATCACCGGGCCTCTCCAGATTTCCGGCGAAGTGACGACGACGAATGGCAAGGCCGACGGCCAGCTCTCGGTTTACAGCTCGAACTTGAAATTCCGCGGCCTGACGATTCCGGAGGTCAGCGCGCAGGTCATCATTTCCCGGAATATCGTTTATTTGAACGACTTCACGGTGGAGCTGAACGAGCGCGATTTCATCGCGGGCCACGGCGTCTGGTCGCTCGACAAGCCGTGGCATTACAACGGGAAATTGTCGGTCAACGTGGCGGACCTGGCGCGCCTGAAGCCGGTCCTGGTGGCGATGGGAAACAATAATGAGATCGGCGGATCGCTGGTGATCGATTGGGAAGGGAATGGCGACGCGGGGAATTTCAAGAATTCCGGGACATTGAAATTGAGGCTGGAAAAAGGTCGCTACGCAAACCTCCGGGCGCTCTCGGCGAACATCGACGCCGACTATTCGCCCGAAGGCCTGAACGTCCCGACGATTTTTCTCGGCAGTGACAAGATGGACTTCCAGGCCATTCTGACGGCGAAGGATTCGACGCTCGAGATCAGCAAAATCCAGATCGACCAGGGGCAGGCGAAATATGCGTCGGGCTATGTTTCGCTGCCGTTCATGTGGAACAACCTCGGAACGGTGAAGCCGCTTTTCCCCTCGGACGGAAAAATGCTGGTGACGTTTCAATCCGAGAACCTGGATTTGAAAAAACTTTTTGCGGATGTGGGAGCGCCACCCGTGGGGACCGGGCTGATCAACGTGAAGCTCGACGCCCAGGGAACCCTGGCCCAGGTCACCGGCCGGCTCGACGTCCAGATGCGCGATCTGCACAGTGCCAATTATCCCCAGCTCGAGCCGGCAACGTTCGATCTTGGCGCCGACCTGCAAAACAATCGACTGTCGTGGAATGGCCGGTTGCAGCAGACCAAGATCCAACCCGTGCTGATCACGGGCAATATTCCCTTCGACATTCCGAAGGTCATCGAGGAAAAGCGGTTCGATGAGGAAACGCCGCTGACCGCGAAGGTACAAATGCCGCGCAGCTCCGTGAATTTCCTGCGGCAATTTCTGCCGGGCATCACCCAGCTCGATGGAGATCTCGCATTGGACGTCAACATCAACGGCACGATCGCAAAGCCGGCCTTGAGCGGTTCGGGCGACATCACGATCAACATGGCCCGCTTTACGAATACGACGCTGCCGTCGCTCAGCGGTTTCCATTCGCGGATGGCCTTCGTCGGCGATGTCCTGCGGTTCGAGACCTTCAACGGCGATCTCGCCGGCGGGCCGTTCAGCGTCTCCGGCCAGGTGACCTTTCCCAAGCTGACGGAGCCGACTCTCGATTTTCAGCTGAAGGCGCAAAGCATTCTGGTGGCGCGAAACGATACGCTCACGGCGCGAGCGGACGCAGATCTGAAAGTCGTCGGTCCGTTGAAGAGCGCGACGGTCAGCGGCAACGTCGCCCTGACGAACAGCTCATTGCTCAAGAATGTCGATCTGATCCCGATTGGATTGCCGGGCCGCCCCGCGCCGCAACCCCCGGCGGACCGTCCTGATTTTTCCGTCCCGCAACCGCCGATCCGTGATTGGAAATTCGATATTGCGGTGAAAACAAAGGACCCATTCCTGATTCGCGGAAACCTGGCGAACGGCGGCGCCATTGTAGACCTGCACGTTACCGGCACGGGATTGCATCCGGCGCTGCAAGGGGTGGTCAGGTTGCAAAATGTGGATGCAACTTTGCCGTTCAGCCGGCTCGAGATTGCGTCCGGGCTGCTCTATTTCGACCCGAGCGATTCCTTCAATCCGAAGATCGATATCCAGGGTACGTCGCTGGTCCGCGACTACACCGTGCATGTCTATGTTTACGGAACATCGCTGGCGCCGGAGGCTCTCTTCACCAGCGAACCGCCGCTGCCGCAGGAGGAAATCATTTCGCTCCTCGCGACCGGAACCACGCGCGAGGAATTGATGGGCAACAATAACGTGCTCGCCGGCCGTGCCGCCATGCTCCTGGTCCAGCAGCTTTACCGGAAGGTCTTCAAGAAAGGCGAGGCGACCAAAAGCAATTCGGTGTTCGACAAGCTGCAGGTGGATGTGGGCAATGTCGATCCGCGCACCGGCCAGCAAACGGCGACCGCCCGGCTGAAACTAAACGAACAATTCATGTTGATTGGCGATCTCCAGGTCGGGGGAGATTTTCGCGGCATGGTAAAGTACCTGATCCGATTCAAGTAAGATGAGCCGTGCGTTTCAGTCTAATAACAAGCGCTGTAGCGGCGGCGCTCAGTCGCCGCCTGTCGTGAAACGCGCAGACAGAGCGACGCGACTACAGCTCGTATCGCTGGGCCTGGCGATCGCGCTCTCGTTCGTCGGCGCGGCCGCTCTGGCGGAAACGGCGGTGAAAGTCCCGAAGCCGGAGGAAAAAGACAAGGCCGACCGCGCGGTCGAGAAGGAACAAGAAAAGAGAGCGCAAGGCACGAGCGTGATCGAATTCCGGGGGCAGAACGCGTTCAAGGAGAAGGATCTTCGTTCGGAGTTAAAGGAACAGATCACGACGATCGACCAATACGGGCTCACGCCCGCGCGGGGTGACGATGCAGCCTTCTTTCTTGAGCTTTTCTACCGCAAGCATGGCTACGCGAAAGTGAGCGTGCGCTACACCATCGCGTCGGGCGACCGCCTCGTGCTTGAGATCAACGAAGGCCCCTTGGTGACGCTTGGCCTGGTGAACTTCGTCGGCAACCAGCATCAGCCCTCGCAGGTGCTGTTCGATTTCGCGATGGGACCGACGCGGGAACGTTATTCGAAGCTGCAAAGCAAGCTTCCTTTCGTCGCGGCCGACGTTGAAGAGGGCGCGGACCTGGTCCATCGCCTTTACGTTACAAACGGCTATCTCGACGCGACCGTCGATAAACCGATCTATCATTACGCGGACGACGGGATGCAGGTGGATGCGACGATTCCGATCACAGAAGGTCGTCAATATTCCTTCGGGACCATCGGGTTTTCAGGCCAGACAATTTACGGTTCGGAAACGTTGCACGGCCAGTTGCTCGATCTCGTCGAGCAGCCTTATACCGACGGCCGCGTCTCGGATATTCCGCGGCGGCTTCAGAGTTTCTATCGCGCCCGCGGATATTACGAAGTGAAAGTCGATGCCACCGGGAACCCTGAAGCGGCCACGAACGGAAGAGTGCCGGTCTTCGTTTCGGTGACACCCGGTCCGCTCTACCACTTCGATGGCGTGACGGTGAAGGGCCTCGACCGACTCCGGCCCAGTTATGTGGAGAGACGGTTCAGTAAGTTCAGCGGCAAGACCTATAGCCCGGAGCTGGTGGACGAGAAATTCCGCGAGCTCATGAAGTCCGGGCTGTTCACTGTCCTCCAAATCAAACCGACGCCGATTGGCGGCAATGCGTTGCGCCTCGACATTTCTGCGGAGGAAGCCAAAAGCAAGGAGTTGGGGCTGGCACTCGGTTATGGCTCCTACACAGGGGCAATTGTCGGTGCGAGTTATCGCGACCGCGATATGTTTGGGTACGGCCGGCCCATCTCGACCCTGGTGGAATGGTCGGAGCGCGGCTACAAAGCGGAAATTCTCTGGGAGGATCCGTACCTTTTCGAAAGCGACTTTGGTTTCAAAGCGAAATTGTCAGCTCTGACCTTCGATTTTGACAGCTACACAAAATTCGAGACTGGCCTCCGCCTCGACTTCACCCGGAAAATAACAAAGGAATATGAAGTCGGTTTGGTTTTCTCGGCGCGACATGTCGACATCACCAGCGCTGCTATCAACCGGGCCCTGCTCGGCGACACCTCGTATTTTGTCAGCTCGATCGGTCTCACCCAGACGCTCGATCTCCGCGACAGCAAGGTGAATCCGAGCCGCGGCCTGGTTTTCGATAACACGTTTGATGTCGCCACGAGCGCGCTCGGCAGCAACGTTGATTTCATCCGAAGCACGGCGCGCCTCACGTATTTTATCCCGATCGGACAGGCGCCGGCGCCCGGACACCCCGATCACCGCACGCTTCTGGCCCTCGGTGCGCGCGCGGGCGTCATTCACAGTCTGGAGAGCAATGGAACGTCACCGGCGGAAATTCCGATCGACGAACGCTTCTTCAATGGGGGCAGCACAACCGTGCGCAGCTTTGCCGAACGCGATCTCGGTCCGCACGATAATGGTCATTCCATCGGTGGCGAATTTTTCTCGGTCTTCAATGTCGAGTACACCTTCCCGATTTACGGCGAACTGCTGGGCGCCGTTTTCTTTGACGCCGGCAATCTCCTGCCGAATTCAACCGATCCGTTCGACCACGTCACAGCGGGTTTTGACGATATGCGTTACGCCGTCGGCGTGGGACTGCGTTACAAACTGCCGATCGGCCCGATCCGGATCGACTATGGTTACAATCCCGATCGCCGTACCGATGAAGCCGTCGGCGCATTCCAGTTCAGCTTTGGCTTCGCTTTTTGATTGTAGGGCGTTTCGGTGAAACGCCATTGGAAGCGCGGCGTCCGCCGCGGCGGACGCCCTACAACTCATGAAACGCTGCCCGGTCTACAAAATCTTGTCGAAGAGGACGGAACGCGATTGGATCAGCGGCGGGCGAGTTGCCACAGAAGCAGCGACTCGTCAACCTAATGAATGAAAACCAAGACCTCCGACTCAGTCGCCGAACTGGGAGACATTCCGCCGGATGTTTTCCGCAAGCACCTCCATCAGCTCGCTGATTGGATCGCGGATTATCGGGAGCATATTGCCGAGCGCCCGATTGCGCCCAACATCAAACCGGGCGCGGTTCTCGCCCAGTTGGATACCGCTCCTCCGGAAGCCGGCACTCCGCTCGACCAGATTTTCGCTGACATTGAGCGAATTATTGTTCCCGGAGTGGCGCACTGGGCTCATCCCCAATTCATGAGCTATTTCGGGTGCACCACCACCAGTCCCGGCATTCTCGCCGAAATGATCACCGCCGCGTTGAACGTCAACGCCATGACGTGGCGCACTTCACCGGCCGCGACCGAGTTGGAGACGCTCGTGCTCAACTGGCTTCGGGAATGGCTCGGGTTGCCGGATGAGTTTTCCGGCGTGGTCTACGACACCGCTTCCATCTCGACCATGCACGCTCTCGCGGTCGCGCGAGAAGAAGCCAGCACTTCGGTCCGCACCCTTGGGCTCTCGGGCCGTTCCGAGCTGCCGATCTTTCGCATTTACATTTCTGATCAGGCCCACAGTTCAGTCGAGAAAGGGGCGATCGCGCTCGGCCTCGGCGAGCACAACGTCCGCAGACTGGCGAGCGATTCCCAGTTTCGGATGAACGTGGCTAGCTTGCGTGAAGCGGTCGCGTCTGACCTTCGGCACGGATTCAAACCACTGGCAGTCGTCGCTACCGTCGGAACCACTTCCACGGCCAGCGTCGATCCGGTGGGCGAAATCGCCGAGATCTGCGCGCAACACCAGATGTGGCTCCACATCGATGCAGCCTACGGCGGCGGCCTCGCGCTTTTGCCCGAACATAAATCGGTGACTGATGGCTGGGCCGAAGCCGATTCGTTCGTGATCAATCCGCACAAAATGCTTTTTGTGCCATTCGATTTCAGCGCGCTTTATGTGCGCGACATCGAACGGTTGCGTCGCCTCTTCACTCTCACACCGGAATACCTGCACCTGCGCGACCCTGCCGGAGCCGAGATCAACTACATGGATTATGGAGTCCAGCTCGGTCGTCGCTTCCGTGCTCTCAAGGCGTGGGTCGTGTGGCGGACGTTCGGTCGTGAAGGAATCGCCGCGCGCATTCGCGAACACGTGCGACTGGCTCAGCTCTTTGCCAGCTGGATCAGGGAAGACCCGCGCTTCGAACTTTCTGCCCCAGTCATGATGGGCGTCGTCTGTTTTCGTCTTAAGAACGCCGACGACAAACTGGCGGACCAGAAAAACAGCGCCACCGTTGCCACCATCAACTCCTCTGGCAACGCCTATCTCACCCAGACAAAATTACGCGGCCGCATCGTGATGCGCCTGGGTCTCGGCAATCTTCTCACGACGGAAGAACATGTTCGTCGCGTCTGGGAGATTATTCGGGCGGCAGCTTAAACCAAGAATCAAGTCATCTTCGACAAATGGGTGAACCCAATCACGATGACGACCGCGGGGATGAGGAGCGCGAACGGAGTCCACAGACCCATGGTGAAGAGAATAACCTGGTTGGCGATGACCAATGCCGTATAGGCAAACACGGACCATTTCTTCATCTTCCAGAGGCCGAGCATGCAGATGAGGCCGGCCACGGCGCTGGCGCCCAGATAAGGCGGATACCACGATCCGATGGCCTGAGCGACATTCGAGAAGATCACCGGAATACTGAGAGCGGCTCCGATGAAGCCGAGGATGCAGATGACGGTGATGACCGTCGGACGTTTTGGAGTGAGCGTGTCGTTCATAGTTTACAGCCGCGTCAGCGGTCTGGTTCGCGGGTGTAACGAAAAGCGGGCGCGTTGACAAGACGCAACGAGCCGTCTTCGAAGTTTGAAAGCTGATCGCTTTCGGTTAACGTTGCCTTGTCTGCCAAATCGCTCACGCTTATGGAAACGACCGTCGCCGCTCCGAAATCAAGTTCGTCTGCCGAAACCGATTTTCTGCCGTTGCAAGGAACCGACTACGTCGAATTCTGGGTCGGCAACGCCAAGCAGGCCGCGCACTATTACAAGACAGCGTTTGGCTTTCAGTCGCTCGCCTATGCCGGCCCGGAAACCGGCCTGAAGGATCGCGTTAGTTACGCCATCCGGCAAAACAAGCTGACTCTGGTTCTCACCACGGCCCTCCGGCCTGGCAACGCGATCGCGGATCACGTCGCGTTGCACGGGGACGGGGTGAAGTTTCTCGCCCTCAAGGTCGAGGACGCGACTTCCGCCTGGAAGGAAACGACGAAACGCGGCGGCAAGAGTTTCATGGAACCGACGACCTCGAAGGATGACAACGGGCGGGTCGTGATGAGCGGCATCCATACTTACGGCGACACCGTCCACCTTTTCATCGAGCGCGGCGATTACAACGGCGTCTTCATGCCCGGCTTTCGCAAATGGGACAGCGCCTACAATCCGCCTGAGACCGGCCTCCTGTATGTTGATCATTGCGTCGGGAACGTCGGCTGGAACCAGATGAATCCGTGGGTGAAATTTTACGAGGACGTAATGGGGTTCCGGAACATCCTGACCTTCGACGACAACGACATCTCGACGGAATACTCCGCGCTCATGAGCAAGGTCATGAGCAACGGCAACGGTTTCGTGAAGTTCCCGATCAACGAGCCGGCCGAAGGCAAAAAGAAATCGCAAGTGGAGGAATACCTCGAGTTTTACAACGGCGAGGGCGTGCAGCATTGCGCCATGGCGACGAACGACGTCGTCAAAACGGTGACCGATCTACAGAGCCGCGGCATCGAGTTCCTGAAAATTCCGACGACTTACTACGAGACGTTGCCGGAGCGTGTCGGTCACATCGACGAGGACCTCGAGCCACTCCAACGCCTCGGTATTCTGGTCGATCGCGATAATGAAGGTTACCTGCTCCAGATCTTCACCAAGCCGGTTGAAGACAGGCCCACCCTCTTTTTTGAAATCATTCAGCGCAAAGGCGCGAAGAGTTTCGGCAAAGGCAACTTCAAGGCACTCTTCGAAGCTCTCGAGAAGGAGCAGGACGCCCGTGGCAACCTATAGGAACAACTCGCGAACTTTTTGATGCGATGCACTCTCTCGTGACCCTCATCCTAACCTTCTCCCTCAGGGAGAAGGAACTGGAGTCAAAGCGTGTCAAGTCGCGCGAACGCACGCCACCTCTCCCTGAGGGAGAGGGCTGGGGTGAGGGTCCATTTGTGATCGCTCAGAAAACGTCTCGTCATCGGTAATAAACCTTATGCCTTACTACCAGAAACTTGGCCAAATTCCGAAGAAGCACCATATCTGGTTCCATCGCAACGGCGGCGGGCCTTCCTATAAGAACGAAGGCATAGCCTACGAGCACGTCATCACCACAGAAGGTTTTAACGAGGCTTACTCGATCATTTATCATCTCCGTCCGCCGACCCGGGTCCGCAGCGTCGAGCTGATCAAGTATTGGTCGCCGAAGAAAGTCACCGACAGTCCGCTCCGCCATCACCACATCAAGACCGCGGATATTCCGCGGCGGGGCGACCTCTATACCGGCCGAATCCCGATGTTGTTCAACGCGGACATGACGGCCTACCGGGCGCGGCCGGAAAAGGCTTACGACAAATTTGAGTACTACAAGAACGGCGGCGCCGATGAAGTCATCTTCGTTTTTCACGGAGGCGGGACTCTGGAAACTGTTTTCGGCAAACTGCGTTATCGCGCCGAAGATTATATCGTCATCCCGCGCGGGATCACCTACCGGCTCGTGCCCGACAAGGTGCAAGAGGAAGATTACCTTATCCTGGAATCCGCCGGCCCCGTCCGAATCCCGCAACGCTACCTGAATCACGAAGGTCAGATTCGGATGGGCTCACCCTATTCCGAGCGCGACTTCCATGGGCCTTCGGAAATTCTCACGGTCGATTCTGAGGAAGATGTCGAAGTTTTGGTGAAAGACGGACCGAGGCTGACGCGAGTCGTTCACGCGCATCACCCGTTTGATGCCCTCGGATGGGATGGTTATCTCTATCCGTTTACTTTTAACGCGCAGGATTTCGAGCCGATCACCGGGACAGTCCATCAGCCGCCTCCGATCCACCAAACTTTCGAAGTCCGCGGTTACGTGATTTGCACCTTCGCGCCACGGCTGCTCGATACGCATCCGGAGGCGGTGAAAATCCCCTGGGTGCACGACAACGTCGAAGCCGACGAAGTGCTCTTTTACGTGCGCGGCAATTTCGGCTCGCGCCGCGGCATCGAAAGCGGCTCGATCACGCTGCATCCGCGCGGCATTCCGCACGGGCCGCATCCGGGCACCATCATGGCCAGCAAGGACGCGCTCCGCACGGAGGAACTGGCGGTGATGTTCGACACCGCGCATACCCTGGAGCTGACTGAGGAGTCGCTCGCGCTCGACGATCCGAAGTATCCGCTGAGCTGGTTGGATTAAAAAAGTGCCGGGACAAAATCACGAGACCGAGCTTGAGGCCGCGGAACGCCGCATCGCCAGTCTGCGTCCATGCGGCGCGGCAAAGCTGGCCGGCATGGAGCGTTCCTTTCGCAATCTCCTCGAAGCGGTGGGCGAAGATCTGGAACGCCAGGGATTGTTGAAAACACCGTGCCGGGCCGCGCGCTCTTTCGAGTTTCTCACCAACGGTTATCGGCAGAGCCTCGAAACGGTCGTTAACGACGCCATCTTCGATTCTGACGCGAGCGAGATCGTCCTCGTGAAAGACATCGAGCTCTATTCGATGTGCGAGCATCATCTCCTGCCTTTCGTCGGCAAGGCACATGTGGCTTACATTCCGAACGGCAAGGTAGTTGGCCTCTCGAAAGTCGCGCGGATCGTCGACATGTTCGCCCGGCGGCTCCAGATCCAGGAGAACCTGACCATCCAGATCGCGGATGCGCTCATGAAGACGCTGCATCCGAGCGGGGTCGCGGTGGTGATCGAGGCCAAGCATCTTTGCATGATGATGCGCGGAGTGGAGAAGCAGAATTCCGTCATGAAAACGTCGTGCCTCCTCGGCTCCTTCAAGGAGGACGCACGGACCCGATCGGAGTTTCTCGCGCTGCTCGCGTGATGATTGTAGGGCGTCCGCCGCGGCGGACGCCGTCTTTGATTTTACGTGCCGTCTCGCAGAGACGGCGTACAATTTTTGAGTCATGCTCCTGACGGTCAGCAAGCGACTCGAATTCTCGGCGTCGCGCCGCTTATTCGTCAAGGATTGGAGTGCTGCGGAAAACCTGGCGGCTTTCGGCCCCGAGGCCTCCGCGCGCTACGGCACGGGCCGCAATTACGTCGCATACTTCGTCTTTTCCGGCACGGTCGATCCGGCGACCGGGATGCTGATGAATATCAGCGAGATCAAGGAGCGGGTCGGAAGGGTCCTGTACGATGGTTTCGACCACAAATTTCTGAACGAGGATAATGCAGCCTTTGCCAGCGTTCCTCCGACCGCCGAAAATGTCGCTCACCAGCTCTTGGTTGCCGCGGCACCGCTCTTCAAAGACGGACAGGCTGAGCTTGTTGCCTGTCACCTCTCGGAATCAGAAGATCGGAGCGCGACTTTTTATGCCAGCGGAATCTCGGAAGCGAATTATTGGTTCGAGTTTTCCGCGGCCCGCCAAACGATGTCGCCGGCGCTTTCCTCTGCCGAGAACGAGAGGCTTTTTGGTGCCGCGGCCTCTTCATTTGGACACGGCCACAATTATCGGGCCCGGCTCACTCTCCCTGGTAGGGACGCCGCGCTGCGGCGTCCGTTTGTCGCATACGCTGAGATTTCACGCTGCCTCGACTCACTTCGCAACGAACTCGATCACAAGAACCTGAATCACGAAGTGGCCGGCTTGAAGGATCAGCCAGTTACAACCGAAATCCTGGCGCGCTACATTCACCGCCGCGCGGCCGAAAGCGTGCCGGTCCAGCGCGTCCGATTGCACGAACGCTCCGACTTTTTCGCCGAGTCCTGGCAGGATGGACAGATCTTTCTGGGCTTCCGGGCTCCCTTTGCGGCCGCGCATCGCCTGAACAGTGAGCAACTCTCCGCCGAGCAAAACGCGGCGCTCTACGGCAAGTGCAATAATGTCCGCGGACACGGCCACCTCTACGTGACCGAAGCGACGATCGGAGGGACCCTGGACGAGCGAAGTGGAGCGCTCATGAATTTCGATTCTCTCCGAGATGGGATCGCCGCCGCCCTGGCGCCGTGGCAGAACAAACATCTCGACTTGGAAATGAGGGAGTTTCGAGAGAGGCCATCGACCGGGGAAAACATTGTCCAGTCCCTGTGGCCGCAGTTCGATTCCCACCTCGACGGCTGTTTGGTCCGGCTCCGCTTGTGGGAGACGGCGAATAATCGCTTTACCCTTCGGAGAGTGCTGTAGTCACGGCGCTCTGTCGCCCTGCGATCCGGACGCGCCGACAGAGCGGCGCTGTTCCAGCGCTCTCCAATTCGGCGTTGGACGTTGGGCAGCCTGCCCGCCGGAGCCTTGCGCAGGAGGGTTGGACGTTGGACGTTTTCTTCGTCTTCCAAATGAAACGCTATCTCATCACTGGCGCCAGCCGCGGCATTGGACGCGCCATCGCGGAGAAACTTGCAAGCGCGGGTGATTGTCTCCTCCTGCACGGGCGCGACCGCGAAGCGTTGGCGCGCACCTGTGAACTCGTTGGAGCGAAGTCAGCAAAGGCGGTGCCGCTCTGTTACGATCTGCGCGATCCGGCCGAGATTCAGAAAATGGTGGATGAAATCGGAACCACCCCGCTCGATGGGCTGATCAACAACGCGGGAATCGCGTCTGTGAAGCCGCTCCAGGAGATCACTCTGGAAGAATGGGAAGCGACCTTTGCGGTCAATGTCACCGCGCCTTTTCTTTTTACCCAAAAACTACTCCCGATCATGTCCGCCGGGTCGACCATCGTGAATATCCTGTCGGTCGCGGCCAGAACGGGGTTTCCGAATTGGAGCAGTTACTGCATGAGCAAGTTCGCGCTTGAAGGTTTTTCGCAGGCGGTGAGGGAAGAACTGAGGCCGCGTCGCATCCGAGTCCTCAACGTTTATCCCGCGGCGACGAGCACGGAAATCTGGAAAGGCGTGGCCGGCGAATGGCCGCGCGAGCAGATGCTGTCCCCGGACGAGATTGGAGCAGCAGTTGCTTATGCGGTCTCGCGACCGGCGGATGTGGCCGTGGAGAACATCACACTGCAGAATGTAAGCGGTCGCCTCTAGGTCATCCCGAGCGAAGCGTAGCGAAGTCGAGGGACCCCGTGGAACGTCGCTCGACTTACAACGGGATCCCCTCCGACTGCGCTCGGGATGACAAAAGCGGGAGGGCGCTCTAGCGACTCTGCCCGGCCGTCTCCAGATTCGTCTTGTGATACGTCACCAGACGGAATCCCCACTCGATCAGGGTGGCGTTGTCTTTGTCGATCGTCTTCCGCCCGTTCAGGAAAGTCATCACCTGCTGCTTGAGGGCGTTCTGCTGGCCGGTCTCATCCAGGATCTCGAAAATCTCCATCGAGAGGAGCCAGTCGTCGGCGTGTTCCTTCTGCTGCGTCTCCCAGATTTCGCCGAGCCGTTCGTAGCCCACTTTGTGTTCGCGAATATCGCGCACCTGCGCGAAAAGGTTCTCCAGCCGTTTCCGCTTCGCGTCGGAGGGCGACTTAATGGTTCGCTCGCGCGGCACCAGCGCGACCTGGTTGTAAGCATCGTTGTCGGCCGCGCCGTTAAAAACCGAAACAACCTCCGAACCCACCGCCATGTCGTAGGTTCCCCAGCTCGGATCAAATAAAACGCGATCCCGGTATTTCGCGGTGCAATCGGAAAACGTGATCAGCAACAGCTTGTCCTCGCGTCGCAATAGCCCTTCGATCTTTCCCTTAACCACAACGCCGCTTTCGAATTCCAGTTTTGCCGGCTGGCCTTCCACTAACTCCGTTTCTTTCCAGCCTCCGATCGGCGAACCGAATCCCTCCTTGTGATAGTCGCGACCGTGACCCGCAAGTTCCTGGTTGCGAAACGCGAGTGCTGTCGGCCCCGTCGTCCGCAGGTAGATCGGCCGGTTCCCGTCACTCTCGATGACTTCCGTGAACGTCCCTGACACCTGCAGCCCCGATGAATATTCGCAGGTCGCGGTGTTGTGGCAGGCAATCGCTTTCCGAATTCCTTCCAACCCGCCCACGCGAAAGGCCATCCTGCTCGCGAATTCCTCCAGCACATCCGAGAGCTGTTTGAAATCGCGGGTCACGAAAAGCTGCGGCTGCTTCGTCGTGATATCGAACGGCGTATTCTGCGCGTCGATCGAATACGGAATTTTCTTCACATGCGGTTCGAGGCAGCTCACGGATTCGCCGATCGAGGAAAGTAATCCGGCCCCGTAAATCTTCGGCTTGTCGAGCGGACCGATCAGGCCGTATTCGACCGTCCACCAATGCAGGCGAGAGAGCAGCGCCATTTCTGATGGGTCGCCCAGGTTCTTCTGCCGCTCTTCCACGAGCTTCGTCGCTTTGTCGAGCTCCTCGACATCCGGGTTTTGCTGCTCCTTCAAAATCGAGAGGTGCCGAATTGCTTCGTAAAGCTCGAAGTCTTTCTTCGAAGACATTGCCTTCGCTCCGACCTCGCCGAACCGCTGTAGGTAATCGGCGTATTCACTATCAACAATGATCGGCGCGTGTCCCGCCGCTTCATGGACGATGTCCGGTGCCGGCGTGTATTCGATGTGATTGATCTGGCGCATGTCGCAGGCGATGACGAGGACGCGATAGGCCTGGAATTCCATGAACGCGGCCGGGGGAATAAACCCGTCCACGGCCACGCCGCCCCACCCGATCTTTCCAAGGATTTCGTTCATCTCCTCGATCCGTGGAATCCGGTCGAACGAGATTCCGGTATCGAGGAGACCCTGGAAGTAAAGCTTGTGGGCGTATTCGCGGAGAAAGAAAGTATTCTGCCGCATGATGAAACGCCAGACGGCGTGATCGACCGGGGTGTAGTCGTCGTAGCGCTGGTCGACGGCGAATTGAAGGAGATGCTTCGGCAGCGCGGCGACCGCTTTGTTGTTCATCGAAATGGCGTTTGATTTCATGGACATTGGCTCTCGGGCCCGACGCAGTTTAAAATAGGATTGATTGGAAACGGAGCAAGCCCATTCACCTTCTCTGGAAGACGATGGTAGGGACGCCGCGCTGCGGCGTCCGTGGACAGCGGAGCGCGGCGTCCCTACCGTCTGGCTGAACCTCGTTTGCCTCGACGCGCCGCTCGTGGCCATTGCCTGGCTCTGGCTCTTCGCCCGGACCTTCCGGATCTCCCTTCAGATTGGAAATTGCGTGGCGCTCTTCCTGACCGCGTGGCTGATTTATCTGGCCGATCGGCTGGCAGATTCCACTTCGTTGAAGCCCGGTATTTCCGGCTCGCTTCGCCAGGAATTTTGTCAACGCCATCGCGAGATTTGGATCACGATGGTCCTGCTTGTCGGCGGGTTTGACGCTTATGTGATTTGGCGCACGACCGCGGTGCAAACATTTTTGGTCGGCGCTGTGGTTGGCCTGCTCGCGTTGGTTTACCTTGTTCTTAACCATCCGCTTGGTCTCATCTGGCGCTCGCTTCCCGCAAAAGAACTGGCGATTGGCGTTCTTTTTACCGCCGGCACCCTCGTTGCCTTGATGCCAGCGATCCCGTGGGTGACGATGCCTTTTGCCGCCTCGGCCCTGGCTTTTGCCGCCCTTTGCGCCTTGAACTGCATCAGCATTGCCGGTTGGGAAAGCGAGTTGGATCGCGCGCAGCGGAAAGTCTCCGTGGCGACGCGGCATCCTCGAGTCGTCCGCGCGGCGGGGAAAATTTGCTTTCTTCTGGCCCTGGCTTCGTTCGCATCCGCGATCGGATTCCCGACGGCGTCGCCGGTCCTTATTTGTGCTGGCGCCAGCGCCTTCGGGCTCGTCTGGCTAAATGCGTGGCCCCGGTCGGACAGGAACGATCAGCGCACGGCCCTGGCCGATTTGGTTTTGCTGACGCCAATCGTTCCACTCCTCGTCATGACGCTGTGAGTTTCGATGCCATCGCGCCCTGGTATCGAACGCTCGAAACGATTGCCTTCGGTAACGACTTGCAGCGGGCTCGGATCGCCTGGCTTGGAGAAATCGTCACGCCGCGCCGCGCGCTTATCATAGGGGAGGGGAACGGCAGGTTCCTGTGCGAATTAGTCCACGCGTACCCGACGATTGAGGTCGATTGCGTGGACGCGAGCGGGCGAATGCTGGAGCTGGCGCGGCGGCGGGTCGAGCGCCGTTTGGCGGCTGATACCAGTCGTGTTCGCTTTCTTCACCGCGATATCGCGCTCTGGGTGCCCGAATTTAGATACGACCTGATCGTCACGCACTTCTTCCTCGATTGCTTTCCGGCAGATCAGATCGTGAACGTCATCACAACACTCTCTCATTCGACGACGGCCGATGCCGTCTGGCTGCTCGCGGATTTCTGCATTCCGCCTAGCGGGCTTCGGCAATGGCACGCCCGCCTCTGGCTCGCAATCATGTATCGATTCTTTCGATCCGCGGCCAAGATCGAGGCGGGAGAGTTGATCGATCCGTCTCCGTTTTTGCGCGCTGCGGGATTCGCGTTGACGAGGCAACACTTTTTTCAGCAAGGGATGCTGAAATCGGAGCTCTGGCGACGAGATTTCTAACCGCGTTTCTCACGGGTCATCCGAGCCGCGCAGACGGCGAGGGACCTCACAAGCGCTCAACCGCTACCGCGAAAGATTCGGCGTGGGCGTTGGATGACGCCGGATGCTTCGCGAGAGCGCAATTTGCAACTGTGAGGTCCCTCGGCGCGCTTCGCCAGCCTCGGGATGACCCCGTTTCGATTGCGCTGTCTAACTCCGTCCGGCTTCCTGATCCGCCGCCTGCTTCCGCGCCGTGCGCGCCCGCGACACCCGCCGCGCGACCCAGCCGACCGCGCCGATGATCAATGCCCACGGCGCGAGAAACGCGACCGCCACCCCAATCATCCGCACGCTCCACATCAACGCAGCTGCGCCCTGGCCAATGGTCCGGCGCAGGGTCGCCCAGATTCCGGTTTCCTCCGAAACGATGTTTCCCTGACTGTAAACCTGGATCGAAACATCCGCCGGAGCATTCGCTTCGTCGACCTGCGAGTCCGGGCGATCGTCGCGCCGCACGCTGACGTTTTCTACGTTGCCCAGCCCGTTCAACGACTGGATCAGTGCGTTGTAATTCTTCATTGGGACGCGCAGCGAAACGTTCGCGTATTCGCGCCCATTGGTGTCGCGTGAAAACGAAGAGCTGCGGATCCGGCCATTCTGTTGCTCGGCGATGGCCCGCAGTTGTTTCGCTTTGTCGTTCACTTCCGGGGTCTGGATGCGCAACGACGTTTGCTGCAACGCGATTTCCTGTTCGTCGCGCGAGAGGGTGATGTTCAGCTCCACCTTGTCGCGTTCTGTCTTTGCGTTTTCTCCGAGCCCGTCGCCGCCCTGCGAGACGCGGTCGGTTTGCACCTGGAAATTCTCGACCCGCGCCATGCCTTTGATCCTGGCGATGACGGCTTCGCTTTCCTCCGGCGCCAGCAACAGGCTCAACCGCGCGGAGACGCGGCCGGTATTGTCCCGGTCGATCTGCGCATTCGTGATCTGGACTTTCGGTGACGCGAGCGCCTTGATCTCGTTGTAAGTCTTCTCAACTTCCGTCGCGTAGAGCGAGAGCTGCGCCTTTTCCTTCAAGAGGAACGCCGCCGGAATATTCATGTTCTTTTCGGCCAGGGTGATCGTCACGGTCGCGAACGCCACCTGCGAATCCATGAACTTGAGTTCGCCCTGCATCGTCTCGATCTGTTCGCGGACGCGCCCCAGTTCTTTTTCCACTTCGAGCAGATCGGCGACATCCTTGCTCTTGGTCTTCAGGATCTCGATGAGACGCTGCTCCATGAGGCGCGCGTTCTTCAATCGTGATTCCGTGTCGAAGTAGGCCTTCGTTACGTCCTCGGTCGTGAGCGCCTGGTTCTTCAGGTCGCCAATCCCGCGGAGCTTTCCGAGAAAGCGGTCCAGGTTATCCGGCAGAACTTTCACGACGATTTCGCCGCGCAGTTTCCCGTTTTCCTGTTTCTCCGAGCTGGTCGTGGCCACGTAACCTTTCTCTTCCGAGGCGAAGGCCGTGACCTTCTGGATCGAGTCGTCGAAGCTGGCAACCTCCAGCTCCGCCGTCGCATTGCGAATCAATTTCCGGTTTGCCGTGGGCCCAACTGACGAGGGGGAGGCGGAAGGCTCCGCCGGTGTTTCAGCGGTCGTTTCGGCCGCTGAAGCCGGCGCTTTTTCGTCTTTGAATTCGGATTTTTTTGTTTTGGTCAGGCCCGCGACCATTTCTGTCCGCGGCTTCGGCACCGTGGAAGTGACAGCATCGAGCGGGGGCGACGGCGGTGGAGCATTTTGGGTTACGGGGCTCAGGGCTTTCAAACGGTCGTCCGTTTTGGCAAATACTCCCGCATCCCGAGTGGCTCCTGCCTTATCGACGCCACTCGCGTTTTCCAACATCGTTGCCGAATCCTCGTCGCGCAGTTTCGGGCTCGCGGATTCGCCCGTGATCATTCTTCCCATCTGCGCGAGAGCCAGCAGGATCGCGGCGGCCGCCGTCAACTGGACCGCGCGCACCCGCAGAAGATCGGTAACCAGGCCGATTAGCCCTGCTCGTTTTGGAACGCGATCGCGAAAGCGCGAGACCATGCGCTGCTCGAAACCGGCGTCTGCCCTTTTGTCGGCCATTATTTCGTTAAGAATTCTGTTCATATTTTTTCCTTCCTGAAAAGCCTGACGGCATTCCGCGCACTCAACCAGGTGGGCGTGGAATTCAACGCGTTCGGTGGCCGTCAGCTCGTCGTGGAGATCGGCCGCCAGCATTTCGTCAATTTGTTCGTGGGTCGTTGCCATAGGATTATCCGGTTGAGGCGAGGGCCGGCTTCAGCCGTTTCCGCATGAGGCCGAGAGCTCGGCCGAGAATTCCGCGTAAGGCGCCGTTCGTCAGGCCGAGGGTTTTTTCGATCGTCCCGTAGTCGAGCTCTTCAAAATATCGGAGGGTCAGCGCCACCCGGTGCAGCTCGGGGAGTTGCGCCAGGGCCGAGCGGACCTCGCCATCGAGGTCCGCTTTTTGTCCTGCGCTTTCGAACTCAACCACCTCGTCTGCTTCAAAAGCTTCCGGCAACGGCTCCGGGCGGCGCTTCCTCGCCAGGTCGCGGGCGCGATGCCGCGCCACGCTCGAAAGCCACGCCGGAAGCTTGTCCGAGTCCCGCACCCGCCAGCGCGATTTCCAGGCCTTCACCAAAGTGTCCTGGACGACATCTTCCGCTTCCTCGCGGTTCTGCAGAATCCCGTAGGCGATCGCGAACAGGTTCCGGCTGACCGAGCGGATCACGATTTCGAAAGCGTCGCGATCCCCCTGGATGGCGGCGCGGTAAATTGCGTGTTCGGATGAGTCCATTTTTTGTCGATCTACCAGCCTAGACGCACGAACTGCCCAATCCGCGCGAAATTTCTTCAGGAACGATCGAACGACCTGTCATCCCGAGGCTGGCGTGGCGCGCCGACGGACCTCACAGTTGCAATATCGGCTACCGCCAAACGGGAAGCGTGGGATGACGGAGTGGGCCTCTCGTTTCGCGGGAGCGATTGAGCGCTTGCGGGGTCCCTCGGCGCGCTTCGCCTGCCTCGGGATGACGGTGCTGCGCTACCGGAAGATCGAGACCGCGTTGCCGACCGTGACCAGCTCTTTCACGCGCGCGGCGTCCCAGTTCGCCGTCCGAATGCAGCCGTGGCTGGCGGCCCGGCCAATCGTCTCCGGATTGTTCGTCCCGTGAATGCCAACGTGCGGTTTGTTCAAACCCATCCAGAGAATGCCCACCGGATTATTGGGACCCGGGGGAAGGTTATAGAACACGTCTGATTTTTGACCGTGCTGGAGGACGCCTTCGTCGTGCCGGAAAACAGGAAGCGTCGCAATGCCGAGAATTTTCCAGAGACCCATCGGCGCGGGCAGGGTCGTTGAGCCGGGCGTGATCGGAAACTCCGCGACGAGCTGCTTGTCGTCGTAAATGAGAAGAAAGCGATCTTTCGTGTCGATATAGATCTTACGATTGGCGAACGCGGGGTTCTTTTCGGCGAAACCTTCGTGCAAATCCTCGATCTTGAATGGCAGCACGTTTGGCACTTTCACCGTGTCCCCTGGTTTCAAATTCTCGAGTTTCATTCCCGGATTGATTTTCTTGAGAAAATCCTCCGCGGAATGATACCGCTCTGCGACCAGCTCGAGCAATGAGCCGTAGTTCAACTTCTTGAGCTTCGCCTGCTCCGACGGTTTGCTTGCCGTCTGCCCAACGAAGTTCAGCGCCTCCGGCGGGATGGTGAAGGTCGTATAAGTCTCGGGCACCTGATCGAGCAGCCAGGAATCGACCGCGCCGGTTTCCGCCATGCCATGGGCGCGCTTGTAATGAACGAGGGCCTTCCCGAAAAACTCGCCCATTCGGCCGTCGATTTTGCCGGGACCGAAGTCGTTGTTGTCGAGAAAAATCTGGAGCTTTACACTGGTTTCTTCGTCGTAATTCGGCAGGGCGACGGGGATCGTCTTCGACACCGATGCTTTTGGTTTCGGCGACGGGTTTGGCCCGGCCGTTTCTGCTTTTTTGACGACAGGTTTCGCGGCGACAGTGGCAAACGCGAACAGAAGAACGAGAACTCGGAAATGCATCGGCGAAGTAATCGGCTGTAATCGCGACTCAAGCAAACACGACTCACCGATTCGTGCCGGCCGGGAACATTACTTTTTCCGGCTCGGCGTTCAGGGCCGCGAGCAATTTCGGAATGAGCCGGGTCTTGACCGCGCCCGCCTCCCGGGGCGGGACGACGTAACGAACGATCGCGTCGATCCACGTCACTTCATCCACCCGGAAGAAGACGCGCGGATGCGCGCGCACTTCGAGTTCGTTCACCGGAGTCTTGGCCAGCAGGTCGCGATAGACGGTGACGCGATCCTCCATTTCATCTCCAATTTCCTCCTCCACGATGCGTTCCATCGTGCTCGCCACAAACTGCAAATCGCTCTGGTACGCGATCTGGAATTTGATCTCGTTCCAAATATAGGGGAAGAGCGGCCAGGAATAATTGTAGACCATTTCGCCGAGGACTTTCGCATTCGGGAACTTGATCACGCGGCCGCTGGGATGATCGGTCGAGAGAAATGAACCTCCGAATTCCCAGAGCGTTGTGTCGATGTAGCTAACGTCGATCACGTCTCCGGTGGCGTCGCCGATTTTGATCCGATCGCCTACCCGATAGGGCCGGCGGACCAGGATGTAAATCCAGCCGATGAAACTCGACATCGGCGTCTGGACGGAAAGTCCGACGATGACCGAAATAACCCCAACCGAAATCAAGGCCGTGTACCAATTCGCAAAAAAGATCGAGAGGCCGATAAGCACGATGACGATGCCGACCACGAGGTGAAGAATGCGGCGCAGCGTGAAACAGGTGGAGGCATCCGAGATGCGACCGATCGCGTAAACCGAAACCGCCTTCGCGATGGCGAGAACGACGACGATGAAGACGGTGGCCCGAGTCGCGCGCTGAAGCAGATCGAGATGGGGTTGCGGAAGGGGGATGAGGTTCCATCCGAGCAACAGCCAAACTGCCGTGCTTCCCAGCAGGACGAAGACATGGGTGGCAAACCAGAACTTGTCCGTGGTCTGCGCCTTGATCTTCGGCTTTCCCCCGGTTTGGGCGAGCGCTTCGCGCACCTCGGTCTTTTGCGTTAACTCGACGACGGTTTCAGGCATCAAGACTAGTTCGAAGCCGGGGCGGGGATTGGGCGCAAATCAGTGCCCGTTGCTTGAAAATTGGGCTATCGCCAATTTGCTACCGACCTCTCAGGGTGGTGCTTATGAACGAACTCGTTAACGTTGTTGCCCAGAAAACGGGCATGAGCCAGGAAGACGCCCAAAAGGCCGTCACCGCCGTAATCGACTTTTTGAAAACCAAGCTGCCCCCACCGATTGCCTCCCATCTCGATGCCCTGATGCCCTGATGACCGGTGGAACGGAGGGAACGCTCGGCGCGCTCGAGGCCGAAGCGGGCGAGCTTCTCAAAGGCAAGCTCGGCGGCATGTTCGGCCAGCAATCCTAGGCCGTCTTGACCCAGGAACGAAGGACCTCCGCCACGCTCCAGGCCTGTGCGATGCAGCCTCCGGCGGTGTGGGGTTCGCGCGCATCGAACACCTCGCTGATCGTGCCGATTCCGTTTTCGTTCATGCTTTCCGGGAAGCGCTCCAGGAACGTCCGCGCCTTCGCATTTTCCCCGGGATGCACTTTCAACCACGCGTCAACGAATGGCCCGATCAGCCACGCCCAAACCGTGCCCTGGTGATAGGCGCCATCCCTTGATCGAAGATCGCCCCCGTAAATCGGTTTGTAATCCGGATGTTTCGGCGAGAGCGACCGAAGTCCGACGGGTGTGAGTAATTCCCGCTCCGCGACATCGACCACCGATTTCCAGCGCGCCCGGTCCAGCACCGGATGGTCGAGCGAGATCGCAAATAACTGGTTGGGGCGGCAGGACGGATCGTTCTCACCTCCGCCGTCCACGTCCACGACGTCGTAAAGATGGCCGCCCTCTTCAAACCAAAACCGCCGGTTGAAAGACTCGCGGGTGAGATCCGCATGTTGCGCGTATCGCTGCGCGGCGTCGCTGTCGCCATTGTCGATTAGCCACCCTTCAAGGAGCTTCAGCGCATTAAACCAAAGCGCGTTTAGCTCCACGGCCTTCCCTCGCCGCGGTGTCACCACCCAATCGCCCATCTTCGCATCCATCCAGGTGAGCTGATAACCTTCCTGGCCTTGCGCGAGCAGTCCGTCCTCCGGATCGACGTGAATGTTAAATTTCGTTCCGCGCAGATGATGCTCCGCGATGTCGACCAGAATCGGCAAGAGAAGCCGCCGGGTAATGTGGTCTTCCGCTTTTTTCAGGTAACGCCCGAGCGCATGAAAGAACCAGAGGGTTGCGTCCGCCGTGTGATACAGTCCGTCCTTCTGCCGGTCCGGAAACATGTTTGGGATCAGTCCATCGCGGACGTAATGCGCGAAGGTCCGCAGGATGTATCCCGCTTCCAGGCTTCGTCCGGTCACGAGCGTTAATCCCTCCAGGCTGATCATCGTGTCTCGCCCCCAGTCGGTGAACCAGTGGTAGCCCGCGATCACCGTGCGAACTTCATCTCCGGCCGCATGCGCGCGCGCCGCCTCCTGGGCGCGGCCCGCTGGAGTGATGACGAACTGATCCCCTGCGAAAACGAGTTCCGCGGCCACGCCCGTCTGCGCCTCGGGCTCGGCGTCTTCCAGCAGCCGCGCCCGCCGTTCCCGCTCCGAGGCGAGCACCTCCGCTGGACTTAACACATCGATAATATCCCACGGCTCGGTCGAACCGATCAGGGTGGCAGTTCCTTCATCCGCGAGATCGACCTGGAAAAAGCCCGGGCTCCACAGTTGGCCTTCGAAGGAATAACCGCGGGCCTGTTCGATCCGATAGACAACTTGTTGAATTCTCGCCGTCGCGATCGTGAACGCCGTGGCATGACCACACAGCCGCATCCGCAATGCCCCATATTTCCGGCGAGCCGAGACGATCTCGTAGCGATCGCCGGTCGCACTCAGCTTGTAAGGTTCCGCGAGGGGCAGGTCCACCGCCTCTTCGTGATGTCGGAAGTGAAACGCGGGCCGCAGCTCGAGCCGCGGCGGTTTTCCTGCACCGGTGATCCGGTAGCTGACGTGGACCGTGTTTTGCAAATGAGGCATCGAGATGCGCTTCTCGACGACAAGGTCGCGGACGTGATAAATCCAGACCGGCATTCCGTCTTCGAGGCGGAATTCGCGCAAATACTCCGCGCTTTTCAAATCGAGCTGGCCTCCGGCGCGTTCCTCCGCGCCTAACGACACAACTTCATCGCCGTCGAAGTGCAGAAACTCCGAGACATGGTTCCACATTACCACGCGGCCCAGCGGCGCTGGCAATGCGGCCACCAAAATGCCATGATATTTCCGGGTGATGGCACCGGAGACGGTGCCCGACGCGTAGCCGCCGAGGCCATTAGTGACGAGCCACTCACGGTTGAGCAGGACCTCGCGCGAAGGATGCGCGGGATCCCAGATCATCGATCGCAACACGACCGGCGTATTACTTGGTTTTTCGGGCATGCCTCTCTATCGGTTTGCGGGGCGGTTTCGTCCGGGGAATGGCGCGCAACGCGATCGTCGCTTCGGCCGGCAGCGACCAGCCTTCATCCGAAATGGGTTTCGCAGCGCCGGGGCCACCGTAACGCTCATCGTCACTCGACCAAATCATGTCCCACTCAAAACCATACGGCGGCGCGAGCAGCGGCTCGGGCCCGGGAATCAATGATTGAGCAGGTCCAAGATTCACGATGAGCAATCGTTCGTTGTTCGCTTCGCCGAAATAACGAAGCAGAAAACTTTGCTCGCCTAACACGGCGCCGTCCACCCCGCCGGGGATTTGCTTGTGGAAGCGCGAATCGTCGCGGCGGAGCCGGATCAGGTCGCGGTGGAGATCGTAAAAGGGCCGTTCGGTCTGGCGCTCTGCCAGGTTCAATTTGCAACGCTCGAAGGTATCCCGCTGCGTCGGCACAGGCAGAGCACATTGCGCTTCGGCGCCCGCGATCGATGGAAATTGGGCGAGAAACTCGAAGCGCCCGGCGCGAATCGCTTCGCGCAAATTGTCGTCGCCGATGTCCGCAAAGAAAACAAACGGCGAGGTCGCGCCAAATTCCTCGCCCTGGAAAAGCAGCGGCGTCCAGGGGCCGAGCAGGAGCAGCGCGGTCATCGCTCGATAAACGCCGGGGGAACTTTCACAGCGCATTCGGGAGCCCAGCGCACTGTTGGCGACTTGATCGTGATTCTCCAGGAACGAAACAAACGCGGCCGGATGCGCTCCCAGAGCCGGCATTCCGCGTTCCGCATCCTGCCACCAGTAGAACTGACCTTGAAAGAGATAGCCGTACTTCGCAGCCGAAACGAATTCCTGCGGCCGGCCGCGGTAATCGGAGTAGTAGGCCTCATGCCGTCCGGTCAGGGCGACGTAGGCGCTGTGGTGCAAATCGTCATTCCAGACGGCATCGAGATCGTCGCCGCCTTTGCTCCGCGGCCAAAGGAGCTTTGCTTCCTGCGACTCGTTTTCGGCAACGAGAATGATGGACCGCCCAGCGGCGGCTAGGCGGGCGGCGCGCCCGATCGCACCGACGATATATTCGTCCGACTCGTCGTGAATGCTCTGGGTCGCGTCGAAGCGAAACCCATCGAAATGGAATTCCTCGATCCAGTACCGGCCGTTGGTGATGAAGAACTCCCGGACCGGTCCGGAGTTTTTCCCATCGAAGTTGATGGAATCGCCCCAATCGTTGACCCGCCCCCGGTGAAGATAATCGTCTGAATAAACGCCGAGATAATTCCCGTCGGGGCCGAAGTGGTTGTAAACGACGTCGAGAATCACGCCCAGGCCTAACGAGTGGGCTTCGTTCACAAACGCGCGCAAATCGTCGGGAGTTCCGTACAGGCGGGTGGGAGCGAAAAGGTCGACACCATCATAACCCCAGCCGAATTCGCCCGGAAAATCGGCGATCGGCATCATCTCGATGACCGTGATCCCGATTCGGGCCAGCTCCGCCAATTCCTTCCTTGCCGCCCGCCACGTTCCTTCCGGGGTGAACGTCCCGAGATGGATCTCGTACATGATCTGTCCCGGCATCTTGATTCCCGGCCAGGCGGCATCCGTCCATTTGAACTGGGCGGGATCCACGATGCAGGACGGCCCGTGCGGTCCTTCCGGCTGGAAGCGCGAGGCAGGATCGGGATGAAAATTCTCGTTTCCATCGATTCGAAACCGGTAAAGCGCTCCGGGGCCGGCGTTGAGCGATCCGGAAAAATACCCTGTTGGCTCTCGCTCCAGTTCCACAAAGGTGGGAGGGACCCTCGCCACGGCGGAGCCCGTCCACGGCGGAGGCGGGTTTGCGTCCCGATCTTTTCCCAACTCGCCTTCCAGCACCACGTCCAGGCGCCTGGCTTTCGGTGCCCAGACTCGAAAATGCGCCCGTCCGTTTGCCACCAACTCTGCCCCGATCGGATAGCGGCGCGTGGTTTCTGTCTCCGTCATTCCCCGGCTTCGGTCGGCCCTGGTATTGCGGTTGTGCATGATTTCTCTTTTCGCCTGCAACATCGCAACGCTAGAAAGATAGCGCGGAGTTAACGATGGCCGGACTCATCGAACGTTACACCAAATGGCTGCATACGCAGTGGCCCGCCGGGACCGTGGAGCCACTTCCGATTTCTGGCCCCGCGGGAATCACGTCCCAGCCCGGCGTGAGAATTGTCGGCGATCTGACCGGGATTCCGCTCCTGAAGTTTTCGTCGCACACCGGAGCGGAGGCCGTGCGGGCCATCGTGAAGGAGGGCGGAGTGATGAAGGCGGAAAGGGGAATCCTGGATCTGGCCATCGTTGGAGCGGGTGTAGCTGGGATTTCGGCGGCGATCGAAGCCAAGAAGGCGGGATTGAATTTCGTGGTCTTTGAAGCCACCGAGATTTTTTCCACCGTTGTCAATTTCCCGAAAGCGAAGCCGATCTACACCTATCCGACGGAGATGAAACTCGACGGTGGTCTGCAATTCTCCGCCGACATCAAGGAAGCTCTGGTGGAGGAGATGGAAGCGCAGCGGCGGGCGGCGGGAATCGAAGTTACGCCGGCACGCGTGGAACGGATCGAATCGCGAAGCCGTGATTCGGTGACGTTGCACATGGCCGATAAGAAGACGGTGACGGCAAGGCGCGCGATCGTCGCCATCGGGCGGAGTGGAAATTTCCGGAAGCTCGGAGTGCCGGGCGAGGATCTCGACAAGGTTTACAATCGGCTTTTCGATCCCAAGGAATTTGCCGGGCAAAACGCACTCGTTGTGGGCGGCGGCGATTCGGCGTTGGAAACGGCGATCGCGCTCGCCACTTGCGGCGCGCACGTCACGCTCAGTTATCGCCGGAAGGAACTTTCGCGCGCGAAACCGGAGAATATCGGGAAAATTGAGATGCTCGTCCACGACGCGGCGGCGGACGTGCAAATCGAGAAACCGACTTCGGAACGGGTCAACACCGCCGTGACCTCCGGTATGCGCGGACAGAAATCGCCCGGGTCGCTGACGCTGGCGCTTGGAACCGAGGTAACGCGGATCGAAAGGGAGCAGATATTTTTGAAAAATGGAAACGAGACGACGCTGCCTAACGACGTCGTCTTCACGATGCTGGGGCGCGAAGCACCGCTCGATTTCTTTCGACGCTCGGGCATCCCCATTGCGGGTGAGGGGACCTCGCGCGGCTGGATAGCTCTCGGGCTTTTCCTCGCGTTCTGCACTTTCGTTTACGCCTGGAAATCCGGCGGCTTCGCCGAGACCTGGCTCAATCCCTGGCCGGAAAACATGCCGGCGATCGTCAGCTCGCTGGGTGGATGGTTTCAATCCCAGGTTGCTGACCGCTCGACGCTGCTCGGAACGCTGGCCGTTTCCCTGAAGAGTCGTTCTTTTTATTACACCTTCCTTTACAGCAGCCTGATCGTCGGTTTCGGCATCGCGCGGATTCGCCGGCGCAAGACTCCTTACGTCACGCTCCAGACGATCGTGCTCATGCTCGTGCAGGTCGTTCCATTATTCCTGCTCCCGGAGATCATCCTCCCCTGGCTCGGATACAATGGCTGGTTCGACCAGGGTTTCGGCAGGACGATTGCCGATCATCTGTTCGAGTCTTACATCCCGGACGCCCAATATGCCGCGCACCAATGGCCGGTTTGGGGACATCCGCGCGCCTACTGGCGGGCCTACGGATTTATCCTCGCCTGGCCACTCATGGTTTATAACATTTTCACCGACGCGCCGCTGACGTGGTGGCTCGCGATCGGGTTCCTTCAGACATTCGTCCTCATCCCGGCCATCATCTGGCGCTGGGGCAAGGGTGCGTATTGTGGATGGATTTGTTCCTGCGGCGCGCTCGCGGAAACGATGGGGGACAAACAGCGCCACAAAATGCCGCACGGCCCGTTCTGGAACCGTTTGAACATGGCGGGACAGGTGATCCTCGCGATTTCGTTTCTCCTTCTTCTCATCCGCGTCCTGGGCTGGATCTGGCCGCAATCCGTTTTCGCGTCGGTTTTTCATTTGTTGCTCGAGGGGAAAAACGGGAACGGCCAGCTGGTCACCTACACCAATTACAAATGGCTCGTGGATGTTTTCCTCGGCGGAATCATTGGGGTGGGCCTTTACTTCAAGTATTCCGGCCGCGTCTGGTGCCGGTTCTTTTGTCCGCTGGCCGCGCTCATGCACATCTATGCGCGCTTCTCACGTTTCCGGATTTTTCCGGAGAAATCGAAATGCATCTCGTGCAACATCTGTACTTCGGTCTGCCACCAGGGGATCGACATCATGAATTTTGCGAACAAAGGCGTGCCGATGCAGGACCCGGAATGCGTGCGCTGCTCGGCTTGCGTGCAGCAATGCCCGACCGGCGTCCTGGCGTTCGGACATTACGATGGCGAGCGCCGGATCGTGCTCGATAAACTTCCCGCCTCGCCCGTGCGGATGCGCGAGGGAGCCGCGTGAGCGTTATGGTAGGGCGACACTCTGTGGAGCGGAAAACGAATGGCTAAGAAACCCGGCGGCTCGACCCATTCGGCGTCGCTCAGGGCAAGCACGTCTCGCCCTCCCAAGGCGCGGTGCCACGTCATCGATCATCCGGTTGTCGCAGCCGGTTTGTCGATTCTCCGCTCAAAAAAAACGGCGCCGGATTTGTTTCGCCGCCATCTTCAGGAGATTTCCGTTTTCCTTTTCGTCGAGGCTTCGCGCGCCTGGGACCTCAGATCGATCCCGGTGGAAACCCCGTTGGGCCCCTGCGATGGCGCAATTCTCGCCCGGCCGATCGTGCTCGTGCCCATTCTTCGGGCCGGCCTCGGGATGCTCGACGGGATTCAGCGCATCGCTCCCGATGCCGCCATCGGACACATCGGTGTTTACCGCGACGCCGAAACGCTTCGCCCGGTGAGTTATTACGAACGCGTTCCCGGAAACATTGGCGTCGCCGAAGTACTGCTCCTCGATCCAATGCTGGCGACGGGAAACAGCGCCTGCGAAGCCGCTGCAATCCTGAAAGCCCGGGGCGCGCGCAGCATCCAGTTTCTTTCCGTTGTGGCGAGCACCGTTGGCATCGAACAATTTCAGCGCGCGCATCCGGACGTTCCGATCATCGCCGCCGCGATCGATCGGGAGCTAAATGATCACGCCTACATTGTGCCGGGTCTTGGCGACGCCGGGGATAGGTATTTCGGAACGGGCTAACTGTATCCGCGCCCCCGCAGACACGCCCGGCCAGATCGGCCTAGGCGGAGGGGGACGGGGCCGGTTTCTGCGTGGCGATCTTGGCGCTGCCGATGAAGCTGGCGGCTTCGTCGACCACCAAACGTGGCGCTTCGATATCGCCGTTCACCGTGCAGCCGGCGCGCAATTCGCAGCGTTCCGCGGCGGTGATATTCCCATTGACCGTTCCGTCAACGATAACGGAGCGCGTTTTGATATCGCCTTTGATCTGGGCCTGTTTGCCGACGGTGAGCCGGCCATTGGAATCAATCGTGCCCTCCACCTGGCAGTCGATCAACAGCTCTTTCTGAAATTTGACGGTGCCTTTAATGGAGACGCCGCTGGATAAGGTGCCGCCGCCACGGGCAGTTTCCGGCGCACCGTTCGGGGTGGGCTCGGTTTTGGCGGGTGGTGGAGCCGGCGGCGTGGCCGTCATCGGCATCGCGGGTTCCACTTTTCGGCTGCTTGAAAACATCTGCATCTGGCTTGGTCTCCTTCCGGATGATCATGGGGCAGTTATTCACAAAGGTCAACCGTTTGTCGGGGGTTTCTGCGAAGCGCGCTGCCTTAGGGGTCATCCCGAGCGGCGCGAAGCGGAGTCGAGGGACCCCGTCGCGTGTCACTCGACGCACAACGGGATCCCTCGACTGCGCTCGGGATGACACGCGGGGCGGCCCCTTCTCGCTGCGCTCGCAAGAGCAGACCCGGCGGCGTCCGCCGCGGCGGACGCCCTACGACGACGGTTGGCGGCGAAGCGCGATCAGGTAAACGACCGTGCCACAAAGCCCGAAGGCGGCTGCGCCGATGAAGTTGACGCCCGGGCCCAGCTTCCAGAGCCACGCGCCCAGAATCGCGCCGGTGCTGACGAGAAGATCGCGCACGAGGTAATACGCACCAATCATCTGTCCCCGACGCTCGGGGGTGCAATAGCCGATGATCAACGCCTTGCGCGAGGTGTCGCCGAATTCTTTCAGGCCCCGAATGGCGAACGCGACCACGAGCATCGTGAAACTGCCGGAGAGCCAGAGCACTAACGGGAAGAGGGTGAAGAATCCAAACGTCGCCAGAACGAACGGCTCGCGGACGTGCTTATCGGCAAAATGTGAAACCGGAATGATGCAAAGGCTGGCGACGATCACCTCAACGCTCGTCAGAACGCCAATCTCTTTTGCATTCACACCCACGTTGTCCATGGCGTAGATCACGACCCAGGCGAACGGGATTCGCTCGCAAAATCGCACGAGAATGTCGCTCAGCAGAAGGCGGCGCAGGGGCGCATGGAAGGCGCGCAGGCTTTGCCAAAAATTCCAGCGCTCGGTCACGGCAATCGCTTCCGGCGGCGTTTCGCGCAATTGAAGTTGGACGAGGAGAGTCGCGCCGGAAAGAATGATCGAAACGGACAGGCCGATCCGGACGCCGGTAATCAAGCCAAACCGATCGATCAGAAATCCACCCAGGATGGGCGCGACCATGATCGGCAACCGCTTGATGACCGACTGCATCCCAACGCCCATGGCGTGCCGGTTAGCCCCGAGAGATGCGCCAATAAGTGAGAAGGTTGCGGGCAACGAAAAGCAGGTCCAGGACAGGAAGAGAAACATGCCTGCGATGACTGCCCCCCAATGCGGCACTAGAAGGACAAGCGCGTATCCGGCGATCGAAAAGAGGTTGAAGGCGAGAAAAGCCCGCCGATGCCCCCAGCGATCAACGAGAACGCCGCCCGGATAGGCATAGATTGCGCCGAGCAATGTCCGGAGGGCATCGAAAAGGCCGATGATGAAAACAGTCGCGCCGAGAACCTGCAGGTATTTCGGAAGGAAGCGCATCCAGAGCTCTTCTCCCGCACCGATGACGAACGTGGCGATGAGGAGCAGGACGAGATTGCGCTTCAGCCCGAAGAATTCGATGGCGCGTGTCCAAACAGGCACGCATTTTTGATCGGAAGGCATTGCAGCAATTGAACCATGCCCGGCAACGAAAGAAAGCAGCGTCATCCCGAGCGAAGTCGAGGGACCCCGATGACCGTCGCTCGACGTTCCCCGGAATCCCTCGACTCCGCTTCGCTCCGCTCGGGATGACGACGCTTTGTAGGTACTCGCGGCCTTCGCGAAGCGTGCTTACACTCGTCCGGTGCGCGCGGCCTGGAAGAAATTTCGTTATCGGTTCGAATGGCTGGCCCTCAAGGCCGTCGCCACGCTCATCCCGCTTCTTTCCCGAAAAGCCTGTTACCGGCTCGCGCAAGCCATCGGGGCTCTCGCCGCCCGGTTCGACCGGCGTAACCGTCAGGTGGCCTTGAGCAATCTCGAGGCAGCGTTCGGCGACGCCTTCTCACCGGCCCAGCGGGCCAAGCTGGCGCGCGAATCCTACCAGCAGTTTGCTCGGACGGTTGTCGATCTCTTCTGGAGCCCCAGCCTGACGCGCCGGAATTATTCCCGCTATATCGACGTGGTGAATCTCGCGGTCGTTCAGGAAGCCATGAAAGCGAGAAACGGGATCATCTTTGCCTGTTTCCATTACAGCAACTTCGAATGGGTGGCGATTGCCGCTAATTTTTTCGGTGTGCAGAGCGCCCTGATCGCGCAGGAGTTTAAGAATCCATTACTCGACGAAATTTTCGTGAGTCTCCGGGAAAGTAGCGGGCAACGGGTCATACCGCGGGACGGCGGGGTGCTTCGCCTTTTCAAAACCATCCAACGCGGAGAACACGTGGCGATCCTGACCGACCTGACCATCCCCGCGCAGTTGCCGACCGTGGTCATCGATTGCTTCGGTTTGAAAACGAGCGTGACCTTCGCCCACGCCTGGGCACACCGGCGCGCCGGCGCGACGATTATCAATGTCCATTGCGAACCTCTTCCCGGAGGTCGTTACCGAATTGTTTTTCATCCGCGAATCGAATTTCCCGCGGACGCATCGTATCAGGCAATGGCCCAGGCCTGCTGGGACCGATTTGAGCCGTTCGTCCTGGCGAATCCGGCGCCGTGGCTCTGGATGTACAAGCACTGGCGTTATCGGCCGTTGGCGGCCGATCCGGCGTCGTATCCATTCTACGCGAACATTTCGCAGGATTTCGAACGCCGCCTGGATGAACGCGCGCGGGCCCTTCCGCCGATGACTTCGACGGTCGTGCTTCCCCCCGGGATTCTGCCGTAGAAAAGGGGGAGCGCCGCGGATTTCCGTGCGCAAAACCGAAGAGCTGTATTGACAAAACCCGCGCAATGCGCTCTTGCAATGGACAACTATGAATCATCTTTCCCGCCTCTTTTTCTGCCTGTGCGCCGCGGCCGCTCTTTTCCTGACGAGCTGTGGGACCATGAGCACGGTTTCATCCGGCAGCTACCACGTCGTTGCGCATAAGCCGCACGATCCTTCGAAGGTCGAAGTGAAACTTTCTCTTGCGACGCAGAACCTTTACGTGATCGAACCCGAGAAGGAAGGCGATCGTCTCCTGATGGCGGTCCAGGGCAACGTCGGGAAGCCCGGAGACCCGACTCCGACGGGCGATTTCACCATCTACAACAAGGACAAACATCGCCGTCGCGCCAGCGAGCCGGATCGTGGTTATCCGATGGCTTATTGGTGCGAGTTCAAGCCCGCGTATGGGTTCCACGAAGGCTTTGTTCACCCTGTTCCGCATACCCACGGTTGTGTTCGCTTGCACCGCGAAGCTGCGGCCCGTCTTTTCGCGCTGGTCAGGATCGGCACCAAGGTGCATATCGCTAACTCTCTTCCTGAAGACAAGAAATGGGGCAGCGAGGTCCGCAGGCTGGATCAAAGTAGAGATCCCGACCCGCCCCGTTCTTTCATGCTGTCGGAGGCCTGGTTCAAAGATCCTCCCGGACCGCTGTTGATAGACTGATCTGGATTCGCAGCTAAATTGGTTCTGTAGTCGGCCGGGCATCACGATGATGCCGCGAGACCGTACTGGTCTTTAACGCAAGCACCCATGAGCACGAACCTTATTTCCAGCGGGACGACGGCACGCGAGAAAGTGAATCTGCGCACGCCGGAAGTGATGACCGCCGTGCAGGAGCAGGTCGAATCGCATTACCGCAGCGACATCGTGGACAAGGTGCGGCGGGCCGGGGGCATTCTCCAGTGCGGCGATATCACGGTACGGCTGGCGAAACAGTTTGGCTTTTGCTACGGTGTCGAGCGCGCGATCGATCTGGCCTACGCCGCGCGCAAAGTTTTCAAGGATCGCCGTCTTTTCATCGTCGGCGAGATCATTCACAACCCCGAGGTCAACGAGCAAATCTCTTCGTTAGGCATCAAAAACCTGATGGGGGCAAACAAACAGGCGGACATCAGCGAGCTTGGACCGGATGACGTCGTCATCGTCCCGGCTTTCGGCACCGAGCTTTCCATCCAGCAACAGATCAAGGATCGCGGCTGCCAGATTGTCGACACGACTTGTGGCGACGTGATGAGCGTCTGGAAACGGGTCCGCAAGTACGCCAGCGAGTCGGCGACTTCGATCATTCACGGCAAGGCGGAACACGAAGAAACGAAGGCCACCAGCTCGCGCGCGCTCGGGGATGGCAAGGGACAATATCTCGTCGTGCTTACCCTGACGGATACCGATTACGTTTGTGAATACATTCGGCGCGGGGGCGACAAACAGGCGTTTCTCAAGCGATTTCGCAACGCGCACTCGCCAGGGTTCGATCCCGACCAGCATCTCAAGACGGTTGGGGTGGCGAACCAGACGACGATGTTGCGAGGCGAAACCGAGGAGGTTCAGCGTCGCATCCGCCAGGCCATCGTGGATCGGGATGGACCCGATGGCGCGACGAAAAATTTCCGCTTCTTCGACACCATCTGTGGGGCGACCCAGGAACGTCAGGATGCCTTGCGCGAGCTGCTCGACGTCCCGATGGACCTGCTCCTGGTGGTGGGCGGCTACAACAGCTCGAATACCTCGCACCTCGCGGAGATGGGTGAAGAGAAGTTGCCGACCTATTTTGTCCGAAACGCGTCGCGCCTGGTATCGGACAGGGAAATCCTCCATTACAATTTGCACGAACGTCAGGAAGTGATCGCAAAAGATTGGCTTCCGCCGGGACCCATCATGGTGGGCATTACCGCCGGCGCCTCCTGCCCGAACAATCTGATCGAGGAAACCCTGGTGCGCCTCTACGAGCTGCGTGGAATCAACCGCGACCAGCTCGAAGCCGCGGCGTAGTTTCCTTGGGAGGGACGCCGCGCCGCGGCGTCCGTTGGTAGGGCGAGACTCCGTCGAGCCGTTGAGATCGCAACGGACGGCGCAGCGCGCCGTCCCTACCTTGGGAAGAGACGCGCGATCAAGCCCCGAGCCGCGAAGTCCTTTCAGAATGCGTGCAATCTGGAAAGGCAGTATCAGTTTCGGTCTCGTCAATATTCCGATCGCTCTTTATCCAGCGACCCGAAAGGAGGAGCTGAAATTTCGCCTCCTCCGGGCCAAAGACCTCAGCCCGGTAAACTACAAACGCGTCGCCGAAAAAGACGGCAGGGAAGTTCCGTGGGGCGACATCGTGAAGGGCTACGAATACGAAAAAGGAAAGTTTGTTGTCCTGAACGAAAAGGATTTTCAACGCGTCGATCTCGAGGCCACCCAGACCGTCGATATCAAAGACTTCGTCGATCTCGACGAAATCGACCCGATGTATTTCTACAAGCCGTATTACCTGGAGCCGCAGAAAGGCGGCGATAAAGCGTACGTGTTGCTGCGCGAAGCCCTGGCGGACGGAAAAAAGGTCGGCATCGCCAAGGTCGTCATCAAGACGCGGCAATATCTCGCCGGGGTGAAGGCGTTAAAGCACGCGCTCGTTCTCGAGCTGATGCATTTCGCCGAGGAACTGGCCGATGCGGAGAAGCTCAATGTCCCGAAGAAACTCGAAGTGGGAAAACGCGAAAAGGAGATGGCCGAAGCGCTGGTCAAAAGCATGACTTCGAAATGGGACCCCGAGAAATACAAGGACGATTACCGCGACGCGCTCCTGGAAGTGATCGAGGAAAAGGTGGAGTCGGGCGGAAAAGAGATCGAAGAGAAACCAAAGGAGAAAAAGCCCTCGACGAAAGTGATTGATCTCGTCGCCGTGCTTCAGGAGAGCCTCAAGGCGCAGAGTGGAGGAAGGAAGAAAAAGAGCGCGCCGAAGAAAGCGAAGCACCACGTGAAGAAAGCGGCGTAGCAGCCTGCGCGTCTTTGCGATATCATCCCGAGCCGCGGAGACGCGAGGGACTCCCACAGTCGCAATATGTGTCACACAAGAAAAGCCGGGCGTGACCCGACGAAGACGCTTTGAATGTTCGCGATAGCGATTCAGCGCTCGTGAGGTCCTTCGCCGTCTCCGCGGCTCGGGATGACAGCCGCTTTTATTACAAGTCCCCCAATGCGTCAGCGATCGCATTCTGCAACAAGCGCGGCCCAGTCCCGCCGAGTGATTCATCGATCGCTTCCAGCCGGCGAATCAGGTCGATCACTTCCCGGCGCGAATACGGCCCGCCGGCCGCGGCGCAGAAATGGGTGCGGCAACCGAAGGGTCGCGAATCATAGATGAGGCAATTGCCGGTTTCGTTCTCGAGCAACGGGCACGCGCCAGAAGGGTTTTCCGGCAATGCTCTTCGTCCCGTCGCCCGCAACGCGCTGGCGGCAAGCAATGCTTCGCCTTTGGTCAGGTAAGGCGTGCGGCCGGTGAGTTTGAAATGGCAGCATTCCTTCAACCGCACGCAATTGCGATCGACCGGCCGTGCGGCGAGATCAGCGTAGATTTTTCGAACTTCATCGAGAGCCGTCTTCACTGGCTCGATTGTAGCCGGGGTCGCCGATCCCGGCCACAGCGCTGTTTCTACCGAGCCATCGCATGACCGGCGATCCAGCCGGTGGTCCAGGCCGCCTGAAAATTGAATCCACCTGTGATGCCATCGACGTCGAGCAGTTCGCCGGCGAAATAAAGGCCGGGCGTGACCCGGCTCTCCATCGTCTTGAAATTCACTTCGCGGAGATTCACGCCGCCACAGGTTACGAATTCTTCCTTGTTGAGCGACTTGCCGTTCACGGGCAGCTCGGTTCGCCGCAGAAGAGAGGCGAAGGCATGGGCTTGCCCGCGCGAAAGCGTTGTCCAACGTGTTTCAGGCCCAATGCCGACCGCAAGCGCGAGCTGTTCCCACAAACGAACTGGCAGAGAGGCGATCGGTGAATTGTGGACCCGCCGGTTTGGATTGGATTCACGCAGCGATCGCAGCCGTTCGCGAATTTCCTCTTCACTCAGATCCGGCAGCCAATTGAGACGGAGGGTAAATTCATACTCGAGGCCATGCAGAACTCGCGCGCCCCAGGCCGAAAGGCGCAGGATGGCTGGGCCGCTTAATCCTTGATGCGTGACCAGGAGCGCGCCGCGTTCTCGCAGAGCGGTGCGCGGAATTGATACTTCGACGTCCGTCACGGAAACGCCCGGCAGCAAACGCAGCCACGGATTCGCCACATGAAACGAAAAGAGCGAAGGCACCGCCGGGAGAAGGGTGTGTCCCAGAGATTGCGCGATCCGTTCGCCGCTGGTTGAGCGGGTTCCGCCGGTCGCAAGAAGCAAACGATCGCAGATTGTCGTCTCACCCCTGGCGAAGTGCAGTTCAAAACTGTCCGCCGTTCTCCCGACAGTCTCGATTCCTTTGCGGGAAAAAAGTCGCACGCCGGCGGCCTCCGCTTCATTCACCAAACAATCGATGATAGTCTGAGAGGAATCCGTCACCGGAAAGATGCGGCCGTCGGCCTCGATCTTCAGCTTCACTTCGCGTTCCTCAAACCAGGCGACGGTATCGCTCGACGAAAAGCGATGGAGCGGCGAAATGAGGGGACGCTCGCCGCGCGGATAGCGCTCGCTCATGGCGCGGGGGTCAAAGCAGGCATGGGTGACGTTGCAACGTCCTCCGCCGGAGATGCGCACCTTGGTCAGGAAGTCCGGGCCGCGTTCGTAAATCGAAACCTGGTTGGCAGGATTCGCCCGGGCACAAGCGATCGCGGCGAAGAACCCGGCGGCGCCACCGCCTGCGATCGCAATTTTTTTCGGCACCACTAGATCACTGTGTGGGCGAGGTCGCTCTGGAGCAACCGAAGTGGATCTGCCCGGTGCACGGTCACGCAGGCGACCTGATTTGCCAATCAAGGAGCGGTAGATCCCCTGGTTGTCATCCTGAGCTTGTCGAAGGATCTCTCAATTTGCTTTCTCGTAACAGTGTTGAACGCGATCAGAAGGCCGAAAAATTAGAGGTCCTTCGATCCGGCAGCTGCCGGACTCAGGATGACAATTTTCGAGATGGCCGCCACAAATCAAGATGCCTAGGGTGGCGCGGCTTTGGAACGCCGCTCGTTAGCAAGAATCTTGACATTATTATCACGTCCGAACAGCCTGCGCTCATGAACTCACTGAAGCGCTTTGCGGATCCGGTTTATTGCATCATGCGGCTCTTAGTCGGTCTTTTGTTCGCCTGCCATGGCGCCCAAAAAATGCTCGGCATGTTCGGCGGACAAGGTGTTGCGCAAGGCAAGATGATTATCATGGGAATCGTTGAACTGGGCGGGCTCCTGATTGCGATAGGCCTGTTCACCCGGGTCTTTGCCTTTCTCGCCAGCGGTGGGATGGCGTGGGCCTTTTTCACCGTTCACTTCGCGGGAAAAACGATCAAGCATCCGCCGCCGATCACGCCACCGGAACATTTCTTTCCCATTCTGAATGGGGGCGAACCCGCGGTTTTGTACTGCTGGATATTCCTCTTCATTTTCTTCTATGGCGCCGGGCTCTGGAGTCTCGATGCAATGATCTTCGGTCGCCGTTCCGCCGCTGCTGTTCCCGCGACAGAGGTTTGACGCAACAATAAGGAGTCATCCCATGAGAAGTGTAGTCTTTGCGACGGTTTTCTTTTGCGTGGCCCTGTCGGCTTCGGCTCAGGACTGGGCCAAGGCCCGATTGGAAAAATCCTCGCGGCACGGCGAATGGGTCGAGTTCAAGTCGGGCGAGCGCACGATCAAAGCATTCGTCGTTTACCCCGAGCGCAAAGACAAGGCACCCGTGGTCCTGGTCATTCATGAAATTTTCGGACTGACCGACTGGGTGCGCGGCGTCTGCGACCAACTGGCCGAGAATGGCGTCATCGCGATTGCGCCTGATCTCCTGAGCGGGCAGACCTATGCGGATATCGACGGTGCGCGGAAAGCAATCTCGGCGTTACCCAAGGAGCAGGTGAAGGCGGATCTCGACGCGACTTCGGAGTATGCGCTCACGAAGATCCCGGCAGCGAACGGATCGCTGGCGGTCTGCGGGTTTTGCTGGGGCGGGGGATGGGCTTTCCAATACGCGAGCATGAATCCGAAACTCAAGGCTGCCTATTCGTTCTATGGAACGGCTGTCGACAATGCGGAGGACGCCTCGAAAATCGCGTGCCCGGTCTACGGCTTCTACGGCGAAAACGACGCGCGTGTGGATGCGACGATTCCAAAAGGCGAGGAGCTCATGAAGGCCGCCGGGAAAAAATACGAGCCCGTAACTTACAAAGGCGCCGGCCACGGCTTCATGCGCGAAGGCGAAATGCCGACCGCGAACGACGCGAACAAGAAAGCGCGCGACGATGCCTGGGTACGGTGGAAGACGCTGCTAAAGCAGCTCTAGCGAGCTGGTAGAGACGGCGCGCTGCGCCGTCCGCCGGATGTCCCCCAGACGTCATAGTCATACCCGGACGCCGCAGCGCGGCGTCCCTACCAGGCGAGTTCGCAAGCGGCTGCCGCATCACGTGCCGCTTTGGGTCGATCCAGGCAGGGAACGTTATTTTGTCACCGTCTGTTGTGAGCAGCGCGGCCGAAATTTATTGGCATTCCAAATGTGGGTCATCCGCTATTGGAGACCATTAAGCACAGACATGCGCGAGGTGTCTGGCACGCGCATCTCGCACTCCTTATGCCAGATCACATCCATCTGATACTGACATTTCCGGACGTCGGTAAGCGCGTTCAAACCATCATCAGCAAATGGAAGGAATGGACTGCGAAGTCGCTGAAGATCGAATGGCAACGCGACTTCTTCGAGCATCGACTGCGGAAGGATGAAAGTTGGCGCCAGAAGCGGATTATATTCTTGCGAACCCAGTGCGCGCTGGACTGGTGAGGACGGCAGACGAGTGGCCTTACGTCTTCATCGCAGATCCGTGGTAGGGACGGCGCGCTGCGCCGTCCGCCGCATGTCCGCAGCGCAGGATAACAATCCCGGACGCCGCAGCGCGGCGTCCCTACCAATGGTCTACCACTATTTCCCAATCTCGTCCGCCAGCGCGTTCGCGTCGTAAACTTTTCGCAGCGCTTCAGTGATGGCCGCGGAATCGACGCTCACGGCGCGCGCTTGTTTGTCGGCAAAAATGCAGTCGAGCACGAGCGATTGAATGTTGCCGTCGAAGATGATGCCGACGAATTCGTTCGCCTGGTTCACGACCGGACTGCCGCTGTTGCCGCCGATAATGTCGGCATCCGAAACGAAATTGAACTTCGTCGCCGGGTTGACCGTCGCTTTCTTGTCGATCCAGCGCTGGGGGAGATCGAACGGAGGCTGATTATTGTGCTCGGCTGAGCGTGCGTAAAGGCCGGCGACGTCGGTGAACGCGGCGATCGGTTTTCCGTTCTCCTCGTAGCCGCGCACCGTTCCGTAGGAAAGGCGCAGCGTGAAAGTGGCATCGGGATAATTGCTGGTCCCTTCAATCGCGAAACGCGCTTTCGCGATATCGCCATAAGCCTGCTGTTTCGTTTCGTCCTGCGTTTCGAACACCTTCCGTGCCGCGCGGGCCGGCCCATCGATCTCGCGCGCCAGCTCGATCATCGGATCGTTCGCGGCCTTGACGGCGGCGGCTCCTCCTGCATAAAGCTGCTTCCGCACGGCGGGATCTTTTACCTTTGTCCCCTTGATCAATTCGGCGGCGCGGGCCGTGGGCGATTTTCCAGCGAGAACTTTCTGAATGAGCGGGTCGTTGTAACCGAAGCGGCTGGCGAGATCCGTCAGCGAATCGGTGAGCATGACCAGCTCCATGTCGTCATAGACCGGCTCGGTGGAAAAGAGATCGAGCTCGAGCGATTCCTTGTTGCTGTCGCGAAATTCCGGAAAGCGTTCGCCGTTCGGTTTCGGTCGTTCGTCGCCGGCGCGCAAGAGCCGGCGCGCATACTTGAAAAGGTTGCTGTAGAAACCGCGCGGTGCGCGATAGCTCGCGCCCTGTTTGCCGCGAAAAGCCTCATAATAATTGTAGACCGGCAGGATTTTGGCGGTTTCGTCCTGCGCCTTCTTGATCCTGTCGTAGGCGGCCAGCGTCCCTTTCCACTTTGCGTCCTTGCTCATCGCGTCGCGCAGCTTTTGTTCGCGCGCCTTGAGAGAGCGATCGATATCGGGATCGAGCAAAGCCGCCAGGTAGCCGTCGTAACGTTTCCGGTTGTTCTGGATGCCGAACAAATCTTCGCGGACCCGGCGCGCGTTCTCAAAACTGCGGGCGGCGAACGCGGTGAAGAAAACTTCGCGCCGGTTAAACATATTGAGCAGATAGGGCGCTTCGTGGTCGCGCATGTCCCCGAGCTCATCGAGCGTCAGCTGGCGGTCCGTCTTGCCCGGATGACCGCTCACAAAGGTCATCTCGCCATCCTTCGGTCCTTCCGGATTCCATTTCAGGAAATGCTCGATCTTCGCCGGCTGGCCGTTTTCGTAGGCGCGAAAGATGCAGATATCGAGATCGAAGCGCGGATATTCGAAGTTATCCGGATCGCCGCCGTAGAACGCGGCCTGTTGTTCGGGAGCGAAGACAATTCGGACATCGTCGTAGCGTTTGAAGCGATAGAGGTGATACGCGCCGCCCTGATAAAGCGTAACGACATCGGAACGCAGTCCCGTTTTCTCTTTGCTCTCCTTTTCAATTTCGGCGATCGCCTTCTGCCGCGCGGCCGCTGATTGCTCGGCGGTCAATCCGGGCTTTAACGCGGCCGTGACGCGTGGCGTCACATCCTCGATCGACATCAGGACGTTGAGTTCGAGATCGGTGGCGCGCGGCTCTTCCGCCCGGGTCTTCGCATAGAAACCGTCGCGAACGTAGTTGTTCTTTTCGCTGCTGAGCTTCTGGAGGGTATCGAGTCCGACATGGTGATTCGTGATCACCAGTCCGTTGGAGGAAATGAAGGAGCCGCTCCCGCCGGAGTTGAAGCGGACGCTCGACTTCTGGAGATGTTCGAGCCACTGCGGCGTCGGCTCGAAATGATACTTCTCCTTCAGCTGTTTCAGCGGTGGATTATTGAAGAGCCACATTCCTTCGTCGGCGCGGGCGGAAGAAAACGTGGCGCCCGCAGCGATCAGAGTGACGAGCGACTGGCGAAAAGTCGGATAAGCCATAGATCGGCACCTTAAGACAGGGCCGCGTGTGCGCCACCGATTATTCACTCTTCCTTTGGTTCGGAGGGACGTGATTCTTCACGTCCCAAAATAGTCGGACGAGCAGAAGCTCGTCTCTCCGAGGAAGTACAGGAGAGAAAGATCTACAAACCGTCCGGATGGCGAGCCTCGAACCCCTTCGGCATGCGCTCGGTGGGCTGCCAGCGGGGCGCCCATCGACGCGAGGGATTGTGCGGCGAGGTCGTATCGAGACGAAGTCCCGCGATGACCGCGAAGGTGTGTCCGTTCCGCGCATAAACCGTGATCCACCTTCCGGGACCGCGACTTCCATAAGCCCGAAATTCCGTCGAACTCAGCGGGACCCGGACGAGGCCGGCGCCAGCCAGCGCGTAAGAGACTGTGCCGGAGCAATCGTAGGCACTGTCATGAAATGTCTTGTGGCCGCCGCCGTAACGATACGGTTTCGTGTGAAGTTGGTTCGCCGCCCAGATCGCCCGTTTGACCGACACGGGCGCATTGACTGGCGCCAGGGCCAGGCCGTTGCGCAAGAGCGCCGCGTTCCCCGGAGTGGTCGGCCCGGTCAAAGGAAATGAACCGCCGCGGCTTACCAAGGCCGCGCCCATACTCAGCACCGCACAAACAAACAATTTTCGAACATCAAGATTCACGAAATACCTCAATTCAGCGTTTATTCTGCCATCGGTTATTCAAAAAATTGCTGCGGCAGACAAGCACAATTTTCGTCGCAACCCATCAAGGAGCGGCGGTTTACAAACCGCCGTTTTATTGGGTCGGCGGTTTGTAAACCGCCGCTCCTTGAGAGGTCAGGGGAGAGGGCCGCGCCTAATACCGCGAGCGGTTCTCGAAGTCAACCGGCGCGATCTCAATTCTTCTGCTGCAGAGCGCTGACTTTTTCCTGCGCCCGATTGACCTCCGATTTCCGACCGCTCCCCATGGCGAGAAGCTTCTGCTGGCGATGCAGGTTGAGCACAGCCGCGTCGAACTCCGCCTTCTCCTTCCTCGCCATCGCCGACTCGGCTTCCTTCATTGCTGCCACGGCCATCGCCTGTGCCGCCGCGGCTTCCGTTTCGGAAACCTCCCCGGCTTCAAGGCGGGCTTGTTGCACCGCTACATTCTGTTTTGCGAGTTCGAGTTTGGCGTCGGCGAGTTCGGCCTCGAGGCGGATCACCTTCAGGGCGCGATTTTCGGCGTCCACTTTTGCGATGATGCCACTCCTAAAGAGCCGCTCGCCCGAGGCAGCGCTTTTCCTGGCCTTCTCCAGCGCCGCTGCGAGCTGGTCGGGATCCGCTGGCAGCTTTTGGTCGAGCGCCGTGGTGTAAACAATATTCTGGTTCGGCGATTCCTGGATCAGCAGCGGAGGTTCGATGTCCATCGGTTCAGGATCTTTCGGCAGATCCTCCTGCGCCGGCAATGTCGCCGCGAAGACGAGGCAAAATGCGAATGCGATCCAACGCATCATCGCTCTGAATATACCACAAGTCGGGATGGCCATAGAAGCAGAAAGACGAGCGCGCAAATCGGGCGCCAGTCGCGATTCAACAGCAATGGCATTTGACGATCGCGAGGAAACTGGGGCGGCGGAAAAGCCGGTGGTCCGACGACTTCGCCTGACGGATGTGTTGCGGCGACCGTTTGATATCAAATCAGTCGCGCTGACCGGCCTGTTTGTCCTGGCGATATTTTACACCATGTATTTTATGCGGGCGATGCTGCTGCCGCTCGTTCTGGCGTTGCTCCTGAGCTATCTGCTGGTTCCGCTGGTGCGCGGGCTCGCGAAGATTAGAATCCGGCCCCTTTTCGGTGCCGGCATCGTCCTGCTGGCCCTGATCGGCGGCATCGGGTACGGCGTCTCCCGTCTCTCTGAGCCAGCCTCCGATTGGATCGAAAAAGCGCCTTATAGCCTGCATCAACTGCGGCAGAAACTGCTTCCGCTCAAGAAGCCGATCGAGAAAGTGGCGCAGGCGACCGGAGAAATCGATAAACTCACTTCGCCGGAGGAACCCCAGGCCAAACCGCAAACTGTCGTAGTGAAGCGAAGTGCCATTGCCGAAGCCTTTTTCACTCAGGGACCGGAGTTCGTGGCCAGCACTGTCGTGATGGTCATCCTGCTCTATTTCCTCCTCGCCTACGACGGGGTTTTCCTGACGAAAATCATCCGGATAATGCCCCGGTTGGGCGATAAGAAGCGCGCGGTCTCGATCATGCGCGAGATCGAAACCCAGATTTCGCGCTACCTGCTGACGATCACCTGTATCAATATTTGTCTCGGCGTCGCGGTGGGAACCACCGTCCATTTTCTCGGCTTGCGCAACCCGGTCATGTGGGGCGTCATGGTCGCGATCCTGAACTTCGTGCCCTACCTGGGGGCGTTAACCGGCATAATTTGCATGACGCTGGGGGCGGTATTGAGCTTCGACAGCCTGGGCTACGCGATGATCTTCCCGGCCACTTACATGCTCATCGCAATCCTGGAAGGGAACTTCATCACGCCGATGGTGCTCGGGCGATCGCTCACCCTTAATCCGGTGATCATCTTGATCTCGCTCGCTTTCTGGGGCTGGATGTGGGGGATTTCCGGGATGATTTTGGCCGTCCCGATTCTCGCGACCTTCAAGATCTTCTGCGACCATATCGAACCGATGGAACCGATCGCAGAGTTCATGAGCTAGGTGTGTAAACTATAACAAAGTAACACTTTGCTTGTGATTTAATTCTTTACGCGTAATTGTTTGGAATCCCGGCCGGCACCGGCTTGTGATGTTTCAGGAAGCGGCGCTTTTTCCGTGGCTCGACGTTACCGGCAACGTGATGTTCGGTCTGAAACTAGAATCCGGATTAAAGAACAAGGAGCGGCTCGAGGTAGCGAAGTTCTTCATCCAACTCGTCGGTTTGGAAAAGTTCTCGCATGCGCATGTTCATGAATTGTCCGGTGGAATGAAGCAGCGCGTCGCGCTCGCCCGGGCCCTGGCGCCGAACCCGCGGGTGCTGCTGATGGATGAGCCGTTCGCGGCCCTCGATGCGCTGACCCGCGAGCAACTTTACAGCGACATCCAACGCATCTGGGAAAAGCGGCGGAAGTGGACCAAAGTCATTCTGCCTGCCTCATTGCCACATGCAGTTGCAAGAGACCAGTATTTGTATCCCCACGAAATCGCGCAGTTAATGCTTTCTGCAACAGCAGTTTGCGGATTATTTCATTTATCCGAATCTCGTAATCACGATGTGATTCAAAGGTCGCAAGCGCAATCGTCTTCGCTGACTCCACAAGAGCGCGGATACCGAGAGGAGGCCGGCAATGTAAGTGCCTGGCTCAGGAACGGCGGTGAGGGTAAGCGAGATGTCGTTGGCTAAGAGTCCGCCGTCGCCGTTATCTGCATAGTTAATCAGGAAAGTATCACCATTGTTGGTAGCCGTGATGACAGTTCCCCCTACAGCGTTGGCAAAAGTGCCGTAAGTGTTCGCAGTATTACTGCTGTCCTCTAGAATGAAGAATTTGCTGCCTAGAGTCAGGCCGCTGCCCGCGGTGATGAGAAGATTCGATCCGTTTATCGTGATCGCACCAAGAGAAATCACCTGATCATATCCTGAACCAGCCGTTGTGTTGTTTAGATCGACATTAAAATTGGAGCCGGAAGCCAGTGTGAGTGCGCCAGTGTGAAGAATGCCGGTGCTACCAACACCGCTCGCGCCGGGAGATAAGTTCGCGCCAGCCGACGCCACATTAACCGAGCCGTTAATCGTACCACTCCCGCCGAGTTTACTGCCGGAATTATTTACGGTGACCGCGCTCGCTGAAGCAATAGAGCCGTTCACAAAAAGGGAGCCGCCATTCACGGTTGTCGCACCCGTGTAAGTGTTCACTGCATTTAAGGCGGTCGTGCCACTGCCCGCTTGGGTAAATGAACCGCTTCCCGTAATCGCGCTGGCGCAGAAGTCGGTCCCTTGAGTCACCGCGTTGCTGCGATTGATCGTTAGATTTGCGTTATCAACAATCGCGCTGCTAGTTGAAAGCGATCCTGTCGTGCCGCCGTTACCAAGCTGGAGTTTACCGCCGTTAATAAACGTTGTGCCCGTGTAACTGTTGGCTGCAGTTAAGGTAGTCGTGCCAGTACCAGCTTGGGTGAATGAACCACTTCCCGTGATCGCACTAGCGCTGAAGTCGGTGCCTTGAGTCACTGCGTTGCTGCGATTAATCGTTAAGTTTGCGTTATCAACAATCGCGCCGCTAGTTGAAAGCGATCCGGTCGTGCTGCCGCTGCCGAGCTGGAGTGTTCCGCCGCTAATAAACGTCGTGCCTGTGTAAGTGTTCGCGCCTAAAAGCGTCCACGTGCCCGTGCCATTCATGGTCACGAAGTTGCCCGTACCGATGATGCTCGAAATAGTGCCATTGCCTGCGCCAGTGAGCGTCAGGAAGGCTCCTCCGGTGATCGTGCCTGTGTTAGTCAAATTTAGCGTGCCCGCATCCGAAGAGATCGTGCTGTTCCCACTAAGTGTCACCAGGCCTCCGTAGGTGTTCGTTCCACTAACGTTTTCTAAAGCGCCTGTCGCTCCGCTTGCTCCGCTGCCACTGATAGTAAGCGCTGTATATCCCAGGGTGCTGCCACCTTGAATCTGCAAGGTGGCGCCGTTGCTCACTGTTGCTGGACCGTTCGTCGCACCGAGGGCGCCCCCATTCTGTATATTTAGAATGCCAGCGCCAATCGTTGTCAGCCCAGTGTAACTGGTGGCGCCCGAGAGTGTGATTGTTCCCGTGCCGGTCTTGGTTAAGGCGATGGTGCCGGCATGGCCGAACAGGTGATCCGCGATGATACCAGCGTAGTTGCCGCCACCGCTGTTGCCATTACCAATCGTGAGCGTGACCGCGCTGCCGCCGTTATTGACAATAGTGCCGCCAGTGCCGGTCAGGTTCCCTACGGTTTGAGAGGTGGCGTTTAAATCAAGGGTGCCACCGGTATTAACGGTAAGGGCGTTGTTGGTGTTGCCCAATGTGCCCGTGCCGCTCAGTTGCAAGAGGCCACCATTAATTGTCGTGCCGCCAGTGTAGTTGTTAAACGCACTTAATTGCAAAGTGCCACTGTTGACGGTCGCGCCGCCGCCATATTGGCTATTACCGGAGAGAATCCACGTGCCGGTGCCGTTCATAGTCAGTGCGCCGCTGCCCGTACTGATGCTCCCGGCGATACTGCCGTTCCCTGCACCGGTGAGTGTTAAGCCGACCCCGAAACCGGTGATTATCCCTGTGTTTGTCAGAATCAGGTTCCCCGCATCCGAAGAGATCGTGCTGCTCGCGCCCAGCGTTAGTAAGCCACCGTAGATGTTGGACACGCTCACGTTTTCCAAGACCCCCGTCGCCCCACTCGCTCCGGTGCCACTGATGGTCAGCGCTTCAGCTCCGACGGTGATGCCGCCCTGAATCTGCAAAGTGGCGCCGCTGCTTACGACCGTGCCGAAGTTAGTCGTGCCTAAGGCCGTCGCGTTCTGAATATTGAGAATGCCAGCGCTAACTGTCGTCAAACCGGTATAGGAGTTAGCTCCAGAAAGGGTCCAGGTTCCGGTGCCACTCTTTGTCACGCTGCCGTTGTTCGTATTGATGGCGCCGGAAATACTTCCATTGCCCGCACCGGTTAGATTTAGAGCGAAGTTATTCCCTGTGATTGTGTCCGAAAGAGTAAGCGTGCCCGCATCCGATGAGACCGTGCTGTCGGCTCCGAGCGTTATCGTGGCGGAGGAGAAACCGTTTGTTCCGCTCACATTCTCCAACACGCCAGTGGCCCCACTTGCTCCAGTCCCGCTGATGGTGAGGTTTTCAGAAAACACGCTGATACCGCCTTGTATTTGCAAAGTAGCGCCGCTGCTCACTGTTGTTGAGCCATTCGTCGCGCCCAGGGCGCTTCCATTCTGGATATTTAGAATGCCGGCGTTAATTGTCGTCAAACCGGTGTAGTTATTCGCGCCTAAGAGCGTCCAGACGCCGGTGCCACTCTTGGTCAGTGTGCCACTGCCCGTATTAATACTGCCGGTGATACTCCCATTGCCAGCTCCTGTGAGCGTCAACCCAAAGGTCGCCCCGGTGATCGTGCCGGTATTCGTTAAATTCAGTGTGCCCGCATCCGAGGAAATCGTGCTCGCCGCGCCCAGTGTTAGCAAGCCGCCGTAGTTGTTTGTTCCACTGACATTTTCCAAAGCGCCTGTCGCCCCGCTCGCTCCCGTCCCACTGATGGTCAGCGCTTCAGCTCCTACAGTGATGCCACCTTGTATTTGCAAAGTAGCGCCGCTGCTTACGGTCGTGCCGCTAGCCGTCGTGCCCAAAGCCGTTGCGTTCTGTATGTTTAGAATGCCGGCGTTAACAAAGGTCGAACCCGTGTAAGTGTTGGCTGCAGTTAAGGTGGTCGTGCCACTGCCAGCTTGCGTAAATGAACCACTTCCCGTGATCGCACTGGTGCTGAAGTCGGTGCCTTGAGTCACTGCGTTGCCGCGATCGATCGTTAGATTTGCGTTATCAACAATCGCGCTGCTACTTGAAAGCGATCCTGTCGTGCCTCCGCCACCAAGCTGGAGAGTCCCGCTGTTAATAGACGTCGTGCCGGTGTACGTGTTCGCACCTAAAAGCGTCCACGTGCCCGTGCCATTCATGAACAGCTGCGCGCCGCCCGTGCCGATGATGCTCGAAATACTACCATTGCCTGCGCCGGTCAGCGTCAGGGTCTGGGTTCCGGTGATCGTGCCCGTGTTGGTTAGATTCAGCGTGCCCGCATCCGAAGAGATCGCGCTAGCCGAGCCAAGCGTTAGTAAGCCGCCGTAGTTGTTTGTCCCACTCACGTTCTCCAAGGCGCCCGCCAGCCCACGACTGCCATTAATCGTAAGGGCCTCAGCTCCCACGGTGATGCCGCCCTGAATTTGCAAGGTGGCGCCGCTGCTTACTGTTGTCGGCCCGCTCGTCGCGCCAAGGGCGCTGCCATTCTGTATATTGAGAATGCCAGCGCTGACCGTTGTCAGCCCGCTGTAGGTGTTGACGCCCGAGAGTGTGAGTGTTCCCCCCGTACCGGTTTTGGTTAAGGCGATGGTGCCGGAACCGCTCGTGTGATCCGCGATGACACCGGGGTAGTTGCCGCCACCAATCGCGAGCGTGACCGCGCTGAAGCTACTGTTATTGACAATCGTGCCGCCAGTGCCAGTCAGGTTCCCCACGGTTTGAGAGGTGGCGTTCAAATCAAGGGTGCCACCAGTGTTAACGGTTAGGGCGTTGTTGGTGTTGCCCAATGTCCCTGAGCCGCTCAGTTGCAAGAGGCCACCGTTAATAGTCGTGCCGCCCGTGTACTGACTTGATCCGGTCAGTTGCAGGGTGCCACTGTTGACGGTCGTGCCGCCGGTATACTGGTTATTACCGGAGAGAGTCCACGTGCCGGTGCCGTTCATGGTCAATGCGCCGCTGCCCGTACTGATTCCGCCGGCGATGCTGCCGTTACCGGCGCCGGTGAGCGTCAGACTAAAATTATTACCCCCGATCGTGCCGCCATTAGTCAGATTGAGGGTCCCCGCGTCCGAAGAGATCGTGCTGCTAGCGCCCAGCGTTAGTAAGCCGCCATAGTTGTTCGTCCCGCTCACGTTTTCCAAAGCGCCTGTCGCTCCGCTTGCTCCAGTCCCACTGATGGTGAGCGCTTCAGCTCCTACAGTGAAGCCGCCTTGTATTTGCAAAGTAGCGCCGCTGCTTACGACGGTGCCGAAATTAGTCGTGCCTAGGGCGCTTCCATTCTGTATATTTAGAATGCCAGCGCTGATTGTCGTTAATCCGGTATAGGTGTTAGCTCCAGAGAGTGTCCACGTGCCGGTGCCGGTCTTGGTCAGTGTGCCGTTGTTCGTATTGATGGGGCCGGAAATAGTTCCATTGCCTGCCCCGGTTAGGGTCAACCCAAAGTTAATTGCTGTGATCGTGTCAAAGCTCAGATTTAGCGTGCCTGCATCCGAAGAAATCGTGCTGTCAGCGCCGAGCGTTATGGTGGCGTTGGAATAGGTGTTCGCTCCGCTTACGTTCTCCAACGCGCCAGTCGTGCCACCCGCTCCAGCGCCACTGATGGTGAGCGTGTTGGCGACCACGGTGATGCCACCTTGAATTTGCAAAGTGGCTCCGCTGCTGATCGTGGTGTCGAGGGCGAATGGGGCGCCCAAAGCCCCTCCGTTCTGTATATTGAGAATACCACCGCTAATTGTCGTTAACCCTTGGTAGGTGTTTGCTCCTAAAAGGGTCCAGGTGCCGGTGCCACTCTTGGTCAGTGTGCCGTTGGTTGAATTAATACTGCCCGCGATACTCCCATTGCCAGCTCCTGTGAGCGTCAGATTAAAATTATTACCCGTGATCGTACCGGAGTTAGTCAGATTCAGTGTGCCCGCATCTGAAGAGATCGTGCTCGCCGCGCCAAGCGTTAGTAAGCCGCCATAGTTGTTCGTCCCGCTCACGTTTTCCAAAGCGCCAGTCGTCCCGCTTGCTCCTGTCCCACTAGTAGTCAGCGCTTCAGCTCCCACGGTGATGCCACCTTGTATTTGCAAAGTGGCGCCGCTACTCACGGTGGTGCCGTTCGCCGTCGTGCCCAGAGCCGTGGCGTTCTGAATATTTAGAATACCGGCGTTAACAAATGTCGAACCCGTGTAACTGTTGGCTGCAGTTAAGGTCGTCGTACCACTGCCGGCTTGGGTGAATGAACCACTTCCCGTGATCGCACTGGCGCTGAAGTCGGTCCCTTGAGTCACCGCGTTGCTGCGATCGATCGTTAGATTTGCGTTATCAACAATCGCGCTGCTACTTGAAAGCGATCCGGTCGTGCCACCGTTGCCGAGTTGGAGTGTACCGCCGTTAATAGACGTTGTGCCCGTGTAGGTGTTCGCGCCTAAAAGCGTCCAGGTGCCGGTGCCATTCATGGTCAGAGGAGTGCCGGCGCCTGTACCGATGATGCTCGAAATAGTGCCATTGCCCGCGCCGGCGAGCGTCAGGGTCTGGAAATTGGACCCGGCGATCGTGCCGGTATTAGTCAGATTTAGCGTGCCTGCATCCGAAGAGATCGTGCTGTTCCCAGCGAGTGTCAGCAAGCCGCCGTAGTTGTTGGTCCCACTCACGTTTTCTAATGCGCCCGTCGCCCCGCTTGCTCCGGTGCCACTGATAGTGAGCGCTTCAGACCCCACTGTGATGCCGCCCTGAAGTTGCAACGTGGCACCGTTGTTTATCGTTGTTGGGCCGCTCGCCGCGCCGAGGGCGCTTCCATTCTGTATATTTAGAATGCCGCCGCTAATCGTCGTCAGTCCACTGTAGGTGTTGGCGCCCGAAAGCGTGATCGTTCCAGTACCGGTTTTGGTTAGGGCAATAGTACCGGCAGTTGAATTGTTGTTGTCAGCGATCACCCCGGCGTAGTTGCCCCCACCGCCATTACCGTTACCAATTGTGAGGGTAACCGCACCCCCACCGTTATTGACAATAGTGCCTCCACTACCGGTCAGGTTCCCTACACTCTGAGAGGTGGCGTTCAAATCAAGAGTGCCGCCAGTGTTAACTGTTAAGCTACCGCCGGTGCCGCTCAATCTGCCCGTGCCGCTGAGTTGCAACTTGCCACTATTAATTGTCGTGCCGCCAGTGTAGCTGTTTTGTCCCGAGAGTATCCACGTGCCTGTACCATTCATGGTCAGCCCATTGCTGCCCGAGGCGATGCTGGTCGAAATACTTCCATTACCCGCACCTGCCAGCGTCAGATTGCCTCCACTGATCGCTCCATTGTTAGTCAGATTTAGGGTGCCCGCATCCGAAGAGATCGTGCTGCTAGCGCCCAGCTCTAGGAAGCCCGTGTAGTTGTTTGTTCCACTGACATTCTCCAAGGCGCCCGTCGCTCCACTCGCTCCAGTTCCGCTAATAGTCAGGTTTTCAAGTCCTACAGTGATGCCACCTTGTATCTGCAAGGTTGCACCGCTATTCACGATCGTACCGGCGGCCACACTGCTGCCGCCTGTGCTGAGTGTGCTGCCCAGCGCCGTTGCATTCTGAATATTGAGAATGCCGCCGCTAATCGTCGTCAGTCCAGTGTAAGTGTTACTTCCTGAAAGGGTGATTGTCCCCGTGCCGGTCTTGATTAGGGCAATAGTACCGGTAGTTGAATTGTTGTTGTCAGCGATCACCCCGGCGTAGTTGCCCCCACCGCCATTACTGTTACCAATTGTGAGGGTAACCGCACCCCCACCGTTATTGACAATAGTGCCGCCACTGCCAGTCAGGTTCCCTACACTCTGAGAGGTGGCGTTCAAATCAAGAGTGCCGCCAGTGTTAACTGTCAAGCTACCGCTGGTGCTGCCCAATGTACCCGCGCCGCTCAGTTGCAACGCGCCACTATTGACGGTCGTGCCGCCGGTGTAAGTGTTGGCACCCGAAAGCGTCCAGGTGCCAGTACCACTCTCGATCAGTGCGCCGCTGGTTGTACCGATAATGCTCGAAATGCTTCCGTTGCCCGCACCGGTGAGCGCCAACCCAAAGGTCGCGCCAGTGATTATTCCGGCGTTAGTCAGGCTCAGCGTACCCGCATCTGAAGAAATCGTGCTCGGACCGCCGAGCGTCAGCAAGCCACCGTAGGTGTTTGTTCCACTAACATTTTCCAAAGCCCCAGTCGCCCCGCTCGCTCCGGTGCCACTGACAGTCAGCGCTTCGGCTCCGACAGTGATATTGTTTTGAAGCTGCAACGTCGCGCCACTGCTCACGGTCGTGCCGGCGGCCGTTGAACCCAAAGCCGTCGCGTTCTGGATATTTAAAACGCCGCCGCTAATCGTCGTCAGTCCACTGTAGGTGTTGGCGCCCGAAAGCGTGATCGTTCCAGTACCGGTTTTGGTTAGGGCAATAGTACCGGCAGTTGAATTGTTGTTGTCAGCGATCACCCCGGCGTAGTTGCCCCCACCACCATTACCGTTACCAATTGTGAGGGTAACCGCACCCCCACCGTTATTAACAATAGTGCCTCCACTACCGGTCAGGTTCCCTACACTCTGAGAGGTGGCGTTCAAATCAAGAGTGCCGCCAGTGTTAACTGTCAAGCTACCGCTGGTGCTGCCCAATGTACCCGCGCCGCTCAGTTGCAAGAGGCCACTATTGACGGTCGTGCCGCCAGTGTAGGTGTTTGCGGCGCCGAGAGCCAGCGTACCAGCGCCGATTTTAGTAAGACTGCCCCCTAAACTTGTTAGTGCCGAGGCGAAGGTAACGTTCTGGGCGTTCGTGTCGATATTGTAAACCTGGCTCGCGGCCGCGCCGAAGCGGTTGGAGTAATCGGTAGTGTTACTGGCGCTGTATTGCAGCGTCCCCCCGTTTAATGTGATGGTGCCCGTGGTGCCGAGTGCGCCTGAGCTGCCGAGCGACAATACGCCGCCGCTGATTGTGGTACCGCCCGTATAGGTATTCGTGCCCGACAGGGTGATTGTTCCCGTACCGGTTTTGGCCAAAGCGATGAGGCCGGAGCCGCTCGTGTGGTTCGCGATCACCCCCGCGTAGTTACCACCACCGGCGTTACCGTTACCAATTGTGAGTGTGACCAAACCACCTTGATTGTTGACAATAGTGCCGCCACTGCCGGTTAGGTTTCCTACGCTCTGAGGGGTTCCGTGTAAATCAAGGATACCACCGGTGTTAATAGTTAAAGTATTGAAGATGCTACCCAGTGTACCTCCACCGTTCAGTTGCAACGTGCCACTATTGATAGTCGTGCCGCCGGTGTAGGTGTCAGCTTCTTCAAGCGTCCAGGTACCGCTGCCATTCATAGTCAACCCGCCTGTACCGATGTTGCTCAAAATATCGCCATTGCCAGCGCCAGTGAGCGTCAGGGCGCCTCCGGTGATTGTGCCGAAGTTAGTCAGATTGAGCGTGCCAGCATCCGACGAAATCGTGCTCGACGCGCCTAGCGTTAGTAAGCCACCGTAGCTGTTTGTCCCACTCACGTTTTCCAACGCCCCCGTCGCGCCGCTTGCTCCCGTGCCGCTGATGGTAAGAGCTTCAGATCCAACGGTGATGTTGTTCTGAAGCTGCAAAGTTGCGCCACTGTTCACCGTCGTACCGGCGGTCGTCGAACCCAAGGCTGTTGCGTTCTGGATATTTAAAATGCCACCGCTAATCGTCGTCAGTCCACTGTAAGTGTTCGGACCAGAAAGCGTAATTGTTCCCGTGCCGGTCTTCGTTAAGGCGACAGTGCCATTGCTCGAATTGTTATTGTCAGCGATCACTCCGGCATAGTTGCCTCCACTGGTATTGCCGTTGCCAATTGTAAGGGTGACAGCGACGCCGATGTTGTTGACGATAGTCCCCCCACTCCCGGTAAGGTTCCCTACACTTTGAGAAGTGGCGTTCAAGTCAAGGATGCCGCCAGTGTTGACAGTTAGGCTATCGCTGGTGCTACCCAAAGTACCCGCGCCGCTCAGTTGCAGAGTGCCACTATTGATGGTTGTGCCGCCACTGTAGGTGTTCGGACCAGAAAGGGTGATTGTTCCAGTACCGGTTTTGGTTAAGGCGATGGTGCCCAGCCCGCTCGTGTGATTCGCGATCACTCCGGCGAAGTCAGAGTTGCTGCCGTTGCCATTGCCAATTGTAAGGGTCACCGCGCCCCCACCATTGTTGACAATAGTGCCACCACCAGCACCAAAATCTTCCAGATAACCCACACCCTGAGACGTGCCGTTCAAGTCAAGGACACCACCGGTGCCGATGAAGAGCTCATTGCTAGTGTTACCCAAGGTACCGGCGCCACTCAGTTTCAGGACGCCACCAGTGCCACCGGCAATAGAGGTGCCGCCCGTGTAACTGTTCACGCCGGAGAGCGTCCAAGTACCGGATCCGTCTATGCTCAAGCCGCCCCCGGTCATGCCGAGGATGCTCGAAATGCTGCCGTTGCCCGCGCCTTTTAAGGTTAAGCCAAAACCGGCCCCAGTAATCGCGCCTGCGTTGGTCAGATTTAATGTACCCGAATCTGAAGAGATCGAGCTGTCGGCCCCAAGTGTCACCAAGCCGCCATAGTTGTTTGTTCCACTCACATTTTCCAAGGCGCCCGTCCCTCCGCTTGCTCCACTGCCACTGATGGTGAGTGGCTCAGCTCCCACGGTGATGCCGCCCTGAATCTGCAAGGTGCCGCCGCTGTTCACCGTCGTACCGTTGGCAGTCGTGCCTAAGGCCGTTGCGTTTTGAATATTTAGAATGCCGCTGTTAATCGTCGTCGCACCCGTATAGGTATTCGGGCCCAAGAGCGTCCAGGTGCCGGTGCCATTCATAGTCAACGTGCCGGTAGTTGTACCGATAATGCTCGAGACGCTCCCGTTGCCAGCGCCGGTTAGGGTCAGACCAAAAGTAGATCCCGTGATAATGCCTGTGTTGGTCAAATTGAGGGTGCTGCCAAGATCTGAGGAGATCGTGCTTGCTGCACCAAGCTTAAGTAAGCCGCCGTAAGAGTTCGTTCCACTTACGCTTTCTAACGCGCCTGTGGTGCCGCTTGCTCCGGTGCCGCTGATGGTCAACGCTTCAGCGCCCACCGTTATATTATTCTGAATCTGCAGCGTGGCACCGCTGCTGACCGTAGTGCCGTTGGTAGTTGTGCCCAAGGCGGTCGCGTTTTGAATACTTAGAATGCCGGCAGTAACTGTCGTCGCACCGGTGTAGGTGTTTGCACCCTTGAATTGAAAGATCCCGCCGCCAGCTAAATTCAGCGTAACGTTGGAGTTGGTATTCGAGATCACTCCGTTGATGACGAGTGTACCGCCAGTGGCCTGCGCGAATGTCTGGGTTGAACTGGCGACAGCACCGAGAATGATAGGAGCGTCGATTGTGTTCGTGCCCGATGTGTTATCCGCACCAATCGCGGCCGCGGTCGTGTTGCCAATTTCAGTACCGGTGGTGCTGGCGGCGGTTCCAGTAAGCGTGAACTTAATGGCCGTGCTTGAACTTGTAATATCGTAGCCAGATGAGCTCGTTCCGCCGGCCTTGTTGCCAAAATAGAATCCAGCAATCGATTTCGAAGCACTTAGATTCGGATTGACTACTTCAGCAGCTTTGAACCACGCGACGTCACCAGCCGTCGGAACAGTCCCTCCTGCCCAACTAGTGGTCGTGTTAAAATCAGTATGCCCAGCCGTGTTCGCCCAATCCCTTTCTGCATCAACATTTGGAACCGGAGTTGGCGTTGGCTCCGGTTTCTTGCGATGGCTATGGGTTTCGTCAAACGAACGACTCGTGTTGCCAGAATTGGATTGAGCAAATAGAAACGATGGAGCAGCTAGTAGGAAAAATGCTGCAGACATCACCGCAAGAAACGCGGGTCGAAAATAAAGGGGAACTTTCACATTCGCTTCAACTGGATCTGGAGATCGCGTTAAGCGGTGTCTCAGCGAAGGTGCAGCCCCACGAACTTTTCAGCCCGGCCGAAGATGCGTTGAAACGTCGGGTGACGTAATCGAAGGCGTTTTTATAAAGCTCTCGAAAGATTGTCGAGCTTTGTTTTTGCTTTATTTACAGCCTACGCTTTCGGCCTGGTTTTGACTGGAAATGGTTTGTCCCCGCCGGTTGCTGTCTCACGCCACTCGTCCTGGGCGGGGCTTTCGTCGCGTTCATCGTGCTCGTTGTTTTTGGCGCGATGAAACAGTCGGATGCCTACAAAATGGCCGTGGCGCGGGCGAAGGCGGACTCGCGCGTCACGAGTGCACTCGGCACTCCGATCACCGAAGGCTGGTATTTGTCCGGTAACACAAATGTGAACGGTGCCTCGGGGAATGCCGATCTGAGCATTCCCATCTCCGGACCAAAAGGAAAGGGGACGATGTACGCGGTCGCGACCAAGTCAGCCGGCGAATGGACTTATTCGAAACTGATCGTGAAGATCGACAGCACCGGGGAAACGATCGACCTGGGTCCGTGACGGCCGGATTGGCGTTTCACAGAAACGCCCTACAATTGCCTGCGTGAGCGAGAAACGAAATCCCGCGTCCCTCGAACTTTCACCGAACGAAATGCAGCGGCTCGGTTATCGCGTCGTCGATCTTCTCGTTCAGCATTTCGTCGCCATGCGCGACGGCCCGGTGGGGGCCAAGGGCGAACCCGGCGAATTGATGGCGCGCTTGTCAGGGCCTCCATCCGAAATGCCGACAGATCCACACGCGCTCCTGGCGCGTTTGGAAAAAGACGTTTTCCCGAACAACCTGCACGTCGATCATCGGCGCTTCTTTGCTTTCGTTCCCGGGCCCGGAAATTTCGTCAGCACCATGGCGGACGCCCTTGCCTCCGGCTTCAACGTTTTCAATGGCACCTGGCTGGGTGGTTCGGCAGCGGCGGCGATCGAGTTGATCGTGATCGACTGGTTCCGGCGCTTTTGTGGTTTTCCTGAAACAGCGGGAGGACTTTTTGTCAGTGGCGGGTCGGCGGCGAACCTGACTGCGCTTCATGCCGCGCGCTGCGCAAAACTGGGTGGCCGACTCGAAGGCGCCACGATTTATTTCTCCGACCAAACCCATTACTCGGTCGAGCGGGCGTTGCACGTCATCGGCTTCGCTCGGGAGCAATTTCGGAAAATTCCGTCGGACGATCGCTTCCGCCTGCCGCTGGAACCCTTGCGGGCCGCGATTCTTTCCGACAAGAGGGCCGGCCTTCGTCCATTTTGCATTGTCGCAAATGCCGGGACCACAAATACAGGCGCCGTCGATCCGCTGTCCGAACTCGCGGACCTCTGCGCGGCTGAGAATCTTTGGCTTCACGCCGATGGTGCGTATGGAGCCGCGTCGGTGATCTGCGAACGCGGGCGGGCGAAATTGACCGGCCTGGATCGAGTCGATTCGCTCTCTCTCGATCCTCACAAATGGCTCTTTCAACCTTTCGAATGCGGGTGCGTCCTCGCGCGCGATGCGGCATATTTGAAATCGGCCTTCCAGCTGATGCCCGAGTATATGCGCGACGTCCACCGCCACACGGCGGAAACCAATCCCGCTGATTACGGTATTCAGCTCTCCCGCGGATTTCGCGCGCTCAAAGTCTGGCTTTCGATAAATACCTTTGGGCTGGCTGCGTTTCGCGAAGCGGTCACGCGGGGTTTCGAGCTGGCGGAGTTTGCCGAGAAGGAACTACGCGGCCGTCGCGACTGCGAAATCCTTTCTTCCGCCGAGATGGCGATCGTCGCTTTCCGCTTTGGAAAGAATGATGAAGTTCAGACGAGACTCGTGGAGAACATGCTCAGCGACGGCTTCGCGTTCCTGACCTCGACGACGTTGAAAGGCATCACCGCGCTTCGTCTTTGCACGATCAATCCACGCACGACGGAAGCGGACATCATCGAGACGATCGATCGCCTGGAAAAATTTGCCGCCGCTTGATTGGAGGGACGGGCGCTGTCCGGTCCCATTATTCGTCGGACTAACTTTGGAGACGGCACGCCCTCGTGCCGTGGGACCAGGTTTGGCTGCTAGTTGCGCCACGCGAAGTTTCTACGGCACGAGGGCGTGCCGTCTCCAAAACCCTCCAGAAGTTAGAGTGCCAGAAGGTAGATCGCCGCCAGCGTCAGGAGGAAATAGGGCACCAGCGTAGCCGCTCCCGGATAATCTTTGGCCATCCGTTGGCCGAAGAAGAGCGCGACGATCGAGATCGCGGCAATAACCGCGCCGTAGAACGCGAGGCTGGAATCACGCGTGACAAGGATCATCACGCACCCGATCGCACTCAAAGCGCCGGCCGCGATTTCGAGAATGGTGATGACGGTCACCATGAGCGGCACCAGGCCAGCCAGCGGGCTTTTCGAGAAATGTCCTTTCAGCCAATCGAGATTTCCACGCCGGTCTACGATCTTGTCGATGCCTGATTGGAGAAACAAAATCGCGAGGAAGGCAGCCGCCAGAACCTGCATGATATGAAGCGCCGCCGCTAACGTGTGGAAATTGTGCATCAGCGACTATTGGTTTCTAACCAGCCCTGCCGTTGCAAGAACTTTGTTCAACCTTCTTGCCCGCTTGTGCCGGTAATGGGGAGCGCAGGCTGCCAGCCTGCCCCGTCCGGCAGCTTGCCGGACGCATCCTCTGCGAAGCGGCGCGGCAATGAGACCCCCAAGGTTGTGAGCCACTCTCAAGTCCTTCGCGGCAAGCTGCCGCGAAGTGCAGGCAGGCTGCCTGCGCTCCCCATCAGCAAAAAAGGCTACGCCGCCGCATGCTCGTGGGCATGCTGCCGCCGTTGCTCCTGCGCCACGAACGCCGGCGCCGATGGCGTGTGAAACATCTCCAAGTCTTCCGTATCGTGATCGGTCACCGGCGTCAGAGCGACGTCCATATATTTGAACCTCTTCGGGTCTACCTTGATCCGTTTGTAGATGCCGCGCAGTCGGAAATAGAGCGTTGTCAGTTTGTAGATCTTCGACGCCGATTCCACCCAGAATTTCGGATAAAACTTCCAGATCGGCTCCCGCTTTAGTCCCGGCCGCCGGTCGCGCCGGAATTTCAACCGAATCACTCCGCTCTCCAGGGGATGCACTTTCTCGATGTGAATCGAGCCCATGAACCAGGTGATGAGCACGAGGGCGTTGTTGGCTCTGCCTTTCTTTGCCACCAGCCGCTTCAACACCGTCTCCATGTGCTCCATGGTGTAGTACGTCTCCCATGCGGTGAGGTAAGCCCGCTCCCATTCCGCGCGTGACATCTTCGGGTGTGGCGCACAGACATGGTTCAGATCGTAGCGATTCAAATCCGGATCGATCTGCACCCCGGCATTGACGAGCTTCTGGTGATCCTCCGATCCTGGGAGCGGCGTCAGGTAAAAGAACTCGAGGATATCGAGCGGCAATTCCTTCTTCACGATCTCCACATCGCGCTTGATCGATTCGACCGTGTCATTCGGGAAGCCGGTGATGTAACCGCAATAGGTAATGATCTTCGCGGCCTTCCAGGCCAGCAACATTTTGCGATACTCGGTGATCTTGTTCTGCCGCTTGTGCGCGCCGGCCAGGCTGTCCGGATTGATATTCTCCAGGCCGATGAAGACGCGCCGCACGCCCGCCGCCGCGCATTTCTCGATGAAGTTCGGCAGCTTATGACAAAGCGTGTCCACCTGGATGATGAACGACAGCTTCAGCTTGTCGACCTCGCGCAGGCGAATGATCCGATCGAGGATCACTTCCCAATCCTTGTTGCGGGCGAAATTGTCGTCGGTAATAAAAAAGCTGCGCAATCCCTGCGCCACGTTTTCGCGGATGATCGTTTCCACGTCATCCGGCGATCGCCGTCGCGATTTTCTTCCCTGAACATTAATGATGGTGCAGAAGGAACACTGGAACGGGCAACCGCGCCCGGCATCGAAACTGGTCACGTGTCCGGCTGTGCGGGCGGCGCGCACTGAGCTGATCAGGGGAATGGGAGCCCCTTCGATTCCCGGCAGGTCCGCCATGTAGTTATAGAGTGGCTTCAGTTTCTTTGCGTAAGCGTCCTGCAATACCTGCTCGAGGCGCCCTTCCGCTTCGCCGGCGAAAAGCGAGATGCCCATTGCCCTCGCGCGATGAATATCCGGATCGTTCCCGCCCAGCATGCTCATCGTGCCTGAGACATGAAATCCGCCGATGGCCACTTGCACGCCGCGCGCCAGCAGCGGTTTCGCCAAATCAAGCGTGTGCGGAAATTGGTTCGATTGCACACCGACGAACATCACCACGCCAGCGCCGGCATTCTCGATCATGCGCGCCAATTGTTCCGGCCGAATGCGCGTATTCGTTTCGTCGAACGGATGGATTTCGATCTCGACGTCCTCGCCGAGGACATGGCGCTGCCGGCAATCGCGCGCCAGGCCATAGAGCGCCGCGAGCGAGTTAGACGGGATTGTCGAGCGCAACCATTGGATCACGTAGCCGTCGTCGTCGTAGTGCGACGGCTTGAGAAGAATCAGGCAGAACTTCTTCGTTGCAGTGGATAGGGCAGGGGCGGGCATGGCTTTCGAAGGCGCATCATACACAACCTGCCCCGCTCCGACAGTGAAAACTGCCGTTGCTTACTCTGGGGAGCGCAGGCTGCCAGCCTGCCGCGTCCGGCAGCTTGCCGGACGTATGTGCGCGACAAGGTCGCGCCCGTCGATGAGCAATCTCAAACTGGGTAACGCGGCTTCGCGGCAAGCTGCCGCGAAGTGCAGGCTGGCAGCCTGCGCTCCCCAGAGACTTACGCTACCGCTGCGTGCTCGTGCGCATGCTGTCGCCGATGCTCCTGCTCGATGAACGCGGGCGCGGAGGGCGTGTGAAACATTTCCAGATCCTCGTCGTCCGTCACCGGAGTCATCGCGAGATCCATGTAGGCAAGCTTGTTCGGGTCTTTCTTCACCCGGACGTAAATGGCGCGCAGGCGTGAATAAAGCGCGCCCCATTTCGCCAGCTTCACCACCGATTCCACGGCGTATTTCGGATAAAACTTCCAGATCGGCTCGATCGGGAGGCCCGGCCGGCGATCGCGCCGGAATTTGTAGCGGAACAACCCGGTCTCGAGCGGATGGATTTTCTCAATCTGAATTGCGCCCCAGAACCAGGCGATCAGCATGATGGCGTTGCTCGCGGGCGCCTGCCTCGAGACGAGCCGGCGGATCACTGCCTCCATGTGGTCGTTCGTGTAGTACGTTTCCCAGGCTTTGCGGTAAACTTTCTCCCAGTCGTCTCGCGACATTTTCGGATGCGGCGCGCAGACGTGGTTGAGATCATACTTGTTCAGGTCGGGATCCACCACCACGCCGGAATTCACCAGCGTCTGGTGATCCTCCGATCCGGGGAGCGGCGTCAGGAAAAAGAACTCGAGAATATCGAGCGGCAATTCTTTCTTCACGATCTCCACGTCGCGGATGATCGATTCCGGTGTGTCGTTCGGGAACCCGAGGATGTAGCCGCAATAGGTGATGATCCGCTCCTTCTTCCAGGCCTGGAGCATCTTGCGATATTCGGTGATTTTGTTCTGCCGCTTGTGCGCGCCCGCCAGGCTGTCCGGGTTGATATTCTCCAGCCCGATGTAGACCCGCTTCACTCCAGCCGCCGCGCATTTCTCGATAAAATTCGGGAGCTTATGACAGAGCGTGTCCACCTGGATTAGAAACGACAGCTTGATCTTCTGGTTCAGCCGCAGATGAATCAGCCGGTCGAGGATTTTTTCCCAATCCTTGTTCCGGGCGAAATTGTCGTCCGTAATAAAGAAGCGATTCAACCCCTGCGCCACGTTCTCGCGGATGAGCCGTTCGACGTCGTCCGCCGAGCGCCGGCGCGACTTCCGTCCCTGGACATTGATGATCGTGCAGAACGAACATTGGAACGGGCAACCGCGTCCCGCATCGAAGCTCGTCACCGCGCCCGCCGTCCGCGCCGCGCGAATTGCCGGAATGAGAGGCAGCGGCTCGCCCTCGATGTTCGGCAGGTCCGCCATGAAATTATAGAGCGGCTTCAGCTTGTTCTCGAACGCATCCCGGAGCACCAGCTCCATGCGCCCTTCCGCTTCCCCGGCGAAAATCATCACTCCCATCGCCTTCGCCTTGTGCAGATCGACGTCGTTCCCGCCCATCATGCTCAGGATCCCCGAGGCATGGAACCCGCCGATCCCCACCTGGATTCCGCGCTGCCGGAGCGGCCGCGCGAGGTCGAGCGCATGCGGGAATTGGTTCGATTGCACCCCGATCATCATCACCATGCCCGCGCCCGCCTGCTCGATCATGCGCGCCAGTTTTTCCGGCCGGATCCGCGTGTTCGTTTCATCGAACGGATGAATCTCGATCTCCACATCTTCGCCCAGCACATGCCGCTGCTGACAATCCCGCGCCAGCCCATAAACCGCCGCCAGCGAATTCGACGGAATCGTGGAGCGAAACCACTGGATCACATACCCGTCGTCATCGTAATGCGACGGCTTGACGAGAATGAGGCAAAAGCTCTTCTTCGCTGCTGCTGTAGCCGGGATCATCGATCCCGGCCGGTGGCCGTTGGACATGGTCTGGGTCTGCATCGAGTTCTGAACCGCACGTTATACACAATATTCCCGCCCCCGACAGTAAATTCTCGCCCGGCAATTCCGCTCTCGGAGGGACGTGCTTCCGCACGTCCGACTATCGATCCCGTTCCGACTCCGTTTGAGTCGACCCCGCGGGAGGCAGCGCGAGATAGCCGAAGCCCGAAGCGTGAGCGCTCGGGCAAGCGCGACCCAAAACGCACTTGTCCCGGCAACTCTGTTGCCTGTTCAGATCGCAGGCCGCGCCAGAGGGCGCGCTCCTGCTGCCTAGCGCCTCCGCCGTCCTCCGACCTACCGCCGCGAAGGCGCCCGAGGCGCGGGCGCCACAGTCTGAGTAGAGGTGCGCGGAGCTGAACGCATGGTTGAGGTGCGCGACGTCCTAAAATCATGCGCGAAATGATGGCTCCCATAATAGCGACTGTGACGCGTGCTGCCGGTGACATAACCGCCGTAGTAGCCCGGATCGTATCCGTAGTAGTAGGGATCGCCGCCATATCCGTAATCGCTATAGTACGGGCCGTAATCAGGCGCGTAATAAGCCGTGGAGTAAGGCGCCACCGCGCATCCTCCGAGGAAAAACGCCGCCACGCTCCCGCAAACGAGCGAGAACACCATCAACATCCGCTGGCGCCGTTCGATTCCCACCGCGCCGCGATCCGCACCTCCGCTTTTCGAAATATCCATTGTCGTTTTCATGCGATGACGCCCTTTCATTGGATGGTGAACTTCGCTTCCTTATCGAATTGCGCCTTGTCCCCGGCCGAAAGCCGTTTGTAGAGCACGCGCGTCGTGTAGCCGCCCATCAACTTTCCCCCCTTCACAAACATCCAGTCCGAGACATCGCGCGGCGCCACGATCACCGTCTCGTTCATCTGCACGTTCTTCACGTCGAGCGGCCGATTATTGATCCGGCCGCGGAAATTCTTGCCGTCGAACGTCAGGCGATCGATCCAGAGATGTTCCACCTTGTCACCGTCCACGAAGCCTTTCTTGATTTCAAAGGTGGAATCGCCGGGCTTTTTCGCCTTGAACGCCGCGATAAAAAACCCGAGCGACTTTTGAGCGTGCGACACCGCCCCGTCCATCGCCTTGTCGTTATCCGCCACGTTGAGATAACCCGGGTGCCCCGGGACCTTATTTTCCTGGCCGGACATGTGCGTCGTTTTCTCCGCCGCCAGGACAGCGCCACTCAGCGCCAAGGTGATCAGCAATCCATGAACAATTTTCATAAGCAATTCCCCCTGAAAAGGAATCGCGCCGAGGCCGGGATGCGGTTGTTGCAATCTTTTGCCCCGGCCGTGTAGGGCGTCTGTGCCAGACGCCGGTCCCATTTCCTCGTTCCCAAACTCCGTTTGGGAACGCCCTTGTCCCAGCAACTCCGTTGCCGCCGATGCCGACCTCCGATCTGCCTAACGCCTAAAAAGAGCGGCCACGCCCGCGGCGACCGCCGCCGTAAGCAACACATGGCCTCCGATGAAACTGCCCAGGAACGTGTAGACAAAAACCGCCGTAGCCGCCGGGATCAAAGCCAGCAGAAAAACGACAAACCTTGAGGCCGCACCTGGCCGCACCGCGACCGTTGCAAAAAGAATCGCCAGAAGCAGGCAGGTAGCGGAGTCCGCGAGCCAAAGTCCTTTCAAAGAACCGGTCGCGAACGGAACCAGATTAGATGCCGCCAGCGCCGCGGTCACTTTGTTGAACGCGGAAGCATGGAGGAGAGCGCCTCCGGCTAAAATCAACGCAGCCAAAGCGAGCAGGAACCTCGGAAAAAGTTTCATGATTATGCGCGAACAAGCGCGCACCAGTTAGAACAGGCGCAACCGCCAGCGCAAGCCTGCAATGCCCCGCCACAGAATGCCGAGATTCTAAGACTGACCCCCCATTCCCCCCTGCGTGAGCGCGTCGGCGTCATCGACGGCGCGACCACCTGGCACGCAACCTTCAATTGCGCCAGTCGTCGCGCGATCCCGAACCCGCAGGGGCCGGCTTCGTAGCCGACTTCCAAACCTGCCCCGCCATGGGCCCGACGGATCTTCCGGAGCGCCTTTTCCAGCGCATTCAGGTCGTTGCTGATCGTTCCATATAGGCGTACTTCCCCATTCCTCCCGCCCACGGCGATCGCGATTGTGATCGAGTCTTTGTGGACATCCAGTCCAAGATAGAGTGTAATTTTCATCGGGGTGTTTGTTTGTTCGAGTTGTTACAATTGGAACGTTTCCGGAACACTTTGTCCCGGCCGTTCGTGCGCCTCTGCTCCCTCACCGGAGTAGCCCGCGTTTAATATGAACGGCAAACACACCGCTTTTTTCAACGCCGCGCTCGCACGCTCACCACGCGTCTGCAGCCATAAGGTCTAGATGCCAGACTCCTCGGCAACATTAGGCACATGGCATAGACAACAGTGCGACTCAGCCGGTGAGATCGTTGGTTGCATCAAAGGTCGCATCTGCCACGACGAAGCCGATCTCGACAGCTGTATCGGCTTCAGTAAGCCGGCTGGAGGTTTCGCGCCGCACGCGGAACAGATCTCGCCTGCCGTCGTGTGGCCTATTGCCGCGCTTTTGGACCTCGAGATTTACAAGGTGTTTCGAAGGCGCGGCCTCGGAAGCACCGCACTCGATCAGTTCTTTGCTTACGCACGTGCTGAGGGTGCGTGGATTGCATTCTTGCGCGTCGGCTGGTGGGGTTGCGGTGATCGTTACGCCGCGCGCGACCGGAATATATCGTGGTATTCGCGAAGAGGATTTCGAGAACTCAAGCCCGCCGCCCCGCAGATCCTCACCCCTTACATGTACCGCTTTCTAGGATGACTTCCACATTCAATCAGCAGCCACGATCGCCTTCGCCAGCCGTCGCTGCTTGGTCTCGTCAGTGCTTAGATCGCGCTGCGTATGGACAAGCCCAATATGACACTATTCCACATTGTTAAGATGCGTTCCGCGTCGACGATCGTAGCGGAGACAGACGAAAAGCGCGCACGCGAAATCGCAGCCGAACTGAGCGAAGAAGCATACGTGGGCTATCCGGAGTATTTCATTTTTCCTATTACACGACGAGAGAGTTTGCCCGAAGATTGGGCGGACTCAACTCCTTGGGGAGATTCGGATGAAGGCTTTGTGTGCCGCAATTACTTTCCACCACCACCGCCCCCGATTGACGAGCGCGAACAGCATGCGCTCTACCAGCTTCTCTCGGGTTCTCTGATTCTTCGTCCACCGCGCACGGCATTCGAACGCGAGCTCTACGAACAACATGGCATTTATCGAACGGTTGATGGGATCTATTTTACTACTCTTCAGCCACTCCCATCTGATGTACGGTCTTACGCCATTTGCCGTGCGGCGCCGCCAGATCTTCCAAGCGACGCAGCGAACTCCGAAGGTATTCGCGAGCAGCCTAGCTACCCGGTTTGAGAGTTAGAAGGTAGAAAACAGATTTCTCGTTCTTGTGACCTGGACACAAGTTTATGATCCTTTGGGGCATTGGTGGCTCTCGACGCTGCTGGCCGCGTTGCCGATCGTTGTTCTCTTGGGGCTCTTGGCGGGGTTGAAGGTGCGGCCACACCTGTGTGCTATCGCGGGGGCGGCGACCGCGGTGCTCGTGGCGATGATCGTTTTCCAGATGCCCGCCTTGCTCGCAGTCAGCAGCTTCTTTTACGGGGCGGCTTTCGGGCTGCTGAAAATCGTCTGGATCGTGATCGCCGCGGTTTTTCTCTACGATATTTCGGTCGAGACCGGCCAGTTCGAAATCATGAAGCAGTCGGTCGCGGCCATCACGCCGGATCGGCGTTTGCAACTCTTGCTCGTGGCGTTCTGCTTCGGCGCGTTCATTGAAGGCTGCGCGGGGTTCGGCGCGCCGGTGGCCATCGCGGGTGCATTCATGATCGGACTTGGTTTCAAGCCGTTCCAGGCCGCGGCCCTCAATCTGATTGCCAACACTTCGCCGGTGGCATGGGGCGCCATCGGCACGCCCGTGCACACCCTGGCGGCTGTGACCGCGCTGAATGAGAGCGATCTCAACGCGATGATCGGGCGCATCCTTCCGATCACCGCCGTGGTCGTTCCTTTCTGGCTGGTGCGGTCCATGGTGAGTTGGAAAGAAACACTCCAGGTCTTTCCCGCGATCCTGGTCGTCGGCGGTTCTTTCGCGGCGACGCAGTGGTTCTGGTCCAATCATATGGACAGCAACCTCGTGGATATTTCCGCGGGGATCGTGTCGCTCGTTGTAACGATGCTCTTTCTGCGCGTCTGGCAACCGAAAAACATCTGGCGGTTCCCCGACGAAGCGGCCGTGAGCGCATCCTCCGCGACAAGCTCCGGCAAACATTACTCCGCCGGACAAACCGCGAAGGCGTGGATGCCTTTCCTGATCCTGTCGATCTTCGTTCTTTGCTGGGGACTTCCCTCGATCAAGAACGCCCTCAACGAAGCCACGACTCCTTCGTTCAAAGTAGTAATGGCCGATGGCAAGCCGCGCCCCGGTCCAGCCGGTTGGGACTGGCCCTGGCTCCACGGAAAAGTTTTGCGAACGATGCCTGTCGCTGCCAAACCAACACCGGAAGCCGCCCGCTTCGATTTCAACTGGCTGACTGCTACCGGCACCGGTTGTTTCCTGGCCGCCATCCTTGCTGGACTTCTTCTCAGGCTCAGCTTCGGCCGGATGTTCGGCATCTTCGTCAAGACTCTCGTGCGCTTGCGATTCGCCATCATCGCGATGACTTGCATGCTAGGGATAGGTTACGTGACGCGCTACTCGGGCATGGACGCCGTGCTGGGTCTGGCCTTCACGCGGACTGGCTGGCTCTTTCCGTTCTTCGGCGCCTACATCGGATGGCTCGGCGTCGCGCTGACCGGCAGCGACACTTCGTCGAACGCGCTTTTTGGAAATCTGCAACGAATCACTGCGCAGCAGCTCCATCTCAGTCCCATTCTGATGTGCGCCACGAATAGCGCCGGGGGCGTGATGGGCAAGATGGTTGACGCGCAATCGATATGCATTGCGACGGCCGCCACCAATCAAGTCGGGAACGAAGGCTCCATTTTCCGCTACCTGTTCTGGCACTCGGTGGCGCTTGCGGCCATCGTCGGGATCATCGTGATGCTGTATGCCTACATTTTTCCGCAATTCATTCCCAATGGGTTGAACTTCATCCGTTGAGGGCGCACTGTTCTCCTCTGGAAGCGCCCGCGCTGGATAAAGGTTGAAGGAGAAGAGGAAGGAATCAGTCTGTGAATCTCGGCGTTTGCTTTGCCTTAGTTCACCAAGATCGTTGCGGGATCGCTCCAGGCGCTTTTGGTGTGGTGGGGGCCGATGGCGCGGACGCGGACCCAAATGTCTTTGGCACGGGGAGGCCGCGGAGGATGATGTTGCGGGAGCCGCTGAAGGGGTAGTAATCGGTCCAACCGGCGCGCCACTAGGCTACAGAAGGCTTTCGCAAGGGCGGAGGCTAAAGCGGACGGCGGTCTCGGTTCTGGTTTGGGTGAACTTAGACTGACTGGGAGGTCCCTCGGCGTCTACGCGCCTCGGGATGACATCGATCTCCGTCCGCTGACCTCCGACTGCCGTTCTCAGCAGACTTCTGACCTCACGCCCTCCAGCCGTCGCCAAGGCTCCGGCTTGGCAGGCTGATTCGGCTCGCTTTCGGCGGCAACTCATCATTTGCTGAGCAGATCTATGGAACACACTGACCAGCTGAAGATATTCCTTTCCATGTTTGCGGTGAACGTGCCGACGCTCCTCATTTGTTTTGTGGCCGGCGTGGTGATCCTCGGCCGATGGCGGGAGGCATCCAGTGCTTCGCTTTGGGCGCTCCTTGGTTTCGGGCTTGTCCTCGTCCTCTGTTTCCTCATGCCTCTAGCGCAGACGATGCTTCAGCAGTGGGTGATAGAGAACGGACAGCGGGCAAGCCGAATGTGGGCGTTTACCGCGTTCGGCATCGTGGGTTCCGTGCTGCACGCTCTCATCTACGCTCTTCTGTTGGCGGCGATATACGCGGGGCGACCGAAGGCAGATATTACTAATAGCTAGCTCGCTCGCGTTGGGTTTACGGTGGTGTGAAGTTTAACGCGTAAGTTCTTGATTCTCGCTTCGCTCGCAAGAATTAGAGGTCCGGGAGCTGCCGGACTCAGGATGACAGCAGAAACGGTGGTTGCGATTATACTTACTTCCCAATCGCAATCCCGAAGATGGCGAAGGCACCGTTGCTGACCTTGAAGATGGACGACGGCACGCTCGAGGCGGTGATCGGTGCGGTGTAGACCGTGATGGTCGCATCGCTGAGGTTGCCGATGTAGAGGTTTCCGGCCGGATCGAGCGCGAGCCCTTCGGGCGTGTTCACGCCGGTCTGGAGGTTGAACGCCGGAGTGCTTGCCGCCGTGATCGGCAGGTTGTACACGTCAACGCGTCCCGGCGCGTTCGCCACCGAGGCCGCGTACAAGCGCGTCGCATTCACCGCGATCTTGCGATATGCGGTGCTGGCGGACCCGAACGGGTAGTTGATCACGTTCGGCGTGATGATCGGTGCACCGGTGTACGGCGGCGCGTAGACGTAGAGGTTGCTTCCGCAGCCGCCTCCCGGCGAGGAGGTGCCGGCGCAGGCGGCGGCATTCCCGGTGCCGGCGTTCGCGATGTAGAGGTTCTGCGCGGGGTCAATCGCAGTGCCGATATCCGACACCATTCCCGGATCGGTGACGAACGCCGCCGGAAGGCTCGCGTTGCTGAACGGCGCGTTGAACCGGTTCACGCGGTTCGACACCGTCGCCGCCCAGAAGTCGCCCGTATTCATGAAGGCGATCTGACCGTTGTTCGATGCCGCGCCATTTTTGAACGCCGCGGCGGGCGTGCTCGAACCGGAGAGCGGCGCGGTGAAGAACTGTAAGTGGCCCGCGTTATCGCCGACCGCGAGGTTTCCATTCGAATCCGTCGCGACGGCGACCACGTCATTGGAAGCGATCGCAAAGTTTGAAGTCGAGCTTGAAGTGAGGGGCAACGTGAACTGGAGGACCTGTCCCGGTGTGTTGTCGTTACCGACGTAGAGGTGCTGCGGGAAGAACGACGGCCCGTTGGCATCGTAAACTTCGACCAGCCCAACGCCGGTAGTGTTGTTGGCCCCCGCGAGAATGGCGGTATACGCGCCAGGAGCAAGGGAGGCGACGATGGCGGCTTCCTTCGGGTTTGTCGGCGCGAGACCGTCGGCGCTGATCTCGGCAGCCTGCGCCGCGTCGTCCTGCCAGTCGTTGTCGGCTCGGATCAGCGCGCCGTTGCTGTCGTGCAGCTCCAGAGTGGGATCAGCCAATGGGCTTGCGACTCCGGAACTTGCGAGACTGGGACCGAGACCACGAACGACGACTTTGTCGCTGGAATTGCTGTTGCCGAGAATGAAACCGCCAATGACAACATTATTGCCCGTGCCCACCAGGGCCCGGGTGCTAAGATTCGCGAGGCGTGACGGGTCGGAGGGATCGACGTCGTAGACTTCGATCAAGGCGAGGCCGGTGGTGTTGTTCTTTCCGCTCACCAGGGCGGTGTAATTTCCGGGCGGTAAGGTGGCGTCGATGGCGGACTCGGAATCGTTAGCCGGCGCGAGGCCATCGGCGTTGATCTGCGCTTCCTGGGAATCTCTCCAGTTATCATTCTTGATCGAGCCAAAGGAGCCGGGACCTTGCACTTCCAGGATGGGGTCGATCAAGACCTGAGCGGCAGTGAAACCGAACGACGTCAGGGTTGGTCCCAAAGCCCGAATGACAACGTGCTTCGGGATGTTCCCAGTAATGATAAAGCCCCCGATGCCGATGTTTTCGCCCGTGAGCACCTGCATCCGGGTGGAAAGGTTTTGGCTGGCTGGGGCAGAGACGATGAGGAGAGAAAGAAGGCCGATGGCCGTGGCAATTTTTGGGCGAAACATAATGTGACCTTTCAACTCTGATTCGACGCCTGAAGCATTATCGTAATGCTTCTAACGGGTTCTGTCATTCTGAATTACATTGGCAATCTCTTTCGTTTGCCCGCAACGCCGATCACGCCCTCCGCCGTAACGTCTTATGCTCGGCGGGAGACCTCGCGTCGCCGTGGTGTGTTTATCCTCGTCCTCCTGGGGCTTAGGTGATCTGGTGTCTCATCGGGACACCCTCGCCGGCGCTCAATGGTTCAGACGAATTTGTACTCGGGGCATTGGTTTAGTTTGTTCCACGTTGGCATCGCTGAGGAACGCACGAACGAAGAGGTTGAATTCGTCTGCACGTGCGCGCCTTTGCCCGACTTCAGGAAAGTTCTGGATCTGTGTTGTGGAATGGGTCGGCATGCGCGCGCCCTCGCGAACCGCGGTTATTCAGTGACGGGTGTTGAACGCGACGTGGGCGCCATAACGGGAGCGCGTGAGTTGGCGCGCGGGCCCGTTTACATCGAGGCTGATCTCCGCGACTTTCAACCGGCGCCTGCCGTTTACGATGTTGTTATTATCATGTCGCAGAGCTTCGGTTACTTCGATGCGGCGACGAACCGCGAACTGCTCGGGCGGCTGGCAAGCGGTGTCCGGGACGGCGGCCGGATCATTTTAGATCTCTGGAACCCGGAATTCTTTGAGCAACATCAGGGAGCGCGAACCCTTGAGGCAACCGGCGGAATCGTGCGGGAAACAAAGCGGGTTGAAGACAGGCGCCTCTTCGTAAGACTGGATTACGAGGGCGGTGGGGGCGAGGACTTCGAGTGGCAATTGTTTACGCCTTTGGAAATGCGCTCGATGGCCGAATCGATCGGACTACGCGTGACCATCGCTTGCACGGACTTCGACGCTGCGACCCGCCCAAACGATGAGAATCCCCGCATTCAGTTCGTCCTGCAAAAATGGGAACGTCAAAGCCATTAGTCGCGGGCGTTTGCCTTGTCTTGTTTCTTGTTGCCGCCAATTCGAATGGCGCGGACTTCGGGAACCCGCTCAAGTCAGCCACAACACGCGAAGAATTGGTGAATCATTTCGGCACCACGATCGGGTTTGGACATGTCGAGAAATGGGAGTTTACAACCGCGGGGCGCGAGTTGATCGCTTTTTGGTACCTGCCGTATTCCGGTCGGGCTGCCTGTTACCTCCACGTTTATTATCATCAGCCCGACAAACACGCCTGGGTCCTTTTCATCGACCGGCTGCTTGAGCCAGCGACGGGTCTTTCCGTTGAGATTTCGGTCGATCATTTTCTTGTCTTCAAAGATCGCGATGGGAAAGTCGTTGTCAGGGAATCCGTCGCGGGATTGCCATAGCCAGGCAGAACGAACATTTTGGTAGGGCGAGACTCTGTCGAGCCGAAAGCGGTTCCCATATGGTGCGGGAAGAAGCAGCGGCTCGACGAAGTCTCGCCCTACCAATTTCGGCAGACGTCTCGAAAACCGGATTGCAAACGTTCGGACAAGAGAACCGCTGGCAATTGCGGACGCGATGGGCAAAATGTGAGTGCGATGAAGAAAGGAATGATCATTTTGTTCCTCGCTGCGGCCACAGCCGTGGCCAGTCCGGTTAATCCGGCTTCGATTCGGGCCGCCGCCGCCTATTCCTCAAGCGCGGGCGGAACGTCGTTCCTGGCGTTGCAAAATGGGCAAACGTTGCTGGAGCAATCGGCGGGCGAACCGCACAAAATCTATAGCGGGACGAAAGCGTTCTGGGGCTTGGCGGCACTGGCGGCCGCAGAGGATGGGTTGCTCAGCCTGGATGAGCGGGTGGCCGACACGATTTCGTCCTGGAATGCCGATCCACGCAAAGCGCGCGTCACAATCCGGCAACTGCTCGATTTCTCGTCCGGACTCGAGCCTGTCTTTTACCTGCACAACAACGATCCGGGCGATCGCGATAGCATCGCAATCCGCGCGCCGCTGGTGGCCAGTCCGGGAAATGCGTTTATCTACGGGCCGAGCGCGCTCCAGGTTTTTCACGCTGTGCTAAAAGAAAAACTTCATGGAGAATCGCCGACTCATTATTTGGAGCGACGCGTTCTGCACAAGCTGGGGCTCGGGTCGCAACGCTATTTGACGGACAGCGCGGGAAACCCTCTTCTTGCGGCCGGCTGGCTCCTCAGTGCGCGGCAGTGGGCCAAACTCGGTGAAGTCGTGCTCAGCGGTGGCGCGCCCATCGTCAGCCCCGGGTCCATGTCTCAATGCTGGCGTGGATCGGGCGCGAACCGTGCCTTTTCGTTAGGCTGGTGGAACAACCGCCAGGCGCCAGGCGGGCGTGAGTTCGATATCGAGTCGATGTTGATTCCGAAGTGGCAGCGCCAGAGTTGGGGAGGGACCGTTCTCTGTCGCAATGCTCCAAGCGACCTGGTCGCGTGTATCGGTTCAGGTTATCAACGACTTTACGTTATCCCTTCGATGAACCTGGTCGTGGTACGACACGGTTCCGGAGCGCGTTTTTCGGACGCGAACTTCCTGCGGTTACTTGTCGGCAAGTAAGAACTAACTCAACGCGATTGCAGCTTCCGGCGAACCCTCTCCCACGGGGAGAGGTAGTTCCTTCTCCCGATTGGGAGAAGGTTAGGATGAGGGCCATTCTGACGTCGCTTTGAATCCCGGGGAAGGTCGTTACTTTGAGCAGGTGCAGTCCGTCGTAACCCTCCGCGGCTCGACAAGCGTGCGGGGGGTCGCGCCTCCGGAAGCGATGACGTCGCCCACAGGGCGACGGCTACAGAAACAAACAGAGTCTCGCCCTGCCAAAGAAAGGTTAGATACTATTTCGGCGTTGCGACGATCAGAGACGAGCGACTGGGTTGCCACTGATAACCAAAGCTAAACGGCAAAGGCGGCGGCGCGCTGGCGGCATTCTCCCTCGCCAGTTCGGGCTGCGCGTTCTTGAGGAACCGCCTGATGGGTCCGGGATAACGTCCGTAAGATCGGACGTTCCATTTGTCCTTCGCAAAGAATCGATAGGGAATGCCGGAGTCGTCCTGAAGAATGATTTTGCTGTGCGCTAGAAGATAGCCGCGCACTTGCGAAAAGTTATCCGAGTGCATGAGATAGGAGGCCGCTTTCAGAAGGGTAACGCCCTGGCCTTGCTGTTCGCAAAACTTCCCAAAGTTCGGGTTTAGCCTGATACCCCAATCAGCCAGATCCGTGGTGAAATAGTAGAGCGTCTGCGGACGGCCCGCGGGTCCGGTGAAAGTTATTTTAACCCCAGGGGTGGTCCCTTTTCCTTCAGGAACAAAGGCTCCCGTTTTATCGAGGGCAACGGTCTCAACCTGGTCAATCGTGCAGCTCGCGCGGGCGAGGAAAACGTAGAGAACTGGGAGGGTGCCGTTCAACTGCGTCTGCCGCAGGTCGACCTTCATGTTCTTGGTAATGAAAAAGCTCCAGCTCAGGACCGAGTCGAGAGATTTGCGCAGATTCGCCAGCGCGGATGGCAGGACGTGAGGAGAAATCCTGGAAATGTCCGGGATTGGCCCGACCGGTTCGGTGCCACAAAGGATGTAGGTGCTGGCGTTGGGAAAGAATGCGTTGGCATAAAGAAAGTCAGGGCCACTGAACATGTAATACATCGGTCCGCTATCCTGATACGCCGGCCCCAGAGCTTGTGGCGCCCACTCGCGGATCCGGGCGAGCTGTCGTTCGTCGAACTGTTTCCAGGCGCGATCCAGATCGCTCACATGGCTCTTGTAGCCCGGGGCGTTCGCGTAGCTTTCCAGTGGTGTCCCATTCACCGGCAGGCCAGCAAGAAATTTCGCGGTCACATCCGCCGCCGGGTCCGCGCCGAATAGGGGCAAGGACACGCTTAACCAACCAAAGACAAAAAGGGTGCGGAGAGACAAGGTGCTACGAGTGGGGTTGAATTATGGGAGCCGCAAAATCTACTTTCGCGTCGCCATCATAAGGAGGCCGCGTTCTTTTTGCCAATGGTAACCAAAGGCAAACCCAAGCTCCGCCGGCGGCGGTTGCTGATTGTAGATCGCGGCCAGATCCGGCTGATGGTATTTGCCGAACATTTCCGCATGAGGCACATAGCGCCCGTAGCAATCGACCTTCCAGGTCTTGGGAAAAGCTCGCAACGGAATACCGGAATCGTCCTGGATAATGACACGGCTGTTGTTCAGAAGAAAATTGCGCACACCGGAAAAACCTTCGGTATGCATAAGGTACGAGGCCGCCTTTAGAAGACTAAGTCCGGCTCCGTGTCCCGCGCACCACTTCAAGAAGGGACTTGGCCCGCCGGAGAGATCGGTCTTGAAGTAATAGAGAGTCTGCTGGTTTCCGTCGCGCGTGAAGTTGATCTTCACGCCTTCGGCGGGACTCTTTACGTAGGTCGTATCCAGAACGGTGCAATTCATGCGGGCCAGAAAGACGTAGAGGATGGGGAGCGTGCCGCCGAGATTGGCACGGGTCAGGTCGGTCCGCATGTCCTTGGTAATGAAGTAGTGGGTTTGCAGAACCGTGTGCATCGAGTCGCGCAAGGCATTCAAGTCGGTGCGCAGCGCCGCCGGATCCATTCGATTCAGATCGGGCACTTGCCCCACCGGTTCGAGGCCGGCGAGAATGTAGGTCTTGGCCTGCGGGAAAAAGAGGTTCGCGTAAAGAAAATCCGGGCCGCCAAACATGTAGTAGACCGGATTGGTGCTCGAGTAATACTCACTGGCATTCGCCAGCATCCAGGCGCGAATCGGCCGGATCTGAAAGTAATCTTTCTTGAACCAGGCGCTGTCGAGGTTGCGCGCATGGTCGAGCCAGGCGGGATCGTGGGTAAGTGGCGCGAGCGGGCCGCTCACCGGAATTCCGGCCAGAAAGCGCGCCGTATCATCAAGGGTGGCGCGTTGCGCGAAAATGGGGCTGGTGGACAGGGCGGCCAGCAAAATAAGCAGAAATCGTTTCATGAATGCGCTTATGACGGTCGTGCCACCCTGGTTTTCGGAGAAAGAAAATAGACGATCAACCCTAACGCCATGGTGGCAAGTCCCCAGAGTGAGGGCGCCCGGGTCGAAGAATCGGCCAGCAGGTGTTCCAGCATCCAGATACTGATTCCCAGAAAAATGAGCGGCGTAACCGGATATCCCCACGTCCGGTAGGGCCGCAGGAGATCGGGCCTTCGCCAGCGCAGAACGAACACACCCAGGACGGTCAGAGTGGAACAAAGGGTGAGACTGAACTGGACGTAATTGACCGCGGTTTCAAACGTGGCCGTGAGCAGAAGGACCATGACAATGGCGAATTGCGTGAGGATGGCGCTGGTGGGAACGCCGTGCGGGTTGCGCCGGGCCAGCCAGTTAAGGGGGCGCAGATCTTCGCCCATGGCGGCGGTGATGCGGGGACCGATCCACATCATTCCGCTCACCGTGGAAACCAGGCCGAGACAAATAAAGAGGCCCATGATCTTGGCGCCCGCGGTCCCGAAAATATGAGCGCCGGCGATGATCGCGACCTGTTGTTTGCCGGCCATCTCGGCGACCGGGGTCGTGCGGAGGAAAACGGCGTTCATCGCCAGATAAAGCGCCATGACCAGAATGGTCCCCAGGCCGACTGAAAGCGGAATGGTGCGCGCGGGATTCCGCAGTTCTCCCACGATGTAGGTCGAAGCATTCCAGCCGGAGTAGGCATACATGACCCAGTAAAGACTGACCGCGAACGGCGCGCTCAAAATCAAGGCGCCATCGTTCCTGGCGGGAAGGAACGAGATGGGTTGCGATGATTTTACCCAGCAGCCGGCGGCGATGATGATAACAATGAGGGCGATTTTCAAAATCGTGGATCCGTTTTGAAAGGCACTGCCGAGCTGGAGATCGCGCAGGAGCACAACCGTGCAAATCGTCACGACCGCGATCGACAAAATGATCGGGTTCAACCCCGGAACAACGTCGGCAAAATAGGTACCGAACGCGATCGCTGCGATGGCGACCGGGGCCGCGAAACCGACTGTGGCCGAGATCCAACCGGCAAGAAACCCGAGGGCCGGATGATAAATCACGCCTAGAAAATGATATTCGCCACCGGAACGGGGAAGCGCCGCGCCAATCTCGGCGTAAGAGAGCGCCCCGCAAAGCGCGCAGATGCCTCCCGCGATCCAAAGCGCGAGAATGGCGAAGCCGGTGGGCAGCCCGGCGACCTGGAACCCGAGGCTGGTGAAAATCCCGGTCCCCACCATGTTTGCGACGACGATGCAGGTGGCCGTGAACGGCGAAATTGTGTGTTTTCCTTCTGCGACAACAGCCATTCGGCGACTCATGTAGAGGTTGCGAGCGATTCCGTCAATGGCGGCGGATTTCGCTGATCCGCCGACAGGTCGTCGTGCCCCGCGAATGGCTCCAGAGGTAGGATTCGGCGCTGTTTTCCCCTGTATTTAGCTCAATAGAAACAGTTTATACCTGGGTAATCTAGCGCAATCTGTGACTACTCGCGCGGGCTCTTTCATTGCTGTTTACTGGCCATTTTGCTGGCACATACTCTGGGCGGAACCGGGTGCTTTAGCGAAGGCGGACGACTATGAACGTTGCGACGCGTTAGGCGGCGAGCTTCGACTCGGCAGGCCAGATATCGGTGAATTCTTTTTGCCTTGCCGAATGGCGCAAAGCGAAAACTGCGATTTCCCCAGAACAAATGAATCGATTCGTTTACGTCTACATCCTTCAAAGCGAGGCTGACTCGACCGGTTCTACATTGGCCGGACTCGAGACCTTCGCGCCCGAATATTGCGGCACAATTCGGGTCAGGTTCGATATACCTCAAAATGGAAGCCATGGCGCCTCAAGACATCTGTGGCGCTCTCTGACCTGACCCGCGCCGTCACCCTCGAGCGTTACCTGAAATCGGCTTCAAGCAGAGCGTTTGTCAAAAAGCGATTCTGAGTGGGCCCGTTCGATTCGAGGTAGCGCCTAATTCCCGGTGATGTTGTAAACCTCGGCGAGGCCAACTCCGGTGCTGCCTCCAACTCCAGAAACAACCGCCGTATAATTACCGGGCGTCAGATTGGTGACGAGGGCTGATTCTTTCGGATCGGAAGGTGGAATCGTCGTATCGATCAACTCCTGTTTCTGCGTGTCTTGCCAGTCGTTGTTGGACATGATGATGGTTCCCTGCGCGTTGTGCAGCTCGAGGAACGGATCGGCCAGGGCGTCGCTTACGCCAAACTGGGTCAACGAAGGCCCGATGGCACGAACGACGACACGCTGGGGCTTGTAGCCGCCGACGATGTAACCGGCAATCAATACATTTTCGCCCTGGTTGATGCGACCGCGTGTGGAGATGTTCGCCAGCGTGGAGCTGGAAAATGAGTCCAGGTCGTAGAGCTCGACCAGGGCGACCCCGGTGGCGCTACCGGCCCCGGCGACTTTCGCCGTGTAATTCCCCGGCGCCAGGGTGGCGATGATCGCAGATTCCTTGTCGTTGGTCGGCGGAGCGGTAGTGTCGATGATGGCCTGCTTGTCCGGGCTATCGACCCAGTTGTCGTTGAAGCCGATTTGGTGCGCGCCGCCGTCGAAAAGTGTGAGCGTGGGATCGGCTAACGCGCCGTTAACTCCCGAACCAGAGAGCGATGGTCCGATCGCGCGGACCAGGACTTTCTTTGGAGCAACACCGGGAACAATGAAGCCGCCGATGAGCACATTGTCGCCGGTTTGCACCGTGCCCCGGGTGGAGAGGTTGACCAGCGTGTTTCCGGTCGCAGGCAGCAATTGCAATTGCAGCGAGAGATTAACATCGCTGCCGCTGACGGTAATAGTTTGCTGCGTTAGCTGGCGGAAGCCGCCCGCAAACAGCTCAGGTCCATTCCCGATGAGTGTCCAGATGCCATCAAAAGCGGGGAGGTTCGCTTCGCCATTCACGTCCGTGAAAGCATAAGCCGTATAGGTCGTACCGCCGGCCGTAGTGGTGATCTTGATCCGCGCGCCCTCATAAACGGCGCCGGTGTTATCGATCAGATGCAGAATGACGTGCCGGGTCGGCTGTTGCGCCCGGAGGCTAATATTGCTCAGTGTCTGTCCGGCACTGACGAC
>PLCM01000032.1 GCA_003134765.1 Spartobacteria bacterium | reverse complement strand
TACAGTTCCGCGCTCGCGAGGGTACCACTGTCGCTGTTAAATCCTCCTGCGACGAGCACCTTGCCGTTGGACAACAACGTCGCCGTGTGGTCCGTCCGTGCGGTCGCGAGGCTGCCGGTAGCGCTCCAGGTCCCGCTCGCCGGATCATACAGTTCCGCGCTCGCGAGAGAGACAAAGCCGGTAGTTCTTCCGCCTACGACGAGCACCTTGCCGTTAGATAGCACCGTCGCCGTTTGATTGGCGCGTCCTGTCGCGAGGCTCCCAGTGTTATTAAAAACACCGGAATCGCCCGCGCACGGCTGCACGAGCACCAGCCCCGCGCCCAGAAAAAGCAGCGTGAAAGTGACTCGCCGCGAAAGAATTAAGCTAGCCGAGAGAAGACTGGCGCCCAGAGAAAGCAATATTTTCATAGTCAGGCCTGTATGAGTTAGTGGAATCAGATCGCGGCGTATTCTGTGAGTCGCCGGTTTCATTTGTTTTCCTTCATTCAAACATGTACAAGAGAGCGGTTGGAACGGACATTAATTTCTGGTTTCGTTTCACGAAACGCGCAAAGATAGAAGACCCGCGCCACAGCTGCCATCCCCCGCCCGGGGAAGACGCCGTGGCGGTAGTGGTACAGTTTGCTGGCGGGAATTTGAAGTGCGGCTAATATCCGGCCGATATGAAACGCCCTGAAGTCCAAATCCTCACGGAACAGCAGCAATTCCAGCAAGCCAAGGAATTGGAATTTCTGTTGGGCGTGCAGTGCGGCGCCCACGTATCCAAGCAGTTGATTCAGTCCGGCTGGACGGACATGGAAAAGTTTGAATCCGAAGTCTTGCGGTTACTCCGAGGCCGCAAACGGAGGCCCCTTACAGCAGGGCAATCACTTCGTCGAGACTCCAAACATGATCGGAAACGCCGCTTCCACTTGGAAGCAGACGCGTGACCGATGGCAGACGAGCGGCGAGGATGGGGCAAACCCAACAGCGCTTAGCGAAATCGATTTCGGATTGCGGAAACCGGAATTGGGTTCAGGTCGGTCGCTAGAATTGAAACGGCCCTTCGCAAATGCTCTCGGTCAGTTTGCGGCGATCGTTCGGGCTTTCTTTTGCCCGCAGTTTTTCTGGGAGCGTTTCTTTCGCGCCGGGTTTGCCAACCGCCGCCATGGCTTCGACCCGGAATCCATCCGGGATTTTCAATTCGGTGCGGGCGCGGTCGTAATCGAAGCCTTCCATGCCATGCACGACCAGCCCCTGGTGAAATCCTTGCAGGGCGAAATTCTCCCACGCCGCGCCGGTATCGTAGGAATGGCTGATGGAAGGTTCGCCGTTGTATTCGAATGTCGTCCGCGAAATGAAGAGGACGAGAACGGCCGCATTTTGCGCCCAGGCTTTGTTTCCCTCTACGAGTAATCCGAGGAAGGTCGGCCAATGCTCGTTGCCGCGACGCGCATAGAGCGCACGCCACTGTTGCGCGTTGAACGAAGAGGGCGCCCAGCGGGCCGCCTCAAACAGGCGCATCAATTCGTCGGTGGAGATTTCCTCACCCGACATCGCGCGCGGCGACCAGCGGTCGAGAAGAAATGGTTCGATCGGGTGGTCGGCTTTTCGGATTCCGCTGCCATTAATCATGAGGCAAGGCTGCTCCATGGGAGTTCTGCTCGGCAATCATTTTCGCGCAGCGAGTGAGGACATTAAGCGGCCGGCGCCAGCCTTCGCACGAGGCTACGGCGAGCCAGGGACGCGCCTGCCGAACAAATTCGAAATCCGAAGCTCGGAATCCGAAAACAAATTTAAATCTTCGAATTATCCGCCTACGCCAAGGCTACGGCGCGACAGGGCGGAATGAAGCAAAAACTCTCGTGCTCGCGGCCGCGGTCGAGTGAAGACACTACTCGACGAGTGCGTGGACAGGAGGCGGGCGCGCGACTTAATCCGGACATACGGCCATCACTGTTCCGCGGAAAGGTTGGGCAGGCATCAAAAACGGCGAGTTCCTCGCGCTAGCCGAGCGTTGACTGTTATTGGCAACTAGTCATCCAGCCATTCGCGGCGATCAGCGCATGGCGCCGGCCATGACATCGGTGGAGTTCAAGGCGATCGGGAAGGGCTCGAGCGGCATCGGGGCGTCGTGATCGAGGAACCGGCGGCAGAGGGTGAAGAATTCGGCGCGGGTGGTGGCGCGTCGGATTTGGTGGAGGAACTCACCGGTCGGTTCAACGCCGAGACCGATGAAGTTCATATACTTCTTCATATTGTTGATCTGGGCTGACTCCCGGATGCCGGGCGTGCTGACCGCTTCGTAAAGCGCGTGGACATATTCGAGCACGTCGCGGCCGGTCGGGCAGAAGACGGGCGCGCCGCGACGTTGTTCGCGGATCTGGCGGAAGAGCCAGGGATTGCGGATGACGCCGCGGCCGATCATGAGCCCCCGCGCACCGGTGAGCGCGAGGACTTCGCTGGCTTTTGGGGCGGAATAGATGTTGCCGTTCGCGAGCACCGGGCACGACATCGCGGCGACGGCGCGCGCGATGAAATCGTATCGAGGCGCGCTGCGATACATCTCTTTCACCGTCCGCGCGTGGACGGTGAGCAGGTCGAGCGAATGCCGGGCAAAGATCGGCAGGAGCTCTTCGAAGACAGCGGTGTCATCGAACCCGATCCGAGTCTTCACCGTGAACGGGATCGCGACAGCTTCACGCAACGCGCCCAGGATCTGGTCGATGCGGGCAGGGTCGCGGAGCAAACCGCCGCCCGCGCATTTGCGATACACGATCGGCACGGGGCAGCCGAGGTTCAGGTCGATCGCCGCGACGGGATGCTGTTGGAGCTCGCGCGCGGTGCGGACGAGCGCCGCGGTGTCGTTGCCGATCATCTGCGCGATAACCGGACGGCCGGTCGGATTTTGCGTGATGGAGGCAAGAATTTGCGGATCGAGCCGCGACTCGGGCAGAACCCGGAAGTATTCGGTGAAATAAACGTCCGCATTCCCGTATCCGCTGATCAACCGCATGAAGCGCAGGTCCGTGACATCCTGCATCGGCGCGAGCGCGAGGATCGGCTCGGGGCTTTGAAGCAAAGTTTCCAATTCGATTCGCGCGTGCACTATGGTTCGAAGATCGTTCAAGTCGCGGCGTCGAGTCAAAGTATGCCGAAACGCTGAAACGCTAAAATCGGATCCTCTTTCAGTTTTTTAGCTTTTCAGCTTTTTAGCTTTTTAGCTTTTTTCCTCATCCAGGCCCGCCTCAGTAGTATTCCCCAGGAATCCCGCATACCTGATGCTTTAACAGTGAAACATGAACACCCAACTCCAGGGGATTCCTTCGACCGAGCACAGCGCCAACGATCGTCTAATTCCCGCACCTGTATCGATTGCGCCGTCCCTGATCGAAAAGCTCACCGCGTCTCACGCTGCCGTCCTCGAAAACTGGAAAAGCAAATTCGCCCTCGATCTGCGCTGGCATCGAGCGATTCCAGCTGCCTCATAGGTCGGAGATCATTGGTAGGGACGCCGCGTTCGCCTTCGGACGAACTCGCCGTGGCGAGCTGCGGCGTCCGGCTCACACGGGAGGGGTGCGCCGACCCGTAACGCAGCTCAAATGAGCGAGGCCGGGCTTTGAAAGCGGCGCGGCTACAGCGCGCTCGTCCTCGTCGATTTTTGCTCGTTGCGCGGGAGTAACGGCCGGGCTTTCAAACGCTCGAAAACCGAATTTCATTTCAGTTTTTCAGCGTTTCCGTTTTTCAGCTTTTCCTCTAACCTCCCCGGCGAGACATGGCCTCGGAGTCTGAAACCTTTTCTCAACTGGAGATCGCACATGTCCTGTTCACAGACATCGTTGGGTATTCCAGGCAGCCGATCGATCAACAGAGCGAGCTGCTCAAGGAATTGAATCAGGTCGTCCGAGGAACGGAGCAGTTCCGGGCGGCGGAAACGGCGGGCAAACTGGTGCGATTGCCGACGGGCGACGGGATGGCGCTCGCGTTTTTTACCAGCCTCGATGCTCCCGTGCGATGCGCGCTCGAGATTGCGGAAGCGTTGAAAAGTCGTCCCAAAATCCAGCTTCGCATGGGTGTGGATAGCGGCCCCGTCGATCTCATTGTCGATGTGAACGACCGGCCGAACGTGGCCGGCGTCGGCATTAACATGGCGCAACGGGTAATGGATTGCGGCGACGCGGGCCACATCCTTTTATCCAGTCGCGTGGCGGCTGACCTCGCGCAATACAGCAAGTGGCAACCACACCTGCACGACCTCGGCGAAGCGGAAGTGAAGCACGGAGTGAAAGTCTCTCTCGTTAACCTCTACACCGGGAGTGTTGGCAATCCGGACGTGCCGGAGAAGATCCAACGGGCGCAACGAGCGGAAACGCTTCGTGCTCGCAAGCTGCGCCGCCGGCGCATCGGCTTCGCAGCCCAGGTTGTTTTTGGCGTGCTTGTCCTGGGCGGATTGTGGTGGTGGTTAAACCGGGCGCCGCGCCCAACCGTCACATCCACCACTACCGCGGTGGCAATCCCGGCCAAAAGTATCGCGGTCCTTCCCCTCGAGAATCTTTCGGACGACAAGGAGAACGCGTTTTTCGCCGACGGAATCCAGGACGATCTCCTCACGAGCCTGGCCAAGATCAAAGATTTGAAAGTGATCTCGCGCACGTCCGTGATGTCGTACCGCAATAAAAACGCGCGGAACCTCCGTGAGATCGGAAAGGAACTCGGCGTCGCCAGTGTGCTGGAGGGCAGTGTGCGCCGGGTGGGAAATCGCGTGCTCGTGAATGTCCAGTTGATCGATACCGCGAGCGACCAGCACCTCTGGGCGGAGCGTTATGATCGCACCCTGACGGACTCCATCACTTTGCAGGGGGAACTGGCTTCCGAAATCGCGGGCGCCCTGCGCGCCACCCTTACCGCTGAGGAAAAGGCGCGCGTCGAAGCCAAGCTGACCGATAACCCCGATGCTTATGTGGCCTATCTGAAGGGGCGCGAAATCCAGCTACGGCCGGAAAATTCGCGGGAAAATCTGTTGAGCGCCGAGAGCTTCTACAAGCAAGCCCTTGCGCTGGACCCAAAGTTTGTGCTCGCGCGGGCGCGCCTCAGCCTGGTGCAAGCCCTCCTGTACGAATATTTCGAGTGGGGGAACATGGCCCGGCTGGCCGAGGCGCGGAAGAACGCGGAAGAAGCACTCCGTTTGGATCCGAATTCCGCGGAGGCGCATTCCTCGCTGGCGCGCTGCGCCCAAAACGCGAACGACGCCGCGACAACAAGACGGGAACTGGATACGGCCGTGCGTCTCCAGCCTAACGATGCCTCTCTCCTGATGACGGCCGCGGTCACGCAGTGGGGAATGGGTTGGAACGACGAAGCGGTGGCCAATTTCAAACGCGCCACGGAGCTGGGGCCGCGTGAAGCAAAAAACTTCTTTAGCTACGGAGTCCTTCTAAAGGAACTGGATCGCGAGGCCGAATCACGCGCCGCGCTGGATCACGCGTTACTGCTGGCACCCGAATCGATTTACTTTCGTCTCCAGCGGGCCCAGGCGGAGATTTCCTGGACCGGCGATACCCGCCGCGCCCGCGCGATCCTTGCCGGTTTGCCTTCCGGTCAGGATCCCGACGGCAGAGTTACTTCCGCCTATTGCACTCTCGCCATTTACGAACGCAATTTCCCGGAAGCTCTCCGGTTGCTCCAGGCATACCCGGGCGAGACCCTGCCGTGGGTCGACAGCGGCGGCTTCGGATCGCAGGACACGAAGATATTCAACGAAGCAATCATTCGTCTTTACGCCGGCGACTTTCCTCGCGCCTATGAGTGTTTTGATGCCGAGAGGTGGAAGGCTGAAGCCGATCTTGCCAAGGACCCTTCATCGTCGGGCGCTCATGCCGGCGTCGCCCTTCTCTACGCGCAAATGGCCTGGAAAAAATCCGCCATTGCCGAGGCCGTGCGGGCTTTGGAGCTTGGACCCCCGACCGACATGGTTGCGAAGCGATGGTTCTACTTCAACCTCGCGCGGGCTTATACCTGGGCTGGCGAACCCGATTCGGCTTTCAAGCAGATCGAAGTCTTTCGCAGTCTTCCGTCGGATTACAAAGTAAACAATTTCCGACTCGATCCGGTCTGGGACCCGATAAGGAAAGATCCGCGTTTTCAGAAACTGCTCGAGAGTAGAAACAAGTGACCAGCCTTCGCCAGCTACGGCTTGGCAAGCGTGTGACGAAAACGGAGTGAAGCCGCTGTAGCGGCGCTCAGTCGCCGCCTGTCATCGATCGCTGCACCCGACGCGCCGACCCGTAATGCAGCTCAAACGCGCGAGGCCGGGCTTTCAAAGCGGCGCGGCTACAGCGCACCACTCGTCACACGTCACAAGTCACACGTCACTTTCCGCACCACCTGCCTTCATTTGATCCTTCATTCTTCATCCTTCCTCCTTTCGGGGCAACCAGCCGGTAAGCTTCCGAGATCACATCCTCCACCTCCTCCCAGTCCATCTTAGGGAGATCAAGCCAGAGACCGAGCCAACCACGAGCCCCGACGTACTTCGGAATAAAAAAGCGTTCCGGAGCGGCATGGGCGAGGGTTTCGTTCACCCCGGGAGCCGTCTTGCAATTCAAGGCCACGCGGCCGTCGCCGTGATGATCGTCGAGGAAGTAGCCAAATCGTTTGCCGCGAACTTCGAGGCTTAAGTGGCTCTCGCTTCCGGGAACGGCCGACCCGGCGGGCAAAGACTCAACTATCGAAACTATACGCCGCCGCCGCCGTTCGCGGACAGACCTGGCTATCCGTGGCCGTGAATAACTGGTCTTCTTCATTGCAAAAACGTCGAAACGCTAACCGGCTCCAGGCACGGGAACTTCTCAACCTCGGATGCGGATCTTCGGTTTCTTGCCTTGCTTCATCTCTTTCAGTTTGATGCAAACGACGGTGAGCCAGGTGATGTCGAAAGCATTGCCGAGAGGCTCGTCATCCTGGTTGCTCATGCTGCTGTAGGTATCGTCGATCCCAACCGCCCAGATTTCTTCGCCCGCCTGCTTGAGCGCGACGACAACGTCCGCGCCATCCATGCCTTTTGCCTGTTCCTTGAACAGGTCCCAGAGTTTGTCCCGAAAAGGAGAAACCGAATCACGCCGTTTTTTCTTAGGTTTCTTCACTCAACACGCTCGCATTTTGACTCCGTTTTTCAAGATCGAGTGCGCGGCAATTCAGCCTTCATCCCTCATCCTTTCATCTCCCTCCACGCCACGGGCGACTAATCTGCCAATCGGTTTCGACAAAAGAAGCAGAATAAAGCCAGCAACGAATCGGATTATGATCCACGGCAACGTCGACCAGAGGAGCGCGTGGGACACCGACGCGTCGTGACTCCTGTCGAACGAGGGCGCGATAATCGGATTAATGACGCTGGTTGGAGAGTGGCCGCTGCACATCACATAGACGAGCGTGCCGACGCCAAACACAGCTTGGAGCAGAATCCAACAAGCAAGGAGGCGTAATCCGATTACGGCAGCAGCACGCGGAGTCATCCAGTGTTTACAACGATGCGGTGAGCATGATCACACAGATCGCAGGGTCAGGCGACTTGGATTCGTCACTTAAAAAGGTTTGCCTCCGATGAGTTCCTGGACAGCGGTTTGAAACTCGTTGAACTGCTTGCCGGGTGGATAAGCGTTGGCCCCCTCGGAGCGAGCTGGGGAAGCCGCGACATAGACCCCAAGGCCGGAGGCTGAGCCATTGGAAATGACAAATCAAAGTGAAGAATCGAGCCGGCCGGTCGGTCGCTGTATCGCGTGCTTAGACGGCAACCGCAGTTGACACTCTGATTCGCCTGAGCCGCCTTGCCGCGAGCAGCACAATAATAAGCGTGGTGGCCAGGACGGCGCACGTGATGAGAAACGGCCGATCGACGCCCGTCTCCGAGATCGGACGCGCGCTGAAGTCGCCGGCGATGCCGGTCCACCAATAGCCAAACAGCCCAATGTCCATAACGACATGGCCGATCATACCCGGAATGAGAGATCCGGAGCACCACGCGAGAAGTCCAAGCAGCACGCCGGCGCCAAGAACGATAGGCACCATCCCGACCATCGCCCAGGCCTTGGTGAGATGTAAGAGCATGAAGAAAAACGAGGACACAAGAATCGCTATCGGCGCCCCATGACGTTGTTCGATCGGCTGCTGCATATAGCCGCGAAATCCTGTCTCTTCGCAAATCCCTGCCGATGTCGCCGAAACCACCACAGCGATCCACTTCAAAGGCAGGGAAGGAATGAATGAAAAATTGTAGCCGTGCCGGAACGCCTCAATCGGAAAGGGCACAAAACGGAACAGCAACACAATCGCCGCGTGAACCGTCGCCGCGAAAGAGACAGCGGCGATGACACCCCAAAACCATTGCGCGGGCGACAGCGCGCGCCTCCGGAAAGCAACACTGCGAGCGGCGCGCGTTCTCCCCGGGGGGCCTCCTCCACTAACCCACCAGACATACAGTCCAAGAAAAACCAGCTCGATGACCGTGGCGAGAGGCACGCCGAGACTCAAGAGCAATGGCGGCCACACGTTGGCAGGGATGAGAGCGATGACAAGACCGGTTATAACTGCCCGCAGTGAAACGGGCAATCTCGCCCAACCGCTGCGTTGACTCTCTTGCGCTGTCATCGTCGTTGCCTCTTGCCGTCCAACGAGAACAAGATCAGCGTCGACTGGCGGGGGCGAGTTTTCTTCCTGATAACAAACAACTCATAACAATTAACCGGGCTTCGAATTCAGAGCTCGCTGCGGTGCAGTGTTTTTCCTTAGTTGCCAGCAGACTGCTTTGCGTATTCGTTCAGGACTTCTATACGCTGGGTGATTAGTTTGACCTGCGCGTTAGAAAAATCCACCCGTAGACCGCTGCCACCGACCGCGCCGCCTGCGCGCGCCATCAAAAGGGCTTCATCGTCACGCCATTTGATCCATGAGCGTTCGGCTTCTTTCAAAGCCTTCTGCCCCTCCGCATCGAGTTTCCCCATCAGACGTTTATAGACTGCGTCGAGTTTCGCGTTGGCTTGGTCCACGGCGGCCGCTTCCTCTGTCCCCGGTGGCTTAAAGTCAGGGTCTTTGCCTTTGGATTCCAAAGGCATGATCATAATCACAAGAGCAGTCCCGGCGGCGAATAGGGTTTGTGTCTTCATTTTTCTGACCTGAGCTTGTTGGCTTCGACGGTGAAATGGCAAGCTTTTATCATCTAAACGCCTGAATTGCTAGACGGCGAATCCAGGAAGACGACCTGTGCGCCTTGCTTTTCGTATGTAACATTAACGGTGCGACTATCGCAGGTGTGCGATGTACAATACCGCGAGGCCGTCGAGATCCTCGATCTGCATTTCATACGCCCATCGATAGTTTCTCGGCTTATGACGAATGGTAGCTCCGTTCGAGACGTACTCTCGGAAGAGAGCTTCGACATCGCTTGGGCCGACCCACAGCTATGTGCTCTAAACAATGAACGGGATGAGCCTCTTCACCCGCTGCATGTAAGCGGGATAATCGTTCGGGAATTGCCTCAACATCAACTCTTCCTCCAGCCTCAATTTAATCCAAAAACTACCGAACAAGAGCAGCACGCCAACTAGTCCTCCGACATATCCTAAAATAATGGCACTCCCGATAAACATTGTTAAAAGGCCAGTATAAATCGGATGACGAACAAAGCGGTATGGTCCTCGCTGAACGAGCTCGTGGCTTTCCTTTAGTGTGACGCAGCCACTCCAGTTTCGTCCCAGGTTGATTCTGGCCCAAAGACAAATGCAAAGACCACAAACACTCAGCCCGGCGGCTGTCCAGGCCATAGAGTCAGTTCTGGGAATAAGAGAAACCGCCAACGGATACGGGAGCCTGCGTGCTTCAGTCAAAAGAATCCAGGCAAGAATTGCAGAAATCCAGTAACTCGGCAGAACCCCTGGGCTCTGCTTATACGAAGTGCGCTTCGTAAAGAAAGCTGAAATCAACCAGACTATGGTAAAAATAGCCCAACAACCTTTAATAATGCCTCCTACTATCGAGTAGCTGTCCGTTGTCATTTCCTTTGCAGCCCGCGGGAGCCCACACAATTCCTACTGCACCTGACTAAGCGCCGTCATCGCTGCCAGCGAGTCCATATAGTCCCGCCATTGCACGATCTTTCGGCCCTCGATAGTAACGACCGAGATGAACCGGTTGTCGTATGAGGAGCCGGTCGCGACAGTTTTGCCATGGACATCGTATTCGATGATGACAACGCGAGGGTCCTGCGATCGGTGCACGACAAGCTCGTCCGCGCCGTGGAGGACGATGTTGTTGCCGTAGCCCTCATAGAGTGCCATCAGAGCGTCACGACCACGAACTGTCTCGGGCCATCCGGGGAAATGATATCGAAATTCGAACTCCGCGTCGTCGGCGATGGTGTCGAAATAGTGGTCGCCATCGACCAGGCCGACTAAACCCTGCTGGACGATGTCGAAGAACGGGTCGAGCGCCGTGAATGGCGCGTACTTGGGATCGGTCACGATTTGCTCCTTGGTTGTTGCGGAAGTTGGTTCAAGTGAACCAAGAAACCACAAACTTAAATCTCTAGTGAGCCGCGAAACCCTCTGCCACTGTAGTAAGACTCCGCGCCGTTGTGCCCCACAAAGACGCGGCCGTAGCGGCGATCACAATAGAGCGCGCCGCCGAGCTTTCTTATTTCGGCGGGCGTCTTTATCCAGCTTGACCTCTTCGTATCGAACTCACCCAGCTTTTGCAGTTCGAAATATTGTCCCTCCGTGAGAAGCTCCACGCCCATGGCAGCGGCCATCCCGAGCGCGCTGCCTTTGGGCTTATGCTCCTTTCTCGCGGCCAGCGCTTCATGGTCGTAACAAAGACTTGCCCGATCACCGGGGGTTTGCGGCGCGCAATCGAAGAAAATGTATTCGCCCGTCTTTCCATCATGACCAAAAACGTCCGGTTCGCCGCCGGTTCTTTCCATTTCGTTAAGTGACCATAGTTTTTCGGCGTTCGCTTCCAGCTTTGCCTGCACTTTGACCCATACGATACCTTGATGGCGGCTGACGTTTTTCTTAAAACGGGCTTCCAGTACCCTGAGTAGTTCTTCACGTCGTTTTGGTGAAAGCTTTTCGGGTTTAGGTTGTTTGTTCATAGGGTGTGTCGTGAAAGCTCATGCTATCCAGCGTGCGATACCGAATGCGGCCGCTGCCGCCAGCCCGCCGATGATACTGGTCTGAAGTGCGCTGCGCAAAACGGGCACGCCCGTAAAGCGCCCCTTGATGCCGCCGAAGACGGCCAGAGCTAACAAGGTAACGACCACGGAAACCTGCAAAGCAGTGTGTGCGTCGGAAAGGAACAAATAAGCACTTAGTGGAATCAATCCGCCGATAATGTAAGCGATCGCAATTGTCAGGGCGCTCTTCCAGGCACGGCTCGGGTCGGGCTTTTCCAAACCCAGCTCGAAGCGCATCATAAATGTCACCCAATCCTTCGGGCGCTGGCGCAGAGACTCGACGACGGTGGCGCACTCCTCTCCGGAAAGGCCATAGGTCTGGAAGATGTCGCGCACCTCCTGTGCCTCCGCCTCGGGAATGATCTTGATCTCCTCCTGCTCACGGGCCTGCTCGTGGAAGTAATGCTCAGCATCACCACGCGCTGCAAGGTAGCCGCCCAGTCCCATAGCAATAGAGCCGGCGGCAATCTCGGCAAAGCCTGCCGTCACGATTACGCGGGTCTGTGAAATGGCCCCGGTGAGGCCGGCGGCGAGAGCAAAAGGAACAGTCAAACCGTCGGACATGCCAATGACAATGTCGCGGACGATATCGCCGGCCGCGAAGTGCTTCTCAATGTGTGGCGTCGTTGGCATGAATTACAGGAGCGCGAGCGCTAACGAGAACTTGACGTCATAATGACGGGAACAAAGGCGTCATTCGGCCGCCTATTTCTGGAGTTGCCCGGGGAGAGTGCCTTAAAAGGCGTCATCCAATCATTGATAACGCCATCCGAGGGTCCGCCACAAGCCGAAATGCTCGAATGGCCATCTTCGCCAGTCATCCTGGATTGGAACGGCCAGATAGCGAGCGCCTATGCTTTTTTTCCCGACTCCTATCGACGTCACCTCTGAATGTCGCCCTGAGTCGCGACACCGTCTTCGCCGCGCCGCCGTTAAGCCTTTGCTCGGTCAAGCTCGCCTTCGCGCAGATAAAGGAACAAGGGCAAGCCTAGAGAAACGCCAACGAACAATGTGGCGACGATGGGGAGCCACCGGCTGCCTATCTCGAGCCGGCGACCCTCTGTGGAAACAAAGACGAAAAGGACGAGAGCGGAAACGAGCACGTCCATGGCAAAGAAGCCACCGATGCGGTTGGCGAACAAGTCATGAACGAAAACCCGCAGAGGAATGCCGTGTTCCGCAACCCAGGGCACGAACTGCCAGTAAGGGAGAAGAAAGCCGAGGATGCAAAGGACGAGGTAAACATGACGGGTTTTCATATGATGTGCGGTGTTGAGGCCTGACGTGGGAAAGAAGGTTTAGAGTCGCCCCTCCACTAGCGTCTCGCGCGCGCCAGCGAGTCCGCCACGACCCAGGAGGCGCCGATCACGGCGAGATTCAAGGCGTTCTCGCTCCAGATCCAATGACTCGAGGGATTGGCCAGGAGCATCGGCACGTGCACCAGCACGGTGAAGGAGGCGAGCATGGCGGTCAGCAGGATCGCGGCGAGGCGGGCCTGCACGCCCGTCAGGATCGCCACGCCCGCCGCGATGAAGCCAACCCCGGTCGCATAAGCCCAGAACACTTGCGCAGGCGGCAGCCATTTGGGAACCAGCGGGGCGGTAAGGCTCAGATAGAAAAAATGCGCTCCGCCGAATAACAGCGCACAAACCCCGAACGCCAGTTGGCCCAGGCGCGTGAGGCGTGCGGCCACGGCCGCATCGATCCTGGAGGTGGCGGCGTAGACGATCAGCCCGCCCGCAGCGATCGCGAGCTGCTCGGCGACGCCGCTGTAGGTGCCGAACTCGGCGTAATGGGCGAGCGCCACGCGACCGTTCATCAGGATGACAACAATGAGCGCGTAGTAGCCGGTGAGCGCTCCGGCGCCCCAGGCCGCGGTCCGACGCCACGCGACGGCCGCACCCGCGACGAGCATGAACGCAGCGGCGGCATAGGCCAGGACAGTGCGGGCGGGAAAGTCCTTGGGCACCGGCTGCCCTGGGTCGAAGTCCGCCCACGCCAGGCAGACCATGGCCAAGGCCATCACGCCCAGGCCGTAGACGCGCCAGCCGAAGGCCTCCGTCGTTTTTTCCGCGGTCATGGTTTTTCCACCTTCAATTGCGAACCGCCGCCAGAGCGATGCTCAGGTCGAACAGCATCGCCTTGTTAGCCCAATCGATTCCACCCTTAATCATCTTGATATTTCCAACTCGCTGTCTGTCGTAGCCTGATATCTCTCCGTCCTACCAAGACCCCACTCTTGTCCCTGGTGAGATGGAGGATGGGCGAATAAACACCAAGCTTGCTCATCTTTTCATTTTCGTCCGGTTTGATTCGAGGATCGCCCTCGAACCAAAATTCCTTGAGGAAATGCTCAGCGATACCGGGACCAAATACGTGGGCATGAATGTGGGCAGGCTCTTCCGGTGCGAGCACCTCCGGAATCGGCCTGATCGTGTGAATCACGTAGCGTCCGTCTTTCCCGGTGCGCAGCCAACTACGAAGTCTTGGGTCAAAGACATCCTCTTTCGGCCTGTGATAATACCCGCCAGCATCCGTCTGATAAAGAAAAAGCGTAATGCCGGCGGCGGGCGTTACGCCGTCTTCCTTATAAATAGTGCCCGAAATAATGATGCGATCGCCTGGCTCATCTTTGGGCGCAAGGGTCACTTGGGAAGAGATGTCCTTCGGTACAGTGCACGACCCGCACAGAGCATAGCCAGCACCGGTCTTAGCTCTTTGCAATTTCTCTCCCTCGTTGGCTGGAGCGGCCCAGCCAAACATGAATACGCTCAAACTTATTAACGTTCTCAACACCGCGATTTTTGGGCGCATTGTTTTCGTTTTGTGTTTCAGATTCTCCGTCGAGGCCTAACGAGAATCGAACCTGCGGGAACAGCGCGACATGGACAAGACTAAATGCGGGCGAGGGCCGGATACCTCTTTTTTCGCCGAGCTGCTGGCTCTGACCAATGCTCCCACACGGGGCAATGGCGGTACGGAGCGCGGCTCGATGCCGATAGAAACCAGGATTGGCCACGGCCCCATGGTCAGGACACTACGCGCTTTCCAGAACGACATCCATTGTTGGGCGGCACTGAACAGGATGAACAGCCCCAATAAGATTGGTTAGGCGACTTAGTACACAGCCTCGCGATTGGTTAGGCGGCAGACGTAGCTTACTCGAACCAGATCTCAATTTCATAGCCATCCGGATCGGCGATGTAAGCGTAGGGAAGGCCGGGAGCGAACTCGCCACGACGGAGCAGGCGCCCTCCGGCCTGTTCGACCTCGGCGACGGCACGGTCGATGTCGTCGGGGTCCACGAGCCGAAAGCCGAAATGTGCGACGCCACCACTGAGACCGGCGGTGGCGGAGTCCTCTGCGAAGGTGATGATGTCGTGCCTGCCAGAAGCCTGAGTGTGGACGAGTCCATCTCCGCGCCCGTACTCGCGCAGACCGAAGACCTGCTCGTAGAACCGCAGCGCACGTCCTAAATCCCGGACAGCGAGATTGATGTGCGTAAGGCCGTATGTCTGGACCATTGTTACATCGAAATTCTTTCGCGGTCTAACGAGAACCAGTTACGGGCATCTTCATGTTAAACGCGATTATCATAAAAGGAACGCCAATTGTAAAGCGGCCTCTCTCTCGGTAAGCTTCTGCGCGACTCTCAGGACTTCCTTCGGCACCCATTCGGGAAATGGAGTGACCAGCAGTTTGTGCTTGCCCTTTGGCGTGTGCGCTTCCTTCACCGCGGCAAGCCTCTGCTTGGAAAAGCGGCCGGCCAATCTGACGAGGGCGGGCCACAAGCGCCGATGGATGTAGGTAATCTTTCCATCTACCAGTCGGCACACCAAAACATCGGGGGATCTGCGAATCGATCGCGAAAGCAGAAAGATATCGTTTCCCTTCGGATGTGCCCACCAACTACCCATCACGGGTTCTCCTGCTACCACCTGAGCGAGACTAGGAACGCTGGCGCGTGCCGACTCCACGGCTATGCCACGTTTTTTGACCCACGCTATGGCTTGCTTTGCGTTCATTGCATCGGCACCAGACCGGCCGCCTAACGAGAATTGGACGTCATAATGACGGGAAAAAAGGCGTCATTCGGCCGCCTATTTCTGGGATTGCGAAGGGGGAATGCCTCAAAAGGCGTCATCAAATTCATTAATAGCCGTATCCCGCAACGCGGCACAAGCCGAAATGCGGAAACGGTCGCCGGCCGGGCGCTACTGAAGGCCACCACTCTGGCCTTGAATACTGACGGATTTCCTCTGGTTCGGTTTCGTTGCTTTTTTCGATGGGACAGCCTTCTTCGGTTCTGCGATTTTCGCGCGAGCAGAAGGCTTACCGAGTTTAACGTCCATTCCCCTGAGCGGCACTCCCATAGAGATCGTTTATGATTTCCAAACCGCGAATTTGCGAGGCGATTTGCACTTCTCGGGTCACCGGCCCCCGCGCTGGGCGCAGGCGATCGTGGGCGAAAGTTTCATCTGGCTCTTCGGCCTGAGCGAACCGTGTTTGGGTCTGACGCCAAATCAGAGACTGGCGATCACCGTCTTCGTGGTTGGCTTTGCAGCTCACCTTCTCGTCCGCCGGCGAGTCTTGAGGACGACCGAAGCTCGTTAGCACTCGCTCCTAGAATCGCGTCGAATGCGGCGCGATGAAATCAGCATTAAAGCGACACCCATGCGTTCACGCACTCCTTATTTAATGACCTTTGACGCATCAAACTCCAAATTGCGGGATCCCGAGGGATTCAAATATGACGTGATGCTAGCAAAATGACCGCCTCCGGTGGTCACGCGAAGCCTTATCCGAGCATAGGTCTGGTTGCCAAGTTTCACCCAATACTCTCCATCGTGATCCTTCTGCCATCGCTCGGCCGTCTGCGGCATATGGAATTCGATACTTGGCGCATATCCGCCCTCGGGAGCTTCGAACCTCATCTCTATTTCGGTTCGTGTAACCAACCCCCCTCCCGGCACTGAGAGACGGCAACGCCATTCGTACCTGCCTTGCGCGTCTTTCGCCTGATCGGACGTCCAGGTTTCAATCCTGAGATCGCCACGACCAGCTTCAACTGGCTTTCCGGTTTTTAGACTCACTTCCACGGGGGTGCCATTCTTGGGAACTATGACGTCGCGATCGATTGCAAACAGTCGCTCCGCCAAGGCCTTTTTGCGCAATACGAACACCGCCGGTTTTTCCCTTGTCGGAGGAGCTCTTCGCACGCTATCGGGGGGCATACCATAGCCGAATGACTGGTAGGAGGCTCCATTGATTCCATCGTACCCTTCTTTGCTTACTCCCACGGTTAACCCCGCTCCCTTAATTCCCATAATTGCAAACAACCCATTCGGATCGGAACTACCCTGGTAGTTTGACCCTGCCTCCCAAAACTTGTCGATGGCGCCGTATTCAATCTTTGCCCCTCCGACGGGACTTCCGTATTGATCCTGCACTTGGCCGTAAAACGAAATCGGCGCGCTGTAGATTGATTGTACGTTTTCAACCATTTTTCGACGATATTCCGATGGGGATTCCGGCGCCGGCATAATCGAACTCGCCGACGAAGGACTCTGTGAAACAACGTTTGAATCCGTGGCCTTGGTGGTCGGTGCGCTATTTGTGTCGTGATTTGCGCGCCTTCTCGTTGACGAGAGGAACAACAAGGCCACCACCACCACAGCTAGGACGCTGAGCCGAAAACGCCTCATTCGTTTTGCGGAATCGCCAGCTGCCTAAGTAATTCGCGGAAGAACGGAGTCAATGGCTGAACATCTCGGTCGAATTCTGCGCTATGTTCTTTGGAAAACCCGCCGACGGACCCAGGACTGAAGTTGTTGGAGTTCAAGTCAATCTTTCTAGCGAATGGTCCATTCGTACGACTTTCCGCTCCGACGGCTTTCGCCCACGTGCGACAGGCATACGGTTCTGCTTCGTTGCGGTCAGTGATGTAATGATCGATCTCTGCATCATCGTTCGAGGGATCTTCGAAACTCTTGATGAGTTTATGTCCCGACGGGAAATTACGCTTGTAGAAAAACGGACCGGCAAGAGGCGCCGACGGAGGCTTCGTGAGGGCATTATTCAATTCCCATGCAAAAGATGTAGCGTAATCATCGGCCAGGTAAAAGGTGACCAGCGTTCCGCTAACATTCTTTAACCGACTACGATATGCCAGAGCTCTCGTAAACTGGTCCGCGTCATCGTCCGGTGTATCCTGATCCCAAAGATGAACCGTTAGACCCGCCGCGGTTGTAGTGGTCGCATTTTGTTTTAAACTGGAACTTTCGTCGTAGCAGGCGGCAGGCAAGGCTGCGTTCAACAACGCATAGGTATCCACAAGCATTCCTTGCTCTAGGGCTGAACCGGTAACAACGTTTCCCATGCTGTGGGCAACGATATTTTTGTCATAATCTGACGGCAAGCTGTCGCTAACGAAGTCCTTCAATGCCTTCCCCGTCATCCACGCATTATGTTCACTATCGTTATATTTCGATAAGTAGGCATCAATCGTCTGCCCGGCGTAGGGAATCCAGCCGTGTTCTGTCGAATTGTAATAAGTATCCCAGCGAACGGCAGCGAAGCGTCCCTTGAACCCGCGCCACCAGAGGCGCTTGAACATGGTTTCCGCAAAGTTTGCGGTATCGGCAGGAGAAAGCCGCCAACCGTGAACAAAGACAATTACTTGTTTTTGCTCGTCCGGGGGTGGCTCGTAAGGTGCATCGTCCCATGCGTTTGGTCCGCCCAGAGTTTGATGCTGATACATTTTTTTAACGTTTTGCAGATCGAGCCAAACGCCGGAGGTCTCTCCTATCTTAACTCCTGTTTTCCATAGCGTTAGCACCAACTTTCCCTTTCCTTCACCGCTCCCTTCAAACAAAAGCGGCGCGACAGGAAGAGTATTAGGAATATTTGCATACGGAGACGCGCTTACCCAAAACGTCTGCGGAATCATTAAAGGAACCCCTGGAATAACCTCTCCCAGAGTTTCTCTAAATGGAGACAGCGTTGTCGATGTTGCAACGGCAGCATTTGTTATATAGTCACCGTCTTCTGTCGCCGCGCGGTAGAGCTTTATTTTCGGAGTGCCCGAAGTCTGTCGCCACTCAAATGCTGCGGTGATGGAGCCCGATTCCATCTGATCGCCCAAACCGCTGAGGTTTACGTGGAGTCGAGCGAAGTCCTCGAGGTCACGCGAAGATCGAATGACTCCGTCAGCATAATCGGGAGTCTGAACGGGAACATGATCGCCTGGATCGCCAGACGCGCCGTCGTCGTCATCGTTTACCCAAAACCGATAGGGCCTGTCCTGAGTGGTTTGATCGTTGGCGTGGGTCACTGGGTCGTCAAAGGACATCTCGCCGTCGCGGTTGCCGTCGACCATGAGTTCGGCGGAGATAGGGACAACGTTGTAGGTGCCGTTCCGGCCGCCGTTGTAGGTCCTTGGATCGAGCAGGTAGGTGGGAGTTTGGGTTGATCCATCGGAGGTCCATGACTGGATGTTGTGTTCCAAGGGACCGCCGCCGTCGGGAGTGAATTGGACGTCCCAGAGTACGACAAGGTTCGGATCGGCGTTTACCTGGAAACGGTATTGAAGGAACGTGACCTCATAGCCGCCGTTCTTTTTGCGGAAATAAGCATAAGCGTCGTTCCTCGCCGTCCAGAATTCGTTGTAAAAGGGAGGGACCAAAGCGTCGCCTTCGGCGTAAACCTGTTCGTCTGTGTAGAGGTCGCTCAGGGTGATCGTTCTGCTGGATCCGCCACTGGATCCGGGAAAGGGAGCACCCTCCTGTCGAAAGACGGTGTCGGTGTTGATAACTGTCGTCCACGGAGAATTCAGGTAGCCGCCGCCGCCGGTAACTTCGGTCGTGTCAATTGTGTAAATATGACCCCCGTCGTCGCTTCGCTGCCAATGATGTTTTATTGTCGTGGTGCCCGAGGAAGGGTCCGGGGTGCCGTCGCCGTCGTTTCTAGTATAATTGCTGGTAATCACGACGGTCTCATCTCGATAAGGACCACCTTGATTCAAGAGCCCTGGAAATCCGAATTTGCCACGAGAAACCGACGCGGTTTCTATTTCCAAGACCGGCGCGCCAAGGGGTTTCACATCCACAGACTCAGTGGCGCTGCCACCGGGTCCGGGCGGCGGAGGAGGCGACCCGTTCGACGCGTCAGGCAGGGCGAAAGATGCCGTATCGCTGACGGACGGCGTTCCGCCAGAAAAGACGCGAAATTTTGCCACGTGGCCAACCGTTAACCCCGTGACTGTAGCGTGGGTAATCCCCGCCTTCACGACCCCAAGAGTAATCCAGGTTCTGCCTCCATCGATGCTCACCTGGACGGTCGTCGCTTTAGAGTCATCTCCAGGTGTCCAGCTGAGCCTCGCACTCGAAGAAGAGGAGGCGGCTACGATGAGATTAGTCGGCGCTACGAGCGAGGCGTCAATCGCAGCTGCGGTCGTCGTCACGGAAACCGAACGACCAAGAGCTCCTCGAGCTGACGCGCGGATCACGCTGACGTCTCCGGGAGTGGAGGGCAACAGGACGTAAACCCGCGCGACCGCACGGCCTTCCGTATCGTAAGCATTCGCCCGCACGGTAAGCTCGCCCGCAGAGGTACCGGTTCCGCCGTTGTCGGGCATCAGCAATGCGCCTCCCTGTGCCACATTGAATGTAACAGGAGCGTTTAGTACGCCGTAATCGTTGACTTTTATGAGAATGGGAACCGGCAGGGCAGCGCCCGGGTTGCCCCGTTGATCTCCCCCGCCCGTGACTGATAAACGAACGAGCGCGCCGTTGAAAAAATCGGTCGGATCCGTTCCACCCATGTATTCCTGAAGGTTACTGATTCCGTCGCCGTCAAAATCGCCGTTTGGATCCACCCCGACTGCACCGAAATATTGCCGTTCCCAGGCATCCGGGAGGCCGTTGTGATCGCCATCAAAGAGCGGATCGACGGTCGGTAGCTCAAAAGCGAAGAGATTTTTTACCTGGCCTATATTCGCAACGGCAAAGTCGTCCGGTTGATTCGGCGCATTCGCCCACGGATATTGGTTGGCCAAGCCGGCTGCGATCAGCCGATCGTAGAATGGCGCCGCGACCTTTTTTAACTGGCCAAGGTTCACTGGAGCGAAGTCGTTGGTTTGGGCGGTGGATGTTGACCAGTCTGCGATAAGCGCGTGCAAACTATCACCGGCGCCCCCGGGAAGTTTCGCGTCCATTTCCGCTACTGCAGCTTTGGCAATGTTCTTGAGTTGTCCGTGGTTGGCAGGCGCGTAGTCATCTGGGGCAGGGGTCTCAAATAAAACGCCGCGCGTTGACCACCATGAAGGAACGGCTCCATAGAGGAGAAACGGAACAAGAATCGCCATGGACAGGACAAGTGCGGTACGCGCAGTTGCGATTCCATGCCGGCTATTTGCGGGGACGAATTTCATTCCAGGGGGATGGCTGAAGTGGCAATTACTTTTCTAGGGAGTTGGTCCCTGCGTGAATTCTCCCATCGAAAGATCGCCTTGAGGTTGGATGCGAGTCGGCCAGACCGCAGCGGGCCCGGGTGAGCCGACGGGGCCGGGAGCTCCGGGTTCGCCAGCTGGACCAGCGGGGCCTGTTGGTCCCGGGACGCCGGCTGATCCCGGGATCCCAGCCGGGCCTGGCAAACCTGGCGGACCCATTGGACCGATGGTCCCTGAATCGCCCTTGGCGCCTGCGGGTCCCGTTGCTCCAGCTGGTCCGGCTGCTCCCGGCGGACCTTGAGGCCCGATAGGACCCATGGGACCGATAGGACCGATCTTACTTAGGGAGATTTCGAGGCGGGGCTCGTGGCTGGTTTGGTTGGATTCCTTACTATCGAAAGAAAGATTAAGAAGACCGGTCGTGGCGCTTGCCTCGACTTCGATTCCTTCGTTGACCAGAGTTCCGCTGAGCCATCCCTTGACCCACTGGGTTACGTCGATACTGATGAAGTTACTGACAGAACTCACGGGCAGGTCCAACAGTTTTGGGGCTCCATAGGTCAAAGTTCCGGTAGAGCTATCCTTGAGCGTGTATTCATCCCAGGAACTCGTCACCGGGCTTAAGGTGATCGATCCGACGGCGGTGCTGTTGCTGTTGACCCAGAGGCGAAGCCTGGCGTGAGTCACATCTGTCGCCGTCGTTCCGGGCGGAAGAGTGGCAAGGGTAAACTTTAGAAATGTTCGGCCGATCCGACCGTTGCCTTTGAAGACGCGCAAGTCGATGCCAGCCCCGTTATTCGAGTTATTCGGTGTTGGTTTGCCGCCGCTGGTGCCGTTATCGACGTACGTATCCTGGAGGAGTAACGCCTCAACCGCGCTCGCGTGAGAAGCAAGGAGGGCAAGGACAAGAAGGATTAATGCAGTGGCGATCGCGCGCCGGGGGAGCGTCTTGTTCATGGGGCGGAGTGATGAGAGATTTTTGGAACGATTACGTTTGTTCTCGGCAGAAGGGTTGAGGGCGAGGGGAATTTTCACGACACCGGCATCATGCGCGAACTGCGCGAAAGGCCGCAATGGGCCGAATGGCGTACGGACCGGGTGGCTCAAACGCGGAGTGATTTGCGCCGGGCGCGGGTCGAACCCGCGTCGGCAAGGCGGCGCTCGTACCACCAAATACAAACCGCGATCCGCGTTTCGAGGTGCAGTTTTTCCAGGATGTGTTGCACGTGCTTTTGGACCGTGCGTGAGCTGCACCCAAGAATTTTGCCGATCTCGTGATTGCGCTTGGCGGCCGCGATCCATTCCGCGACCTCGAGCTCACGCTTCGTTAAGGGGCGCGACTCACTGGACACTGGACGCGTTGAACGCAGTTTTGCTGCGTCGCCAGTTTTTCGGACGATCCGGGGGGTCATGGGGGATGCTTCTAATAACCTACATCGGCAATCTCGTCCATACGCGCAAAGGCGTATTACAGTGTCCCCTCTAGAAGTTCCAAACAGCGCAGTCGACAGGTCGAAATTTCACTCTCAGATGATCGATGTTAATGACGCGGAGGTGGATCGGCCGCTCCGTCGGGCGATGTTTTAGTGCCGGCTTCGCCGGTATTATTTTTTGGCATCGAGCGACGGAGCGCTCGATCCACCCTCGTTTCGCTCGCGAAAGTGAGAGGTCAACGAAGCCAGTGACGAGCAATATTGGTGCAGGCGACACGTCTGCCGCTACAAGTTCTCGCGCGGAGCGCTCGCGGAAGTTAGCCGCATGACAATTTAAACGCGGGAACGTGAGCCGCCTACGCCGAGGCTACGGCGTGCCGGAAAGGTCCTTTCCCGCGCGGTATTTCGCGATCAGGTGGTCGATGTAATTGCTGTAGGTTTCGGCGAGGGCGGGGCTTTCGAGGAAGAGGATGTTTTCGGCGTTGAGCTCGGCGCTTCGGGAGAAATTGTAGGAGCCGGTGATGACGGTGTCGTCGATTACGAGCACTTTGTTGTGCATGAAATCGTGGCGGCTGGTGGGGCTGTAGGGCGTGGAGTTTTTCCCGACCAGGCCGGCGCGCGCGATGATGTCGTGGACGGCGGGGATTTTCCAGTGGTTCGAGGGGACACTCTGCCATTGCACGTAAACTTCCGCCATCTGAGTGCGATCGTAGATGCCATCGACCCTGACTCCGCCGGCGCGCAATAAGTTGCCCAGCTCGTTGATGAGGGTGCCGGAGTTGATTAGCAAACTGCAAATGCGGACACGCCGTTGGGCGGCGCGGACCCGGCGGGCGATCTCGGTATCGATCTCCAGGCCGCACCCGGGCGAGAACAGGACGCGGGCGGTGGCGGGTTGACCGGAAAAGGTGAGCGGCACGGGCGCGGTGTGGATGTTGCCGGTGTTCTCGAAGTTTTCCTTTTCCCAGAGCTGCTCGAAATCCTGGGTGTAGGAAGCGGCGAGCGCAGGGGAATCGATCTCGACGATGTTGTTTTCCATCAGGGTAAAGGCGTCGTCGGTCATGTTGGTGGAGCCGGTCCAGACCGAACTGCGATCGCGCACGACGAATTTGCTGTGCATCAGTTTCATCCCGGCGATGCGGCGCGCGGGATAACCAAGCGACTGGACGAACGCGCTCGTGCCCGCAGGGGCCGGGTCCTGGCCGGCGGCGACGTTCGGCGCGGCCGGTTTATCGCCGTCGTAACAGAAACGGATTTGGACGCCGGCCTCGGCGCGCTCGCGCAACGCCGTCACGAGTTGGGCGCGGAGCGGATCGCTGAAACGCATGTCGTAAACAGCGAGATCGAGGGTCTGGGTAGCGGCACGGATGAAGGCGGTGAGCCGGGCCATGACGGCATCGGCGCTTTGTTCGCCCTGGGCGAGAAAGAAGACGGAGAGGTTATCGGAAGAAGTGATGGGTGACATGGGAAAAGAATGACGAATGACGAATGGCGAATGGCGAATGACGAATGGCGAGTGGCGAGTGGCGAATGGCAAGTGAGAGTGACTACTGTCCTAATTGAAAGGAGAACGTTGCCGAGTACATTCGGCGGGCAATGAGATTCGCATTCATTTTCGCGCTGATCGCGTTTGCGTCATCCGCTTTGGCGGCGGAGCCGAAAGAGACGATGTGCGTGAAGCAGAATGATGGCACGTACAAGTGCAAAGCGAGCGGCAAGATTGAAAAGGAGCCTTGCTGTGACACTCCGACCAATCCAGTCCCCAGGCGGAGGCCAAAGCCGAAGATGCGTGATTCGTGATGCAGGATGCGGGATTCGTGAGCGGGTAATCAAGGCCGGTCGCGTTTTGCGATTCGGTGACGGAGTTGTAAAAAGGGGCGCTCGATCGTGAAGAAAAGAACGGTGGCGGCGGCGTAAACGCAGAGTTCGACGCCGACGAGAGCCGTGACTGATGTTAACGCGATGTCATGGGTCGCAAAAAATTGTGCGCCGAAGTGGATGGCGAGCTTCTGGATGAGGTAGGCGCTGTAGGCAATGCTGGCGATGAAGGCGGCGCCGCGGATTTTGACTCGGCGAAAGGGCAAGCGTGGACTGACGGCACAGATGAGGAGCGCGACCATGCCGAGGGCGATGAGCGGGAATTGCCAGACGCAGGTGGTGACGGTGACGTCATCGGTTTCGCCCAGGTAAAGCGCATAAGCGATGAGCGCGAGGCCGGGCAGCCAGAGCCAGACGGCGGAGTTCACGAGGCGTTGCCACCAATGCGGCCGGAATTTTTCGATCGCGGCGAGCGCCACGCCAAAGACGAGAGGATCGAGCCGGGTCCAGGTGGCGTAGTAGATCCAGGTTTGGAAGGCGCGGAAGTTTACTCCGGTTTCGCCGAGATTTTGCACGGCGAGAAACCAGCGGAGCGCAAATCCGCCGAGCACAATCGCGCACGGAACGATAAGCGCCGCGCGGCGCCAGCGAAGGACGAGGAACAGGACAAGCGGCAGAAGGAGATAGAACTGGTCCTCGACCGCGAGCGACCAGGCGTGGGAGAAGGCGGTACCGCCGCGGAGACCGGTGTTTTGGACGGAGAGGAGAAATTTCCAGAGCGGCGAAATTTCCGGATACTCGCGCAACGAGGGCAGCAGGAAATAAATGGCCAGAACGACGAGATAGGCAGGCAAAATGCGCAGGGCGCGGCGCGCGAAGAATCGGCCGAATTGGATACGCTTTCTCCCACGGCACGAGGGCGTGCCGTCTCCAGGAGCGAGCGGCGCGAGGAGTTGACCGCCGATGAGGTAGCCGCTCAGGACAAAGAAAAGATCGACGCCGATCCAGCCAAAGCGATCGACGCGGCCTGGCAGTTTGAATCCGAAAAGCGCGGCGTGGTAAATAACAACGACGACAATGGCGAGGGCTCGGAGAAGATCGAGTCCCGGCTGGCGCTCGCGATCGGTGAAGCGCGGGTCGACAACACCAGAGGCCGGAGGTTCGCCACGGCGAATCCGTCCTAAAGCGGATCGGAGATCAGAGGTCAGAGAAGCGAAGTTAGCCGTAAGGCAGCCCGAAGAGCGAGGCCGAGCTGCGTCGATCTTCGCGATCGACTAACTTGCCTGCGCCGCAGGAGAGCTGAGCCAGCTCTTGATCTTCTCGGAATTCTTCTTGTCGAAGGCGTAGGTGAGTTTGCCGAGAGGATGGCGGACGACGAGACGCAGCTTCTTCTGGTTCAAATCCGGAATGCAGGTCTGGAAATGGGCCCGATCCATGTAAAAGGCGCGGGCCAAATTTCTCTGGACGCAAAAGGCGGCGTCGCTCATCAAACGGACGCGGCAGCGGCGCGAGGAGGCTTCGGCGATATCGGACGATTCCTTCAGTTTGCTCTTGAAGAGTTGTTTGCAGAGGGCGGTGGCTTCCTTGACCGTCTGATGGTTCATCGCGCTGATCGCGTCCTTCAGGTGGCCGAGTTTTACATATTCCCTGAAGAAGATGACGGCAGCGACCAGCGGCCAAATCAAGCCGTGGACGGGGAGGTTGCCCACGCCGGCCCTCGCGTTGAGGACGGTGATGCCAATGTTCCAGCAAAGTAAAAGCACGCTGACGACCGCTTCGCTCAGGAGGGCGTGCAACGAAGGTTTGGCCAACGCGAGAATGCCCGCGCCGAGCATCAGGCAGGCGAGCGCGATAAGGCCGACATTCAACAGATTCGCCTGAACGGCCGCGGCGCCAACGAGGAGGTTGATGATGCCCCAGATAATGCCACCGATGGCGGCGTTGCGAATCGTCTTGCGGGCGCAGACGACGAGGAGGGCCTGGTTCTCAGTCGAATCGAAGAGGGGATCGTGTTGCATCGAGAGAGCGGTTTAGCACGTCATGTGCCTCCCCGTCGAAGGACAGAGATCGGAAATCATAGAAGCGAAGTAGAAATTCGGAAGTGGAACGTAGAAAACAACGAGGCCCGCTGCCGCAACACGTGCGAGCGGCAGCGGGCCGAAGTTTGTAAGTCTGAACTGAGAGATTGCGCTATTTTTTCCGCGTGTAATTGATCTCCATGGATTTCATTTCGCCCTGACCGCGGTCTTCATAGTACTCCATACTCATATGGTCCTTGTCGGCGAATTTGATGAGCTGGCGGACCTTCGATTTCATTCCGGGCATTCCTTCGTATTCGCCGGTGTAGGTGAACGTTTTCGTTCCGGCATCGTAGGTGCCGTCCAGCATCATGATCCCGGTGCCCATGTTGTCGATCCACGAGGAAACGAACTTCTGTTTCACGTTGTCATAGCCGTCGAGCGCCATGCCGTGGAAGTTCATGTCCTTCATTTTACCATCGGCTCCAGGCACCTTGAAGCTACCAGAGTAATCACCCGTAACGTAGCGCCCATCCATAATCGCTTTCCGGGTCGCGGTGCCAGTGGACTGGCTCGGGTTGGCCTTCGGGTCCATCCACATTTTGACGATGTAACTCCAGGTGCCGGCGGTCGAGGCCAGGAGCTTGTGATTGTCGTTGAGCTTTGCGAGCTCAATCATTTGTTTCATCATCTCGGCGTCGCTGGGCATGGCTGAAGTGGTGGTCGTGGTAGTAGTCGCAGGGCTGGAAGCTGTAGAAGGCATCTTCGGCGCGACTGAAGGAGTTTGCGCGACTGCCACGGAGGCAATCGCGAACAGAGTAGTGACTGACAATGTTATAGGTCTCATGGTTCGGCGATTCTGTTAAGGCGGAGGTTGGATCGTCAAGCTTCGCGTTGCAGCGAACCCTCGCTCTTTCTACTTCTTCAGCAGAGCAAGTAAACGTTCCGTCGGTAGCGCTTTGCCTTTTGCGGGGACATTCTTCCGAATGTCCGAAGTTTGGGACGTGCAGAAGCACGTGCCTCCGGGGCTAAGGGAGCGAGCTGGTGATTTTCCAAACCAAACCGCCTGGGAAAACGCCCAGAAAAAGAACGAGGAGGGCCAGGAAGGCGATGGACGCTCGCTGCAAGAAATCGAGCCTGACAACGGGAGCGGGGGCCTGCGGATCATCAACAAAGATGACCTTCAGCACCATGAGATAGTAATAGAAGGAAATAAGACTGCCGAAGAGAGCCAGCGCGACCAGCCAGAGCAAGCCCTGGTTGTTGCCGGCCCGGAGCGCGGCGCTGAAGAGATAGAATTTTCCGAAGAAACCGCCGAGAGGCGGAATGCCGGCGAGCGAGAGCATGAAGACGGCCATGCATCCGGCGAGCCATGGAGAGCGAGCGCGCAATCCAGCGAAGTGAGCGAAATCGTCCCCGCCGGTTTCGCGGCGAACGACCGCGACCACCGCGAAAGCTCCGACGAGCGTGAAGGCATAAACGGTTGTGTAAAAGAGGGTGGCGCTGAATCCATCGCGTCCGCCGGCGACGAGACCAAGCAACGTGTAGCCCGCATGCGCCACGGCAGAATAGCCAAGCAGACGCCGAACATTCGACTGGGCGAGAGCTACGAGGTTGCCGATCAGGATCGACAGAGCGGAAAGCACGGCCAGCAAAGGCGCCCACCCGGCGACCAGGGCATGCCAGCCCGCCGCTCCCTGCGCAGGGCCGAAGCCGACCAGCACGATTTTGCCGAGAACAACGAAGGAAGCCACCTTCGATGCGGATGAAATAAAGGCCGCGGAAGGAACTGGCGCGCCCTGATAGGTATCGGGCGCCCAAAGGTGAAACGGCGCGGCCGCGACCTTAAACGCGAAGCCGATCAGAGTCATGATAATGCCGGCGCTCAACAGGGGTGTCATCGTCCCGATCTTTGTTGCGACTACGGCGAGGCTGGTCGTGCCAGTCATTCCATAAATCAGGCTGATACCAAAAAGCGTGAAGGCGCTGGCGGTGCTGCCGAACAGAAAATATTTCAGGCCCGCTTCAGCAGAGCGGATATCGGTCTTATCGAAGGCGGCCATGATGTAGAGCGACAGCCCGGTGAGCTCGAGGCCGATAAAAATCACCAGCAACTCTTCGCTGCCGACGAGGAGCATCAGCCCAACGGTGGCGAGCAAAAGAAGGGCGAGATATTCGCCGTGATGCCTGGAACGCAGAGAGCGTGCAAGAATCACGGTGAAAAATGCCAGCGCGAGACAGATGATCTTGAACAGGGAGGTCAGCGGCGTGATGACGAGCATGCCGTTGAACAGCGTGGCCTGGAGCGGCAGCATCAGGACAGCGGAAGAGGCGAAAAGAAGACCGGCGGCCGCAACCGCCGAACAAATTCCGGAAGCGCGCGCGTTGACCAATCCGAGCGCGAGGACCACCAGCGCGGTCAGGACCAGAGTCGCTTCGGGGGCGGCGAGCCGGAGGAGATCGAGGTAATTCATGGTTTCAGAAAATGCATCGCTTCGACGGCCGGAAGAATGCGGTCGAGCAACATCCTGGGATAAAGGCCGACCGCGAGGGTGGCGAACATGAGCAGGCCAGCTCCCCATTTTTCCGCGGCGGAAATGGGAGTGAAGCTGGCATCGCCCCCGAAAGCGTTCGGGGCCGATCCACCTATCGGATTCGCGCCATCACCAAAGAAGGTCTTCTTCAAAGCGCGCAGGGTGAACGCAGCCACCAGCACCATTCCGGCACCGGTGATCAGGACCGCTAGCGGATACGCTTTCCAGGCGCCGAGAAGGATCGTGATTTCGGCGGCGAATCCGCTGAAACCGGGAATGCCCATTGAGGCCGCGGAAGCGATGACGAAGGAAAATGCCGCGAAGGGCAGGAGCCGGCCCAGATTCATTCCCGACAGCGTGTCCAGATCGCGCGTCTGGGTGCGGCGATAAATCATGCGCCCGGCGACGGCGAAGAGCAGGGCGGCGATGACACCGTGCGAAAACATTTGGAGGACAGCGCCGCCGACGCCGAGAGCATTCGCGGTGGCGAGGCCGAGCAGGACAAAGCCCATGTGGCTGACACTCGAATAACCGATGACGAACTTGAGATCGCGCTGGCGCAAAGCGACTCCGGCTGCGTAAACGATCCCGATCACGCCGAGGACGGCGATCCATTTGCTCCAGACCTGGAAGCCGAGTGGGAGGATATTCATCGCGACGCGCAACGCGCCGTAGGCCCCGAGTTTCATCACGATACCGGCGAGCAGCATCGAGCCCGCGGTCGGCGCCGCCACGTGACCGGTGGGCGCCCAGGTGTGAAGCGGCCAGATGCCGGCGAGCACGGCAAAGCCGAGAAACACGATCGGGAACACCCAGGTCTGGAATTGCGGAGTGAACTGAAACTGCGCGAGCTGCTGCAAGTCGAGCGTGCCGCTACCGCCCGTCACGTAAATGGCGAGGATGCCGATCAACGCGACAGCGCCGCCAAAAAAGGAATAGAGGGTCAGCTTCATCGCGCCGTATTCCTTGTTCGTTGAACCCCAGATCGCGATGAGGAAATATTTCGGGACGATGACCAGCTCGTAAAAGACGAAGAGCAGGAATAGATCGGCGCTGAGAAAGACACCGTAGGACCCGCCGACGACGAGGAGGAGCCAGAAGAAGAATTCGTTAGGCCGCTCTTCAACGTCCCAGGAGAAAAGGACGGCACTGACGGCGGTCAAGCCAGTGACCAGGCACATCGTCAGGCTGATCCCGTCGGCGGCGAGGTGATACTCGAAGCCGAGTCCGCGAATCCAAGGCAGTTGGACGATCGTCTTAAAACTGGCGCTATCGCCGGCGTTGAAGAAAGCGTTGAGACTAATCGCGAAGCCGGTGAGAGAGGCGAGCAGCGCCATCCAGCGTGCCAAAACATGCGGCAGAAAGAGGAGAAGAATCGCGCCGCCGAAGGTGACGTAAATGGTCCAGGCGATCATCGGCGGTTTCCGGTTCGATAACGCCCCGCTTTTTCGCGAACATGAAATCCGATCTGGCGCCGAGGCTTTTCCGGCGGAGCCATTAATTGCCGGATGGCGTCGATGATCGCCGCGATCTCATCATCATGTTTGCCGACCCGTTGCTCCAACTCGGCGAATTTACGGGCCGGTTCGCGATTGAACTCGAGGGTTTCGCGCAGTTTCACGAAGGCACGCATGATCGCGATGTTTACTTTCACCGCGCGTTCACTGCGCAAGACACTCGACAACATGGCTACACCTTGCTCCGTGAAAGCCATCGGCCGGGCGCCGCCGAATCGCCGCCGCGATGGTGTCACAAATTGTGATACCACGCTCTCAATCTCACTGGCTGAAAGTTCGAACATGAAATCGGCTGGGAAACGCTCTCGATTGCGTCGGACCGCCTGCTTTAACGCCCGAGTTTCCAACCCGTATAAGCGGGCCAAATCGTAGTCGAGCATCACTTTGTGCCCGCGGAGATGAAGAATTCCCGATTCGATTGGGCGGCGAAAATAATCTCGGCTTTCATCCTGGCAATCAGGCAAACAGCCCCACCATCTGAATGACGGTGGCGTTGAAGGTGTTGAGGAGAAACTGGGGTGCGAGGCCTACGGCAAACATCAGGAGCGTGACCGGCACAATCACGAGTTTTTCGCTTCGCCGTAGATCGGGCAAGGCGCTGCAACTTCCCCTCAACGGGCCGCTGAAAAGCATCTGAATGGCGCGCAAGAAAGTGACGGCGGTGAAAAGCAAACCCAACACCGCTACAGAGGTCGCAATCGCAGCGAGACTAAATGCACCTTTGAAAATCAGGAACTCGCCGATGAACCCGTTCAGGCCGGGCAAGCCGAGCGACGAAAACATCGCGACACTCATCCAACCGCAGAGGAGCGGAGTGCGTTGCATCAGGCCGCCAAAATCGTGGAGGCCGCGCGCCCCTCGTCGTTCTTCGAGCAATCCGACGAAATAGAACAACGCCGCGGCGGTGATCCCATGATTGAAGATTTGGAGGAAAACACCGCTCAAGGCTGCCTGGACCTCGACAGCGGGCCTGGTGCTGGCCGCGCTCACCGCGAACAAACCGAGCATGCAATAGCCCAGATGGTTGATCGAAAGATACGCGACCATGCGTTTCAGGTCCGATTGGGCCCAAGCCGCGAGCGACGCAAGGACAATGGAACAAACCGCGAGGCCCAGCAGCCACGGACCGAGCATCTGGATTTCGCGCGGGAAAAGCGGAAGCAGAAGGCGGACGAAACCATAAACGCCCATCTTTGAGAGGACGCCGGTCAAGACCATCGAAACGCCAGTGGGCGCGGTTTCGTAGGCGTCAGGGAGCCAGGTGTGAAACGGAAAAAGCGGGACCTTCACGGCGAGCCCGAGAAAGATTCCAGCGAAGGCAATCCAGCCGAACCTGCCGCTGAGCAGCGGGCCGGTTCGAGCGAGCTCCGCCAATTTCGCGAAATCGAAGGTGCCTTTGGCGAAATAAATTCCGAGAAATGCCAGAAGCATCGCGACACTGCCGAGGAACGTGTAGAGGAAAAACTTGGTCGCGGCGCGGTCGCGATTTTCGCCGCCCCAGATTTTGATGAGGAGGAAACCGGGGACCAGGCTCATCTCATAAAACAGGAACCAGAGGATGAAATTCTGCGCGGTGAAGGTGCCGTAGAGCGCGGCCTGCATCACCAGCATGAGCGCACAGGCGCCACGACTCATTCGTTGCGCGAGCAAGGCGAAGGGAAAAACGAGCGAGGTGAGAATAACGAGGAGAAGACTCAGGCCGTCGACGCCCACGAGATATTCCGCGCCGACGGAAGGTATCCACTCGTGGCGCTCGACGAGTTGCAATCCCCCTGCCCCGCTTTCAAAACCGCGCCACAAAAGAAACGCGACGACCCCGCTCAGGAGCGTAAATCCGAGCGCGACCGGGCGCGCGAACTTGGGCGGGCTCGCGCTTATCAAGAGCGCGCCAAGCAACGGCAGAAGAATGAGCGCGGTGATCAGGCCAGCCATGCGTAGAAAAGAAGGAGCGCCAAAACCGCCACGGCGACCGCGCCCAAATACAATTGGATTTGCCCGGAATGAAACAGGGACAGCAGGCGGCCGAGCCCGCGAGTGCCGCTGACGCTTTCATCGACGCCCGCGTTTATTCCGCGTTCGTCAACTCCGGCGGAAAAACTCCCGAACAATCCGCCAATCCCGCCGACGGCGCGGACCAGTCCGTCCCAGAAAAATCGATCAAGCCAACTCGAGACGAGCGCGGCGCCCTTGCTGAAAGCGACGACGGTGTAGGCGTAGAGTTCATCGATCCACATTTTGTTCTCGAGAAAGCGAAACAAGGCTGGCTGCGTTTGCTGAAGCGGATCCGTCAGGCCGGCGCGGCGATAAAGTAAAACGCCCAGTCCGATCCCGGCCGCGACAAGCGCGAGCGAAACGAAAAGCATCGGTTGGATCAGCTGGCTGAAGTCGAGATGAGCGGATTCACCGGACAAATAGCTGTGCAGCCACGGCCAGGCCGGAGTGAGGACCGCGCTCAGTCCAATTGTGCAGATCGCGAGCAGGATCAGCGGCCGCGTCATAATCGGCGGACTTTCGTGCGGGGTCTCTTTTGACCGCCGGTCGCCATAAAAAACGTAAATCATCTGGCGCGTCATGTAGAGCGCAGTCAGGACAACTCCGGCGAGCATGAGGTAATGCGGCGCCTGCGATTTCGGCCAATGCGCGGTGGCGTGGAGGACTTCCTCCTTCGTCCACGCCCCGGCGAAGAAGAGCGGCACGCCGCTCAACGCCATCATGCCGATGGCGTAAGTCACAAAAGTGACCGGCATCAGTTTCCGCAGGCCGCCCATTTTCCGAATGTCCTGCTCGTGGTGCGAAGCGTGGATGACCGAACCGGAACCGAGAAAGAGCAGGGCTTTGAAGAATCCGTGCGCTAAAAGGTGCATGATTCCCGCGGCGACCCCGCCAACACCGAGCGAGACCATCATGAGGCCGAGCTGCGAGACCGTGGAATAAGCGAGGATGCGTTTGATGTCAGCCTGCGCGATGGCGATCAACGACGCCATCAACGCGGTGACGACGCCCACCCACACCACGACGGTAAGCGACGGCGTTACTCCATCCACCGCGCCTAACGAGAAGATTGGATAAACGCGTGCCACCAGGAAGACGCCGGCTGCGACCATGGTGGCCGCGTGGATCAGGGCGCTGACCGGCGTGGGGCCTTCCATCGCGTCGGGCAGCCAGACGTGGAGCGGGAACTGGCCCGACTTGCCGACCGCGCCGGAAAAAATCAAGAGCGCGATGAAGGTCGCACTCGATCCGATGGCGAGGAGGCCGGCACTTTCGAGACAACCATTGCCATTATCGTAAAACAGCAGAGTGCCGGTGCTCTTATAGAGCCAGAGGATGCCGAGGAAAAATCCCAGGTCGCCAATGCGCGTTGTGATGAAAGCCTTCTTCGCGGCGGCGGCCGCGCTCGGTTTGTGAATCCAGAAACCGATCAACAAATACGAGGCGAGGCCCACCAGTTCCCAACAGACAAAGAGCAGGAGCAGGCTGTTCGAGATGACCACGCCGAGCATGGCGGCGGAGAAAAACGAGAGATAGGCGAAGAAGCGGGAGAAATCCTTGTCGCCCGCCATATAGCCTTTGCTGAAAACAAAAATGCAGAAGCCCACCAGCGTGATCATGACGAGCATGGCGGCAGCGAGCGGGTCGAGAACGCAGCCAAGGCGCACGACCTGGTCGCCAAAGCTGAACCAGGTGAAGTTTTGCAGGGCGCGCGCTCCCGGGGTTTGCAAGGTCCAGGCGAACGCCGCGATCGAAATCGAAAGCGCGGCAAGCTGGCCGAGAACAGCGAGCCCAACCGCGGCACCACGATGGGATTTCGCGAAGCTCAGGATCAGCAGCGAGGCCGCGAGAGGAAGGAGCGGGATCAACCAGAAGTTTGCGGCGGTCCAGAAAAACATGATCGGTATTCCAACAATCGCGGGCGACTAATCCTTCTCTTCTTTTTCTTCCCCGAGGTCGGGCACGCGCTCGATCGCTTCCGGATCGATCGGCGAAAGCTTTAGTTTTTCAGCCAGCCATTGGACGCGGTCTTTTCGCGCCTCCGGGTTGAGGGCGTGGCCGGCCTTGTAAAACGAGATTTTTTTGGGCTCGGTGAAGAGCTCGAAATAATGGCGCGCGAGTTTTTCCGGCACACCTTCATCGTCCTTGCCGAATTGCAGCAAGACGGACGCGGGAGCGCTGTGGCCGATGAAATGGACGGGATCGTCGAACGCGTATTGCTGAAAGAAATCGCGCAGCGGCTTCTCGCCAATCCGCTGGCGAAACTGCGTTATCTCGGGACGCACGGAATCGAAGATGAATTCCTCATCCGCGAAAACACCGGCCATCAGAACAAAGGAGCCGATGCGTTTCTCGACCCCGGAAAGGATCCCGCCGGTATGCGCGTTGTAGCTATGGCCGACGAATGCCAGCCGGGTTGGGTCGGCGTCGGCGCGCGCGATCAGCAGGTCCACGCCCCGCCGGAAATCGATCACCTGCTGCCGCGATGCCTCCGCGTTCTGAATCTCCCCCTTCAATTCCCCCTTCTCCGGGAGAAACCCCGGCCGGACCATTGGGGCGTCGGTCAAGAGCGAGGCCGCACCGGCATGAGCGAGGAGGATGGCTTCCCCGAGGAATTCCTTTCGATTCCGGAATGGTGATCGCGGCATCATCCAATGTCCGAAGAGAATTCCTGCGAAAGGCCCATGGCCCGGCGGAAGCACCAGAGTCGTCGGGACCTGGCCGCCGCGCGGGCTGTCGTAGGTAAGCTCGATAACCGTTGCACCGTCGCGTTCTTCTTTCCGCTCCTCTCGAATGTTCAGCGGAGCGTTGCGATCGTAATCAAACTGGCGCACCAACTCTTCAAAGCGCGGCCCCGACTTCGCGGCTTTGTCGGCAGCCTCGGCCGCGACCGTGGCGAGGAAGAGAAAAAACCACGGTGAGAAACGAAAATGCGCCTTCATCCTTTGAGTTGGTCGAGACGGCGGACGTTCGTCGAGCGGTAATGGCGATAAACGGCAATGACGAGCGCGAGGCCCACGGCGGCTTCGGCGGCTGCGATGGCGATGGAAAAAATGGCCACCATCACGCCCGTGGGATTTTGCGGCTCCGGACCGAACCGCCAAAAGGCGATGAAGTTCAAATTCGCCGCGGCGAGCATGAGTTCGATGCCGATGAGAATAAAAATCGCGTGGCGCCGGCTCAAAGCCGCGAGCAAACCGATGGCGAAGAGCGCGGCGGAGACGATCAGGCAAAGTTGGAGGGTCGGCGTCACGTGAGATTTCGTCTTCGTCCGGGGAGCGCAGGCTGCCAGCCTGCAGTTCGCGGCAACTTGCCGCGAACGGTACTTTTGGGCGTCGATCTCTCGTAAGAGAATGCGCTTCGCGCAAAAGTGCATTCGGCAAGGCTGCCGAATGCGGCAGGCTGGCAGCCTGCGCTCCCCAGACGAAGAATCGCGCGCCTCACTGTTTCTCCTCCATGACGAGCACCAGCGCGCCGATTAACGCCGCGGTGAGGAGCAGGCCGACACATTGGAGGGGCCAGACGTAACTGGTCATGAGCACTTCGCCGATGCGTTTGATCGTGAGCGGTGCGATGGCGGCCGGGACAATTGCGAGCGACGGCGTTTTCAGGATCGACCACGCGAGACCGGAAAACACCGCCACCGCGACGATCACTCCGCTCCAGTTGAAGCCGGCGGCGTCTTCATCTTCACGCCGCGTCAGCAGAATCGTGAACACGATCAGGACCGCGACGGCGCCGACGTAGACAAAAACCTGCACCAGCCCGACGAACTCGGCGCCGAGCAAAAAATAGAAAGCCGCGAGTCCGAGAAACGCCACGACCAGGCAGAGCGCGGCGTGAATGAGCTTGCGCAGGCAGGCCGCCGCCAGGGCGCCGGCAAGGGTGAACACCGCGATAAAAACAAAAGCAGCGGTGCTCATTCAGCGAAGCGATAAGTGCGGGCCGACAGATTTTTTCCGGTCTTCAGGAGCCGGGACAGGGCGAAATAAACCGCCAGGAGAATTCCCAGCGACGAGAGCCATCCGGCCCAGCCATGCGATTGATAATGCCAGGCCGCGGCCGCCACGATGCAGGTGAAAGCCATCGGCATCATGAATTTCCAGGCAAAATTCATGACATGATCGACCCGCATTCTCGGCAGCGTCCCCCGGATCCAGATGAACACAAAAAGCAACGCGGCCAGCTTGGCAAAGAACCAGAGGTAGGAAGGAACGAATTCGAGCACCCGCAGAGGTGCCTGCCAGCCACCGAGGAATAACGTCACCGCTAATCCGCTGACGGCGAACATTCCAAAATACTCCGCGAGAAAAAAGATGGCGTACTTGAAGCCGGAATACTCGGTCATGTGTCCGGCTACGATCTCCGACTCGCCTTCGGGAACGTCGAAGGGCGTGCGATTGGATTCCACCAGGCCTGACACGAAAAACAGAATGAAAGCCGCGGCGCCCCACGGAGTAAATACAAACCACCGCGGCGCGAAGCCGTGGGAATATCCCGCCTGCGCATCGACGATCGCATCCGGCGAAAGCGAGCCGACGAGCATCACGACGGGCAACACTGTGATGATGAGCGGCAATTCGTAGCTCACCATCTGGGCGATCGCGCGCATCGCCCCGAGCATCGAGAATTTGTTGTTGCTTCCCCACCCCGCCATGAAAACCGCCAGTTCCGTCGCAGAGCCAACCGCGAAGAAAAACAGGATCCCGCCATCGATCGAAAACGCGGTCATGTTTCGACCGTAGGGAATGACGCCGAGCGCGAGGATCGCCGGCGCCGCCATCATGATCGGCGCGAGGAAATGAACGACCTTGTCCGCGCGCGCGGGGACGATGTCTTCCTTGGTGAGGAGCTTGATCCCGTCGGCGATCGGCTGGAAAAGCCCGAACGGCCCGACGCGGTTCGGTCCGTAACGGTTCTGGATGCGCCCGAGGATTTTTCGCTCCAGCACCGAGATGAGCGCGAAGAGCGACATGAACATGCCGAGCACCGCCGCGATGTTGATGAGGCTCGATGCGATCGCCTGCACCCAGTCGGGCGCCGACGAAAGGAACGAAAGCAGCCAATGCTTCAGCGAAATAAAAGCCTGGTCGACCGAGCTGCCGTTCATTCGCTTTGAAGGAAAGCGGTCGGTGATACCTTAGGCAAGGCCGAAAGACCGGCGAATGCCATCGGGAACTTTAGAGTTCCAGTTCGGCTAGATCCGCCAAATCCTGTGGCCGGCCGACCGCCCGCTTGTTTTGGATAAGATTCTGCTTGCTCAAAACGAAGACGGGAAGGTCGTCAATCTGTGCTGCGACTCTGCCGGCAAAAGCTTCGGCATTGGAAACGCCGGTAAGACTCGTCAGCAGATCGATGCGGTTGGGCGCTCGGCCAAGTTGAATCAGCTGGGAATCCTCAGTGAAATCAGATTCCTTGAATTCCGCCGCGGCGAAACCAAATTCGTTCAACAATGCGACCAGTTTCGCAGCGTTCTCAGCCTCCGGCGAAACCAGGATGTCCAGATCGCCCGTGTAGCGGGGACGGCCGTGAAAGGCGAGGCTGTGGGCGCCCACAATGACGTAATCAACGCGGCGAGAGTTTAGTAATTCGATAAACTCTCTCAAGTCGCTGTTCAGGCGCATGGGTTGACAGGTCGATCAGAATTTGCAGCCGCTCGTTGCCAGTCAGTTTCTTGTAAAAGTCGCGATCCGCCTTTTCCGCTTCCGTGAAGCTGGCGAAGCGCTCAACCGTTTTCTCCACGCCTAATCATAAAGCGAACTTATCCGGTTTCCGAGCGATTTTGGACACTTTTAACACGGGACGAGAATGCGCTGGAAGCCAGAGAGACTCTCGGTTAACAAGACCCCGTGAATGGCTTAGTCTTTCAGTCATGACGCCCGACCCCTATTTCTTTCTCGTTATTTTTGCTGGCGTGGCCCTGGTTTTTCCGCTGATGCCGCTGGGGCTGGCGTGGGTTTGGCGACGATTTTTGCAACCGCCGAAGCCGGGCCCCCAGAAAAACGCGACCTACGAATGCGGAGTGGAATCGATCGGCGAAGCGCAGATGCAGTTCCAGTCGCAGTACTATCTCTACTGCATCATTTTCCTGATCTTCGACGTGGAGGCGGTTTTTCTGGTGCCGTTCGCCGTCGCGTTCACGGGATTGCCAGTCGGAGCTTTTATCGCGCTCCTCGTTTTCCTGTTGTTGCTCCTCGAGGGGCTGGTTTGGGCCTGGAGCAAAGGTTGTTTAGATTGGGCGCAGCTCCGGAAAGAGGCGCGATGAGCAACCAGATCGACGAAGGACTTCGCAGCGAGCTGCAAAAACGAGGTGTCTGGGTGACCTCGACGCAGGAGCTCTACAACTGGGGCCGGAAGAATTCGATCTGGCCGCTCCAATTCGGCCTGGCTTGTTGCGCAATCGAGATGATCGCCACCGCAGCGTCACGCTACGATCTCGCGCGTTTCGGCGGCGAAGTCTTCCGGCCGTCGCCACGCCAGGCCGACCTGATGATCGTGGCCGGAACCGTCACGAAGAAGATGGCGCCGCAAATCGTGCGGCTCTACAACCAGATGCCCGATCCGAAGTATGTGATTTCAATGGGCGCCTGCGCAATTTCCGGCGGTCCATTCAAGCAGGGTTACAACGTGCTGAAAGGGATCGACCGTTATATTCCCGTCGATGTTTACATTCCCGGGTGTCCGCCGCGGCCGGAGGCATTGCTCCATGCTTTCATGGAGTTGCAGCGCAAGATCGCGGGGCAAAAATTGACCGGCGATGACAAAGCGGCGTTTCTGGAGCGCGATCAACCGAGCGAATATCCAGTGCCGGCCTTCGGAGCACACGATCTCGAGCCGGCGAGTAATCCAAGCATATTTCATCCGCCAAAAATCGAGCGATGATAACCGTGTCATCCCGAGCGGAGCGCAGCGCAGTCGAGGGATCCCGTGATGAAACCTTTCGGGTCACGCAGCGGGATCCCTCGACTGCGCTCGGGATGACCTAAAATGGAATCGCTCGAGGAAATAAAAAGCCGCGCGGAAGCGGGCGTGCCCGGCGCGAAAATCGAGATCGTTCCTAATCCGGGACCAGCGAACCAGCCGTCGCTGTTGTTGAATCATGAACAGGCACGGGCCGTCGCGAGATTTTTGCACGATGATCCGGCTTTGAAACTGGATCACTGCTCGAACGTGACCGGCGTCGACTGGCTCGATCGCAAGGTCACGAAGAAAGTGAAAGTGAAGAAGGTCATCGATGGCGCGGAGAAGGAGGTCGAGGAAGCGCAGGAGGAATTTTTCCCGGGCTATCTGGAAGCCGTCTATCACCTTTTCTCGATGTCGCTGAAGCACGGTCCCGTCGTTATCCGAATGCGGACGACGGATCGCGCGACTCGGGCAAATCTCCCGTCACTCACTCCCATCTGGCGCAGCGCCGAATTCCAGGAACGCGAAATCTTCGATCTCTACGGGATCAGGTTCGAGGGTCATCCCGATCTGCGCCGGATCCTGATGTGGGACGAATTTGAGGATTTCCCGATGCGGAAGGATTACCGCGAGCCGGACGATTACGAATACGAACCGACGCCCCATGACGAGGTGCTGGAAAAGGCGAAGCAGCATTACACTCCGCGGCCGGATTTGGATGGCGCCGAAAATCTCACGGCGCGCCAACAATGAACCTGTCATCCCGAGCGGAGCGAAGCGTAGTCGAGGGACCCCGTGACGCCATTTCGACGTCGCCGGTAGTTTCACGGGGTCCCTCGACTGGGCTCGGGATGACGGAGCTGATGGAGGTGTCGATGGGACCGCAGCATCCCTCCACCCACGGCGTCTTTCGGATGAACGTCGCGCTCGACGGCGAGGTGGTGCGTAAACTCAAGCCGGTCTTCGGTTACCTGCATCGGAACCACGAAAAGATCGGCGAGAATGCGAGCTACCTCGGCTCGATGCCGTACACCGACCGACTCGATTATTTTTGTTCGATGACCAACAACTGGGCTTATGCGCTCAGCGTCGAGAAGCTGGCCGGGATCGACGTGCCCGAACGTGCGGAATATCTCCGCGTTATCCTGGCGGAGCTGACCCGACTGCAAAACCACGCGTCGCTCCTCGGCTTTTTGCTCAGTGACATGGGGGCGTGGGGCACTCCGCTCATGTATGCCTTTCGCGAGCGCGAAAAAATTCTCGACCTGTTCGAATCCCTTTCCGGTTCGCGGATGATGTGCGACTACATGCGCTTCGGTGGCTGCCGGGTCGATGCGGGGCCGGAGTGGTTCGCGCGGGCACAAAAAATCGTCGATGCCTTCCCGCGCTTTCTCGATGAGTTCGAAGACTTGATCGTCTCGAACGAGATCCTGATCGCGCGGACACAGGGAGTTGGGAAATTGTCAGCGGAGCTCGCGATCAATGCCGGAATCACCGGGCCGATGCTGCGAGCCAGCGGGGTTAACTACGATCTGCGAAAGGTCGATGGCTACGGAATCTATCCTCGTTTCAAGTTTCGCGTGCCCCTGGGCGATCACGGCGATTGCTACGATCGCCTGATGCTGCGCGCGCTCGAAATGCGCGAAAGTCTCGGCATTCTAAACCAGGCGATGAAAGAGGTGCCGGCCGGTCCCATAATAAATCCGAAGGTAAAAATTCGCGCGTTCAAGCCACCGATCGGCGAGGCTTATGGACGCATCGAAGGCCCGAAGGGAGAACTGGGTTTCTATTTGATCAGCGACGGGAGCGCTAACCCCTACCGCTACCGGGTGCGGCCGCCGAGTTTCATCAATCTCACTGTGTTGGAGGACCTCTGTCTGGGACATACGGTTGCCGACGTGATGGTAATCCTCGGCAGCGTTGATATCGTCATGGGAGAAGTAGATCGCTGATGAAGTCACGAGAAGAATCACCAGGGTCATCCCGAGCGAAGCGCAGCGCAGTGGAGGGATCCCGTGGAGCTGCTAGTTGCAACTCGGGATCCCTCGACTTCGCTCGGGATGACGAGAGTTGATCCCATGATCGGAACCGGCGTGCTCAAAGGAATGGCGGTAACGGCCCGGAATTTTCTCGGGAGCTATTTCGAGAAAGACCGGTTGATCACGGTGCAGTACCCGGAGGAGCGCGAAACTCTGCCGGAGAACTACCGGAACTTTCCGTTCCTGGTTTTCGACAACGATCCGGAAGCAGGCTTGCGCTGCGTCGCGTGCAAGATTTGCGAAAAGGAATGTCCGCCGCAATGCATCTACATCGTCAAGAGCGACGACAAGAAGCCCGATTACATGGGCAAACCGCAGTTTTATCCAAAGACGTTCGACATCGACATCTCAGTCTGCATGAGCTGCCAGATTTGCGTCGAGGTTTGTCCGTTCGAAGCGATCAAGATGGACAAGGTCTTTGAACTGAGCCGCCGGGAACGATTCAACGCGCTGCTCATGCGCAAGGATGAGCTGGCAAAGTCGAATACATATTACCACGACATCCATCCGATTGAAGCGGCCGAAGTGGATGCAAACCTGGCGGCAGCCGCCGCGGCGAAAAAGAAACCGGCGCCCGCCCCGGCCGCGGTCCCGGCAACGTAGGGCAGCGACAGATGAATCGGAGACTAATGGGAAGAAGAGTCGCGGCATTCCTGGGAGCGCACGCGCCCTCGCGTGCTGGCGATGACGCCCTCGTCATCGCGAACTTTTTCAAGGGAATGCCCCGGAAAAATCCTTTTCCCATCCCAAAACAAATCCATGGCGTCGAGGGCGCCGCCATCAGCACGCGAGGCGCGTGCGCTCCCCGGAACTGAACCAGATGTTATCGCGATCGATTGCGCTTTTTCTGATCGCGTTTCTGCTCGGCGATCTCGAGGCAACGGCTCAACCGCCGCAACCGGATTTTTCCCAGATGCTGCGCTGGCGCAACATCGGGCCGTTCCGGGGAGGCCGGACGCGGGCCGTCGCAGGCGTGCCGTCACAGCCAAATGTTTTTTACTGCGCGCAGGTGAATGGCGGCGTTTTCAAGACCACGGATTACGGGCGCACCTGGCAGCCGATTTTCGACGATCAACCGACCGGCTCGGTCGGAGCGATTGCGGTTTCGATTTCCAATCCTGACATGATCTATGTGGGGAGCGGCGAGGGTTTGCATCGTCCGGATTTGTCGGTCGGCGACGGCATTTACAAATCGGCGGACGCGGGAAAGACCTGGACGCATCTCGGCCTGCAGGACGGCCAGCAGATCGCACAGATCGCGGTCGACCCGCGGAACCCGGATCGCCTCCTGGTCGCGGTCGCGGGCCATCCCTACGGGCCTAACGACGAACGCGGGATTTTTCTTTCCGTCGACGGCGGGAAGACTTTCGCGAAGACACTCTCCAAGGATGAAAACACCGGGGCCGCAGATGTGCAGATCGATCCGTCGAATCCGGAGACGGTTTACGCGGCCCTGTGGGAGGCGCGCGAAGGGCCGTGGGAAAATGGATCGTGGAATGGAACTGGCGGCGGCATTTTCAAATCGACCGACGGCGGCCGGACCTGGAAGCAATTAACGAAAGGCCTTCCGAACGACATCGTGCAGGCGAACATCGCGATTTCGGCGAGCGCGCCCCAGACCCTGATCGCAGCCGTCGCCACAATGAAGGCCGGCAAACTTTATCGGTCGGAAGACGGAGGAGAAACCTGGACGCTGGCGACAGAGGACGAACGCCCCGGGGCGCGAATCGGCGGCGGCGATCTGCCGCTAATCAGGATCGATCCGCAACATCCGAACCTCGTTTATTCCGCGAGCGTCGTGTGCTGGAAATCGACGGACGGCGGAAAGACCTGGGACGGCTGGCGGGGCGCACCCGGCGGCGACGATTATCAGAACGTCTGGATCAATCCCACCAACTCCGACATCGTTCTTCTCGGTAGCGACCAGGGCGCCATCGTCACCGTCAATGGCGGCGCCACCTGGAGCTCGTGGTATAACCAATCAACTGCGCAGCTTTACCACGTGAGCGCGGATAACGCGTTCCCCTACCGTCTTTACAGCGGGCAACAGGAAAGCGGCTCGGTCGGAATCACGAGCCGCGGACCCGACGGCGCGATCACGTTTCGCGACTGGCGGCCGGTCGCAGCGGAGGAATATGGTTATTGCGCGCCTGATCCGCTCGACTCCGATATCATCTATGGCGGAAAACTGACGCGTTACGATCGCCGCACAAATCAGGCGCAAAGCATATTGCCGAAGCCGTTTCGATCCGACGAATTCCGGATGATCCGGACGCAGCCGGTTCAATTTTCACCGCTCGACCCGCGCCTGCTCTTCTTCGCGGCCAACACCTTGTGGCAAACGAGCGACGCCGGGCGGCATTGGATGCAAATCAGTCCCGACCTGACACGGAAGAGCTTCGAAGTCCCGGCGAGCGTGGGAAAATTTCGTTCGCAACCGAGTGCCAAGCCCCGGCAACGCGGCGTCATCTATGCGGTGGCTCCGTCGCCGCTCGAGAAAAATCGGATCTGGGCCGGGACGGATGACGGTTTGATTCACCTTACTACTGATGGCGGAAAAAACTGGAAGGACGTTACGCCGCCCGCGATCACGGCATGGCAGAAAATTTCGGTGATGGATGCAGGGCACTTTGATGCGAACACGGCCTACGCCGCGGTGAACACGATCCGGCTCGACGATCTGCGCCCGCATATTTATCGGACCAGCGACAGCGGGAAGACATGGAAAGAAATCGTGCGCGGCATCCCAGAGAACGAAAACGTGAACACCGTCCGTGAAGACCCGCGCCGGCGCGGCCTGCTCTACGCCGGTACGGAACGCGCGGTTTACGTATCGTTCGACGACGGGGAGAACTGGCGGTCTTTGCGCCTAAACATGCCGGCGACTTCCGTGCGCGATCTGATTCTCAAGGACGACGATATCGCGCTTGCGACCCACGGCCGCGGATTTTGGATTCTCGATGACATTGCCGCCCTTCGGCAAACCGAGCTGGCGAATCCGGACACGTTTCTCTTCAAACCACAGACGGCAATCCGGGTCCGTTGGAATTTGAACACCGACACGCCGTTGCCGCCGGACGAACCGCAAGGCGAGAATCCGCCCGAAGGCGCGATGATCGATTACCGGATCGGGCCGAATACGACCGGAACGATTACGCTCGAGATCAAAGACAACAGAGGCGCTGTGATTCGGCATTACTCGAGCAGCGATCCGGTTCCGACGCCGGACCCGAAACTGAAAATCCCGCGCTACTGGGTGAAACCGCCGCAGCCACTTTCGGCCACGCCGGGGCTGCATCGATCTTACTGGGACCTGCATATCGAGCCGCTAAAGGAAGTTGAGCCTGAATATCCGATGACGGCGGTGTTCCAGAAGACCGCGCCGCATCCCACGGGCCCATGGGTGGTGCCCGGGGACTATTCGGTGGTTCTGACCGCGGGCGGGAAAACATTTACCCAGGCGCTGACGGTGAAGATGGACCCGCGCCTCAAGGTTGTGCCCGCGGATTTGGCGAAACAATTCGAGCTCTCGAAAGCGCTTTGTGAAACGCGCGCGACGCTGTTGCCCATTGGGAAAAGCTTCGATGCTCTCGTCGCGGAGGTGACGAAGGCAAAAGAGCGAGCGGGCGATCAGCCGATCAAGGAGGAGATTGAAGCGCTGCACAAAAAGCTGGAAGCGTTCGGCGACCCGGCGCCATCGCGACCGGGACAACGGTTGCAGTTCGATGTCTTGACGAAGGTCGAGCAGTTGTTCGGCAATCTCCAGCAAGCCGATGCTGGACCGACACCGCAGGTGGAAGGAGCAGCGCTGGCCGTGCAACGCGACGCGAAGACCGCGACCGAACGGTGGCACGCGATTCCTGCCGAAGTCGACGGGTTGAATGCGGCGCTCGAAGCGGCCGGAATCGAGAAGATCAAGTTTCCGTGAGAGCGTGAGCGCTCTCTTGGATTATCTGCGCGCCTCGCGGCGCATAATGATTTTCACCGGCGCCGGGATTTCAACCGGCAGTGGGATTCCGGATTTTCGCGGCCCAAAGGGCGTCTGGAAACGGCGGCAGCCGGTTTATTTCCAGGATTTCATAACGTCGGAAGCGGCGCGGATTGAACACTGGGATTACAAACTCGAAGGCTGGGACGGATTTCGGAGGGCGCAGCCGAACGCGGTGCATCGCGCAATCGTGGCACTGGAAAAGGCCGGCAAGGTGCTGGCGGTCGTGACGCAAAACATCGACGGGTTGCATGCGCTCGCGGGGACGAACCCGGAGCGCCTGGTGGAATTGCACGGCACGAATCTTCTGGTCGAGTGCGTAAAATGTAAGTCACACAGCGATCCCGAGCCGCACTTCGAATTCTTTCGGGGGAAGCGCAAGCCACCGCTGTGCGATTGCGGCGGGTTCTTGAAACCGGCGACGATTAGTTTCGGACAAAGTCTCGATCCTCTGGCCCTCGAACGGGCGCAGAGTGCGGCGGCGCGGGCTGATCTTGTCGTCGCGCTCGGTTCAACGTTGTCCGTTTATCCGGCAGCCTCGTTTCCGCTCATGGCTGCGCAACGCGGAGTGCCCTATATCATCATAAACCGCGGGGCGACGGACCACGATGATCAGTCATCCGTTTCGCTGCGAATCGAAGGGGATGTCGGCGAAATATTCCCCGCGGCGGTCGAAGCAACGCTGGCCTAAAGGCTTATCACACGGCGATAGAGCGCTTCGTACTGAGGCACGACCCGATCGGCCGTGAATAGTTTCTCCGCGCGTTCCCGTCCGCGCTGCCCCATTTCCTTCGCGGTTCCCGGGGAGTCAATCAGCGCATCCACGGACGCAGCCATTCCGTTGACGTCGCCAAAGGCATGGAGCGAAGCGGCGTCGCCCACGACCTCGGGAATGCCGCCGATGCGAAACGCGATGACCGGCTTTGCGAAAAATAACGTTTCAAGGATGCTGAGGCCGAAGCTTTCATTCTCCGAAGTGTAAAGCCCGGCATCGGACGCAGGGAGAAAGTCTTCCACGACGGCGGCGTCTTCCCTGACGATCACGTTGTCGCGTAATCCGAGCTCGTCCACGAGCGCACGGAACGGATCGAACGAAGCCCCGGCCAGGATCAGCAAGCGAATCCGTTCGCGCTGCGATGAGGCGGCAATTATGCGCAGCAGCAAATCGATGCGTTTTGTCCCCCGCAGATTCGACATGTGCAGGATCAGGAATTCGCGCTCGCCGATTCCGAGTTCACACCGCATCTCTGCGCGGCTCCGGGTGGATCGGTTCGGCGTGAAGAAATTCGGAATGACCTGAATCGGGTCGCGGAGCCGGAAAATCTCTTCCGTCTGCGCTCGCAAACTTTCCGAAACCGTCGTGACGGCATCGGAGTGATTGAGCGCGTGTTCGATGGCAGCGCGATATTGCGGGTTGGGACCGAGGAGGGTGGTGTCGGTCCCGTGCAAGGTCGTCACGACTTTCGGCGCACTGGGGCCAATCATTTCTGTCGCCAGAAAGGCCGCGGTCGCATGCGGCACGGCGTAATGAACATGGAAAATATCGAGCGCCTTCGAGCGTCCGATCTCCGCCATCTTCACGGCCAGCGGCAGCGTGTAATCGGGACACGGAAAAACCGTGGCGTGACCGACTTCGACCTGATGAAAATGAATCCGAGGAAGCGACAGATCGAGGCGGACCGGTTTGGCGTGACTAAAGAAATGGATTTCGTGCCCGCGTGCCGCCAGCTCCATGCCGAGGGCCGTCGCGAGAATACCGCTGCCGCCAATAAGCGGAAAGCAGGTGATCCCAATCCTGGGCGCGCGCGACTCCATCAATCTCCAATATACGCGAGACCCGAATCTGATACCTCATCGCGCTGGACGAAAGTCACGCCGGCCGCATCCGCTTCGTTGAGATATTCACGTTCCCCGGCCCCGGCCACGTAATGCGTGCAATGAACAACGGACTGCATCCAGCGCAGACGAGTATCGCGCGTGGGACTGATTTGAGCAGCGCCGAAGGTTTGGGTAGGCAGCTCGATGTAGCGGTCGGCGCCTTTGTGCAGAAGCAGTTTGCCGTTGCGGTAGCGGGCCCGGACCACCTCGCCTTCCCAGGTCACATCAACAAAATAGTCGTCGATCGCTGCGGCGCGTTTCCGGAAATCGGCGTCGCCCGAACGCTCCACCCTGACGCCATCCAGCAAACCCATCCGCGCATACATCTCCCTGCAAAAATCCGCGGCGTTGGACGCTTCGACAGCTTTGAAGTGTTCGACGAGATCCGGAGCAACGTAGTTCGGGAGCTGCCGGGCCACTTTTGCCTGCCAATCCGGCAACAGGCGTTTCGCATACAAGGGGGAAAACTGCTTCTGAATCTTGTTCGCGAATTGGAAATTGAGCGCCTGCTCCTGACGGGTGTGCCGGTCGCGTAAAACGGTCGTCGTCTCCCGGGAATCGTGGTCGCTGTCGTGGAAAAAGAAGACGATCTCACCGCCGAGCTCGCGTTGCAGACGGCGGGCGGTGACGATCTTGGCCCAGAGAAACCGTTTCGGAAAAAAGCCGCACGGCTGTTGCCCGAAACAAATGATCGGCGGTGCCATCAGGTCGAGACCGCGGCCGGATCGTCAGTCCGGAAAACAGTCGATTGCAGGATCCAGGCAAAGAGGAGAACGGCGATGCAGCCGATAAAGTTGTACCAGAGATAGCCGATGTTCGTGGTGAAGAAGAGAATGAGCACCATGGTTTGCGCGAGGACGGCGGCGAAGAAAACCGCTGAGCCGCGCACGCGGCGCAAAAAGAACGCCGCCAGGAAAAGGCCCAGGATGCTGCCGTAGAAGACGGAGGCCAGAATGTTTCCGGCTTCGATCAGGTTCTCCACCAAACTGCAAAAGGAAGCGACGGCGATCGCGACCAGGCCCCACGCCGCGGTCAGCCATCGGGTGGCAACGACATAATGGTGATCCGTCGCGCCCGGCCGGAATAATCGATAAAAATCGACAGCGGTGGTAGAGCCGAGGGCGTTCAAGACCGCGGAGGTTGCCGACATCGTCGCGCAAAAAATTACGGCGACGAGCAAACCAACTACCCCATGCGGCAGGTGCTGCAGGACGAAGGTAATAAAAACATAATCGGAGTCTTTGCTTTTCGGACTGGTGCCGGCCTGGTCGAGAATCTTTTTGGTCTCGTCGCGAAGAGAGCGGGCGCGCGCGTCGAGCTCCCGGATTTGCGAGGACCATGCTTGCGATGCGGGTGTGGAATCCGCCGGACGGGTCTGGAGCACCTCGCGTTTCTTTTCGAAAACTTCATCGAACTGGGATTGAAGCGCGGCCAGCTGCGGACCGGAGCCGCGCTCGATCGCGCGCTGGTAACTCGGCTGATTGAAAAACATGGGCGGCTTTTCGAATTGATAGAAAAGAAAAACCATCGCGCCGAGGAGCAGAATCAGGAACTGCAGCGGCACTTTCACGAGGGCGTTGAAAAGCAAACCGATCCGGCTCGCGCGCAGCGAACCGCCGGCGAGATAACGCTGCACCTGCGATTGATCGGCGCCGAAGTAGGAGAGCGAAAGAAAGAAGCCGCCGAGGATGCCGGACCAAAACGTGTAGCGCTTCGACGGGTCAATCGAGAAATCGACCGCCTGGAGTTTTCCCATTTTACCGGCAAGAGAGAGCGCGCCGGTGAATGACAAGTCGGCCGGCAAACGATGGACGGCGATTCCAAAGGCAAGAGCCATGCCGATGAAGATCACGAGAATCTGATAGCGCTGGGTGAGGCTGACGATTTTCGTGCCGCCGACCACGGTGTAGACAATGACGAAGCCGCCCGCGAGCCAGATGGTCAGGTTCAAGTCCCAGCCGAGCAGCGCGGAAAGAATGATGGCCGGCGCGTAGATCGTGATTCCGCCCGCGATTCCCCGCTGAATCAGAAAGAGGAAGGCGCCGAGGAGCCGCGTCTTTTTGTCGAACCGCTGGCCGAGATATTCGTAGGCGGTGTAAACCTTCAGTCGTTGATAGATCGGAACAAAAATCGCGCAGACCATGATGAGCGCGAACGGCTGGCCGAAATAGTTTTGGATGAACCCGATGCCGCTTTCGTAGGCCTGTCCCGGCATCGAGAGGAACGTGATCGGGCCAGCCTGGGTGGCGAGGACCGAGAGCCCAATGGTCCCCCAGCGAATTGTTTTGTCGCCTTTGAGGTACTCGCGAAGGTTCGGATGGTTGTAAGTGCGCCAGAGTCCGTAAAGCGGGATCGCGAGAATCGTCGCGAAGAGGACGATGTAATCGAACCGGTTCACGAAAACCGAAGCGTGAAGGCGTAGAGCAGCGCGACTTCCACGGCAAAAAGCGCGATCGCAAACCAATAGGCCTTCCGCCAGGTCGAAAAGAACGGCGGATGATCGTGTGTCGTCATTTCAATTCGCCGGCGGGTCCAGCCTGTAACCAGACGTGTTCTCCGTCACCCCTTGTCAGGGGTTCAAAAATTTGGACCCGACGCGTTCCCGGACCTCCGCTGCGCTCGGCTCCGGGCTTTACTCCACCGCGCCTCCGGCGCTGGTTGGGCGAATCGGACTTCGCGCGCCACGGGAAGCGCAGGGCGGTAAGGATCAGAGCACCAGAAGGGTGCGCCGGACTAGAGCCGGGAGTGGAGCACAGCGGAACTCCGGGTGTAATATCCAAAAACGCCAAAGCCCCTGAAAAGGGGCGACGGAAAGGCCCCTCATGAGTTCCTCCCACTGCAATCTCCTCTATCACATTGTCTTTTCGACCAAAGGACGTGAACCGCGGCTTACGCCGGAGATCCGCATTAGAACGCACCAGTATCTCGGTGGTGCGATTCGCGACGAAAAGGGAATCGCGCTGATCGTCAATGGAACCGCTGATCACGTTCACATCCTGGCAAAACTGCGGCAGGACAAGGCGCTCTCGAAAATCGTCGGCGAATTGAAGGCGAACTCGTCGGGTTGGATTTCCCGGACCTTTAAGGGCGCGGCCGGGTTTTCGTGGCAGGAAGGATATGGCGCGTTCACCGTGAGTGAGTCGCAGGTGCCAAAGGTGCGCCGTTACGTCGAGAGACAGGAAGAACATCATCGAACTGTTTCGTTTCTCGAGGAACTCAAAGTGATCTTGCGGGCACATGATTTGCCGTTTGATGAACGATACCTTTGAGAGCAAGTCGTGCTTCCGTCACCCCTTGTTAGGGGTTCGAGAACATGATGAATCTGTCCCCCGGAGTTTCACTGCGCTCCACTCCGGGCTGTAATCCTTCGCGCCTCCGGCGCTGAGCTGCCAAAATTTTGCAGTCGCGCGGGTCCGATAGGGCTGTGATGATTCGCGCCTCCGGCGCTCCGTTTCGCCGCGTAAACATTCGTTAGGCAGTTGAACACACTATCCGTTCGAGATCGGCGATTGTCGGCGTGACGCTCTATCAATCGAGCACCTGGAGGGTGCGTCGGACTAAAGCCCGGAGTGGAGCGCAGCGGAACTCTGGGTATCCAGGCATTCACCAGCGAAGCCCCTGCCAAGGGGCGGCGGATCTGGTCAATTCTCATTTCACATCCCGGAGCGAAACCAGGTTCGCGAAGAGGCGATAGGCGCCGGGAACGCCGGCGGGCAATTGCCGGAAAAAGGCGTAGCCGGTGTAGACGAAGTACCCCTGGCCCGACTTCGCGACGAGCAAACCGCCGTCGAGCGGTTTTTCACCGGGATCGTTGCAGGAAAGGAGCGCCGTCCAATTCGCGTCCCATTTGTTCGGAAAATAAAGGCCGCGCTCCTGCACCCAGCTTTTGAAATCGTCGGCACTGATTCTGTTCGGCGTGTTTAACACCGGATGATCGGGCGCGAGGAGGCGAATCTCCGCGGTTTCGTCCGTGACGCGGTCGCGTGAAATCTCGAATGGGAAGGGACCGATCTCTTTCGTTTTGAGCTCGGCGGTGGTGTTATATTGCGCGACGACGACTCCGCCTGCTTTCACATAAGCCAGCAACTCCGGTTGCCACGCCGTGATCCGCTCCTGCGTGTTGTAGGCGCGAATGCCGAGCACGACGGCATCGAAACGCCTGAGGTTTTCGGCGGTGATCTCGGACCCGTCGAGCACCTTCACGTTGTAGCCGATTTGCTGAAGGCTTTGCGGGATGTCATCACCGGCGCCGGGAATGTAGCCGATCAGCTCGCCTTTCTTTTTGATATCGGCGCGGACGATTTTCGCTTCGGCGGCCGGCATCAGGATGTGGACGCCGATGTGCTGATACGAAATACGTTCTCGCGCGAATGAGTAATCGTGACCATCGACATTCACGACCGCGCGCAAGGTTCCCTCGCCCGGCTTCGGAGGCGGATGGATCGTAAACGTGGCGAACGATTCGGCGTCAGCGGCTTTCAGTTCCACCGGAACCGAAGCGGGCTCAATCCGCCATCCTTTTGGCGCTTCAAGCCGAATATCGCCGCGGACGGCGCCCGTGGAAGCAGTGACTCGCACCTGGACCGTCTTCGGTTTGTCGTCGCCAAAAACGAAAACCGAGTTCTGCAGATTCGCGAAGACCGGCGGAGCGATGACGACGTTCTGGCGGACCTCGCCAATCACGGGATCGACCGTGCGATATTTCGTGTCGACCAGGTAGGAGAGCTCCTGATCGCCGACCCGCAAAGTGACTTCCACCGGAAATGGAGGTGGATTCTCGGCGAGTCCGATCAACTTCTGATCGTCGACCGTGAACGTGCCGATCGCGGCCGGCTTCCGGAGCCAATACGGTTGCGTGTAGGTAACTTCTTTCGGCAGCGCCGGCGAAAGATCCTTCGCGACGAACTGGTCCTGGAGCAACGCCACATCCAGGCGCGAATCCTGTCCGGAAACGGGCGCCCGCGCTTCGAGCAATTGCACCGGGACATTCGAGCGATTGATTGCCTCGAGCTTGATCGGCAGGGTCTGGCCAGCGGAAACTCCTGCGATGGTTGTCGAGCTTTCGATGTGCAAACCAAGACAGGCCGCGATGAGGGTATCGATCTCGCCGGTCTTGGCGATGAACCAACTTTTCTGGTCTGGAGGGACGCGCGCCGTGGCGTCCTTCGCTGGGGACGGAACAGAGCCCGTCCCTCCAGAGGGGATTCTCGCGACCAGCTCCTTCCGCAATTCCAACAGCTTCGGAACCGACGCGGCGGGATCAGCGGGAGCGAATGTCGCCAGAAGCTGCTTCACTTTCCCGGCGATTGCTTCCGACTTCGGCACGCGTGCCCAGGTCGTGTCGATCCCATCGAACAGGCTGTTCGTCATCGGGGTGCCATCGAGCAGCTTGAAATATTCTTTGCGCGCGCCGCGGCGCGGGGGACTGCCGACACCCTGGCTTTTGTGCATGCTTAAACTGGCGGCGGCAATCTCAGTAAACGCCTTGCCAAGCAGCGGACTGAATCCTCCGGCTTCCAGAGTCGTCAGCCCAGCCGGATCGAAGGGGATGTTCCGGTTCTGGAAAAAGAACGGCGAGGTGTTCCAGACGATGCGTGTCGGTTTCCAAACTTCGACAAACGCGAGCTGCTCCGGAAAACGTTTCGGATCGCCGGCCGCTTGAAACGCTTCCCGCGCCAGGATTGCCGACGCGGTGTGGTGCCCGTGCGTTTTGTCGTCGTCCGGACTGAAGCGGGTGACGATCACGTCCGGTTTCCACTTCCGAATTATCCAGACGATATCGGACAGAATTTTGTCACGGTCCCAGATGCGCAGGGTTTCGGCGGCGTTCTTCGAAAAACCGAAATCGACAGCGCGCGTGAAGAATTGCTGGCCGTGATCAGTCCGACGGGCCGCGAGAAGTTCCTGGGTGCGAATCACGCCGAGGCGCTCGCCGAGTTCCGGTCCGATCAGGTTCTGGCCGCCATCGCCGCGGGTGACGGAGAGATACGCGGTCTGGTAAAGCGAACCGTTCGCCCAGAGCGCAATCAGGTTTGTATTCTCATCGTCGGGATGGGCGGCGAGGTAGAGGACGCGGCCCAATACGTTCAGTTTCTGGAGCCCGAGCTGGATTTCAGCCGCGTTCATCGGCCGCGGAAAATCCGGCGGCGGCTCTGCGGCAGGCAGGAGCATGACGCTCATAAAAAAAACGCCCAGCATCCTGCGAGCAATCGTGACCGCTCTCCCATTACCCATGAGCGCAATACCCCTTCGCGATTGGTTCAACCGGGCTCGCTTACTTATTGATGTCCTGCTTCGCCTGGAGCCGGTCAATCAAGGCCTTGATGCTCGCTTTTTGCGCGTCCGAGGTGGCGGCGGCGTGAGCCTTCTTCGCATCGTCGGCGGCGCCGGCAAAATCACCTGCGGCGGACTTGATGCGCGCATTCGACAAATGCCCGTAAGGCGTTTCCGGATAGCGTTTGGCGACGTCCTTGAAAATCTCCATGGCATCGGCATCCCTTTTCTCAGTTTGCAGGCGGCGGCCGTAGGAATAGAGCCCGACCGGCGTGGTCTTAGCGATAGCCTGCTCCCAGGCCTTCTTGGCGTCGTCGGGTTTGTTCATCGCCTTCAGCAGTTCGGACTTGGTCGTCAGATTCTCAAAGCGTTCCTCGTTCTGGATCGAGAGGTTCACCCATTTCAACGCCTCATCGAGGTTGATCTTCTTCGTGAGGCAGAACTGTGCAGCCTGGTTTGGCGCCTGCCATTCGTATTGGGCGCGGCCGCGCATCTGGCCGCGAATGTTCGCCAGGGCCGCGTCATCGCTCACCGCTACTTTGAACGGCACCGCGAGCTTCTCCCACTTCAGCGTCACCGTGGCCGATTCCGGCTTCAGGTCTTCGAATTCGTATTCGAGCGCTTCTTCCATTTCGTTAGGCCGCGGCTTCACCGTCACCCGCAACGCATCTTCCGCCTGGCTGTAGGTGTAGCTGCCCCAGGCGGTCGACATCTTGGAAAAAATCACCGTCCAGGTGTCGGCGGTCGGGATCATATGCAGGCCGTAGGTTCCCTTCGCCAGCGGTTGTCCCTCGACGGAAACGGCATCGCCGAATTCGATCGTGGTGTTTTCGTTCGCGCCGGCGCGCCAGACTTCGCCGAGCGGGACGAGCGCACCCCAGATTTTCCGACCGTTTACCAACGGCCGATGATACGTGATCTTAACGTCGGTCAATCCGATGCGCTGCTTGATGACCGAGAGCTGGCTGACATCAGGCAACGAAAGGTCGGCCCGGACAGAAACTCCAAGCGCGAGGACAGCGATGGCGGAGATGAGGATGCTGGTGCGTTTCATAATGCTTTGGTTTGATGTGGATTGGGGCCGAGCCACACTTTCAACTGCAACCGTGAAACAAAACAAGCGGAGATTTTTCTGACGACGCCCGTCGGGCCGGCACGGATGAAACAGAAGCAATCATCAAAACTCGGCGACTACGAGGTGCACAAGGCGTGGGAAGGCTTCTCCAGCATCCGCCAGTTATCGTCGGGCGAGATCATGCATTCGCGCACCGCGCCGATGGAAGAGGCGAGGCAGCTTTACGTCGAACAATCCCGCCTCGCGGAGAGGCTGGGGAGGAGTTCCGAGGACGAATCACCGCTCGTGATCTGGGACGCCGGTCTCGGCGCGGCGGCCAATGCGATGGCGGCAATCGAGTGCTACGAGGAAGTCCCGGCAGGACGGCCAATGCGCATCGTGAGCTTCGAAAACGATCTTGATTCCCTGCGGCTCGCCCTCCTCTGCCGGGAAGATTTTCCCTATCTTCGAGCCGACGCGGCCAAGGCGCTTCTCGCGGATGGTCACTGGCAATCGCAGAATCATCCCGGTTTGAGCTGGCTCCTCTTCCCGGGGGATTTTCTCGAAGCAATGAGCCGCGCCCCCGCACCGGACTTTATTTTCTACGACATGTTTTCGACTAAAACTTCAGCGCAGCTCTGGACTGCCGCGACTTTTCAACGCGTCTTCGCCGCCTGTGCCGGCCGGCCCGCCGAGCTTTTCACCTACACCTGTTCGACGGCGAACCGCGCCGCGCTCCTCGCTGCCGGGTTTTACGTCGCCCGGGGCCGCAACGCGGGAGAAAAGCTCGAGACGACCATCGCTCTGACGCCCGCGGCGTTCCAAAGCGGACTCGCCGGACGACGCAAACTGCTCAGCCGCGATTGGCTGGCAAAATGGGAACGATCCGCCGCCAAATTTCCCGGCGACATCGGACCTAACGAGCGTTCTGTCTTCGAAGAAATCATTCGCGAACACGAACAATTTCGAAATTCGCCGGAGCCGGAACGTCTGCTCTCCACTACATGATTTTGGACTGACTGAGGGCTTGCCTCACCTGCCGGGAATCGGCATAACTGGCGACCCGCCGTCACACGGAAACATGTGGCAGGCAAACACTAACCAACAAAGAGAGGAAATATTATGGCTGACGAAAAATCAGGTCAAAAACCGGATAAAGAGGGCGGTGGTGGGACGGAAAAAGGCGATGAGAGTGAAGCGGGCGGGCGCCGCCGGCACATGCTCTACACCTGCTGGAAAGATGGCGCGGGAAACTATGTCCACGGCAATTGGAGCTGGTTCACGTGCTGGCGTTGCGGCGCGTTGAACTACATGTAATCCGGCTGGTCAGTTCACTTGAAGCGCAGGGGGGTTTCGGCCCCTGCGCTTCTGTTTTCGGGACGAATTTTGTTGTCCCAAATTCGGAACGGTCAATCCCGAGCGCGAGACGGGCAACGATTGGGACAACGCTTAGACGACATGAGCAAACTTTTGTTCATCAACGACTTATAATTCTTCATGGGATGGTGGCACGGCCTTTGCAATAGGGATGATCGTCAATCAAATCAACCCTATGAAAAACAATACTTTCTCCGTCGAAGGATTCGAGTCGACCTACGCGTTACTGGTTCGTTCCGAAGAAAAAGAACGCAGCATCTTTGAAGGTGCCGTTTATTTTGCCGTCGTCCTGAGCGCTCTCTTCTCGATCTGGCAAATGGCGAAGCAGCCGATCGAGTTGCCACTCACCGTGGTCCACACGACTTCGATCGCGCAATCGGTCGATACGAATCAACCCGCCTAATCGACAACGCAGTTCCGGAGAACTTCGTTGCGATTATTCGCCACCATCCTGTTTGCTTCCGTCGCCCTTTGCGAGGCGACGGAAAAGACGGCCGGCCGCTGGGAAGGCGTCGCGCAAATTCCCGGGCATGAGCTGAAGCTGATCAACGGCACCATCTATTTCGGCAGCACTGATGGAAACCTTTATGCCATCGATTAGCCAACCGAACCGGTTAAACAAAAAGACCGCGGGGCGGCGTTTGTTTAGCGTGAGCCAATCGGATCGAGGCGCGGCGTTCGCCTTTTTTGAATCCATCTTCGGCTCCGCCCGCATCTCATCTTCGAAGCGCCCTTCACCGTCTCTAACTCCAACCCAACTACAACTATGATCCTCGATGCCTTTCGCCAGGATGTCCGCATCGGTCTGCGCATCCTCTTCAAGGAAAAATCGTTTTGTCTTCTGGCCGTGCTCGTCCTCGCGCTCGGCATTGGCGGCGCGATGACGCAGTTCGCGGTGGTCAACGCGATCGTCCTGCGCGGGTTTTCGTTTCCGCATCCCGAGCAGCTCGTCAGCGTCGGGCTAATCGATCCGAAGGCGAGCGATCAGAACAACAACTTCGGCAACGGCAACATTCCCGCCGCGCAGGATTACGAGGACATTAAAGCGGCGCAGAAATCGTTCTTGATGATGGCCGGCTACCTGAACGGCTCGACCATCAACGTCACCTACAACAACAATCCGCAGCGTTATACCGGCGCCTATATCACGGACGACCTGTTCAAGATCATCGGCGTCTCGCCCGTTCTCGGCCGCGATTTCACCGCCGAGGACAACAAGGCCGGCGCACCGAAGACCGCGATCCTCGGCGACAAAATCTGGCGCCGCGATTTCAACGCCGATCCGAACATCGTCGGGCAGAGCGTTACGATTAACGGCAAAGCCGCGACGATCATCGGCGTTATGCCGCCGGGCTTTGAGTTCCCGATCTCGGAGGAACTCTGGACGCCTCTGTATAATGAGTGGCCGCCGACGCCGCGCGGCGAACTTTTCCTGGGCGCGAACAGTCGTGCGCCTGCGGTGATGGGCCGGCTGAAGCCAGGCGTCACGCTCGATCAGGCCAACGCGGAGATGATCGCGATCGCGCGCAACATCGCGGCCGATAATCCGAAAACGAACCAGAATTTCACCTCCGCCAGTGTCATGCCGCTAATAAAATTCTTTACGGGCGTGCAGCTGCGCCAGACGGTTTGGGCCGCGCTCGGTGCGGTAATTGTCGTCCTGCTCATCGCCTGCGTGAACGTGATGAACATGCAATTCGGCCGCGCTGCCTTGCGCGCGAAAGAGCTGGCCATTCGCGGCGCGCTCGGCGCCACGCGCTGGCGACTCGTCAGGCAGATGCTTACGGAAAGCCTGGTCGTTGCGATCTTCGGTGCAATCGCCGGTTGCCTGCTCGCCTTTTGGGGCACGGACATGTTCGACAAAATGGTGAAGGCCGCGCCGTTCCCGCCGCCGTATTGGTGGCGCTTCACGATCGACGGTCGCGTGCTCACATTCACTCTCGCGATCACGCTCCTCGCGACGGTCGTCTCCGGTTTGCTCCCGGCCTTCCTCAGCTCGCGCGGCAATCCCGCCGAAGTGATGAAAGAAGGCGGGCGGGGCAACAGCAGCCGTCTCGTCAACGTCATCACGCGTGTGCTCGTCGTGGGACAAATCGCGCTGACCGCGGCGCTGCTCATTGCCGCGATGTTGCAGATCAAATCAATCCGTAACCAAACGAAGCTCGACTACGGCTACGACGAGAACGGAGTCTACGCCGCGCGCCTGGCCTTGATGGAAGCGCCGTATCCGACGGAGGAATCGCGCCGTGATTTCTTCACTCGCGCGGTCCGTGCGCTGCGCAACGATCCGCAATTCGAAGCCGCGGCCATGACCGATCGCTTCCGCATGACCTTCGCGCCCGGCGGCCAATACGAGGTCGACGGTCAAAGTTATCTAACCGATCGCGATCGTCCGCGCTGCAATTTCGAATCCGTCTCGGACAGCTACTTTACGACGCTCGGTCTCAAGCTCCGCGAAGGCCGCGATTTCACCATCGAGGACAGCGACGCGAAGCAACCAGTTGCGCTTGTGAACGCCAGCTTCGCGCGCAAACACTGGGGCAACCAGAGCGCGCTCGGACATCAGGTGCGCATCTTCAATCCCGGCAAAGAACAGCCGTGGCGTACCATCGTCGGCGTCGTGCCCGACACGTTGATGCAGGGCCCGTTCGATCAGCAGACCGAGGCGGCCGGCTTTTACATGCCGCTGCTCGGCGCCTCGCCCGCCACGCAGTTTGCCACAGTCCTCGTTAGGCCACGCGCCGGCCAGCGCGCCGACACCATCGGCCCTGTCCTGAGCAAAGCCGTCGCCGTGCTCGACTCAAACCTGCCGACGTACTTCCCCGGCACGCCCGCGCAATTCCACAACGACATCCTCTCTGGCAATCGCGTCATCGCCACGCTCTTCAGCATCTTCGGCATCGTCGCCTTCATTCTCTCCGGCGTCGGCCTTTACGGCGTAATGAGCTTTTCCGTGAATCAACGGACGCAAGAATTCGGCATTCGCATGGCGCTCGGTGCCGATGCGGTGCGGATTTTGCGCATGGTCATGAGCCAGGGCGCGTGGCAGCTCGCGATCGGCCTCGTCCTGGGTGCGGGCGGCATCGCGCTGCTCCTCGGCGTCGTCGCCGCCGCCGCGCTCAAAAACATCTTGTTCAAGGTCAATGCGCTCGATCCTACGATTTACCTCGTGGTCTCGGGTCTGCTCACCCTGGTTGCCGCGGCGTCGTGTTTCGTTCCAGCTCGCCGCGCCACGCGGGTCAACCCAATGGTAGCGCTCCGCACCGAGTAAAATATTTTGATGCGTCTTCGGCCTTCTCCCGCATCTCGTTTTCGAAGCGCCCTTCATCGCCTCTGACTCCAACCCTACTACCACTATGATACTCGATACCTTTCACCAGGATGTCCGCATCGGTTTGCGGATTCTTTTCAAAGAAAAAACGTTCTGTTTTCTTGCCGTGCTGGTCCTCGCCCTGGGGATCGCCGGAGTGACCACGCAGTTCACCATCGTCAACGCCTTTGTCCTCCGCGGATTTTCCTTCGCGCATCCGGAACAGCTCGTGAGCGTCGGCCTGCTCGATCCGCAGGCAACGCCGCAGCAGAATAATTTCGGGAGCGGCTTCATCCCGTCCGCCCAGGACTACGAAGACTTGAAGGCCGGCCAGCAATCCTTCGCGCTGATGTCGGGCTACCTGAATGGATCGACGATCAACGTCACCTACAAGAACAACCCGCAACGCTACACCGGCGGATATGTCACCGAGGATTTCTTCCGGATCGTGGGCGTGTCGCCGATCATGGGCCGCGATTTTACGGCGGACGACAACAAGCCCGGCGCGGAGAAGACAACGATCCTGGGCTACGAAATCTGGAAGCGCGATTTCGGCGGAGATTCGAACATCGTCGGGCAATCGGTCCGAATAAATGGCAAGGCGGCCACCATCATCGGAGTCATGCCCGAAAACTTTAAGTTCCCGATCTCGGAGCAACTGTGGGTGCCGCTCTACAATGAGTTTCCGCTCCGGCCTCGCGAAGACCCCCTGGCCGGGGGCTCAGCGCCCGCCATCATGGGGCGGCTCAAGGAAGGGATCTCGCTCGATCAGGTTAACGCGGAATTTTCCGCGCTGGCAAAACGGATCGCGCACGACAATCCCAAAACCAACGAGCATCTGACCTCGGCCAGCGTCCAGCCGCTCCTCAATTCGTTCACGGGTCCGCAACTGCGCCAGATCGTTTACGCGATGCTGGGCGCGGTGATTCTCGTCCTGGTGATTGCCTGCGTAAACGTGATGAACATGCAGTTTGGCCGCGCTGCCTTGCGCGCCAAGGAACTGGCCATCCGCGGAGCCCTCGGAGCTACCCGCTGGCGCCTGGTCCGTCAGATGATGACGGAAAGTTTCCTCCTTGCCGCCATGGGCGCACTCGTCGGCGTGTTCTTGGCCGAGTTGGCCGTTCGTCTGCTTATCCGCTCGATGAACGCTTTGCCGTTCCCGTTGCCCTACTGGGTCCAGTTCACAATTGATGGCAAAGTCCTCGCTTTTACTCTCGGCATTGTGGTTTTCGCGACGCTCCTGTCCGGGCTCGTCCCGGCGATCCTGAGCGCCCGGGGCAACGCCGCAGAAATGATGAAAGAGGGCGGTCGCGGCAACAGCAGCCGCCTGGTGAACGTGATCACGCGGGTCCTGGTCATCGGTCAGATCGCGCTCACTGCGGCGTTGCTTATCGCCGCGACCCTGCAGATCAAGTCGATTCGGAACCAGACCTCGCAGGATTACGGTTACGATGAGAACGCCGTTTACAGCGCGCGCATGGGATTGATGGAAGGCGATTACCCGACCGACGACGCGAAGCACCAGTTTTTTGTTCGGGCCTTGCGATCGCTTCGGGCCAATCCGGCCTTCGTCGATGCGGCGATGAGCGACCGGTTCCGGATGACTTTTGCGAACTTCGGCCAGTACGAAGTCGACGGCCAGACCTACGTGACTGATCGCGACCGGCCGCGAGGCAACTCGGAGTCAGTTTCGGACGGCTATTTCAGCTCCCTCGGCCTGAAGATCCTCGAAGGCCGGGATTTCACGATCGAAGATTCCGACACGAAACAACCGGTCGCGATCGTGAACGCAAGTTTCGCGCGAAAATACTTTGGCAACCAGAGTGCGCTTGGGCATCAGGTGCGGCGTTTCAATCCGGCAAAGCCGGAGCCGTGGCGCACGATCGTCGGGGTCGCGCCTGACATGCTGATGCAAGGGCCGTTCAATGCGGAGCGGGATAGCGTTGGCTTCTATGTTCCGCTGTTAGCGGCCACACCCGCCGCGCAGTTCTGCACCATTGTGGTGCGTCCGCGCGCCGGCCAAAACGCGGCGAATATCGGCCCAGTCCTGAGCAAAGCGATCGCCGAATTAGACTCCAACCTGCCCACTTACTTCACCGGGACGCCCGCACGGCTGCATGATGAGATCCTTGGCGTTAACCGGCTGACCGCGACGCTGTTCACCATTTTCGGCGCTGTCGCCTTCATGTTGTCGGCGGTCGGGCTCTATGGCGTGATGAGCTTCTCGGTGAATCAGCGCACCCAGGAATTCGGCATCAGGATGGCGTTGGGTGCGGACGCGAAGCGGATTTTCCGGATGGTCATGCAACAGGGAGCGTGGCAGCTCGTGATTGGTCTCGTGCTGGGCGCCGGTGGCGCCGCTCTCCTGCTCGGGGTGGTTGCAGCCGCCGCTCTGCAAAACATCCTGTTCAAGGTAAAGCCGCTCGACCCGTTCATTTACCTGGTCGTTGCCGGCCTCCTTACCCTGGTCGCCGCGATCTCCTGCTTCGTCCCCGCCCGCCGCGCCACCCGCGTGAATCCGATGGTAGCGCTGCGAACGGAATAATCCCCACAGCGCCGCCACCCGGCGGTTGAAGGAAGCCGACAGTTCGAAAGATCGTCTTGCGCCTTGAGGGCAAGGCTATCTAACGCGAACTAGTAATGTGCGCTGTCTTGTCTTTTGCCTCTGCCTCCTGAGCGCGCTCACCCGCTCCGCGCCAGCGCAGGGGTCAGTGGAGGGACAAGTGGACTTGCCCAGGACGAAATCCGCGCCGGTCATGACCAAGCGCTACGAGATCGTCACGACCGGAGGCGTGCTCGGGACCAATCCGCCGCTCGCCGTGGTCTATCTGGAAGGATCGTTCCCAACTTCCTCGAATCTGCCGACCAAACAAGTTGCCCAGAAAGACCTCGCGTTCGTGCCCGCGCTCCTGCCGGTCCAGGTCGGCACAAAAGTCGAGTTTCCGAATCTTGAGAAGGACACCTATCACAACATCTTCTCTTATTCTCCCGCCAAACGCTTCGATCTCGGCCGCTACCGGCCAGACGAAAAACCGGTGCCGTCCCAGATCTTTGACGTGGCCGGACTGGTCACGTTGCGCTGTGATATTCATGAGCACATGCGCGGACTCATCCTCGTCCTGGCGACGCCGCATTTCGTGGTCACCGACGACAGTGGCCACTTCCGGTTAAAGGGTCTTCCTGCCGGCCATTACACCCTCAAAGCCTGGATCGATAGCCGCACCACCCGCGAACATCCGATCGATCTCAAGAGCGGCTCGACTCTCCAGGTCGACTTTCCTGCGACTCCTTGAGCGCCGAAAGAAAATCTCACGCCGCCAGATTCCGCGCGAAGCTTGCCCTCGCCATGATGCTCGTGGTCGCGGGCCTGACGGCAACCGGCCTCTATCTGGCACAACGCAAAGCGATGGCCGATCTGGAGCGCGGTCTGCAGCGCGATTTTCAATCCGACCTGACCACGCTGCACAGCGTTGAGGAACTGCGCTACGACGCGCTCGCCGAGCGCTGCCGCACCCTGGTGGCGAAGCCGCGCATCCACGCGGCGCTGGAAGACAACGCCCTCGATCTTCTCTATCCCAGCGCGAAGGATGAACTGCGCGACATCACGCAGGATGAAGCCAATCCGCAACCGGACCAAATCTCGGGCGTGCCGCACGCGAGGTTTTATCGCTTCCTCGATCGAACGGGAGCGCTGCTGCCGCCACCGAATCCAGCCGAGGTGGGTATCCTTCGCGCCGATGAGGAAGCGCAGCTCACTCTGAAACCGTTGCCGCAAATGGCGCAAATCGGTTACCTCCTGCGCCGGAGCGGCACGACGGAAGAAACGATCGACGAGATCATCGCGCTGCCAATTACCTCGACCGAGAGTAACGAACTGATTGCTGCGCTGGTCATTGGTTTCAAGCCGCTCGAAGTCGTGCAAAAACGGGGCGCGGACGAAATGAAGAGCGGAATTTGGCTGAACGGCTGGTTGCATCTGCCGGCCCTTCCGGAATCCGCGCGAGCCGTGGTCGACCGGGAGATGACGCGTCTGCTCGCCGAAGGGAACAAGGCGGAACGCAGTTCGCGCGTCGATATCGAAGGCGATCCGCACCTGCTCTTCTTCAAGCGGCTTAACCCGGAATCCGCGTTCCCCGCAGTCTATGAGGTCTGTGTCTATCCACTCCAAAACGCGATCGCACGGCAGCATCGACTCCGCTGGCAAATTCTGGGCGCGGGGGCGGTGCTGCTTCTCATCGGGTTCGCGGCCAGTCATCTCATTGCGAAACGACTTTCCGCGCCAGTCGCCAGACTCGCCCTTGATTCGGAGGAAAACCGCGCCCGCCGAAAACGGGTCGAGGCCGCGCTGGCCTCCACCCACGAGGAACTGCAGAGGTCGACGCGATTTTCGGCCGATGCGTCGCACCAGCTCAAAACTCCCGTGACGGTTTTGCGCGCCGGGATCGAGGAACTCCTTCGCCGCGAAAGCCTCGAGTCCTCGCTCTATGACGAACTCTCCGCGCTTCATCACCAGACCTATCGCCTGACCGGCGTGATCGACGATCTGCTTCTGCTTTCGCGGATGGACGCCGGCCATCTCAGGATTGAATTCAGTCCCGTCAATCTCAGCCAACTGATCGCAGAATGGCTGGACGATTTGAACGCATTGCCCGACCCGCTCCGGCTCGAGGTGAAGGCGCATGTCCTGCCTTCGCTCTCCATCGCCGGTGAACGGCGTTACACTTCCCTCATTCTGCAAAACCTGCTCGAAAACGCGCGGAAGTACAATCGACCCGGCGGCCGGGTCCATGTCAGCGCGCGCAGCGAGAATGGCTGGATTTATTTGACGGTGGGCAACACAGGGCGTCCGATTCCCGAGGAAATGCAGCCTCACATTTTTGAGCGCTTTTCGCGCGGCGCCAATGGCGAAAAAATCGCGGGCCACGGGCTCGGCCTGAATCTCGCGCGCGAACTCGTGCGGCTCCATGGCGGGGACCTCCATTTGGTTTCGTCGAGTGAAGAATGGACTGAGTTCGAGGTGCGCTTTCGGCTTTCAGAACCGCAACGGGTCGCTTCCTTGGAGATTTGACGAGAATGTTCCCGTCCGGTCATCCCGAGCGAAGTGCAGTGGAACGAAACGGAGTCGAGGGATCCCGTGATCAAACCTTGAAGGTGCCGCAGCGGTATTCCTCGACTCCGCTGCGCTCCGTTCGGAATGACGAAAAGGTGTCGCGGCACTCGTCCCTTTGCGGACTCGCCCTCGGACTTGTGCTCATCGCCTGTGCCATTCCCAGTGCAAAAGCCCAGGATTTCCTCGATCACGTCGACGAAGCGCTGAGCTTCAGCGCGCTCAACGGCGAGGTCCGCGCACGGGTGAGCGGCACCCTTGACCTTGAAGTCTATCATTTCAGCGGGCTGTCGCCCGGTCTCATCCGGACCACAAACGACACTCTGTTTAATCCGCGGCTCAGTCTGTTCCTCGACGCTCAGCTCGGCCCGTCCGTCTATCTGTTCACGCAAACCCGGGTCGATCGCGGCTTCGATCCGAGTGATCGAGGTGCGCAATTGCGCCTCGATGAATACGCGGTGCGCGTCACGCCCTGGGAAGACGGCCGGTTCACCCTCCAGGCCGGCCAGTTTTCCACCGTGGTCGGCAACTGGGTGCCCCGGCATCTCTCCTGGGAAAATCCGTTCGTCAACGCGCCGTTGCCCTATGAAAACGTGACCGCGATCGGAGACAAATCGGCGCCCTATTACAGTTTCCTCGGCATCGGCACGCCGGCGGAGAAATACGAACACAACCCCATCATCTGGGGGCCGAGTTATGCCACCGGCGTTTCCGTGGCCGGGAAAATCGGCCAATTCGATTATGCCGGGGAAATCAAGAACGCGTCGCTTTCCTCGCGGCCGGAGTCGTGGCCAATCACGCGAATGGACTTTGCCAATCCCACCGTCAGCGGCCGCGTCGGATTTCGGCCTAACGAAATGTGGACTTTTGGATTCTCGGCCAGCGAAGGCGCCTATCTCCGGCCGGAGGCGATGTCCACGTTACCGTTCGGCCGCGATCCGGGCGATTACCATGAGCGTCTCTTCGGCCAGGACATCGGTTTTGCCTGGCATCACTGGCAATTGTGGGCGGAATTTTTCGAAGCGCGTTTCGAAGTCCCGGGGTTTACCGATGCCGACACGTTCGCCTACTACCTCGAGGCGAAATACAAATTTACTCCGCAGTTTTTTGGCGCCGTGCGCTGGAACCAGCAGTTCTTTGGCGACGTGACCAACAGCTATGGCGGCACCGCGCCGTGGGGCCGCGATCTCTGGCGCGCCGATCTGGCGGTTGGCTATCGCTTCACCGCGCACACTCAGCTCAAACTGCAGTACAGTTTCCAGCACGAAAAGGACGGCGGAAACGACTCGGACCACATCTTCGCCGCGCAATTCACCGTCCGGTTTTAGGTAGGGATGCCGCGCTGCGGCGTCCGCCCTATGGCCAACCCCAAGGACACCGGATGCCGCGCTGCGGCGTCCCTACCAAAGACCAAGCACTTTCCGAGGATCGCGCGCAAAGCGAAAACCGCTGAGTGGCTCCTCGCCCACTTCCTTGCCAAGCGCGAGATACTGGAACCGCGTCCCGAGAAACTCCGGGTGCAGCAACGTTTGCAGGGCACGCCGTTCACCCTCCTGTGGAGTCAAGCGCGCGAGCATTCCGGTGATGAAGTGATATTGATCGGTGAAGCCGATCAGGTTGAGACCATACGCCTCCGCCCTTTCTGTTACGCTCGTCCAATCAACATGGGCAGTGATGTCGACGTTCCCTGGTTCAACCAATGGCGAACTGACCGCCCGATGCGCGGCGCGAGCTTGCAACGTGCCGGTCCTGCGCTCCTTCGTATAAAATTCCGTGCGGGGAAAACCGTAGTCGACCGCGATCACAAATCCGCGGATCAGTTTTGGGGATACCTCCCCGATCCAATCCAATGCGGCAAGGTTTACCTCAGTCTCGTAATAGTCGTCACCAGAGCGCGGCACTTTTTCCAGCTGACGCAGCAACTTCTCGTCCGTGATCGGCCCCGTGACGAAACCCAGGCCCTCGCCCGATATCCCCACGAGCCGTTCCTGCCAATCTTCGTCGTGTTCGCGGCTGACCAGCCGCACCGGCATCGAGTCGAGCAACTCATTGGAAAAATGGACGCCCGAGAACGGCTTGAGATCGGCAACCGAGTTTCGCCACATCAGTTTTTCGCTGAAAGCGTGAAGTCTTTCCCGCTGCCGCGCCTGTAAAACCGGAAACGGCTCGATCACACAATACCGGAGCGCGGAAAGAAAATCCGGCGCCCGTTCCCGAACCGCTTCGAGAACGTCCTTCGCGAAGTCGCCATGATGTGCGCCTTGTTCGACGATCGTGAAGTGGGTGGGCCGGTCCAGGATTTCCCACATCTCGGAAAACTGCGCCGCGAGGAGCCGGCCGAAGAGCGGGCCGACGCTGACATTGGTGAAATAATCGCCCTGCCGTCCGATCTGGCAGCGGCCCGAGCTGTAGTAACCAAATTCCGGATGGTAGAGCGCCTGTTCCATGAACCAGTCGAACCCGACCGGGCCCTTTTGATGGATCGTCTGCCGAATGAATTCGGACGGAGCTTGATCGCTGGTGAGCATAGGTATCTTTACCGTCAGATCGTTACATCGTTAAGAGGGCGCCAGAACGATACGATCCCTTTCGATTTAACTATTTAACGCTTTAACGCTCCACGTCTTCCGCCGCATGCCCGTTTCTTATCTTCCGCAAACGCCGGTCGACTACTTCCCTCGCCGTCGCTGGTTTCAGAAGCCGAAATTCTGCATCCCGATCGCCGGCGCGCTCGTCGCCCTCCTCGGATTCGGAATCTATTTCTGGTACCTCGTCAACGTCCTCTCCGCCGAGGCCGGGACCCTCGATCTCTCGAAGTTGGAACAAATGGAGTCGGCCAGTGTAATCCTCGACCGGAATGACAAGATCTTTGGGCAGATCTATGTCGAGAACCGCGAGACCGTTCCCTACGAGCAGCTGCCGCGGGATCTGGTGAACGCCGTCGTGGCGGTCGAAGACAACAAATTCTACCAGCACGGTGGATACGATCTGTCGGGCATCGTTCGCGCTGCCCTGAAGAATTTCACCGCGGGCCATGTCCGCCAGGGAGCGAGCACGATCACGCAGCAGCTGGCGCGCAACAGTTTTGCGCTCAAGGAAAGAACTTTCCGCCGCAAGCTGCTCGAGATTCTCCTCTCGCGCCGGATTGAGGAGCGGTTCGGGAAACAGAAAATCATGGAGCTCTACCTCAATCGGATCTACTTCGGCGGCGGGCTCTACGGCGCCGAGGCGGCATCGCGCGGCTATTTCGGAAAGCCCGCGCGCGATATGACGCTGGCGGAAGCGGCCACGCTCGCCGGGTTGATCAAAAGCCCAAACAAACTTTCCCCCTGGAGCGACAAAAATGCTTCGCGCGATGCGCGGAACGTGGCCCTCGCGAAGATGCGCGATCTCGGCTTCATCTCGCGCGAACGATGCGAGGCGGCCCAGGCGGAAGAAATCGTCACCGGCAGCAGGCAAAGCGCGCAGGGCCAGACTTATGCGGTTGATTACATTCGTCAGCAGGTCATCGCCGCAGTCGGTTGGGATCGCGCCATGAATGAAGGCTATCGGATCCACACGACGATCGATGCCGAAATGCAGAGAGTGGGCGAAGAATCGCTCCGCACGCATCTCGCGGAAGCGGAACAACATCCCGGTTACAATCACCCGACCTACGAGCTGTATGCGAACCGCTACAAGAGTGCGAAGCAAATCGCGGTGCCGAACGTCACGATCGCGCCCGATTATTTGCAGGGCGCGCTGATCGCGCTCGATAACCAGACCGCCGGGATTCTCGTTCTCATCGGCGGCCGCGATTTCGAGCACAACCAGTACGACCGCGCCTTGCAGGCCAGGCGTCCCGCCGGCACCGCGATCAAGCCATTCGTTTACGCCGCCGCGTTCGAGAATGGATTGTTTCCCGGATCGCTCGTCGAGGATTCCGCGCTCGATAACCGGGCGGTGATGATCGGCGGCACGACAGGGATTCTCGGCGAATGGGGACCCGAGTCGGAGGAGAACCGCTACGAAGGACCGATCACGGCGCGACAGGCGCTGGCGAAATCGAAAAACGGCGCCACCGTCCGCATCGGCATGACGGTAGGCGTTGACCCGGTCCTACAACTTTGCAAGGCGGCCGGCATCCGCTCCCCGCTCCGCCCGTTCCCGGCGACCTTCCTCGGGAGCAGTGAAATCACGCTGGCCGAGCTCGCCCTCGCCTACACGATTTTTCCGAATGGCGGCTGGCGGCCGAACCCACCGCACATTCTCGATCGGATCGAGGAAAAGGATGGGACGGTTGTTTGGGAAGCGCCCAAGGATCGCGCCCGGCAAACCGTCATCAAACCCGAGACGGCCTACGAAGTTCATTCCTGCCTGGTCGATGCGCTCGAGTCAGGGACGGGGCGCGCCGCCCGGGAGAAATTCGGGCTGAAGAAATTTCCCGCGGCCGGAAAAACAGGGACAGCCTATGATTTCACCGACGCGCTCTTCGCCGGATACGACAACTCGATCACCTGTGCCGTCTGGGCCGGATTCGACAAACCGCAGAGGATTTATCGCGGCGCTTTCGGGAGGGAAATCGCACTGCCTATCTGGGTGGATGTGATGAATTCGGCGAACGAACGCTACCCCGCGAAAGAGATCCCGGAGCCCAAAGGGATGCAGAAGGTGGAGATTTGCACGCGCTCGGGATTGCTCGCGACCGACAAGTGTTATGACACCGTAAAATCCGCGAGTGGCGAGACCGTGCACAAGCGCACGACCTACGTCGAGCTGGCGACCTCCGCGCAAATGCCGACCGAACCGTGCAATGTCCACGGCGAGGCCCGGACGCGGCTGGTGCGCGATCTGCCCGCCTCCGGTTTTCCCCGGGCGTCTCTCGCCGTTGATCCCAAGCAGGTTTCACCGGTCACGGCCCAGGGACCGGTTCTGCTGGCCGAGAACGATCCGTACAACGCAGTTCACTCAACCGTGAAACCAAAGCCGGTTGAAAAGACCGAGCGCGACAAGTCGGCGAACGGCGACGAACAGGATAAGTTGCCCGATCCGACGAAACCAGTTTTGAAAGCGGAGGCCGTCGAGCCGAACGAGACCAAGCCGACCCCAAAGGCCGAGGCCGTGGAATCGCCTCCTGAAAAACCAGTCCTGAAAGCCGAGCGCGTCGAGCCTGAATCGACGAAACCGGTTCTCCGGGCGGAGCCGGTGACGCCGACGCCACAGCAATCGCCGAAGGAAATCCGGCGGGCAGAACCGGTTCATCCGAGCGACGAAATCCCGGAAGACTCGATCCTGCGGCCGACGCCCCCTCCGCCGTCGGATCCGAATGAGTAGGAACTCAGACATTTTGTCCTGTCTGTAGCAGCGGCCCGTGGGCCGCTCCTCGAAGCTCGCGGCCGCTCTCGAGCGGGGCCCACTGGGCCGCTGCTACAGAAGAGACGGACGCGTGGCATGATCATCGAGCGATCCACCCTCTTGCACACGCCGCGAATCTGATAGGGTTCTCGCGATGGCAAATGCGCTTTCCAATTTTCGTCTCACGGTCCTGAATCCTGGCGGCCGCGACGTCGCCCAGGACTTTCCGGATGGCGCCGGCGAAACAGCGCTTCCGCATCCGCCGACAAACTTCCACGCCTACGCGGCATGCACGCACGGAAGTTTTCAGCGTGAAACCGGAGATGCCATCGCGCAGGGCGCGCCCGTTTTGCTTTTGCTCCGCGGAGATTTCGCAGCTTCCGAACGCGCCCTCGAAGGATTGCAGAACGCCGGGCGCTTCGTTGCTATTTCGCTGAAGGAAACGGGCCTGCATCAAATCGCGAATCAGTTGCACAACTCGGCCCGGCTTGCGCGTTTCGTTCGCATCGTACAGAAAGCGGATGTCTGTCTCGCGCCGACACCGGAGGCCGCCGATTTGTATCGCGCCCTGCGCGGCCCGGAGCACGCTGCATTTATCCCCACCCCTTATCCGGTTGATGATCCGCGCTGGGATTTTTCCCGCCCAATCGAACAACGCGCCGGAATCTTCATCGGGACCCGCGAATGGGATGTCCTCTCGCGGAATCACCTGGCCGCGCTCTTTCTCGCCCGGCAATTGAGCGAGAGTACAGGCGAATCCGTGACCGTTTTCGATTACGAAGGTCGCAAGGGCGCGCGGGTTTTGTCTGAAATTGGATTCGCCGAGGAGAGATTGCGCGTTCTGAACAGGAAGCTCTCCTATCCCGATTATTTGCGAGAACTCGCGCGTCACAAAATCATCCTGCAACTCGACACCAGTTTCGTTCCCGGTCAGGTCGCGGGTGATGCCCTCCTCTGTCGCCTTCCCTGCGTGGGAGGGAATGGCGCAATCGATCGAATCGGGTTTCCGGATTTTTGCGGATTCGCGCGTTCGGTCGCTGAGATCCAGCAGGCCGCCGCACGTCTGCTCACCGATCGAGATTTCTATAAGGCAAGCGTCACTGCGATGATCCCAGCCGCTTCGAAATCTCTTAGTTTCGAAGTGGTCGCCAAACAGCTCGAAGCCTTCTTCAGGTAGGGACGCCGCGCGGCGGCGTCCGCCGTTGGTGCGCGTCATTGAATCCGCGGACGCCGCGGCGCGGCGTCCCTACCCGATCGCTTCGAAGTAATAATCTTCGAGCTGCCGGGTCTGTCCATTTTGCTCGAAATGCTTCCGCACTACTTCCGCGCCATTTCGGGCGATCGCGGCCAGTCCCTCCGGATTGGCGGTTCGCTCGTGGAGGGCAAGCGCGAGGGCCGCGTCGTCGCGCTCTGGCACAAGAATTCCACTTCTGCCATTCTCGATCGCTTCCGGAATTCCGCCGTGCTCCGTGGCGAAGACGGGCAGGCCGCTCGCCATCGCTTCGAGCATCGAGTTCGGAACGCCCTCCTGGTTTCCATCGCCGCCGACCTCGCTCGGGTGAAGAAAAATGTGCGCTTGGTAAAACAATTCGCGCAGCTGCGTTTGCGAGATGAAACCGGGAAAGAAAACTTTGTCGGCGACACCCAGTTCTGCCGCCATTCTGCCGAGCTCGCTGCGGAGCGGACCCTCGCCCGCAATCGTAAAGGTCGCGGCCGGATGCTGCACCGCGAAGTTTGCAAACGCCCGCAGGCTTACGCGAAGCCCTTTTTTTTCAATGAGCCGACAGGCCTGAACAAATTTCCAGGCGCCGTTATCCGGCCATTCCCTTGGACGAAACGGAATGTCGTCGACCGGTATTCCCGTATGCTGAAGCCTGATCTTTCCTGCGGGACAACCAAGGTTAATCAGGGCCCGGCCTAACGACTCCGACCGCACCAGGATAAGCCGCACGGCCTCGAGCATCTGCTGAGTCGCGACGCGGTAAGCCGGCTTTTCCAGATCGACCATCACGTCGGCGCCGTGAAACGAGACAACGGAAGGCTTCGACCAGGCCCGGATCAAGGGCAGCAAATGCACGGCGATGTGGCCAAAATAAATGTGGATCAACTCCGCTTTGACCTCGGCAAGAATTCCCGTCAGCTTTCGCACTTCTCCGCGCGAAACCTCCCATGGTGCGTCGCGAACTTCCTTGAACCAGAATCGCCGTGCGAAATGCGTTGCCGGCTTGCCGACGATCGCGATGCGATCGAACGGAAAGCGCGTCGCCTCCTCCCGCTTTTGCGCAATCACAAACGGTTCGAAGCGTTGGAGCGATGTGATTTGCCGATAGATGTGCAGCATCTCCGGCTTCAGGAACGTCGCGCAATAACACGCCACCACCGGTCGCGTGGTGGATCGCGCCGTGTCGGTCAAGTGCGGCTCCGCCGCCATTTTAAGCCTCGAGCGGTCCCGCAGCCGCGGGACTCGATCCACCGCAAAGTTGCGTCAAAACCGGAAAACGAAAAACTTAATGCCCTTCCATTTGCCCGGATCGGTCTGACCGTTCTGAGCCGGCACCGAGTTCATTGGCGAGGGATCGAAAACGATCGCTTCCTGTGAAGTGCCGTACTTGGCGGGCGCTTTCGGATTGAACATCTGCAGGAAGTTGCCGCCGCGAATTCCGCGCGGGATGACGCCGTCCACTTCCCTTCGCGTAATCGGCGGGGCCGGACGCTGGGGCTGTTGCTTTTGACGGGTGCGCGCGATCGGCGCTCGGTACGTTTCCGCGACTACGGAACTGGCAGCGGTCGCGATCAGGCAAAGGACGAGCAGGCAGGTTTTCATAGGTTAAGGCACGGCGATGGAGGGCCAGTTGAAACAGGTCCCGCCACGGAAAGCAAGCCTTCTGCATTCACCAGTGATTGAATCACCAAAAGGGCTGATTGGTTTCGGGAATTCTTGCCCGACCCGGCGACCCGGCGCACACTCAGGACGAATGGACTACCTGGAAAAAGCGCGACGCGTCCTGGATGTGGAGATCTTTGAGCTCCAACGCCTGCGCGGCCGGCTAGATGAGAATTTTTCCCGGGCGGTCAACCTGATCAAGGATTGCGTGGAAGCGCGCGGCAAGGTCGTCGTCCTCGGCGTGGGCAAATCGGGACATATCGGGCGCAAGATTGCCTCGACCCTGACGAGCACGGGTTCGCCGGCGGTGGTCCTGGATTCCCTGAACGCATTGCACGGCGATCTCGGCATGGTCGCGGACGGCGATGTCATCCTGGCACTCAGTGCGAGCGGCGAAACCGAAGAGCTGTTACGCGTCCTCCCGGCGATCGCCCGGTTCCAGGTGCAGATCATCGCGGTCTGCGGCGACATGAATTCGAGCCTGGCCCAAAACGCCCACGTTGTTCTGGACGTCAATATCGAACAGGAAGCGTGTCCGTTGAACCTGGCGCCGACCTCCAGCACCACCGTGATGCTCGCGCTCGGGGATGCGTTGGCCATGGTCCTGCTCGAGGCCCGCGGATTTCAGAAGGAGGATTTCGCCCGCTTCCATCCCGCTGGAATGATCGGGCGCAGTCTGCTCCTGCGCGTCCACCAGATCATGCGGCCACGCCACGCGCTGGCCATGGTCGCCCCGGATGCCGCCATCCGCGCGGTTCTCAAGACCATGACCGAGGTCAGGGCCGGGGCCGCCGTTGTCGCCGACGAAGAAGGACAGCTTCTGGGGATTTTTACCCACGGCGATTTCGTCCGCCATTTCCAGTCCGACCCGAAGATTGCCGACCGTCTCGTCGGCGACCTCATGACGCTCAATCCCGTGACCGTCCACCAGGACAAACTGGCCGTGGAAGTTTTGAACCTGCTCGAGCGCCACCGCATCGATGACCTCGTTGTCGTCGACGATCACCAGGCGCCGGTCGGGATCGTCGATTCGCAGGACCTGACGAAGTTGAAGTTGCTTTGAATTGGTAGGGCGAGACTCAGTCGAACCGTCCGCGCCCTCTTCTGTAGCCGCCGCCCTGCTTGCCACGCCGGAGCTAAGCGAAGGCGGGTGGGCGGCGCGGCCCGGCGTAAAAGCGATCTCTCCGGCCGCTTCGCACAGATGTAGCTCCCGCTCTGTCGGGGCGTCAATTTGAGCGCGGCGAGCCCGCGGCGACAGAGCGCCGCGACTACAGCACTTGAAAAAGCTCCAACCCTAAACTATCAACCTTTCCCGCTTATGCCCGCTGCGAACGATCTTCGAAAAGGAATGGCGATAAAATACAATGGCAACACCGCTATTGTCCTCGAGGTCAATCACCGCACGCCAGGGAACTTGCGGGCGTTCGTCCAGGCGATCATTCGCTACATCAGCACCGGGAAGAGCGCGGACGTGCGCTTCGGTTCGACCGATAAAGTCGAGCTGGTGGATATCAATCGCGCCACCCTCGAGTTCAGCTACAAGGACAATAACGGATACCATTTCATGGATCCGGAGACCTTCGACACGGTGACGTTGCAGGATAACCTGTTGGGTGAAGCCAAGGATTACCTCGTCGAAAATTTGCCAGTGCAGGTCCTTTATGCCGAAGGCAAGGCCGTGCAGGTGGAGCTGCCGTCATCGGTGCAACTGAAGGTAGTGGAATCGCCGGAAGGCCTCCGCGGCGATACGGCATCGAACGTCACAAAAACCGCGATCCTCGAAACCGGGAAAACGGTGAACGTCCCGCTTTTCATCCAGGAAGGCGAGACGGTCAAGATCGATACGCGCACCGGCGCGTATATGGGGCGGGCGTAGAGCGCCGAGAGACTCGGCGCAAATGACGAAGCTCGAATGACGAATGACGAACGTTGACGCGCCGGCCCGTTGCTCCGGCAATTCGTGCTTCGTCATTCCTTCGACATTCGACATTCGACATTCGCCATTGCCAAAATCTGCGTAATCTGCGGATAACTTGCCGGCGAAGAAGAAACGAAAAACAACCTTGCACCACGGGCGACGATCCGGGCGTCGCGCGAAGGTGTCCGTGCCGATCGTTCGCCGTGCTCCGGCCCAGAGCACCTGGCTCATCCCGACGCGCTGGGTGAAATTCGTCGTCGCGATTTTTCTGCTGCCGCTCTGCGCGATCCTGACCCAGACGTTTTTCACCGTGTTCACGCGCGCGACCGTCACCCAGCGGCTTTGGGCGGGTGAGGAATTCTGGTTTTTCTCGTTAGGCGCCGTCCTCTGGTTGATTGCCTTCTTCGGTTTGCCCCGGCCGATGGTGGTTTACGTCTTTGGCCATGAACTGACCCATGCTCTCTGGGTTTGGCTCATGGGCGGACGGGTCAGCCGGTTCCGGGTGGGACGAAAAGGCGGCCATATCGTGACCGACCGGAACAATTTCTGGATCGCGTTGGCGCCTTATTTTTTCCCGCTCTACAGCCTCATCGTCATCGCGGGCTATGGCACCCTCGGTTTGTTCTTCAACGTCCAGCCATACGGCCGGCTGCTCTATGCCTTGATCGGAGCGACGTGGGCGTTCCACTTCACGTTCACCTGCTGGATGATCCCAAAGAAACAAACCGATCTAACCGATCACGGAACCGTCTTCTCGCTGGTCGTAATCTATCTGATGAACCTGGCCCTGCTCAGCGTGATGCTCGTGCTCGCGTCGTCGCAGATCACGTTCGCCGATCTCGGACGCGAGTTCGTCGCAAACGCGGACAAGTTCGCGCGGTGGGTCAGCGCGCTCGCACGATAAGCCTCAAGGAGCGGCGGTTTACAAACCGCCGGTTTATTAGGTCGGCGATTTGTAAATCGCCGCTCCTTGATTTGTATAGGCGGCGAAGGGAAGAACGGCGAGAGCGTCGGCTAATCTCAGGACGTTATCCTTGAGGTTGAGCGCGCGGCCGGTAAACAATTCCTTAGCGTCTTCGCATGGGAGTGACCGCGGTAATTCCACCGCCGTATCCTGCCACACCTCGCCGGTCGGCGGGAAACCCACGCGCGACGAAAGCCGTGGCACGACGATCGCGATCCATCTCCCCTCGTGCTCTCGTGCAAACGCGACGCAGCTCTCCGCGAATGCGCCGGTGACGTTGAGCGGCGAATAAGTCCCCTGATGGAACAACTGCGGATGCTCGCGGCGAAAACGCAGGAGCCGTTGGGTGAGGAAAAGTTTGATTCGGCCATCCGGCCACTGCTGCAGCAATTCGCCGGGCGACGCGGTTTCCAGCGAGCGCAGCATCTCGCCGCGCTGCGCGTAATCGACCGGCCGCCGGTTGTCGGGATCCACCAGGCTGAAATCCCAGATTTCGTTTCCCTGGTAAATGTCGGGCACACCGGGCGCGGTTAGCTTCAACGCCACCTGCGAAAGCGAGTTAATGGCTCCGAGGCGCGCGATCTCTTCCGCGACCGGGAGGAAGGCCGGGAGAAATTTGTTCTTCGACGACGAATCCAGAACTCGCGCCACGAAATCGTTCATGGCCGAGTCCCACTGCTCGTTAGGCTGGATCCAGCTCGTGTTGATCTTGGCCTCTTTCAGCGCTTTCGCCATGTAAGCCCGGATGCGCTCAATGTATTCGTCCGTCGCCGTCGGCTCCGCGCGGCCCGCTCCGTCCATGGGCCAGGTGCCAAGAAGAGTCTGGTAAAACAAATATTCTTCGTTCGCGTCCGGCGCCGTCACCTCCTCGAGGTTCCGCTTCCAGCGCCGGTTGATCACCCGCCAGCGTTGCAGGGCGCTCCGCCATAACTGCGGCACTTCCGAAATCGCCAGCATTCGCGCACGAGCGTCCTCACTGCGTTTTGTGTCGTGGGTGGAAGTTGCCAGCAACGTCGCCGGCCAGTCGCGCTGGCGTTCGAAATTGCGCTGATGAAATTCATCGAGCCCGATCCCGAAATGCTGAGGCTCACCCCCGACTTCGTTCAGCGCCGCCAGCCGGTTATAAATATAGAAGGCGGTGTCCTCCAGCCCCTTCGCCATGATCGGACCGGTGCTCTGCTGGAATTTCAAAACGAAATGCGCGTGCTCCTGGCGCCCCGCGTCATCGAGATTTTCCGGAAACCGGAAGAGCAAGATGTCGCGGAGAAAATTAAAGACCGATTCTTCCAGGGCCGGGTTTCGCCGTTTCGCTGCCGTGACCGCGCGCTCGATGATGGCGCGGTCCTCGTCGCTCACGGGCTGGCCGGGCTCGACGTAGGTCCGGTAAACAGGAAAGCACGCGATCGTCTCGCGGACGGCGCGGGCGAGCGCTTCCAGGGTGAAATCGCGGAACCAGCGATTTTTTTCGGAAAGCCGATCGAGCATATCACCGAGGACGTTCACGTCGTTCGCGAGCGACAGGCGCATGACGAGCCGTTTCTTCGCATAAACCAAATGGCCGAAATGCATCGAGTGGCCAATGAAACGCTGGAACGTCTTCGTGATCGCCTGCTCGGCGGAGGCGTCCACCAAAACATTCGCCACCAGTTTCCCGAACTCGTAACCGGTCGTGCCGTGGACCGGCCAATCGCGGCGCAGCGTCTCGTTGCCCGACAATATCTTCTCGACCACGAGATGGATCGCGCGCCCATCTTCCGGGACGGGAAGACCGAGCGCGGCCGCGCAACGGCGCTGCAATTTTTCGAAATACTCCTTCGGCAAATAGAGGCCGTCCGGATGATCGATTCGCACGCCGGAGACCGCACCGGCGGCGATCAACTCCAGGAGCAACTGGTGGGTCGCATCGAAAACTTCCGGCAACTCCATCCGGATCGCCGCGAGATCGTTCACATCGAAGAAACGCCGGTAATTGATCTCCTCGGCCGCGACCTGCCAGAAAGCGAGCCGATATGATTGGTCGTTCAGGAGCAGGTCGAGCGCATCAAAACTGCGCGGATCACCGGGAGTGCCATTGATTTGGGCGACCGCCTGGATAACGGCGGCCTGGACTTGCGGGGCTTCCTGGCAACGCCGCTCCAGCCGCCGCTTAATGATCTCTTTCTCTCGCGCCCGCTCGGAGATCCGCTCGGGGTCGGTCTCGGTCCGGCGCGGCAAATATTCCAGCGCGGTGATGATGCTCTGAAATTCGGCGTAGAAATCCTCGCTCTTAAACGGCTCCAGTTTCTCGAGTGCGATCTGGAGAATGTGGCGGTAGGTGCCGGGCGCGATGGGAAATTCGTGATCGTAATAGCGGAGATAAAATGCGCCGGCGTCGAAACGCACCTGCAACTCGCCGCGCTCCAGGACTCGTCCGTATTGATCGCCCAAAATCGGAAGCAACACTTTGTCTTCGAGATCGGATTTGAGCGGCTTCCATTGGATGTCGAAGTAAGGCGCATAAATCGAGCTGGGGCCGTTTTCCAGGACGTCCATCCACCAGAGATTGAGCGGCTCGCCCACGCCCATGTGGTTGGGGACGAAATCGACGATCTGTCCCATGCCGTGGCCATGGAGATCGGCGATCCAGGCGTCGTACTCCGCGCGCGAACCGATCGCGGCATTGAGCTTGTTGTGGTCGGTGATGTCGTACCCATGAAGGCTCTCCGCACGCGCCTGGAAATAAGGGGACGCGTAACAGTCGCTGATCCCGAGCGCATCGAGATACGGCACGATTTCCCGCGCCTGGGTAAAGGTGAACTGCCGGTTGAATTGCAACCGATAGGTCGAACTCGGAATGCGCGGGTGTGGTTGCGCTGTCATGCCGGGGGAATGTCGAATGACGAATGACGAATGACGAATGAAACCCGATTGACGAAATCCGAAAGGGCATCTCGCGCATCGCAGCCTTTCGTCATTCGAGCTTCGTCATTCATTCGGCATTCGGCATTCGAACTTCGTCATTTCCTTCACATCTTTTCCGGGACGTTGATCCCAAGCAGATCGAGGCCTTTCGCCAAAACCCGCGCGGACAGTTCGCATAGCCCGAGACGAGAGCTGCGAGCCGGTTCTTCTGACTTCAGGACCGGGCACGCTTCGTAAAACGAGTGGAAGGCGTTCGCGAGCTCGTAAAGATAATTCGCGAGCAGGTTCGGACGGAAATCATTCAGCATGCTCGGGACAACTTCGGCGAACTGGGAGAGTTTCAGCGCAAGTGATTTTTCTTCGGGCGTGATCAGGGTGATTTTCGCTGGATTCGCGCCATCCAACGCGCCCCACAGGGGCACGGCTACAGCAGCTTTCCGGAAGATCGAGCGGATGCGAACGTAGGCGTTCTGCAGATAGGGCGCGGTGTTCCCTTGGAATGACAGCATCCGGTCCCAGGAAAAAATGTAATCGGTCATCCGGTATTGCGAGAGATCGTAGTATTTCACCGCCCCGATCCCAACTTTCTGGGCGATGTCGACCTTCTCCGACTCGCTCAGGTCGGGGTTCTTCTCTTCGATGATTTTCCGGGCGCGCTGGACAGCCTCATCGAGCAAATCGCGCAACGGCACGTTTTCGCCCGAGCGCGTTTTCATCAGCTTGCGGTCTTCGCCGAGAATGCTGCCAAAGGTAACGTGGCGAAAATCGGCCGTGTAACCCTCGCGGCGGGCGATCGCGATAATTTGTTTGAAGTGCAGGATTTGGGGCGCTCCGACGACCAGCCAAACCGTGTCCGCTTTCAAATCCTGGATCCGATAATCCACCGTGGCGATATCGGTCGTGGTGTAATTGAACCCCCCGTCGCTCTTGCGAATGATGGCGGGCTTTTCTCCCAACTCGGGAATGTCCCGGAAGAAAACGCAAACCGCGCCTTCGCTCACCTCGGCGATTCCCGATTTAAGCAGGCGCTCCACCACTGTGGGCAGCCGATCGTTGTAGAAACTTTCCCCTCGCTGGATGTCGTAATGAATGTCCAGCACCTGATAGGCGCGTTCGAATTCCTTCAGGGAAAGGTCAACCGTCTCTTTCCAAATCGAGAAATTCTCCGGGTCGCCGGCCTGGAGTTTGACCAATTCCTCCCGGACCGCCTCCCGCACTTTGGGGTCGCTCGTCGCTTTTTCATTGGTCTCTTTGTAGATGCGAACCAATTCCGCGATCGGATCGCGCTCGAGGGCGGCGCGATCGAGCAGATGCTTCCAGCCGTAAATGACCATGCCGAACTGCGTCCCCCAATCGCCGATGTGATTGTCCCGGATAACTTCGTGGCCGAGAAAGGAAGCGATCCGGGCGAGCGCATCGCCGAGCACGGTGCTGCGAATGTGCCCGACGTGCATCGGCTTGGCGACGTTCGGAGATCCGAAATCGATGACGATGCGCTTGGGCGTCGCCGCCTTTTCGACACCGAGCCGTTCATCACGCAAGAGGTCTCCGGTGTGAGCAGCGATCGTTTCCGAGCGGAGCGTAAAGTTAATGAAGCCAGCGCCCGCGATCGTGGGCGGATCGCATAGGTCCCATAGGTCGTATGCGTCCAATATTCTTTGCGCGATCGCGCGTGGATTTTCTCCGAGCTGTTTTCCCAGGATGAGCGCAGCGTTACTCTGGTAATCGCCGAAGCGCGCGTCGGTCGCCGGGGTCACCGCGCCGGCCTGGGGAAGACCAGAGGCGTCAAGCGCTTCCGTCATCTTCTGTCCAAGAATCTCTTGAAATGTCTCCATACTGTTGCCGCGGTCCGGCAGCTGCCGGATCGCCACTTATTCCGCGCGATAATTCGCCCCGACTGAGCGGGGCGGCCACAGATTATTTTTGGCTGCGCTCGCGGAAGATGGCCAGGATCTCGTCCGCAGTCTTCGCGGCGGCGAGGCTTTCGCGAACGCTCCGGTCGTTCAGAAATTTTGCAATGGAAGCCAGAGTGCGGAGATGGGTTTGAAACTGGTTCTTCGGGACGATGAAAAGCACGACGAATTTGACCGGAGCGTTATCGAGCGCGTCGAACTCGATTCCTTGCGAAGAGCGGCCAAAGGAGGCCACCACTTCTTCGATCCGATCGGAGGAGGCGTGCGGGATCGCAATCCCAAACCCGATCCCGGTGCTCATCGTTTCTTCCCGTTGCTTGAGCGACGCGAGGATGCTGTCGCGATCCTCGGGCTTGATCTTGCCCTGGGCTACCAGGAGGTCGGTCAGCTCGACGATGGCGCTCCAACGTTCCGTCGCTTTCATCTCGGGAATGATTTGCTCGGCAGAGAGTAGGCTGGCCAAGGACATGCAGTATTCCCGTTGGGGGTCGAAAGCTTAACGTGGAGCTTTCGGATGACAAGCGTGATTTGGCCGTAAAACGGGCGACGGCCAAAATCGCTGTCATCCCGAGGCTGGCGCAGCGCGCCGTGGGACCTCGAACCTGTAATTTCCCCTCTCGCGAACATTCAGGCGTTATCTGACGGCAGCGCGCGGAGTAACGCGTAAGCGATTGAGCGCCTGCGAGGTCCCTCGGCGCGCTGCGCCAGCCTCGGGATGACATCCTCGCAGCCGTGCCAATTCCGTTATTCGCCGCGCACTCTGTAATTCAGCCGGCGGGAGAGCAGCCAGCGGACTCCAAACATGTCGGTCGTCGCGCGCAGGGCGCGGTTGCCGAGCCCGTACTTGCTCTGGCCAAATTTTCGGGGGCGATGGTTTACGGGGATTTCCACCAGGCGATAACCAGCGCCCTTCACCAGCGCAGGAATGAAGCGATGCATGCCTTTAAATGGAAGCAGCGCGCCAATGCATTCGCGTTTCATCGCTTTCAGGGTGCAACCCGTGTCGCGCACGCCATCTTTGGTGAAGCGGCTCCGGACAAAATTCGCAACCCGGCTGGTGATGCGTTTGACGACCGTGTCCTTCCGCTGCGCGCGAAAACCACAAACTAGATCGGCGCCGCCCTCAATCCCGGCGAGCAGTTTTGGAATATCGGCGGGATCGTTTTGGAGATCGCCGTCGATCAGGACCGCCACGGCTCCCCGCGCACTCTGGAGCCCGGCATACATCGCCGCGCTCTGCCCGGCATTTCGCTCGAACCGCACCAGCCGGACCCGAGGTTCAGGCGCGATTCGCTTCACGGTTTGATCGGAGGAACCGTCATCGACGAAAATGATTTCGTAATCGAGCCCGCCCAGCGCCGCGGTCAGCTCCGCCTGGAGGATCGGGACATTTTCTTCTTCGTTGAACAGCGGCACCACCACCGACACCGCGGGCGAACCAGCGTTCATAGCGGCAGTGTCCGATAATTCCGGCAAACAAACACCTGCCATTCGCGCATCTTCAGGCCGAAGCGGCTGACCTCGATGGTGGCAATGCGGTCGACCGATTGGAACGCGGCGCGAATGTTATGCGGCACAAGCTCCGACGGTCCGTTCTGGACGTAAAGCGCGCTTCGGCCGGTGAACTGGTTGATTCCACCCTCCTCGGTATACACTTCACCGTCCGGGATCGGCATGTTCGGCGGCGCCTCGACGAACTCGTCGTAACGCGGCCAGAACGAGAACTGGTTCGAGATGTCCTGCGATTCCACAATGTAAACCGGCGGATGGCCCGGGCCTTCGACCCGTTTCCGTTCGAAATAGAACGACATCTCCGAGGCCCGATCGCGCTGGTCAGCAATGATGAAAAGCTGCTCTTTGTTTTTTGCCTCGAGATCAGCCCGAATCTGTTCCACGGCCCGCGACGCGGATTTCCAGCCGCGGGCGCGATCCGCCGGATCGCGATGATGCGGGAACGGGAGATTCAGGGTGCGCAGAAGATCGGTATCGACGACGAACAAACTCAGGGCGAGCCCGACGAAAATCCCTCCGGAAAGAAATCGCGCCGCGGCGCGGTTCGATTCGAGCCGCTCGGTCCAATAAGACGCCGCCAGGACCGCCAAGCTGATGAACGCGAGGACGTCCCAGTTCGGGGCCGCCTGATCGTTCAAGGAGAGCAGGAAATAAAACCCGAAGACCGGCAGGCCGAACCAGAAAAGGTAAAGGATCTTGAATTGTTGCCGGGCCCGGCGCCAGTTCGCCACCACGGCCCAGGCGAGAGCCAGAAAAAGAAGCGGGGAAAAGGTAAGGAAATGTGCGCCGAGAAATCCGAGCAATTCCAGCGGACGGATGCCGAACGATTCGTCGAGCCCGCCCCGCGAGCGCAAATGCGAGATCGTGATCCAGGCGTGCTCCGCGTTCCAGATGATGGGCGGGACGAGGCAAAGGGCGAAGGCGCCAAGGAGAAGGTAGAGGCCTCGCCGCTTGAATTCGCGGCGATGGCGCGGGACAAGCGCGAGGACAATGACGACAGAGACGAGTTCGAACGCGTTCGTGTATTTGCAGAGAAAGCCGAGCCCGATCAGGAACCCGGTGGCCGCCCAAAGCCAGCCCCCCTTTGGGGTTCGCTCGAGCGCGAGCCAGAACGTGAACATGGCCGCCACCCAAAAGAAGATCGAGAGCGGATCGATGGTCATGATGAGATTGCCGACGTTGAAAAGAGGAACCGCGTTGAGCGCGATGACCGCCCAGAAAGCGGCCCGCTCGCTGAACAGTTTCCGCGTGAAATAATAGAGGAGCAGGCTGGTGGCGGCGCCGAGAATCGGGCTCCAGAAACGCACGCCAAATTCGGTCGCACCGAAAATCGCGGTGCTGGCACGGATCGCAAAGGCGATCCCCGGTCCCTTGCTAAAGTAAGCCGGGGCGAGACGGTCCGACCACATCCAGTAATGCGCCTCGTCGAACGAGAGGTCCGTGGTGCCGAGAAAAGTGAACCGGATCGCGGTCAAACCCAGGATGAACAACCAAACCGCGCGCGTGTGGCTCATGCGTTACTCGATCAGGCGCGGATGCCGGGCGAACCAACCCGGCGCAAACCGCGGCGCCCAGCGTTTCCAGATGAATTCCGCGAACGCCACGATCAACAGCGCCTCGCCTGCGGCCATGAACGCGGTGGCCAGCACGTCGCTCGGCCAATGCGCCCCGAGATAAATCCGCGAGTATCCGATCGCCGTCGCCAGGATGAAATACAACCAGCCCCAGCGGCGAAAAAAGAGCGCGCAGAGCGTCCCTATGACCACGTTGTCGGTGACATGTCCCGACGGAAACGACGGGCCGGATTTCGTCCGGTCGGTTTCATCCGAGTACCGGATTGTCGGTTGTTTGAAGAGCGTGAGGAACTGCGGCCGGGTTCGTTCCAATTGCACCATCCGCACCTTTTGCACCTGTTTCGGTCTCCGTCGGTCGATCGCCGTTTTCAAGGTGCTGACCAGGAAAAAATCCGCGACCGCGAGGGCAAGGACCAGGCAGATGATGAAGGCGCGGCCCTTAAACCCCAGGAAAATGAGCGCGCACACCACCAGGATCGCGATAAACGGCTTCCAGATTTCCACGTCGCTCACTGCCGCCATGAACAAGTCGAGCGCCGGGCTCGTCCATCGTTCGTTGATAAGATGAAAAATTGCCTGATCCATTGCCGCCAGTTTTAAGTGTTAAGGATTAAGTGTTAAGGATAGGGAGCGGACGGCCCTCCACCTAAGACCTAACACTTAACACTTAAAACTCCTTTCGGATGCACAAGAAAATCGGATTCGTCCTGCTGGCGCTCACCACCATTCTCTCGTTCGCGAGCGCGGTCGCCCCGCCGCCGGCTAAAGAGATTCTCGAGTCGGTCCGGCTGCGGCAGGCGCAGCAGGAATTGGATCTGCAAGGCCAGCTGCGGGAAGGCGCAACGATCGTTCCCTTTCGTCTTACCCAGACGGGGCCGCTGATTCGTTACACCTTTTCCAATCCGAACGAGGCGCTGCAATTGCGGCTGAGCGATAACGATTCGCGGCTGGAGGAGGTTACGCGCGAGGGCGTGGAAAAAATCATGCCGGCACAATTTGACCACAAGGTGCGCGACACCGGGGTGACTTACGAAGACCTGGCTCTTAAATTTCTTTACTGGCCCAACGCGCGTGTCATGGGCGACGACTCTATTCAACTGCAGGATTGCTGGAAGCTCGAACTAAAGGCACCGAACCGGCAATCGCAGTACTCCAACGTCCGGCTCTGGGTGGCAAAGGATGCAGGGGCGCTGATGAAGTTGGAGGGATACGACTGGAGCGGCAAACTGGCGAAACGCTTCACCGTCGTCTCCGGTCAAAAGATCGAGGGCCGTTGGTTCTTGAAACAGATGCGGATCGAGGAGTTCGATACCAGCACCGGCAAAGTCCGGACTCGGACGTATCTCGAGATCAAGAAGTGACGCCGCTCCCGAAGCGGCGTCATCCCGAGCGAAGTCGAGGGATCCCGTGGTGAGTCGAGCGACGTTTCGCGGGGTCCCTCGACTTCGCTCGGGATGACAGGGTGAAAAAGCGGCCATCCGAACTCACTGGCGCGTTTTCACCAAATGGAGTAAAAATGTCCTTCCATGAATCGGATCAGACTTCTTCTCACCGGCGCCCTCGGCGCCTTCACGCTTTCCGCGATCGCCCAAAATGTCCCGCCGGTTGTGACCAACCAAATCGCGGACTTTACTGAATACGCCGGCGCTCCCGCGCAATCCATCGATCTAGCCCCGGATTTTTCCGACCCGGATGTGAGCAACGCCGTTCGCATGACGACCGTGTTCGGCAACATCGACATCGCGCTCTTCGGTCAACAAAAGCCGATCACGGTGGCGAATTTCCTAAAATATGTGGATCAGGGCCGCTATTTCCTTCCCGATCCAACCACGAATCAGACCGCCTCCAGCTTCATCCATCGATCCGTCTCGGCGTTCGTGATCCAGGGCGGCGGCTTCATCGGCACGGTGGATCCGGCCGATTCCACCAAACAAAACGCCAAACCGACGCAGGTCGCCCCTTTTGCCGCGATCCAAAACGAACCCGGCATCTCGAACAAACGCGGCACAATTGCAATGGCGCAGGTGGGCAGCGACGCGAACAGCGCCACGAGCCAATGGTTCATCAATCTCTCGGATAACGGCGGCGCTCCAAATAATCTCGACCTCCGTTCTAACAACTCGGGCCCTTACACGGTCTTCGGCCGGGTCGTTGGGAATGGGATGACTGTCGTCGACACGATCGCGTCTGTGCCACGCTATGCCCTTGCCGCGCCGTTCGACTCGCTGCCGCTGCGCAATTACACGTCGCCTAATCCCATCAAAGTGGCGAATCTCGTCAACGTCCCCGGCATCGTCCAAATTTCTACGCTGACTTTCTCCGCGACGAGCGACAACGCGAGCGTGAGCGTTGCCGTGAGCGGCACGAAACTGCTCGTCACCGGAAACAGCGTCGGCACCGCTCACGTCACGGTGACCGCGACCGACTTCGACGGCGGGACTGTCTCGCAAATATTTACGGTCACCGTAACGGCCGCCCCCGGGCGATTGGTTAATCTCTCGACTCGCATGCAGGTCGGCACCGGCGACAACGCGCTCATCGCCGGCTTCATCATGCGTGGCTCGGTATCGAAACGGCTTGCCGTCCGCGCCATCGGACCATCCAGCGGCCTCGGCGGTGCCGTGGCCGATCCCATCCTGGAATTGCACGATAGCAGTGGCGCCACTATCGCGACCAATGACAATTGGGGTGACGCCGCGAACAAGCAGGACGTGATCGATATTGGACTCGCGCCCGGTTCGCCTAAAGAGTCTGTGATCCTGACCACCGTGCCATCGGACACCTCGGCGGCGGCCTATACCGCCGTGATGCGCGGAGTGAACAACACGACGGGCCTGGGTGTGGTCGAAGTTTACGATCTCGATAGCGGGCCGGGTTCAACCTTGCTCAACATTTCGACTCGCGGCCAGGTTGGAACCGATCCAAACGCCTTGATCGGCGGGTTCATTCTCGGCGGCACCCAGTCGAAACAGATTCTGGTGCGGGCGATTGGACCCTCGCTGACAAGCTTCGGCGTTTCAAACGCGCTGGCCGATCCGACGCTGGAGCTGCACGACAGCCAGGGAGCATTGGTCGATTCGAACGACGACTGGATGAACAGCCCGCAGAAGACGCAGATTCAAAACAGCGGACTGGCACCCACGAACGCGAAAGAATCCGCTATCGTGCAAACGCTGGCGGCCGGTGCTTATACCGCGGTTGTTCACGGGGCGAATGGCGGGACCGGCGTGGGCTCGGTGGAAGTTTACCAGCTGCCGTAAAGCGAATGTCATCCCGAGCCGCGCAGACGGCGAGGGACCTCCCAATCGCTCTGGAGTTACACAGTTTAGAGCCAGCATGTTCGACGGCATGCTTTGCGCATCTCGCGACAGCGAATTTTGTTTCGCTTGTTGTAGGCCTGCGAGGTCCCTCGGCGCGCTTCGCCAGCCTCGGGATGACAGGCAGTAGGGCGTTACTTCTCCCCCGCCCCCTGCACAATCAGCGCAAAACTGCGCGGATCGAGGCTGGCCCCGCCGACCAGCGCGCCATCAATATCAGGCTGCGACATGAGCGTTCGCGCGTTGTCCGGCTTCACGCTACCACCGTATTGAATCCGAATTTTGTCGGCGGTCGCTTCCTCCGAGATTTCGCCGAGCACCTGACGAATGAAAGCGTGCGCTTCCTGCGCCTGCTCCGCCGTCGCAGTCTTGCCCGTGCCGATCGCCCAGACCGGCTCGTAAGCGATCACCGTTTCCTGCAATTCCCTGGCGCTCAAACCGGCAAGGCTGCCTCTGAGTTGCGTCGACAAGACTTTTTCCACGTCACCGCGTTCGCGTTGCTCCAAACTCTCGCCCACGCAGAGGATCGGCCGCAGCATCGCTTCGTGCGCCGCCCGCACCTTGCGGTTCACGATCTCATCGGTCTCACCGAAAAGCGTCCGGCGCTCACTGTGGCCGAGCACGACGTAGCGCACAAAAAGATCGCGCAACATCGCGGGGCTGATCTCACCCGTGAACGCGCCCGAGCGTTCCCAATGCATGTTCTGCGCTCCGACTTTGATGTGTTGTGCGTGCTCGAGCGCGGCGTTGACCGCGGCAATCGCGGTGAACGGCGGGACGAGCACAACCTCGACGTCCCTCGACTCGCCGATTTCCAGCAGAAACGTTCCGACGAAGGCACTCGCCTCCCCCTGGGTCATGTTCATCTTCCAATTCGCGGCGACGATTTTTTTTCTCATGAGAGTTCAAGCTATCTCAGCATGTCATTCCGAGCGCAGTCGAGGAATCCCGATGCGTTACCTTAAAGCTTACAAAACGGGATTCCTCGACTGCGCTCCGCTTCGCTCGGAATGACCACGGACTTTGTATTGCTCGGCTCAAAACTGGAAATAGATGAAGGGCGCGTAGTGCGGGGGAATAAATAAGAGCACGATGGCGAACGCGCAACCGTACCCGGCAGCGAAAGCGGAAGCGGGCAGACGCCGCCACCATTCTGAAAAAGTTCCCCGGAAGTTCAGCCAGTGAACAAACGCGAGCGCGACGACAATCCCAAGCATCCACGCGCCCAGGTCCTGGCTGCCGCCGCCCGGCAAGAACAGAAAACTCCGCAGGGCCGGAGCGGCGTGAGGCAGATCGACCGCACGGAAGAAAATCCAGGCCACGCAAACCCAGTAGATCGTGAACAGCCACGCTAGCCAGCCGGCGACGGATCGCAGGTTTTTCGGACGATTACGTTTCTGCATCTCGTCGGCGGACGGAAGCACATCTTGCCGTGAATGCGTGCGGCGATTCCATTCGCGATGGACAACCAGCGCAAGACCATGCAATCCGCCCCAGATCACAAAGGTCCAGGCCCCACCATGCCACAAACCACCGAGCAACATCGTGATCATGATGTTGCGATAAACGAACCAGGCCGGCCCGCGGTTTCCGCCCAGCGGGATATACAGATAATCGCGCAACCAACTCGAAAGACTGATGTGCCAGCGATGCCAGAAATCGGAAATGTTGCTCGCGAAATACGGGAAACGAAAATTGACCGGCAGTTGGTAGCCGAGCAAACCCGCGGTCGCGATCGCCATGTCGGTGTACCCGGAAAAATCGCAATAGATCTGGATCGCGTAGAAGAGGACGGCGACCCAGGCGCTCGCCATCGTGAAATTCCACGGCGCCTCGAAATAGCGATCCACAAACGGCGCGACCGCATCAGCGATGCACGCCTTCTTGATGAAGCCCGTGAGGAAAAGGACCAGCGCGCCGCGGCCATCGACGTCGGCAAACCGGCGGATGGTTTGCAGCTGAGGCAGGAACGTGGAGGCGCGCACGATCGGGCCGGCCACCATCTGCGGAAAGAACCCGATGAAGCAGGCGAGATCGAGAATGCTCGAGACGGGCTTCAGTTTCCTCCGATAAACGTCGATCGTGTAACTCATCGAGTGGAACGTGTAAAAACTCACGCCAACCGGAATGACGATGTTCAGGGTATGCAGGCTCGCCGGCAAACCGAGCCACTCGAGAAGCGCGGCGGCGGAGGTGACGAAAAAGTTGTAATATTTGAAGAACGCGATCGTGCCGAGATTGGCGCACAGGCTCAGGATCAGCCAGCCGCGCCGCGTTCGCGGATTCTCGGTCCGCGACAGCATCATCCCGACCAAGTAGTCGAGCGCGCTCGACGCCATGATGAGGAAGAGAAATTTCCAGTTCCAGGCGGCGTAGAAAAAGTAGCTGCAGGCGAGCAGCCAGAGTTTGCGTGTCCTGTTGTCGCGCAGCGACCAGTAAACGGCGAAGACCGCGAGGAAAAACCAGAAGAAGCGAAACTCGACGAAAAGCATGAGCGCTATGGCTGGCGGGCGCGGTGCCCAAATTCCCGCGCGAGCGCGCGAGCGAAATTCTCCGCGCCTTCACGGGTCAGGTGCCCGTCGTCAATCCGAACTTTCACGTCGTAAAAATCCGGATATTTCCGCGCGTCGTTGAAGGCCAATACCGGCGCGGGGGGTGGGGATTGCCGGAAGCGCGAGGTAGATTGAAAGATGATCGGGGTAACGACGAAAACCGGCGCCGCGCCCGCGGCCCTGATTTGCGCGGCCGCATTGCGATAGCCGCTCTCCGTGGCGGGATCGAGATATTTCTGGGTCGCCCTCGAAACCTCCAGCGCCAGCCGCTTCTGGAACCCCGTCGCACGCTCCGCCGACATCGCGTCGCCCGCGATCCGATAACCGTCACCGCGCGGCCCAAGCTCTGAGGCGGCGTCTGCGAAGCGTTCGGCATTCGCCGACGGAAGGAAATCCGTCGCGCGGCCGATGTTGGCGAATTGTTTTCCGAACAGCATCAGGTTCGAAATGAAATCGCGTCGGGCGAGCCAGAGCCGGGTCAGCTTGATGAACCAGTTCGCGTTGCCGCGCGGATTGAGCGCTTTCCTGAATGTCAACGAGGTGCGAGCCCAGTCGTGCCAATAGACCGCGCGTTCGGTCCCGAGGATATTGTCCCACTTCGTCTGGATGTCTTCGAGTTCGATCAAAACCCACTTCAGATTTCGCGGTTTCGTTTTCAGGATTTGTTCGATCACGTAGAAATTTTCCGGCGGATGCATCCCGTCGATGCCGAAATTAAAGGTGCGCGTCGGCAGGCCGTTCTCGCGCGTGGTCGCGTCGAAAATTTCCGGGGACGCCGAATAATAAAGCCGACTGGTGCCGACGATGACGGTGTCGAATTCGTCCCTGTGCTCCGAGAAGAATTTCAGCTTTGCCGCGATCCCTTTCGGGATTATCGGCGGCAGGAACGAGTGGATTAGAGCGCTTGTCGCGAAGAATGCGAAGAGGGCGATCGCGACATAGCCGAGCTTTTTGGGAAACTGGACGCTCATTGGTGGATCGTGCACTCCGCGCGCGATGTTACCAATCCCGGCTTTGCCGGCAATCTTGTCATCGAGCGGCGGAGCGCTCGATCCACCATCATTTCGTCATAACCGATCACTCAGCGCGGCGATGCCAGGCAATTCTTTCCCCTCGAGCAATTCGAGCGACGCCCCACCCCCCGTCGAGATGAAGGTCATTTTGTCAGCCAGGCCGGCCTGCTTCACCGCCGTAACCGAATCGCCGCCACCGATAATCGTCGTCGCTTTCGAGCGTGCCAGCGCTTCCGCGATGGCAATCGTTCCGGTCGCGAACGCCGGTATTTCGAAAACGCCTACCGGCCCGTTCCACAAAATCGTTTTCGCCCTGGCGATTTCGTCTTCGTAAAGGCTGATCGTCGCGTGCCCGATATCGACCGCCTGCCAGCCGTCGGTGATCCCATGCGCAAGCGAAACGCGGCTGGTGTTTCGGCCCGGCGAACCCGGTTCCACTTTTTGCGTTTCCACGGCGTCCACCGGCAACAGGAACCGGACCTTTTTTTTCTTCGCGAGATCGAGAATTTCGCGCGCGAGATCGAGCTTGTCTGCTTCGACGCGGCTGCTGCCGATCGGCACTCCCTGCGCTTTCCAAAAAGTGTTCGCCATCGCGCCGCCGATCAAAATCGTGTCGGCCTTTTCCATGAGCGCCTTGATGACACCGATCTTGTCCGAGACTTTCGATCCGCCGAGAATGACGAGGAATGGCTTCGCCGGCGTGGCCAGCTCGTGGGACAGATATTGGATTTCCTTTTCCATCAGGAAACCCATGGCCGCCTGCTTGACGAACCGGGGGACGCCGGCCGTGCTGGCGTGCGCGCGATGGGCCGCGCCAAACGCGTCGTTCACATAAAGATCGCCCAGCCCGGCGAGCGACTCGGCGAAGACCGGATCGTTTGCCTCCTCGCCTGGATGAAATCGCACGTTCTCCAGAAGCGTCACGTCGCCTTCGTTCATATGAGCGATGATCTCTTCCGGGATGTTCCCGATGGTGTCGTGACTGAACGCGACCGGGCGATCGAGCAGGGTGTGCAAATAATCGGCGACCGGACGGAGCGAATATTTCCCGACCGGCTTTCCCTTGGGCCGCCCGAAGTGGGCCATCAGGATCGCTTTTGCTCCCTCCTCACGAAGATAATTGATAGTCGGCAGGCTTTCCCGGATCCGGGTGTCATCCGTGATGACGATCTGCCCGTCGCGTTCTTCCGTCGGCACGTTGAAGTCGACGCGCACCAGCACGCGCTGCCCGCGGACTTCGAGTTCGCGAAGGGTGAGCTTGGTCATTGCTTCCCTTCTTGCTCCTGATCCTGATCTTGCTCTTGATCCTGCTGATAGCCGTAGTCTCCATCTTCCTCGCGGAGGACATCAGCCCGCTCGGAAAATCGTTTCAACAAGCCGATCATCATTCGAACGATCGTCGCCAACTTGCTTTTCGCGTCCGCTACCTGTTCCTCGGCCGCCAGTTTCCTGGCCACCAACACGTCGAGACATGCTGCGCACTCAAGGGCTGACCCCCGCGCCATTTCGAGAAACCGGGCGCGATCCTTAACAGAAAACTTACCATTCCCTTCGGCAATATTGAGCGGAATGCTGGTCGAAGCCCGGTCGAGCTGATCCTTCGCAGATGTTTTGGCTGTAATTGAGGGCAGGAATTCACCGACCCAGGCGCAGAAGGTGATTGAGTTGCGGTAAACATCCAGTTTCTCGTGATCGAAGTATGGAGGGGTCATAGGGAAAGATCATGAGCAGGATCATGATCAAGAGCAGGAGTAAATTATTTCCCCAGCAGCTCGAGCATTTGGACGCAGCGGTTGCTGTAGCCCCACTCGTTGTCGTACCAGCCGACGATCTTCACGAACTTGCCGCCGTGCGTCATCGTTAGTTTGCTGTCGAAAATGCAGGAGTGCGGGTTCCCGACGATGTCGATGGAGACCAGGGGTTCGTCGCTGTACTCGAGAATGCCTTTGTAACGCTTGCTCGCGGCCGCCTCCTTGAAAGCGTTGTTGATGGATTCGACCGTCGCGTCTTTCTCGAGGATTGCGGTGAAATCGGTGACGGACCCGTCTGGCGTGGGGACGCGAAAGGCGCCGCCATTCAGTTTTCCGTTCAACGCCGGGATCACTTCGCCAATCGCTTTCGCGGCGCCGGTGCTCGACGGGATGATGCTGACGGCCGCCGCCCGCGCGCGCCGTAAATCTTCATGGGGAAAGTCGAGGATTTTCTGGTCGTTCGTGTAGCTGTGGATCGTGCTCATGAAGCCGTTCGCGATCCCGAAATTGTCGTGCAACACCTTTGCCATCGAGGCAAGGCAGTTCGTGGTGCAGCTCGCGTTGGAGATGATGAAATGCTTGCTGGCGTCGTAGACTTCGTCGTTCACCCCGAGACAGAGGGTCGCGTCCGGATTTTTCGCCGGGGCGCTGATGAGGACGCGTTTCGCGCCGCCCCTGGTCAGATGCAGTTCCGCTTTGTCCCGGCTCGTGAAAAAACCGGTGGATTCCAGCACGACATCCACGCCGAGATCTTTCCAGGGCAAATTGCCCGGGTCGCGTTCCTTGAGGAGCCTAATCTTGTGGCCGCGCACGATGATGTTTTCGGGATCGTGGCCGATCTCGCCATCGAACTTTCCGTGGACCGAATCCCACTTGAGCAAGTGCGCAATGGTAGCTGTGTCCGTGAGATCGTTGATCGCCGCGATCCGTTTGACGTCGCTCTGCTCCATTGCGCGCAAGACGTTGCGACCGATTCTGCCGAAGCCGTTGATACCGTAAGTTGCCATAGGAAAGGTGGGTTGAAGTGACTGATGCGCCCCTGCGGAGCGGGTAAGTTATTAATTGTGGGGAATAGGGAACGCAAATGAACTGTTGCGCTTTCTTCCTGTAGCCGCCGTCCTGTGGGCGGCGTTGGGCGGCAAGCGTCGCTTCACTTACGCTTCGCACAGCGAAGCGGCTACAAATTGAACGGAAACGCGTCGACATCGTCCAAGAGTTTTCGTGAAGAGATGTTTCGTCACCGTGGCATCGATCGCACTCCTTTCCCTTACTCCCCTGCAAACCGGGCCCGCCGCGAAACGCGATGCTTCCAATGTGATCACGATCGTGGCGCTCGGCGATAGTTTGACGGCGGGTTATGGACTCTCGCGCAAACAGGCGTATCCCGCGCTCATTGCCGAGAAAATGCGGGAGGCGGGTTACCAATTCGATGTCGTAAACGCTGGGTCCAGCGGCGACACCACCGCGGGCGGATTCGGCCGGTTGCCGGGAATTCTGCGCGCTCACAAGAAAATCGACATCTTCATTCTCGAACTTGGGATCAACGATGCCTTCCGCGGCGCGCCCATCGAGCAAATCCGCACGAATCTTCAGGCCATCATCGACCAGGTGCGCGGTCGTTATCCGGCCGTCTCGATCGTCATCGCCGGGATGCAGCTCCCGGATTATTCAACCGACGATTATGTCACCGCTTTCGGCGGAATCTTCGCCCCGCTCGCGGAGAAAAATCACGCGACCTTGATTCCCTATCTCCTCGAAGGCGTGGGCGGAAATCCCGCGCTCAATCAATGGGACCGCGTCCATCCGAACGCCGCCGGTCAGCGCGTCCTGGCGGAGAATGTCTGGCGTGTGCTTCAACCATTGCTGCGACAGACGGCCGCGACGCCTTCGGCGCACGTAGAATAGAAGATGGATCCCGCCGACCCGTACAATCCGGAACACGCCGATCACCCGATTCTGGAAACAATCGAGATCGCCACCGAAGGCGAAGATTGCGACGAATGCGTCCGAAAATTGCGGGAGCCGCTCCTGCGAATCCCCGGCGTAGCCGAAGTGCGGGTCAATACCGCGAAAGAGCGCGTTATAGTTACTTTCGATGCGCGGAAGACGCACGCGCCGGATTTGCACGATGCCATCCTGAAGAGTGGCTACAAGCCCGCACCGATCGCGGATTAATCCGGCCGTTTCCCGGGTAGGCTGGGCGAGACGCCCACCCCTACCCGAAATCGGGCTGCTGCTGGGTGAGGCAATGAAAGGCGCCGAGGCCCCAGATCAATTCGGTACAATCGATCGGGACAACGCGGCGTTTGGGGAAAAGCTTCGTGAGAGTCGCTTCAGCTGCGGCGTCATTCGGATCGTTAAACGTCGGCAGTAAGACGCACTCGTTCGCGATGTAGAAGTTCGCATAGCTGGCGGGCAATCGCAGATCTTCGCGGTCGATCCTGGCGGGCATCGGAAGCGTGATCACTTCAAAAGGCCCGCCCTTCCATATCATCGCGCGGAGCCGTGCCAGGTTTTCCTGAAGCGGTTCGTAATTCGGATCGGTCCTATTCCCTTCGATGACCGTAACGATGGTTCGCTCGCTCACAAAGCGCGCGAGATCGTCGACGTGTCCGTCGGTGTCGTCGCCCTCGATGCCATCGCCGAGCCACAGGATGTCGGTGACGCCGAGGTAATCCCGCAATCGCTCCTCGATTTGCTCGCGCGAAAGCGTCGGATTTCGATTCGGATTCAGAAGGCAGCCTTCGGAAGTGAGAAGCGCGCCGGCACCGTTCACATCGATTGATCCGCCCTCGAGGATCATGCGCGGATAAAATACAGGCGCGCCGAGAATTTCGGCGACACGAGTCGGCACGACTTCATCCAGATCGCAGGGCGGATACTTGCCACCCCAGGCGTTGTAATCCCAGTCGACGATGGCCAGCCGTCCCGCGCCCGACGGAGCCTGGCGCGTCAGAAAAGTAGGACCGTGATCGCGGCACCACGGCTCGTTCGTCGGGATGCGATAAAACGTGAGACGCTCGTGGGGCAAGCCTTCGAGCACTTTGAGCGCTTCGGCTTCGTGCGCGCCATTGCAGACGTTGATACAGACGGCCTCCGACGTGAGGAGGACTTCTACCATCCGCCGCAGCGTGGGGAGAACACGATCGAACGCGCCCGGAAAACTAATGCCTTCGCGCCGCGGCCACGAAAGCCAGGTAGCGGCGTGCGGCTCCCATTCCGCCGGCATGCGGTAACCGAGCGCGGCGGGTGGTTTCTTCTCTTGGGACATCGGCGAACGATTACACTTTCGGCGCCCTTGCGACAGGAAGCTTCTCGACAAAACGCGCCACGGGAATCACGCTGGCCGTCGAAGGCTTACCCTTTCACAGCTTACTTTTCACATCCTATGAAAACGAAAAACATTCTACTCACGCTTGCAGTTCTTCTCTGGGCGATGACTGGCTGGGCGACGGAAATGTCGATCAGCCAGACAATCGCGAGCATCAATGCCGACGCGCAAAAACCGGGCGGATCCGAGCGCGCCCTGAAATCCATCTCGGCGAGCACCCATATTCCGGTCGCAATCCTGGAGAAAGAAAAAGCTAACAGCGGGGTGAGCTTTGGCGACCTCTACATCGCCCACGCCATCGCCAGCGCCTCGGGGAAAAGTTTTACCGAAATCGTCAAACTCAAGAAACAGGGCCAGACCTGGGACAAGATCGCGGATGACAACAACGTGAGCCTGGGCGGGAAAAAGGTGAAAAAGATGGCGGACGCCAAGGCTTCGCCGACCCCGAGGATGATGCGCGGCCCTTCGGACCAGACAAACCAGTCTTCCGGTTACAAGATGATGGGAAGTCCGTGAATTTTTGGGGGAGCTGGCCGATCCGATGCCCCGGACCGTTGCAGGGGCGAGTTGCCTTAGACCACGAAGAGACGGGGCCGCGTTTGTTGGGACGCAAGGAGCGGCGGAAAATCAACGGCGGCCGGCGAAGTGGTGTTGCCAATGAAATGGTGGGCGGCTTTTTGCAATGAGCGCCACCGTTCCCAGTCCAGGGCGGGCGCGCCGGCAATATGCCGGAGCAAACTGCGCCATTCCATCAAGGCGCGCTCGATGTCGCCGTGCCGGAGTGATTCATTTGTAAGCCGATAACGCGCGGACGGATTCGAAACCAGCTCGCGGATTACTTCCGACGCACCTGATCCATATTGGGCAGGAACACCCATTTCGAGATAGCCAGGGTGATCCGCGCGACCGTAAACCTGCTGGCAGATGATACCGAGCCGTCCCCCCATCGGAGCGTCTTCACCGGCAAAACGCGGCCCGGCCCTGATGTTCGCCAGGTCGAAAACAAGGTCGTCAATCGGATAACCTTCATCCTCGAGGCCGGCGGCAATCGCGAGACCTTCGCCCGCGTGAAAGAATGAGAAGAGAATTCCGCGCCGCGTCGGAGTTCCGTCATCCGACACCAGACCGAGCTGACGCCAGGCATATGCGGGCGAGTTGGTGATGACGGCCGTCAGGTCGTGCTGCAATTCGGAACAAGCGCGGCAAACTGGAGGAATCGCTTCGCGCTCGGGCGGATCAAGCAAGGCGACGCCGCGCGAATCGAGAATTGCCGTGACCGGAACTTCGGAAAAATCGAGGCGCGCGTAAATCGTCCGGGCGCGCGCCACGATTTCAGAGACCTGCCCGCCGGTGATCTCCGGGAGCAAGGGCGGCACGGTTTCGTCGAAGAGTTTTTTTGTCAGGGATTTTTGCGCCAATTGTTTTCGCAGCCATTTCACGGGCGCGATGGCGTCATCCCCAACAATCGTCGCGAGCGGAATCTCACGACCGTAAATCCCCCTGTCGCGCAGCTTGCAAAGGTTGCCAAACCCGCGCCCATCGAGCATTCGCGGCACGGTCAAGGCCCGGATCCATGTTTCGTTTTCGCGCACAAAAAGCTGGCCTAACGACACGTTCCCGTCGTGAGCCGGTTTTGGCTCCCATTCGCCGGCCGAGTTCAGGATTTCGATGATCGGTCGCCGAACGAACCTGAAGCGCTCGGCGTCCACCCAGAGACCGCACGGTTTGGGCCCAGTGGAAAGGGAATGCTCGGCGCCGATCGGAACTTCCTGGGTGCTGAAAAGCGACCGACTTAGATCGACCGCAGCGGCGAATGGAAGGTCGAGAACGCTATCGGCTTCGGAATGTGTGCTGTAGCCGGGATCGGTGATCCCGGCGGGATGACGCGGTTTCATAAGGCCGGGATCATCGATCCCGGCTACAGGACGCATCACGCTGATCAGGCTCGGCCAATCGACCTGTGTCGCGCGTTTTAGTTTTCTCGGCCGCGCATCGCCGAGTCGAGGAATGTCCGGCAGCATCAGGACATAGCCGACGTCATCGAGGCCGCGACGGCCGGCGCGTCCGAACATTTGGAGAAGTTCATCGGCCTCCACGTGCCGTTCGAAGTTTCCAGCCTTGTAACGCGTGTCGGTGATCAGAACGGAGCGCATCGAGAAATTGATCCCGGCCGCGAGCCCCATCGTCGCGACGACTACGTTCAGCTGGCCGGCTTTCGCCAGGGGCTCGATGAGACCGGCCCGAACGGCGTAACTCAGGCCGCTGTGGTGATAGGCGACACGGCTGCGCAATAATTTCGCCAGCCGTTTGCCCGCAAGCGCTTCCTGTTCGGCCGAGAGCGACAAGGGATCGCGCAACGACACCGCCGACGCGATCGCCTGCGCCATCTCTTCGCTCGCCTTGCGGCGCGGCGCGAAAACCAGCACTGGCGCCAGCTCGGAGCGCAAGGCTCTGCCAATCATGCGTGGCCAGAAATCTTTCGTCTGAATAAACTGCGAATCGGAGAGAGAGCGCAGATCGACCTCCTCCAGCGGAACGGGTCGCTCGTCGTGTGAAATCAGGACCGGATCGCGGCCGATTCGTTGGAACCAGGCCACAATGTCGTGCGGATTTTGAACACTGCCGCTCAGCAACAGCAATTGCGTTTCAGGAGGCGCGAGGGCCAGCGCCAGCTCGTAATGCACACCCCGGACCGGATCGGCGATCATCTGATATTCGTCGACGACGAGAAGCTTCGGTCCGTCGCGCCGCAAGAAACGAGCGCGTTGCGTCTCCAGCGTCGCCACCAAAACTTTCGCTCCCAGATTCAAAGCCAGATCGCCCGTCGCGATGCCGACATCCCAGCCGCGGGCCCGCCATTCCGCGAGCTTGTCATTGGCGAGGGCGCGAGTCGGGACCGTAAAAATCGCCTGCCCTTTCAGCGAAGGATAGAGCAACTCGAAGATGTAGGTCTTGCCCGAGCCGGTCGGAGCTTGCACCACGACATCCTTGCGTTCGCGGAGGGCCCGCACTGCCTGCTGTTGCCAGAGGTCCGGGACAACGAGATTGATTTCGAGTCCAGACGGCATCGCGGAAAGTAGCCAGAATAATCGTGCCTTCCAAACCGCGTCCGCTATCCTCGGCCCTGATGAAGAAAAGGCCGCGCCCGACAGCGCGACAAAAGGCTCCCCTCTCGACGCGCACGCGCCGTAAATCTTCACGCCCTCTGCGCAAACCGACAGCGTCGCCCACGATGCCGTCCGCGGAAAAATCGGGCCGGCCCGTTCTCGTCTTTCTCCCGGGCAGCCGCGAAAAATTACTTGTAACCAACACGCTTAGCCGCGCCGGCATTCGTGCGGAAGTTTTTGACCAGCTCGATCACCTCGCCGCGCAGATCAGCGATCAGACCGGCGCGGTTCTGCTGGCCGAAGAAGCTTTCGCGGAGGCAGTGGCTTCGCAGTTAATGAAGCGTCTGCGCGAGCAGCCGAAGTGGTCCGACCTGCCATTGCTCGTCCTGACCGGTGGAACCGAGGTGCCGCGATCGATCCGCGACCTTGCCGGCGCCAGCGCAAACGTGATCTTGATCGCGCGGCCGCTGCGCGCTTTTACGCTAATCAGTGCGGTCCGCGCAACATTGCGCGCGCGGCGCAGCCAGTACGAAGTGCGCGATCTGACAGAGGAGCGCGATACCGTTCTGGCCAGCATCAGCGAGGCATTCTCCGCGCTGGACCGCGATTGGCGTTACACCCACGTCAACGACCGCGTCGCCGAAATGGCGGGCTGGCCGAAGGAAAAAATGATCGGCCGTGTCATTTGGGAGATTTTCCCGGAAGCGGTCGGCACCGAATTCTACGAGAAAGCCCACCGAGTCATGCAGACCCGCGAGGCAAGCCATGGTGAATTTTTTTATGCGCCCTGGAAGCGCTGGGTCGACACGCGGATCTACCCGACCAAGGGAGGGATCGTCATTTTCAGCGCGGACATCACTGAGCGAAAGGAACAGGCGCGCGTGGCTGCCGAACGGGAAGCGAAACTAAAAGAGAGCCAGGGCCGTTTGCAGCTCGCCACCGAAGCGGCGGACATCGGGACTTTCGATTTCTATCCAAATACCGGCGAGCTTCAGTTATCCGATCGCAGCCGGGAACTGTTCGGTATTCCACCGGACATGAACGTGACCTACGAGACCTATCTCGCGGGCATCCATCCGGACGATCGCCACATCGTGCCTGAGACGGTCGCGCGCGTGCGCCAGCGGGGCAGCACCGGACGTTTCGATATCGAATATCGCACGATCGGCATTGCCGACGGACAGGAACGCTGGGTCGCCGAGCGTGGGCGTGCCGTCCTGGACTCGGCGGGACAGGTGACGCGGTTCATCGGGACGATGCTCGACATCACCGACAAGAAAAATGCGGAATTCTTTTTGCAGCGCGCGAAGAACGAAGCCGAGGAAGCGAACCGCGCGAAGGACCGGTTCCTGGCGATGCTTTCCCATGAGCTGCGGACGCCGCTCACACCTGTCTTGATGACGATCGCATCGCTTCGGCGCGAGCCTGACTTAACGGACGACATGCGCCGCGATCTCGAAGTGCTCCAGCGCAACGTCGAACTCGAGGCGCTTCTCATCGACGATTTGCTCGACCTGACGCGGATCGCCCATGGGAAATTGGAATTGCATAACGATGCGGTCGATATCCATGGCATCCTCGAACACGCCCTGAGCATTTCCCTAGGCGATATTCTGGCGAAAAAAATCCAGGTAATTCGACACCTCGACGCGAGGGAACATCATTGCTGGGCGGATCCCGCGCGTTTGCAGCAGGTCTTTTGGAACCTGGTCAAGAACTCCGCGAAGTTCACTCCCGAGGGAGGTCGCATCGAGATTTCCACGAAAAATACCGAAGCCCATCAGATCGTGATTGAGGTCGCCGACACCGGGATCGGCATCGACATGAAATTGATGCCGCGAATTTTTGACGCGTTTGAGCAGGGCGGTGGCGTTATCACCAGCAAATACGGAGGGCTCGGCCTTGGCCTGGCGATTTCCAAGCGCGTGGTCGACCTGCATCACGGCACGATCGCTGTCCGCAGCGACGGGCCGGGTCGCGGCGCGACGTTCACCGTCACGTTGAACGCGATGGAAACGTCCCTGCTCGAAGGGCCCGTTCTCTTTCTCGAAAGCGAACCGCCGTCGATGAAACACGTCCCGCTTCTTTTCGTGGAAGACCACGAGGACACTGCGCGCGTTTTGGGACGTATTTTGAAAAACGCAGGATTCGACGTCAGCCACGCGGGAACCGTCGCCGAAGCCCGAACGCTGGCCGCGGGAAGACGCTTCGATCTCGTCATCAGCGATCTCGGTTTGCCGGATGGCAGCGGGCTCGAGCTGATGAGCGCGTTGCGCGATGCCCAGGGTTTGACCGGAATTGCGCTGAGCGGATTTGGAACAGATGAAGATGTAGCGGCGAGCCTGGCCGCTGGATTTGCGAGCCACCTGACGAAGCCGGTGGATTGGGATCGGCTGCGGAGCGAGATCGAGCGGCTCACGCCGGTGAAAGATTCGGCGTCGCGCAGCGCGGCGTGAATTGTAGGGCGTTTGAAAGCCCGGCCTCGGCATTCCGCCTGCGTTACGGCTGTGAACCCCGAAAGCTTTCGGGGCTGACACAGACGCCCTACAAACTATCTTTCATTGCCGCCTAGCAGCATCTGTTTGAACGAGGGGCTCGCATCCGCGTGCATCTCAACCGTCACCACCTGACCAGGGGCGTGATACGTGTGGCAGGTGATGCATTCGCTCACGACTCTGCCCTTCGGGCTGTGGCAGGTCACGCAGTTGGCTTTGGCCGGCATCAACACCTCGGCGGTCTCGCGGCTCTGGCTGGCGTGATGACAATCGTCACACTTTACGCTCGCGTGCTTCACGTGATTGAAGTGGGCCTGCGGCATCCAGCGGTCGACCAGAACGGGTGGAGTCACAACCGGGCCGCCCTTCACCGTTTTTACCTCGTGGCAAAACGCGCAGCCGGCAAAGTTCGCGCGGTGCAACGCCGGCGCCTGCCGCTGCGGTTTGTAGGGATCGGTTTCGAAAAACACCGCCCGCTCCACTTCGTCGTCGCTCCCAAACTGGGCGCGCAGTTGATTCATTTGCTGCGCCACGAACGTTCTCACATCGCCGTTACGCGCCGTCTTTGCGTCCTGGAGACGCGCGAACGTCGCGTATTGCGCCGGCAGCGTCCGCAGGAAAGTCCGCACCAGGTTCACGTCGCCATGCGGGAGATGAAGCTGCGGATTATTCTTGTCGAACTGGAGGGCGTGGCACGCCTGGCAGTTTGCGGCAAAACTAACGCGCTGGTAAAAGCGGCCGCCCGGCTCCGGCTTATGGCAGTAATTGCAATCGAGCTTCTGCCCGTTCACCGGCGGAATGTCGTTGGCGAAATGGCGCTGGTGATTGAAGCGAAGCACATCGGGATCGCGCGCCTTTTGCTGGATGAGCTGGAATTCGGGATGCTCATCGGCAAACGAGCGAAAAACCTGCGTGTAACCACGCGCCGGCCGCGGCATTTCGAAGACAATTTGCTGGGGCGGATGCGCCCGAAGGTGAAAAACGTCCGCCGGTAACGTCGCCCCCTTCTTCGCGGACGCTTCCATGATCCCTCGGTCGTTGTGGCACGAGGCGCATTGCAGATCGGCCACCGGTTTCATGGGCCCGGGCCCGAGATGTTCCTGATGGCAGATCGAGCAGGACCGATTGTCGACCACGTTCGGTTCGTGCAGGTCGTATTTTTTCGCGGTGCCAAAGGGCGGGTTCTTTTCGTGGCACTCCTGACATTTGTGATCGATCGAGCTGAAATCGATTCCGCGATGAAACCGATCTCTGATGACCCCGTGGAATTTCGCCAGGGTCAGGTCGCTGCCCATCGCAGCATTCTTGTCATGGCACTGGGCGCAGTCCTGCTCGTACTTCGCGTGTTGGCTGGAAATTTTTCCCGAACTGAAAAATTCCTCGCTCACCTGCCGTTGAAAAATCAGCTTCTGGTAAACGATGATGCCCGCGATGCCGCCGGCGAGTGCGAGGAAGCTGGTGACAAACCGGGCCACTCGCCACGGATGCTTCTTTTTGTAATAGCCGAGATTGCCTTTGTAACGCTCGGCGATCTGTTTTTGGGTTCGTCCCGGCGTGGCCATGATGGGCGTCTAGATTTGGAGGGCTGAGCTCTGCGAGGCCCGGGCGCGACGGGCTCGCGGGAGCTCGCCCCTCCATCGATGAATCTCAAGGGCAACCATATTAATAGTAAAAAAGCGTCACGCTGGCGTGCCAGATCGTGAGCATCAAAAGCAAAAATGAAAACGGCACATGCACGAAAAGCCACCCATGCAGCCAATGTTGCAGACGCACCTGAAGGTCGAGCATGCGGCGCTCATCGCACCAGCCCTGGATTTCTTCGACGCGGCTCCGGTAGACTTCGGCCACGCGCAGTTTCACAAAGCGAAAAGTGTCATCGGAAAAACGGGGATTGTTCAGTCGCATCCGATCGCCGCGACGCGCCTGCAGATAAGGAAGAATCTGGCGCTCGATAAATTCGACGAGCACCGCTTCCGAAGCGGGGTCGGCGGGCGCCGCCGGTTTCGCCGCAGCGGAGGCGGCAGGTCTTGGCGCGGCTGCCGGCGCCGCGGGCTTCGCGGCCGGAGCAGGCGGCGGTGACGTTGTCGCGGGTTTTTCCGCCGGCGGCGGCGCGGCGGGAGCCACTGGCGGAGAAGGCGCCGCCTGATCGCCGGCCGGAACGTCCGTTCGCGCCACGGGTTCGCCGGGCGGGTCGCTCTGCACGCGCGCCGTCGGCGTGCCAATCGTCTCCGCCTTCGGTGCCGCCGGTTTAACGGCGGCATTCGGAATCGATGCCGGCGCGGGCTCCGCCTCCGATTCCATTGTTTTCGCGGCCGGGCCTGCCGACGCGCTCGTGGCCGCCGCTGCGACGGGTGCGGCGGTAATAGCCGATCCGGTTACCGATTTTGCGCGCGCGACCGGAGTGCTCAACTCCCCTTTCGTTGACGCCATTACCGCCGCACCAGCCGTCGCTGCTTTCGCCCCGCTCGGCGCGGGCGCACCGGCGCCGGGTTTTTTCGGCGGCGCCGGTTTGAATGAATCGCGCATTTTCTCGGCGGCGGCGGCGAGTTGCGAGCGGATATGGGGGATTTGCTCGAAGACCGTCTCAGCCGGCAATCGCTCCTTCATCAGGCGCGGCATCAAATGCTGGAGAAAGAGTCCGTAAATTCCGCTCACCATTACGATCCCATAGAGCGCCATCAGGAATGTGGTCATCGGCCCGCCCAACCGGAACCCGCTGTGCAAAATGACGAGCGGAATCGTGAGGAGCGTGAGCCAGATATGGGCGCGCAACCACCGCTGCACGGTCCCGACGCGCCAGAGCGGAATTTTTTTTCGCAAACTCAGCAAGGCGGCGAAAACAAAGATCGCCAAAGAGATCGCGCCAAAAGCCAGACCAAGCGGCGTGCCGCCGACGGTGTGGTGCTCGGTCGGCGTTTGGACCAATGACGCCGGCAAATGAATCCACGATGGGAGCGCGTCCGGATGAAAATTACCGGCGTAAAGAATGCAGGCCGCAATCGTGGCGAGGCAAACGAAGACGAGCCAGGGAAAGTGTTTCCAGTTGTTGATCCTCATCTTGCAAACACGTCATCCCGAGCGGAGCGAAGCGGAGTCGAGGGACCCCGCGGAAGAACCGGCGGCGGCGCCGCACGTTGCACACCGGGATCCTTCGACTCCGCTTTCGCTCCGCTCAGGATGACAGAATGAGTGCTCATCAGTGGGTATGGTGCATTTGATAACGGCGCGCCGGAGTCCATTCATCGTTGAACAGGCGGTTCTGCAATTCGAGGGCATCGCCGAAAAAGCGCTGCGGATCGACCCGTTTCGCGGCATCGTGCGGGCAGGCATAAACGCAGCTCGGGACCGATAACTGCGTGCAGAGATCGCAGGTGTTCGCTTTGTAGGTCGTCGTCTTTTTCTTCTCGATTTTTACCGTGGGCGGAATGTTCGGATTCGGCGATTTGACCTCCGTCTTCACTTCTTTGGTCACTTCGAGCGGGTGCATGTTGATGTTGCCGTAGGGACAAAGCTCGGCGCATTTCCCGCAGCCGATGCACCAATCTTCAATGATGATCTCGAGGTTCTCCTTCCGTCGGATCGAGCCGACCGGACATTGCGTCATGCAAAGCGGATCGCGGCAGGAACGGCAGGCCGTCGCGACGAGGAAGTGATCGTAGCGCAAACCGTCGCGCAGCAGGCGGGAGATGCCGTCGTGCGCTTTGGCGCAGGCCTGCACGCAGGCGTCGCAACGCGTGCAATTATCCAGATCGATCAGCAACAGGTTCTGCGCTTCGAACAATCCCTGGTTGAGATAATCGTCCAGCCCCAGCCCGGGCGGGATTTGCCGGCTCATCGTCGCGGTCATGCGTGCATCCGCGACCGGCTCGAGCTGCGCGCGGACGCCGGGAAATTTTTCCAGCATGAGATTGAACTCGGCGCCGGGAATTTTCACGACGTCCACCGCGTCCAGCGCGCTGCAGGTCGCGATTCGCTTAATCGACCGGAGCAAACCAATCTCGCCAAAAAAATCGCCGCGACTCAAATACGTCCGAACCATATCGCCGCCCGGCATCGTCTGCGAGACGCGCACCATTCCGGAACGGATGAGATAAAATGCGTCCGCCTCTTCTCCTTCCTTGCAGATGACGTCGTTCTGGTTGAAGGAAACCAGCTCGACCTTCTCCTTCAGGTAACGCAGGAATTCTTCGCCCACGCTGGCGAAGAGCGGCACGCTCCGGAGATGCGTCTCGAGCGAGCGCTGCCGGTATTTTTCGTCCATTTGCGTCTTGAACGAGGTGCCCTTGAACGTCGGCGCCTTCACTTTCGACGTCGCCTTCGAGGCCTCCGAGACCTGGCGGTTCCCGACCAGCATGTCGAGGATCACCCGCAGCATCTCGACCATCTCGCAGGGCTCGCGCGCGATCACCGTGGCAGACCGGGGTTGAAATGTCCGGCAGGTCATTTCGCCAAACAGCTCTCCCGGCCCGAGCTCCGCGATCGGTTTGTTCATCGGAAGATCAATGTTCGCGTCGATCCCGATGAACTTGCGGTCGTGCGCCTCGGCGCGTTTGTCCTGCTCTTCATCGAGCAAAAAGCTTTTCATCCGCGCCATGCTGCGGCCGAAAAATCCGGACGCCGGTCGGGTGCGGAGGTGGGCGAGCGGATTTTGAATCGAAATCTCGACCGTGCCCGAAACGATGTAATAGGCGGTCGAGCCGAACTCGCCTTCCACGCAGACGGTTTCGCCTTTCCGGTAGCGATGAAGCACCGCCGCCCCTTTCGCGTATTTCTCCAGCTGCACGGCCGGGACTTCCTTCAACGCGGGCAAGTACTCGAGGAGTTGCTCGACGCTGAGCGGCTCACCCGAAGTTAGCTTTCCGGCCGTTTCGTCCATGGCGCGGGGCGATGATACGCAGCGGGAGCTTATCGGTGGAAGTCTTTTAACGAGGTTAAGAACAACGCTGGCGATTGGAGCTGGCGCGCCCCCGCGCCGGAAAATGGGCGGCGTCGCGTTCTCCCCACGGCCTGAGGGCAGGCCATCTCCAGACCCGCTAAATCGCAACCGCGTTGCCCGCGAAATGCAGGAGCTCCAGAATTTCTCCGCGGAGTTGAAGAAAATCGGCGCTGCTGCGATCGCGCGGTCGCTCCAGCGCCACCGGAATTGTTCGTTCGATTCGCCCGGGCCGTTGCGTCATAATGACGATGCGATCGCTCATGTAAATCGATTCGTCGATGTCGTGCGTCACCAGCAGCATGGTGGTCCGGCGCGCCTGCCAGAGCCGGAGCACTTCATCCTGCATCCGCATCCGGGTGAAGGCATCGAGCGCTCCCAGCGGCTCGTCGAGCAGCAACACTTTCGGATGATTAATCAGCGCCCGCGCGAGCGCGACGCGTTGCGCCATTCCGCCGGAGAGATGGTGCGGATACGCACCCGCAAAACTTTCCAGGCCGACCAGCCGCATGAACTCATCGACTTCGTGACGTTTCTCCTTCAAGACATGCCGCGCCACCAAACCCGCTTCGATATTTCGCCGGACCGTCAGCCACGGGAACAGGTTCGGATCCTGAAAGACCAGGCCGCGCTCCGCGTTCGGGCCGGTGATCGATTCCGCGCCGACCATCAGTTCACCGGAGTCCGGCGAATCGAGACCGGCGATGAGACGCAGCAGGGTGGATTTGCCGCAGCCGCTGGGGCCGACGAGAGAAACGAGCTCACCGGCGGTGAGCGAAAGCGAAACGTTATCGAGGGCCAATCGGCGGGTCGTCGGTTCGTCGGGCAGAGGAAAGCTCTTGCTGACTTCACGAACGCGAAGCGACGACGCTTCCACCGCCTCTTGCGTTACCATTTGATTACTCCCTTTTGCCACACCAACACGCGATCGCGCACCTTGAAAAGGAGGGTCATGATGGTGGAGAAGAACGCCGCCATGATGACGAGCGCGGCGAAAACCTTTCCGTATTCGGCCCAGCCCTGCGCCCAGCTCACATACCAGCCGAGCCCTGACTTCACTCCGACGGTTTCAGCGACGACCAAGGTCAGAAATGATGCGCCCAAACCCATGAATAAACCGATGAAGATGCTCGGCAGCGCGGCGGGAATGGCGACCCGGAAAATCAGGAAACGCCGGCCCGCGCCAAGAGTGCGCGCGACGTCCAGATACGAGGCACGCGTGTTCGAAATGCCGGATGCGGTCAGCATCGTAACGGGGAACCAGACGGCGAGCGCAATCAAGGCCGCGGCGGAAAAAATTGCGGAAGGGGAAACGACCATTGCGAGGGGAATCCAAGCCGTCGCGGGAATCGGGCCAACGACTTTCAGGATCGGCATTCCCCAATAACGAACCGGCGACGACCACCCGATACAGATGCCGCTGATCAAACCGGCGACGACGCCAAGCGCGTAGCCACTCAGGAGCAGGATGAGCGAGTGCCAGGTGCTGTCGAAAAGCAGCGCCCGATCGTTGATCAAGCTTTGGAAAACTCCGGCCGGGCTCGGGAAATACGGGAGCGGCAGCCACCGGAAACCCGAAGTGATCATCTCCCAGAGGCCCAGGGTCAAAAGCGCCACCGAAAAAATCGGCCCCATCTGTCGCATCCATCGGCGCAGCGCCGGCCATCCGATTTGCGCGCCCGCGAGAACGAGTGAGACCCCAAGCACGCTCCAGAGGAACACGAAGTAAGAGCGCGTCTCGGCGGGCAGCTCCGTGCTTGAAACAAACCAGTGGATTCCAAGACAGATCGCCGTCGCCGCGGTGACCGGCAGCCATGTCCGCAGCGATGCGGTTATGCTCGCGGGCGGCGCCGTGCGCGGCGCGCCTTCAGTCCACGCCTGATCTACTTCTCCGCCGCCAGGACCGGTCTCTTTTTGCAACATGAATCCTCGGTATCAGCGAGAATCAGTTCCGCGTAAAGGCGGATGTCCTGATCCGGCGGGACCTGGCCGCCCGCCACTTTTTCCACCTTTAAACTCTCGAGCCACTCGTCCGAAACGCCATCGAGATGAACAAACGCGCGCTTCGCCAGGTCGGCCACATTAGTGGTCGGACTGAGCATGCCCGCAATTTTCATTTCCTCGGCGGCGGATTGGACTGCCTGATCCGCGCCGGAAACGCTCGGCACATAACGCAGGTGCGAAATCGCCACCGTGTTCAGTTCGGGACTGGAAGCGAGATACTTTTTCTCGACGGACAACCGCGCCGCCGCCGCCGGATTGGCCTCCACCCACTTTGCTCCCTTGAGAAGCGCGCGGGTCCCAGCCGCCGACTCCTTCGGATGCGCCGCCAGATACTTGCCGTTCACAATCACGGCGCAGCAGTATTCATTTTTGTAAGGCATGTCCTGCGCCTGGTCGGCGACATTCCGGACCTTGCCGTCGGCGAGAAGAAGGCTGCCGATCGGTTCGGAGTCCGCGACCGCGTCAACTTCACCCTTGTCGAGCGCGAGTCCCAGCTCACCCGCCGGAAAAACGCGCCAGCTTACGTCCTTGCTTGCATCAATGCCGCTGGCGCCCAAAACGCGATTGGCAAAAATAAAGGGAGGTGTCCCCATTCCCGGGACGCCAATCCGTTTTCCGCGGAGATCTTGCACGGAATGGATATTTCCTTTCGTCGAGGACTGGACCCGCAGACAGCCCTTATGGATTCCCGCCGTAAAACGGACATCGAGCCCCTGTTCGATTGGCTTCAGAAAATACATGACGAGATGGTGGGTAATGTCGAATCCGCCCAGGGCCAGAACATCCTTGTAGTTGGCCCATTCGCATTTCACCATTTCGACGTCGAGGCCCTCTTCCTTGAAGAAACCGTTCTCCACCGCGCAGAAGATCGGCGCTTCACAGGTCAAGCCGATGTAGCCGACACGGATTTTGTTCGAGGCACCGGTGGTGGCGCTCTTCCGACATCCTGTCAGAAAAAGGGCGCCCAACACCAGGACCGTGGTGAGTTTAGTGAATTTCATTTGGCCTCCTAACCAGAGGTAAAGGAAATACCTCAATAACTTCAACCTATGGAAGCACAATCTCACCCGTTGTCCAAAGGCCGGCCCCCTCTCATTCGTGATCGTGCTCGGGCTCCGGCTCGTGATCGACTCTCTCCTCAAAACGAGATGATGAGAACCACGCACGGGCGAGAAACCTGACTGATTGCATTTGCCGATTCAGCCCCACATTATTCCGGGCGATGCAAGACCCGTTGGAGATTCGCCATTTGCGCTACTTCCTCGCGGTAGCTGAGGCCGGCAGTTTCAGCCGCGCCGCGGACCGCCTCGGGATATCCCAGCCGAGCGTTTCCCAGCAAATGCGCGACCTGGAAGCGGGGTTGCGGGTGTCGCTCTTTCAGCGGCGCGGCAAGCGCATCCTGCTCACTTCCACCGGCCTGATCTTTCAGGAACACGCGCGCGCCGTTCTGCGGCAGCTGGAGAATTTCCTTCAGGAAGTCGCGAGCGAACCGGGACAATTGCGCGGTGCGCTTCATGTCGGCGTTGTCCCGATCCTCAACGTCGCCCTGATGCCCGACCTGCTGGGTGGGTTCGCCGCGAAGCATCCCGGGATCAGCCTCACGGTTGAAGAAATTTCATCGACCGAGATTGAAACCGCCCTCGAAGAAGGGCGGATGGATGTAGGCCTCGGATTCCTGACCCGGCATTCGCCGAACCTGCGTTACGAGCGGCTTTGCAACGATGAGTTTGCCCTCATCGTTGCCCAGAACCATCCCTGGTGGAAACGGCGCGTCATCCAGTTTTCCGAGCTCCACCAGCAGCGCATGCTGCAACTGTTCGACACCTTCGTCATGCGCCGGATGACGGACCAGATTTGTCTCAACCATCACGTTCGCCCGCGAACCGTCGCGGAGCTGAATGCGATCGAGACCTTGCTTCGCTCGCTCGCCCCGTTGAAAGCAGCCGCCCTCATGCCGAAGATCGCGCTGCGAGGACGCGAAGGCCTGAAACTGAAAGCGATTCGCCTCCAGGGGAAGAAACTGAACCTGGAAATCGGCCTCCTTCGCCTGATCGACTCGAGCGCGAATAGCGCCGTGGCCGCATTTACCACCCTGGTCAAAAGCGAAGTCCCGAAGTTGATCCGGAAATAGCACCCAACGCTGCCCACCCGCCTAGCTCCGGCGTGGCAAGCAGGGCAGCGGCTACACAAAAAAAAGCACCCGCCACAAGCCTCTTTCTGTAGCCGCTTGGGTGTGCGAAGCGCGAGGGGTGGCGTCGAATATTTTTCTGTTCTACGCTTATCTCACGCTGCCCACAGGGCAGCGGCTACAGGATGAAGAGTTACCCCAGAACTCCGCCACGACTTGGCCGCGTCGTTCCCAGTAACCCCGTTTTCTTTGTCAGGGCTTGCACGTATCGACGCCGACCGATCCTTGCCAGCAACCCAGTCGCAACTGCATTCATCCAATTCGCAGAACGCGCCTACTCCGAGCGCAACATCGCGGTGGGACGCTACGTGATCATGCCCGATCATATTCATTTATTCGTCTGCGGGCACGATGACTTTATGCTTGGTCGATGGGTTGGCATGCTGAAGCAATGCTTGGATAAACAAATCGTGCGCGATACGAGCACAGAACCGCTTTGGCAGCGTAGATTTTTTGATCATGTGTTGCGAAGTGAGGAGAGTTACGCACAAAAGTGGAATTACGTGCGCGAAAATCCGGTGCGGGCCGGTCTTGTAAGAGACGCCCGAGACTGGCCGTACGCCGGGGAAATTATCAGAATCGACCGCGTGTGAGCCGCCAAGATGCTGCCCACAGGGCAGCGGCTACAGAAGAAAGCGCCCGCCACAAGTCTCTTCTGTAGCCGCTTCGCTGTTTGCGAAGCCCCGGATGCTACAGCAATTGATACGGATCGACATCCACCGAGGCGACGACATCCTCGGGCAGCGGAAGTTTGTCGAGCGTTTCGCGAATAAGGCGGCTCAGGCGCATGATGGCTTCGCCGCGCATCAGAATGTGAAAACGAAAATGGCCCTGCAATTTTTCCAGCGGGGCAGGCACCGGTGAGCTCAGGATGAACTCGGCCGGCAACGCTTCCTTGAGCCGGCGCGTGATTGTCTCGGCGGAGAACTGCGCCCGCGCTTCATGGGCGGAACGCACCGTGATCAGGACCGCGTGCTTGAACGGCGGGAAATCGCAACGCTCCCGGAATTCCAGCTCCTGTTGGAAATAGCCGGCGAAATCGTGATGGCGCGCAAACTGGATCGAGGGACTAAACGGCGTGTAGGTCTGGACAAACACTTCGCCGGGCGTTTCGCCGCGGCCGGCCCGACCGGCAACTTGCGTGAGCAATTGGAACGTCCGCTCGCCCGCCCGGAAATCGGGCATATGCAAGGCGAGATCGGCGTTGATAATTCCAACCAGCGTCACATTCGGGAAGTGCAGGCCTTTCGCGATCATCTGGGTCCCGACGAGGATGTCGATCTTGCCGGCGCGAAAGGCGTGAAGCGTTTCGCGATACGCGTCCTTGCGCGACATCGAATCGGCATCCATCCGGCGCACGACCGCCCCGGGGAAAAGCTGGGTCACGTTCGCTTCCACTTTCTCCGTCCCGAATCCGGAATAGATCAATGCGTCCTGGGAACAGGCCGGGCATTTCTTTGGCACCGCGGCCGTGTGCCCGCATAAGTGGCAACTCAGCCGCGCTGCACCGCGATGGAAAGTAAGCGCGACGCTGCAATTGGGGCAGTCGCGCGCTTCCCCGCAGTTACTGCAGAGGAGCGAGGTGGAAAAGCCGCGACGGTTCAGGAAGAGGATCGTCTGCTCGTGCTTTTCGAGGCGGGACGTGATCGCGGCGCGCAATTTCTCCGAGAGAATCGCGGCGACCTTTTGCTTCCGTCGCTCCAGCCGAAGATCGACAATCCGCATCAACGGCATCTGGCAGTTGTCCACCCGCTGGGTGAGGTTCAGCAGCCGGTATTTCTGCTGGATCGCATTGTGATAACTCTCCAGCGACGGGGTGGCGGTTCCCAGGAGAACAACGCATTGCTCCATCTTCGCGCGCACGACCGCCACATCCCGGGCGTGATAGCGCGGAGCTTCCTCCTGTTTATACGAAGTTTCGTGCTCTTCATCGACGACGATGAGGCCGAGATTTTCCAGCGGGGCGAAGACGGCGCTCCGGGCGCCCACCACGATCCGGGCGCGGCCGGCGTGGATCTTGTGCCATTCATCGTGCCGCTCGCCTTCGGACAGATGGCTGTGCAAAACCGCGACCGTATCCTGCGCCTCAGCGAAACGACTCTTGAAGCGCTCAACGGTTTGGGGAGTGAGCGAAATCTCGGGCACAAGCACGATCGCGGTCCTGCCCCGGGACAACGTCGAGTGAATGGCCTGCAAATAAATTTCCGTCTTGCCGCTCCCGGTAACGCCATGGAGCAGAATCGGTTTCGCCTTCGCCGGCGCCACGAGCGCTTCTTCGACGGCGCCCAGCGCCGCGGCCTGCTCGGGATTGAGCACGAGATCGCTCGAAGCAATGAAGAGGTCCTCCGCGTGCGGATCGCGCGCGACGGCCTCCTCGCGGAGGACGATAAAACCTCGCTTCTCCAGCGCCCGCAGAGTCTGGTTATCGAGCGACGTTTCCCGCAACAAGTCCGCCGCGGGCACCGGCTGGCGCAATTTTGAAACGGCTTCCAGTAATTCCGCCTGCCGCGGTGCCCGACGTCGCAATTTGTCGATCTCGTCCGACGGGATCTCTTTGGCAGCGCTGACAAAAAGTTGCTTCTTCCAGGTCACCTCCGCCCTTCGGATTACCTGCGGCAGCAAACTCCGCATGACCGCTTCGATGGGGCAGCAATAATAGGCGCCCATCCAGCGCGCCAGCTCGATGAGCTTCGCACTCAGAACCGGTTTGTCGCCCACGAGCGCTTCGATCGGCCGGATCCCTTGGGCGTCCGTCTCCTCGAGCACCGCCACCACGGTCGCCAATGCCGACCTTTCCCGGAACGGAACGCGCACCCGCGATCCGATGCCCAACTTCTCCGCCAGCATCTCTGGAATGAGATAATCGAGTTCGCGATGGATCGAACGGTCGATGATGACGCGGGCGTAGGAGGATTTGCTCATCTGCTCAGATTCGTAATCGTGCTCGTGCTCCTGCTCGTAATCGACTACTTATCCATGAAATTTTTTGGGGCACGAGCTACGACCGAATGACCCGATTTTTGTTCAAGCTAATCATCTGCGCCCTCCTCGCCGGAGCGGCGGGCCTGATCTATCTCTCGATGCGCTCGGGCGATCCGCTCTACACGCTCTACGAATGGATCAGCCCGGCCCGTTTTCAGCAGCACGACGCGCTCATTCGCGCGGTAGCCGCCGAGCATCAGCTCGACCCGATGCTGGTAAAAGCGGTGGTCTGGCGAGAGAGTCGGTTCGACGCGCAGAAATTTGGCACCGCGGGTGAACGCGGTTTGATGCAGGTGAGCGAAAAAGCCGCGGCGGAATGGGCGCGGGAAACGAAAGTGGAGAATTTCCGCGCGGAAGAATTGTTCGATCCGAAGACGAATCTCGAAGCCGGCACCTGGTATCTGCGCCGGGCGATTGAGCATTGGCAAAACCAGGCCAATCCCCTTCCCTTTGCGCTCGCCGAATACAACGCCGGTGCGAGCCGGGCGTTGCGGTGGGCGGGAGGTGACGATACCAAAGCGGTGGCCGCGAAAACCTTCCTCGCGAACATCGATTTTCCGGGCACCCGCAAGTACGTCGATTCGATCATCGCCCGCTACGAATTCTACAAGCGGCGCGGGCGAATGTAGGGATTCTGAAACGGGCGGGTTACGCCTGTCATCCCGAGCGAAGTCGAGGGATCCCGCAGTGCGTCGATCGACTCTCATCGGGGTCCCTCGACTTCGCTTCGCTACGCTCGGGATGACAGTCTCAGTGGGTTGTATGACAATTGTATCGATGGACAAGGCCACGATCGCGGACGTGCTCGACAAGATCGCGACTCTTCTCGAATTGAAAGATGAGAACCCGTTCAAGATCCGCGCTTACACGAACGCGGCCCGTTCACTCGAAACCTGGGGTGGGAACATCACCGATCTCGGCGACCAGGAGACGCTGGAAAAAATTCCCGGCGTCGGCAAGGCGATCGCGGCGAAGATCAAAGAACTCGTTGAAACCGGATCGCTGAAATTCTTCGACGAACTGCGTGCGGAATTTCCGGCCGACATCCTCGAGCTCTTCTCCTTGCCCGGGCTCGGCGCAAAAAAAATCAAAGCGTTGCACGAAAAATTGCAGGTCAGCTCAATCGCGCAGTTGCGCGAGGCCTGCGTCGCCGGGCGGGTTGCGGAACTGCCTGGATTCGGCAAGACGACGCAGGAAAAGCTCGGTCGCGCCATCGATGAGCGGCAGAAATACGCCGGCTCGTTCCATCTCGGGCAGATCGCGGGGGAAGCCGAACAATTGCAAAGCGACCTGCGGGCGCATCCGGAAGCGTTGCATGTTTGCATCGCCGGCAGTTATCGCCGCCGCAAGGAGATCGTGCGCGATCTCGATTTTATCGTGGCGACTTCGGCGCCCGCGGAGATTTCCGCGATGTTTGTCCAGCATCCGCTCGTCGAATCGGTCATCGCCCAGGGGCCGACGAAGTCGAGTGTGCGGTTGTGCTCCGGCATTCAATGCGATCTGCGCGTGGTAAGCGCGGCGGAATATCCGTTTGCGCTGAATTATTTTACCGGGAGCAAAGAACACAATATCGAAGTCCGGAGCCGGGCGTTGCAGCGCGGATGGACGTTGAACGAATATCGTCTCGGCGAAGCGGTGCCGGAGGTAGGGTCGGCGCGCCGCGCCGACCGGACGCCGCAGCGCGGCGTCCCTACCAAAAAAACATCGCCGCAAAAGATTCCCGTGATTCGGGACGAGACCGAACTCTATCGCGCGCTCGATCTCGATTACATTCCGCCGGAATTACGCGAGAACTCCGGCGAATTTGACGCTGCCTCAGCCGGCACTCTTCCCCGCCTCGTCGAGGCGGAAAACCTGCGCGGCACTTTTCATTGCCACACGACGGCGAGCGACGGACGCAATTCCCTCGAGGAAATGGCGGCCGCCGCGCAGGAGCTCGGGCTCCAATACCTCGGGATCGCGGATCACAGCCGCAGCTCGATCCAGGCACGCGGCCTGGATGCGGCCCGGTTGCGCGTGCAACTGGCGATGATCCGCAAGCTCAACGAAGATTTCGAAAACTTCCGTCTCTTCGCGGGAGTCGAGTGCGATATCCTGCGCGACGGCTCGCTCGATTTTCCCAACGAAATCCTGGCGGAGCTCGATTACGTCGTCGCGTCCGTGCACTCCGGGTTCACGCTCTCCGAAGCGGACATGACGCGCCGGATCGTCCGCGCGATGCAGAACCCTTACGTGACGATGCTCGCCCATCCGACGGGCCGTTTGCTCCTAAAACGCGATCCGTACGCCGTGGATATTCCGGCCGTCATCGAGGCGGCGGCGGAGACCGGCACCTGGATCGAGATCAACGCCGCGCCGAAACGACTCGATCTCGACTGGCGCTGGTGGCCTCTGGCGAAGGACAAGGGAGTGAAATGCGTGATCAACCCCGACGCGCACGGCGTCGAACGGCTCCAGGAGTTGTGGTTCGGCGTCGGCGTCGCGCGCAAGGGCTGGCTGACGAAAAAAGAGGTAATGAACTGCCTGCCGCTCGGAAAGATCGAAGCGGCGCTCGAGAAGAAACGAACCAGTTTTAAGGTTTAAGTGTTAAGCGGAATTCGCACCTTAAAACTTAACCCTTAATACTTTCCCGTTGCGGCATGAACATCGTCAGGCACTTGCAGGCACCGCCGGCTTTGAGGAATTCGCTCATCGGTAACGGATGGCAGGTGTAGCCGCGCTCTTTCAGCGTGCTGACCAGCGTCGGCGCACCCTCCGGCAAAACAACATCGCGCCCGAGGACGACGGCGTTGCAGGAAAAATGGGCGGCCTCGTCCGGCGCCACGTCGATCAAATCCCGCAAATGATCGCGAATCGCGCGCTGCCCATATTCATCGAACGCGTCGGGAAACCAGAACGCACCCCCGTCGGGCAACGGACAAAAGCAGGTGTCGATGTGGTAAAACCGCGGGTCGACCAGCTCCACTGAGATCACGAGGCAACCAAGGTTGTCGGCGACGGCGCGATGCGAATTGATGTCGGAGCGAAATTTGTAGCCACAGAAGAGAACGTCACCACCGAAGAGCGCATCGCCTTCCCCTTCGAAATAAAGATCCTTCGGCAGCCAGACTATTTCGTAGCCGTGCTCTTCCATCCACCGCGCGAAATGCGGCGCTTCGCCGGCCCGCTCTTCGTGCCGAAAATTACTGGGAATGAAACGGCGGCCGACGGTGAGGCCGGCATTGGCCGTGAAAACCATGTCCGGCAATTTCGGCTTGGGCGGGACAAGCTCGATCTTGCATTCGAGCCTGGAGAGCGTCTCGAAGAGTCCTTTCCATTGCGCCTGGACCAGTGGCGTATCCGCGCCACGCGCGCGGCTCATCCAGGGATTAATCTCGTATTCGATTCCGTAGTAATCCGGCGGGCAAAGAAGCAACTGGCGCATATCCGAAAAAACCGCTAACGCGCCAGCGCCACGGTCAACTCACGCAGGAAAGGCTCCAGATCGGAGACCAGACCCAGTGATTGAAAAGAGCCGCGTTCGGTCAACTTGCTGACCGCGGCCGGATTCACATCAATGCACAAGGTCTTCACCGTCGCTGGCAGGAGATTCGCGACCGCCATCGAGTGCAGCATTGTTCCCATCATCAACGCGGTGGTAACACCGGTGATCTTCTCGCGCATTGCATCCTGCGCCGCGAGCGTGTCGGTAATGACCTCCGGCAGCGGGCCATCGTCACGGATCGAACCCGCCAGGATGAACTCCACCCCGTGGCGCACGCAAGCAGACATGATCCCGCTCTTGAGCGTGCCGGTTTCGACCGCGCGCGAAATGCTCCCCGCTTCCCGGATAACATTGATCGCGCGCATCTGATTTTCGTGGCCGCGCTCCGCCAGGGAGCCCCGCTCCAGGTTGATCCCGAGCGAAGTGCCGAAGAGTGCGTTCTCGATGTCGTGCAACGCGATCGCATTCCCACCGAAAAGAAGGTCGATGTAACCCCACTCGATCAACTTCTCCAGATGCGGAACCGCCCCGGTATGCACCACCGCCGGACCGGCCACGACCAGAATCTTGCCGCCCACGTCCCGGGCGCGCTTTAGCTCCGTCGCCATCTCTCGAATCACCCCGCTCTTCGGTTTCTCAAGCGCGATGCTGGTCGACATGAATTCAAAAACATCCGTCCGCGACGTGGAACGCTGAACCGGCACGACTTTGATTCCCTGGTGGCCGACGACGATTTCCATTCCACGGCGGACTTCGTGGAACTTCTTCGCAGTCGCGCGGCGCGCCTCGCGATCAACCGTTACCGCGCAATCCATCAAGGCCGGTCGGACTTCGATCTCGGCACCCTCGAGCGTAATAAACGTTTGCTGGTTCGTGGTAACGTAGAAATCCTTCGGGAAAACTCCGTCGGCAGGCGCGGGCGCCAGTTGCACGTCGGCTTTTTCCAGGACTTCCGCCCCGTGCTGGCGAAGACGCAGGACAATTTCGTCGAGGACCGCGTGGGTTTTCGCCGAGACCTCGATACGGGCGTAGCTTTGATCGACGCGGTTCTGGCCAATCTTGATTTCGCCGATTTTGAAGTCGCCGCCCTGGGTCAGGATTTGGTCGAGCACCTTCGGCAGAATCAGCGAATCGATAATGTGGCCCCGAAGGATGACGGTCTCGGAAAACATCGGGCCGGAACCTACCTCAGCCCCGTCGCCCCGCCAAACCTTGTGACCTTCCTCTCCCCTGTGCGAGAGTAACGGGATGGACGAGCAATTGCCCGCGGTCATCGCCAAAATCGCGCGAATGCTCGCGGTGAAGCCGGAATATTCCGTGACGCATCCGTCGGAGTTGCGAGTCGTCCGCACGCTTTCGGATGACGAACTGCGCGAGATCACTCGCCAGCATGGCTGGCGTTTCGTGCGCCGCGTCGGCGGGCGGCAGGTGGAATTTTATAACGACGCCGGCGTGTTGTTCCGCCCGCTTTGATTTCTGTAGCCGCTTCGCTGTGCGAAGCGTGAGAGCAACGATGCCGCTATCCAGACGCTGCCCACAGGGCAGCGGCTACAGAAGAGCTACAGAAGATTTATTCTCCGCGTGCGGAGAAAAATCCGGTGAGCGGGCTGGTGGCCGACGCGCTCGTTCTCATTTCGGCCAAACCAATCTCGCGCGCTTCGCGGCCGGCCTCGACCGCTTTGCGAAAGGCCTGCGCCATTCGACTCGGATCGGACGCGATGGCGATGGCGGTGTTCACCAGGACTGCGTCGGCCCCCATCTCCATCGCTTCGGCGGCCTGGCTAGGCGCGCCCAGGCCGGCATCCACCACCACCGGCACGGTTGCCTGCTCGATGATGATCTCAATCTGCGCGCGCGTTTCGATTCCTCGATTACTCCCGATGGGTGAGCCGAGCGGCATTACGGTGGCGGTCCCGACATCCTGTAACCGTTTCGCCAGGACCGGATCCGCGTTGATGTAAGGCAAAACAACGAACCCTTCCTTCACGAGAATTTCCGCGGCAGCCAGCGTTTCCACCGGGTCGGGCAACAAATAGCGTGCGTCCGGATGAATCTCCAGCTTCACCCAGTTTGGGAGGCCGGCCGCCACCGCGAGCCGCGCCAGTCGCACGGCTTCTTCAGCGTTCCGCGCCCCGCTCGTGTTCGGCAAAAGCAGAAAACGTTTCGGATCGATAAAATCGAGAATGTTCGCGAAGGCGTCGTGTTTGCCGGAAAGATCGGCGCGCCGCAGCGCCACCGTTACGATCTCGGTTCCGCTCGCGATCAGAGCATCGCGCATCAACTCGTTCGATCCGAATTTCCCGGTGCCCACCAGCAGCCGCGAGGCAAACTCACGGCCGGCGATCTTCAGCTTGGCCGGTTTATCGGACATCGTTGTAACGTAACACAACATTGTGAGCTCGAAATCAAACAAGGCATGTCATCCCGAGGCTGGCGAAGCGCGCCGAGGGACCTCGCAGTCGGAGGTTGTGCCACCCAAACCGCAATCGCGCATGTTCTGACGAAAACGTGACCGGCCTTCGCGCAAGCGTAAGAGCGCTCGAGAGGTCCCTCGCCGTCTGCGCGGCTCGGATGACATCGCATTTTTTCTCGCTTGTACCAGGAACTCGGTTGTCCCAATCTGAGTCATGACCGCATTCGATCTCCACCAGGGCGATTGCCTGGAAGGCATGGCCAGGATCAGCGCCGCCACGATCGATCTGGTTGTCACTTCACCTCCCTACAACCTCGGCATCGCTTACAGCCGCTACTCGGACCGGCTGGATCGCGACACCTATCTCGATTGGTGCCACAAATGGGCCGATGAGCTGCGGCGGGTGCTGAAACCGGAGGGATCACTCTTTCTCAATCTCGGCGCTTCGCCCTCAAATCCATTGCTGCCGCACGAACTCGTCCTGCGCTTGCGCGACTTGTTCGTGCTCCAGAATAATATCCACTGGATCAAAGCGATCTCGATCGAGGACGTTGGGGGGCTAACGACTTCCCGTGGTCACTTCAAGCCAATCAGTTCGCCGCGATACCTGAACGATTGTCACGAATACATTTTCCACCTCACGCCGGAAGGAAAGACACCGATTGACCGCCTGGCGCTCGGCGTACCTTACTCGGACAAGAGTAATATCGCGCGGTGGGGTCACACGCGTGGAAAGGATCGCCGCTGCCGTGGGAACACCTGGTTCATTCCCTACGAAACGATCCAGCGCCGCGCGAAAGAGCGCCCGCATCCGGCCACGTTCCCGGTGCAGCTGGCGGAGTGGTGTATCAAACTGCACGGCATTGCCCGCGTCGGGACGATGCTCGACCCGTTTCTCGGGATCGGGAATTCCGCGGTCGCGGCAAAGCGCTGCGGTGTGAAGCACTTCATCGGCTTCGAGATCGACGAGGAATATCTAGTCGAGACGAAGCGACGAATAAACGCGGAGTAAAATCTTCTGTAGCCGCTTCGCTGTGCGAAGCGTTCGGTAGCGCGAAATGAACTCGAAGCTTCGTGCCGGCGCTTCGCACAGCGAAGCGGCTACAGGAGCGTTCCAGTCTCGCCCGGTTTCGGCAACGGCGGCGGCCCGTTCGTGCCCGGCGCCTGGAATTTCTCCAGGGGCTTGACCAGATTTCCCGGGAGCGGACGGACGCGATCGAAAATGCGATCGGCGATCGGCTTCGCCACGAGATAACCGGCGGCGAACATTTCCATCCGCGCATCGAGATTATCGATGTAGTTGAGCGCCATTGCTTCGGGCGTTTTCGGGCTGACCGGCGATCCGAACTGGGGTTCGCCATGATGCGCCCCTATGAGATGCAATAAATGCATTCGAACATCTTCCGATGAAGGCGTGAGCGAGCTCCAGGCGCGGGAGTTTTCCTCCGTCTGCAATTTGCGCCAGAGCGAGTTGACCAGCTCGAGCCCAATCGAAATGTGCCCCATCAACTCGCCGCGCTCGTCATACCCCATCGTGAAACCGGTCTCCGGCAAATGGTTTTCCCAGAGTTTCCCCGAATCGTGAAACAAAACGCCGGCGATCAGGAGATCGAGATTCAATTGCGGATAGAGAGGAGCGATTGCCATCGCCATCCGCATCATTTGGGCAACGTGCTCAACCAAACCACCGCGACGGGCGTGATGATAAGAGCGCGCGCCCGCCGTCCGCCGGAATCGGTCGCCCTGCTCGTCCAGGAACGCTTTGCCCAGAGCGCGCAGACGAGGATCCCCGAGGGCGCGGGTTCGTTCGCCGATGTAATCCCAATCTGCGGCCTGCTTCGCGCGCAGATCGGGAGGGCCCTGGAGCAGTTCGGAGCGTTCCTGCGGATTGAGATGGCGCACCTTCCATTTCCGGGCATCGAGGCCGAATTGCTGGTGCTGCAAAAACTCGCCGCTCAGCTCGATGAAATCCGACGTCTTCAGCGAATCACACGCCTTATATTCGGGGTGATCGCTCCAGACCCGCAGTGTCATTCGATCAGCCGCATCAGCAAGACTCAGCTCGCAATACGGCTTCTGTTCGCGCGTGACCTTCGCCGCCGCCCCTTCCACCTGAACATGGACGCGCGCTTCCACCATCGCGCCGTTCTGCGCGTGCCGACGGATTTCCGAGAGAGTCAGCAAATCCATTTTAAGAAATCTGCCGCTCTGCTTTTCGCGGGGAACAATTAGCTCTTATTTCGCTGCCTCGATCGCGCCGCACGCAATGCGCGCGCCGGAGTTGCCGGAGGGATCCGTCTTGAGGTCATCTTCCTTTTCATGAACCACGACCGATTTCCCAATAATCGAATCCGCTCCGCTCAAGCTCATTTTGCCTTTCCAGTCGAGATGAGCCTTGCCCGAAGCGTCCGCTTCGAGATTGCCGAGATCGCCCTCGTGACGGTCTGCCGTCATCGGTCCGCCGTGGTGTCCATGGGTCGGGTTGAAATGAGCACCAGCCGAGGCTGCGTCGGGTGCGGAGCAATCGCCTTTTTCATGAATATGAAATCCATGTTTGCCCGGCTTCAGTCCGGTGATGTCGGCGACCACCTGGACGTCATCGCCACTCTTGGTGAACGTCACCGTGCCCGTGACCTGGCTCCCTGACTTCGAGTCAAGTTTGCAGGTCGCCTTCGTCGCATCCTGCCCATGCGCTACCACCGCCAGAGCGCAGAGCATTCCCAGCGAAATAATTATCGTTTTCATGGCAGCCAACGTACCGCTGTCGGCGACGAAATGAAAATAATTTATCAGCGCGGACGATCGGGCATGGAGCCGGCACGCCCTCGTGCCGGTGAGAGCGGCATTGCCAATCCCTAACGGCCTGAGGGCAGGCCGTCTCCAACAGCGCTTCGCACAGCGAAGCGGCTACAGAAGAGCATCAGTCAATTAGCCGCTGCTCGATCCCCGAGTAAGCATCAATGCGCCGATCGCGCAGGAAAGGCCAATGAGTCCGGTGTTCATCCACGCGCTTCCATTCGATCTCGGCCATCACGATCTCTTCGTGATCCACGCTGGCTTTGGCAATGATCTCACCGCTGGGTGCGACGACAAAACTCTGGCCCCAGAACTCGATCCCATCTCCGCCGGCGGGCGCTTCATGGCCAACCCGGTTGATGGCGGCGACGTAGCAGCCGTTCGCGATGGCGTGACTGCGCTGCATCGTTTCCCAGGCCGAATATTGGGCCGCGCCGTATTTTTCCTTCTCGCGCGGATGCCAGCCGATCGCCGTCGGATAAAACAGAATCTGGGCGCCGCGCAACGCGGTCAGGCGCGCTGATTCCGGATACCACTGGTCCCAGCAAACGCAGACGCCAATTTTCCCATGCTTCGTCGGCCAGGCCTGGAAGCCGAGGTCGCCGGGCGCGAAGTAAAATTTCTCGTAGTAGGACGGGTCGTCCGGGATATGCATCTTGCGATATTTCCCCAGGTATTGCCCGTCGGCGTCGATGATGGCGGCGGTGTTGTGGTAAACGCCGGCGGCGCGCTTCTCGAAGAGCGACGCGACGATGACCACGCCGCAGTCGCGCGCGACGGCTTCGAGTTCGTTGGTTGTCGGTCCCGGAATTTCTTCGGCGAGCGCGAAGTTCGCGTGGTCTTCCGCCTGGCAAAAATATTGGGAACGAAACAGCTCCGGCAGGCAAACGATCTGCGCGCCTTGCTTCGCGGCATCGCGAATCCGGCCAACCGCTTTCGTCATGTTGGCAGCCGGATCGGTCCCGCACTGCATCTGGACCAGGGCGATTTTCGTCGACGCGTTCATTGGTGGATCGTGCGCTCCCCGCGCGATGTTAATCGTGCCATCGCGCAGCGATCAAAAAATGGTCTTCGACTCAGGTTAGGCGCGGCGGAGCGCGCGATCCAGCTACTTCACCGAATCAGCCGGAACGATCTTGATACTCTCGACGTTCATCCGTTTTTCCGGCCGATCGCCCGGCAATGTCTTGGTCGTCGCGATCTTTTCGAGCACGTCGTCGCCTTTGATCAGCTTGCCGAAGGCCGTGTATTGCCCATCGAGAAACTTCGGGGCGCCGTGGCAAATGAAGAACTGGCTGCCGGCCGAATTCGGATCCTGCGAGCGCGCCATGGAGAGGACACCGCGCTCATGCGATTTCTTGTTGAACTCGGCGTCGATCTTGTAGCCCGGATCACCGGTGCCCCAGCGCGACTGCTTGCTCTCGTCTTTCGTGAGCGGATCACCACCCTGGATCATAAAGCCCTTGATCACCCGATGGAACGCAGTCCCGTCGTAGAAACCGGATTTCGCCAGTTTTTTGAAATTCTCGACCGTCTTCGGCGCGACGTCCGGCCAAAACTCGGCCACCATTTCGCCCTCGCTGGTCTTAATTACTGCGACTTCTTTTTGTTCACTCATGGCGGTTTTGTCCTTCTTTTCTTCCTTTTTATCCTCGCTCCGAACCGGCGCCGCGACAAACGCCAGCCCGAGCACGCAACAAAGCAACATTCGTTTCATGGCCCTGACCCTACCGTTCCACCTCGAACCTTCAACCAATCTCCCTTCGTCATTCGGAATTCGGTATTCGTCATTTCCCATGGTATTCCTGCAGCGTTTTTACATGCAGACTGCTCCGTTGCAGCGAACGAATGCCGTTCGCGCTCGCCTGTCCGGCTCGGAGCGTCGTCATGATCGGGATCTTTTGGGCGAGGGAGGCGTTCCGGATCCGGACTTCGTCTTCCCGCGGGATTTTGCCGCTGGGGGTATTGATGATGAAATTGATGTCCCGGTTGGTCACCAGGTCGAGCACGTTCGGACGCCCTTCCCGGATCTTGTGCACTCTGGTCACCGGAACGCCGGCCGCGCGGAGCGCCGCTTCCGTTCCACCGGTGGCAATAATCTGAAATCCAAGCTCGACGAAGTCCCGCGCCACCGGAATCACCCCCGGCTTGTCGCCGTCCTTCACGCTGATGAAAACGTTGCCCGATTTCGGCAGGGGCGGCGGGGCGGCCATCTGCGACTTGGCATAGGCGAGTCCGAGATCGGCATCGATCCCCATAACTTCCCCGGTCGATTTCATTTCCGGCCCCAGGGCAATATCGACTCCCTGATAACGGAGGAAGGGGAAGACTGCTTCCTTCACCGAGAAATGTTCGGGAATGATTTCGCGGGTAAATCCAAGTTCGCCCAGGGTTTTTCCCGTCATGACTTTGGCCGCCAGTTTCGCGAGCGGAACGCCGATGGCCTTGCTCACGAACGGCACGGTCCGTGAGGCACGCGGATTAACTTCGAGCACGTAAACATCGTTGCCCTTCACCGCGAATTGCACATTCATGAGACCGCGGACCTCGAGTTCGCGTGCCATCGCTTTCGTGGCCGTCCGGATTTGTTCGAGCACCGCTTTCGACAGAGAGAATGTCGGGATCACGCAGGCGCTGTCGCCGCTGTGAATGCCCGCCTGCTCGATGTGCTCCATGATCGCGCCGATGACGCTGGTCTCCCCGTCGGCAATGCAATCCACGTCGACTTCGATGGCGTCCTCGAGAAAGCGATCAACCAGGACCGGCCGATCGGAGCTGACTTCAATCGCGCTCTGCATGTAACGACGGAGATCGTCGCCGTTGTAAACCAGTTCCATCGCGCGCCCGCCCAAAACAAATGACGGCCTGACGAGCACGGGATAACCGATCCGGTCCGCGATCGTGATCGCTTCCTCGGCACTGACGGCCGAACCACTCGGCGTCTGGCGCAGACCGAGTTTGTCCAGCATGGCCGCGAAGAGTTTCCGGTCCTCCGCCATCTCGATGCTTTCCGGCTGCGTGCCGATGATCGGAACGCCGGCCGCCTTGAGGCCTTCGGCCAGATTTAGCGGCGTCTGGCCGCCGAACTGGACGATAACGCCCTCGGGAAGCTCCTGCTCGTAGATGTTGAGGACATCCTCGAGGGTAAGGGGTTCGAAATAAAGTTTATCGCTTGTGTCGTAATCGGTCGAAACCGTTTCCGGGTTCGAGTTCACCATGATCGTTTCGAACCCGATCTCGCGCAGCGCGAAAGCCGCGTGGACACAACAATAATCAAACTCGATTCCCTGACCGATCCGGTTCGGCCCGCCGCCGAGAATCATGATCTTTGGTCGATCCGTCCGGCGCATCTCGTTCTCGGTGCCGTAGGTGGAATAATAATACGGCGTGAACGCTTCGAACTCCGCCGCGCAGGTATCAACGAGCCGGTAGGTCGGGACCACGCCCGCGGCCTTTCGCGCGGCGCGCACCTCGGATTCTGAACTTCCCTGCGCGACCGCAATCTGCCGATCGGAGAAGCCGAGTTTCTTGAGACGGCGGAGCTGGGCCGGTAGCACAGGCAGCCTGCCTGTGCTACCAGCGAATTGTCGCTGCTCTTCCACGATCTGCCTGATGTTGTGAAGAAACCAGCGGTCGATTTTCGTCAGCTCAAAGACATCGTCGATCGACATGCCGTCCTGGAACGCCTGCGCGAGGTGGAAAACACGCTCGGCATTGGGGATCGCAAGCTTGAGGCGGAGCGCTTCGGCGTCGAGGCGTTTGTCGTTCCCGTCGCCGCACAAACCAAAACGCTTGATCTCGAGCGAGCGCAGCGCTTTTTGCAGCGCTTCCTTGAAAGTGCGGCCTATGGCCATCGCTTCACCCACACTCTTCATCTGCGTCGTAAGCGTCGGGTCGGCCTGCGGAAACTTCTCGAAGGTGAAGCGGGGCACTTTCACCACGCAATAATCGATCGTCGGCTCGAAGCTCGCCGGCGTTTCGCGCGTGATGTCGTTCCGGATTTCGTCCAGGGTGTAACCGACGGCGAGTTTCGCCGCGATCTTCGCGATGGGAAAACCGGTCGCCTTGGAGGCGAGTGCGCTCGACCGCGAAACGCGCGGATTCATCTCGATGACGACCATCCGGCCGTTATCCGGGTTAACGGCAAATTGGATATTCGATCCGCCCGTCTCGACTCCGATCTCGCGGATGACGTCGAACGACGCGTCGCGCATCATCTGGAATTCCTTGTCGGTCAGGGTTTGCGCGGGCGCGACGGTGATCGAGTCGCCCGTGTGCACGCCCATCGCATCGAAGTTCTCGATTGAGCAGATGACGACGCAGTTGTCGGCGCAGTCTCGCATTACCTCCATCTCAAACTCTTTCCAGCCGACGAGTGATTCCTCGATCAACACTTCGGTGACCGGCGAGAGCGCCAGGCCACGCCCGACGATTTCCTCCAACTCATCCCGATTATACGCGATGCCCCCGCCGGCACCACCGAGCGTGAACGCCGGTCGAACAATCAGCGGAAACTTGTCGATCGTGTCAGCGACCCGGTTGGCGTCGGCGATCGAATGCGCAATGCCCGACCGCGGCACATCGAGCCCGATTCGGAGCATGGCTTCCTTGAAGAGCTGACGATCTTCGCCTTTCGCGATCGCCTGGGCGTTAGCGCCGATTAATTTCACGTTGTGCCGGGCGAGCGCGCCGTTGCGGTTCAATTCCATCGCAACGTTGAGCGCGGTTTGTCCGCCCATTGTTGGCAGGATCGCGTCCGGTTTTTCCCGCTCGAGGATTGCTTCGATCACTTCCGGCGTGATCGGCTCAACGTAGGTCCGGTCCGCGAATTCCGGGTCGGTCATGATGGTGGCCGGATTCGAATTTACCAGCACGACCTGATAGCCTTCCTCGCGCAAAGCTTTACACGCCTGGACGCCGGAATAATCGAACTCACAGCCCTGGCCGATCACGATCGGGCCCGAGCCAATCAGCAGAATTTTGTGGAGCTCGTTGTTCCGCGGCATTGGAGCGAGCGGACGATAGACGAATTTACTCGAAGATCACGAGCTAAACGCGCCCTTTTTGCGGGCCGGCCGCGACTTCAAAAAGCAGGACGACTAACCGGCGCGCAACGCCGCGGTGCGCTGACTTGCCGCGACCCGCCATTCTTCCAGACGGGCGCTGACAACGAGAAGCGCGGCGGGATCGCCTCGATACTTCTTCGCGGTCTTCGTCACCATTCCGTCGTGGACGAGATTTTGCAGTTTCTCGTAGGCACGGAGGCGGAGCATTTCGTCGCCGCCACTGGCCGCATTTCGCGCGTGGAGATTCGCGTAAACCAGGTCGTAGAGCGGTTTGAACTCGAACGAAACCTTCTGCGACAGAATCGCGCAAAGCTCTTCCGTCATGATGTCGGGGGTGCGGCGGGTGAAACCTGAATGATTAGCCATGGGAATTAAGCCGCCTTCTTATGGGCAGGCGCGCCGGGAAAAGTAACGATCGGGACGAAGGAGTTGTCCGGGATCATACCGGGCACGGCTTCGTGACCCAATTTTCCCGCGATCAATTCGCTCAAGGCTACGTCAGCGAGGCCCATTCCCGGGGGAGCCGCGATCAAGGGCCGGTGTCCCCGGATCAATTGCCGGACACGAAGGCGAACGACGTTAACGAGAAGATGCTGATTGGGGATCACAGCTGAGGCGTTGGTGAGTAAAGTGGCATTCATAATGTAGTTTGGGCCTCGTGAGGTTAATTCCGTCTCCTTATCAGCAGCCGAGCGGCTTCGAGGGGAACGAAGGAGCGGGAAGTTGACCGCCGCCACTATCGTCGGTTTCCCGGTTATAGCAACCATAGCCTTGAAAATACAGGCAGGCTGCCTGAATTACCTACGCCACTTCCGCCATCCGCTGGCGATCGAGGTACACTTTGCAGATGCCTTTGATGCGGGTGAGGACGTAGTAAATCGTCTGGCTCCGCACCCGGACCAACTCGGCCCCGACGATCCGCGTGACGAAATCGCTCGGCAGCTCGAGCACCTCCTGCGGAGTGCGGCGATCAAGGCCTTTGCATAAGATCGCGGTCATCGCGCGAGTGAGCGTCTGCACTTCGGGACCCAGCGTCATGCGAAAATGGGCCTTACCCTGATCATCAACCTGCAGATAAACGCCGACGGTATCGGCGCATTCCTCGTCTTTGCGGACATCTTCGAGGATGAAGACTTCTCCAGGACGCGGCTCCTGTTTTTTCGCGTTGTCAGCATACGAAACGAGGGTCTCGCGCCGCTCCACTTCCGGGAGCGACTCGAAAAGGCTGATGATGGCTTCAAGTTTAGGTGGATACATGTTTCCGCTCTTGCTCCTGATCCTGATCTTACTCCTGATCCTCTGGGTTGCTCCCGAAAGATCAGGAGTAAGAGCAGGAGCAGGAAGAAAGAATCACCCGCGCTCGATCGGCGCCGCCACCTTGTTGCCCCACTCAGTCCAGGAACCGTCGTAGTTCCGCACGTTTTCAAGTCCCAGCAGGTAAGTGAGCACAAACCAGGTGTGGCTCGACCGCTCGCCGATCCGGCAATAGACGACCGTGTCCGTCCCCGGCTTGAGACCGCAGCCGTCCAGGTAAATCTTCGCCAGCTCGCCCGCCGACTTGAAAGTGCTGTCCTCGTTCGTCGCGGTTTTCCACGGAACGCTTTTGGCTCCCGGGATATGGCCGCCGCGTAACACGCCTTCCTGCGGATACTCGGGCATGTGCGTGATCTCGCCCTTGTATTCGCCGGGCGACCGAACATCGATGAGCGGCTTGCCCGCCTTGCTTTGCGCAAGCGCTTCGTCGGCAAAGGCGCGGATCTCCTTGTCGAAACGCCGGTTCGGCACCGGATAATTCGTGCCCGGATACTTCGGCACTTCGCGCGTCATCGGTCGGCCGTCGGCCTTCCATTTGTCCCGGCCGCCGTTGAGGATTTTTACTTTCTCGTGGCCGAACAACCGGAAGGCCCAAAGCGCGTAGCAGGCCCACCAGTTCGCCTTGTCACCGTAGAAAATGCAGGTGGTGTCCGGGGTGATGCCGTTCCGGCTGCACAGCTCCGCGAATTTATCCGGAGCGATATAATCGCGGATCACCGGGTCCTGCAAATCGGTCCGCCAATCGATGTGGACCGCGCCGGGAATGTGCCCGGTGTCGTAAAGTAAAATATCTTCGTTCGACTCGACAATGCGCACCCCATCGTCGGTCAAATGTTTCTCCAGCCAATCGGCATCCACCAGCGCTTCTGGATGCGCGAACTGTGTCGAGGTCGTGTTCATGGTCGAACAAATTGAGCCTCCGCCTCGCCGGTGGCAAACGTTTTGAGGGCGTCGCAGGAAGGTGCTTCCTGGTAGGGCGAGACTCTGTCGAGCCGCCGAACGTCACCCCTCCCACGCGCGGCTCGACAGAGTCTCGCCCTACCAAATCAGAGTTCCGCAAATCATTGAGTGAAAATTGCGGACGCGTATACTGACAGCCGCATGCGTGTGTTGCTCATCGAGGACAAGAAAAAGACAGCCGCCTTCCTGGCCAAAGGCCTGCGGGAAGATGGCCTGACCGTGGAAATCGCGATCGATGGCGAGAGTGGCCTCGCGCTGGCGCGCACCAGGAAATTCGACCTGCTCATCGTGGATGTGATGCTGCCGAACAAAGATGGATGGACGGTCGTAGCGGAACTGCGGAAAAGCGGAATGCGCACACCGATCCTGTTCCTCACCGCGCGTGACAGCGTCCGCGATCGCGTGAAAGGCCTCGAGTTGGGAGCGGACGATTACCTGGTCAAGCCGTTTGCTTTCTCGGAACTCATGGCGCGGATGCGGTCCCTTCTTCGGCGCGCGCCGAACCACCGCCAGGAACTGCTCCGCATTCGCGACCTGGAAGTCGACACCCGGCGGCACAAGGCTACCCGGGCCGGCACCGCGCTGAACCTGACCTCGAAGGAATTTCTCCTGCTCGCGCACCTCGTCCGTTCCGCCGGCCAGGTCGCCTCTCGCGCGGAAATCGCGGCCCAAGTGTGGGACATCAATTTCGCCACCAACACCAACGTCGTCGACGTCATGGTGCGGCGGTTGCGCGCCAAAGTGGACGATCCCTTCGAGCCGAAGCTGATCCACACCGTGCGCGGCTCGGGTTATGTCCTCAAAGCCGTCTGAACCGCGCTCGATCGCGTCGCAGTTGGTGGTGCTCTTCACGCTGGCCGCGGCGTTTCTCCTCTCGTGCGGGCTCGGCGCGCTTTACTGGATTGTCGTTCGCCACGCCTTTGAAGAAGATAACGAAGTCCTTTCTGACAAAGTGGCGGCGGTGCGGGCGGACTTGAGCGCGCCGGAGGGCATCAACGTCGTCACCGAAGAACTGAAGAACGCGCGGACGGGCGATCGCGCGGCGTATTGGGTCCGGGTCCTTGGATCAACCGATCGTACTTTGGCGGAAACGCCGGGAATGAGCTCGCTTTTGCCACCCTCGGTTTTCCCGGCAATCTCTCCAAAGATCCCTTCGCAAGAACCAAACGATTTTCGCGCCGGCAACCGGTTGTTTTCTTTGATGACAAACGCGCACGACGTGGCGGGAGAGAGGTACACGATCCAGGTGGCACAGGATCGAACCGAGGATGAGCAGTTCATGAAACAATTTGCCGTCCTCCTCGCCGCCGTCCTCGCCCTCGGGGTCGCCGCTTCGGCCATTATTGCCGTCACCGTCACCAAACGCGGCCTCCGGCCGCTCGGCGAGATGACCCGGGCCTTGAAACGGGTGGGGCCAAAGCAGCTCCATCAACGCGTGAGCACCGTCGGCTGGCCGCGCGAACTTCAGCCGCTCGCCATTGCTTTCGATGATATGCTCCATCGCCTGGAAGATTCGTTCGTGCGCTTGTCGCAGTTTTCCGCCGACATCGCCCACGAACTTCGCACCCCGATCGGAAATATTCGCGGCGAAGCAGAAGTGGCCCTGACGCGTTTGCGTTCCGCGGAGGAATACCGCGAGGTGATCGAATCGACCATCGCCGAGTGCCAGCATCTCGGCCAGATCGTCGACAATCTTCTTTTTCTTGCTCGCACGGAGGCCGCGGAAGGAAATCTGCAACGGACATCGTTCGATGGACGCGCCGTTGTCGAGAGGATCGCTGCTTTTCATGAACCGATCGCCGAAGACCAAAAATTGACGATCGTCCGTGCGGGCGAGGCGAGGTTTTCAGCCGACGAGATGCTCTTCAGCCGCGCGGTGAGCAATCTGATCGAAAACGCCACCCATCACACTCCGGCCGGAGGATCGATCGAGATCACCGTCGTCAGTCGCGGTGCGCAGTCGGAAGTCTTGGTCAAAGACACGGGCACTGGAATTGCCGCCGAGCATCTGCCGCGCGTCTTCGATCGCTTTTACCGGGCCGATTCGTCTCGCAGTTCAGAAGGCGTCGGGCTGGGTCTCGCGCTGGTGAAGTCGATCATGGAATTGCACGGCGGCTCCGCGCGAATCGAGAGCGAGCCGGGACAGGGAACTGGCGTGACGCTGAGTTTTCCAAACGCCGGATAACACCCTGTCATTCCGAGCGCAGCGAAGCGGAGTCGAGGAACCCCGTGAAACGTCGCTCGATTTGGCACGGGTTCCTTCCCGCGGCCGTGGGACTCGGAACGACAAACGAAATTAATCTTGTCTTAAATATTACGATTTTGTAATAGTCGCGCTCATGTCTCGAAATCCGCTCCGAACCTTGTCGGTTTCCACAGTCCTCGCGCTAAGTTTACTCGGCCCGTCTGGATTAAGTTCTCTCCAGGGACAAACGGTCCAGAACGAAAGCATCGTCGTCCGCGGCGAAGAAGTGCCGAGTTCTTATGGCGCCACGCCGGATTTCTCCCGTAGCCGTTTCTCCAACCTCACTAATGCCTACGTGCTGCCGCCGGGAGCCGTCTATGCCGGGCTCGTCTATCAGGGTGACTCGCTTAAGTTCAATCGCCCCGATCACATGCTGACCCAGGAAGTCGAGATCGGTCTGCCGCACCGCTTTGGCATCGCGTTTGAAAACTCGATCGAGAATCATCGCGGAACTACGCAGGAGCGCACGTTCAGCATCGAGGGCCGCTATGCGCTGGCGGATTGGAACAAGATCCCGCTTAACCCAACGCTCTTCGTGGAATACAAATTCGGCGCCGGCGACATCCTCCACGATGAGGGGCCGCCGGAAATGTTGCCGAAAGGTGAAGGCCGGGCGTTTCTCGAGGAGCACATGCCGCTGCCTGATTCCTTCGAGGTGCGATTGCTCCTCGCCCAGGATTTCGACAACAAGGTGGAATGGGCCGCCAACTTCTTTTTCGAATCGGAGACCAGCGGTGACCGCGGCCGCGAAGTCGGATTTTCGCAAAGTCTCATGTTCCCAATCCTGCTCTCGAACGAGCGCCTGAAAGTCGGCGCGGAAATGCAATACACTAGCTTTACCGACGCCGGCCTCCGCGAGGAGGGAACCAAGTCTGCCAGGGTCATCATCGGGCCAACGGTGGCCTGGAAGCCTTCGACAAATACCCGGCTTGATGTTTCGCCACTCTTCGGCGTAACCGATGACGCGCCCCACGCCTCCGTCTTTGTTGTTTTCTCCATGCTCTTCGGCGGCAGCGAATCGCCGCAAGCCGAAGCGCCGGCCTCCACCCGGAACCGCTAGGACTTCGAGGAACGCGGCCCGTTCCAATTTCTCAAGGTTTAAAGGGCGACCCGCCAGCAAGGGGCGCCCTTCTTGCGTCGCACGTGCTTCGGACGAGGCCTGGCCTGCTACAAACAGCGGGTTTAAACATTACAAAAACGTAAAGAAAAAGCTTGCCTGCCGGATTACAGATCTGTAATCCAGCGCGATGTTTTCTCGCCTAATCTCTCGCGTTATCGCCATCTCGGCCGGGGCGGCCACCTTCATCATGGCTTCGCACGGATCGATCTACGCTCAGGAATCTGTCACAACCCAAACGATCAACGTTACCGGGGAACCCGTAGCCACGCCGCACCCGCAGGACGATACCCGCCCGAAGCTCGAGCACATCATGCGCGAAGTTTCCGAGACGCAGATCACCGTCACAAAAAAAGCGACGGTCATCCCGCTGAACAAGCAGACGCCGGTGGAAAACAACAATCTCCAGGAGCTCTTCACCAAGGCGCCAGGGCTAATCGTTTCGGAACAACAGAATCCCGGCCAGTTCAATTTCAGTTATCGCGGCCTCGGTAATCCGCAGGAATCCGAGTTTACGACCTTCCTCCAGGATGGCTTGCCGATGGTGAGTGACTGGATCGGCTTCCCGACTCTTTATTACCAACCGGTGCCGCAGAGCATCAGCGAAATTCAGTTTATCCGCGGCGGCAGCAGCCTGCTTTTTGGGCCGGAACCGGCGCCGGCCGTCAACTTCGTCACGAAACATCCGGTCCCGGGGACGCCGTGGAGCGCTTATTTCGAACAGGTCGGAGGCGCTGATGGGTTCTACAACAGTTACGGTTCGGTCCAGGAAGCGAACGGGCCGCTCGAGGTCCGCTTCGATGCGGACTACCAGCATTCCGACGGGCAACGCAACAACGGCCAGTACAATCTCTGGCAGGCGAACGGTTATATCGGTTATCGGCCGACATCGAATCAACTCATCGCGGTGGATTTTCACGCCAGCCGTTTCGAGGGAGGCGACCCGGGCAAGCTGACGCTGGCGCAATTCCAGAACGATCCGAATTTCTCAACCACACCTTACAATGAAAACTGGGTGGATCGTTATACGGGCGTTCTTCGTTATGAAGTGGATCTTGGCGACGGCTGGCTCATTCAGGCCAAGGGTTGGTACACCCATCAGGACATCGATTCACGCAGTGCAAACAACCTCGGTCCGGCGACCTCCCTGGTTCCGACAGTCTTTCCCACAAGCACGACCTTCCAATACGAGGATTTCAATAACGGCGGCGTCGATCTTCGTTTCCGCAAAAAGTGGGGCGACGGCACGATGTTCAAGGGCAGCGTGCTCACTTTCGGCGGCGTGGCTTATCACGGTGAAGCGCCGTTCACCCGTTACACGCTGAACGCAACCAATACCGGCGCCAATTTCCTTTATGCCCCCCGAGGCACCACGGCTGGTGATCCCTTTGTCGCGCTCGACCAGGATCGGACCGCTGATTACCAGGCATTTTTCATCGAGGACCTGTTCCGGATCGGAAGTTTCCATATCGTTCCTTCGTTCCGGCTCGATCACGAAAACGTCGAAGTCGACTCAAGGCGCGCCCCCTGGCTGGTCCCAGTGCCGCCGACCGGTCCGGCGAGCATCAGTGCCGACCATCTGATCCCGCTCTGGGGAATCGGGCTCGGGAATGATTTTGGGAAAGGGAACGAGACTTATTTCAACGCCAGCAGCGGCTGGAGGCCGACGAGGTTTTTCGATATCGCCGGCACTTCCCGCACCATCCAGCCGGGCCAGCCGATCCCGGATCCATTTCGTTCCCTCGACCTCGAACTCGGTGTCCACGGAACGCCGATTAAAGGTTTCTGGTATGACGTCGGTCTCTTCTGGATGGAATTCGAGAATCGCACCGAGAGCGTCAACGTGGGCGGGAGCAGCACCCTCTTCTTCGTCCAGAACACCGGGAACACGCGCCATCGCGGCATCGAAGCGGAATTCTCCTACGATCTGCTCGCGCCGTTCCAGACTGAGATCGCACCCGTGACCACGCCGACTGATTCCAAGTCGTCGAACAAAGACGTGGCCGTTGCGCCGCCGCCGTCCCATCCGTTGCAACTGATCGTCTTCAGTAACGTTCAGTTTCTCGATGCCGAATTTACCGAGAGCGCGCTGCTCGTTCCCGGGACCACGCGCACCCTTGAGGGAAATACTCCCGCCTATGCGCCGGACTTCATCTGGAAAGGTGGAATCACTTTCCAAAAGGAGAAATGCTTCCGCATCACGTTCTCCGGCGTCCACGTCTCGGACCAATTCTGGGCGGATAACAACCTGGGCAATCCGGCCGTCGGCGCGCCGCTCCTCGTCCCAGCAGTCATTCCATCCTACACCGTCTTCAATCTTTCGAGCGAATGGTACCTCACGAAAAATGTGCGCCTGATCGCCGGCATCTCGAATTTGGGCGACGAAAAATATTATTCGCGCGTTTTCCTTAATGGCCTGATCGATCCCGCCCCCGGACGGACCGGTTACGCCGGTCTCTCGGTGGAGTTTTAGGAGAGTATCGCGCCTTGGTGGATCTAGCGCTCCGTCGCTCGATGCTAAATAATGGCGCCAAAGGCGCGTAGACTTGCCATCGCGCGTCGGAGCGCGCGATCCACCTAACGCTCGGCCGACCCCGGCACCGCTCTCTCGGCGGCCTGGAAGCCAATCTTCGAATGAGTGCCGTCGCAGAACGGCTTCGTCGTCGAAGCGCCGCAGCGACAAAGTGCCATTCGTTGCTTCGCGGGATAAACATTCCCCTCGTCGTCTTTCAATTCCACCGGCCCCGTTACGATGTAGGGCCCGTTCTCGATGATTTCGATATTTACATCAGCCATGCCCGCAATTTACTCCGACCGGACCTTCTGACGAGCCTTCAGGTAGGGACGCCGCGCTGCGGCGTCCGGCGAACTCAGCTTGCCGGCTGAATTGTGGCGTCCGGACGACGCAGCGCGCCGTCCCTACCTCACGTTGGCAAAATCTTCCGGCGTGTCGATATCGATCGCGCCATCCTGGAACAGGACCGAGGTCACGTCGTCAGGCCGCGCCGCGATCAAATATTTCGCGCCGGATTCGTCGGGCAAACTCAGAAGCGCTGGAAAACATGAGCGATCGAAAAGCGCCGGAACACCGAGCGTGTTCGCGTAGCTCGAGGCAATGATCGGCTTGCCGGTTTCTTCTCGCGTGCGGATCAGCGCGGCAATTACCGCTGCATCAACGAGCGGCTGATCGCAGGTCAATAGCAACACCGCATCAGTTGAATCGGCGAGATATTGCACGCCGGCACGGATCGATGTTCCCAGGCCCTGTCGCCAATTCGGATTCTCGATGACTACCGCCGGCATGGCACGGACTTCATCTCGAATGGCGTCGCTCGCATCGCCGGCGACAACGACGACCGGCGTGCATTGCGCTTCGGCCGCGGCTCGAACGGCGCGCGCGATCAGAGTTTCGTCGCGAAAATTGAGCAGTTGTTTCGGCCGCCCAAGGCGCGACGAACCCCCGGCCGCCAGAATTACGGCGCCGATATTGGGCATGCTTCGATCGGTGCCGGAGCTGGCTGGCGAACGACGTTCCAGCCATGGATCGGCGCTTTGCGCTCGCGCAACGATTCCGCGCTCCCGCCGGCAAACTTCGCCTGGATCTCTGAGACGAGGGCGAGCGCCAGCTCTTCCGGCGTTTCGGCGCCGAGATCGAGCCCCGCCGGCGCGAAGACTTCGGCGGCGATCGCAATGCCTTCGTTGAGAACAGCGTTCAGCAACTGGTCGCGCCGCTTCCGCGGCCCGAGCAAGCCGACGTAGGGCAGGTCGAGTTTGAGTAATTGGCAAAGCGCGGCGAAGTCGCGTCCGTAATTGTGCGACTTTACGATCGCGGCGGTCCGCGCATCAGCATGATTCGGAAGCTCCGCCGGAACGTCAACTTCGACAATCTCCCAGCCCAAAATCTCCGCGAAGGCCCGCAATGGAACGCTGTCCGGCCCCTCGCCGAAAATGAGCAATCGAATCGCCGGCTCGATCTCTTGAACGAAGGCGGCGCCCTGGATTTCTGTGTCGCGTCCAACGAAACGCGTCCCCAGTCCGCCGGTCCCGTCAAAAACCGTGGCGAGCCGGCAGCTTCGGCGTTCGGAAAAATTCGCCGCCAACTCAGCCAGAAAATCTTCGCGGACCGCTTCCACGAAGATGTCGATGCTGCCATTGCATCCGAAGCGGAGGCGCGTGTCGAAGTTCATCAACAACGGCGCACCGTCGCGCATCACTTCCAAGGCCCGCCTCGCTACTTCCTCTTCGAGGCAGCCTCCGCTCAGCGATCCGGCCGCCGCGCCATCGGCACAGATCAGCATCCGCGCGCCGGGCCGGCGATAACTGGAACCGCGAGTCCGCACCAGGGTCGCCAGCGCGAACGGTCCGCCGCGATGAAGCTCGAACAAACGCTGGATATCGCGGATCTCCTTCATGCCTCAGATCAGCTTGTCCGGCGTGATGGGCAGGTCGCGGACGCGTTTTCCCGTGGCGTGATAAACCGCATTCGCGATCGCAGCGGCAATTCCCGTGATGCCGATCTCGCCCATGCCCCGCGCGCCGATCGGATTGAAAGCGAAATCCGGTTCGCCGACGAAGGAGACATCGATCTCGGGCACGTCGGCATTTGTCGGAACATGGTAGTCCGCCAGGTTGCGAATCACCGGCAGGCCCGTCGCGGGATCGTAGGAAGTTTCTTCCGTCAATGCCATGCCGATGCCCATCGTCACGCCGCCCATGATCTGGCTCCGCGCGGTCTTCGCGCTCACGATCCGGCCGCAGTTCATCACGCTGACCACGCGCGTCACCTGAACCCGCGGCAAGAGTGGATCAATCTTCACTTCACAGAAATGCGCGCCCCACGATTGGAACGCCTGCTTCTTGTTTTCTTCCGGCGGCTTCTGTTCGCTCTGCACCTCGATCGAATCGCGACCGGCTCGTTTCAAAATATCGGCGTAGCTGTCGGATTTCGTTTGGTCGGTCACGATGCCGATTCGGCCTTCCGCGACCATGCCGATTTCTTCGATCTTTGTGTTGTAGAGGGGTGACTTGGAATCTTTCACCGCGAGCTCGGCGAGCGCTTTGTGCAGAAGAACAGCCGCTTCGTGAATCGCTGTCCCGACTGTGCCGGTCGAATTGGAACCACCAGCGACCGGTCCGAATGGGAAATCGGATTTGCCCAGCTCGAACGTGACCTTCTCGAACGGAACGCCGAGCTGCTCGGAGGAAATCTGCGTGAATGCAGTATAAGCACCGGTGCCGAGGTCATGTGTGGCACATTGCACGGTGGCGCTGTTGTCGGCGCGCAGGATCACTTTCGCCGCAGCGCTCATTTTGTGCGCGGGATAAGTCGCGGTCGCCATTCCCCAGCCGACGAGCAGATCGCCGTCGCGCATCGAGCGCAGCTCGGGATTACGTTTTGACCAGCCGAATTTTTCGGCGCCGAGCTGATACGCTTCCCTGAGATGCTTCGCGCTAAACGGAACGTTTTTTGTCGGATGATTATCGGCGTGATTGGCGAGCCGAAGCGCGACCGGGTCCATCTTCAAGGCGATCGCCAGCTCATCCATCGCGCATTCAAGAGCGTAGGTTCCCGGGCATTCGCCGGGCGCTCGCATGAACGTCGGCGTCGAGACATTCACAGGATAAACTGTTTCCTCGACGCGGATCGACGGGCTCTCGTACATCACACCCGTCGAGCGTGAACCGCACGATTCGGTGAATTGCCCGACCGGCGATGTCAGCGTCTCGCTGACATGCTGGATCGCCTGCAGTTTTCCGTCCTTGGTCGCGGCAAGCGACAAGGTCTGTCGCGTTGGCGTGCGATGGCCCGCGCCCACGAACATGTTCCGACGCGTGACGTGCATCTTCACCGGAACGCCGGCGACCTTCGAGCCCATCGCGGCCAGGAGAACGTGCATCCAGACCGCGCCCTTGCATCCAAACGCACCGCCGACGAACGGACAAATGATCCGCACATTTTCCAGTTCCAAACCTAACGACCGCGCGAGAATATTCTGCACCCCTTTCACGAACTGGGTCGCATCGTAGAGCGTCAGTTTCTGGTCGTCCTCCCAATGCGCGATCGTTCCCGACATCTCGATCGGGTTGTGCGTTTCCGTCGGAGTGATGTAGGTCTGCTCGATCTTCACCAGGCTCGCGTCCTTCAACGCCGTCGCCACGTCGCCTTTGTTGATCTGCACGGGCGTGTCGTTATTTTTCTTGGGCTTGTCCGCCTTTCTTACGGCGGCTTCCATCGTGAGGAGCGGTTCCTCAGGCGCGTAGCTCACCCTGACCAGTGACGCCGCGTGCCGCGCCTGTTCGATCGTCTCGGCAACAACCAGCGCCACATACTGACCCGCGTAATAGACGCCATCGTCGCTGAGCGGAAAACGTTCCTCATTGCGGATCCCGGCACCACCTCCGCCTCCTTCCTTTTTGGGCGCCTCCTTGAATTTCGGCATGTTCAAGTGCGTCAGCACCGCCAACACACCGGGCACCGCCTGCGCCGCCTTCGTCTCGATCGCCGTGATTTTTCCCTTCGCGATGTTGCTCTCGACCGTCCAGCCGTAGGCGCATTTCGGAACCTCAAACTCGACCGAATATTTCGCCGCGCCGGTCACTTTCAGCCGCCCATCCACCCGGCTTCGGGCCGGCCCTATCAAGGTCGTCGCGCTCATACGAATGGCGCGCTGATTCGCACTGGGGAGCGCAGGCTGCCAGCCTGCAGTTTGCGGCAGCTTGCCGCAAACATTCCGGATACGATTACTCTAAAAACGGGGCGAAGATTCCGTCCGGCAAGCTGCCGGACCGTGCAGGCTGGCAGCCTGCGCTCCCCAAGCTCACTGGCAACTCGCGTCTTCATGAGTTCATCCCCGCTACCGTAGTGAGCGCCCGCACAATGCTCCGCTTGGCCAGCTCGATCTTGAACGAATTGTGCTCATAGCCTTTTGCGGCAGCGAGTTCCGCTTCGGCCGCGGCGCGGAATACCTTTTCATCCGCGTCTTTTCCCATGAGCTGCTGCTCGGCCTTCTTCGCCCGCCATGGCTTGTGCGCCACTCCGCCGAGGGCGATCCGCACCGCCGTGATTTTTTTCCCAGCATCCATTTCGATCGCCGCCGCCACGCTGACAATCGCAAACGCGTAGCTGGCCCGATCGCGGACCTTCAGGTAATGCGAGCGGGTGGCGAACGGCATGGCCGGCAGATCGACTGCCGTGATCAGTTCGTCCTCCTTCAAATTCGTATCGACGTTCGGCGTGGTGCCCGGCAATCGATGAAAATCTGCGATCGGGATTTCGCGTTCGCCCTTCGGCCCTTGGACGCGGATCACCGCCTCGAGGGCGGCGAGCGCCACGTTCATGTCGCTCGGGTTTGTCGCGATGCATTGCTCGCTCTGACCGAGGATCGCGTGGATGCGATTGTAGCCCTTGAGCGCGCCGCAGCCGCTGCCGGGATTGCGTTTGTTGCATTGGGGGAACGCCGGGTCGTAAAAATAATAACAGCGCGTCCTCTGCATGAGATTGCCGCCGACGGTCGCCATGTTGCGCAGTTGCGGGCTTGCGCCCGCGAGGAGCGCCTGGCTCAAAAGCGGATAGCGTTGCTGGATGAGCGCATGCTCCGCGACGTCGGAATTTCGCGCCAGCGCGCCGATGCGAATGCCTTTTCCGTCCGGCAATTCTTCCACCTGCGCCATCGGCAACCGGCCGATGTCGATCAACTGCGCGGGCGTTTCCACGCCCATCTTCATGAGGTCGATCAGGTTCGTTCCGCCGCCGAGAAATTTTGTATGCGGTTTGGCGGACAGCGCACTCACTGCCTCTGCGGCATCGGCAGCGCGTGAGTAAGTAAACGGATTCATGATGCCTTCGCGGGCGTTTTGCTCTGCGCCTCCTTGACCGCGGCGACGATGTTCGGATATGCGCCGCACCGGCAAAGATTGCCGCTCATCCACTCTCGGATTTCCGCGTCGCTCCTGGCGTGACCTTCCGAAATGCACGCGACCGCCGAACAAATCTGGCCGGGAGTGCAGTAGCCGCATTGAAATCCATCGTGCTCGAGAAACGCCGCCTGCACCGGGTGCAATTCATCGCCGGTCGCCAGACCTTCGATCGTCGTGATCTCGTCGCCCTCGTGGGTGACGGCGAGGCTCAGGCACGAATTAATCCGCCGGCCGTTTACGAGAACGGTGCAGGCGCCGCATTGGCCATGATCGCAACCTTTCTTGGAGCCGGTCAGCTGCAAATGTTCGCGGAGGGCGTCGAGCAACGTCGTCCGCGGATCGATCTCGAGTTTGTGATCCCGGCCGTTAATCCTCAGTTGAACGTGGGTAACCGCGGCGCTTGCGTTGCCCCCCGAGGTCGCATCCGTTTCGGCGGCCTCGATCGATCCAATCCCCATCAAGGCGGGGCCCAACGAAATGGCTGCGCTGGTTCCCGCGACCTGCTTGAGAAAATGCCGACGCGTCCCCGGGTGACCGAAGATCAGGAGTTCGTCCAAACCGCCGGTTGGATCGATTCCCGCGAGTTCGCTCGGATCGATCGGCTGCAAATCGTCGTTCATCCTCCCTGAAATCGCTCTCCGCCCCCGCGGCGGATGCGACCAAAAGAAACATTGCACAGAGCTCCGCGGGAAAAACTGTTTTTTTCAGCGAACGGCCGGGTGGATCGAGGCATCAGCGCGTTCGGATTGGCTGGCTGGACGCGTCGCGCCATCGCCCCGAAAATCTTTCGGGCTCGGTTGAGCTATTTCCTGAAGATGATCGCCCAGAACAGGCGCTACGGACAGGTTCATGATGCTAGCAGCAAACCAAGGAGCGGCGGTTTGAAACCGCCGACCAAAAAACGGCGATTGCAAATCGCCGCTCCTTGATATCTTGCGACGCTATCCGCTAAAAGAGCGTTGTCGCTTCCGCTCCGGCGCGATTCAATTATTAACCGATGAAAGGTTTCCTGGCCGACCTTCGCTTTGGAATCCGCATGTTGTGGAAATCACCGGGATTTACGCTGACGACTATTGCGGTTCTCGCGCTCGGCATTGGCGCGAACGCCGCTGTCTTTAGCGTGGTCGACGCCGTCCTGCTCCGTTCTCTTCCGCTGCGCGATCCGGAGCGGGTCGTCATGTTGTGGGAGAAGAACCCGGCGCTCGGCGGCTCGATTGGCGAGCGGGTTCCGGCGGCCTACACCAACTTTCTCGAATGGACCCGGCAGGCGACGCAATTCGAGGCGATCGGCGGATTCGAGGACGCAAACTTCAACCTGACCAGCGGGCCCGAGCCGGAAAGAATCGAAGGGGCGCGCGCGTCCGCAAACATCTTCACTCTTTTCGGAGCGAAGCCCACCCTCGGCACGAGCTTCGATGCGGCCGCGAGCGATCCAGCCAAAAGCCACGTCGCAGTCCTGAGCGATGTTTTTTTCAAGAGTCATTTCGGCGGCCAGGGCAACGTTCTCGGCCAGAGCCTCACGCTCAACGACGTCGTTTACACAATCGTCGGCGTGCTCCCGCCCGAATTTCATCTGCCGGCGGCGCGCGAGGGACAGGACCAGCATTCCCCCAAACTCTGGGTGCCCTACGATTCGACCGCGACCCAGAATCCCGTCGAAGCAAAGCGGCGCAAGATGCAGGTCTACGGCCGGCTCCGTGATGGCGTTTCGCTCACGCAGGCGCGCGCCGAGATGGATGGAATTGCAAAGCGCCTCGCGGAACAGGATCCGACGCAGAATGCCGGGTTCGGGATCAACGTTTTTCCCGTGTCGGTTGAAAACCTCGGACAGGATTTGCGGCGCAACCTCCTCGTCATGCTGGCCGCAGTCGGTTTCGTTTTGCTCATCGCCTGCGCCAACATCGCCAACCTGATGCTGACCCGGGCCGCGGCGCGCCAAAAAGAAATGGCGATCCGCAAGGCGCTGGGCGCCGGAGGGGGCCGGCTCGTTTCACAGTTACTCGCGGAAAGTCTGCTCTTAAGCGGCGCCGGAGCTGTTCTCGGCCTCGGCCTGGCCCATTTCGGAATCAAAGCGCTCGTCGCGTTGCGACCAGCCGGTCTCACCCGCCCGGACGACATTCAACTCAATCTGACGGTCCTCCTTTTCACCATGCTGCTCTCGATCCTGGCCGGCATTTTCTTCGGGATCGTTCCCGCCCTCCAGGCCGCGCGGACCGACGTGAACGCGTTCCTGAATCAAACTCGCGGCGCCCAGGCAGGATCATCGTCCAGCCGCATGCGGCGCGTGCTCGTGGTCGCGGAGGTGGCGCTCGCCTGTGTGTTGCTCGTCGGCGCGGGGTTCATGATGAAGAGCATGCTCGCCGTCTTGAGCGTTGATCCCGGATTTCGCGCCGACCATTTGATGACGATGAAATTCAGCATGCCGGCTTCACGTTACGCGAACGATGCCCAGATCGCCGCCTTCTGCCGCCAGGTCGAAGAGAAAATTTCCGCGATGGCCGGAGTGAAAAGCGTTAGTTTTTCCGATGGCCTGCCACTCACCCGGATTCGCCTGACGCGCTTCGTTCTCGAAGGACAGGCGTCGCCGGCACGCGGAAGCGAACCGACGGCCGACATGCGCGGGATCTTTTCGCCAGGCTATTTCGACACTGTTGGAATCCAGCTCATTGCCGGTCGAAATTTCACCGCGGACGAATTGGCGACCAAAGCGCCCGTCCTCGTCATGAACCAGACGCTGGCGAAACGCCTTTGGCCTAACGAAGAAGCTGTCGGCCAGCACCTGCGGAGTGTCCCGTCGCGCCCGGACACGCCGCCGGTTGTTTCCACCGTGATTGGCGTGGTGGCGGACACGCACCAGGAATCGCTCGAGAGTCGGACGCGGCCGGAAATCACGAAGCCGATGGTCGACTTCACCCAGCTCACTTTGGGCGTGCGGGCTGTGGGCGATCCCGAAGCGCTCATTACCAGCGTGAAAAGCCAGGTTTGGTCGGTGGACAGAAATCTACCGGTCTTTGAAGTGCGGACGATGGAACAGATTCTCGATGAAGACACGAGCCAGCGTCGCTTTCAGTCCTTCGTGATGAGCGTTTTTGCCGGGCTCGCCGTCGTCCTGGCATCGATCGGACTGTTCGGCGTGCTGGCGTCGCTGGTGGGGCAACGGACGCAGGAGATTGGTATCCGGATGGCGCTCGGCGCCCAGAGCAAAGATGTCTTGCGGATGGTGCTCGGCGAAGGATTTCGCATGGTCCTTCTCGGTGTCGTCATTGGCATTGCGGCCGGCGTCGCCTTGAGCCGTTACCTGGCGAGTTTGTTCTTCGGGGTCAGTCCGGCGAATCCGGTCACGTATTTGCAGGTCGCGCTCATCATGATGAGTGTTGCGCTCGTTGCCTGTTTGCTCCCCGCCTGGCGCGCGATCCGGGTGAACCCGATGACGGCGCTCCGCTATGAGTAATCAACGCCCCGATCCACCGATTTCACCGACGGCCCGCGTGGCGGCCGAAGAAATTCTTCGGATCATTTATGGCGACGACCTCGCGGGCTGCACCGTCAGTTTCGACCGGATCACCGAAGTGATTTCAGCCGCGATCGCCGGGCAGGCGAAGTTCGATCGCGCGGTCGCGGAGCTGAATGAGAAGGCGTATGAAGCGATCCGCCTGCTTTCCACGCCGCCGGCCAACGGTCAATCCCTGAATGCCGATGAGTTGCGTTCCCTCCTCGGCGACCGGCTCGATAAGATTCAAGGCCTGGCGACCAAAGTGATCGCCGCCACGAAAGCGCAGAAAATTGAAGAGACTTTCTCCAGCGAATCCACGGAACCAATTTCGCCCTGATGACCAGGCGCGTTACCTCCGGCACGAGGGCGTGCCGGCTGCAAAATATGAAAATAATCCTGATCACGTTCACCGCTCTCGCATGCCTGACGAGCGCGTTTGCCGGCCAGCGGTTCGACGCCGCCACCTGGCGCAGTGTTAAGACATACGATGTGCCGACCCTTTTCCAACAGGAAGGATCGCTGATCGGCCGAATCGTGGCGGTTCGCTTCCATTATCGCAGCGAGAAATTGCGCCATCTCCAGCCAAACTGGTACGAAGCCTCCATTTGGCAACACGATCCGAAGGCAAAAAACGGCTTCTCCGCCCTGCGGGTCATGGTCGCAAAGCAGGATGTGCCGGCGTTCCAATCCATCCCGTCCGATTTCCATTCGATGACGGACCTGAAGGTTTATGCCCGCGTCGAAACAGATCCGGAGAGTAATCTCACGCAGCTTCGGTTGCTTGGGCGCAGGGTCGCGAAGGACGCGGCGGGCAACGCGATGGTCGATTGGTGATTTGGAAACACCCTCTTTGGTAGGGCGAGACTCCGTCGAGCCGTTCGGATTTGTTATCTGTTGGTTTGGGCTGGACAGAGCCTCGCCCTGCCACTCACTCATTCGGAACGTTTATCGTTCCTTCTATGTAGGTCACGGCCGTTCCGCCAATACTGACCCGCGCGCCGCGGTCTTCACAAAATAGCTCACCGCCACGAGGAGATATCTGGCGCGCGTGAAGCCTGGTTTGCCCGAGCCGTTTCGACCAATACGGAATCAGCGCGCAATGGGTCGAGCCGGTCACCGGGTCCTCCGGAATTCCCGCGGCCGGCGCGAAGAAGCGCGAAACAAAATCGCAATCATCTCCCGGCGCGGTTACGATGACCCCTCTTCCGTCCAGTTTGGCCAGCCCGGTTAAGTCCGGCTTGAGCGCAGCGATATCTTTTTGGCGCTCGAACACCGCCAGGTAATCTCCACCCTTAAACACTTCCCTGGGCTGCGCGCGCAGCGATTTCTCCAGAAGCGGCGGTGGATGGCACGGACTGGCTGGTTGCGAAGGGAAGTCGAGCACGAGGCGATCGTCCATTCGATCCACGTTCAGTTCGCCGCTGCGTGACTGAAAACTCACCGTGTCCCGCCGGCGGCCGAGACAATTAAAAATAACGTAAGCGGCAGCCAGGGTCGCGTGGCCGCAAAGATCCACCTCCACGGTGGGCGTCATCCAGCGCAGATCGTAATGGTGTGGGCGCTCGATAATGAAAGCCGTTTCCGGCAGGTTGTTTTCCGCGGCGATGCTCTGCATGAGCCGGTCCGGCAGCCACTCGTTGAGAAGGCAAACGCCGGCGGGATTACCGCCCATCAGGTGGTTGGTGAAGGTGAGGACTTCGTGATACGGAATCGTCATCGTGGAAGCGTCGCTGCAGTCTCTCTTCCTGTCATGCTGAGCTTGTCGAAGCATCCCGATTCGCTGCGTGAAACCGGGTCGCATAAAAAAACACGGGATTCTTCGACTTCGTTCCACTACGCTTCACTTCGCTCAGAATGACAATGATTAAGCTTTCTCGTCTCATCATCTTCGCCCTCGTCGGAACGGCCCTTTGCGCGGCCGATTATCCACCACCCACGGAAGGCGATTACGTCATCCGCGATTTCAAATTCACTTCGGGCGAGACGATGCCCGAGCTGAAGATCCATTACCGGACGATCGGAAAAGCGGTGAAGGACGAGAAGGGTGTCGTGCGGAACGCCGTGCTGATCACGCACGGGACCACCGGCAGCGGCACGCAATTTATCCGCCCTGAATTCGCGGGTGAGCTCTTCGGCGCCGGCCAGCCGCTCGATGCCGCGAAATTCTTCATTGTTCTGCCGGACGGCATCGGCCATGGCAAATCGAGCAAGCCGAGCGACGGGATGCACGCAAAATTTCCGCGCTATGGCTACGTGGACATGGTCGAGGCGCAATTTCGCCTGCTGACAGACGGTCTTGGGGTGAACCACGCGCGGCTCGTCATGGGGACGTCGATGGGCGGAATGCATACCTGGCTGTGGGGCTCGACGCATCCTGACTTCATGGACGCGCTCATGCCCCTGGCGAGTTTACCGACGCAGATTTCCGGACGGAACCGCGCCTGGCGCCGAATGGTGATCGATGCGATCCGAAACGACCCGGAATGGCGCGGGGGCGATTATTCCGCACAGCCGCAAAGTCTCCGCACCGCCGCGCAAATGCTCTGGCTCATGAGCAGCAATCCGATGCTGCGCCAGAAAGAAACCGGCACGCTCGCGAAGACGGACGAGGCGCTCGATAAATATGTCGTCGATTATCTCAAAACCGGCGACGCGAACGACATGCTCTACGCGCTTGAGGCGTCGCGGGATTACGATCCCGGTCCGGGTTTGGAAAAAATCCGCGCACCGCTTCTCGCCCTAAATTCTGCTGACGATCTGATCAATCCCCCGGAGCTGGGGATTCTGGAGCGCGAGATCAAGCGAGTACCGAAAGGGCGCGCCGTGGTCCTTCCCTTGAGCGACAAGACACGCGGCCACGGCAGCCACACGATCGCCGCGCTCTGGAAGGACGAGCTCGAGCGGTTGCTGAAGGAATCGGCTAAATAATCGCTGGCGCGGTCCGCTTGTTTGTCATGTCGAGCGGAGTCGAGACACCTCTTACTTTGTCTTCAGGCGACGATTGTCCAGACTAACGCAGGAAGTTCCGCGAACTCCGCGCGACATGAAAAAAAAGAAAGAAGCGCTCCGGGCAAACAACGCCGCCACCGATCGAATCCGCGCCGCGGAAAAATTCCTGCACGAACAGATCCCGATTACGCGGGCGATGGGCGTGCGGGTCGTAGCGCACGATGAATCTGGTTTCGGGGTCGAGGCGCCGGTGGCGCTGAACTCGAATCACCTTCGAACGGCTTTCGGCGGGAGCATCAATGCGGTGGCAACTCTCGCCGCCTACGGGCTGCTTTGGCTCGAGGTCAATGATCCAACCGTCCATGTCGTCGTCGCCGAAAGTTCGATTCGATTTCTTCGGCCGGTCCACGAAACGATCCGGGCGATTTGCCAGCCGCCCCCTGAAGCTGAGTTGGCCGCATTTCGCATTCAATTCGCCGGGAAACGAAAGGCGCGAATCACGCTCCGCGTCCACGTGATCGAAAGAGGCCAAATCGCGGCCGAGTTCCACGGAGTTTTCGTCGCGCGGAAGTAATCCTTATGCGCTGTAGCCGCGCCGCTCAGTCGGCGCGCCTCAAAACGCGGCGACAGAGCGCCCCGGCTACAGTTCTTCTTCGGCTCACGCCGCGGATTCGGAAGTCTCGACGGAGTCTCGCCCTACCCATAATCTTCCGGCATGCTCACCGGAGCTCATTCCATCATCTACAGCCAGAATCCCGAGGCGGACCGCGTTTTCTTTCGGGACGTTCTTCAGTTAACCAAAGTCGACGTCGGGCACGGCTGGCTCATCTTCGGTTTGCCGCCGGCGGAAGTTGCCGTTCATCCATCCGACGAGAACGACCTGCACGAGTTTTATCTGATGTGCGACGACGTGAAAGCATTCATTGCCGAGATGAAGAGGAAGAGCGTCGTATGCGGCGAAGTGCAGGACATGGGTTGGGGCGTGCTCACCAAGCTCACCCTTCCCGGCGGCGGCAAGCTCGGCGTGTATCAGCCACGCCACGCGCGGCCGGAACCGATGAAGTAGTTCGGCGCCGACGACGAAGCGTGTCATCCCGAGGCTGGCGCAGCGCGCCGAGGGACCTCTCAAGCGCTCAACCGCTTCCGCGAAACATCACGCTTATACGTCGGATAACGCCTGACGTTTCGCGGTAACGCACCTTCGACTGCGGGATCCTTCGGCGCGCTGCGCCTGCCCCGGGATGACACGCTAGTTTTTCTTCTCCAGCTTTAACGCCGCCGAGTTCATACAGTAACGCAATCCCGTGGGCTCGGGGCCATCCGGGAAAACGTGGCCGAGATGGCCTCCGCATTTCGCGCAAAGCACCTCCGTCCGCGCCATCATGAATTTGCGGTCGGCCTCCGTCGCAACGGCGTCCTTCGCAACCGGTTCGTAAAAACTGGGCCAGCCACTGCCCGATTCATATTTTGTCTCGGAACTAAAGAGCGGGTTCCCGCAGCCGGCGCATTTATACACGCCGGGATCATGGTTGTCGGCGTACTCACCCGTAAACGCCCGCTCTGTCCCTTTCTCACGCAGAACATGGTACTGCTCCGGGGTCAGCGACTCCTTCCATTCCTCGTCCGTTCTTTCGAGTTTTTCGCTCATGCTTCTTCCTCACGGCAACCAACCTCCCACCGCCTGGATCGGCTCGATCTGTCCCGCTGTTGTCACCCAGGCCGCGACCGCCGTGCGCGGGTCTGCCGTCGACGTTGTCGATGGCGCCGGCAAACGCAATTCTTTCGCGCCCGATTTCATCGTTTCATTCGTTAGGCCAAGAACCACGAAGTCGTGGATCAGCTTGCGTCCGTTGTTTTCCCCGGCAGTCACATCCGCCCCGAGCGCAAAACCGAGGCGCGCGACGTGAACATCGTAGCGTCCCCCCGCACCGGCCGAAGATTTGAAGGCCGTCGTGATTCGATCGCCGTTCACGGAGACTTTCAGGACGCCGGGCGTTTCCGTCGCCGCCGCGGGCAGCGCGCCGTAATGCCATTCCTTCCCGTCGAGGGAAAAAGCCGGCGTGTAGACGCTCTCCTTTTTCCAACGCACGGAATAATCCGCCTGCCGTTCGGTCCAGATTTTCGAGGCGAATGGATCCTTCCACCCAAGGTGATCCCAATAGTCCACATGAAAGGCAACCGGGACGATCTCCTGCCAGAGACGCGGCTGGTTCTTCAGGCCGCTCATCCATTCCTCCGCCGGCAGGCAACTGGAGCAACCTTCCGAGGTGTAAAGCTCCAGCAGATGAGTGCGGGTTGGCTTGCTTTCGAAGACGACCTCGCCGCCGTGCGCTAAAGTCGCGCCGACAACCGCCAGGAGAAGCAGAGCCCGCCGAATCATCTCCTTATTCTACGGCGCGATGATCGATTGCGCGAGTTTTGCGATGAGGACGCAGACGATCACGAGAAAGAAGATCCGGACGAAACGGCTTCCTTTCGCGATCGCGAGCCGCCCCCGATGACCGAATCGATGAAGCCGGCGAGGAGGGAAAACGCGCAGGGAGAAACGATCAGCCTAAAGCAGAATCATCCCTCGACTGCGCTCGGGATGACTTCTGTTTTCAAAGACGCACCCGCTGCAACCGCAATGCATTCGCAATCACCGAAACAGAGCTAAGACTCATCGCCGTCCCGGCAATGATCGGGCTGAGCAGCCATCCGAAAAATGGATAGAGCAACCCCGCGGCGATGGGAATGCCAAGCGCGTTGTAGAAAAAGGCGAAGAAAAGATTTTGCCGGATGTTCCGCATCACGGCGCGGCTCAAATGGATCGCCTTGACGATCCCGTTCAGATCACCTTTCACGAGGGTGATGCCGGCGCTTTCCATCGCGACATCCGCACCGGTCCCCATCGCAATGCCGACATCGGCGGCAGCGAGAGCGGGCGCGTCGTTGATTCCGTCGCCGGCCATCGCGACCACGGCTTTCCCGCCACGCAATTGTTTGATGCGTTCGTGCTTGTCCCTGGGTGCGACGCCCGCCTCCACCTGATCGATGCCTAAATTTTTCGCGACCCCACGCGCGGTCAGTTCGTTGTCGCCGGTCAGCATGATCACCTTCAATCCGAGCCGTCGCAGCTCGCGCGTCGCGTCGGGCGTCGATTTCTTAATGGGGTCCGCCACCGCGATTATCCCCGCGGCGTGGTCGCCAATCGCGATGAACATTACCGTTTGCCCTTCAGCCTGGAGGGTCGCAGCTCGCGTTTCAAGATCGCCGAAATCCACGACCCCGTTTTCGCGGAGGAACGCCAGTTTGCCTGTGAGCACGCGACCCCACGAGGTCGTCGCACCCACTCCGCCGCCCGTGGTCGAAACGAAGTCGCTGATTTTTTCGAGGGAAAGATTCTTCGCCTTCGCCGCAGCCACGATGGCGGCCGCCAACGGATGTTCGCTTTGCTGCTCCACCGCGGCGACAAGACCGAGGAGATCTTCCTCGCTTATCTGTGGCGCCGCGAAGACTTTCGTCACGCGCGGTTTGCCTTCGGTCAGTGTCCCCGTCTTGTCCACGACGAGCGTCGTCACCTTTTCCATCAACTCGAGCGCGCTGGCGTTCTTGATGAGAATACCGGAGTGCGCGCCGCGGCCGACTCCGACCATGATGGACATCGGTGTCGCGAGCCCAAGTGCGCAAGGACACGCAATAATCAGGACCGCGACGGCGTTAACAATCGCATGCGCGAGGCGCGGCTCGGGTCCAACCCAGAACCAGCCTGCGAAGGTCAGGAGAGCTGCCAGTAAAACGGCGGGCACAAAGTAGCCGGCGACTTTGTCGGCCAATCTCTGGATCGGGGCACGGCTGCGTTGCGCTTCCGAAACCATCTGGACGATCTGCGACAGCACCGTCTCCTGGCCGACCCGCTCCGCTTCCATGACAATGCTGCCGGTGTTGTTGAGCGTGCCACCTATAACCTTTTGGCCGGGATTCTTTTCCACGGGCAATGCTTCGCCCGTGATCATCGATTCATCGATCGTTGTCCGGCCATGGATGACTTTGCCGTCGACTGGGACTTTTTCGCCGGGGCGCACCCGCAGATGATCACCCCTCTTCACCTCCGAGAGAGGCACCTCGCGTTCGTCGCCATTGGTCACCAGCCTTGCCACCGGCGGGGTGAGATCGAGCAGACGCCGGATGGCATGGCCGGTCCGTCCGCGCGCGCGCAGTTCCAGCACCTGGCCGACCAGCACGAGCACGGTGATCATCGCCGCCGCTTCAAAATAAATCCCGATTTTCCCGTGATGGGTTATTGAGGCCGGAAAGACGTCCGGAAAAACCATGGCGACCGCGCTGTAGAAGTAAGCCACGCCGACGCCGATCGCGATGAGCGTAAACATGTTGAGGTTGTGCGTCTGGATGGAACGCCAGCCGCGTTTGAAAAATGGCCAGCCGGCCCACAAAACCACCGGTGTGCTGAGCGCGAATTGAATCCAGCGCGACGCATTGCCCGAAAGCGAGGGCGGCGCCTTCGGGAACAAGTGCGACATGGCGAGGAGAAAAACCGGCAACGTCAGTGCCGCCGCGATCCAGAGCCGGCGGGTCATGTCGGTTAACTCCGAATCGTCCTCCGGGCTTGCCGCCGATATCGTTTTCGGCTCGAGCGCCATTCCGCATATCGGGCAATCGCCCGGACCGTCCCGCTCAATCTCGGGATGCATCGGGCAGGTGTAGATCGTACCGGGGGCCGGAGTTAATATTGTTGCGGGAGGCGGCGCTGTGTCGTGGTGGCAACAGGAGTTCTCCTCTTCCGTACTCATCGGATCTCACTATAGCGCACGCCTGTCATCCCGAGCGGAGCGCAGCGAAGTCGAGGGATCCCGGGTTGAAACTTGCCGACGGCCAAACAGGTTTAGACGTTAACAAATTGCGTCGTCTCGCTGGCGAAAGCGATTCGACGATCCACGGGGTCCCTCGACTCCGCTGCGCTCCGCTCGGGATGACAGCGTCGTTGGTGCGTTCGCAGACCAACTCGCTTTTATCCCGAATCCGTCCGAACTTTTGACCAGCATGCACACCACTTTTCGTGATCGGAGTGAAGCCGGCCGTTTACTGGCCGACCAGTTGCACGCCTACGAGAGGCAAACCAATACGCTGGTTTTGGCGTTGCCGCGTGGCGGAATGCCGGTGGGATTCGAGATTGCAAGCAAGCTGGCGTTGCCGCTTGATGTTTTGGTGGTGCGCAAACTGGGCGTGCCGGGCCAGGAAGAACTCGCGATGGGCGCGATCGCTTCGGGCGGCCTCCGGGTCCTGAACGAAGAAGTGCTGCGCGCCATGCCGCACGCCGCAGCCATGGTCGCGGCCGTCACGAACGAGGAAGCGCGCGAAGTCGAACGCCGCGAACGCGATTATCGCCAGGAGCGGCCGGAGCCCAAACTGGATGGACGCGTTGTCATCCTCGTCGATGACGGCCTCGCCACCGGCGCAACGATGCTGGCCGCGATCGCCGCATTACGAAAAAAGAACCCGGCGAAAATCGTGGTGGCGGTGCCGGTTTGTCCACCGGACACGAAGCAGGAAATCGAAAGGGCGGCGGATGAGGTGGTAATTCTCTTTGCGCCCCACTGGTTCCGCGGAGTCGGGCAGTTCTACGAGAATTTCGCGCAGCTCAGCGACGAAACCGTGCGCCTTTTGCTCGCGCGGGCCGCGGAAAGAAACTAAACGCAATCCTTGATGCTGCGCTTTCGATTCTTTCGCTCCTCGTTCCCAGACTCTGTTTGGGCGCGGAAGTGATTTGCCTGTCATCCCGAGCCGCGCAGACGGCGAGGGACCTCGCAAGCGCTCAACCGCTTCCGCGTTACAACCCGCGGATTGCGTCAGATAACGCGTGATGTTTCGCGTAAGCGCATATTGCAACTGCGAGGTCCCTCGCCGTCTGCACGGCTCGGGATGACAGCCTGGTGGCAATTTCCGGGTGATCCCCGCTGTCAGTGGCTCGACCGGCAACGCAGGCTCAGGCGCGGACGAGGCCAGGCATTAAGGTGCCCTTCCCCCAAAGAAGTGTTACCGCGTTCTCAATTCGCCCACGCTCTCCATTTCTTGCGAAGCGGCTTCACGTAGCGATCGACATCCACTTTTTTCAACCGGCCGACCCCATCCTTCACCACCTCGGCGGAATCCTCATATTTCCGCCGGAGCGACTTGAAGAGGGGCCAGAGGAACGGAAGGGAAAGGATGCTTAAATCCATATTGGCGAGGGGCGATTTGGCTTCGACTTCCTTCTCGGACGAGCTCGACGAATAACGAATCGCGAGCCCGATGGCCACACCGATCGCCAGGGCGCCAAGCACGGTCGGGACCGGGTTTTCGCGCAGGAAGAATTCCGTGCGCTCGCGGGCCACACTGGCCCGTTCCTTCGTTTGTTCCCAGGCATCGCCGGCCAAAGTCGAAACCTTCTCGCTGGCCTGCCGCAAACGACTGGGGTTTTCCTCAGACCCGCGGTCCTCGCCCGACCTCGAGGCAGCCAGCGGATCGTCTTCCATAAATTCGTCACCATTCGGATTGATCATATAAATAATTCGTAAATGGTGAGACTCTTGCGCCTCTCCTTTCGTTCGTTCTTTTCATCAATCTTCCTGCTCATGCTCCTGATCTCGTGCGAGCGCGTGAACCCAGGATCAGGAGTATGATCAAGAGCAAGAGCAGGCGAAACCAATCACCGCCACTGGTGCTTGGGGTACTTGCGCTGGAGTTCCTTCCTGATCTTCGGGTAACTTTCGCGCCAGAAAGTCTCCAAATCGGTGGTGATCTGGACGGGACGATGATTCGGCGCGAGAACTTGAATCCGGAGCGGAATCCGCCCACGGCCCACCGCGAGACCGCGCGGGGTGTCGAATAAATCCTGGATGCGCGCGGCAATCGTCGGCGCCGCGCCATTCTCGTAAGTGATTTTCGCGGCTCGACTGGTCGTGAACATAATCCGCTCCGGCGCGAGATCGTCGAGTGATTGCTGCTGCCCGCCGTTCAACCACGACTTTACGACCGGCCAGACCGGGCGTTCCTTGATCTCCTTGTAGCTCGTCGCCCCCTGGCAAATTTGCTCGAGGAGGAGCAACTTTGCCGCTTCGTCGATCCTGGGAAATTCCAGTTCCGGAAATTCGGCTGCGACAAAATTCACCCGGGCGATCCATTGCTCGACCGCGTTGTCCCAATGTTTGAGCGGACAATTTCCGGCGAGAGCTTCGCGCGCCAGGAGCCGGGCCGCTGCCGGATCGGCCCCAGGGGAAAATTCTTCACTGCGCAAAACGAGATCGTGAAAGAGCGTCGCACGACGCCCCACCACGCGACGAAGCGCCGGATCGAACTCGACGCCTCCTTCTTCACGAAACGATTCCGGGAACAATTCGCGCAGCCATTCTTCTTCAATCCTGGTCGCCAGCGTAAGAAGAACCTGGCGTTCCTTGTCAGAGCTTTCGATTTCCCGGATCTCCGACGCCACCAGCAACCGCGCGGCGTGGACCGCGCTTTCCCGGGCGAGGACTCCGCGCCGTCCATGGACCAGCCCGCATCGCAACGTCCCGGCATCCAGGCGCACGGCAACCTGATCGGGGAAACCGGCGAGAACGCACCGCTGGATTGCGCCGGGTTTTACCTCCGTGCTCTGCAAATCCAGGCCTTCATTCCGGGCGATCGCGAGAAATTGCTCGGTTAACTGCGCCGCTTCACGCGCCGCGCCCGGGTTGATCCCCAGCCGCGCGCAGCGTTGCGAATCGAACCGGCTGTTTTCGGCGTAGCGAAAGGCCCGCATCAAAATGAAAAAATCGGAATCGGTGTCGCCTCCCAGGACATCTTCGCGATCTTCCCGGGCCTGTTTGCCTTCGAGACGGCGAAGGAGATTGCGACCCTGCGTCAAGGCCGCGATCAGCGCGATGGAGGGCACGCAGGAATAATCCTGCGCCGCGAGCAGCATCCGCGCGTATCGCGGATGAACGGGAAAAGCCAGCATACGACGACCAAGCGGAGTAATCCTGGGGAGCGCACGCGCCTCGCGTGCTGTTGTCGGCGCCCCCGCCGACAAATCTTCTGAGAATTCTTCCGATGTTCCGGCGATGGCGCCGGAACCAACACGCGAGGCGCGTGTGCTCCCCAGAGAAGAGATCGCACCCAGATCACCGAGCAATTGTTCGGCGCGCGCCAAGGCCTGGGGATCGGGCTGCTCCAGCCAGCGGAAAGTTTCGATCTCGTCAATGCCGCTCGCTTTGAGAGTCAGCACGACTTCCGCAAGATCGAGCCGCTTCACCTCGGGCAATTCCTGAGCGGCGCGCTCGAGATGCTCGCGCTCGCTCCAGAGACGCAGACAACGACCGGGCGCGGTTCGCCCGGCGCGGCCGGCGCGTTGATCGGCGGAGGCCCGGCTGATTTTTTCGACGAGCAGGGTGTTGATACCCCGGCGGGGATCGAAGCGCGCCGTCCGGGCCAGGCCGCTATCGATCACCACCTGCACGCCCTCGATCGTGAGCGAAGTTTCAGCGACGTTCGTCGCCACAATCGCCCGCCGTTTCTGATACTGAGCGAGCGCCGCGTCCTGGTCCGCGGGCGATAACTCGCCGTGCAGCGGCAGGACAACAAATCGATCGCTGATACGAGAAGCACGAATCGCCGCCATCGTCCGCCCGATCTCATATTTTCCGGGCATGAAGATGAGAACATCTCCCTGGGTTTGCGGCGCGAGACGTTCCAACTCGTCCGCGGCCAGGTCCCAGATTGGGTAACCGTCGCCACCGACCGGCTTCGGGAGATACTCAATGACGACCGGAAAGGCGCGACCGGCAGAAGTAAGAATCCGGCAGGGCGCGAGATATTTTTCGAGAAGACCAGCGTCCAGGGTCGCCGACATGACAGCGAGTTTTAGATCGGGGCGCGAAGTGCCCTGGAGCTGGAGAGCGCGGGCCAGGGTGATGTCGCCATAGAGATGGCGCTCGTGAAATTCATCGAAAAGGATCGCGGAGATGCCGCGCAGTTGCGGATCCTGGATGAGCTGACGCAATAAAATTCCCTCCGTGACGAAACGAATGCGCGTCCGAGGGGAGGTAATATTTTCGAATCGGATCTGGTAACCGACTTCGTCGCCAAGGCGGGTGTTGCGCTCGGCGGCGACCCGCGCGGCGAGCAACCGGGTTGCGAGCCGGCGCGGTTGCAGGATGACAACCTGGCCGTCGCCGAGCACTCCGTGGTCGAGAAGAATCTGAGGGACCTGAGTGGACTTCCCGGAGCCGGTGGGCGCCTGGATGATCAGGCGGGAATCCGCTTCGAGTTCGGCGACGATCGAATGTTCGAGCTCGAAGATTGGCAGGTCGCGCGGCATGAGGGGGCAAACGTCCAACGCCCAACGTCCAACGTCCAACGCCGAACTAAAACGATGGAATTCCGCGCTTCAGCTGAGCTGGCGCTGATATGCGGCGTAGATATCGTCACTGGAAACGACGAAGGTTACTTCCGCGATCGAATCGTTTTCGCGCAGGAATTCTGTTGTCGTTTCGACTGCAATTTCGGCCGCGTCGGCGATGGGATAGCGGTACGCGCCACAACTGATCGCCGGGAATGCGATCGTCCGAACGTTATTGGAGGTCGCGACGCTCAGCGAATTCCGGTAACAGTTCGCGAGTGTTTCGGGTTCGCCCCGATGGCCGCCGGACCAGACAGGACCAACGGTGTGAATAATGAAGCGCGCCGACAGCAAATAGCCGTGAGTGATTTTGGCCTCCCCGGGGCGACAGCCGCCGAGCGTTCGACATTCGGTGAGCAACTCCGGGCCGGCGGCGCGATGAATGGCACCGTCGACGCCACCACCGCCCAGCAAGCTGGTGTTGGCGGCGTTGACGATGGCATGGACCGCCAGTCTTGTGAGGTCGCCCCGAACCAGGGCGATTCTCGATTCACCCATCGCGCGGCCTGGGGTTCGGTTTGTGAATCAGGCCAACTCCGCAGGCGTCCTGGTAGAGAGGTCGCGGCGAATCCATCGAGCGCGCCGCGCTGTTGAGCGCAAAGGTTTCCGCCTCCAGATGATTCTTCCGCCATTCGGCAAAAGCGCGGCGAACTCCGCCTTCCCCGGTGACGTCGAATCCGCCGGCGAATTCGCTCACGTCGTGGAGAACCAGGAGGCCGCCCGGGGTAAGCGCGGAATACCAAAGATCGAGTTCGGCCAGCGTGGACTGGTATTCGTGCGAGCTGTCGACAACGATCAGGGCGGGATCGCCTCCGAGATATTCTTGTGCGGCGGCGATTGACGCCGGGTCGAGCGAACTGCCTTCGGCGATTTCGACAAAATCTTGCAGCCCGGCGCGCGTGATCCAGCGGCGCGAGACCTCGCACATCGCCGGATCGAGATCCAAACTGAAAAGGCCGCGACGCACGTTCATTCTCCGCTGCATCCATCCGAGGAGCAGGGCGGAATATCCGGCGCACGTCCCGAGTTGCGCGATCCGGCTGATGCGATTTCCCAACACCAAACCGTGCAGCCACGAAATGAGGGGCACCGCGCATTCGCCGATCGGGCCGCTGCGATCTGTCTCTGCGTACCAATCGCGGAGCACGGACCATTCGTCTTCGCCTAAATCCGAATAAACCGGCGGAACGTAATCATTGCCGGGCAAACGGTGCCACCAATAGCGCGGATGCGGGTTCTCTTTCCAGGCGCGCGAGCGCGACGAATCGCCTGGCATCACGGGGCGAGGCGATCGATCTGCCAGGTGCCGTCCCCACGGAGCGAATAGCGAAAGCGATCGTGGAGGCGGTTCGGCCGGCCCTGCCAGAATTCCATCTGCTCCGGTATGACGCGGTAGCCGCCCCAGTGCGGAGGCAGCGGAATTTCTTCGCCTTCGAAACGTTCAGCCATCTGGACGAGGCGGGCGTCGAGAATCTTCCGGCTATCAATCACCTCGCTCTGCTTGGAGGCCCAGGCGCCGAGGCGGCTGCCGGGTGGACGAGAATGAAAGTAGGCGGCGGAATCTTCCCGCGATGTCCTTTCCACGGGACCACTGATGCGCACCTGGCGTTCGAGTTTCACCCAGTAAAACGCCAGGGCGGCATGCGGATTCGCCTCCAGCTCACAGCCCTTCTCGCTGTCGTAGTTGGTAAAAAAACTGAAGCCCCGTTTATCGACGCCTTTCAGCAGAACGATCCGGACGGAGGGTTTGCCGCCCGGTGTCGCCGTGGCCAGGCTCATCGCGTTGACGTCGCGAATATCCGCAGCGAGCGCCGCGGCGAACCAGGCCCGGAATTGCTCGATCGGATTGGAGTGAAGATCCCCGCGGCGAAGGCCATGCGCATCGTATTCATGGCGCAATCCGCTGAGCTCAGATAGGGGCGTCTCTTCCATAATGGGAAACGCCAAAGAGTATTTGAGACCGGCGAGAATGTCGAAGCGCGATTACGCGCGCCGTGCGGCTAATTGATGCTGACGACCGTGCCGACCGGCAGGTCGACGAACAACTTTTTCGCGGCATCGGCCGGGAGCCGGATGCAGCCGTGCGAAGCCGGGTAAGGCTGGACGACGCCCTCGTGCATTCCGAAATCGCGGCAACTCAGTCGCATGAAATAAGGCATCGGGCATTTGTAGATCGTCGAGCGATGATCACGATCCTTGTCGGTGATGACGTAATAACCCGGCTTCGTTGTGAAGCCGTTCCGTCCGGTCGAAACCTTCGTTGTGAAGACCGTGACGCCGTCCTTGATCACGTTCGCGTATTGTTTCGCGAGCGAAATCTCCACCCGCAGCTGCTCCGGCATTGGTCCGCCGCCGAGCAACATCTGGACGCATTGCCAGTTTTCCGTCCACGCCGCGAAGTAAAGCGGTAACATTTTTTCACGCGGAGTATGACGGTTGCGATCGGCCCCGGCGTCGAGCAGAGCGCGCACATAATCCGCTTTCCCGAGGCCAGCGGCGAGCATCAACAGGTTAACGCCACTCTCTTCCTGGATGTAGAGCCGCAGGTATTTCGACTTAATCAACGCCATGAACTCCTTCTCGGCCGTTTTCGGAATCACAAGGTTCGGATCGCTGCCGCAGGAGAGCAGGGTGCGGAACAGCGTCGCGTCGTCACTGGCAATGGCATAGGCGATCAACGGGACCGTGCCGCCCTCCCGGGTCGGAGGCGCGGCGTGTTTGCTCAAGAGGAGACGGACCTGTTCTTTCATCCCGGCCTGGAGGGCGGCCTCCAGCGCCCGCCGGGTATTGGCCGTCCATTCTAGATTGGGTGGAAAGCGTTCCAGGATGGTCTGAAAAATCGTCATGTCGCCGCTGGCGAGCGCGGACGTCAGCAAATCGCGATCGGGGGCGGAACCGGCATCGAAAGTGGGCGAGAGTGACAGCAGAAGTTCCACCGCCTCCCGCTTCCCTGCGGCCATCGCGTAATGAATCGCGGTGCGTCCCTCGAAATCCATGAAATCGATGCGGGCCTGGCGTTCCACCAAAGTCCTGACCATCTCGAGGTTGCCCTGCCGGGCGGCTACCATCAGGGCCGTGAGCCCGGTCTCATCCGCCGTTTCGACGGGCGCCCCCGCATCAATCAGCTTGCGGACGATCTCCCATTCCTCTTTCAGCGCCGCTGTCACGACCGCGTTTTGTCCCCGGATCATGGGGGCGGCGAAATCAGATTCCGCGCTGAAGCAATGATCGACAATACGGGTGCGGCGCGCCGGGACCACTGGCAACTGGACCTCGGCCCCGATGGACGGGCCAGCAAGCGAAGCCGGGGCCGGCGGGGCTGGAACGCTGGCGGAAATTGGAGGCTGCCCCTGCGTCTTGGGATGGTCCGGCAGCCGCATCGTGTAAACGATAAGGGCCCCTAGAGCGAGGCTGCCGAGAATGGTTCGAATAGTGGAGAGAAGCATCTTACGACTTTTGTGGGGACATGTTACACCATCCGTCAAGTCGTTAGAGCACGATCATAGCCAGCGGTCTTGCGCGGGAATTCAGCCTTGACGCAGGATTGAGGCGCTAACTACGATTCGCGCCTCAAATTGATCGGCGCCCAGCCCGCGCTTGGGGGGCCTGTAACCAACGTCCAATAACAGGAGAACCAGATGAAGACCACCATCCTTGCCCTCACCGTCCTCTTTGCCGCCGCCACGCCATATGCGCGGGCCCAGGAGGAAACATCGAGCCCGGCACCGGCCGCCTCTCCGGAAGCCACGGCATCCGACCCGACTGTTTCCGTCACGACGGAAAAGACCGCTTCGCCCGCCCCCAAGTCGGAGAGCTCGCCCTCCCCGAGCCAGTCCTCTTCTCCCGCCGCCACCAAGAGCAGCCCAAGCGCAACTCCGAGTACCAGCTCTTCGCCTGCCGCCGTTATGCCGACCAAAAAGTCGACGCCCGAAGCCACAATTCGTGAGATCGAAGACAAGTGGGAAGCGTCTGTGAAAATTCACGATACCTCGGTCCCCCAGGCTTACCTCTCCGACGATTTCCGCGGAGTCAGCTCGAAGGGCAAGGTCATGACCAAGTCGAACCTTCTCTCCGAGATCAAAAAGGACACCGACACTTATTCCTCGACGAAGAACGGTAAAATCGACGTACGCGTTTATGGCGCGCAATTCGCGGTGGCCACCGGCGTGTCCAGCGAGGTTGGGAAAGCGAAAGATGGAAATGCCTTCAAGCGCAGCTTCCGCTGGACAGACGTTTGGGTTCTGCGAAGCGGCAAATGGCAGTGCGTCGCGTCGCAGGCCATGCTGGTGAAATAGCGACGGGAGCGTTTTAGACCGAGAACGCGACAAAAGTGTCGCGATAATAAACGCCGAGCCATCGCTCGGGAGAGCCCTTTTGCAGGCGATCAACAATTTCGAAGCACCCTCATCCTAACCTTCTCCACGGGGAGAAGGGAACTCCTTCGCCCTGTCTCTCCCCTCGGCAGAGAAGAACGCGCAGCGCCAAGTGAGGGCAAGAGTTAGGGAGGGAGAGGGCCGGGCAAGGATCGAGAGGTATGCGGGTTGCTAGAGAAACGGCATGCTCACGTTATCTAGTTTTTTCATCGCCATGGGCTCCGTGTGCATGAGCGTTTTCTGGGCGTGCAAAGACGACACGATCGATCGCGCGTAACCGAAGCCGAGATTTCGTAACCGCTCGGTTTACTCGCTCGCCGGGGGCGCTACCTTACACGCCCATGCCGGTCTCAGAAGAGCAGATCAAAGAAGCGTTAAGGCAGGTAAAGTATCCAGGCTTCAGCCGCGATATTGTTTCGTTTGGCCTCGTAAAAGGTGTCCAGGTCGACGGCGGCGCCGTCACCGTGCAAATGGCACTGGCAACGAACGAGCCAGCCATCCCGCAGGCGATCAAAACAGAGTCGGAAGCGGCCCTGCGCTCATTACCGGGCGTGGAAAGCGCAAAAGTGCTCATCGATATCCACGCTCCGCCCACCGGCGCCGGAGCGGCCGGGGTCGGCGCGACTCGAATCGAGGGAGTGAAACACGTGATCGCCATTGCCAGCGGCAAAGGCGGCGTGGGGAAGTCGACCGTCGCGGCAAATCTGGCGGTCGCATTGGAAAAAACCGAAGCGCGCGTCGGCCTTTGTGATTGTGACATCTACGGCCCAAGCATTTCGCTGATGTTCGGTTCGCGCGACCGCCCGATGGCGACCGAGGAAAACCGGATCGTCCCGGTCGAGCAATACGGCCTGAAACTCATGTCGATGGGATTCCTGCTCGACGACGCGGCCCCGGCTATTCTTCGCGGCCCGATGGTGACGCGTTACACCCAGCAATTCCTCCGTCAGGTGGAATGGGGGGAATTGGATTACCTCGTGCTCGATCTTCCGCCCGGCACCGGCGATATCCAGCTCACCATCGTGCAAACGGTCGCGCTGGCCGGAGCAATCATCGTCACCACGCCCCAGGAAGTGGCCCTGATCGACGCGAGGAAGGCAGCGACGATGTTCGAAAAGGTCAATGTGCGCGTCCTCGGGATTATCGAAAACATGAGCTATTTCGCCTGTCCCAGTGACGGCAAACGCTATGACATCTTTGGCTCCGGTGGCGGCGAGCGGGAGGCCAAAAGGCTCCGAGTCCCGTTGCTCGGTCAAATCCCGATCGATATCGCAACCCGCGAATCGGGCGACCGCGGGCTGCCCATTACCGCGGAAACCGGCGATTCCCCGGTCGCCGCCGAGTTCATGAAAATCGCGGCCCGCCTCCGCGAGACCCTGCCGTGATTGGAGACGGCCCGCCCCCAGGCCGTGGCGAGAACCCGCATTCTCTACCGGCACGAGGGCGTGCCGGCTCCAGACACCCTGTAGCCGCTTCGCTGTGCGAGGCGCCGGGTTAGCGTGTTGAAGGGGGCATTTCGCCGCCTACAGGACCGCGGCTACAGCAAAAATGCCCGATGGGCTTCGAGGGAAATTGAATAGGCACAGGCGCTGCTACGCCTAAACTGGGCGATATGGTTTTTGTTGACCTCCGCGCTCTTATATGAAAAACAGTGCCGACATGACGGCGGCCGACGGCGAGCAATCGCAGTTCGTTAAGAATTCTGTCCTCTACAAGGAATTCCTCGCGGAGCGGGAAGAAATTTTGAAACACAAATGGATCGAGAGCGAAAAAGCCGGCTCTGATATCGGCTTCGAAAAGGCGCTGCTCGATTGGATCGTCAGATATCGATCCAGTTGGCGGAATAAGCGGATGAAGGAGGTCAGGGCCGAAGCAACCACCGCTTAATCTTCCTTCTTCCTTTAAAGTGATCCCGCGAGGTCGCCAAGGAATCCTGTGAAACCCGATCCTCACACTTCATCTCAATCCCTCACTGCTCCGGTGATGGATGCCGCGGCCATCAGCCGCGCGCTGCGCCGCATCGCGCACGAAATCATAGAGCGCAATCCGGATCTCGGCTCGATCATCCTGGCGGGAATTCCTTCCCGCGGTGTCGCAATCGCGCGGCGGCTCGTAGACATCATCGAGTCGTTAGGCAAGATGCGAGTGGCGACGGGCGCGATCGATGTCTCCATGCATCGGGACGATGTGGGCACGCGCCCGGAATTGCCACGCGTTCAGGCTTCCACCCTGCCCCTCCCGCTCGAGGACAAAACCGTCATCATCGTCGATGACGTTTTCTTTACAGGCCGGACCGTCCGTGCCGCGATGGATGCGATCAGCTCTTTTGGCCGGCCCGCCAGAATTCAGCTGGCCGCCCTGATCGATCGCGGCCACCGCGAACTACCGATCCGGGGCGATTACGTCGGCAAGAATCTTCCCACCGCGCCGGGCGAACAGGTGCAATTGCGCCTCGAGGATGTGGACGGCGAGCCGGACGCGGTCTGGCTGATCAAGGAGGAAAGGAGATGACCGAACCGGCGAAATCCGAGATGAAGTGGCAGCGGAAAGACCTGCTCGGTATCCGCGAGCTTTCGGTTAAGGAGATCGTTTTCCTTCTCGATACCGCGGATGCGTTCAAGGAAGTCGGCACCCGCGAGATTAAGAAAGTGCCGGCGTTGCGCGGCAAAACGCTGGTTAATTTCTTTGTCGAGCCGAGCACGCGGACGAGGACGTCGTTTGAGATCGCGGCGATCCGCCTGAGCGCCGACGTCGTCAATATCTCGGCAACAGCGTCAAGTCTCGTCAAAGGTGAAACGCTCAAGGACACCGCGAAAATTCTCGAGGCCTACCACGCCGATCTCATCGTGCTTCGGCACAGTTCATCAGGCGCGCCGCAGTTTCTGGCGGAACGTCTCCGCTCGAGCATCATCAACGCGGGCGACGGCGCCCACGAGCATCCCACCCAGGCGCTCCTCGATCTCTACACGATCCGGTCCCACAAGCGCGCGATCGCCGGCCTCCACGTCGCCATCATTGGGGACATTCTTTTCAGTCGGGTAGCGCGCTCGAACATCTTCGGCCTGCTCAAACTCGGCGCGCGCGTAACGCTGGTTGGGCCGAGCACACTGGTGCCGCGCGAGTTTGAAAAACTTGGCGTTACCGTCTCACATAACATCGATGAAGTGCTCGAGACCGCCGACGTCGTGAACCTGCTGCGGATTCAGCACGAACGGCAGAGAAAAGAGTATTTCCCCGGGATCGGCGAATACATTCGACTCTTTGGCCTGACGAAGGAGCGGGGCCGACGGCTGAAGCCGGATTGCCTGATCATGCATCCCGGCCCGATCAATCGCGGCGTCGAAATCGACAGCGAACTGGCCGACGGCGCCCAGAGCGTAATTCTCGAGCAAGTGACCAACGGCCTCGCGGTCCGCATGGCCGTCCTTTATCTCTGCGGAGGAATCGCGACATGACCTTGTGCGCTACCCAGACAACCCGATGAACGCGCTTATCATTCGCAATGGCCGGATCATCGATCCCGCGAACCAGAGGGACGAAGTTGGCGATCTCGCCATTATTGACGGCCGAATCGCGGATCCCTCAAAAATCCGAAATTCAAAATCCGAAATGGATGAGATTGATGCGAGCAATCTCATCGTCTGCCCCGGTTTAATTGATCTTCACGTGCATCTGCGCGAGCCGGGGTTTGGCTGGAAAGAGACGATCGAAACCGGCGCACGGGCGGCGGCGGCGGGAGGATTCACAACGATCGTCTGCATGCCGAATACTTCGCCGGTCGCGGACAGCCCGGGCACGATTGGGTGGATTACAGATCGCGCGGCGGAAATCGCCTGCGTGAATGTGTTGCCGACCGGCGCAATCTCCAAGGATCTGATGGGCGAAGAGCTGGCGCCAATTGGCTCTCTCAAACAAGCCGGCGTGGTGGCGATCACGGATGATGGACGTTGCGTGCAGAACAATGAGCTGATGCGCCGCGCCGTGGAGTACGCCCGCATGGTGGGCGTGCCGGTCCTCGACCATTGCCAGGATTACAATCTCGTCGGCAACGGAGTCGTGCACGAAGGCTATTGGAGCACGCTGCTTGGATTGCCCGGCTGGCCGAGCGCGGGAGAAGAGGCGGTCGTGATGCGGAATGTTCTTCTCGCGGAACTCTGCGACCACCATGTCCATTGCCAGCACCTCAGCGCCGCCGGGAGCGTGCGGATTCTGCGCGAGGCGCGAGCCCGCGGCGTGAAAGTGAGCGGCGAAGCCTGCCCCCATCACATCGCGCTCACCGACGACGCCATCCAGAATTTCGACACCAACTGCAAAATGAATCCGCCCTTGCGCGCGAAGGAAGATGTGGCGGCCCTGCTCGAAGGAATCGCGGACGGCACGATCAGCATCCTCTGCAGCGATCATGCGCCCCATGCGCAATTCGAGAAGGAGGTCGAGTTCGATGCCGCGCCCTTCGGGATCGTGGGTTTGGAAACGGAACTCGGTTTGTTCTTCGATATTCTCGTCCACAAGAACAGGACCATTGAGCTCCCGCAGCTGGTCGAAATGTTCACGGTAAATCCCGCCCGGTTATTGCAAATTGAAGCGGGAACACTTTCCGTCGGTCGCGCGGCGGACATCACCCTGATCGATCCGGAGTTGGAATGGACGGTCGATGCAAGGCAGTTCCAATCGATGTCGCGCAACACGCCGTTCGATGGCTGGAAGCTAAAGGGCCGCGCGGTGCGGACGATTGTAGGGGGGAAAACGGTTTGGAAGTTGTAGAACTCCGTCATCCCGAGCGTTAGTCGATGGATCCCGGTGCGATACGTGCAGGCATCTCCACGGGGTCCCTCGACTAACGCTCGGGATGACGATGTTGTCGGACCGCCCCTCAGCCCGTGTACCCGCCGGAGATATACATCTCGAGATGCTGGATCGCGGCCGATTGGGTGGCGATGACCCACTTGACCAGATCACCGATCGAAATGACGCCGCGAATCGTGTCGCCATCCAGAACCGGCAGGTGCCGGATCCGCTTGTCGGTCATCATGCGCAAACAATTTTCCACCGGCTCGCGCGGAGTGATGACGGTCAGGTCGCTCGACATGATCTCCCGCACCTGGGTTTCACGGGACTTCTTGCCGCGCAACATCACTTTACGCGTGTAGTCGCGCTCCGAAATCATCCCGACCAGCCTGTCATTCTCCACCACCAGCAACGCACCGACATTTTTGTTCGCCATGAGCTCGACCGCCTCGAACACGGTCGCGTCCGGTGACACCGAAAAAATCTCGGTCCCTTTTTGGCCGAGGATCGCTTCGATTGTTCCGCTGACGTCCATGATTCCCAGAGCGCTCGCCGACGGCCGTAGCCGCCAGCAGAGAATCGAACCTAGCGACCAGCTCCGCCGGTTGCAATACTTCTCTCGTGAGAAATCAGGCTCGCTTCGCCAAGGCGAAATCGAACTCCTTTTGCTGCGGGCGCGGGAGGGGGGCAGCCGCCGCCGACAAGGAATGGCGCAGAGCCCGCAGGATGCGCAGACCGCGCTCGATCCGGTCGGGCCGGACGGAGTACGGAATGGCGAGCAGATTGCGACGCGGATAATGAGTCTTGTATCTTTTCATGGCGCGATCCTAAAATAGGGGGTAGGACATGGACTGTCCGATGGTGAAAGAATTTCAAAATATTTTCGGCTTCAAGCCGCCCCCTGTAGTCGCGTCCCTGTGGGGCGCGTGAGATTGGCGAGCCATGGCAATCGACACCTCTCTCAAGCGGCCCGCAGGGCCGCTGCTACAGAAGAAACCCGAGCGCGGTTTTTCGCGACCGCCGCTCCAGCGCATGATGCGGCTCCACGCGGCGCTCCAGGCCCGGCATTTTCCAAACTGCCAGAAGATCGCGGCCGAACTGGAGGTCTCGGCGAAAACGATCCAGCGCGATATCGACTTCATGCGGGACCGGCTCGGGTTGCCGATCGATTATCATCCGCAGGAGTTTGGTTTCTTTTACACGGAACCGGTTACTGGATTTCCGAGTATCGAAGTTTCCGAAGGGGAAATAACCGCACTGCTGGTCGCGCAAAAGGCGCTGGCGCAATACAAGGGCACGCCGTTCGAGCGCCCGCTCCATTCGGCTTTTCGAAAACTGACGGATGGACTCAAGGACCGCGTTTCCTTTTCCTGGCACGACCTCGAGGACGCGATCTCATTTCGCAGCGCCGGCGCGAGCGTGGCAGACCTCGAATTGTTCGAAACGGTGAGCAAAGGCGTGCTCCGCTGCGTTGAGCTGGAGTTTGAATATCGAAAATTGCAGAGCAGCGGCTACGAATCGCGGCGGGTGCGGCCCTATCATCTCGGTTGTCTGGAGAATCAGTGGTACCTTTTCGCCGAGGATTTGGAGCGGCGGCAACTGCGCACGTTTGCTCTGCCCCGCATGCGGAAGGTCGCGCTAACCACGAAGCGTTTCCGCCGGCCGGCCGATTTTTCCATCGCCCAAGTCCTGAGCGGAAGCTTTGGCGTTCACTCGGCCGGCAAAAAGCAGCGCATCCGGTTGCAGTTCGATTCTTTCGCAGCCCGGCTCGTCGCCGAAAGGAAATGGCACGAATCGCAACGAGTCCGGGAAAACGCAGACGGATCGATGATTCTGGAATTGGAACTGGGCGGCCTGGAAGAGATCGAGCGCTGGATCCTGAGCTGGGGTAAACACGCGCGGGTCCTGGCGCCGAAGGAGTTGGTTGCGCGTGTTCGTGACGAAGCGCGTGCGATTGCCAATCTGTACGGGACCTAGCGAAATTGCGCGGCCTGATCGGGCTTTCCCCACGCATCGTAGAGCCTGACCAGGCGCTGGCGGGCCTCGACCGTCCGCTTCTCTTGATCTCCTACCTTCGACTTAAGTTCTTTGTAACTGTCATTGAGCAGGGGCTCAGCTTCCGCGTAGCGCTGCTGCATGGTTAGACATTCGCCCAGCGCACTGACGGCGGAGGAGATCGAAACGTCTCCTTGCGGCAAGATTTTCTTCCGAATCGCAAGTGCCTCCCGCAGGTAAGGATCGCCTTCCACCGCCTTTCCTTCCCGCGTCAAACTTAACCCCAGGGTGACAGCCGTGCTCGCCGTTAGGGGGTGTTCCGGGCCCATGTATTTTCGAACCAAGTCGATTGCCTTTTTGTCCTCATTCTCGGCTTTTGCGTAATCGCCTTTGAGAAAATAAAGCAATCCCAGGTTCGCTTTAACAACTGCGACGCTGTAATTCGTATCGCCTCCCATGACTTCGCTGTAGGTTGTTTCGCTTTTTTGCAAAAGCGTCTCCGCTTCGGAATAAGCTTCTTTGTTAATCAGCAGGATGCCCAAGAGGGCCTGAGCCTGCGCTAAATAGATCCGGTAACGCGACTCTACCCGGCCTCCCACATCAATCGCTTGCCGATAGAGAGGCTCCGCCACAACCACTTCGCCCGCCCTTTCATGCGCCATCGCCAGCATAACAAGCGATGTCATGTAATAACCGTTGGCTTCGCCGAGGTGCTTCTTGATAAGTTCTGACGCTTCCTTCAGGTACTCTTGGGCTGCTTTCGGTTCCTTTTTGTAGACCAAGTTCATTCCAAGAGCGTATAAGGCTACTCCGAGGTCTTCGTGCCCTTTAGGATGGAGTTTGCGTTGGAGTTCAACCGCCTTACGTGAAACCTTTTCGCCTTCCGTGGTTTTCCCAAGATCAGCCAAAGCCAATCCCAGCCACCCCATGGTTGTAGCGGTTGTTGGATGCAATTCGCCGTTGGCTTTTAAACTCGCTGCCAGCGCGGCCCGCAGATTCGCTTCCGCCGGAGCATACTGCCCCAGCGAGATATAAGTCCTCCCGAGCGTCATCAAGACGTCGGCCATTACTCGAGGTTCATCCGCCAGCTCTGTTTTGGCGCGACTGGACGCGTCGCTCAGAACATCGGCCACCTTGACGTCAACACCCTTTACGTCGGGCGCGGCGGCGCCGAGCATGTCTTGCAAGAACGTGTTGATGCGCCGCGCAACATCGCGCTGGGCGCGGGCCTGCCTGGTTTCCCAAAGCGCGACGAGCAAACTGCCGAGAATAGCAGCCGCAACCAAAACAGTAGCCGCGACTGCAAGTCGATGGCGCGCGACAAATTTCGACGTGCGATAACCAACGGTATCGCGGCGCGCGATGACCGGCAGACCCTCGAGGTGACGCCGGATATCTTCCGAGAATTGACCCGCCGAAGAATAGCGGCGGGCCGGTTCTTTCCGCAGCGCCATCAAGACAATGTTATCGAGATCGCCTTTCAAGAGTTTCGAGTTTCGAAAGGTGCCAGTCCGGCTCGGACCGGAATTCGAGTTTCCGCCGCTGGCGGCGGCAGTGCTCGGCTTGGTCGGTTCCTGCTCTGTGACGGCGCGCGAGATTTCCTCGAGCCGTCGGCTCTGGGTGCGGTAAGGTTTCTTCCCGGTCAGTAACTCATAGAGGACAACCCCGAGGCTATAGACATCGCTTGCGGTCGTCATTGGTTCGCCGCGGACTTGCTCGGGACTCGCGTAATCCGGCGTCATCACATTGGTGAGTGTCATGGTTTGTTCAGTCAGCGCCGTCTCATCGTCGAGCAGCTTTGCTATTCCGAAGTCGAGCAGTTTCGGTTCGCCTTCTTTGGTTACGCGAATGTTCGACGGCTTGAGATCGCGATGGATAACGAGATGCTGATGAGCGTAGGAGACCGCCGCGCAGATTTTGCGGAAGAGTTGCAGCCGCTCGGGGATCGTAAGGCGATAAAGCTCGCAATAGGAATCGAGCCGCTCGCCTTCCACGTATTCCATGACGAAATAAGGCAGGCCGTCCTCGGTTACCGCTCCGCCATAGAGCCGCGCGATGTTAGGATGAGTGAGGGCGGCCAGGATTCTTTCTTCGCGCTGGAAATGGCGAATGAGACCTGCTCGCCCAAGACCGGCTTTGACCAGCTTGATAGCTACTTGCCGGCCCAGGTTTGAATCTTCCGCGAGGTAGACTTCCCCCATACCGCCTTCACCGAGCAATGACAGGATCTTGTATTCGCCGAGTCGATCGCCTGGCTTCAACTCACCGCGCTCCTCGGCCAGGGAGTTTGCGTGGTTTTGGTAGGCGGGCGCTTCGATGAAGTCTGTCGCTTCTTTTTGATAACCGAGGAGTGACTCAACTTCCCGGCGAAGCGCCAGGTCATCGCCGCAAGATTCATTGAGGAATGACGGCAACTCGGAGGCTTCGCGTTCGAGCGCGGCTTCCACGACTTCGGCAACACGCTGCGCTCTTTCGGGCTGGATCATTAATTGACCGCGGATTACGCGGATTTTTGCTGAACGGAGGCCTGCTGTCTTATATCTGTGTAATCCGCGTCATCTGCGGTTAGGTTCGTCCTAGGCGGCGCTCAGCTCCCGGCAAAGCCAAAGCTTCGCGAAGCTCCAGTCGCGCAGGACCGTCTTTTCCGAAACGTTGAGCACTTCCGCGATCTCGTTCGCGTCCAGGCCGCCGAAGAACTTCAACTCCACGACTTCGCTCTTGCGCGGGTAGGTTTTGGCCAGGCTCTCTAGGGCGCCATCGAGGGCTACCAGATCGGTCGCCCCGGCCGCAGGCAGATCGCGCGCTTCATCCAGCGATAACTTCTGCTCCAGGCCGCCGCGTTTCGCGGCGTTATGTGCGCGCGCGTGGTCGACCAGAATGCGCCGCATCAACCGGGCGGCGATGCCATAGAAATGCGCGCGGTCCTTCCAGGTGACGTTCTTCTCGTCCACCATGCGGAGGTAGGCTTCGTGGACGAGCGCAGTCGCCTGGAGGGTGTGATCGGCGCGCTCGCGTCGAATATATTCGCGCGCCAGGCGGCGGAGTTCTTCGTAAACAAGAGGCATCAGGCGAGCCGAGGCATCCCCGCTGCCCTCGCTCCAATCCTTCAGGATTTGGGTGACATCGTGCGGCGGTTCGTGATGAAGAGGCGTTTCCACTTTCTTTCGGGAAGAAATCTACCCGGTCGCGCCGGGCGAAGCGAACTTTTTTAAATCTCAATGTCCGTTCTCGGGTTCGCTTTGCCGCATTGCTTGGTGAAGGGCAAAACTATGAAAGCAAATCAGAGATTCAGTAAGTGGTTGGCGTTACCAATATTCTTGATCGCCGTCATGTCGTCGGGGCAGGTCAAGGCCACGACTTTCACGAGCACCCAATCAGGAAGCTGGGGCAGCGCGGCGACGTGGGGTGGTGCGGGCGTTCCCGCTTGCGGCGATGATGTGACCATCGCTATCGGGCACACCGTGACGCTTGACACCACTCGATGCGCTAACAACCTCACGATCAACGGCACTCTGGACATGGCAAATCAATACCTTAATTTTCAGGGTACGACCTTCACGAACAATGGGGCAGTCACCACCAGTTCCGGGGGCCAGGTACAATTGAAAGGAGTCGCCGGTGCCTCAGGCACGACCCAGAATCTCGCCGGCTCAGGAACGTACCACACCATCGCCCTTAACATCATGGCGAACACGACGGTCGTACCCGCCATCGGCACGACGTTAAATGGCGATGTTGCTTTGGACATCGGCTTCGAAAGTTTTAATGGCACACCCTCCGCCGGCACACTCTCCTTAACGAATAATCTGTTAGTAAACAGCACGTCAGGCCAGTCTCAGATCAACATCAGCAGCCTCGGCACGATTTCCGGAAACGGCATCTTGAAGACGCAGAACAACGTAATCATTACCAGTAGCGGGGCGATGACGGCGCTACTGGAAGTGGTGAGCGGCACGACGACTTCTAACGGCAATCTGGCGGCGATCACCGTGGACAGTGGCGCGACCTTGTTACAAAACAGCACTATAACTGAGAGCGGCGACCTGACGATCAACGGCACTCTGGACATGAACAATCAATTCCTTAATTTTCAGGGTACGACCTTCACGAACAATGGGGCAGTCACCACCAGTTCCGGCGGCCAGATACAATTCAAAGGCGTCGCCGGTGCCTCAGGCACGACCCAGAATCTCGCCGGCTCAGGAACCTACGGCAACATCGCCATTAACATCATGGCGAACACGACGGCCGTGCAGAATGGCAATCTCAACCTAACCGCTATTACGATTGATAGCGGCTCGACGCTCAGGAACCTTGGCACGGGGCAACTTACGTTATCCGGTACTGTCACGAACAACGGCAGCATCTTATTCAATGGCGGCGGCGCAGCTTGCGGCGATGCGACGAAGATCCTGCTTCGCTCCAGTGTCCCCGGCACTCAGCGGGCATGGTCGGGCGGTGGAATTTTTTCGATGACGGATGTTGATGTGCAGGATCAAGCAGGCAGCGCCGCGATTACGGTTACTGGCGGGGTCAATTCGGGCAATAACGGTAGCAACTGGAGTTTTGCTGCCTGCCCTGGCACCACCCCAACACCTACTCCTACAGCTACAGCCACGGCAACGGCGACCGCAACACCTACAGCCACGGCGACGGCAACACCTACAGCAACTGCTACGTCAACACCTAATCCTACGCCGACTCCAACGCCTACGGCCGCCCCGTCGCAGCTTCTCAACATCGCCACCCGCCTGCGCGTGCAAACGGGGGAGAACGTGCTGATTGGCGGCTTCATTATCACGGGAACCGACCCGAAGAAGGTAATTGTGCGTGCAATCGGTCCTTCGTTAGCTCAGTTCTTTAACGGTGTGCTGGCTGATCCCACCCTTGAAGTGCATAGTGGAGACGGCGCGTTGCTGGCTAGCAATGATAACTGGAAAACGAAGCCCGATGGCAGCAGTCAGCAGGCCGAGATCGAAGCGACGGGCATTCCTCCGGGCAATGACTTGGAATCGGCTATCGTGATCACCTTGCCGGCGAACAACGCCGGCTACACGGCGATCGTGCGTGGGAAAAACGACACCACTGGGATAGGTGTGGTTGAAGCCTATGATCTTGACCAGGCCGCCAATTCCAGGTTCGGGAATATCGCCACGCGGGGCTTTGTCGATACGGGCGACAACGTCATGATTGGCGGTTTGATTATCGGTGGCGGCGGCGGGGGCAACGGGAAAGTGGTCGTACGGGCAATAGGACCTACTCTCGGCAACTTCGGAATCACGGGAGCGCTCCAGGATCCGACACTTGAGTTACACGATGGCAACGGCGTGCTCTTAGTGTTCAATAACGACTGGCAGGAGGATCCTTCCGCGGCGGAGGTCCAGGCCGTTAATCTTGCCCCTAACGACCCGCGCGAGAGCGCTGTGCTGCGGTCGCTGCCTCCTGGCGCTTACACTGCGATTGTGCGCGGCAACGGTGGCACTACGGGCGTCGGCCTCGTGGAAGTTTATAACATCCAATAGGATAATCTCTTGGACCCGGCGCGCCACCGCGCCGACTGGGAAAAGCGATATTACCTCACCGGCGCGAGGGCGCGCCGGCTCCAATCGCGTCTTCTTCCGTGCGCTTGGAATTGCTGGGACGAAAATGCCCGCGTTGCCCTCGCAGTCTGGGCCTGGAGAGAAATTATTTCCGGCGCATGTCCGTTTCAGCGCCGTCTTTCCGCATTGCGAAGTAAAGAACGCAATGTTTTCCAAAAACTCCAACCATCTCCATCGCATGAACGCCAAGCCCTTGAATCCACGGGCATTTACCGCCTGTTTCACGAGTCTATGCCTCGAGGCATTGCTGACCGTCCACCACTCGCGCGGTTCTTCTCGCCACCGTCGCTCTTCTCTGCCCTCACTCCAATCCTTCAGGATTTGAGTGACATCGTGCGGCGGTGCGTGATCGGGCGGCGTTTCCACTTTCTTCCCGGAAGAAAGGTACCCCGTCGTGCCGCGGGAAGCGAAACTTTTTTAATCGCATGTCCGTTTTGGCGGCCGTTTTTCCGCATTGCTTAATGAAGGGCAAAACTATGAAAACGAATCAGCGATTCTGTAAATGGTTGGCGTTACCCATATTCTTGATCGCAAGCGCGTGGGCAGGGCAGGTCCATGCTACGACTTTCACGAGCACGCAATCGGGAAGTTGGGGTAGTTCCGCCACCTGGGGTGGTGCGGGCGTTCCCGGCGCAAGCGATAACGTCATCATCTCGAACGGCCACACTGTCACCGAAGATGGAAATCAAACTTGTGCCGACCTGACAGTCAACGGCACGCTGGACATGACGAATAACTTTCTCTTCTTTCAAGGCGGGACCTTTACAAACAGTGGCTCGATCATCAGCAGTACCGGCATCGGCGAGCTTCGCTTCCAAGGCGTGGCCGGCGCTGCCAGCACCACGCAAACAATGGCCGGCGCGGGCACGTATGATCCCACCAAACCTGTGGACTTGCACATCATCAACACGACGACAGTCACGCCGGCAAGTGGAGCTGTCATCAATGGCGTGCACACCTTTACAATTGACGCCGGCAATACTTTGTCGCTGCCGAATACACTGGTGGTCAAGAACGGCACAACTATCAGTAACAGCGGCACGATTTCTGGCGCCGGCATACTACAAACCCAGGGGCCGGTGACGGTCAATTCCGCCGGCAGCACCACCGCGCCGTTTGAAGCCGTCAGTGGCACCACCACGAGCCAAGGCAACTTCGGAAGGGTGACGATCGATAACGGGGCGACACTGGTCGAGGGCAACACTTTAACGGCCAACGGGGATCTTACGGTGACAAGTGGCGGCAGCCTGGACATGCACAATCAGTTTTTGGAATTTCAGGGTACGACTTTCACAAATGGCGGCTCAATCTTTAGTAGCACGTCCACCGACGGGGAGATCGATTTCAATGGGGTTGGCGCCGCTGCCGGCACGACCCAGACCATCGCGGGTACGGGCACTTACGCGAGCGCTGGGTTTCTGGTTGACATCCACATCATCAACACTACCACCGTCACGCCTGCCGCCGGAACGGTTATCGGTGGCGTGACTCCTCTCTTCATTGCGGCCGGCAGTACGTTGTCACTGCCGAGTAATTTCGTTTTCGAGAACGGAACTATCAACAACAGCGGCACGATTTCCGGCCCAGGCATCCTGCAAACCCAGGGCCCGGTGACGCTCAGTTTCCCCGGCAGCACAACTGCGCCGTTTGAAGCCGTCAATGGTATTACCACGGCCAGCGGCAACTTCGGAAGGGTGACGATCGATAACGGGGCGACACTGGTCCAGAACGACACCTTAACAGCAAACGGCGATTTTACCGTGGTCAGCGGCGGCAGCCTGGACACTCACAATCGGTTTTTGGAATTTCAAGGGACGACTTTCACCAATAGCGGCTCAATCTTCAGTAGTACGTCCACAGATGGGGAGATCGACTTCAATGGGGTTGGCGGCGTTGCCGGCACGACGCAGACTATCGCGGGCACGGGCACTTACGCGAGCAGTGGCTTTCTGATTGACATCCACATCATCAACACTACCACTGTCACGCCTGCCAGCGGAACGGTTATCGGTGGCGTGACTCCTCTCTTGATTGCGTCCGGCAGTACGTTGTCACTGCCGAATACGCTCGTATTTAAGAACGGAACTATTACCAATAGCGGCACGATTTCCGGTGCCGGCATACTTCAAACGCAAGGCCCGGTGACGGTCAATTTCGCCGGCCTTACCACTGTGCCGTTTGAAGCGGTCAGTGGCATTACCACGGGGACAGGCACCTTTGCCAGGATGACGATTGACTCTGGCGCAACCTTCATGGAGAGCGCCGACACGACAACGAACGGCGATGTGACAGTGGCTAGCGGAGGCACGCTGGACATGAACAACCGCTATCTCTTTTTTCAGGGCACAACCTTCACTAATGGCGGTTCGATTATCAGCAGCAGCGGCTTTGCCGAGCTTCGCTTCAATGGCGTCGGCGGCGTTGCCAGTACGACACAGAATCTCGCTGGCACGGGAACCTACAACACGAATGGGCGCAACGACATTCATCTGGTTAACAGCGTCACAGTCAAGCCCGCCAGCGGCACTGTCATTAATGGCGTGGCCTTTCTCACGATCGACGGCGGCTGCACGCTCGACTTCACTGGTAGCGGCGGCCTGACCCTGGCCGCAGATGTTTCAAACGCCGGGACAATCAAGCTAAATGGCGGTGGAGCTGCTTGCGGCGATGCAACAAAGATCCTGCTTCGCTCCAGCGTCCCCGGCACTCAGCGCGCATGGTCGGGCGGTGGAATTTTTTCCATGACGGATGTTGATGTGCAGGATCAAGCAGGGAGCGCGGCGATCACGGTTATCGGCGGCATCAATTCGGGCAATAACGGCGCTAACTGGAGTTTTGCTAACTGCCCTGGAACCCCAACACCCACACCTAGCCCTACAGCCACGGCAACGGCGACTGCGACTCCCACAGCAACAGCGACAGCGACTCCTACAGCGACGCCGACAGCAACGCCAACATCTACCCCTGTCCCTACGCCGACTCCAACGCCTACGGCTGGCCCGTCCCAGCTTCTCAACATCGCCACCCGCCTCCGCGTGCAAACGGGGGAGAACGTGCTGATCGGCGGCTTCATTATCACAGGAACCGACCCGAAGAAGGTGATTGTGCGTGCGATCGGTCCTTCGTTAGCTCAGTTCTTTAACGGTGTGCTGGCTGATCCCACCCTTGAAGTGCATAGTGGAGATGGCGCGTTGCTGGCTAGCAATGATAACTGGAAAACGAGGCCCGACGGCAGCAGTCAGCAGGCCGAGATCGAAGCGACGGGCATTCCTCCGAGCAATGACTTGGAATCGGCCATCGTGATCACCTTGCCGGCAAACAACGCCGGCTACACGGCGATCGTGCGTGGGAAAAACGACACCACTGGGATAGGTGTGGTTGAAGCCTATGATCTTAACCAGGCCGCCAATTCCCGGTTCGGGAATATCGCCACGCGGGGCTTTGTCGATACGGGCGACAACGTCATGATTGGCGGTTTGATTATCGGTGGAGGCGGCGGCGGCAACGGGAAAGTGGTCGTGCGGGCAATAGGACCTACGCTTGGCAACTTCGGAATCACGGGAGCGCTCCAGGATCCGACACTTGAGTTACACGATGGCAACGGCGCGCTCTTAGTGTTCAATAACGACTGGCAGGAGGATCCTTCCGCGGCGGAGGTCCAGGCCGTTAATCTTGCCCCTAACGACCCGCGCGAGAGCGCTGTGCTGCGGTCGCTGCCTCCTGGCGCTTACACTGCGATTGTGCGCGGCAACGGTGGCACTACGGGCGTCGGCCTCGTGGAAGTTTATAACATCCAATAGCCCTCAATGCGACGCTGTGCGCTTAGAATTGCTCAGAAGAATGCCCGCGTTGACCCGCAGTCGGGGCCTGGAGAGAAATTATTTCCGGCGCGATATTCCGTTTTCGGGCCCGTTTTTCCGCATTGCTTGGTGAAGGCAAATTATGAAAAGGAACCTATCACTCAAATTCGCAATCTTGAGGACACCGTCATATCTGGTCGCCGGCGTGGCCATGATTCTCGCCGTCTCAATGGGGCGGTCTGTGACCGGCCACGCCCAAGCGCCCGCCTCTCCTACGGTGCACGACATTTATGCAGTGGAAAAATTGCCGGATCCCCTGGTGCCATACGGAGGCGAAGCGACAGCAGCGACCACGGCCACGGCAGTCAACGTCACCCAGCATCACAACCATGATTCGCGTGACGGTCTTTACATCGACCCCGCGTTCACGCAGGCCGCCGCCGCCAATCTGACGCGCGCCACAAACTTTAACGGTACGATCGTTGGCAACGTCTACGCCCAACCACTTTACATCGAGGGCGGCCCGGGCTGTAAGGCAATGATTATTGCCGTGACGGAATCGAACAATGTTTACGCGCTCGACGCGATCGACGGCAGCATTATCTGGCAACGCAACGTTGGCACGCCTGTGCCCTTAGCAAATCTCCCCTGCGGCAACATCGATCCACTCGGCATCACCGGCACACCCATCGTGGATTTTGCTTCGCGCTCACTTTTCTTCGACGCAATGACTACCCCCGACGGTGGCACGACTAAGAAACACCTCATTTTTTCCCTGAACGTCGACACGGGCGCCATCAATTCGGGCTGGCCGGTGGACGTTGATGCCAAAGCCGTGTCGGGAAGCACCTCCTTTACGTCGTCGGTGCAAAATGAACGCGGCGCATTAGCCATCGTGAATAACGTTGTTTATGTCCCTTATGGCGGACATTTCGGCGACTGCGGAATTTATCACGGCTGGCTGGTCGGCGTGCCCATAAACAACCCTGCGAGCGTAACCGCCTGGGCCACTCCGGTGACCGGTGGTGGTGCCTGGTCAGTTGGCGGCGTTTCCAGTGACGGTGCAACTCCATTTATAGCGACGGGAAACACTTTTAGCGCGACCACCTGGAGTGGTGGTGAAGCGATTATCCGCTTCCAATCCGGTCCGGTATTCAGTGGTGTCACCAATGATTATTGGGCGCCCAACAACTGGAAATCGCTCGACAACGGCGATATCGACATTGGTGGGTCCGGCCCATTGCTCGTGGACGTTCCCGGCGCCACGCCTTCTAAACTTGTGGTTTCGCTCGGCAAAGATGGAAATGCGTATTTGCTCAATCGCGGCAACCTCGGTGGCGTCAGCAACCCGGTGGCGCAGTCGCACGTTTCCAGCAGCGAGATCATTCAGGCGGCAGCTACCTATCGGACGAGCTCGGGCACCTATGTGGCTTTTCGCGACAGCAACACCAATCTGACCGCTTTTCGTATCAATCCCACCAATCCGCCCACCATCACGAGCGCGTGGAGCGTGAACCAAAGCGGACGCGGCTCGCCTTTCGTCACCTCCACCGATGGAATCAACAACGTGACTGTATGGGTAGTCGGGGCCGAAGGCGATCGACGCTTGCACGGTTACGATGGTGATACCGGCAACGCTGTTTATGCCGGCGGCGGCGCTAATGAGTTGATGACCGGCGCCCGCAGATACAACACCGGGATCGCGGCTCGCGGGCGCATTTACATCGCCAATGACAACAAAGTTTATGCTTTTGCTCTGTCGACCCCGACCCCAGCGCCAAGTCCAGCCGCAACCTTGCTCAATATTTCCACCCGGATGCGCGTCCTGACTGGAGACCAGGTGCTCATCGCTGGTTTTATCATCACTGGAAACGATCCAAAGAAGGTTATTCTTCGCGGGATGGGTCCTTCGCTCACCGGAGTTGGCGCTACTTTGTCTGATCCGACTTTGGAACTCCATCAAGGCAGCACGACACTCGCTACAAACGACAACTGGAAAATCAACGATCTAACCGGCCAATCGCAAGAAACTGACATCCGCTCCACGACAATTCCTCCGGTTAACGACTTGGAATCGGCAATCCTGACGACTCTTACTCCAGGGCCATACACCGCCATTCTTGCCGGTAAGAATGGAGGGACGGGCGTCGGCTTAGTCGAGGTTTACGATCTGGCGCAAAGCGCGAACTCCCAGCTGGCGAACATCAGCACGCGTGGATTTGTAGACACAGGTAACAATGTCATGATTGGTGGGTTGATCGTAGGCGGTGGAATCTGCAGCACTCCCGCGAAAGTGATCGTGCGTGCGCTTGGACCATCCCTGAGTGGCGCTGGAGTGGCGGGCGTTCTGGCCGATCCAACTCTTGAGCTGCACGACGGAAGTGGGACTACGCTCGCGACCAATGACAACTGGAAGATCAACGATCAGACCGGCCAGTCACAGCAAGCCGAGATCGAAGCGACGACGATTCCACCGACAAACGATTTGGAATCGGCCTTGGTAGCGACTCTAGCTCCCGGTAATTACACCGCCATCGTCCGCGGGAAGAACAGCACGACCGGTGTTGGGCTCGTCGAGGTATACAATTTGCAGTAAGGCGCGCGTCCGCGTTACCACACCTGAGACACGCGAATAACATCCGCCCCTCGGCGAGGAGAGGCGTCTCCACTCTCTTCCCGAAGACATCTACCCCCTTCGCGGGAAGTGGGACTTTTTTGAATCACAGATCGCGCGCCAGCAACTCTGCAAATGCCTTCATCACCGCGGTCGATTCTTCTTCGCTCAGCTCTCCAAGATGGCGAAGTCCCTGACGGTGCACGGGGCGGGCGAGGTCGCAGGCCACGATATAGATAGCGTCGTCCCATTCGACTTTTGCGCGAAAGTCCGCCCACTCCATCTGCCGCAGCATCGGACAAACCAGCACGGTTGGAATTGCGGCCAGGGCCGGGTCCTGAATCGCGACATAGTTGGGCTCGTCTCCGCGCGTCGTGGAGCAATACAGAGTCAACCTCATTTCTCGCCGTGAACTGGGAGACGGGCATTGAGCCGGACCGCTTCGCGGCAAAAGGCTTCCGTGCACTGCGCGTTCGCGCGGGCGACAAACGCCTCCCGTTGCCGGCGCGCTTTTTCCCGATCGAGCAGACCATGCAGATACGAGCTGCGCGACAGGTCTCCTCGCAACTCATCCACGGCGCGATAACCCTGGGCGGGCAGTGTGAGTGTAGCGCGTTTAGCCGGGCGACGTTTCGGCGACTTTTTGGCGACTTTCATGAGGGAAGCATAAGCATTCGACTTGCCGTGAGCAATGCATTTCTCTTTCGATGGAGAGGGTGGCCGCGGCCGTCGCGGCTGCGGGGCAGGCGGCCATCCTGGCTGCCGCCATCAGACAGCAGGCCAGTGAGCGGGAAAAGTTTTTCTCGGAAAAATGTCCGTTCCCTGGCCCGTTTTTCCGCATTGCTTCCAGAAGGGAAGCCATGTGTAACCAACAACCGTCGCTAGCGTCATCGGGACTCGGCAGATCCCGCTGCTTTATGCTGTTCCGCGGCGGTGCGCTGCTGCTCTCCATGCTCTGGGCGATAGCGGCTCATGCCACGGATGGGACCTGGCTCGGCGCTCCGGGCACGGATGTCTGGAACACGGGCGCAAACTGGTCATCAAGCCCGACCGTGCCGGATGGGACGGCGTCGTTCGATGCTTCGACCCAGAAGTCCATCGAGTTTTCCGCGGCGACCACATCCATCGGCGGGCTGACGTTCAATGCCGCAGCGCCTGCCTATACGTTCCCTATCGACCCCAGCGACTTCGGCACGTCCAGCCAGACACTGGATATCACCGGTGCCGGCATCGTGAATCATTCGGCATTTAGTCCCGTCTTCATTGTGGGTTCCGATAAGACTGGCGCGGCTACGTATGTAAACTGGAACTACACCAAGGCAGCACAACCCTGGCCACGAACGACAACTGGAAGATCA
>PLCM01000036.1 GCA_003134765.1 Spartobacteria bacterium | reverse complement strand
TCCAATCGCATAACCACTCGCGTTGAGCGGAAGATTGACGCTGCCTCCCGCCGCTTGCACGCCCGGCACCACTTCCAGCCGTTCTGTCAGTTGCCGGAAAAATTCCACGTACTGCTGATCATCTTTGTATTTCACACCCTGCAACGCCAGGTTGGCGATGAGGACGTTGTGCGCATTGAAGCCGGGCCGCACCTCCTGAAGACGGAGGAAACTCTTGATGAGCAATCCAGCGCCGACCAGGAGCATGAGCGAAAGGGCGACCTCCCCGATCAACAGCAGGCTGCGCGCGCTCGTCCGCCGATGTCCTTCGCCGCTGCGTCCGCCTTCTTTCAATGCGCTGGTGATGTCGAGCTTCGACGCCTGGAGCGCCGGGACGATGCCGAAGAGAATGCCGGTAAACGCCGAGACGCCGAGAGCGAACGTCAGGACGCGATAATCAATCCCGATCTGCTCGAGCCGCGGCGCGCCTTCGGGCAACATCGACATCAGCAGATCGGTTAACCAAATACTGAGAACGAGTCCCGCAGCCCCGCCGATCGCCGAGAGCAGGATGCTCTCCGTCAGCATCTGCCGCAGAACGCGCGTGCGGCTCGCGCCCATCGCGGCCCGGATCGCAATTTCCTTTTGCCGCGCGGCGCTGCGGGCGAGGAGGAGATTGGCTACGTTCGCGCAGGCAATGAGGAGCACGAATCCGACGGCGCCAAGGAGCGCGAGGAGGGACGGTTTTACCTCCCGAACGAGCCGTTCGTGGAGCGTCGAAACAAACACGTCCCAACCTTTGTTCGTCTCGTGAAACTGCTTGTCGAGCTGCGCATTGATGGCGCTGAGACGAGTTTGCGCCTGCTTCAGATCGACACCGTTATTCAGACGCGCGATCGCCGACCACACCCGGTTATCGCGCGGTTCATCCGAGAGATTGACCGCGCTCGGCACCCAAACTTGGGTTTGCTCCGGGTATTCAAACCCCGGCGGCATCACGCCGATGATCGTGAGGGGTCTTGAGCTGATCTGGACCTGTTTCCAGACGATGGCCGGATCAGATCCGAAGCGGCGCTTCCATAAGCCGTGGCTGATGATCGCGACGCTTTGCGGCCACCCTTTGTCGTCTTCGGGAACGAACGTTCGCCCGAGAACAGGCTGGACCCCGAGCACGGAGAAGAACCCGGTCGTCACACCGGCGCGCGGCACGCGCTCCGGCTCCGCCCCATCCGCACCAAAGTTGGCGGTACCGGTCCAGTAGGCGGCGGTGCTCGCGAAGAGATCGGTTTGTTGCGACCAATCAGTAAAGTCGAGAAACGAGATGTTGCTCTCGGTAATGCCCGCCGCCGCAGGATTTTTGCCTTCGATGTAGATGATGCGTTCCGCGTCCGGGAACGGAAGCGGCCGGAGGAGAACGCCGTTCACCAGGCTGAAGATCGCGGTGTTCGCGCCGATTCCGAGAGCGAGCGCGAGGACGGCAACAGCGGTAAAGCCTTTGTTCTTGAGAAGCATGCGCAGTCCGTAACGAAGGTCTTGGAAAAATGTGTTCATGGGACGGTTATCCGTGGCCGAGGGCGATCATCGGATCGGCGCGAGTGGCGCGCAGGGCGGGAATGTAACTGGCGAACAAGGAGACAACGCAAAGCGCGAAAGTGACGCCGGCGAAAGTCGTCAGATCGAACGCACTGACATTGTAGAGCATGTTCCCCAGGGCCCGGCTGCTAAAGACGCCAAGCAACAGACCGAGGCACGTGCCGATGAGGACCAGTTTCGCGGCCCCGCTGATGACGAGGCGCAAGACATCGCCGCGCTGCGCGCCCAGCGCCATTCGCACCCCGATTTCGTGCGTGCGCTGGACAACCAGGAACGACATCACGCCGTAGATTCCCACCGAGGCGAGCACCAATGCGACCGTCGCGAAGACCCCGATCAGGACAACCGAGAGGCGCCGAGGCGCGATGGAATCGGCTGTCACCTGCTCGAGCGTCCGCACATTTGCCGCCGGCAAATCAGGATCGAGCCGACTGATCTCGCGGCGGATCGCGGAAGTAAGCGAGCGCGGGTCTTGCGCGCTTCGGACGGCCAAAATCATGCCGCGATACGGCGTCTGATTGTGGGCGGTGTAATACTCCGGCTTCGGATCGAGATCGAGTCCGCGATGCCGCATGTCGCCGACGAGACCGACGATGGTGAGCCATTTCAAGTCCGGGTTGCGCGGGTCGCTGAAGGTGATGCGTTTGCCAATCACTTCCTGGTTCGGAAACCACTTCTTCGCGAAGGTATTGTTGACGATGACAACACCCGGCCCCTCGAACTGGTCGCCCTCGTTAAAGAAGCGGCCTTGCAAGAGCGGCACCTTCACGACCGAGAAATACTCGGGCGTGATGTCGCGAATCTCCTCGTCGGGGAAAACTTTCTCCGCCATTGAGTCGCGGCCTTCGATGGCGAACGAGCTGTCGCTATTGGTCCCGCTCAACGGCAGGATGCTGGTGAACGCCGCCGCTTCGACACCAGGCAACGCTTTCACGCGACGCGTAGCCTCCGCGTAGAAATCGGCCACCGGTTTGCCGCGCGGATATTTCAACAGCGGCAGCGAGACTTCCATGGTCAGCACGTTCTTCGGCTCGAACCCGGGATGAACGTTTTGCAGCCGCACAAAACTCTTTAGCAACAGGCTCGCTCCGACCAGCAGGACCAGGGCGAGAGCCACTTCGGCGATAACCAGGGCGTTGCGAAGTTGATTCCGCCTGAGGCCGGTGGTGGAGCCGCGCCCGCCTTCCTTCAACGCTTCGGTCAATTCCGGTTTGCCGCTGGCGAGTGCGGGAATGAGCCCGATGATAACTCCCGTGCCGACCGCGGTAGCGAGCGTGACGAGCAGGACGCGCAGGTCCAGATTCACCTCCGCGATGCGCGGCACCGTTTGCGAACCGATCGATCTCAGCAGGTCCAATCCCCAGATGGCGAGCACCACGCCAGCAGTGCCACCGACCAAAGCGAGCAAAACGCTTTCCGAAAGCATCTGACGCACGAGCTGCAGCCGGCCCGCGCCCAAGGCGAGACGAATCGCAAACTCCCGTTCCCGCGCTCCGGCCCGCGCGAGCAGCATGGTGGTGAGGTTCGCGCACGCGATTAACAGCACCATCGCCACGGCGCCCAGCAGAATCATCAAGGCCGGCCGCATCCCGCCGATGACGAGATTGTGCAAAGGATAAATGGTCGCGCCGAATTTCGTGGCAGGCTCGTAGTTATCCGGAAAGAGGGGGTGCCAGTTGGCCACGACCGTGTTCGCCTCCGCCTGCGCCTGCGCGATGGTGACGCCCGGTTTCAGGCGACCGATGACTCCGTAGCTGCGAGAGCCGCGCGATTCCAGCTCGTTCTTGGTGAAGGCGATCGGCTTCCACATATCGGCCCGCTCGGCGAAGGTCCCGCCTTGCACACCGAAAAGGGGAAGCGGGAACTCGAAATTCGCCGGCATAATCCCAACGACCGTGAAGCTACGCCCGTTGATCGAGACCTGCGTCCCAACGAGCTGGGGATTGGAATTGAACCGCCGCCGCCAGAGACGCTCGCTGATCACGACGACGGCATCGTTGCCTTCGCCGAATTCGCCGTCGTTGAAGACGCGCCCTTTAATCGGTGCGACGCCGAGAAGCGGAAATAAACTGGAAGTGACGACCGCGCCTTGGATCCGCTCGGGCATGTCACCGCCGGTGAGGTTGAAATCCGCGAAGTTGAAAGCGGCGATCCGCTCGTAGCTGCGCGTCTGTTTTTCCCAATCGAGATATTCCGGCGCGGAAACCGGAATCTGGTCGAGCCCCTGGGCCGAGAATTTTTCGAAGAGGAGAACGAGCGCCTGCGGCGCCTGGAATGGCAGCGGGCGAATCAGGAGCGCGTTAACGAGGCTGAAGACAGCGGTGTTGGCAGCAATCGCCAGCGCGACTGTGATGATGGCGACGGCGGTAAAGCCGGGCGTCTTGACGAGGCTACGAAAAGCGAGACGAATTTCCTGAATCATATCGTGGCGCTCACTCGTAGCGCAGCGCGTCCATCGGATCCAACTTCATCGCGGCGCGCGCCGGCAGGTAGCACGCGGCAAGTCCGACCAAAAACAAAATCACCGGCACCAGGGCGAAGCTCGGCGGGTCGTGCGCGGAAATTCCGTTCAGACTTCCGGACAAAAGTTTCGCGAGGAAAAATGCGCTCACGAACCCGATCGCAAGGCCGATCAGAATCAACCGCAGGCCCTGGCCGGTGACGAGGCGCAGAACGTCGCCGGTCTGCGCGCCCAGCGCCATCCGCACGCCAATTTCCTGCGTTCGTTGCCGCACCGAGTACGCCATCACGCCGTACAAACCGAGCGAGGCGAGAAAGAGCGCGAGGCTGGCGAAGATAGTGAAGAGGGTACCGAAAAAGCGCCGGTCCCAGAACGATTGCGCGACGACTTCATCCATCGTCAGGACGCGATAGATCGGCAGGTCCTTGTTCACGGCGAGGACGGTGTTGCGCGCGAGGTTCGCGAACTTCGCCGGGTCCGTCTTCGTCCGGACCATGACCGACATGAAGCGCTCCGAGGCCTGGCCCTGTGCGAAATAAACCGCGGGCATCGGACGTCGATTCGTCAGCCGATCGTAAACGACCGGCCTAACGACTCCCACAATGGTCGCCCACTTTGGTGGTTCGCCCGCTTTATCGAGCGCGCGCAATTGATGGCCGATTGGGTCCTGGTTCGGGAACCAGGCGCGGGCCCCGTCCTCGTCGATTAACGCGACGCGCGGCGCATCCTTGCTATCCGCGACAGTAAAATCCCGTCCACGCAGGAGCGGAATTCGCGCCGTCTGAAAATAGCCGGGCGTAATCGTAAGCTGCCGCATCTGGCGCGCGTCCTGAAGCTGTTTCGGCTCCGGTTCGCCTTCGAGAACGAACGCGCTCGTGCCGATATTTCCCGAGGCCGGCAGCGAAGTCGTCGCGCCCGCGCTCTCGACCCCGGGGGCGGTCGCTAATTTCGGAATAAGCTGATCGAAGAAACGCCCGGCTGTTTCGTTCTCCGGAAATTGCGCCTCGGGCAGGCCGACCCGGAAAGTCAGGGTGCTCGACGGGTTCATCCCGATGTCGGTTTTCTGAAGATGCATGAAGCTGCGCATCATCAGGCCCGCGCCGATCAACAGGACAAGAGCGAGCGCCACCTCGGCGATGACGAGCGAATTACGAACGCGCTGGCCTTTCGCGCCGCCCGCGCCGGTGCGGCCGCCTTCCTTCAGGGCGTCAACGAGCCGCGGATTCGATGCCTGAAAGGCTGGCAGCAATCCGAAGAGAACGCTGGAGACCGCGCCGATTCCGATGGCGAAGGAAAAGACGCGCCAGTCGAAATCAAAGTGGATCCAGTATGGCACTTCATTCGGCAGCGCCGTCACCATCAGGTCCACGCCCCACACCGCGAAGAGCAAACCAAGCGCGCTGCCCACCATCCCCAGCACCAGACTTTCCGCGAGAAGCTGCCGGATGATCTGCCGCCGCGACGCTCCGAGAGCGAGACGGATCCCTATTTCCTTCGCGCGCGTGGCGCCACGAGCCAGGAGAAGGTTCGCGACGTTCGCGCACGCAATCAGATGCACGAAGAGCACCGCGCCCATGACCAGTAGTGTGAGCGTCTTGAAATTCCGCACCATCTCTTCGCGGAATGGCGTGACGCGCACGCTGCAGCCGCTGTTGGTGTCCGGATGCTGCACCGCGATCCGTGCCGTGATCGCTTCCAGCTCCGCGCGCGCCTGTTCGATCGAGACGCCTTTCTTTACCTTGCCGATGCAATCGAGGAAGAAATTGCCGCGCGGATGATCTTTCTCCTCCATCTGGAGCGGCATCCAGATGTCGCAAATCTCGGGGAACCGCCAGCCTTTCGGCATCACCCCGATCACGGTGACCTGCTTGCCGTTGATCGGAATAATTTTGCCGACCACGCCGCGATCGCCGCCGAAATGTTCCTGCCAGACCTGGTAGCCGATGAGCGCGACGGGCGGCGCGTTCAGCTCGTCTTCTTCCGGGCGAAATTGCCGGCCCAGAATCGGCTGCACGCCGAGGAACGAAAACGCGTCCGCAGAAATCTGCCCGCCGAGATAGCGTTCCGGCTTATCGCCACCTGTGATGATGAAGGTCGCTTCCGTGATGGCAGCGATGCCATCGAGCGTGGTGACGTTCTTTTTCCATTCCAGGTAATCGGGAAACGACGTGCCTGCCTCTTGATCCGGGGTTTTCGTGAAGAACTCCGAAACCGCGATGAGGCGGTCCTGATCCTGGATCAGCGGCATCGGACGCAGCAAAAGCGCGTTGATCGACGAGAACATCGTCGTTGACGCGCCAATCCCGAGAGCGACCGCCAGAATGGCGATCATCGTAAACCCCGGGGTCTTTACGAGCATCCGACAGGCGTATCTAAGATCTCGTAACATCTGACCCCGTTCAATTACATGAGCTCGCTTTGCCTCTTCGCTTCTGGAGCCGCCCCCTTGTGGACGGCGTCCGGCCTTGTTCGCCCAGACGCCCGCGCTTCGCACAGCGAAGCAGCTACAGAATACATAACTAACCAGTCCCGACTTGTTAGGCGGCCATCCGATCTTCCACCACGCGGCCGTCGAAGAGATGGATCGTGCGGTCGGCATGCTCCGCAAAACGGGTGTCGTGCGTGACCATGCAGATCGTGGCTCCGCCGGCGTGCAATTCCTTCAACAGGGCCATGACGGCATCGCCGTTGCGGGAGTCGAGGTTGCCGGTCGGTTCGTCCGCCAGAAGGATCGCGGGCTTGCCCGCAAGAGCGCGCGCCACCGCGACACGCTGTTGCTGACCGCCGGAGAGCTGGCTGGGCAGATGTTTCGCGCGATGGCCCATGCCGACGCGTTCGAGCGCCTCGAGCACGAAACCTTTGCGCTCGCTCGCGCCCATCCCGCGGTAGGTCAGCGGCAGCTCGACGTTTTCAAAAACGGTCAGATCGCCGATGAGGTTAAAGCTTTGGAAGATGAATCCGATCTCGCGGTTGCGAATGCGGGCGCGTTCCGGGAACGACAGGTTCGCGACTTCGGTGCCCTTGAGCGAATAGCTGCCGCCCGACGGCGTGTCGAGCAGGCCGAGGATGGAGAGCAATGTCGATTTGCCGCAGCCCGAGGGCCCGGCGATCGAGACGTATTCGCCAGTCCGGATATCGAGGTGAATGCCGGAAAGCGCGTGCGTTTCCACTTCGTCGGTCAGGAACACTTTCGTGACAGCGTCGAGGTGGATCAGGGTATTGGAGCCGTTGCCGCCGGAGGTGCGGTTCGGTTGTTCGTTGATGGTTTCAGTTGAGGCCATGATGTTGGGTTTGGGTCTTTGGTCGTAGTTGGTTAGTTGTCTTAGTTGAGACGGATGCGCTCGTGGGCGTCCATCGAGCTGGTGTCGGAAAGAATGACCTGATCGCCGGGCTCGAGCCCGTTGATGATCTCGATCGTGTTCACGGAACTGCGGCCCAGTTTGACTGGCGTGCGGACCGCTTCGGAAGTTCCGGCCACCAGTTTGAAGATGCCGACGGTGTTGTTTTCCTGGCCAAAGGCCGGACGGCCGACGTAGATCACATTATCTAGACGTTCCAGCTCGATCGTTCCGTCTACACTAAGATCGGGGCGCGCACCTTTCGGCAGATCACCATCGATCGCCACGTCCACAGTCACGGTTCCCTGGTCCACCGCAGGGTCGACGCGAATCACGTGCCCGGCGACAACGCCGTTCCGCGTATCGATCGACGCCACCTGGTTGTTTTGAATGTCCTTGGCCTGGGTCTCGGCGATCTTGACCTGCGCTTTCAGTCTCGTTGGGTCGGCGACGCGCGCCAGGTTATCGCCGGGTTTGACGCGCTGCCCAATTTGCACCGGCAACACCTGCAGCACGCCGGTCATGCCGGCTTTCACATGAAGCTGCTGGACCTGATCCAGCTTTAGTTTCGCGAACTCCTTCGCCTGATCGACTGCCGCCTGTTTCGAGGCGATCTGCGGCTCGATCGAGCTGCGGGAAAATTCCAGCCGCTTGTTTTCAATCTCATCGCGATTGGCCAGCTCGGCTTCTTTCACCTTCGAGGTCTTGTAAACGAGTTCGGAGACGAGGCCATTCTTCGCCAGCTGGTCGTTCGTCTGCCGTTCCATCTTGGCTTGCTCGTACTCGGAATGAACGCGCGCCGTGGTCGATTCCTGATCGAGCAGTTCACGCTGCAACGTCGCTCGCAAAGTTGTCAACTCGGCTTCGACGGCTTTCGCTTTCGATTCCGCGTCACCGGCGGCCTGTTCGAGTTCCGGGCTCGTCAGTTCCAAGATCACGCTATCTGGCTGAACTTCGGTCCCGGGCCAGATCACAATCTTTTCCACGCGACCCTCGGTGTTCGCGGCAATCCAACGGATATCCACCGGGACGAGCGTTCCCAGGCCGCGGACCTGGCGAACCATCGGACCGCGCTTTACCGTGTCGATCCAGACCGTCGAGCGATCGATACTGGGCACCGCCGGTTTCAGTCGCGAAAGCAGGAAAGTGACAACGATGAGCGCGAGGATCGAGCCCGCGATGATGATGATCCGTTTCCGGCGTTTCTGTTTGGCGACGTGCGGGCGCGGAACGTCCATGGCAGAGGTAGTTTGGGTGAAACCGCTTGGCCGAACGATAGTGGTTTCCGCTTTTACTTCCGAGCTTTGTCTCATTGTCAATTTCCTCGCGGTTAAAGGACCGCGAACGAGCGAACGAGATGAGCCAGCGCGCTAGCGGCGTTGATCAAGGGCACGGCCGCCGTCAGGACAATGACGCCGAAGAACGCGGCTTCGCTTGTGAAGATGGAGCGCGCTTCGTTCTTAAAATATTCCTGGCTCACCGCGCGGATTGAAGGGCGGCGCGAACCGGAGCAGCGTCCACCCCGGTTCGGGATGGAGCCGCTGAGATAGCTGTAGTCTGTCTTCGGCAGGCGCGGGCCGTGACTCTTATGCAATTGGATTGTCGGTTTCATAATCTTACTTGCTCTAGTGGGATGCGTCGGATGGCCGACTTGGATTCAAAATACTGCGTTGCGCCTCGCACCTATTGCAATGGCCGTGCCACGCCTTCCGGTAAAGTCCTAAGTTTCAGTGAATAAGCGGTTTAAACGGATCAATTAGAAATCGCTTCGTCAAGAAAAGCTTCGCTGGTGGGATTTCACCGTCCCGATTGTGGGACAGTTTTTTTTCGTCATTCCGAGCGTAGTCGAGGCCGTAATGCAGCCCGCGGAGCGGGCGAGGCCGGGCTTTCCATCCCGGGATGGACTGAGCAGCGCCCCGACCGGCGCAATTCCCTTCGAACCGGTTCAGGTCACAACACGGGATCCTTCGACTCCGCTTGCGCTGCGCTCAGGATGACGAATTTGTTTATTTTGGCAAACGCAGCAGAGCCTCGCAACCGGGCCCGGCGCGATTCGCCAGCGTCAACGAACCACCGTGTGCTTCGGCAATTTGCCGGCTCAGGGCCAGACCAATTCCAGAGCCGCCCGGTTTCGTCGTGAAGAAAGGAACGAAAAGATTCGTCGGGTTCATAATGCCCGGACCGGTATCCCGGACGAAGACCTCCACGCATTCCGCCATGTCGCGCCATCCCGTCGTGACCGTCCCCTTGGTTTCGAGCGACGCTTCTGCGGCGTTGTGCAGAATGTTGATGAGCAATTGTTCCAGCTGCGCCGCGTCCGCTTCGATCATCACGTCGGCGCCGGCAACGACGCGGACCGCGATCCGGGTCTCAAGGCTCGCCACCCGTTTGATCAGGTCGCCGAGGTTGATGGGTTCCTTCTGCGGCGACGGTAACCGCGCGAGCCGGGCATACGCCTGCATGAAACGGCTCAGCGACTCCGCGCGCGTTGCGATAATGTTTAAACCGCTCCGCGCGTCGTCCCGCCAATCGGCCGGCGGCGGATCGCGCCGGATGAGGGTCTCGAGGCTGCCGGCGATCGATTTGATCGGCGCGAGCGAATTATTCATTTCGTGACCGATGACCCGGACAAGGCGTTGCCACGCGTTGCGCTCCTCCTCGCGCAGGGTGCGGCTGAGGTCGGTGAGCACGAGCAATTCGTGCGGAAGGCCGCGCTCGCGAAAGGAACTTCGCTTCACGCCCCATCGCCCCGAAGCGCCTGGGAAACTGAGGGTCAGCGGCGCGTCCTGGTCGGCATCGAGGCAGATTTCCAGGTTAAGGTCCTTCGCGCGGCGGCCGAGAAGTTTATCCATGGGCTGGCCTAACAAGTCTTCACCGGCGCGGTTTACGAGCCGGAGGCGGCGTTCGGGATCGAACGTGAAAACCGCCACGTCGATCTCCGCCATGATTGTGCGCAGCAACGCGGTCGCTTCGAACGCGCCCAAACGCTGGAGACGAAGCGTTTCGCCCAGGGCATTGATTTCCAGGAGCGCTTCGCCGAGCGCGTCATCGGCGCGGGCCCCCCGGGCGCGGATCGAGTAATCGCCCTCGCGCAGGGCCGCGAGCAGGTTCGTCATTGTTTGGAGGGGGCGGACAATATGTTCCCGGGCATTGAGGATGAACCCGAGGCCGAAACCGGCAATCAGAAGGGTCAGCGTCCATTGAACCTTCGCGGTGTGATCGCCAAACCAAAGGAGCGACAGCGCCACGATCACCGCCGGCGCGGCCGCCGCCAGGGTGAGCCACGTCAGCCGTCCCTCATGGGTGATCCGGTGCCGCAGCTTCTTGACGGTTTTTTTCATCCGAGAAACGACGGGCCGATCCGATTCCTCCGGGGAGCGCACGCGCCCTCGCGTGCCGCGGCCGGCGCCCTCGCCGGCCGCTCAGTTTCATGGACGGAGCGTGTTCGCGTCCGCGGACACCGCGAACAGGTCGCCGCGGCGACCGCTCCCCAACTACAGTCCATACTGCTGCAACCGGCGATAGAAGGCGCTCCGGCTCAACCCCAGGGCCTCGGCCGCCTTGCGCGCGTTGCCATCAAATCGCGAAAGCGCCTTTTTGATCAGGAACGATTCCACTTCCTCCAGGCTCATGTCTTCCAGTCGCGGCGTATCCGAGAGTCCACTCGTTAGTCCAAGGTCGTTCGCTTTCACCTGGTGCCCCTGGGTCATGAGGACGGCGCGCTCCACCACGTGATCCAGTTCGCGGACGTTGCCGGGAAACTGGTGCTGCATCAAAACATCACGCGCCTTTTCCTCGAAACCGGTCAGCTCTTTCCGATACCGCTTCGCGTGTTGCCGGAGAAAACTGTTGGCCAGCGGCATGATGTCCTCGCGCCGTTCGCGCAATGGTGGCAACGCGATTTCGATCGTGTTCAGGCGAAAGAGCAGGTCCTGGCGAAAGCGCCCGGCCGCCACCTCCTCGTGGGGATTCGCGTTCGTCGCCGAAACGATCCGCACGTTCGCGTGCAACGTTTTCGAAGAACCGACGCGCTCGAATTCACCGGTCTCGATCACGCGGAGCAATTTCGTCTGCTGGTTCATCGGGACGTTCGCGATCTCGTCCATGAAGAGCGTGCTTTCGTCGGCCAGCTCGAAGCGTCCCGCCCGGTCGGTCTTCGCGTCCGTAAAAGCCCCCTTCACGTGCCCAAACAATTCGCTCTCGAAAATTCCCTCGGACAGACCGCCCATGTTCACCGTGATCATGCTGTGCGAAGCGCGCTGCGAGAGAGCGTGCAGCGCCCGCGCGACCAAGCCCTTGCCCGTGCCATTTTCGCCGGTGATGAGAACGTTCGCGTCCGACGGCGCGACGCGGGAAATCAACTCGAGCACTGGCCGCATCCGGGGCGATTCCGCAATGATGTTCGGCGCGTTCCCGCGCAACAATTGATTCGCTGCTTCAAGCCGGCGCCCCTTCCGCAAAGCCCCCGCCAGTTCGATCTGGGTTCGTACAATGGTGAGCAACCGGTCGTTGTCCCAGGGCTTCGGAATAAAATCGCGCGCGCCGCGTTTCATCGCTTCCACCGCCAGATCGATCGTCGCCCACGCCGTCATGACCACGATCGGCAGCGTGTTATCGAGCGCCTGGATCTTGGGAATAACCTCCAGCCCTTCCTGCCCCGAGGTCGTGTCGCGGGTGTAGTTCAGGTCCATGATCAAGAGCGTGTAGTCCCGCTTCTCCAGCGCCTGAAAAATCCCCGCCAGTGACGTGACCGCGTCTGTCTGGTGCCCTTCTCCCTTGAGCAAAATACGCAACGCCTCCAGGACATCGTTCTGGTCGTCCGCAATCAGGATCCTGCTCATCAGCTAAGTGATGAACCGCGTTTCGCACGCGCTGTCAATCTGTCTGCGGCTGGAAGAAAAAATTCTGCGAAGTGATTGCGACGAGATGATCGCCGATATTTCACTCGGCCCGCAGAGCGCGCGCTGGATCAATCTGGGTCGCGCGCCACGCAGGAAATGTCGTAGCGATAGCTGCAGAACCGACGAGCGCGCCGAGGACCGCGAGCATCGTGACGGGATCGAAGCTGCTGACTCCGTAGAACAGATCGGCGGGCGCCTGACCTCCGTAAACGAAGGAACGAATCAACCGAACAACCGCGAGCGCCGCTGGCAATCCCAGGATAACGCCGGCAAGGATTAAACGCGCGATTTTGCCAGCGATGAGCGAGACGACTTGCCGCCGATTAGCACCCAGCGCCATTCGCACTCCGATTTCATGCGTTCGTTGCGTCACCCAGAAGGCGACCGTCCCGTAAATCCCGATCGCAGTGGCCAGGAGCGCGGTCGCGGCAAAGAACACAAGGAGCGTTGCATTAAAACGTCGTTCCAAGTCGGAGCTTCGAATTCGATCTGTCATCAGTTGCACGTCATAGACCGGCAGGTCTGGATCAACCTTAGAAACGATGGCTCGAATGCTATCGACCAAGGTGGCTGAATGAATTTGGGTCCTGGCCAAGACGAACATCGAAGGCGCCGGATTTTGGGCGAAGGGAACATGAAACACATCGTGCGGCGGTACCGTGATGCCCCACTGCTTAATGTCCGCGACGACACCTACGATTTGTGCAGTCCGCGGCTGCACCGTATCAGGATCGGGCCACTGGCTCGCCGCGATTTCGAGTTGTTGTCCCACCGGATTTTCGGACGGAAAAAGATGTCGCGCCAGAGTTTCGTTGATCATCGTGACGGCTGGAGCACCGTGCGCGTCCTCGCTTGTGAGGGCGCGTCCGTTGACGACTTTGATTCCCAGCGTCCGATAATATTCTGGCGTTACGATTTCACTATGCGCGAGGATGCGCTCGCCCGGATTTTGCGTTTGCCCTGGCCGCGCCACGTAATTCCCCGTTCCACCCTGAGTAAAGGGAAGATCGCTCGCGAGAGAGATGTCTGCGATTCCAGGAGTCGCTCTGATGCGATCGAGAATCGTTAGGTAGAATGTATTGATGTCCTCCGTTATTCGGTACCGGACGCGGTCAGGGTAAAGATGGAACGTGAGCAGATTCTCGGGCTGAAAACCGAGATCGGTTTTTTGCAGACGCCAAAGACTGCGGAGAACAAGGCCGGCGCCGGAAAGGAGCACCACGGTTAGCACGATCTGCGAAGCGACAAGGAAGCCTCTCATTCGCTGCCGTCCGATTCCAGAGGTAGCGGCGCGACCTCCTTGTCGGAGCCAATCGTTGATTTCGATTCGGCGCGCGAACAACAATGGCACCAACGCGAAGAAAATCGCGAGGCATGCCGAAAGCGCGATTGTCCCTGCGAGCACACGAATATCGATTTGGACCTCAGCAATCCGCGGGATGTTGCGCGGAGCTACGGACAAAAGTGCGCGCCGAAGTGCATCGCCGAGCCAGACGCCCAGAAGAGTGCCAGAGGCGACAAGGAGAATGCTTTCGCAGAGCGAAAAGCGAAGCAGACTCCAGCGGGTAGCGCCGAGCGCCGCTCGAATCCCGAACTCTTGTTGGCGTCCGGTCCAGCGGGCGAGGAGCAACGTTGCGACGTTTGTGCACGCGATGAGGAGAACAAACAGGGTCGCGGCCTGAAGCATCAGGAGCAGACCGCGATACCATAAGATCGTTATTCCGGTCGCGGTCATCGCTTTCATCGCCAGCGCCGTTTTGAGATTCGGATATTTTTCAGCGATTCTGGCCGAGATGACATCCATCTCGGCTTGCGCTTCAGAAAGCGTGGCTCCCGGTTTCAGTTTGCCGATGACATTTAAAAGGTAGACGTCGCGAACCGTTATTCCGGCCGCATTCGACTGAAGCGGCAACAGGACGTCCACCGGCTGACGGCCCAGCTGTTCGAAGATCGACGGCACAACTCCAATCACCGCGTACTTTTCCCGATCAAGCGTGATCTCCTTTCCGATCACATCCGATCGAGCGCCGAAGACTCTTTTCCATAAACTCTCGCTGATGATGGCGGCGTTTCGTTCGCCACCACCCGATTCGTCCGCCGCGAACCACCGGCCCAACAACGGGTTCACTTCGAATGTCGTAAGGAAATCGTGGCTGACTTCGCGCGTGCCGACACGCTCCGACCGTTCGCCGCTAGCCAAAGTAACTTCCTTGCGCTCGGTGAATGCAGACAAAGTCTGGAAAAAATGGGTTTGCTCTTTGCAGTCTTTGTAGTTGGGGCCGGAAAGCGGCGCGAACAAGACGCGCGGTTTGAATGGTTGCTGCCACAAGGTGACGAGGCGCTCCGAATTTTTGAATGGCAGCGGCTTCAGCAGCACCGCATTCATCAAACTGAAGATCGCCGCGTTCGCGCCGACGCCGATCGCGACCGAAAGAACAACGGCAATTGAAAAGGTGGGACTCTTAAGTAGAAGCCGGGCGCTGTAGCGAAGGTCACGAAAGAAAGCGTTCATAGTTTCGATGATCGGTTTTTCGAGTTAAACCCAGAGCGTCCGATCGAAGGTGCGGTATTGGATGGCTTCGCTGACGTGCTCGGGGGTACTGGCGTCAGAAGCGGCGAGGTCGGCGATGGTGCGGGAGACTTTCAGGATGCGGTCGTAGGCGCGGGCGCTCAGGTTTAGTTCGGTCATCGCGACGCGGATCAGTTCCTGGGATTCGTCGCTCAGTTTGCAATGTTGTTTGATCTGGCGCGGGCCCATCCGGGCGTTGCAGTTCACTTTCGCGTCGGAACGGAAACGGGCGTGCTGTTTTTCGCGGGCGCGCTGGACGCGTTCGCGGATGGCGGTGGAAGCTTCTTCGGTTCGGGTGCTGGAAATGTCGCGATATTCGACGGCGGGAACTTCGATGTGGAGATCAATCCGGTCGAGGAGCGGTCCGGAAATCCGCTGGCGATACCGCTGCACCTGGACCGGGCCGCAGCGGCATTCGCGCTTCAAATCGCCGAAGTAGCCGCAAGGACAGGGATTTCGGCGAGGGCGCATCTGAGCATAAAAGAACAATTTGATTGAGCTCTGACCGAGCCGCCATCCCCAGGCCGGCCCGTGAGAGTACTGTGTTCTTGAATGCGTGCAAAAATAAATGCTTGCCGGCGTCGGGCGCGAAATGCTACGAAAACGGCTTGTTCTGGGGGGAACAAAAAGGCCGGGCATCGTTGCTCCTCGAGTGCGGTGCCCGGCCCCATTTCTAACCGCTGGGCTTTTCTTCGTGCTCGCGCGGGTGTCGGGGTAGCGAGCGGCGGTCCCAAGCGCCACGGGAGTAGTCTCGAAGCCCACCGTGATACCGGCGCGGAACTTGCGTAATGCAATTAAACGGTTGGACGACCGTGTCGAACCGTGGCTCAGTCGCAATCCCGATGAAGCGAGAACTGAAACCAACAGAACACGAAGCATTCTCCTCTCGGCCACAGAGGGCAATCTGACGGATGCCCAAAAATTCGTAAAAGCCCTGGCGCTGGAGATAAAACAGCAGCGCAGACGGAGCGAGGCCCCACCTTCCGCGTAGCCGGCCCGTAGTTTTAGTCCCCCGGACCTTTTTCTTGCCTGGAACGCGTGGTTGTGTTCATATGAACGTATAAACACTTTGCGCCGTCTTTTTGCCTGGTTGATCCCCAATCGCCTCCCTCATCGGCAGCTTGAACTTCCGTTATGGACGAAGCGCCGCTGAAGCCGATCCGGGACGTGCTGGAGACGATCCGCGAGCGCGTTGACTACGCGATCAGCAGGCTCAAATCATTCGAGGAAGTTCGGTCTCTCGGGTGGCAATGCGAGGGGTGCGGCCACGTGAAGAAGTTCACTCGAAAGGTTTCGGGCGAGACCGCGCGTCCCTGCCCTAAGTGCAACGGGGTTTCGTTCCGTCCAGCCTAATGGCGGCTTCCACCGCTTCGCCACCAAACTGACACTTGTTTTTTAATACGTAGAACGTAAGAATAATCCAAGACTTCCGCACGAACATGACGCTTCCCCCAAAAACCATGAGCCTCAAGTTGCCGATCGCCGGCGCGGTGCTTTTGATGTGGCTGTTCATGGCAGACCACACGCAAGCGCAGTCTGCCTCTGATGGCTTCGATCCGAACGTGAACGGCATCACCATTCGCGTGATCGTCGTCCAACCGGACGGCAAGATTCTTATTGGCGGCGATTTCACAACTGTTTTGGGCGTGGCGCGCAGTAACATCGCCCGGCTAAACCCGGACGGCACGCTCGACACCGCTTTCAACCCAAGCGCGGACTATAGTGTCCAATCCATCGCAGTGCAGGCCGACGGCAAGATTTTAGCGGGCGGCAATTTCACCAGCATCGGCGGACAAACGCGCCTCCGCCTCGCCCGGCTCGACGCCACCACCGGACTGGCGGATTCGTTCGACCCGAAGCCGGACAACGCTGTTTATGCAATTGCGGTGCAGACGGACGGCAAGATTTTGGTGGCAGGCCAGTTCGGAAGCATCGGGGGAAAGGGGCGCAGCTGCATCGCCCGGCTCGATCCCCTAACCGGCCTGGCTGATTCGTTCAACCCGAACGCGAACAGTAATGTCTATGCACTCGCGGTGCAGCCGGATGGCAAGATCTTAGTAGGCGGCCCTTTCCACGGAGCGAACAGCATCGGCGGACAGACGCGCAATTTCATCGCCCGGCTCGATGCCACAACGGGCTTGGCTGATTCATTCGACCCGAACGCGAACGGTCAACCGGCTTCAATCGCGGTGCAGGCGGATGGCAAGATTTTAGCGGGCGGCGGTTTCACCAGCATCGGCGGACAGACGCGTAACCGCATCGCCCGGCTCGATCCTACGACCGGAGCGGCTGATTCGTTCGACCCGAACGCGAACCAACCTGTCAATTCAATCGCGGTGCAGGCGGATGGCAAGATCCTGGCCGGCGGCGCTTTCAATGGAACGAACAGCATCGGCGGACAGCCGCGCAACCGCATCGCCCGGCTCGATCCCCTAACTGGCCTGGCTGATTCATTCGACCCGAACGCGAACGACTTTGTCCTTTCGATCGCGGTGCAGGCAGATGGCAAGGTTTTAGCGGGCGGTGATTTTAGCTTCCTCGTCCCGAACGGGACAAGGTCGATGACGCGTAATCACATCGCGCGGCTGGAAACGGACGGCCGGCTCGACCAGACGCTCGGTGACGTCGTCCCTGGCCCTGGCCAGGTTCTTGCCACCGCCGTGCAGCCGGACGGCAAGATTCTCATCGGCGGAGGATTCACCACCGTTTTGGGCACGACCCGCAACCGCATTGCACGATTAAACACGGACGGCACGCTCGACACCGCTTTCGACCCAAACGCGAGCGGCACCAACAACTTCCCTTATGTCACTTCAATCGCGGTGCAGGCCGACGGCAAGATTCTAGTGGGCGGCTTCTTCAACAGCATCGGCGGACAGCCGCGCAGCAACATCGCCCGGCTCGATCCCACAACTGGCCAGGCTGATTCGTTCGACCCCAACGCGACCGGGGGGCATGCCTCTGTCCGTTCAATCGTAGTCCAGGCAGATGGCAAGATTTTAGTGGGCGGCACTTTCACGACCATCGGCGGACAGCCACGCAACAATATTGCCCGGCTCGATCCTGCAACCGGCCTGGCCGATTCGTTCGATCCTAATGCGACCACTCTGAGCGGTGAAGTCGAGTCAATCGCGGTGCAGGCGGACGGCAAGATTTTAGCGGGCGGCTATTTCACGACCATCGGCGGACAGCCGCGTAACCACATTGCCCGGCTCGATGCCACGACAGGTCTGGCGGATTCGTTTGATCCGAACGCGATCGGCAGTGTCTGGGCCATCGCGCTACAGGCGGACGGCAGGATTCTGGTGGGCGGCACCTTCAGCGGATCAAACAGCATCGGCGGACAGGCGCGCAACTACATCGCCCGGCTCGATGCCACGACCGGCCTGGCAGATTCATTTAACCCGAACGCGGGCGGTGGCAGTGTTGTCTTTGCCATCGCGGTGCAGGCGGACGGCAAGATTTTCGCAGGCGGCGATTTTCCGTCCATCGGCGGACAGCCGCGCAACAGGATCGCCCGGCTTGATCCCGCGAGCGGCGCGGCAGATTCGTTCGACCCGAATACGGCCGGTACCGTCAATTCGATCACCGTGCTGGCAGACGGCAAAATCTTGGAGGGCGGCAGTTTGAATACGGTCGGGGGACAAACTCGCGGTAGTTTCGCTCGCTTATCGAACGACACGGCGGCCCTGCAAAATCTCGTCGCGACACGAACCACCATTACCTGGACACGGAGCGGTGCCAGTCCGCAGCTCGCGCGCGTTACCTTTGAGCATTCGACCGACAATGTGAACTACACTCCCTTAGGCAACGGCACGGCGGCCGGCAGCACCTGGACGCTGACAGGCTTGAACTTGCCGATCGGACAGAATTTTTATATCCGCGCTCGCGGTTATTACCGCAGCGGCGTCTCAAGCGGCTCGGAGAGCATCACGGAATCAGTTCGGAATGCTTTCCTGATTCCGACCTTTGGAAACATCTCGAGCCGCGCTCGCGTGGAAACAGGTGACAACGTGATGATTGGCGGATTCATCATTACCGGAACGCAGCCGAAGACGGTGATCGTTCGTGGGATTGGGCCTTCGCTGTCGGTGCCCGGAGCACTGGCCGATCCGGTCATCGAGGTCCACGGTTCGTCGGGGGAGCTGCTCGGGAGCAATGACAATTGGAGGGACGATCCAAACCAACAGCACGTGATCGACAGCGGACTGGCGCCGAGCAACGATTTGGAATCGGCGCTCTGGGGAATAATCAATCCCGGGTCTTACACAGTTGTCCTCCGCGGCAAGAACGACACCACGGGCATTGGTGTGTTCGAAGCGTACGACCTGGATCAAACCGCGAATTCCCAGCTGGCCAATGTCTCGACGCGCGGTTTTGTCCAAACGGGCGACAATGTCCTGATCGGCGGAGTGATTGTGCTGGGGCAAAACCCGCGCCGGGTCATCGTGCGCGCGATCGGACCCTCGCTGTCAGTAGCCGGACGGCTCGGAGATCCGACTTTGGAACTGCACGACGGCAACGGCGCGCTGATCGTCGCCAACGACAACTGGCGCTCTGACCAGGAAACCGAAATCATCGCGACGACTATCCCGCCCTCGAACGATCTGGAGTCGGCGATTGTGAAAACTCTGGCGCCGGGCAATTACACCGCCATTGTTCGCGGCGTAAATGGCGCCACGGGCATCGCGGTCGTCGAGGCTTACGGGCTGAACTAACCGCCTGGGCGGATTCCCCACGCAGTTGCGGACGCCGCAGCGCGGCGTCCCTACCGGTTGCCGATATGGATGGCGCGCTTCTCCACGTTCAGCGCGGCTTCCTTCACGGCTTCGCTGCGCACCTACCTACTCACACAGGGTCATCACCCGCGCCTTTGGAGAGTCGGTTGTTTGGCATATTTCGATTTGCTTCTTTGACCAATTTCACTCGCTGAGCGCGAAGATCGCGCGCTGACGGGTTACGCGGGCACTGTCGCTCCTCGAGTGCGGTGCCCGGCCCCATTTTTAGACGCCAGGGGCTTTGGTTTTTGTGCTCGCCGGGCGGTGTCGGGGTAGCGGGCGTCGCTCTCGAGCGCCACGGGAGTAGTCTCGAAGCCCACGGCGATACCCGAGCGACACTTGCCTAATTCTTCGAGGGCTCGGGGTGCCTAGACGTATGTGCTGGGAGATCAGAGAATGGATCTGGTCCGTCCGATGATGATTCTTACGATTGAACATGGATGGCCGCCGGGGCTAGGACCGTGCGGCTTGGCCTATAGTTAGTCGGGGCTGGCAACGATTTAGCACTCGCGGAACGCACGCGTCTCTCGGCGACAAGCACTCTGAGTTTCGCGAAGAACAGGCTGTCGAATCAGGATCCCCTGAGCTACTTAAGGTTATATATTTCGACTAGCCCTATGCCGGTGCCGCCGTTCTTCCCGGCCAGGATCGCGGTGAACGCCCCCGGTGGCAAAGACGTGAAGATGCCGGACTCTTTCGGATCTTGCAGAGCAAGGCCGTTGGCGGTCAGTTGCGCCGCGGAGGCTGGATCATCCTGCCAGTTGTCGTTCGAGATAAGCAGCGCGCCGTTGCTATTGTGCAACTCCAAGGTTGGATCGGCCAGGACGTTGTTCAGACCCGAACTGGCCAGGGAAGGTCCGATGCCCCGGATAGCCACGCGTGCGCTTATGGGGCTGCCACCCAGCATGAAGCCTCCGATCATGACATTCTCTGCCGTCTGCACGAATCCGCGCGTGCTGATGTTAGCCAGGGCTGAATCGACGGACTGATCGTTATCGTAAACTTCGACCAAACCTACGCCTGTGGTTTGGCCCACGCCCTTCAGGATGGCGGTGTAATTGCCGGGTTGGAGCGTGGCCAGGATGACGGATTCCCGATCGTCGGTGGGCTGGAAGGGGCCACCTTCGATTTGCGACCTTTGCGGGCTGTCCTTCCAGTTGTCGTTCTGCGCGATCAACGCGCCATTGGGCCCGTGCAGCTCCAGGATCGGATCGTTCAGGAGTGAGGCGGCTGGAATACCTGAGTTAACGAGCGACGGCCCGAGGCCGCGCAAGACCACCGGCTTGGAAACATTTCCTGCGATAATGAAGCCGCCGATCATGACCTTGTCACCAAGCTCTACCCGCGACCGGGTCGAGATGTTAAGCGCCTGGGCCGGCTTAGCTGTAGGTGTAGCGGTCGGAGTGCCCGTGGGGGTAGCTGTCGCGGTAGCAGTAGCAGTAGCAGTAGCAGTAGCTGTGGCTGTGGGGGTTGGACTCGGTGTTGGTGTAGGCGTCACTACGGTCTGGCCGCCGGCAAGTGAGCCGGGGCTGCCGAGGAAGTTGCTGTCGCCGCTGTAGGTTGCGGTCACGCTGTGCGGGCTGCCAGCCACAGTCAGCGAGGACGTGCTGATTTGCGCTGTGCCGCCGCTATTCAAAGCAACCGGTCCGCCAACGTTTGCGCTATCAATGGCAAACTGAACGGTCCCTGTGGGAGTCCCTGCACCAGACGGCCCTGTAACCGTTGCGGTAAAGGTGACCGTTTGCCCGGAAGTAGATGGGTTAGCCGACGACGAAACCGCCGTGGTCGTCGATGCCTTAGCAACGGTAAAGATCTGCATGACATCAGGAGCTGGATTGTAGTTGGAGTCACCATCTTGTGAAGCGGTGATCGTGCACGAGCCGGCGCCGGTAAGGTGCACGAGGTTGCCGCTCACCGTGCATTGGCCGCTGGCAGTAAAGCTCACCGGCAAGCCGGAGGAAGCTGTCGCGCTCACCGTAAAGTCAGGATCGCCGAACGTCTTGTTGGCCAGCGCGCCGAAGGTGATTTGCTGATCGGCCTTGGGAGCACAGTTCGCTGCGCTGGTCAGGAAGTTTGAGAAGTCAACATTGCTGCTGACCTTGTCGCCGCTGCCGGGGCCTACGGGACCGGGGCCGTTGGCTGCGCCCCACCAATTTTGTTGCGCATTGACCGACGCTGGCCCGTCATTCTGGAGGCCAAATCCGTTGCCGGCGATGTTGTTGTTATTAGCGACAAGACCAACCGTCGCGTCGGTACTGAGGTAAACCCCAGTCGTATTCATTTCGAAAACATTGCAGCTGAGAGTTGGGACGACCGGCGCTTCGTTAAAGGCGCCACGAATAAAATCCATGACCTTGTTATGATCGAAGCTAATATTGGGGGATTGGCTGGCAGCATTCGTTACGTCAAGACCCTCAACTCGTGTATAACCGGCTGCACTGAGCGCCGCGCGGTTACCCGTCAGAGTATTTCCCGAAACAGTGGCAAAGTCCGTTCCGCGGATCGAATCCATTCGAATGCTCTCGTAGTCCGTCGGCGCAGGAGCAACTTGCGACGGGAAGACGCTCTGCACATAGGAGTTGACTGTGTTATTCGAGATCGTGAACCCGGGAGGATCATAGGCCTGGTGAAGGTTCTGACGGATGCCGATGTGACACGATGTGACGCTGTTATCGCCGATGACTGAAGGCGGATGGGTCGAGGGGGTGCCGGCCCCGGTGTAGTTCTCAATGACGATGCCAACGCGAACGCGCGTCACCGCGTTGCTCAGCACGCTCACCCAGGCGCCATTGTCTTGTCTGATGCCTTGACCAAAAGTGCCGAGGCAGTTGTCTACCTTATTGTTGGCAACCTGGCTGACCGCATCCTTCGGCGCGCCCACGTTACCGGCATCGATCCAGACAGCGACTTCGCCGATGTTCTTGACGATGTTGTTGATGATGACGGCATCGGGATTGGCCGTGTTCCCAGTCCCGTAAATGCCAAATTCCGCATCCACATCCGCGCCGTTGTAGCTTACGCCGGAAGTCAGATTTGGATTATCGCCGTCAACCGTAAAGCCGTTGAAGGTCACACCGTCGGCCGCGAGCGTCACGATCTGCGGCCCATTGAAGTTTGGATCTACCGGACCGCTACCGCTGGCCGCAGGAACTATCACCGCTTCCGAGACTCGCGTTCCCATATTCGGATTGATGCCGGCGTTGGGCCCGAGCAGTGTCAGTGCTTTGTCGATGGTGATTTCTTCGGCATAGGTGCCCTTGAACACGATAATCGTGTCGCCGGAAGAGGATGCAGTAATAGCAGCTTGAATGGTCGTATCGCATGGAGTGTTTCCGCCGCAGACACCCCCGCCATCTACGTAACGGGTCGCGGCCTGAACGGACACCGTGAAGATCGTGCTCCCCAGCGCCGTCGTCGCCAGGACTAAATAAGAAAAGACTCTCTGCATAACCTCACCTCCAAATCTCCTACCGGATAATTGAGAAACCTCGACTCGACTCACCCATTGTCCGCGCGGATTGGCGTTCATGTATTAGTTGGCGTCGGGTTGATAAGCTGCACTCCGGTCGCATCAGCGGCACCGGTCGCATTCGAGATCGTCGTGGTATAAGTGATGGTATCACCTTCTCGCGCGCGATTATCGGGATGACTTGGAAACGCACCCGTCTGGGTGGCGGTGACATTGGGCGCGGGACCGGCGGCCAACACGTCTCCATTTCCGAACAGAAGCGCGGCGAAGATGCCGCAATAAAAGCTGCGAGCGGCCGTCCTAAATCGGGCGGTAGCCAGTCGGGGAATTCTGGCGATGGGGCGGGGTGTCGTAATTGCCGCATTATTACCAAGAACGCGGCTTCGCTGTCCAGACTCATTTTCCGTTGCGTTTGGAATTAACTTATGGCGAACGCCGAATCGGCGGGTCAGCAAGAGCAAACGGGTCAATTCGCACGTAGCTTTTCACGACATGAAGCGGCGCATTTCGTTCTCGGTGCGTCGCAATTGCGTGTCGGGGTGGCGGGCGTCGCTCTCGAGCGCCACGGGAGTAGTCTCGAAGCCCACGGCGATACCCGAGCGAAGCTTGCCTAATGCAATTAAACGGTTGGACGACTGTGTCGAACCGTGGCTCAGTCGCAATCCCGATGAAGCGAGAACTGAAACCAACAGAACACGAGGCCGTCCTCCACGCCGTCATCGCTGGTGACCGTGTGAAAGCTACGAGCATTTACCTCTCGGTCACGGAGGGCAATCTGACGGGTGCCCAAAAATTCGTAAAGGCCCTGGCGCTGGAGATAAAACTGCAGCGCAGGCGGAGCGAGGCCCCGCCATCCGCGTAGCAGGTCCGTAATTTCTAACGGCCCGGACCTTTTTCTCCGGACCCATTTTGCCATTGTCGCCAAATCACGCCTCGTTTCGCCGCTATTGAATGTTGTAAACCTCTACCAGGCCGACCCCCGTCGTGTTGTTCTTGCCGCGGACGATGGCGGTGTAGTTACCGGGAGCGAGAGTCGCTACCAAGGCCGATTCCAAATCGTTCGTCGGAGGAATTGTCGTGGCTTCGATCTCCGCTTGCTGTGA
>PLCM01000028.1 GCA_003134765.1 Spartobacteria bacterium | reverse complement strand
TTCCCTCTCGCGGAAAGCATTCCTTTTCGCGGCACCTTTATCCACACGCTGCTGGAAGAATCGGTCGCCTCGCACAGCAGCGTGGTTGCGGCGGGATGGTACACGCGCGGTGAGCAGCGCCAGGTGTTCGAATTGCCCGCGGCGAGCGCGACGAACACGCCGTTGCACTACGCCGTCTCCATGTGTGTCGAGCTTTGCTACGCCGAAAGCTGCGGAACGTTTCTGCAAAACGCTCGCGGCGGCAAGGCTGCGGATTTTTTCGTAAACATGTCGAACGACGGGATCTTCCAGCGCAACCGCGCCCAGGTGTGGCACGCCGCCATGTCCTCCTTCCGCGCCGTGGAAGCGCGGGCCGGCATCGCGCGAAGCTCTAATACCGGCATCTCCGGTTTCGTGAAACCGACCGGCGAAATGTATGGCGAAGTCGTCAACGCCCGCGGCCAATCGTGGACCGGGCTCGGCGCCCCCGAACTACCGCGGATCGCCGCCCTCGTAAAATTCCGGCGCGACCATGCCGCTGAACTCGCCACCAACCCCGCGCTCGCCGCGCACGTGACCACCGAGATCGCCGCCATCGAGCAATTGCGCCGCACGGCGGGAGTGAGCGGTCAAAGCACGCAACGCGTCTACGTCGATTCCCGCCGCACCTTGTATAGCCGCACAGGTGATTCCTTTTCATGGTTACTTGTTGTTTTCACGGGGGCCGGTTTGCTCGCGCCGCTCGGCCAAACAGCGCGGCGTGCGCTCCACCCGCGGTCGTGAAAAATCGCTTATGCGTTTGCGAAACGGAGCGCGAAATACTCATCGAGTTACGAATGTCAAAATGGGTCCGGAGGGGGTTCGACCCAGGAGAAATCATCATCTCCGACCTTGATTTCTCTGCGTTTTGAAGCGCAAATGACAAAAGGGGAACGGACCCCCTAGGCTCCACGGATTTCGATTCGAAATCCTGGAGCACTTGGGGATGAGAATGGAGCGAGCCGGGCGGCCGCGACATAGACGGGAAGGCCAAGAGGCCGACTGAGCGGGCGCGAAGGAGTCAACGCCGTTCGACTGGTGGGGCGCGTCACGCGCGAGGGTCACAATCCCGCCTCTGCCGGGATCAATCTCCAGAGCATCGCGCAGCGAGGATAATCCCCTAGGCTTCACGGATTTCTGTATTACAGAAATGTGTTCCAACGTTTGCAGCAGCTCGCGATGATGCGCCACGAGGAGAAAACGGGTTTTGGTGTGAGTAACTGATGGCAGGCGTTTGCTCGAAAAACTGCTTGGAGTATCAGATCGCAGTGTCAGATTTCAGGGGGGACGCCTTTCAACGGCTGAGGGCGTGCGTCAAATCTGAAACGGGGAGCGTGCGCGGTTAGCATTTACTTCTGGATGCACCGTGCTGTGACGTATTTCGCCTGAAAGATGGCAAGATTCAATCCTTCAACGGCTATCCGTCAGGGACGGTGATCTTGGCTCAACTGGGCGCCCTGCCAAGTCTCGAAGCCCGCCCGTGAATTAACGAAACTTGTGAACGAGCACTGGGATGGTGTTCCTTTCGTTCTGTTACTTCGGTTAGTTGTTCGTAATCGTGAGTTCTGATCGCTGCGCCCAGCTCGTCTCGACGCGGTCACAAGTCCATGAAACGAGAGATTGGAGGAACTCTTCTTTGACTCAGTTTGGTGGCTGCATAGAAGGCTAAGCCAAGAGCGACGGCTATGGCTACGTCCCTGACCTCGCTAAGTCCGCTGCTGGCCAATAGCCAAAGACATAGAACTACGCAGACGACTGAGATTAACATCCCCGCCGGCAGTTGAAATCCGGTCGAAAGACTTCGTGGCGTGACCGTCGTAGACCGGCGACGTAGAATTGGCAGCGCAAGGCATGTGCTCGTATAGACGATCACTCTGGTGATTACTGTGATCTTCACCGCATAGACAAACGTGCCCGCCAACGACAGGAATAACGCCGCCGCCGCCGAAACCAGAATAGAAACGTGAGGCGTGCGAAATCTTGTGTGAACGCGCGTTAGAGGAGCCGGAAGCTGACCTTGTATCGCCATTGCAAATGGCAGCCGCGTGAGCGCCAGCATGACTGCATTCAGAGTGCCTACGATCCCAACAATCGCTCCTGCCGAAATGATAGTCGGGCCCAAAGCTCCGAAAAACCTCTCGCTGGCGTCAACGAGTGGTCTTTCTGACGTTGTTAGTTGAGGCAGGGTTCCGACACACACCACCTGAATCAAAACGAACAGCACAACCACGGCGCCAAGTGCAGAAAAAAGGGCAAAGGGTATTACTTTCTGCGGCTGACGAATCTCGCCTGAATTCACAAGCACCGCCTCAAAGCCCGAGAAGGCGAAAATTAATATCAATACAGCACCCGCAAACGGTCCGAAGTCCGGCCTCGTCCCAAGCGTGAGACGTGCCGGGCTGACAAAGAAAATTCCAACGGCAACGAACAGAAACAATGGGATCAGCTTACTAACGGTAAACACATCACCGACACGCGCTGATCGCCGAACACCCCTTATATTAATGACGGTAAGAACGCCGACGATTCCCGTGATGACTCCAGCCCGCGCTAAACCTGATTCAACTGTAGGCCAAAAGTAACCAAGATATGCGACCAATACCTGCACGAGGGTAGCGAAACCACCCAGCCTGGTCAGCCACAGCAACCAACCAACGGTAAAGCCAGGCAGGGGTCCGAAGGTTTCTCGCGCGTAAAGATAAGGTCCGCCAGTCCCACTGAATCGACTGCCGACTTCGGCAAAGCAAAGTGCGATCAGCCCCACGATGACAGCACACAAGGCGAACGCCGGCAGGCTATAGTTACCTACTGTCCTTTGGACATCCGCCGGCAACCGAAAAATCCCGGCACCCACCGTAACATTGACGAAGAGAGCAATCAGATCCCACTTCGTAATTTCTCGGCTTAGACCTTCATCGGTCGGGTCCATCGCCACTCGCACTAAACGTCGAACGGTATCGTAGGCCTCGATCTTTTCACTGCGATGCCCCCACGATCTCCGGGCGTAACCGAACCGAACCGTTCTGCGAAAACTTCCGGAAGCGGACCAGCGTTTGGTGGCGCCAACCACAAGCGCAGCAAGTGGCGCTTGCGTTCAGGCTCCGGGTGATCCTCGAATGCGGTTCGATCATGCAGCATAGTGTGATTGTGCACGAATTGCATATCTCCCGGTTCAAGCTCCATATTCAAGTTCAGAGCCGGGTCGTTCGCCAGTTCGTCAAACAGATTCAGTGCTTGGATCTGAAGAGCGCTAAGCGGGCCGACTCCGGAAAATCGGCGAGCAGACTCGATGTATTGCCGCTGATAGATCGCCGACAACTGATTCCCATACCAGTTAAACACTGGAATCCGGAAATAAGGTTTGCTGCCTTCGGGAGCTTCACCACGTCGATCGGTTTCAATCGGATCAAGTAAGACTCTCAGAAGGTCCGGTCGGCGCCGCCGCATTTCATTAAAAATGGTCGTGGACGACACCACGGTTGATAACCCGCCGAATTTTGCGGGCTGCAGACATAACAAACCAACCACGTCGCAAGAGTCGGTGTGAAAGGTTTGGCGTTCTTTTGTCTGGTAAATTCGTGCATTGGGATCTTCGCTGGAGCGGCCCAGGTCCTTAACATGCCCCAGCAAATGACCGGCGGCATTTTGTATTCGCAAATGGCCGAGATGAACTCCTATCCCGAGAAACGCGATCGCCGCTTCGCGCTTGGACCAACGCTGTACCGGCAGGGCTCGAATCAGCGCGAAGCCGCGGCCATTAAGTACCTCGTCCAGGACATCACGAAGGCGCGCGCCCAGCGTCGGAAGCGGAAAATCTTGACTGCTAATCGACGTCAGGTCGAAGGATGATTCCACCAATTTCCTCATTGCGCTTTCTACTTCCGCGATCTCGGTCTGGGAAAGTCTCGCTATCCAATCGGTACTCCTCGCTAACTCTGGACCGTACCACGCAGAGCGACCCCTAATTTCCGGCGGCAAAGCATCAGTTCGTAAAGAATGAATGTTAGAATTCATGACTCTTCTCCTAATTGGCCAAGATCTTCGCGATCTAAACCGAGGTCATCGGTCAGATTCGGAGCAGTGTCAAAAAGGCTCGGACCCCCGCCTTCAGGGGCTCGATCCAGGAGAAGACGATTTCTAATATTTTCGGTTTCGGCTAAATAAAAGCCTTTAAATGACAAAAAGGTACCGGACCCCTAGGCTCCACGGAACAGCGAATCCAACGGCAGGACGCGGACAACGTTTCAGGGCTGCCCAAAAAATGATTTACACCGCACTGGTTCCCTGAAACAATCGCGATTGCGCTAAGTCCGTTAGGCGTCTCCAATCCAGCACCTGGCCCTCTTCCCGCTTTAGTGTGCGCGCAGGCGCGAAACTGGGGCTTATGTTTTCAGAAACCAAAAGCGCGGATCGGCCATTGACCCACGTCCTTACGACGATCAACCTGACGAGCGCTGAGTTGTTGATTACCAAGAACCTAATGATCAGCGGCCCCGACGCGAATCTCTTGACCGTGCAAGGCAGCGCCGCGAACGGCACGGCTAATTTCCGCATCTTCGAAGCATCTGGGCGTTTTTCTCAGGGCATAAGAATGTCTTTCGGTGAAATGAGGAAGTAAGGGATGCTTAAGCCGACACAGTTACGTCTGTTGCTGGTTGTTCTTTTCCCAACGGTAGCTTTCGGGCTGTTCAGCCCCCGGAATGTTTATGCTGCCAGTTCGATCACGGTCATTGTCGGCGCTAACGGCACGGGCACGCAGGATGCCAATCTCACTGCCGACGGACAGATTCTTTTCGCCGATCCGGACATCGGCGGCAACACGCTCTCGACCGGCGCGCTGGCGTTTATTGCCGCGACGACTAACATCACCGTTCAGGCGACTGGCACGATCACGTTCAACGATCTGGGCGGGACATTGACGCTGCAAACGGCGCTCGGCCAAAGCGTCGCGTTCAGCACTGCAGGCGGCGCAATTACGTTTCTCACCACCACGAACACGCTCGCTACGTCAGGCGGCAGCATTAACTTCTCGGCTGGCACGAATCTGACCGTTGGCAATCTGAATACCGGTGGCAGCGATGTCTCGCTCACGGCAGGCACGGCAGCCGCCGGAAATGTCTCTGTTCAATCGATCATCACAGCCGCGTCGGGCAATCTTACGTTCTCGGCGACTAACGCCGCCGGTGGGACAGTCACACAGACGGGCATTGCCAGCGGTCAGGCGATCAATGTGACGGCGACAGGTAACATCACCGCGGACTCGCTGCGCGGCACAATCGTCACGCCGACCAGCAATACCGGTTCGATTAGTTCATTGGGCGCGAACGCAATCCAGGCTTCTTCGCAACTAACCTTGACGGCTGCGACCGGCATCACCGTCAACACGCTCAGCGCCGGCCTGACGGCCAGCAATAGCACTTCGGGCAACATCACCATCACTCAGGCCGCGTCGCCTGCCCAGACGCTAACTATCACAGGCAGCGGCGTCGTCAACAGCGCGTCGGGTGGTGGGATTTCGATTACGAATCTCGGAAGCAGCATCACAATTAACGGTGGTTCGAACGTAACCAGCACTAACGCCGCCATCACCCTCGCCGCTCTTGATCTTCAGATTAACGGGACAGTGAATAGCGGAACTGCTACGACGACGCTTGCGAATTCGACCGCTGGAATACCGATTGATCTGGGCACAAATTCGGGGGGCACGATCGGTCTGACTCAATCGGAATTAAATAACGTCACGGCTGGTGTGCTGCACGTTGGAAGCGCGACGGCTGGCAACATCATCGTCAGTGCCGCCATCACGAATCCGGCGAGTTGGAACACGCTGGCCCTCATCAATAACGGACCGATTACCGAGGCAGCAGGCGGTTCGCTGACTCTCCCGAACCTGAGCGTCAGCTCGACCGGCCCGGTGACCCTGACCAGCGCCAACAACATCGGCGCCCTGGCCGCGTTCACCGCGAACGCCTTCTCGTTCAGCAACAGCACGCACCCGTTGAACATCGGCGTTGTTAACGGCGTGACGGGCATCGGCACCAGCAGCAGCGACATTCACCTCATCGCCGATGACATGAACATCGGGCAGCCGGTAACGACCGGCTCCGGCTCCGTCTCCGGCGACGTGATCCTGGAGCCGTTCACCACGAACGAGACCATCGACCTGGGGACCAACAGTGCCAACCACCTGGGCCTGACCAACACCGAGCTGAACCAGGTGACCGCCGGCGGCGCGCTGCGCATCGGCACCAGCACCTTCACGGGCAACATCACCGTCAGTGCGGCAATTACACAAGGCGCCGGCTACACCACTCTGGAATTGAAAACAGGCGGAAACATTTCTGGCGGCGGCGGGAGCCTGGCGGTGAACAATCTCATATTTACCGATACCTCTGCGACTGGACGTACTTATGAACTGAATAACGCCACGTCTGGCGCCAACGGTTTCAAGCAGGGCGCCAGCGCACCCATACCTTATTCATTGACTACTGGCCTTACCGTAAACGCCGGCTCCGGCAGTGACACCTTTAATGTCACGCCAAGCTCCACTACCACATTCAGTATTGTTGGCGGCCTTCCTGATCCACCCACTTCGCCCGGCGACGTGCTGAATGTCAATCTGGGTGGCACGACCAACGGGTTCCTGACCAAAATGAGTACCCCAACCGGTTTTCAGGGCGGCTACACGTTCGGCAATCGGCAGCCGGTGAATTTCCAGCGGATCGAAACTCTGAGCCCGAGCCTTTCACCGTGCAGCGCAACTTTCCCGGAGAACTTCGACGGCGTAACTACTCCTGCGCTGCCGGGGGGATGGACAACCGCGGCCACTGGAGGCGAGGTGGCATGGGTAACCTCCACGACCAACCATGCCAGCGCGCCGAACGATGCGTTTGCGCCGGATGTGACCACGGTGGGCAACACCGAGTTGCTTACGCCGATCATCGCGGGTCTTGCCACCAATGGGACATTGACATTCCAGAACCTCTTCAACATGGAAAACACCTTCGACGGCATGGTTCTCGAGATCAGCATCGACGGCGGAGCGTTTGCTGACATCATTACCGCAGGCGGCAGCTTCGTCACCGGCGGCTACACTGCCACCATCTCTACGAGCTTTAGCAGTCCGATTGGCGGACGCATGGCCTGGACTGGCCTCTCCGGTGGGACGACGGCCGCGCCGGCCTACATCACTACGACGGTCACCCTGCCGCCAGCAGCCAATGGGAAGGACGTCCAATTCAAGTGGCGCGCGGCTACCGACAGCAGCAACAGCGCGACGGGCGCAGCAGGTGTGCGAATCGATAACATCGCTGTGAGCTGCGCGCCAACACCGACACCTACCGCCACAGCTACGGCTACGGCTACGGCTACGGCTACGGCTACAGCTACGGCTACGGCTACAGCTACAGCTACAGCTACAGCCACAGCCACATCTACACCTACAGCGACGGCTACATCTACTCCAACTCCCACTGCTACACCTACACCGGGCAGTCTTGGAAACATTTCCACCCGCCTTCAGGTCGGCACCGGCAACAATGTCTTGTTCGCAGGATTCATCATCCAGGGGAACGCATCCAAGACCGTGCTCATCCGTTCCGCGGGCCCTTCCCTGACTGCATTTGGTCTCCCGGGTGCGTTGGGCGATCCCCGGCTGGAATTGCACGATGCGAACAACCTCATTGGAATGAACGACAATTGGCAAACCACCCAGCTCGGGGGAGTCATTACCTCCGATCAAGTCGCTGCGATCCAGAACAGCGGAGTCGCCCCATCGGATCCAGCGGAGCCCGCCATCATCGCGATGCTCCCTGCCGGAGGGTACACCGCGATCGTCCAGGGAGTAGGCGGCACCCAAGGCGTAGCGACCGTGGAAGTGTATGACTTAAGTCTGAACAACGGAGCTACTCTGGCGAACATCAGCACGCGTGGATTTATTCAAACCGGAGACAACGTGATGATCGGCGGCTTCATTGTCGTCGGCCAGTCCTCGAAGGTACTCATCCGCGCCACCGGTCCCTCCTTAATCCCCTTCGGGATCAACAACGCGCTCGCCAATCCGCAGCTCGAGCTTCATGACGCCAATGGCACCTTGGCGGGGAACGATGACTGGCAGACGACGCAGCTGGGCGGAATTATTACGAGCGACCAGTCCGCCGCAATCCAGAACAGCGGGCTGGCTCCGGGCAACCCTGCGGAGTCAGCCATCATCGCGACCTTGCCGCCGGGAAGTTACACGGCGATCGCGCAAGGAGTGAACGGTGGGACCGGCGTGGGACTCGTCGAAGTGTTTGCGTTGCCATAGCGCGGTAGATTCGAAGCTCGCGAACTAGATCGCCATCGTGCGTGACGTGAACAACACTACCGGTATCGCCGTAGTGGAAATTTACGCACTGAACTGATTAAGCGAGCCTGTCCTGTTAAACTCCCGTCATGAGCACAGCCGAGATCATCAAAGAACTCCCCAAGCTCTCAGAAGCTGACCGACGCGCAACTCGGGAAGTGCTCCTCGGAATTGCGAACGAAGACCCCGAAGTGGCGCTTTGCAATCAGACGGCCCTGGAAGGCGCGATGATGCTCGAGCAAATGGAAAGTGAAGACGCCGGTGATAAAATCCCGGTGAAGTCTGGATCACGGATTTTGGGATGGCAGCCAAGGTCCGGCCCGCGCTGCTTCTGACCGGCTCTCCTGCAGATGACGAACTCGACGTCGTCACAGTTTTGCTTCATACGACGCCCCTACGCGGCAACCGTTGGGAACTGAACATCCCAAAACCGTTTCTCAAGCCGGGTGCGTTTCACTTGCAGCAAGTCCAAACCGTTTCGAACCATCAAGCTCGAACGCAGGCTTGGCTCGCTGACCGTGGACGAAATGAAACGTATGTTGACGGCACTGAGCGATCGACTGGGATTGGGAAACCTGAAGCAACGTTGAGCAGGGAAGGGGTCCGAACCCCGCAAGGACCAACTGTTCGGACCTCGTGTTCTGTCTGACACTTAGGGGGCAAATGCCACGAAATCGACTGGCCTAAACCACAGAATCACAAAAAGGTCTCGGAGGGGGGTTCGACCCTCGTGAAATCAGGATTTCTTTCTGCCATTTCTTCTCCATTTTAGTCGGATATCACAAAAGGGGAACGGACCCCCTAGGCTCCAGAATTTCCCTCTGCTGCTCAAGGGTCTAATTAACCTACATCGAAGCGATCGTGCGCGGCCATCGTTCGGCCTGAGAGGAATTTTTTGATCTGGAATGTCCGCTCTAGGTCCCGGTTTTCCGCATTGCTCAGTAGGAACGAAAGATTTGCCCAAGAAGGACCGGCTCGATTCGATGAAAACCAAGCTCTTCAATCCGTTTCCTCTCTTCGCCGCCTGTCTTCTCCTGGCGGGCGCGTTCATTCCATCCGCGAGGGCAGTCGATCCCGGCAGCGTGGATGCGAGTTTCAATCCTGTCGTCACCTACGCGGGAGCGGTGCCGAATGCCATCGTGGTGCAGCCGGATGGCAAGATCATCGTGGGCGGGGTTTTTAATTTCGCGAATGGCGTGGAGCACTCCTGCATCGTGCGACTCAATGCGGATGGCAGCGCCGATACTTCGTTTAATGCGCAGACCGATGCGGAGGTTTCTGCGCTCGCGCTTCAGAGTGATGGTAAAATTTTGCTCGGCGGATATTTCGGGAAAGTGAATGGGACAGCGCGCGGTCACTCCAACTGACGAGCCGCGTAACGCGAAAAACTGAATCGGCGAGATGCGGTCGCCCTCACCGAGCGGCGGAAAAAGGGGTCAGACGGCAAGTATTCATCCAGTTCTTCCAGCACTCTGCACGGAGACTGCGCGATAGGGCTCTTTGTTGCTGTAAGTCATCACTTTCGACGTACAGACGCGAGCAGTTTGAGATATCTGTACGCTTGCCATCATGTCCGATAATCCTGGTCGAACCGCTGATTTGGAAACGGTGCATTTTGCAACCGTCAAGACCGAACCGTTCACACTTTGCGCAAGCCCGCGAAATCTTTCTCCGCTCTGCGCCAGCGCCGGCGAAACAGCGGTCAATAAGTTGGCCAAACTTGTCTTGACTTCGGCCGCCGCAACTCGCATCATCATCCCGCGTCAAGTCCGTTAGGCCTGTCTCCAAAAAGAGCTACACCCGATTAGCTTTGCGCCGGGCAACCCGCGCGCGAAAGGCTCGCTCGCACAACCAGAGGTGTTAGTTACAAAAGCTCTCGAAAAATCGAGCTGTTTGGGCGGCTTCCCAAAACGTCATCAAACCTCATGAAAACAAAACTGAATCGCAAATCACTGTTCGGAAATAGCGGTCAAATACTCGCCTGGCTCGTTGTCGCCTTCGTCGCGCTTTCTCTTCCGATCGCATCGCGCGCGCAATCGGGTGGTCCCGGCGTAGATCACGGCGTGGTCACGAGTATCGACGACGCCAAGCTGGACATTCGCGTGGGCTCTCGGACCACGACGTACAATACTACGGAGCAAACGCGGTGGCTGAATAAACGCGGACAACCGATCGATGCGGGGGATGTGGTTCGGAAGAAGGTTGTGGTCCATTGGCGGTTTATCACGGGCGGCATGGAGGCGCTTGAGGTTAGAATTCAGTAACTCGGACCGGCCGGCCAGCTTGAGGCGGGCAAGGTTGCAATTAAGTAGCGTTGCAACACTTGGTGATGTTGAAATCATCACTTTGCCGCTCGCGGTGACCGATCATTCGAATGTCGTCAACAGCGTCCAGCACGAGTGGTGATGATTTAAACGGCTACGCACAGGGGGTAAGACGAAAGCGCCACTGTCCGCTCCTCTAGCAGTTTTACTTTGCACGATCGCCGGCGTCGTCATGGGCCAGACGGCGGACATTCCCGGAAAAGACGATCACCCGCCCGAACAAAGGCACTTCTTCAGCGGCACGGTGCAACATATCGATCGAGGAACGTTGATTGTCTCCCGTGGAAACGAGACGCACACGTTCCTGCTCGGGAGTGGTGGCGACGCGCACCCGCTCAGGGTTCCCGCAAACGCGTTGCATCGCCCGGTCGAGGTCATCTATACCGGTAATCGCGATCCTTATCGCGCGGTGAAAGTGCAGGTTCTAGCCTCGCTTCCCAAGCCAACGCCTAAGGAAGAAAAAACGCCGACCTACTATCTCACCGGTACCGCCCGAGGCGTGGACGAAGACCATCTCATTCTTCAATCCGGCCTGGCCACGCGCATCTTCGTCATCGACGCGCTCACAATATACTACGACCGAGAAGGCTACATCATGGTGGACCCTCACCCCGACGCCGATTTCCGTCGCGCCAGACCAGTGAAGGTGGGTTACACTGGCAGGACGGAACCGCTCCACGCGGTGTCGGTAGAGATGTTACGGTAACAACCCGAACCGAATCAGTGAAACCAATTCTTTGGATTGTCGCGGCCATAACGTTGACCTTTTTCGCCCACGCGTTTGCCACAAATGACACAAAGGCCGGACAGGAACGCAATCTGGATTTTAAGCGCTACGACAGAAGCTATTTCGAGCGAAATGACACTGGCCTAACGGCCCGGACCTCTTACATGGTCTTCACCAGCCAGGCGCAATTCGATAAAATATTCGGCGTCGCGCCAACAATGGGAGGGAACAGTTTTTTGCCCAACAACGCTTTCAACACCAAAGTGGTCTTTGCTACAATCGCGCGAGGTCACTTCCTGCGCACGTATGATGACTCGAAAGTGACTACGAAAAACGGAAAGATTTACATCTGGTATAAGGTCAAGGATACGCAGCAAGAGAGCGCCACCTTCGCCTCGCCGCTGATTCTGGCGGTCGACAGGGATCGGTACTCCCAGGTCATCTTTATGGAGGACGGTAAAAGAGTCCGGGCCGCAACATTCCCCAGAACCAAATAGTCTGAACCAACCTTATGAGCTAACAAACTACCTTTACACTCGCTCGTCACACTTGACACTTCTTTATAGGAGTTAGGCGGCGTCGGCTCGGCGTGCGGCCCATGGGTGGCTTCGGCCGCCCATCAGGCCGGGATGGACGATTAGTATAACGATCGCCCTTTATCGCGCACCGTGGAGTGACTAGCGCTATTTAACTGGAACCGGGACCGGAATAACAAACTTGCCATCCTTCAACGCGAGGTCCACCCACTGAACACCGACCAAAGAAGTGCACCCGTATAAAAGAATCTTGGTCGGCTTGAGCGACACCTGCTTCCCCCTCTTTGCCAAAAATTCGTTCAGTTCCTTTGCGTCGTCAGCATTAAAATCGACAAGCTCGATTTTGGAAATCTTTTCGCCGGCGGCATGGGTTAGCCCGGTTTTCATGTTCTTAATCTCCCGTGGGCGGGCTCCTTTGGTATAAAGAAACGACCCGAGCGTGGCTTTGTCGCCGGCTTCGAAGGCTGTTTTGAACTTGTCGATGAAAGCTTTTTCTTCTGCCGTGCCAAGCGCGAAGTGAAGCTGCAACGAGGCAAGTCGCCGCGATGAAGGATGTAACAAACAGATTGGGTTTCATGAGATTTGTTTTGTTAATCGATTGGTTTGACCTGATCCAGCTTCCAAGTGCCTTGTTCGTGCACGAGGGAAACACTTAACTTGCGGCTTAAATCCTTTCCCTTGAGCTCGACTTTCGCGGTCGCAGTCGAGCCGGTTGTTTTCAGTTTAGTCACGGCAATGTTCGACTTCCAGCCATTGTCAGTGTCCTGTGACTGGAGAAACGGATCGGCGCCGAGCCCATCCGTCTCCTTGGTCGTCTGATCGATCTCGTTCAAAAAGCGATCGGTCACGAACTGCTTCATGTCCTTGCGCTTCGTCTGCATTGGTGATTCGCCAGCGATCACAGCCTCCATATACCAACGGTAAAAAGCGCGAATGCTTTCCCTCGGCGTCTTATCGGCAGAACCTGCCTGTGCCGGATAAATGCAGGCTGCGATGGCGATGGCCAACGTTAGTCGTAAACAATTTGGAGTCATAATGTCAGCGTTAGTGCGGCTCAGGGATTGGGTTATCCTCGGCCGGTTGTTCTTGTTGTTGTTCTTCGGGAGCTGTCTTGGGGACCTCTTGCTCTTTTTCCTCGGCGGCGGTCGCTTTTTCTTTTATCTCGGCAGCCTCTCATTCTTTCTCGTCCGTTACGTTTCGTCGCTGCTCGATGTTATCTTACTCGTGAAAAGGTCACGTGATGTTGTTCCTTGTTCGGGTAAACGTTGTACATGGTTCCTTTCCAACTGTCTCCGGAACCGTTGGGATCCAACTTAATGTGGGCTGTCAATCGTTCTCCAGTGTATTCATCCAGCAATAGTCGCGCGCCCTCGTATCTTCCCACAATTCTGTAAGTCTTGTCCCCTTGTGAATAGGTGCCGGTGACCTTCTCATTTTCAGTCGTCAGACGGAAAACCGCTGGGGAGCCTCCAATTTGACCGTCGTATTCTACTTCAGACGACTGGTGTGACCGTCGAGTTTCCGTCGATCTGCTATTGGTGTTATCGGAGAAATTGTCGTCCGCTTTGTCGGGCAGTTTCTTGACACGCATTTGTTGATCGAGCCTGAGGACGTGACCGGCCTCATATTCGTGGCCTTCGCGGTCACCCCGGCTCAGCGTGAGGATTTCAGGTTTGTCGCGCCTTCCGGAATAGGAGAGGCGATATTCTATGGCGCTTGTCTTGTCATCCATACGGACGCGTTTCCACGTGCCGGAGAGACTCGGCTGCCCGGTGAAACTGCCGTCAGCCTTGAATACATAGGCTTGGTCCATCGGAAAAGACCATCGGCCGACAATGGGCTCATCACTACCGGCGGCTTGCGTAGTGGCACCGAGAGGAAGGCCGAGAAGTAGGACAAATATGCTGACATAACTTATCTTCATTAGTTTCATAAGGGTCTCCTGTTCAATGTTATCTTACTCGTGAAAACGTAACGTGGTATTGTTTCTTGTCCGGGTAAACGTTAAGCGGTGTCCCAGCGTAGATCCAGCCCCACGAACTTTTCAGCCCGACTGAAGATGCATTATTCCTGTTCCAAGGCAGCAACCGAGATCGCGCGATAAGGTTCTTTATTTCCGCTGTAGGTCACTTCCACCGACTGGTTCAGACAGTTCGAAATGCTTGTCGATTTCCCGCTTGGACCGGTAATCTTGGTCGATCCGGTGATTTGAAACCGATGGGTCTCGCCGCCGCCAGAAACCGTGAGCACGCCCCCGCTTACGCTTTGGGCTGCGCCCCGGAATGTTTGCCCGCCTTGAGCATGAACAGCGGTGATGGCGATGATCGAGCTGAGCAGGACGGCGACAATTGCTGCAAATAATGATGATTTCATAGATTCTCCATGAAGTGAAAAATTCTTTTGCGCAACGTTATTCGTGCTTGTCGGATCACGTATGACCAGCCGAAGTCCCCAATTGAGGTTTCGAGGTTTCGATCTGGATGTGCAACTGCATGAGCCCAGCGGTGTCCTGGAAGACTGGCACTGGCCGCCGGCACCGACTTGACCAGCTTGCGGTTTTCAATGAACTCCACCGCTGAGTAATTGTCTCGCGGCACCCTTAATACAGGTCCGCGGCACGATCAGCAAGATAAGTGGCGACACCGTCATCCGCTCGATAACGGCTGACGGTACCACCAACGCGCGGCCTGCGGTGGAATCCTGAAGCCGGCGATCGGCCTCCCAGTGAGTCGAAATCGGTCGCCTGCCGATTCTACCGGGCGGAGGCCCTGCTCCGCATCGCCATGATCTAGAGGGCCGTTATTTCTTTCGCGCTTTGACAACCTCCTGAGATACCTGCGTGACCTGGTAGTTTCGGTCCACCCGAATCGTGACGTCGAGTTCGGCAGTTGCCGGTCGTCGTTGCTGATCCAAGAGCGTGTAGTTCATCGCGAATTTGATAGTCCATCCGTCGCTACCAGGCACATCGGAGACAGTCGGAGTACTTGTGACCGTGTAGTTCCGAAACGGGTATTGCCTGCTATCACGGCGATGCTGAGCAATGATTAGCGCGCGACTGACGGTCCCATATTCATAATAGGCCACTTTAGGTGCCCAAAAGTCTTCCGTCGCCTGAGGATCGTTGCTTGCGAGAACCGAACAGAGGCGATACGGAATGGATTTTAGCAAGAGCTGGTTTTTAGATTCCTCCGCAGCCCTTGCCTGAGCCTCGCGCTGTTCGGCAAGTTTGCGCGCTGCTTGGGCCGTCTGTCGCTGCGTTTCTGCTTCAGCCTGCTGCTGCTCCGCATTGGCTTTCTCAGCAAGAGCCTGTTCCTTAAGCTGTACCGCCACAGCGCGCTGGCGATCGGTTTCCAGCCGCGAGTATAGAGCGTAGAAGAGCGCAGCGATGGCTCCCAACGCGATGAGACTTGCCAACAAGGCGAGTCGCCGAGCGCGGCGCCCGGCAGACACGGCGTGCTCGCGAAGGCGCTCGGCTTCATTTCGGCGGCGCTCCTCCTCCGCGCGAGCAGTCTCTGCCGCGTTTTTGGCGGCGAGAGCGTCCTTTTCTTTTCGGCTTTCGCGACTCCGCAGAGCCAGCGCAGCCAAGATATCGTGGGTAAATTCCACGCGTGCGACGCCGCCACGCTCTTCAATAATCAAGAGACGCTGATCCACGAGTCGATCAAGGGAGGGACGAGGGTCCGTCATTCCGGCGACGCGTAGCTCGGTTAGGGCGGTGTCGAGGGTGACCGTCTCGCGGAAGCCTGCCTCCGAGACCAACTTGTCCTCTACGAAACGACGCACTGCAGCGGGGTGCTCGGCGAAGCTGTCGATGTAAAAGTCTTCCAGAACTTCCTCGGCAGCGGTACGTGGCGGTTCGGTGGCGGCGTCGGTCGCTGCAGCGTGAGCCTTCTCTGTAGACTTCGATGCGCGCACCCACTCAATGGGGATATCATTGCGCTCAGGCACCTCGGACTGGGGCGAGGAAAAACGGCGCTCGTTAAGCTGGGCACAGATGAGACTTAAGAGAGGAGGGACATTGTCAATCTCCTCCAGCGGGACATCCGCAGCCACACCGGCTACAAAGCGGACGATGGCTGCACCGGTGGCTTCGGCAACAATGGGCGGTTTGCCGAGCCGTTTACGCGACGGTTCGATCACAGCTCGCAGCGCTTGGATGCCGCTGAGCAGGCGAAGCTCAACGCGGCTTTCGACCAGGCTTGGCAGCACTCGCCGCCAGCGTTCAAGCCGAGCGAGGAAGTCCTCGCGCAGGGCGATGACGAGTTTGACTGGCCTGCTTTGAAAATCGTAGGCGCGGACGAGAGCGCGGTCCTTTCGCATTCGCTCGCGTAACGCGGCTGGCGGCCGGTTTTCCACCAGATCAGCGATGGCAATGAGAAATTCGCATGCCGACGCCGTGCATTCACCGCCCTTGTCCTCGCCTTGGGTAAAGATATCCTCGAACTGGTCAAAGATCAGCACCGGCCGGACAGAAACGGGGTTGTTTGGCTGCCACCACGGCAGCGAGCGGTCGTGAAAGAACTCCCATAGCGAATCTGGTTGGTAATTGATCGAAGATGACTGAACGGCCGAATCGGCGGCTGGCAGAGCTTTGAGGATCTCTTCGACTGCCCGTGCAATTGGCGGCTGGTTGGAATCGTCAAAGGTAAAGCGCGGGAGCGGGATTGGGAGCAGGTTTTCGGCGCGCAATGCGGGGATCAGGCCCGCACCGAGCAGCGAGGATTTGCCGTAGCCGCTGACGCCGTAGAGGACGGTGAGTGGAGCGCGCAAGACACGGTCACGCAGCTCGGCGATCTCGGCGTCGCGTCCGTAAAAATAGTCTTTCTCCGTCTCGGAGAAGCGGGTAAGGCCAAGCCATGGACGTTCTGGCGTGGTCCACGCCGTGCTCGGCATCGCGGCGGGACGCGCAGATGGCTCCGGACTGAGTCGGGGGTTTTGGCGTGCGCCGTTCACGAGACGGTTTCTTTCGCGGGAAGGCGTGCCTGTTGCAAAAGGTGCAAACGCTCGCACAAAGCATCGGAGATGTTCTCGCTCTCCGGCTTCGCTTGGTCTTCGCGCTCGGTATTCTCGACATGGATATTTGCAAACTCGCGCGGTTCGCGCTGCAGCTCCCCCGCTGCATCGTCGCTCGCAAGGGGAATGTAAAAAGGCTCATTCGGCGCGAAGTGTTGCGCGCGCTCAGCCGCCCAGCGGCGCTCCCGGTGAAAATAACTTTCCACTCGGCTTTCCGTGGCTGCGGTGATGAGCGAGAGAAACAAGCTGCAATGTTTCTTCACTGCGGCTTCGAGATGGTTCTCGAAATGATCGCCTGCCGCGAGCCGATCGCGGTCCAGCCAGACGAGACAACCGTGGCGCTGCAGTTTTTCTGCGACACGAAACGCCAGCACGCGATCGGCGTGGCAGTAGGAAAGAAAAATCGCGTTGGATGGGATGTTCCGATCAACCGGTGGCGGCAGTGGGGCGGGCGGGATCTGGTCCGGAAGTGCAAAACCGCGAAGCGCGCGTTCGACGAACTCGCGCGCGAAGTCGAGCGGCGAATCATGGACGATTTCTATCCGTCCACCAAGAGCGTCGTAAAAAAGGACTGCCTCGGCTTCGGAATGAGCGCGCCGCTCGGCGAGGAGGAAGGGCAGACCCGGGTCTTGGTTGAGCGGCCTGTTTTTGATTACACGCAGAAAAAAACGTTCCAACCAGTCGGCGAAATCAGTTCCGAGGATAAGCAGACTGTTCGATGCGAGCGTGGTGGCAAGCGTGTTAAGCGAGGGCAGCGCACGCTGGAGCGACCACACAAACTCGATGGCATCATGATCCCAGATGTGGAAGCTCGGATTCGGGCTGACCCGGCCAAAGAGATAACCGATGAGGGTTTGCGGCGCGTCCCTTGTGCCGAAGGGCAGATCTTCCGGCGGCTGACCTAGCGAGAAACTCCACACGCGAGGCTTTTGCACTCCGCCGTAGCGGACCTCGCCCAAGGCGCGTTCGAGCAACGGGTCGAACCCGAGCATCAGAAAATGGGTGAACGCGCCGATGCGCGCGAGATCGCGCAGGAGCCGGCCGGGCTTCAGTTCCGCAGAGTCGAGCAGGATGTCGAGTTCCATGGACAAATCCTCGACCGAACCGCGCGCAGCAATGTGCGCGCAGGCGACCGCGTGGAGATCAAGTGGCGACTGAAACGTCGCGGGCAGCTCGATGCCGAGCCGCTCGACAAGCTGCTGTGCAAGCCACGGATATAGCGGAGTATCGTTTTCGCCAAACGTGATGCACCCCGGCCCGAGCACCGGGATGAGCTTGCCGGCGCGGAGGTAACGTTCGAGCCGCACCCAGAGCCGCTCGTAAGTCGCGGTGGTTGTCACGCGAGGCGTTTATAAATCCGCGCGAGAAAACAGGCAAGACTCAACGGAACGAGCAGGGCATCAAGCGGCCGCGCAGGGTTGTGGAGCGAGAACTAAAGATGACTTATTCGCAGTAAGTGGCGACACCGTCATCCGCTCGAAGACGGATGACGGTGTCGCCATTTACCCACAGGTGCTTTTCGGGTCAAAACGGCGGGGATTTCACCCGCAGACGGTAGCGAAAATCAAGTGGCTTGTCGGAGGACGGTTCCGATTGAGGGGGCTGGTGACGCCGAGGCCCGGGAAATTGGGCTCAGAAAATGGAAGCGCAGGATATGAAAATCCTGCGCTTTCTCGAATCCGTGTGAACCGATTACATGTAGTTCAACGCGCCGCACTTCCAGCACGTGAAATACGACCAGCCTGAATCGACGTAGTTGCCCGCGCCGTCGTTGAAGCAGGTGTAGAGAAGTTGACGCCCGCGACCGCCGGCCTCGCCGCCCTGTTCGCCGCCTTTTCCGCCTTGTTTGTCAGTCGGCTTTTTGCCTGTTTTTTCGTCCGCCATACTAGTGTCCTTTCGTGTTGTTGGTTGTTTCTTGCCCCCACATCACTCGATCTGGCAGCAACATCTTTTGTAATTTTCCCGCCGTGACAAGCCCTGGCTGCTCACGGCCGGTTGATTTCCTAATAAGACTGACAGGGACGCGGACTTTGCGGGTTATCGTGAAATTTCGCGCGGCGAGTCGGCCCCTCCGCCAGACGAACTGCGTTCTCATCCCCAAGCGCTCCGACTTTCGAGGCGAAATTCCGGAGCCTGGAGGGCTCGCAGCTTCGTGCCGATTGCAATCCGGATTTGATCGAGGAGCCGCGGGGCTTGGGGGGGCAGCCGAGCCGGCAGGTCAGAGGAAGGGTTCATAGCCGGGAATTCTGCCCACTTTTTGGACGACCGAAAGCACGGGAAGCGTGGTTCGCTGGAATGTATCGAATTCGAACACTTGCGGCTTTTGACCGCCAATACGCTGGATATGCCGCAGTTTTGTCGGCATACTCACATGTTAGGTGTTTTCCCGCGCACACATGCAACGAACCGTAGCAGTAGCAGCTTTGTTTGTTCTTAGCGCATGCCACCAATCCAACCGTGATAAGGAAGCAAAGGAGCAGCGGGAGCGCGACGAGCGATTCGACGCGACCTTACAGCATTTCACGAGTCAGCACAGCGCGGTCCGCCTCGACACACGTGAGCCGAACTCGATCTTTCGCAAGCTGACGATCGACGCGCAGGATTCCATCGCTGCGACTCCTAGCCAACTCTATTGGAGCATTTCGGACCAGTTCGACATCTACAGAGATGCGTCAGGTCCGCGCTTGTTTTTCCGCGCTATCAGCGATCACTGGGTTTCGCTGTCCTGCACCGACGCGCAAGTAGCCGCGATTCGAAAGCAGTGTAGGCCCGACCGGACTTTTTGTATCCTTCGCGCTAGCGTACACACTTCGATCCGCTTCTCCGCTGCATATCGAGCTCCGCGCCTCGAGTTCTGGCACCGGAGAGGACACTTCGGCAGCAGTTGCGGCGGACGAGATTACCGGACGAGTGTACACAGGCGAGCTCAACGACTTTGTACTACTTGACGAGGGACAGCCTATTAAAACACCCTAAACACCTAACAAATCGCTGCAGCCAACCGCTGGCCGTTCCGATGTCTAGCTTTCACGTGACTTCAACATACACATCGCAGTTCACACTCGGTTTCGCCAGCGGTGGCTGAGCTTTTTCTCGTTAGACCCCATTCCCTTCACATGAGATATCTCGCACTTCTCGCAGCTAGTTTGGTCGTCGTTGCGGGCGCGTTCGCACAGCAGAAGTCCGCGCCGCACGCTTCGCGCAGCGCGGCCATCGAGTTGCTGCGGCACGAAGGCATTCTGCATGGCAAGACGCGAGTCGAGTCGGCAGGGTGGAGCGACAAAACCAACAGTTGGTTCATCATTCTTCAGCATCCATCCGGCATCTTGTCGCATTGGTTCGTTGACGCGAACGCACAGAATTACCAAGGCAGCACGTGCACCCAATGAGCATGGATCACCCAAGGTCTAACCATGCGACGATGGAGCGAACGGCCACCCGTCGTGCGTTCACATTTCACATGACTTCAACACTCCCACTCCGAGCGACGCGCGTCTCCGTCCGCCGTCGCTCATCTTTGTCTGGTTAGACCTATGAAGCGTCGCTTTGGGGATGTTGGCATTGCTTCTTCTAGTTCGGCTGGAGCTTCACGCATAGATAGCTGAATGAAATACCCCATCACTTTACTAGCCGTTGCAGCCGTGATGCTTCTCGTGGGCCTTGGAATCCGCATGCATGCCGACTGGAAATACACCAACAAGATGTATTATCATACTGTGGCGTCAGGATTGTACGAGTTCGACGAAGTATTCGCCGAACGCAAAATCGGCGACACTGTCCAGGTCTTGGCGATTATTTTAGGTTCCGCGGGAGGGCTTTGGTTCGTTGTCGTGGCAATCAGTCGAGATAGACGTCGGCAGGCCTAGGCTCAACTTTGTAGTGCAACATTTGCTAGGTCTGAAGGAAGCATTGATTGGGTGTTTTGTAGCCATGTCTTTTTCTTGGTCGGTTGTTGAGGTGTTCGGCGATCAAGTCGCATTCGCTTTGGGTGACTCGGGCCATGGTTGCTCCTTTGGGCAGATACTGCCGGATGAGCCCGTTGGTGTTCTCATTGGTCCCGCGCTCCCAGCTGTGATGCGGGGTCGCGAAGTAGAACTTGACCCGACTGACTGCTTCCACCTGGCCATACCAGTGGAACTCTGTCCCGTTGTCCGCCGTGATGGTGCGCATCCGCCCCGGATGACGCGCCATCAGGCCCAGCAACGCGCGGTTGGTTTCGGCCGCGGTGGCGGAACCGGAGAGCGCTCCCACGTTATAAGTGTTGCCGCCGCTGTTATCAATCGGGTTCAAGAACGCGCTCCCGCTCATGTCCACCGAGACGTTAGCAAAACTATTGGTATTAGCCCGGAAATCGCTTTTCACCGCACGGCGCCGGAATCGGGCCGGGCATCGGGTTGTGCCGTGGAGCGAGGGGGGCCGACGGCGATCTGGAAGCTGCGCCGCCAAGCCGTGTGGTTCGTGCCCCACGGGCCGCGCGCGAAGTAGAGGAAGCCTTCCTCGCCCGTCACCATCTGCGTCGCTTTCTCCGGGCTGACGAGGGTCGGGTAGGCCGTGAAGATGTCTCCCGGCTTTCCATGGAAGGGGGTGAGACGCATGATCTCGATCGGCGCGCCAAAGTGGACGCCGTCCGCGGAGGCCGCGGCATGGAAGGCGACGTCGCTGGCGTAGACCATGAGCCAGCGGTGAAGCGCGGTGTTCCAGCTTACGTGCGGCATTTGCAGGGTGAGGTATGGGGGACGTTCGGGAGCGCTCAGGACGGGCTCGGCGACGTTCTGAACGCCGGGCGAGCCCCAGCCCTTGCCGGTCCACTTCTGCCACGTGCCGGGTCGGCCGCCACTCGCGCGCGGCGAACGGGCCACGTAGATCGCGCCCTGCCGATCGTAGTAGTACTCGCCCCAGTAGAGGTAAATAAACTCCTCGGTGCCGTCCGTGTGCAGCACCGCCGAGGGCTCGCATGCGCCGATATTGTGCCCGTCCCCCGGCTTCAGCTGGTTTTCGAGGCCGGCGATGACCTGTCCCACCCTCTTCCACCTGACGCCATCGACGGAGGTGGCGAGTCCGAGCGAGGCGAGGAACGGGAAGGCCTTCGGCGCCTCGGGGTGGAACTCCGCGTGGTAGAAGCCGAGGAGCTCCCGCCCGTCCGCGGCCGGGATCACGGCGCTCAATCCCACGTAGTCGCGGTCGAAATGCTGATTGCCGACGGAAGGCAGCACCGGCCCCTGTCCGAGGCGAGAGAGGCTGGCGAGCGAGGGGCCGTGGAAAAGCCAGTTTCCCCCTTCGCCCACCACCCAGACGGAGAAGCCGCGCGGTCCCTTCCGATACGAGACGTGCTCGTCGGGACAAAAGCGGATGGCTTGGAAGGGAACGTGCTCCTCGGCCCCGAGCGTCACGGAGAAGGCCTCGTCCCGGTCGTGGGGACGCTCGGCATCCTGAGCGCAGACGGCACCGACGATGACGAGAAGCAGAGTCACGAGACCAGCGATCCTTGCCGGCCCCTGCGCTGGTGTCGGATTAACCTGCCCTCGACAAGCCGCCGCCAGACGGGCAGACGAGCGATCGTGATGCCAGCCTCCGGGCGACGAGGGAGTGGAGAGGGTGTCCGTCATGACGTTGGATCGTGGCAGAAGCGATACCGACAGTATGATCCGCGGAGGCCGACGTGGCTAGCGGCGAGCGCGCGGTGTGCAATCCTCGACTGGTGGGGCATCGAGCAAGCGGCAAGCCATGTCAATCTAAGGCCGAATCCGCGACGCTAGGAGTCATGGTCGCTGTCTGCCGCTCGAGGACGGATGACGGTGTCCCCACTTATCCACATGCGCTCTTCGGGCCAAAAAAGGCGTGGATTCACCTGACGAGGGCAACGGAAGGGTTCCGGTCGAGCGGGCTGGTAACGCCCAGACCCGGGGTTTTCAGGACGTGCGTATCGATCATCGTCGTGCTCACATCTTTATGACCCATTAATTGCTGGACCGTCCGGATATCGCAGCCCTGCTCGAGCAGATGAGTTGCGAATGAATGGCGGAGCACGTGACAAGAGACTGGCGTGTCGAGTTTTGCTGCCCCGAATATGTATTGCCAGTTCCGCGACTTGGAGAGGTTAGGGTACTTTCGCGCCAGAGCGTAGGGCGGGGTTTCTGGCGATAAGTCCAACCCTCCTCTGCGTCGGTAGCTAGCGGAATGTGTCTCCCGAAAGGAAGACTCCTTGGCCGCCCGTCCCGATCGTTTCCGCTACCAGAAAAAACTCTCGACAACAATCTGTATTTCTCGTAATAAGTGAAAAAATTATTCTGCTCGACGCTTGGAAAGGGTCTCGGCCAGGCGTAATTTACTGTGATTAATAGACTCTCGCGCGGCCCTCGGGGCGGATACACCACAATCCGGCTTGGCATTGCTTTGGCCCTCATCGGCGTAGGCAGTTTGTTGGCCTCGATGGCGTACTCCTCTGGCAAGAGCGAGACACGAACCGCGGAGAGCGTGGCGGCTGCGGCCCCTAGCTCCGCGCTTGAGGCGCCGGCTTCCACCTCCAGTTCCTCTGACGGAACTACAACTGCGTCGTCGCTAACACAAAGCGCGCCGATTACACCGAGCGCACCAGCCGCGACGACGCCGATCTTCCTTGCGGACGCCGAGCAGATCATCAACAGCAGCGGAACGATCACTGGTGGCGTGATTCATTTCTGGAACATAACGCTAGGGGCAAGCGACTCGTTTACCACCGGCACACCCGCTTCGCTAGCTGCGCAGCCAGTTCCCGGCCCGGCCAACTCGGATGTCGACTTTCCGAACGATATCACCTTCGACGACGTGGGCGATCTGATGGTTGCCAATGGCGGTTCGGGAAATCCGGATTTCGGAAATTTCGCCTGCGTCCCGGCAGGCGCAGTCACGACCGGCTCGAGCAACGTTACCGTGCTGTCAAATCAGGCGAACGGGATGGATGACCCGGACAAGGTTGTGTTTGGGAGCGACCGCAGCGTCGCGCTGATCAATCAGGGAGGGGGCACCCCATTGCTCGAAGCTCAATTTGTCCTGTCTCCCACTTACACGCCCGCGCCGGTTAACAGGGACATTGCCAACCCCAATAGCAATCCGCCTACGGGCGCGGTCGGCGTCGTCCCACTGCCGGCGTCGGCGGCGAATCCCGCCGGATCCTATGTCGTTACCCTGGTTTCGGGGTCGCCAATTACGTCTTCGGGGACGCATCTCCGCATCCTCCATCCCGACGGCAGCACGATTGACTTCCCTCAGGACACAAGCGTGGTGGATCCCTATACGACCTACGACCCGGCGAACAATCAACTGGTGGCCGCCGATAGCAACGGAACTCATTCGCGCATCACGTTCTGGACTGTCTCAACCACACCCGGCACGGCCGGGACAAAGGTTAAGGACTTCGTCATGGAGGACGATGGAGCCGGCAATAGCCAGGTGAAGGCGCTAGGGCCGATCGCTTCTTCGGCTGATGGCCATATTGCGGTGATCGACACCGGCCAGAGTGGTTACCCCGAACTGGTTGTTTACGACAACACGGCGAACCGAAACAAGGTGTCTGGAGCACTGGACTACGGTGCGACAACGACCGCTGGCGGAGCGACCTGGGTCTACGGTGGTAACAATGCGGTGAACGTGGCAACGAACGTCATTTGGCTCAGCAATACGAAGTTACTCGTCCTGCTCAATTCGGAGAATGGCCACACCCCCACATCCGCGAACGGGATGTACATCTACGACATTACGCAGACCATGACGCAGAGCGGCTTCGACGTTAACGGCAACGCCGAGCCCACTACGATCAAGCAGACCGGCTTCCAGGCGCTCTCCAACAATCCTCTCGCAGCGGCGATCCGGACGGGCACCGCTAATTTCGCCGATGGCACCGGCAATAATTGCAGCGGTAACTCTCCCTGCTTTACGAGCATTAATTCGGCGATTGCGGCCCTGACCAATGGCGGCACCGTTAACGTTCTGGGTGGGACGTTCAACGAAAGCGTGAACGTGAATAATGCCAGCGTCACGGTAAACATTAATGCCACGACAACGATCAACGATTTCACGATCTCCGCTGGCACTTTAACCGGCGGCGGAGGGAACTGCGGACAGGCGACGACCTTCACGTTAAACTTAAAAGGCAACTGGGCGAACAATGGCGGCACTTTCGCGGCCGGGGGCGGCACAGTCGTCTTCAACGGAACGTCGGGCGCGCAAACCATTGGTGGCGCTGTTCAGACGACCTTTAACAATCTGACGATCAATAATTCATCGGGCGTCAATCTTAGCAATAGCGAGACAACTGGTGGGACGCTTACACTCACTAGTGGAGCGCTAGGTGTAGGAACCAATACGCTGACCCTGAATGGCGCAGTGGCGTTTACCAGTGGAACAATCACAAGCAGCGCGTCTGGACTGGTTAACTATAATCAGGGTTCCAACGCTCAGAATGTAGCTCCCGGCAACTACGGTAACCTCACTTTCAGCAACTTCACGAAGACATTGCCGAATGGTGGCGCAGTGAAGATCGCGGGAACGTTCACGACGGGCGCGACCGGCGGTCATACCGTCACGGGCAGCACGGTCGAATTCAACGGGGCCAGCGCCCAAACACTGCCGGCGAACTTCGCGACCTACAACGGTTTGACCATTAACAATGCGAATGGTGTCACGCTGGGTGGCAATATTACGGTCAACGGCCTTTTGACCCTGACGAGCGGCAACGTCACGACCAACGCCAATACGTTGTCGATTGGCTCGAGTGGAACCAGGAGCCGGACCAGCGGCTATATTTTAGGCAACGAGAAGAAGACTTACGCCGGCAATATCAGCTTTACCTTCGATGTAGGAACTGCCAACGGCTATTCGCCGGTAGATACGACCACGACCGCGGGGACGGGAGACTTGACGGTGCTGGCCGTACAAGGCGCCGAACCGAGCGTCGTCTCCAGCCGGTCGCTGCAACGCTACTGGACTTTAACCGGAGGTGGGGCAGGTGTCACGGCCAACCTTGTCTTCCATTATCTCGATCCAACGGATATAGCGGGAAGTGAAGGCAATTACCAGGTAATCCAGGTCACAAGCGGAGCACGAAACTACTTTGTCAATAATTGCCCAAATACTTGTGTAAACGCGGCCGCCAATACTTTGGCACTGACCGGGGTCACCAGCTTCTCCGATTTCACTGCTGGGGAAGCTCGTGCGGACTTGCAGGTCACGAGTCTCACGGCCTCTCCCAGCCCGGTCGTCGCGGGGAACAACATTACGTACACGGTCAATCTCATCAACAATGGCCCGGACAGCAGCGAAGTCGTCACTGTTACGGATCCGCTCCCGGCCAGTACGACCTTTGTCTCCGTGTCACTACCGGCAGGCTGGAGCCGGACAGATTCCGTTGCGGTTGGGGGCACCGGGACCATCGTCGTGGCTAAAGGCACCGTCGCAAACGGGGAGACCGCCGCCTTGCAGGTGGTCGTTAATGTAAATGGGAATACCGTCGGCGGCTCAACGATTTCAAATACGGCGACAGCCGCCAGTGCGGTAACGACGGACCCGGTGCCCGGCAATGAGAGTGGCACCGCCTCGACGCTGGTCGATACACCACCGACCTTCACGGACGGTCCTCCTCCAACGACGGCCACAGCTGGAACAGCGTACAGCTTCACCTACACGGCGAGTGGGTTTCCGACCCCAATCACCTACGGTGTAACCGCGGGGGCGCTGCCCGATGGGTTAAGTTTGAGCACTGCGGGAACTATTAGCGGCACCCCGACCAAGTCTGGCTTGTTCACGGGAACCGTGACTGCGACGAACACCACCGGCACAGCGAACCAGAACTTCAGTATCACCGTATCGCCCGGACCGGCGACGCAGTTTAGCGTAAGCGCGCCCGCTACGGCCAACGCCGGCGCAGCTTTTAACGTTACCTTGACTGCCCAGGATCAGTATGGCAACACGGCGACCGGTTACACCGGTACGGTCCATTTCACCAGCACGGATGGCAGCGCTGCCCTACCGGCCAACAGCACTCTGACGAACGGGACTGGAACTTTCAGCGTGACGCTGAGGACCGCCGGCAACCAGACGATCACCGGCACCGACACAGTCACTGCCTCTATCACCGGAGCAAGTAATACGATCGCCGTGAGCGCAGTAGCAGCAACGCACCTCGCGGTAAGCGCTCCCGCCAGCGCTACGGCGGGGAGTGCCTTCAATTTCACTGTGACCGCGCTGGACCAGTTTAATAACACAGCCACGGGATATGGAGGCACGGTGCATTTCACGAGCACCGACGGCGCGGCGAGCTTGCCTGCCAACACCACGCTGACAAGCGGAACTGGCACTTTCAGTGCAACCCTAAAGACCGCGGGTAATCAGACGATAACCGGAACTGACACGGTTACTGCATCTATAACGGGCACGAGCGGTACCGTTACAGTGAATAGCGCTGCTGCAACTCACTTTTCGGTCGTGGCACCGGCGAGCGCGACAGCCGGAACCGCTTTCAATCTCACGGTAACAGCACTGGACCAATTCAATAACACCGCCACGGGATACGCTGGGACGGTACACTTCACGAGCACGGACGGCTCCGCTACCCTACCGGCCAACAGCACTTTAACCAATGGAACTGGAACCTTCAGCGCAACATTAAAGGTCGCCGGCAACCAGACGATCACTGCGACCGACACAGTGACTTCTTCCATTACCGGAACAACCAATGCGATCTCGGTGAGCGCGGGCGCTTCCACCCATTTCGCGGTGAGCGCACCAGCTTCGGCGACAGCAGGCTCGGCCTTTAACTTCACGGTAACGGCGCTCGACCAGTTCAACAATACGACAACGGGTTATGCTGGCACGGTTCACTTCACGAGCACCGACGCCGCTGCAACGCTGCCGGCCAATAGCACCCTGACAAACGGGGTTGGCACCTTTAGCGCGACGCTGAAGACCTCTGGCAATCAGACCATCACTTCGGCAGATACGGTTACTGCCTCGATCACCGGGACGAGCAACGCTATCACCGTCAGTGCTGCGGCAGCGACCCATTTCGGAGTGAGCGCTCCAGCAACAGCAACAATCAACACCGCCTTCAACTTCACCGTAACCGCGCTCGATCAATTCAATAACACCGTCACGGGCTACGCCGGCACGGTCCACTTCACGAGCACGGACGGCACGGCCACCTTGCCGGCCAATAGCACATTGACCAGCGGCGCGGGAACCTTCAGTGCCACACTGAAGACGGCCGGCAACCAGACCATAACCGCGACCGACACGATCAACGCATCGGTGACCGGCGCCAGCGGCACAATTAACGTCAGCAAGATTAGCACAACGACAGGGGTGACGTCGTCGGCGAACCCATCTAATCCGGGTCAGAATGTAACCTTTACCGCTACCGTCGCCGTCGTGCCGCCGGGAACCGGGACGCCAACGGGAACGGTGCAATTTTTAATCGATGGAACTAACTTTGGGACTGCCGTTGCCTTGACTGGCAACACAGCGCAAACCAGTACCTCCTCGCTGAGCGTCGGCAATCACCCAGTGACGGCGCAGTACAACGGAACCGCCACGTTTAACACCAGCTCCGGGACGCTCTCCGGCGGCCAGACCGTAAGTGCGCCTACTCCAACCCCCACGCCTAGCCCGACGGCAACAGCTACAGCGACTCCTACGGCAACACCCACAGCAACCGCCACTGCTTCGCCAACGCCAACAGCGACGCCAAGTCCCACAGCCTCACCGACTGCTTCGCCAACTCCAACAGCGACGCCAAGTCCCACAGCGTCACCGACTGCTTCGCCAACGCCTACAGCCACCCCAAGCGCGACGGCGACGCCAACTCCAACACCGGCCCAGGCTTTGAACATCTCGACCCGCTTGCGAGTCGACATCGGCGACAAGGTCATGATCGGGGGCTTCATCATCACCGGGAATGCTAATAAGCCGGTGGTCTTGCGCGGACTAGGGCCATCGCTGGTTAACTCGGGTGTTCCAGCGGGCACGATCCTGCTTGACCCAGTCCTCGAGCTGCACGGGTCCAATGGGTCGTTGATCATGAAGAACGACAACTGGAAGGACGACCAGCGGCCGCTCATTGAAGGGACCATCTACCAGCCCACGGACGATCGGGAATCGGTCATCGTGGCCACGCTGCCGCCGGGAGCGTACACGGCGATCCTGACCGGGAAGGGCCAAACCACCGGAGTAGGTCTGGTGGAAGTGTACGACAACAATCAAGCGGCAGACTCGGCCTTGGCGAACATCAGCACACGCGGCTTTGTCCAGGCGGGAGATAACGTGATGATAGGAGGCTTTACGTTGGGGAACAATCCGACGAGCACCCACGTGGGGGTGCGCGGGATAGGACCCTCCCTGGCCAGTTCCGGCCTAAGCAACCTGTTGGCTGATCCTACCATTGCGCTGCACAACGCGAACGGGACGATCATGATCTCGAACGACAACTGGACGGATGATCCTGTTTCCGCGGCCCAGCTGACTGCGAATGGCCTGGCGCTGCAGGATCCGAAGGAATCGGGCATCTTCACGTTGCTGCCACCGGGACCCTTTACCGCGATCCTGGCTGGGAAGAACGGCGGCACGGGTATAGGTCTGATCGAAATCTACAACCTGAAGTGAGCGATTCGTCTGGGCACGGCCGTCCATTAGCGGTTTGATGTCAGATTCTCTCGCGCGAGTTCATTCTCGCGGCGGCAATGAGTGCCTGCCGGTGCGATTACTTGGCCGATTTGAAGCCAATTATTGAGTAACGAGTGTCAAAATGGGTCCGGAGGGGGATTCGACCCTTGAGAAATCATCGTCTCGGAGCCCGATTTCTCCGCATTTTGAAGCGCAAATGACAAAAGGGGAGTGAACCCCCTAGGCTCCAAGGTATTGAACGGCAAAGGTTAATAACATTGCAATTTGATGTTCGTTCAGGCGCAGCAGCCCTTTGTTGCATGCTGGGTTCGCCGATCTGAAATGTGATGAATGAGTTGAAGAGACTCCAGACATTACGGGTATCGAACTGCTGATATCGGGGTTTCCGCCATTCGCGAAGAACCGTCGGAATTAGCCTGTTTGAACACACTCCGATATCCGTGGCGCGGATGATCAGGGCGTGGGCCCCAGGATCTTCGATGGGAGACTGCGATCGCAAGATAGGAGGTCGAAATTGGTCGGCGATGCGTTCGCGACCTCGACAGACCCGCGCGGAAATGATTAATCTCGAAACGTGAAAACGAATCGGTTGGTGTTCACACTGCTGTTGCTTTCGGCTGCCATCGTTTTTCGAGTGGCGGCACAGCCCAACGAAGCCGATCAAAGACCGTTTGAGGAAATCAAGGCCAAGGCAAACACAGGTGACGCAGAAGCGCAGTTTCAACTGGGGCGTCGTTACGACCGGGGCGAAGGCGTGGCGAAAGACCAGGTGGAGGCTGTGAAGTGGTATCGCAAAGCGGCTGAACAAGATCACCTGAAGGCTCAATATAATCTGGCCATGTGCTACGAAGCAGGCGAAGGCGTGGCGAAAGATCAGGTGGAGGCTGTGAAGTGGTATCGCAGGGCGGCCGAACAAAATCTCGCCGCCGCTAAGAACAACCTGGGCGTCTGCTATGAAAGGGGCGAAGGCGTGGCGAAGGATCTTGTGGAGGCCGCGAAGTGGTATCGCAAAGCCGCCGAGCAGAATTACGCCATCGGTCAAATGAATCTCGGCCGTTGCTACATGGGGGCCGGAGGCGTGACGAAGGATGTTGTGGAGGCCTACAAATGGTTACTCCTGGCATCCGCGCAAGGAGAGGAAAAATCCAAGAAACTCATGCCCATCTTGGAAGAGCAGATGTCACCGGATCAACTCGACGAAGCGCGAAAGCAAGCGCGCCATTTTTCTCCGGGAACTACAACGACCGACAAGCCGCCAGTAACCGCTGACTCACGCACAAAGCGAATCCGCGCCCTCGCTGCGGAGAGCTCTGCTGCGCTCACTTCCGGAAACTACGCACGCGTGGCGGATTTTACCTATCCGAAGATCATTGAGATGATGGGCGGTCGGGACAAGATGATTGAGACGACGCGACAAATTACCGAAGACATGAAAGCTCATGGCGCCGCAATCCTCAGCGTAGAAGTCAGTGAGCCCGAGGGGATCGTGACGGCCAATGATAAGCTGTTTGCGGTGGTGCCCGAGGTAGTGCGAGTGCAGGTTCCGAAAGGGACGTTGCGCTCGAATGGTTTTCTAATCGCGGTCTCAGAAGACGCCGGCAAGAATTGGAGTTTCATCGATGGCGCCGCGCTGCATGAAAAGCCAGGCCAAGAGAGGGAGACGCTGGCGCAGATTCTTCCTGATTTTCCGGCTCAGCTTTCGTTACCGAAATGGGAGCCGCCGGTGCTTGAGCCGAAATGAGTGTATGGGATTGCAGCCTTCGGGGAGGCGTTATGCGAAGTAAAAACCGTCAATATTTCGAATGACGATATTTCCCGTTTTGGAAAAATTCAGAGCACGCTCGCTCTCGCCAGCCGTCGCTGATCTTGTGTCTCGTTAGACCTCGGAGCATGCCTGCCGCGCCACCCAAAGAGCAACTCCGGCTCGCGGTCACCGTCATCGTGAAGGTCATTGGCCAAATTCCATGTTTTCACGTTTACGAGGAATACGTGGCTAGCCGTTTCGGAGACACGGACGCAGAGATCGCTCTGCAAGCGACGATGCACAATGCGGCCTTAGACTCAACTTTGATTAGCCTCCGCTGCTTCAACGAGTTTTTCCGACCCGGCGGCAGATCAGACGATGTCCGGGCTCACCACTTTCCGGGGGTCTCGATGGCACCTTTTCTACGGCCAGAGGATCACCAGTCTATTGATAAGTATTTGGCTCACATCACGGTGACTCGCGCCGATATTGTTACTAGACCTTGGTTTCTTGATGAAATGACTCTTTGCGGATTGCAACACGGCATCGAGTTTCTCTCTGTTATCGACGCTGGATTTCCACTCCACTCCGAGGCAGCAACAAACGAACTCCGCGGCATACAGGAGATCGGTCGTCGATTCCTGCGGAAAATTCAGAAGATTATTAAGTCGAATGAAGTCTGACCAAGCGATGGAACCGACCGCGAGCCGCCGTACTATCCAGCTTGACATGAATTCCACCCTCAACCCGCAGCGACACGCCGCTCCGCCAGAGGTCGCTGATCTTATTGGTTAGGCAGCTCCCGGATCGCTTGATCATGACGACCGAATTACGATTTCTGGCGGCCACGGTGATTCTCGGACTCTTGCACCTGATCGTGGACTCCCACCTCATCAGCTTTCAGCTCGGCTATCGCTGGACAGCCAGCAACCGTGAGCAGCACGTGCCCCCGTTGCGCGGCGTGGCTAACCGGGTGGATCAAGCTTACACAAACTTCATGGAAACCTTTCCTTTCTTCGTCGCGGTCGTCTTGGCGGCCCATTTCGCTGGTCGCGACGGCACGCTGACGTTGTGGGGGGCACAGCTCTACTTCTGGGGTCGACTGGGCTACGTGTTGGCGGCCTCAGCTGGCTTGGGACTGGTGCGCTCATTATTGTTTTTTAACACGGCTCTAAGCGGCATCGTCCTTTTCCTCATCGCTCTTTTACGCTAGAACTGTTCTATGCAACGGCTAACCCCTATGTAGGGAGTCAAGCGTAGATGCAGGTGTGGGTTGATTTTAGTTCATTGGTTTTAGGTAGGGATTAGCGGGTTGTCGGTATTTTTGGGGTCGCTTCCTCTTCCTTTGGCTCGTTGGGTTTGTTTTCCAGCGGCTCTTACTCCTGTCCGTGCTTCTGGCCGCGGCCGGAGCACCATTTGATCAATGCGATCGGTGGAAGAGGAACTTGAGGCGGCCCAATCTAAAGCGTCGCTCGGACCGACTGGCCGGAGCAGGTGAGACACCGGGCACGCCTCACGTTCCAAAATGGTAAGTGCTAATCAGTTGGTCAGTTTTGGTTTAGGTTCCTTTTCTTTGTGGACATCGAGTCCTAAATAGAGTGTATTTTTCATTGGTGTGTTTGTTTGTTCGAGTTGTTAGAATTGGAACGTTTCCGGAACACTTTGTCCCGGCCGTTCGTGCGGCTCTGCTCCCTCACCGGAGTAGCCCGCGTTTAATATGAACGGCAAACACACCGCTTTTTTCAACGCCGCGCTCACTCCGCGCCCGCAGCCATAAGGTCTAGACCTCTGACACGTGGATCGACACGAACTATTCAAGCTCGCAGTTGGAGCAGTATGCGCCGCCGTTGCTCGGGTGATTCTCGCCGCAATTATCAGGCACAGTCCGCGTCTCGCCAAAAGGCTAAAGGACATCGGCACAACGCTGCTGAAGCGGCATTGGCCGCTTTTTCTGATTACCGTCGACACCTTATTTATTGTGGCGGGCATTGTTTTCATAGTGATGTTCATCAACGACAATTCTCCCGCGACGAAAGGGTTCGTCGCGAGCATGGCGACTTTCGTCCTCTTAATCATCGTGGCAGGCCATGGATTACTTCATAATATTGACCTCTATGTTCGCGTGTTGCAGGCGCCTAAAGTCTAACAATGCGAATCCAGCGAACGGCTGGCAGCCCCGATTCCTCACTTACCTTGAAATTCCACCCTCGACCCGCAGCCGGCGCGCCTCCAGTTAGGCGCGAAAATGTTCGCCTTCGATCAGCGGACTAATTGGGTCAGACGTAATTTGCTCAATCTTTCTTTTCTCTTTGTCCGCCTTCCGCGCTTCTACTAAAGCAGACACCACGGCCGCAACCCAAAGGACAAAGAGTAAGGTAATTCGGAACCAGCTATCTTCTATCGTTCGGCCATGAGGTGCTGCAGGGTAAAGCAATGAGACGATCAAGGCCGAAATGTAGGCATTGAGAAGCGTTAGCACGATTCCAGCGATAAATTTAAATCGCGGTGCAACGTGCGTGCCGACATACATCAGCGTGAATGGAGCGAAGAAGGCGTCACCGAACCGCTCAATGGCCTCAGCAGAAAGCTCCAGAAAGTTTACGGCGGTGTTGCCAAGTGCCCAGAGAGCCAACCAATGTGCCAAGAGAGCCATCCCATGAATCAGAAACATAACCGCGATGAAAGCAAGGAGCGCAGCAGGCAAGACAGCAACCCATCGCAATATTTTCTTTAAAAGCGTCATGGCGCACTTGTATTCAAAACATTATTTTAAGAAATGAAAGCCGAAACTCGGTACGGTATAAGAATTTTTGACCACGCCCGTTTGTGATTCGGGGTTCCACTTATGCGCCAAGCATTATTTGGTGATCGGATGATTCGATGGAGCGAACCGCGAGATAGCGTACGATTTACGTCATGAGTGTCTGCCATCCACCCGTCGGCTGCGAGTCACGCTTCTCGGGTCTCGCGGTCGCTGATCTTGTGTCTCGTTAGGCCCCATGACGCGACATCTACATCACGGTCTTTATGAGGTGCACCTTCCAGTTATTGACCTGGACCGCGCGGTCGCGTTCTACGTTGACAAACTCGGATTCGAGTTCGGCTATGGAGCGACAGGCGGGTCGAGTGCTCTGCTTCTTTATACTGAGGAGCGTACTCGTTGGATGCTCGGCCTCTTCCGTGTTGACGCGGTCGTTCACCGCAGCGCGGCCGAGTACCACATGTCCTTCCGCGTGGCTGAGAGCGATGTTGAGGAGATGGTTCCTTGGCTGCGCCAACGTGGGATCGAGCCTATTCATCCGCCGCGCGCTCCTATACAAGGTCCGATGAAGGAGCCTATCGTGCACGGCTGGATGCCAGCTGCCGCCGTCTTTTTCCGAGACCCTGACGGCCACTTGCTTGAATTGATCGCTGACTTGAGCGCCGCGCCGCGCCCGGAGATCCTTTACCAGCGCTTGAGCGAGTGGCGGGCGCTTGTCGCAGCGAAGGCCTAACCCCTATGTAGGGAGTCAAGCGTAGATGCAGGTGTGGGTTGGTTTTAGTTCATTTGGTTTAGGTGCTGTGGTTAGTGGGTAATTGGTGGTGTTGGAGCGCCTCCTCTTCTTTTTAGCTCGGTGGGTTTGTTTCCAGCGGCTCGTACTCCTATCCGTGCTTCTGGCCGCAGCCGGAGCACCATTTGATCAATGCGATCGGTGGAAGAGGAACTTGAGGCGGCCCAATCTAAAGCGTCGAGCTAGCATTCGAGCCGATCAGGTGATTACAAAAAATCGTTCCGAGCGTGTTCGCACCAGTCCGAGCACGCGTACGATTTCCAATATCTAATGATCATTCCCGCGTACCGGCTGCCAGCTGCACAATCCTCTTTCGATGTGTGATATCGAGTCCGGAATGCCCACGGAAAATGATGCATGAAAAAGCGCCGTTGGGAAACACGATGAGGTGTTTTCCCGTTGCGTCGCGACCCAATTCCGCGCAAGCGGGACACCGTGCATTGTAAGACCCATCCGGCCGAGGTGAGATCATCGTCAGCTTGGCAGGGTCTAGTGCAGGCGCCTGCCCTGGACGTGTGGCAGACGGCCGCGTGGGTTCGCATTTCGTCGCACGCACGGCATCGTCGGTGCCGTGCTGACTCGGCAATTGATCTTTCCATTCGGACGGCCATCTGATATCGGGCCACTTGATTCTGATTGGCGGTACCTTCTGCAGTAAACGGTACGAGTAACCGCACGGGTGCGTCCCGTGGATAATGGTCAGCCGGCCGTTCGCCCTGAACTCGACGGTGTTACCTTCTCCGTCGTTCCGTACGTCGAAGCTGTCTGGAAAGTCGCCCTCGACGAAGAACCAGAGGTTCCTTCCTCTCTGCCCGGTCGTCATGAGCGTTTGAGCGAACAGAGGGCTCGTCGCCAGAAACTGTTTTGCGTTCCGATCGTCGTCGAAGTCGAAGGTGCAGAGTCCGCCGCTCGCGCTTCCCAGTAGCACCGCGACGTTGCAGTTCGGCCTACCAATACAGGCTACGAACCGCTCGTCCTGCATCAGGTCGAGCGTAAAGGTCTGAAATTTTCGGAACCGCGGGTTCTTCGCGCGTCTATACATCGGCACGAGGACCACCGGTTGGCCGAAGAGTCGGGTAGTCGCACGAATGATCCGGCGTCCCTCTGCAAGACAGCGCTGCTCTGCGACGGTCTCTGGTTTGGCGGTCGCCACTTTGCTACTCGGTTGCGAGTTCTTGGTTGCCACTACGCCTCTCCTTCCAGACTCTCCCTTGGTGTCTTTTCATTTGAGTCAATTCGGTCCGGTCTATTGACATCGATTTGTCTTGTCGCGTGGTCTTCAACGCATATTCTAGCCGGCACGGGTGTCTGCGGACTATCAGGTTTTGCAACGGTTAGCCGGCGTTTTGCCCGGCAGCTTCGTAATCTCTCTCACCGGTAACAAGATCTGGACCCGGCGCTGGACGCTTATCCTGGTGGCTCCTGCCCTTCTTTCAGACCTGCAATCGTGGATAAACCACCGGGTGAAGAAGAGTCCATATGTATCAGTTAAAACAAAATAACATCGTCCGGCGGGCTGCGGTCATGCATATCACTTCAGTACTAGTCCGAACATTCACAGTGTGCCTCGCGACGGGACGCCGGTTACGAAAGACCGCTCTATGGGCCATGAATCTTCGTTGGATTGCGCTGGCAGTTCTCGTCATGACGGTCATCGGGTGCCCCCAGCGACCAGAACCAACAAGTAACGCGCCAGCAGATGCCAATGCTGAATTAAGAGCAGAGGTTGCCAAATTAAAAGCTGATGCTGATGCGAAGGCCAAAGCAGATGCCGATGCAAAAGCACAAGCAGATGCCGCTAAAGCACAAGCAGACACCGCTGCTAAATTAAAAACTGATGCTGATGCAAAAGCACAAGCAGACACCGATGCTAAATTAAAAGCTGATGCTGATGCAAAAGCACAAGCAGACACCGATTCTAAAGCACAAGCAGACGCCGATGCTAAATTAAAAGCTGATGCTGATGCAAAAGCACAAGCAGACACCGATTCTAAAGCACAAGCAGACGCCGATGCTAAAGCACAAGCAGATTATGCTAAAGCACAAGCAGACGCCGATAAAGCACAAGCAGACGCCGATGCTAAAGTAAAAGCAGCCGCCGCTGCAAAAGCAGCCGCTCGGGAAAGGCAAAAGGATGCCCATGCTAATGCTAAATCAAGAGCAGCCGCCGACAGAGCACAAGCAGACGCTGACAATGCAGAAGCAGCCGCCCAGGCGGCTTTTAGGGATAATGTTAGATTAAGGGCAGACGTTGCTAGGTTCAAAGCTTATGCTGACGTTGCGAGAGCCAGAGCAGCCGCCGCTGCACAAGCACGAGCAGCCGCCGATGCGAGAGCCAAAGCAGACGCCGACGCTAAATTAAGAGCAGACGTTGCTAAATTAAAAGCTGATGCTGATGCAAAAGCACAAGCAGACGCCGACGCTAAATTAAGAGCAGACGTTGCTAAATTAAAAGCTGATGCCGCCAAGGCACAAGCAGCCGTCGATGCAAAAGCCAAAGCAGACGCCGCTAAGTCACAAGCAGCCGCCGATGCAAAAACCCAGGCAGCCGCTGATGCCGCCAAGGCACAAGCAGCCGTCGATGTAAAAGCCAAAGCAGACGCCGCTAAGTCACAAGCAGCCGCCGATGCAAAAACCCAGGCAGCCGCTGATGCCGCCAAGGCACAAGC
>PLCM01000021.1 GCA_003134765.1 Spartobacteria bacterium | reverse complement strand
ACACCGACACCAACACCAACACCAACACCAACACCGACACCAACACCGACACCGACACCCGGACCGACCAGGAACGGCAGCTTCGTAATTGGCGATGACGACGCCGTCGTCGGGCGCAAGGTTTATTTCTGGGGCAACCAGTGGTCGAAGATGAATGGCCTCACCTTGAGCGCCGCGCCTTCGTCCTTTAAAGGCTTTGCCAATTCGGTGAGTCCCACCGCGCCGACGTGCGGCGGCGCCTGGACGAGCGACCCTGGAAATAGCTCGGGACCGCCGCCCACCATCCCGCCTTACATCACGGTGATCGCCACCAGCTCAGCTTCTCAATCTGGCTCGGTAATATCCGGTAATAACCGCAAGATCATCGTCGTGAAGGTTGATCCGGGTTATGATTCGAACCCCGGTCATCCCGGAACCGGCACTGTGGTCTCTGTGACCTGTCCGTAACTCAATGTGGGAGGGACCTTTGCGTCCCGACTGGTTCGTTGTAGCCGCCTCGCTCTCTCCAGGCGTACGTAACGAACGGCGACAGAGCGCCGTTGCTGCTAGCGTTGGAGGGACGGGCTCTGTCCCGTCCCTGAAATTTGGGACGACACGGAGGTCGTCCCTCCATCTCATTCCGCTTTCTCTGCCACATACACCGTGCTCGCTGACTCACCTTCGGTCAGCGGGTTTGGAAACGTGACCACATGCGCCCGCGCGGTTGCAAACGCATTACCCAGGAGCTCTAGGAATTCTTCGTCGGGCGGATCATCCGACCAGAGCGCGAAGATGCCGCGGGAATGCAGATGCGTCGTGAGCGCGCGTAAACCATTCGCCTGGTAAAACGCTGCGTTGCGTGGGTGCAGGAGGTTGCGCGGCGAATGATCGATATCCAAAAGCACCGCGTGAAACTTTCGCCCCGCCCGCCCCGGATCGAAGCCATCCACCGATTGGGCACGCTCAAAAAAATCCGCCTGCGACATCCTCGTGCGTGGATCGCCGGTGAGCCTTTCCCCGAGCGGCACCAGCCCACGCTGATGCCATTCGATTACCGGCTGCAACGCATCGACGACCAGGAGCGATGCGACCTCCGGATGCTCCAGCGCCGCGACCGCCGTGTATCCCAACCCAAGCCCGCCCACTACCACATCCCAACTCTCGCCTTTCAACTCCCCCAATCCCAAATGTGCCAGCGCCTCTTCCACCTCGTGAAACAGGCTCGACATCAGGAACGCCTCGCCAAGCTTCACTTCATAAATCTCGATTCCGCCTAACGAAATCATCCGCCGCCGCCGCAGGATCAACTCCCCCAGCGGCGTCTGTTTATAGTCCAACTCCTCGAAGTCCCGGCTCATCGCGTATCGGTCACCCTAAGCGCGCGATTCGCCGAAGAAAATGTTATCGAAAGCTTCGTCTGAGTCGCGCTGTAGCCGCCTCGCTCTGTCGAGGCGTGGCGTTAGGTTCCGGAACGGCGACAGAGCGCCGTTGCTACAGCGGGATCACATCGAGCGCAGATTCTCTTCTGAGTTGGATGTTCGCCACGCCATTCTCGCCGCTCAATTCGCTGGATGAGCTGCTAATATATTGCTATAATTAACGCTCTCTCGCGACACGCGTAGGCAAAGAAAATGGCATCCGGGAAAGAACCTTCAAAGCAAAACGAGCGCGGTGGAGACCCCCCAGCCGGCGAGCCGCGCCGCGACTCAGATTCAACTTCCGAGCACCAGGCAGACGTCAATCGGGACGCGGAACGAATCGAGGCCGACGAGGCCAAACGGCAAAGTCGAAGCGACTCCGACGCTTCGCGCGATCTCGGCCGAGCGGATGTGGGCCGGAGCGGCGCCGAACGCCAGGCGGAGGGAGACGAAAGACTGCGCGTTGAAAGAGAAACCTCGGACGAAGCCATCGACGCCGAACGATTCCGCACTGATGCCGCCACCAAAATGGGCCGGACCCATCATCAGGAATCTGCCAGGTCGTCCGCTGACTTGTTATCGCGGGAACAAGAGAGCCACCGAAAAACCCAGACGGCACTTACCACCAGGGAAGAATTCCTGGCCATCGTTAGCCATGACTTGCGAAATCCTCTCAACCACATCTCCATGGCCGCGCAGAATCTCTTCGAAGAGCCGGGCGAGCAAAAGGATGTGAAAGAGGTCGCCGCGTCCATCCAGAGAAGCGCGGGCGAAATGCTCCGGCTCATTCAAGATCTGCTGGATATTGAAAGAATAGCCATCGGCAAGCTAATCCTCCACTACGAGAAGCATAACATTAGCGAAATCATCACGGAAGTTGTCGGGGATTTCCAACGAGATGCTGTTTCCAAGGGGATAACCTTGACCGCAAAACCTGAAGCTGGATGTGGCGATGTGGTTTGTGACCGCAGCCGCGTCGTGCAGGTCTTGTCGAATCTGATCGGAAACGCCATCAAGTTCACCCCGGCCAAAGGTCAAATCTGCGTGAGCTGCGCGCAAACCGGCTCGGAAAGGAAAGACCTGCAGGTTTCCGTCAGCGACACCGGAGCGGGCATCGCCCCGGAGAAGATTGGGACTATCTTCGAGCGTTTCTCCCAGATAAACAGCCAGGATCGTCGCGGCATCGGGTTGGGACTCTACATTGCCAAAATGATGGTCGAAGAGCATCCGGGCCGAATCTGGGTCGAGTCGAAGCTCGGAGAGGGCAGCACGTTTCACTTCACTCTTCCAGTCCGTTCCGCCGCGACCTCATAGGCCGCGCTCTGGCCGCCCCGGTATGCGGAGCGTAATCGTTAATTCGGATCCGCAGATTTCACAGATGGACGCAGATTCTCTTGGAAGTTGCGCGTTGGAACGGCGACAGAGCGCCGTTGCTACAGTTTTCCTCTTGCGAGTTGGAAATTGGCCGTCGAGTCTTGTAGATTCTTGGACTGTCGCCGGGCCGAGGCGTTTGGGCTACTGAATGAACCGGATCGTCATCGGGTAGCGATAGAATTTCCCGTCGCTCGCCTCGATGGAGGCGATGATGACGAAAACGGCGTTCAGGACCCAAAGGATCGCCAGGAAAAAGAAGCCGATCAGGACCAGGCAAAAAATCGCAGCGATAACGTTGTAGATGAGCATCGAGATCTGGAAGTTGAGCGCTTCTTTTCCGTGCGCATCGATCGCGGGCGAGTCGTCGCGTTTGACCAGCCAGACGATGAGCGGCCCGAGCAGGTGCCCGGGGAAATGAAAAAGAACGCCGAGCAGGGCGCTGGCGTGACAAAACGCACTCCAGGTGCGCACGTTGGCGACGGCGGAGACGTTGGAGGCGCTGAGAGGCGGTGGTGATGGGTATGAAGTTTCCATGGCTCTAATGAATGGATGCAGCCTGCCTGAGGTTTGGATTCAGGAAATCGACAAAATTACGCGCTGTCGCATGGCTATTTTGTAGGGCGTTTCTGTGAAACGCCATTTTCCCACGATCTGGCGTCTGACACAGACGCCCTTCAATTCTCCACTCTGCGCCGTTTAGTCCGGAATTTCAGCCTCGACGAGCTTCGCCAGGAGGATGAGTGATTCTTGCCAGCCGAGATAGCAAGCCTCCGATGGAATGGCGGCGGGGAGTCCTTCCTGCAGAATGCTCAGCTCGGTGCCGCAGGAGACGTTCTTCAGGTTAATGGTCGTCTGGATTTCCCCGGGCAGGTTTGGATCGTCAAACTTGTCGGTGTAGCGAATGCGTTCGTGGGGCGTTAGCTCGAGGTATTCTCCACCAAAGGAATGACTCGCGCCGGTGGTGAAGTTGGTGAACGACATTTTGAAGGTGCCGCCGACTTTCGCCTCCAGGTGGTGCACCTTGCCGGTAAATCCGTTTGGCGGAAGCCATTTGGTTTTGGCATCGGCATCAAGGAACGCCCGGTAGATTTTCTCGGGCGTAGCGCGGATGACACGATGAAGACGGATGGTGTTCGTGGACATGATGACTACTCCTTTCGTTTGGTGGGACCTGCAAACGCGGATTGCGGCCGTAACACAGCCGATGGTCAGACGAGGCCGGGTTTCAAACTGGGCGGGCGGACCATTGGGATTGGCCGATTACGAAACGGTTTCTATCCGCAGATTTTCGGCGCCCTCGATTCCCACAGATTTTTGTTCTTTGAATCTGTGAAGATTGGCTGCGCAACCTGTGGACCACTCATCCGGAGGGACGTGCTTCCGCACGTCCGGCGGTTGCGCGGGCAAGTCAGATAAAGGGGACGCGTCGCGGCGAGTCCCGCCGAGCCGACGGAAACCGCGGTCAGCATTTCGCGCTCTTGCGCTTCTTCCCGATGGCACCGCGTTTCTGGACTTTTCGGATGGAGTCAGGCGCAAATGGGACCTGACATGAGGTGTTGCCCATGTCGATGGTGACGTGGCCGATCTTTTCGCCGGTCTGGAGGGCAGCATCAGTGAGCGGTTGGACGTAGGAACCGATGGCGATGACAAACGAGTTCATTGAGGAACGCACATCGTTCGGTGCCTGGTGAATTGTTTTTCGCACCTGTTCCAAGAGCCGTTTCAATTCCGCCAGATCGAGTTCGGAGTCGTCCTTGATGGACACGAGGCTGCGCAACGTTGCCCAGCCGGCTTCGCGGGTGAGAGGGTTCTTGGAGTCGATCCACTCCATGGCCAGCTCCCACCCGTGCGGGCTGCCGGCCGCGACCCCCGGAACGGTTGAAGTGGCGAGCGGGTCGTGGATCGCATTCGCAATCCAATGTTGCAGATCCTTCTTCGTCATCCGGGCATCGTCGGCGATCAAGCCGGCCAGATACATCGCGTCGTAGTTCCCGGTGTCGTAGAGGTCGAGCGCCAGCCGATAATCCATTTTGATGCGTTTCTGGATCTTTTGCAGGTCCGAGATCTTGACGCCAAAGAATGGCTCCTTCACGCCGTGGTTGAGCATCACTTTCTTGTAGCTGTCGCTGCCCAGCGGTTTCAGCTCCGCCAGAATTTCCTTTGCGGTCATACCATTCTTCCCGCCAGAACGCGGCTGGAATTGGAAAGGATTAACAGGATTGAAATGGATTGAAAAGCCGATTGTAGGGCGTTTTCTGTGAAACGCCATCTGTGCGACCGAACGGCGTCTGACACAGACGCCCTACAATTCCTGACGAGCGCGTTCTCTCGATTAGTGGGACGACACAGCGGTCGTCCCTCCAAGGGGAAATTTGTTCGCGCACTTTAGACAAAATACGCGTTTGGCGGCGTTGGGTTATTAAAAGACCGTTAAGAGGTCATGGAAGATGTCGTCACTCATGAAGAAGATTGGAAAGTCTGTTTTGCGGAACTGGGTCCTGGGCTCGTGCTCTTTGCCCGCCAGTTTGTCCGCTCGATTGCAGACGCCGAGGACATCGTCCAGGAAGCGTTCGTCCGGTTCTGGCGCAAACAGCATTCCATCGAGAACCGCGGCCTGCTCTACGCCACCGTCCGCTCCGTGGCGCTCGATCTTCTCCGGCGCGACGGCCGCCGCGCCCGCCGCGAGGCCGCTGCTTCGGCCGACATGGAGCAAATCACCGAGCCGCAATTTGCTTTCGACGATGGCTCGCAGCGCGAGCTGGCTGCTGCCATCGATCTTCTGCCCGTGCAACAGCGGGAGGTGCTGGTCATGAAAATCTGGAACGAGCTGACTTTCGCGGAGATCGCGGCTGCGCTCGAAATTTCGCAGAACACGGCCGCCTCTCGTTATCGCTACGCCCTGGCGTCGTTGAAAAAGAATTTTGTTGCCCATGAATGATTTTTCCGAACTGGAAGCCGAACTGAAGAAGCTGCGTCCATGGCCTTCCTCGCCCGACCTGGCGGCGCGGATTGAAATAAGCCTGGCGCAGGAAGCGGCCGGACGCGGGACGGCAACCGCGGGCGTTTTGCCGAAGCGCCGGAGCTTTCGTCCGAATTGGATTGCGCTTGGTCTCGGGCTCGCGGCGGCGGCGATGTTTCTCCTTCTCGCCCGGATGAATGTGGACCGGCCATCGAAATCGACGGGTCTTGCCTTGCTGACACCGGCGCCGATCACGCCAGAGGCGAAAGTGGATGACGCCTTGGTGCCCTCGGCGTTGACCCAGGTGGTTTACGATCGGAAGGACGAAGGCCTGCATTTTGCCGAGGGCGTGGATCAACCAATGCGGCGTCTGCGTTCCAGAAAGCGTGAGACGATGCAATGGAACAACCCAAAGACCGGCGCGTCGCTCCGCGTCTCTTATCCCACAGAGGAAGTAACCCTCGTCCCAATTTCGGGTCAGTAACTCTACCTTAACCAAAAATAAACCATGAAAACAAAAACGTTAGCTATCATCGCAGCTCTCGGGCTGCTTCCCATTACCGGGTTTAGTCAGCCGAACCCGCCTAATCCACCGAACCCGCCTAACCAGCCGATTCCGCCGATCCCACCGAAGGACAAGGACAAGGATAAAGACCGTGGGCCCAAGGTGCCAGTGACGTTCCTGGGAGTCGAAACATCGAGCGTGCCGCGGGTGGTGAGCGAGCAGCTCGGACTCCAGAAGGGCTTCGGGCTCGTCGTAGACTACGTAGTGCCGGATGGTCCGGCGGCGGCTGCGGGAGTCCAGCAGAACGACATCATCAAGATGTTTAACGACCAGATCCTGATGGATCCAGACCAGCTCTCCAAGCTGGTGCGCAGCTACCAGGACGGGACCAACGTTACCTTAACGATCCTGCGGAAGAACGCGGAGACCAAGGTCACGGTGAAACTCGGTAAGAAGGAAGTGCGCCAGCGCGACCATGACTACGGCATGTTCAACATGGATGACATGAATGAAAAGATGCAGGTGATGAACGAGAAGATGAAGGACATGAAATTCGACTTCAGCGACCTGGACAATCTTGGACCCTCCATCCGGGAGACAGTAAAGAACGCGCAGCGCGAGGCGATGCGCGCCACGACGGAAGCGCGCGCTCAGGCGCGCGCGGAGGCGCAGCGCGCCCGGGATGAAGCTCTACGGTCGCGGGATGAAGCGCGCCGATCAGCGCGTGAGATGCGGCTCTTCAGCCGCGACAAAGGCGCGATGAAATCGACGACGATCGATCTGGGGAAGGCGACCATCGTGTTCACCGATGAGCAGGGCGAAATGAAGATCGAGACGGTGGATGGCAAAAAAATCCTGACCGCGAAAGATCCGCAAGGCCGCCTGGTGTTCAGCGGACCGGTCGAAACGAAGGAAGACCTTGATAAGGTGCCAGCCAATGTGCGCCAGCGTTATGACAAGCTCGAAAACAAGGACCTGCCGACTGTCGTTCCAAACACCTTCGTCGAGAATGACAATGACGAGAACAGCGACAACGCCAACGACGAGAACGACAACGATAATGATAACGACAACGACAATAGCAATGACAGCGACGACAGCAGCGTCGATGTCTCCGGCGCCACGATCCAACAGGTGTCATTCCAGAGCTGCCCACGCTCGGTTCGGAACCTGAACATAGTTTCCATCTAGATATTATTTGTAGGGCGTTTCTGTGAAACGCCTCAGCTGCATTGCCGTCCGACGGAGACGCCCTGCAACAAGGAATCCAATGAAAGGGACGGCAATCGTGGTTACGGCCACATTGATCGCGGCAGTGATCGCCTCGACGGAATCGCCGATTCCCGTCGCGTCGACGAAGGTTGAGACGGGCCCAGCCAAGGAACTGGAGAGCTACTTTGATTCCTTACCCAACGACAACAAGCTTTCCGGCGTTCTCCTGGTGGCGAAGGATGGAGTAACTGTCGCAAGCAAGGCTGCCGGGATAGCGAACAAGGCGACACACGCCGTCATCGACCTGAACACCAAATTTAACCTTGGGTCGATGAACAAGATGTTTACCGCGGTCGCCGTCGCGCAGCTGGTTCAGGCCGGTAAATTGTCTTTTAACGACACAATCGGAAAACATCTGACCGATTATCCGAACAAGGAGGTCGCCGAAAAGGTGACGATCCATCAGCTCCTGACCCATACCTCGGGTCTGGGAATGTATTGGAACGAAAAATTCATGGCCCAGCGCGAGAAACTGCTCACGGTGGCCGCGCATCTGCCGCTCTTCGCTACCGATCCTCTTTTGTTTCCTCCCGGAGATAAATTTCAATACAGCAACTCGGGTTACATGGTCCTGGGCGCCATTATCGAGAAGGTCTCGGGCCGGGATTACTACAGCTATGTCCAGGAGCATATCTATAAGCCGGCAGGCATGAGCGACACCGGCTTTTATGAACCGGGAAAGGAGATCCCGAATCTCGCAGTCGGTTATTCGAGGATGTCTCCGGACGGCAAGTTATCGGACGAGGCCCATGACAATACGAATACGCGCGAAGTCAAAGGCGGTCCGGCCGGCGGCGGTTATTCCACCGCGCCGGATCTGGTGAAGTTTCAGGGCGCGCTTCTGAGTTACAAGCTGCTCGACCAGGAGCGAACCAATCTCATCACCACGGGCAAAGTGGACGGCCCTCATGGGATGGGCCGGTACGGTTATGGTTTTGGCGTCAATGACGCGGGCGGCAAACACAGTATCGGACACAATGGCGGTTCACCCGGAATCGCGGCGAATTTCGAAATGTACCCGGAATCAGGTTACACCGCGGTGACGCTGATGAATTCGGATCCGCCGACAATGATGCCGATCGCGAAGGCGATCCGGGAGCGAATTCCCGCGCCATAATTCAAGGAGTCCGCCGGGGCTTAACCCGGCTTTCGGCAGCCCCTACGGCTCGGGGCGACAATGGCTGCCCGGCGGACTTTCCCTTCCGAGCTACGCTGCGCCTTGCGGCGTTATTTTTTTTACCGGGCCAAGCGGCAGCACGACTTTGCCGAACAATTCGTTGAGCACCTGGGCGAGGCCGGCGTAGATCGCGGAGAAGCCGCACAAGATTCCTTCGTAACCGGTGAAATGTTTGAAGCCGGCGCTGGCGCCCGTGAAATCGCCGTAGGCGAGGAGGAAGAAGAGGACCGTGAGCGTGGTGAAAACAATTTGGAGCGCCCGGTTCAGCCGCAGCGTGCCGATAAACATGACCAAGGTGAACAGTCCCCACATTGCGAGATACGCTGCCATCGACTTGTCGTTGGACGGCGCACCCCAGCCGAGTTTGGCGAGGATGAGCAAGGCCACGAGCGACCACCAAAAGAAGCCGTAGGAAATGAAAGCGGTCGTGGCGAAGGTATTTCCTTTCTTCCATTCCATGATGCCCGCGATGATTTGCGCGGCGCCGCCATAACAGAGACCCATCGCGAGGATCATGCTGTTGAGCTCGTAGAAACCGGCGTTATGAAAGTTGAGTAACACCGTGGTCATGCCAAAGCCGAGCAGGCCGAGCGGCGCCGGGTTACCGGTGTTGTCTTTGATTTGCGTGATGGAGTCGTTCATGTCCAATGCCGCCGACGGTTTGACCAAACCGGAGGCGGCCTGTCAATAGCAACCCTTGCGCGGTCCCGTTTGCTGCCTCGGGATACACGCGTAACCTTCATTTACCATGCACAAGAAGTTCCTGATCGTTTTGATTTCCGTGCTTTCGACTTTCTTGCTCGCCGCGCCCGAGCCCACCTCGCCGGCCGACCAGGCCGGCTCCGAATCCAAGCGCGCGAATGAATTCCTCGACAAGTGCTTCGACGAATTCGTCGCGACGCATCCGCAGATCGAAACGTCGCTTGGGATCAAGACGCACAACGACCAGTGGAACGACATTTCGGACGAAGCGGCCAAGCGCGATCTCGAAACCGCGCAGAAAAATCTCGCGGAGCTGAAGCGCCAGTTCCCGAAAGAGAAGCTGGATAAGCAGACCCAGCTCAGTTGCGATCTTTACCAGTTCCAAGTGGACCGCGAGACGGAGGGCTTCAAGTTCCGGCTCGATAATTATCCGGTCAACCAGATGGGCGGAGTGCACTCCGAGATCCCGACGTTCCTGATCAACATCCACAAGATCGACAGCCAAAAGGACGCGCAGGCTTACATCGCCCGCCTTAACAGCATCTCGAAGCTGTTCGACCAGCTGATCGCTAACCTGAAGGAACGCGAAGAGCACGGCGTGATCCCGCCGAAGTTCGTTTTCCCACTCGTGCTCGAGGCCTGCCAGAAGGTGATCAAGGGCCAGCCGTTCGAGGAAGCGGGGCCGCCAAGCCCATTACTGGAAGATTTCACGAAAAAGGTCGGCGCCCTGAAGGATGTCGATATGGTGGGCCGCGATCGCCTGATCCTCGATGCCCGCAAAGCGATGACCGACTCAGTGAAGCCGGCGTATACGAAACTCATCGCGGCGTTGCAGGCGCAGGAGAAGAAGGCGAATGACGATGCCGGCGCTTGGAAATTTCCGGATGGCGCGGCGTTCTACGAATTTGCGTTGCGACGGACGACCACGACGAACCTGACCGCGGACCAAATTCATGAGACCGGGTTGAAAGAGGTCGAGCGGATCCACGGTGAGATGCGCAAGATCATGGAGAAGGTCCATTTCAAAGGCGACCTCCAGGCGTTCTTCAAATTCATGCGGGAAGATCCGCAGTTCTACCTGCCGCAAACCGAGGAGGGCCAACAGAAGTATCTCGCGATGGCCACCAAGATCGTCGACGATATGAAGAAGCGGCTCGACGAGCTGTTCATCACCAAGCCGAAAGCCGATATTGTGGTGAAAGCGGTGGAGAAATTCCGGGAGAGCTCGGCGGGCAAGGCTTTCTACAATCAACCGGCGCCGGACGGATCGCGGCCGGGAATGTTTTACGTGAACCTGTCGGACATGAAGAACAATCCGACCTATGAGCTGGAATCCCTCGCGCACCATGAGGGAATTCCGGGCCATCACATGCAGATCGCGATCGCGCAGGAACTGAAGGGCATTCCAAAGTTCCGGAAGTTCGGCGGGCGCTTCACGGCTTACACGGAAGGGTGGGGACTCTACAGCGAGCTAACCCCGAAAGAGATCGGGATGTATCAGGATCCCTATTCGGATTTCGGGCGACTCTCGCTCGAGCTCTGGCGCGCGGGCCGGCTCGTGGTGGATACCGGCATTCACTCGAAGAAATGGACCCGCCAGCAGGCGATCGATTATTTGAAACAGAACACGCCGAATGCCGAGACCGATTGTATCGACTCGATCAATCGCTATATCGTCATGCCGAGCCAGGCCACCGCCTACAAGATCGGCATGCTCCGGATTCTCGATTTGCGCGAGAAAGCAAAGAAGGAGCTGGGAGCAAAGTTCGATCTCCGTCAATTCCACGACGTCGTCCTGACGAATGGGCCGCTCCCGCTCGATATGCTGGAACAGCTGGTCGATGCCTGGGTGAAATCGAAGGGTTCCGGCTAGTTCGCCCCGGACGCGGCTACAATCCTTTGCGCAGCCAGCGGAGCCCTTCCAGCAACCGGGCGGGCGGCAGCTCATGCCGGCCCGGGAAGCTCGTGTGCCGGATGTTTTCGAATCCCGTTCGGCGCATCGACTTCTCCACGGCATTTTGCTGCTCGGGCGTGGCGACCATGTCGTACATTCCGCTGTTTAAGAAAATAGGAGTGCGGAGAAAGTCGCGGCCCGGCTTAAATCGTTGGTAGGCTTCGGTGATCCTCTCCTCGTTCATTCCCGAGAGAAAAATTCCCGCGACCCGATAGCCGCCGGCGGCGAGCAGCGGCGCGAGATAAGTTGCCCGTTTCGCGCCGCCGGATTGACCGGCACACACGATCGGCCAATTTTTCGAGGCGGGGAAGCTGCGGTTCAAGGCATCCAGCGCTGCCAGAGTGTGACCGGCCCTCCAGCCGGAGCTGTCGAGGCGGGGAGGTGGCTGTGGCCCATCGCCAGCGAGCAGGACCCAGCCTTCCGCAAGCGCAGTCGCGCGGTAGATGGCCATCAGGTCGAACCAGCTCGGATTTTGGTTCTGACTCGACGAGAACACGACTAGCACCGGCCACGTTTTGTTCGGATCAAACCCGCGCGGGACCGCCAGCGTGGCCACGGTGTAGGGCGGCACGGCGTTGCCCCCTTCCGTGACATACGATTTCTCCAACTCACTCAAAGGCACGCTCACACGTACCGTGGCGCCAGGGGTAAGAGGCACACCAGCAAAGCTCAAACCCGCTGGGAACGCTCTCGCGGAAAATGCGAGCCACGCGAGAGCGCAGAAAATCCTCGTCAGGTGTTGGCGCGGATTTGTAGAGGCGCGAGTCATCCGGTCACAACTTAACTACGATCCTTTTCGGAACCACCGAAGCGCTTCCAAGACATGGGCGGGCAGCACGGCATGACCGCCCGGGAAGGTCACGTGGCGAACGTTGGTGAATCCGCCCCGACGCATTGTTTCTGCCACGGCGCTTTGTTGTTCGGGCGTGGCTACTTTGTCAAAGAGACCGGTACTCAGGAAGATAGGAGTGCGGCGGAAGTTGCGGCCCGGTTGAAACCGCCGGTAACCGTCCGTGATCCCTTCGCAACACACGCCGGGATTAGCCGTTACCCAGTAATTACCAGTCGGCGGCTGCAGCAGCGGCGGCATTTCTTCCTGGGTGATCCCTTCGAGAAAAACTCCACTAATCCGATAACCGGCCTTCGCCAGAAGGGGCGCGAGGTAACTCGCCCGTTTCGAGCCGCCCGATTGACCAGCGCACGCGACCGGCCATTGCTTCGCGCCGGGGAAACTTCGGTTTAACGCATCCAGCGCCGCCAGAATGTGACCGGCGCGCCAGCCTGAGCTATCCCCTCGCGGCGCCGGCTTCGGCCCATCGCCGGTGAGAAGAACCCAGCCTTCCGCGAGCGCAGTCTCGCGGTATAAGCGCACCATGTCGAACCAGTTCGGAAACAGGTGATCGCTCGAGGAGAACACAACCAGCACCGGCCACGTTTTGTTCGGATCAAACCCGCGCGGGACCGCCAGCGTGGCCACGGTGTAGGGCGGCACGGCGTTGCCCCCTTCCGTGACATACGATTTCTCCAACTCACTCAAAGGCACGCTCACACGTACCGTGGCGCCAGGGGTAAGAGGTACACCAGCAAAGCTCAAACCCGCGGGGAACGCGCTCGCAGAAAATGCGAGCCATGCGAGAGCGCAGAAGATCCCCGCCACGCACGGCCGCGGATTTTTAGACGCGCGAGTCACAGACGATGACGACAAACCGAGCTGGAAAAAGTTCAAAGGTGGGCTCTGGCGGCGCGAGCAGGGCGCGGATAAGAGCGAGCGTTGCCAGCCAATGCGCGATCGATGCCTAATGTCGCCCGGTCCGTTCGAGTAACGGTTCCACTAAGCGGCATCGCGGTACGCTCAATCAATCCCAGCTTGTCCGCGCGAGCCAACACCAGCGGCGCTACTCCACTCTCACCTAATTGCGGAATCGGGTTCATTGGAGTCTCTATCAATCCTGAATCAACTTGGCGCGCGGAGTAGCAAGCCGGGCCCATTGTCGGGTTCACGGCGTTATAAGTTCGTGCCGGTTTGCGAGGCGGGACGCGGAGCGAGGTTCCGCTCTTTCTGGGCGGCTTTGGCGGCGGCGCTGTTCGGATCGGGAGAGGGCCCTGGCTTGGTTTTCACAGAATTCAGAAGCGCCTTCGAAGGCGGCTTCGGTGGACTTTTGTGAGTTTGCGCGCCGGTGCGAATGACCTGGCCCTTCACATACTTGTAACCCTCTGAATGAATCCATTCGCCCTTTACGTAGCTCCAACCTTCCGCTAACGGCGGCGCGGGAACAATTTTGGGGACGACTTTGGTTTTGGCTTGTGGCTTTGGGCTCTCTATCGAAGTGCGATCGGCGCTCGGCGTCGGTTCCGCGTTCAGCGAAACTGCCGCCGCGGCGAGACTCGTGAGCAAGATGAGAGATGGAATATTTCGTGTCATAATTCGGTTCCTTTCTTCCCTGGCTCCTGGGGGCGTTTTTGTCCGGTGCCCGCGACGATGACGATCCTGCCCGCGTGCGCATTTTGCCCGCCGGCCATCGCCATGCAGACCAACGCGATGACGTGGGCGCGTCTCTTCGCATGGTTTTGGTTCTTTCTCTTGGTTCTTTTTTTCTCTTTTGCTACTCTTGTCGGTGAAGGAATGGTGTCGGTTGTGTCCGTTCTTCATGGCAGTTTCCAACAAACCGGTCTGAAAGTCCTTAGGATGCGACTGAATTTTTCTGAAACTTTGTGAAACTCGCGATAAATGCTCCGCCTGGGCACGTTTACGAGTTCGGCGATTTCCGCCTGGACGCCCGAAAACGCGTTTTGTGGCGAGCGGGCGCGAAGGTGCCGCTGACGCCGCGGGTTTTTGAGACGCTCCTCTACCTGGTCGAGCATCACGACGCCGTGCTCGACAAGGAGCGCTTGATGGAGGCGGTCTGGCCAGATTCCATCGTCGAAGAGAATAATCTCACCCAAAACATCTCAACCCTGCGCCGCGTTTTTGGGGAAACGCCCGGTTTGCATCATTACATCGTCACGGTGCCAGGCCGCGGCTACCGCTTTGTCGCCGACGTCAAAACTCGCGAGGCCGATGCAGGCCCGCAGCCGCGGAGAATACCGGAGGCCGCAATCGCCCCTGCGGAGAACAAGACAGAATGTGTTGCTTCGGTTGCCGAGCCGAATCACCGCCACAGTTTCAGGCCAATCTTGCTTGCGACCGCAGTCCTGCTGGTGCTGAGCGTTGCCGCGGTCTTTTTCTGGCGCGGCCGAACACAAAATTCACCTGAAGCGCGGGCCAAAATTCCATCTGCTAAGATGGTCATTCCGGAAAAAAGCATTGCCGTGCTGCCGTTCGCCAACCTCAGCGACGACAAGGAGAACGCATTTTTCTCCGAGGGAGTGCAGGACGACATTCTGACCGCGCTCGCCAAATTCGCCGATCTCAAGGTCATCTCCCGCACGAGCGTCGCGAGTTATGCTGCCGGTCCGCATCGGAATCTTCGCGAGATCGGACAGGAGCTGGGGGTTGCTAATGTTCTCGAAGGAAGCGTGCGGCGCGCCGGCGGAAAGGTGCGCGTCACGGCCCAGCTAATAGAAACACGCACGAATACGCATGTCTGGGCCGAGACCTACGACCGCGAACTGGCGGATGTCTTCGCGATCCAGAGTGATATCGCCCAACGGATCGCGACCGCTTTGGAAGCGAAGCTCGCGCCGGAAGAAAAGGCGCGTCTTGATGCCAGACCCACTACTAGCTCGGAGGCCTACGTGCTTTACCTGACGGCGCGTGGGACGGAAGATTACGTCGAAGCGGAGAAGATCTACATGCAAGCCATCGCGCTTGATCCAGGGTTCGCCGTAGCTTATGCGCAGGCCTCCATTCTCAATAGCTGGTCCGTAGATGATCGGGCGCGTAAGGTCAAAGCTCGCGCCCTGGCGGAGGAAGCTCTGCGATTATCGCCAGCCTTGGGTGAAGCGCATATGGCTCTAGGTCTTTGCCTCTATTGGGGGGAGAAGAAGTATGACGCAGCGCTTCAGGAGTTCGAGGTCGCGGAGGCGACTTCTCCCAATAACGCCGAGGTCTACAGCTACATTGGTGGCATCTATCGCCGGCAGGGACGCTGGCGCGAATCGCGGGCCAGCTACGAACGCGCCCTGTCCCTCGATCCTCGCAATCACTCCATCGCTTTCCAAGTGGCCAACAATTACCTTTTTATGCGTGACTGGCCTGCCGCTACCGCCGGTTTCAATCGCGCGCTGGCGATCAAGCCCGATTTCGTGCATCCCAAGATTGGCCTTGCTTACCTGGAAGTGTTTCGCAACGGCAATTCCGCGGCGGCCAGAAAGATTTTAGAAAACATCCCGGCCAGCGTTGACACCAATGGATTGCTGACGGTGTCACGCTGGGACCTGGCCATGCTGGAGCGGGATTATGCCACAGCGGAAAAGATTCTGACTGACGCTCGATTAGAAAATTTTTCTCCCGCCGGATACGCAGCGAAAACATATTACCAGGGCCGTCTTGCCCTGGCTCGCGGTGACATCGAATCGGCCCAGCGCTATTTTGCCGCGGCGACGCCAGATGCCGAAAAGCGGGCGCGCGACAATCCCGACGCTGCCGGGCGTCATGCCGAACTTGGGTTACTCTACGCCTACATGCAGAGGAAGGACGATGCCATTCGCGAAGCTCGTCGCGCTGTCGAACTCGAGCCAGAAAGCCAAAACGCATTTCACGGCGCCAACCATGCGGCCAGCCTGGCGCTGGTTTATGCACTCGTGGGCGAGCCGGACCAGGCCATTACGCTGATTGAGCGTCTGCTCTTCACTCCCGGACCGGTCGAGTGTTCGGATTTTCCTAATAACATCACGCTCGCTGATCTTCGTCTCCGTTGGGAATGGGATGCGCTCCGAAGCGATCCGCGTTTCCAGAAAATTCTTGCAGGACCGGAGCCAAAGACGGTCTTGTAATAACGAACGTTCGTTGCGACGAGTGACACCCGGTGGTCGCGGAATCGAGCCGGCGCGCGAGTTTTTTGCTTCCCAAGACCAAGGTGCACGTTAAACTCTGGAGTCATGAAGCGCATGACACGTGGTATCGTTTCTCTGCTCGTCGCTCTTGCGACGCAAGTCATTTACGGCGGTGAACCGCCTCGCGGCGTAGCCCAAGTCGACGTGATCGTGAAACAAAGGCCCAGAGACAGTGCGGTCACGGATGCCCGCGGCAACTTTGCCATTGAAGCTCTGGCAGCTGGCTCGTACACATTGACGTTCCGCGCGAGAAAAGCGGAAGACCTCCACCACAGCACATCGGATAAGGTTATCGTTGCCACGTTGTACTCGATCAAGATTGATGGGACAAAACGTGCGGTAAATAAAAGTGGCCTAACGAGCAATGCCCTTGCGGCCGGGGTCGATGTCGTTGTCGATCTTGGACCGGGCGCGAGGATCCACGGCCAAGTCGCGTCGGGTGCCTTGAAGAACATGATTTGGATAATGAAGGAACCCGGCAGCAATCTCCCCGGGCACTGGGTGGAGGAAGGCTCGCCGGAAGCCATGGCCGCTCGCCATCACAATGGGTATGCGATGAGGGTCGAGGGAGTGCAGCAGATACAGCGATAGCGCGGGGATGCGCAGAACAGTCTCCAGAGATAAACAGCTCGACGCCAGGACCTCCGCCCATCGCACGAAGTGGTTCTGACCAGCGCGCCAGTGCCAATCAAAGAGCTAGCCTTTCCGGCGCGAACGAGCGTTGGTTATCTTTCCTTTTACGAAGGGGCGGGAGCATTACTTTGCCGAATGAAAAATCTATTCCCCAAATTCTGGCTCGGTCTCTTTTTAGTTGCGGCGTCGGTCGCGAATGCCGGCGTTCCGTCGATGAACGTGATGGTTTCCGATCCCGCCGGCAAAGCTGCGTTCAAGGGGGCGACGAAAGACGATGGCGGTTTTGCAACCGCGAAGCTTCCACCTGGCAATTACGTCGTGCAGATCATCGCCAAGAACTCGTCGGTGAAAGGCGGTCAATACTCCATTGTCATCGCTGCCGGAAAGAAAAAGGTCGTCGCCAGCGCGGTTGCCGGTGAGAGGTTTCTTGGCGGCGGAGTCGCCCTGAAAGTGGAAGTTGGAGCGGGATTAAACATTACCGGGCAAGTCTGGGCCGGGAGCAGCGCGAATAGTTCCGCCACCAGCAGGGACAACCTGACCAGGATGCAAGACCGCGCTCAAGACGCCCATCAGGAAGGTTTCCACACGTCGCTGAGCCAGACGCAGGACAAGATGACGACCCGGCCGTAAGGCCATACGCCCCGGCTCGCAGTCGCCCATGCCTCACTAAATCGAAGAGCGGCAGCCAGCCGCTTGCCGGTGCAGTTTACGTCATCCCGAGCGCAGTCGAAAGGATCCCGTGACCCTGCAGCCAGTTACGCCACGGGATTCCTCGACTCCGCTCCGCTACGCTCGGAATGATGGCAAACCAGACCACACCGCTCTTTTTGCTTGGCCGAAAAAAAAGGACCAGTTATGGTGAGGACATGAACACTACCGCCCGTAATATTTTCGTCGGCTTAATTTGTGCCACAACGTCCATCGCGTATGGCGCCATTCCTGTGATGAACGTGACCGTCGCCGATTCCGGCGGCAAGGCAGCCTACAGGGGCGCAACGAACTCGAGCGGAAGCTTTGCGACCGGCACTCTAAAGCCGGGCGGTTATGTCGTGCAGTTCAATTCAAAGAGCGCGCCTAAAGGCAGCCATTACGCGCTCGTCGTCTCCGCGGGCAAAAAGAAGGTAGCGGCGAATGCCGTCGCGGCGGAAAAATTAGCTGCAGGCGGCGTGGCCATGAGAATCGACGTCGGAGCGGGTTTGAACATCACCGGGCAGGTTGCGGCGGAAGACAAGAACAGCGCGCCCATGGGCAAGAACGGAAAACCGATGGTGTGGATTGGGAAGAAACTTGGCAGTAACATCGCGGCGCATTGGGCCGATTCCGATTCGGCCGAAGCCAAGGAGGCCATGTCCGCGGGTAGCTACAGCACTAAGAGTATCCAGGATAAGCAGGATCAAGGCATCAGCCCTCACTAGGGGCCCGTTGTTCTCAAGAGCGGCGGAACGGTTGCAGCAGACTCGGTCGAAGCGAAGCAGGCAGAAACATCGACCAGCTACGGCATCGAGAATATCCAGGACAGGCAGAGCCGCGGATCGATTCCGGAAGAACGACGGCGTTTCGACGTCCATTGGAAAGCCCTACCGGCGGAGGGGTTCGAACCCACACACTCTTGCGAGTACTGGATTTTGAGTCCAGCGCGTCTGCCAGTTCCGCCACGCCGGCTGGTGAAGGCTAACCGTTTCGCACCGGACGGGGGGCGTGCAAGTGAAAAAGCGCACACCTGGTAAGTCATCCCGAGCGAAGTCGAGGGGTCCCGTCGGCCGTCGCGCGACGCTCCACGGGGTCTCTCGACTACGCTTCCGCTTCGCTCGAGATGACGGTTAAAGAGCAGGAGACTCGTCAAGACGCGAATTGAGTTACTAACGATGGCGCGGCGTGCTAATCTCCGCTTCCAAGATGACCCGATCATTTTGGTTAGCGCTGATTTTCTCCGTGGCCACCACCGCGTTTGCGGAAGACCGAGCAGTTCAACTCCTGCTTCCGTCGCGCCGGCTTGAGCCGACGAGCACGTTCGAGCTTCGTTTCGCCACCGAGATGGTGCCCGGCGACCAGATTGGCAAGCCGGCGCCCGTTTTGCCGCTGGTTTTTGCGCCGACGATCGAAGGTCAGTTTATCTGGCTCAGCACCCGCAGCGGGACCTTTGCGCCCAAGGGAATTCTGCCGCTCGGGACGAAGTATCAAATCTCGTTGCGCACGGGACTTAAGGACACGGCCGGCCATGACGTGAAATCGAGCCTGCGCGAATCGGTGGAAACTCCGCCGTTGCGCGTCAAAGGCGTTTCCGCCCTGGGGGGCGCCGATCCGGAAAATGCGCCCGCGAATCCGCGCTACCTGGTCCTGTTCAACGCAAATGTAAGCGTGGACGCTTGCGCGAAATTCTTCCGGTTCACGAACTCCGCGGGAACGAAAGTCGACGCGCGGGTCGAGGCCGACGATCCGAAAAATAGCGATCGCGCTTTTCCGAGTTACCAGAGTGACGACCGAAACCTCTCGGCCTGGGGAGAAAAACCGGCCCCGGCCGAATCGGAGGAGGAAACCGAGAAGGACAACGACAAGCCGCGGCCGCTTCGGAAGAACGTGGTCTTCGTCGCGGCGACGAAGCCGCTGCCGCCCGGCAACGATTGGAAATTGATCGTGGAAGCCGGCATGCCGGCGGCGGAATGGAAGGCGACACTGCCGGCGCGGAAGGAAATCGTGATCGGCACGGTGAAGCCCTTCGCGATCTCAAGCATTGCCGCCGAAAGCAACCGGGTAGCGGGCCGACGCATTATTGTCCAGTTCTCGAAGCCGCTCGCTGAGGAGGTCTCTGTCGAGACGGTTTCGCGCTGGATTTCGGTGGCGCCGGTGCCGGATAAATTCAAGGTCGAAGTTGAAGGTGACACGGTCACCCTCAAGGGCGATTTCGCGCTTGGCCCGAAGTATCGGGTCACGACGAAAGCAGGCTTACCGGCCAAGGAACCGTTCAAATTCGAACGCGTTCAGACGAACGACGTTGTTTTCAAGCAAATCGCGCCGCGGCTTTACTTCGAAGACTTCGCCACCCATCAGCATCGCGCCGGAACCCGGCGCTTTCGCTTGCTCTCAGTGAACGTCCCGCGCATCCGCGTGACCGCGCGGCTGTTCACTGGCGATACCACGCCGGTCGCGATCAAGGCCTACGACAAGTACGAGGAATTCTCCGATGATCGCGCGTCCGACGAGATGTATTCCCGTGTCGATGTCGACAAATTGCCGGGCCAGGTCATTTGGACCCGCGAGCTTAAGACCAGTGCCGGTCTCGATAAGCCGGAAACGCTGCCGTTGAGCTGGGATGAAATTCTGGGGGAACACAAAACGGGCGCGGTCTTACTGACGGCAGAGTCGATTGATCCGGTGACGGCCGAACGGAAACGCGTGGGCACCCAGGCCGTCGTGCAGTTAACCGACATCGGCTCGGTCTGGAAACGTGATCCGAGCGGACTCACGCTCCATCTTTTTTCGCTCATGACTGGCGAGGCGCTCGGCAATGTTCAATTGCGTTTGCTCGATACCGAGCAAAAGGAACTGGGCGAAGCGGTAACGGATGCGCAGGGAGGCGCCCATCTGCCCTCCGCCAGCGAATCACGCTGGGTCTTCGCCCAGCGCGAGGGCGACGGTCACCTCATTTCGATCAATAGCGGCGACGCGTCCGTGCCGCTTTACCGGCTCGGTGTCACCGACGATTCCGGTGAAGAAGAATCCGAGGTGCGCGCGATTTTCCTTTTCACGGAGCGCGGCGTTTACAAGCCCGGCGACGTCGTCCACCTGAAGGGAATCGCGCGGAACCTGAACGAAAATCAGTCGACCCTCCCAGCCGGCAAGAAGATCACAATCAGGGTCAATGACGCCAAGGATCGCGAAATCTTTAACAAAGCGGTGGCGCTCTCGGAATTCGGATCGTTCGCGGAAGATGTCCCCATCCCGGCCGGCAGCCTCGGGAAATATCGCGTGGGAGCGGTGGATGACGAGAAGGAGCACAAGCTGACGGGCAACTGCGATTTCCAGGTGCAGGAATATCGCCCGAACGCGTTCGAGATCACGATTCCCGCGCCGCCGGTCGCGACCGGCCCGCTCGCGCTCGATCTGCCGGTCACCGCGAAATATTTCATGGGCAAGCCGCTCGTGAAAGCGAAGCTCACCTGGTCGCTGGTCGCACGCGACGACTCGTTCCGGCCCGAGGGCCTCTCTGATTTCGCCTTCGGCAACGCGATCGAGGATTTCCGATTAAATAAAGCGCTCGATCGGATCTCGCAATTCAACGCCCAGGGCGACGCGGACATCGACGCAAACGGGAACGCGAAGATCGCCGTCCAGGTGCCGGTCAACTCGAAGGCGCCGCAGCCTCGGGCGACCAAGCTGCTTTGCGAAGTGACTGATCTCAGCCAGCAGACCGTTTCCGAGTCGCGCTCGTTCGTGCAGCACAGTTCGGATTATTATTTCGGGTTCCGCCGGCTCGACGGGGTCTTCAAGGAAGGGAATGCGTTGCCGATCGAGCTGATCGCGGTAGGCACGGACGGGAAGGTCCTGCCGTCGGCGGTAAAATCGAAAGTTCGGCTGACGCGCATCACCTGGCAGACCAATCGTCTCGCCGCCGCCGGTGACACCACGGAGTTCGAGAGCAAACCCGAGCTGCATGTGGAATGGGAACGCGAGCTGACGACGTCGCCCGGACTGGGAACGGATCGGAAGCCGATCGTCGCGACGTTGCCCGACGCGCTTGCGGGAAAGCCGGGCCAGTATTTACTCGAAGCGACCGGCAAAGACGCGCAGGGCCATGACATCCTCACGTCCGTGACCTTCGAAGTTGCGGGACCAACGGAGACGGTGTGGAATTATCGGAACCCGTACGCGATCGATCTGGTCACCGACAAGGAAAACTACAATCCCGGCCAGACCGCGACGATCCTGGTGAAGACACCGATCGCGGGTGATGCGCTGGTGACGGTCGAGCGCGATCGCGTGTTGCGTTCGTTTGTCGCGCGGCTAAGCGGGAATGCACCTTCGGTCCAGGTGCCGCTGCTGGAGACGGATGCGCCGAATGTTTTCGTTTCGGTGATGCTGTTGCGGGGCGCGAATGACAGCCCGCGCAAGATTAAGGCGCCCGAATACCGGATTGGCTATTGCGAAGTGAAAGTGGCCCGGCCTAACGATAAGCTGGCCGTGACGGTTAAGCCAGGCGGGCCCACGGCGAAACCCGGAGAAAAAGTGCAAGTCGACGCCGACGTGCACGATGGAACCGGAAAGGCGGCCGCGGATTCCGAAGTCGTCCTCTTTGCCGTCGATGAAGGTGTGCTCTCGCTCACCGGCTACAAGACCCCGGATCCGTTGACCTTCTTCAATCAGCGTCGCCGGCTCGGTGTGCAAACCAGCCTGACGCTGCCGACGCTGTTGAAGGAAGACGCTGACGAATCCGATTTCGCCAATAAGGGATACCTGATTGGCGACGCCAAGGGTGGCCCGCCGATGCTGGAGGGGTTACGGAAAAACTTCCTCGCGTGTGCATTTTGGAACGCAACCCTGCGGACTGATGGGCAGGGCCGCGTCCATGCAGAGTTCACCGCGCCCGATAGCCTGACCCGTTACCGCCTCATCGCCATCGCCGCCTCGAAGCAAAACCAATTCGGAACGGGGGAATCCGCCGTCGAGATCAGCAAACCGATCCTGCTGGAGGCGTCGTTGCCGCGTTTCGGAAATCTGGGCGACAAGATCATCCTGCGCGCTGTGCTGCATAACAACACCGATGTTGCCGGCGAAGCGGATGTCGAGTTGCAGCTCGATGCGACCGCAAAAGCCGCCGAGACCAAACGCCACGTGAATCTGCCGGCGAAGGGATCGATCCCGCTCGATTTCCCGGCAGAACTCGTTGCGACCGGTCACGGACAATGGCGCTGGAGCGTTCGTTTTACCGGTCCGGGCCAGAACGGTGAGCTGACGGACGCATTGCAATCGGACCTCGATGTGAATTATCCGGCGCCACTCGTTCGCGAAGTGCAAACAAAACGGATCGAAAGCAACGAACTGGAGATCCGCATTTCCGATCCGCAAATTCTGGAGGGCACCGGAAAGGTCGATGTGAACGTCGCGAACACGCGTGTGACGGAGATTCGCGAATCGCTCCGCCAGTTACTGCATTATCCGTACGGGTGTGTCGAACAGACCACGTCCAGTCTTCTCCCATGGCTGACAGTCCGCGATCTCCGCGCAACGCTTCCCGAGCTGGCCAAGAGCGACGCCGAAATCGCCGAGGTCGTGAATCGCGGAGTGAATATGCTGCTTTCAATGCAGACCAGCTCCGGTGGCCTTAGCTACTGGCCGGGCGGACGCGAACCGATGTTGTGGGGAAGCGCTTATGGCGGACTCGCGCTGGCCCTCGCGCAAAGGGAGAAATTTCCGGTGCCCGTTCCGGAAACAAAGAAGTTGTTTGGTTATTTGAGCGAACAGCTTCGCGGCACGGCGAAGGATGCAACCGGTTATGGACTCTCGGATCGCTGTCTTGCCGTCTACACGCTGGCGATTGCGGGCAAGCCGGAGCCGGCCTACCACGATCTGTTGTTCCAGAAGCGCGCCAAACTGAGCGCCGAAGATCGCGCGCTCGTCGCGCTGGCGGTGATCGAAAGCAAGGGACCGAAGGCGATGATCGACGAATTGCTCCGCATGCCGGAAGGCAACGATGGCTACGTTGAGCAGTTCTTCGGTTCCGTGGCGCGGGAAAACGCGCTGCACCTGATGGCATGGACCCTCCATCAGCCGGCGTCGCCGCGCGTGGATGAATTGGCGACGGAACTGTTTTCGCGGCGCAGCAACGGACACTGGAGCACGACGCAGGCAAACGCCTGGTCGGTCCTCGCGCTTTCTTCTTATCTGCGCAAGATCGAGACGGGCGATCGCAATGCGACGGGCGAAGTGCGCTGGAACAAAGCGACGACGCCGTTTTCGCTGAGCGAGGCAAAGCCGCTCGCGACCGCGACCTTCCCCATCGAAGGAAAGGGGAGCGCCGAACCGATTCACCTGAGCAAGACGGGCGGCAAGGTTTACACGGAGACGACAGCGGAGGCGCGGCCGAAATTGATCGAGCAGCCTCGGCAAAATCGCGGTTACACGATCACACGCCGGTACGCGAAACTGGGAGACGACGGCAAACTGGGTGCGGCGGAAAATCTGCGCGTGGGCGATCGCGTCCTGGTCACGCTGGACATCGCGGTGCCGCGCCGCGCGACCTATCTGGCGGTGGTCGATCCGCTGCCCGGAGTTTTTGAAGCGATCAACCCGGCTTTCAAATCGCAGGAGGTGGTCGCCGGCGAAACCCTTGGGACGGAGTGGGTCAGCGATTACAAGGAGCTCCGCACCGATCGTGCCCTCTTTTTCTCCGACCTGCTTTATCCCGGTCAATACACGTTGCGCTACCTGGCGCGCGTCATCTCTGCCGGCGAGGCCATCGCCCCTTCGGCGAAGATCGAAGAGATGTATCATCCTGAACGAATGGGGACGACGGAAACGCTGCGAGTCCACACCGAATCGTTGAAGTGAACGCGCGTTGCAGCAAGTCTTGGGGAGCGCCGGCTGCCAGCCTGCCCCTCTCGGCAGCCTGCCGAGAGGCCGTCTTCCGGTTTCATCACGATCGAAAGCTGCGACCCCAGATGTTGCCGGCAAGCTGCCGGCAACTGCAGGCTGGCAGCCTGCGCTCCCCAGAGCTGCAACCACGCGCGATATGATTCGCCGCTTTTATCCCGGATCGATCCTGGCGACGCTCGCGGCACTTCTGCTCGCGGGCGAATTCGCCCTGACGCTGGTTCCGATTCCTCCCGCCTTACTGCGGCCGCCCGTGCAAAGCATCGCGCTCCTGGACCGGAATGGCATTCCGTTGCGTGAAGCCCGTGTCGCCGAGCGATTCAGCCACGAGCTCGCTCTGGACGAGGTGCCGCGGCATGTCGTCGATGCCGTTCTGGCGGCGGAGGATAAGCGCTTCTATTCCCATCACGGGATCGACTGGCTCGCCGCCGGTCGGGCCGGACTCGCTGGTTTGAAGCGTGGTCATATTGTTTCCGGCGCCTCAACCATCACGCAGCAACTCGTGAAAATTTCCGGACACAGGCCGCGAACCTTGCACGCGAAATTGATCGAAGGCCTCACCGCTCTTCGTCTGGAGCAATCATGGTCGAAGGACCAAATTCTTGCCGCGTATTTAAACCGACTCGACTTCGGCAATTTGAACATCGGGTTGGCAAGCGCCGCCGATTACTATTTCGGCAAACCGGTTTCCGATTTGAGCGACGCCGAGGCCGCGTTCCTGGCCGGGCTGCCGAAAAATCCCCGCCGGCTCAATCCTCACGTCGCGCCCGAGGCGGCGCGCCGTCGCCAGCTCACGGTCCTCGGTCGGATGCGAGCCAATCGGCGGCTCGATCCGGCAAGCTACGATGCGGCGCTCGCCGAACCGCTCATGCTGCGTCCACCCCAGCGCCGTTTCCGCGCGCCGCATTTCGTCGAAATGGTTTTGCAACAATTGCCGGACGCGCCGGCTGCGGAGGTGCGGACCACACTCGATTTTCGCCTGAACGAGCAGGTGGAAAAAATTGTGCGTGAGCGATTGGCTCAATTGCGCGAGCAGAATGTCCGGAACGCCGCTGCCGTCGTAATTGATAATGCAACCGGCGACGTGATCGCACTGGTTGGCTCGGAAAATTATTTCGAGCCCGGGGCCGGACAGGTGAACGGGGCCTGGGCCCAGCGCTCTGCTGGTTCGGCCTTGAAGCCGTTCACGTATTTGCTCGCGCTCGAACGCGGCGCGACCCCGGCCACGATGGTCGCGGATGTGCGGACCAGCTTCCCGGCGGACGGCGGTTTTTATCGACCCGAAAACTACAATCGGCGTTGTTACGGTCCCGTCCGTTACCGCACCGCGCTGGCCAGTTCTCTGAATATTCCCGCCGTCAAAGTCCTGGTGGCGGCGGGAGGGCCGGCTGCGTTGCACGAACGGTTGCGCGAGTGTGGCCTGACGACTCTAAACCGGCCCGCCGAGATTTACGGCCTCGGCCTCACCCTGGGGAATTGCGAGGCACGGTTGCTCGAAATGACCAATGCCTATGCGAGTCTCGCGCGCCTCGGCGAATTTCGGCCCTGGCGTGTCCTGAGCACCGGTTCGTCCACCGTGCGGCGTTATTCCCGCCCCGAACTTGTCTGGCAGATCGCCGATATCCTGAGCGATAATTCCGCGCGCACCCTTGCCTTCGGCATGAACTCGGCTTTGCGCTTCGATTATCCCGTGGCCTGCAAGACGGGCACGAGCACCGACTTTCGCGATAACTGGACGGTCGGGTTTACACCGGAATTTTCAGTCGGTGTCTGGGCGGGAAATTTCGACGGCGCCCCAATGCGCGAGGTTTCCGGTGTCACCGGCGCGGGCCCGATTCTGCACGCAATTTTCGATTACCTGCACACCAATTACGGAACGAGTTGGTATCGGACGCCGGCGACAATCGTCGAGCGGACGATTCATCCGCTGACGGGAAAATTACTCGCCGATGGAGATGCGCGGGGCGTGCGGGAGAAATTTGTTGCAGATCGATTGCCGGAGGTTGAATCGCCGGAGGATTACGACTCGGCCGGTTATGTACAACTCAGCGCCGAATACGCCGATTGGTTTCGGAGCGCGGAGAACAGCATTCGAGATCACGCGGTGCTCGCGACCGTGGCCGACGAATTGCGGATCACGTCGCCGCTGCCCGGGAGCGTTTATCTGGTCGATCCGGATGTGCCCTCAAGCCGGCGCATCCCGTTGATCGTGAATGGAAATGGAAAAGTGAAATGGCACAGCGAATCGCTCTCCTGCCGTTCGGAACCGCAGGGTGATTTCGCGTTGGCAGCCGAAGGGGAGCATCGCATCGTGGTCACTGATCCGGTCACGGGCCGGCGGGCCGAGACGCGCATCCGGATTCGCTTCCTGTAGCCGTCGATCAGCGGGCGACGTATCCTCCTTGCCAGGCGCAGATCGCTGCGGGTAAAGAGGTGAATAGCTTGACCGTCGCGGGCGAAACTGCGCACCCTCGCCACTCTATGAAAAATCTGACTCGTGGAATTTTGCTGATTGTCTTCGCACTTGCCCTTTTCGCGCCAGCGTTGCGGGCAAGGGGGGATAGTTACGCCGCCATCGCCTATTCGGCCAGCTCGGGGCGTTGGGGTTACGGCAACGGATATGGTTCCCAAGGGGAAGCCGTTGCCCGGGCGCTCAGCGAATGCGGTCGCAGCGATGCGCAGACGAATTGGTGCCGGAACGCCTGGATCGCGCTCGCCATTTCGAATCAAAGTCCCGGCGGATGGGGCTCGGGCTGGGGTGCCACGGCAAGCGCCGCGCGCAAGGCGGCGATTCGCGAATGTCGGGGACGAAATCCGGACGCGCACGTCGTGCTCTGCGTCTCAGCCTATCGGTAACCGCATTTGGGAATCGGCCACCGGGTAACCACTCGTTAGGCTGGTGGCTCAAGCTGCGCAGGAATCCGGAGCATGTCTGGCGCGACCGAGCGAATCGCTCGTTTGGTGGGGAAAGATGGCAAAGTTTGGCTCGCCATTTCTCTCACGGCACTCGCCTTTCTGACCCTGTCTCTTTTCCACACCATCAACGTTCCGTGGGTCGAGGAAGACAATGTCTTTGGCGCGGCTTACGCCCAGGCGGCCCGCAATAATCTCCGGGCGGGCCTGTCGGTTACCGCGGGAGTGCCTGCCACATTTTACGTCGGACCGCTGCCGATTCCGCCAGGCGCCTATTATGTTCATCACCCGGTGCTCGTTCCTTTGCTGATCACGGCTTCGGTGATGGCGCTCGGGGAAAAGGAATGGGCCGTAAAATTAGTGCCGATCTGTTGCTCGATTCTGAGCGCCTGGTTTCTTTGGTGCCTGGTCAGCGATGCAATTGGAAAACGCGCGGCCGCTTTGGTCACGGCATTCTTCGTCACGCTCCCGATGGAGTTGCATTATGGCGACCTGGTTGACTACGAGCCGAGTCTCGTGATGTGGATGCTGGCTGCGCTGGTTTGCCTGCGAAACTGGGAAATTCGCCGTCGGCGCCATTGGATAACTTTGGCCACCCTCTGCTGTTTCTGCGCGCTTTTGACCGACTGGCCCGGCTACTTATTTACCCTTGCTCTCGCGATCTCGTTTCTCCTGAGAAGGGAGAAACCATCACCGCGTTTCGCGATCCTGCTTCTGGCCATGATCGTCGGTTCCGCGATCCTTTTTCTTCTCCAGATTCGCTATGTGAACCCAGAAGCGTGGCGCAATTTATGGACGGCAGTAACGATGCGGTTGGGGAGCGGCGTCCAACCGGGTTCGTCGGGAATCGCGCCGGGTGGTGCGACCCATTTCGGTTTCGGCGAATGGGCGAGCAGAATTTTCCAGTCGTTAGGCCAGGATTATTTGCTGCTCACGTGGGCGCTGGTTTCGGCTGGATTGTTTTATGTCATGCGGAACCTGAAATCGCCGGCTTTTCGCTGGATTGGCTGGGCGGTGCTGCAAATGGCGCTGGCCGGAATTCCCTACCTTCTGCTGCTGCGGAACTGGTCTTACGTCCACGACTTTGCCAGCTTCTTTTGTATCGGGAGCATCGCGATTCTCGGCGGCCTGGGGCTCGAATTCGCCTGGGCCTGGATCGATCGCCGAAAGCACGCACAGATCCTGCGAGCCGCGGGCGCAGTGGCGACTCTTGGTCTGCTCGTCTGGCTTGCGGTCGCGGGTTTTGCGCGGGCGGAAGATCAGCGCTCTCAGTTCCTCATCCTCGATGGAAGCGTGCGCGAACCGTCAAATCTCATCCCGGATGTCGGACGCTACCTCGCCAAAACTTTTCCCGCGGACGCCACGATCCTTTGCAACTTCGATCCCTATTACAGCTCGCTGTCGTACTACGCGCAAAGAACCATCATCCCTAATCTCGGCACGAGTTCCGAATGGAATGCTGCTGCTTCGGGAGCGACCAGTGGCGGCCTCGGCGGAATCCTCTGGCTCGCCGCGCCTTCCGCGGAGGAGATTCTCGACACCCTTCCGAAAGATCAGATCGTGCCCATCGAAATTGACGGCATCCGCTTCGCTCTCTGGAAGCCGGGCAAGTAGACTCCGGTCCTAGGATCCCAGGACGGACTCCAACGGCTGCAAACTGCGCGGCGGCCCGAAAATCTCGCGCAGCACGATCGCGTTACGCAAATCCTCCCTGGTCCCGAGTTGGACCCGAAGATCGAGCCGGGGGCCGACAACGCGGCGGGTGTCTGGCAACGGCTCGCTCGAGCTTTGCCGCGCCACTTCATGCACTTCGAAATCTGCATCCGATCGGCGGGCCGGCGTTCCACCTGCCACTTCAATGGGAAAGGGCGGCGGCATTGCCGGCATTGTCGCGGCCGGTTCCGGTAGCGGCGGAGGAGCCGTCGTCAGCGGTGGCAGGCGCGGAAAAATCTTTGGCTGCACCGCGCGCCGCGGCGCAACTTTCGGGGGCGTAGATCCGGGCGGTTGACCGAGCGCCTCGAGGAAACGACGAACTCGCTCTTCCTCGGTTTGCGTTTCACTGCCGCGACTAATGGGCCGGCTCGGAGTGGCGGAAGGCGGCTTATCCTGGTTCCCCGACTTCGCCTTGGACGTCAGCCAGCGGAGCACGGTCACCGCGATGATGATCAGGAGAAGGCCCGGATGATCGAAAAGGTTCGCCGCCACGACGATTGGGATAGCAGGGTGATCGAACATGGATCAAAGCTGAATTGTGAATCGAAATTCGTGAATCATTGGAGGCGAACCACGATGCAACGATTCACAGTTCAACGATGTAACGTCCTAGGCTCCCTCGGTGCGCGGTTTGTCCCCGCCGGCGATCGATTCGCGCATTGAGGTATCGGCCTGCACGTTTTTCATCCGCACATAATCCATGATGCCGAGATTGCCGGAGCGAAACGCATCCGCCATCGCCTGGGGCACGAGCGCTTCGGCTTCGACAACTTTCGCGCGCATCTCCTGGGTTTTGGCCCGCATTTCCTGCTCGACCGCAACGGCCGCCGCCCGGCGTACTTCCGCTTTCGCCTGGGCGATCCGCTTGTCCGCATCCGCCTGTTCGCTCTGTAATTTCGCGCCGATGTTATCGCCAACATCGACATCCGCTATATCGATGGAAAGAATTTCGAAAGCCGTGTTGCTGTCGAGGCCCTTGGCCAGCACTGCCTTGGAAATGCGGTCGGGATTTTCCAGGACATCCTTGTAGGAATCGGCCGAACCGATCGCGCTGACGATGCCTTCACCCACGCGCGCGATGATGGTTTCCTCCGTCGCGCCGCCCACGAAGCGGTCCAGATGAGAACGCACCGTGACGCGGGCTTTGACCTTGGCCCCGATGCCGTCTTTCGCGACGCCATCGATGGTGGTGCGGCCCATGGACGGGTTGGGCACGTCAATCACCTTGGGGTTAATGCTGGTGCGGACCGCTTCGAGGACCGTCTTGCCGGTGCCCTTGGTGGCAAGGTCGATCGCGCAGGCGCGATTAAAATCGAGCGAGATGCCGGCCTTGTCGGCGGCGATTAAGGCCAGGATAACCTGCGAAACGTCACCGCCCGCGAGGTAATGCGCCTCGAGTGGATCGCTCGGGATGTCGATGCCGGCTTTGACCGCGGTGATGCGATTATCGACGATCATTCCCACCGGCACTTTCCGCAGCCGCATGCCGACCATTTTTCCGAGGCCGACCGGCGCGTTTGCGATCCGCGCCCGAATCCAAAGTCCAAAGAAATTGAAGAGAACGATGCAAAGGATGAACCCGAAGAGCGCGAGTACCGCGATGCCGACAAAGTAAAGGGATTCCATGTCGGCAGGTTAGCGGAGACCAATCCGCGCGGGAAGTCTATTCGATGGTAGGGACGCCGCGCCGCGGCGCCCGACCGCTGGAGGGACTATCGTGCGGACGGCGCAGCGCGCCGTCCCTACCTGCAATCTTTCGTTGCAATCCCACGGGGACGGAATACGCATTGCGCGGTGAAAAATCAGGAGCGAACCAAGGTAGCTGTCGTGGGAGCCTCCGGCTACACCGGCGAGGAGCTGGTGCGCCTCCTTTTACGCCACCCGCACGCCGAGCTGGTCGCCGTGACTTCGCGGCAGTTCGCGGGGAAAGCGGTAGCGGAAGTTTTTCCCCGGACCGGTCATCATTCGACCGCTAAAACTCTGAAATTTAGCGACGTTTCACCGGCGAAAATCGCGGAGGAAGCCGAAGGTGTTTTCCTCGCTCTGCCCCATGGCATCGCGGTCGATTTCGCGGCCCCACTTTTGAACGGCGGTGCGCGGGTAATCGACTTGAGCGCGGATTTCCGGATCAAGGACGCCGCGATTTACCGGGAGTTCTACGGACACGAGCACGGCGCGCCGAATTTATTGTCCGACGCGATTTATGGGCTGCCGGAAATTTACCGCGACAAGATCCGCGAGGCGCGGTTGATCGCTTGTCCTGGTTGTTATCCGACGAGCATTTTGATCCCGGTGATTCCGCTTCTCCGCAAAGAATTGATCGAGCCCGGCAACATCATCGCCAACAGCTTGAGCGGGGTGAGCGGTGCCGGCCGGAAAGCTGAGCTCGATTATCTGTTTGTGGAGTGCAACGAAAGTGTCCGTCCTTACGGGGTCCCGAAACACCGCCATCTTGCCGAGATCGAGCAGGAGTTGTCGGTGGCGGCCGAGCGCGCGGTGACGATTCAATTCACGCCTCATCTGGTGCCGGTGAACCGCGGTATTTTGACCACCCTCTATCTCACTCCGACAGTCCTCGGCCAGGACCCGAAACGAATCGACGCTGCGTTCCGGGAGGGCTACGCGAACGCGCCTTTTGTTCGCGTGCTGGACGACAAGACATTGCCAGATACGAAGAACGTATCGGGTTCCAACTTCATTGAGATCGCTTGGCGGCACGATCCGCGCACCGGCCGTCTCATTGTGATGAGTGCAGAGGACAACCTGGTGAAAGGCGCGAGCGGCCAAGCCATCCAATGCTTTAACATCTTGAGCGGCTACGAGGAGACCGCGGGGTTGCTGTGAACACTGAAGTCTGGGGAGCGCACGCGCCCTCGCGTGCTGATTTCGGCGCATCGCCGAAATTCTATCTCGAAAAAGTTCGCGATCGCGAGGGCGCGATCGCCGGCACGCGAGGCGCGTGTGCTCCCCTGCGATGAATCCTCGCACCCACTTCAAACAAATCCCAGGCTCCATCTGCGCGCCGCGCGGATTCAAAGCCGCGGCGGTTTTTTGCGACATCAAGCGGCTCGGCACCGGCAAGGGTTCGGAGAAAGGCCGAAAAGACGATCTCGCCTTGATCGTCTCCGACGAGCCGGCCGCAGTCGCGGGGATGTTTACGACAAACCAGGTCTGCGCCGCGCCGGTGAAAGTGAGCGCGCGACATGCGGCGAAGAAATTCGCTCGCGCCATCGTCGTTAATTCCGGGAACGCTAATGCCTGCACCGGGGTACGCGGCATGGCGGACGCCGAAAAAATGACAGAACTCGCTGGGCAAAGTCTCGGCATCGAAGCGCGCGAAGTGCTTGTCTGTTCCACCGGCCGCATTGGAGTGCAAATGCCGATGGCAAACGTTGCGTGCGGGATTGCAGACGCGGCGGCCCGGTTGTCCCGGTCGCGGTTGAGCGCACGCCAGGCCTCCGAGGCGATCATGACGTCAGATACGCGGCGAAAAGAGATTGCGGTGGAATTTGGAATGGGCGATGCGCGCGTTCGTCTTGGTGGAATCTGCAAGGGCGCCGGCATGATCCAGCCCGGAATGAGTTCAACCGGAAAGCGGCCCGCCGCTGGGTTGCACGCGACGATGCTCGCATTCCTCACAACGGATGCGGCGGTCGACCCTGATTTCTTGAAAGAGGCGCTTGAGAAAGCGGTCAGACAAAGTTTCAACCGCATCACCGTCGACGGTGACATGAGCACGAATGACACGGTGCTGATTCTTGCCAATGGAATGGCCGAAAATTCTCCTCTTGCCAGGGCGTCTTTTGGTAGGGCGAGACTCCGTCGAGCCGAGCAGGTCTTCTGTAGCCGTCGCCCTGTGGGCGACGCAACGCGGGCGATGGAGCGCGATTCGCTTCGCGCAGCGAAGCGGCTACAGGAAAAACTCGACGGAGTCTCGCCCTACCAAAAGATTTTCCAGAGCGCACTCAACTTCGTCACGCTCGAGTTGGCGAAAATGATTGTGCGCGACGGGGAGGGCGTGACGCGCTTCATCACCTTGCACGTGCATGGCGGGCGCAGTGCAGCCGATGCGGAAGCAGTCGCGCGCGCGGTCGCGAACAGCACGCTGGTGAAAACGAGCTGGTTTGGCGGCGATCCGAATTGGGGCCGCATTTTGTGCGCAATGGGTTATTCGAGCGCCCACGTGGACGACGCGAAAGTGGATGTTGGCTACAGCCGACCGAAGGGAAGCAGAATCACGTTCGGGGTCCGTTGCGGCCAACCAACGCGCGTCGGTTTGCAGACGTTGGGAGCCATCGTCTCCCAGCCGGAATTCGATCTCCACATTTTCCTCAACGCCGGCCGGCACGATTGCGTGCTTTACACGAGCGACCTGACGGAGGAATACGTCGAGTTCAACAAGGGCAACCTGAGCGATCCGAAATCGCTCGGCGGTTAGGGCTATGAGGAAAGCGAACAGCTTTTATGAAGCACCTGTAGCCGCCCCTCTGCTTGCCACGCCGAAGCAGGGCGAAGGCGGGTGGGCGGCGTGTGATTGGACAGAAGCTCCAAAAGCGCCCACGCTTCGCACAGCGAAGCGGCTACAGAAGATTGCCAAAACAGCCTTGTCTTTTTAATGCAAGAGATCATCACCAAAGCCGGAACCCTTCTCGAGGCGCTGCCCTACATCCAGCGTTTTCGCGGTGAAGTGTTCGTGGTCAAGTACGGCGGCAGCTTCATGGATTCGCCCGACCCGGCGGAACGTCATCGCGTTGCCCGCGAGATCGTCTTTCTCGAAGCGGTCGGGATCAATCCCGTAATCGTCCACGGCGGCGGGAAAGCCGTGACTCGCGCGGTCGAAGCCGCCGGCCTGACGACGACGTTTTTACAAGGCCAGCGCGTCACGGACGAGGCGACGGTGAAGCTGGTGGATGCAGTTCTTTCGCGCGAGATCAATCCGGAAATCGTGACCGCCATCGAAGGGCTCGGCGGAAGAGCACGCGGGTTTGCAGGAACGGAAATCTTTCGGTGCCGGAAATTCTCCGCGAACGATGAGCACGGAAACCCGATCGATCTCGGGTTCGTCGGCGAAGTCTTCGACGTGAATGTGGCGCCGTTGCGCGAATGCATCCGCCGCGGGATTACGCCGGTGATCAGTCCGACGGCTCGCGGCGAAGATGGCCGGATTTACAATTGCAATGCTGATGTCGCCGCCGCCCGGACCGCGATCGCGCTTTGGGCGCGCCGGCTGGTTTTCATGAGCGATGTCCCGGGATTGCTGCGCGATCCGGCTGACGCAAATTCCCTGATGACTCATCTCAGCGCGAGCGAAGTGCCGGAGTTGAAAGCTAGCGGCGTGGTCGGCAAGGGGATGATCCCGAAAGTGGACAGCGCGATTGCGGCGGTCCAGGGCGGCGTCGAGAAAGTGCAGTTCGTCGATGGCCGTGTCCCCCATTCGGTCTTGCTCGAAATTTTCACTGATGCCGGCGTCGGCACGGAGGTGGTCCTGTGAAAATGGAGATGTCGGGGGAGATGAAAGCCCTCAAGATCGACCGACTCAGCGACATCAGGAAGTTGTTTCAGCGCAATGTCGTCCCGACCTATGCGCGCTTCAATGTGGCGCTGGATCACGGCGACGGAAGTTACGTCTTCGATGTGGCCGGCAAGCGCTATCTCGACCTCGGTGGCGGCATCGCGGTCTGCGCGCTGGGCCACGCGAATCCGGAAATCACCGATGCGCTTCTCGAGCAATCACGAAAGCTCCTCCACGTTTCGAATCTCTATTTTACCAAGCCGCAGGCGCAGCTCGCCGAAGCACTCGTCAGGTTGATCGGCCCGGGCCGTTGTTTTTTTTGCAACAGCGGTGCGGAAGCAAACGAAGGGCTTTACAAGCTGGCTCGAAAATTCGGGCACGACCAGGGGCGCTACGAAATCCTGACAACCGACGGCTCCTTCCATGGCCGGACCCTGGCGGGAATCGCGGCAACCGGGCAGGAGAAAGTGAAAAAAGGTTTCGAACCGATGGTGGCCGGTTTTCGGCAGGTGCCGTTCAATGATCTTGAAGCGATGGGCGCGGCGATCACATCGGAAACAGCAGCGATCCTCGTCGAATCAATCCAGGGCGAGAGCGGAATCACAGTGGCGACAGCGGAGTATCTGCTTGGTTTACGAAAGCTATGCGACGAGCGCGGGCTTCTGCTGCTTCTCGATGAAGTGCAGGCCGGCCATTTCCGGACCGGACGTTTTCACGGCTGGCAGCGCATCCTGGAAAATGTGGCGGGGGATTTTCAACCGGACGCCATTTCAATGGCGAAAGCCCTTGGCGGCGGATTTCCGATCGGCGCCTTCTGGGTGCGCGAAACCTATTCCGATCTTTTGTCGAGCGGGACGCACGCCACGACTTTCGGCGGCAATCCGCTGGGCTGCGCCGTGGCCTTGAAGGTCCTGGAAGTTATCGAGCGCGACCAACTGGCGGAGAATGCGCGGGAACTCGGCCGCTTCATAACCGACGAGTTGCAAAGATTGATCCGCAAATTCCCCTCCGTGCTGAAGGAAGTGCGTGGCTTTGGCTTGATGATCGGGTTGGAGTTTCGAACCGATGCCTCAGGTTTCGGCGCGGCCGAAACGCCCGCGGCCCTCCAGGTGGTCGAGCGCTTGCACGCGGCCGGCGTGCTTACGGTTCCGGCCGGGACGTCGGTCATCCGGCTCCTGCCAGCGCTGAATCTAACCCGTCCGGAAGCGATGGAAGGATTGCGCGCGATCGAGGCCGTGGTAGCCGAACTTGTATGAGCGCCGAATTGGGAAAGCCCTGGGTAGCGCTCGCGTCTCGCGTGTTGGTTGCAGCGTCTCGCCGCAACGAACTTTTCGGGCCGGCGTTCAGGCCGATGGGCGCCGAGTCTGATTCTGTGATTAATGAAAGTCCGCGACGGCGGAGCACCGTTGCCAACGCGCGAGACGCGCGCGTTACCCAGAAATGAAGAATCTTCTCAGCATCGAACAACTGAGCCGGGCGGAGATGGAAGACATCTTCCGCGTTGCCGCCTTGCAAAAACAGAACCGCGGGAAGAACACCGAATTTCCTCTGCGCGGGCAAACCTGGGGTCTCATCTTTTCAAAGCCATCGACCAGGACACGCGTCTCATTTGAAGTGGGGGTTCGCGAGCTGGGTGGCGGAACAATTTTCCTGAACCCGAACGACATCCAGCTCGGTCGCGGCGAGCTCATCAAGGACACGGCGCGAGTCCTGGCCCGGATGGTCCATGGCGCGATCATCCGCACCTTCGCGCAGGCTGACATCGAGGAGTTCGCCGAGTTTTCCGGTATGCCGACGATCAACGCCCTGACGGACGAGGAGCATCCGTGCCAGATTTTGGCGGACATTTTTACCTTTCAGGAAAAGCGTGGAAGCATTGCCGGGAAGGTCGTGACCTTTGTCGGTGATGGCGCATCGAACACCGCGCGCTCGTGGATGTTTGCCGCGGGAAAACTGGACTTCGAGTTGAGACTCGCGTCCCCGCCCAAGTATCAGCCGGACGCGGAAAGCCTGAAGCGCGCCGGAGAGAACATCGTCTGCCAAGCAAATCTGCAGGAAGCGGCGCGGGGAGCCGATGTGCTTTACACCGACATCTGGGTTTCCATGGGACAGGAAGGGGAGGAAGCCCGGCGGGAAGCGGAGCTGGGTCCTTACTGGATCAATCAGGAACTCGTGAAGCTGGCAAAGCCGGAAGCGTTGGTCATGCATTGTCTCCCGGCGCATCGCGGCCAGGAGATCGACGACGCGACCCTGGAAGCGAACGCGCAAACAATCTTCGACCAGTCAGAGAACCGGTTGCACGTCCAGAAGGCGGTGCTGCTCGCGGTGAGCGCGTAGAAAAAAGGATCGTCATCCCGAGCAAAGTCGAGGGATCCCGTTGGACGTCGATCGATTCTCAACGGGGGCCCTCGGCTGCGCTTCGCTCCGCTCGGGATGACCCTCGGTTCGTGCGCTCGTGGTGAAGAATCAGAGACCCGGGCTAGGCCCCTCTCACATTAAGCGAATTCGAAATAGAACGCGGAAAGGGATGGTATCTCTGCGATCGGAACATCGACGCTGCCTGATTCTTCGGTCGTTAGGCAGATCGGCTCGAGTTCACCGGAAAGCCGTTCGATGAGCGCGAGCTTCCTGGTGTCGCTCTCATTGCCCAGATCAAGAAATTGGAGCGCAGCCTGCGGGAGAGAAACGCGGATATCTCGGAACGCCATTGTCGGATGCAGGTTTGCCACGACGAGAAACCGCTGTTTCGTCACGCAGTCGTAGCGAAGAAACGCATAAAGCCAGTGCCCGCTGGCTTGTTCACCGGGTAGCCGCCCGAAGGACTCGTTCTCTCGGTTCGCGGGATTGAGCGGGAAGAATTTGCCATCACAAAATGCAGGTTCGCCCACAAGGTTCACAAGGCGGCCGTAGAATTTCCTGAGCTCCCGTTGCTCATCGGAAAGTCGCCCGCCATCGTAACGGTAATCGTTCACCCACTTGACGAACTCCGGCATCGACCAGTAATCGAAGATGCTGGTGCGCGCATCGTCGCCACCGAAACCTTCCGCGGCAGCCCCTGGCTCTCCGACTTCCTGTCCATTGTAGAGCATGATCGCGCCGCGAGAGAGCCCGTAGAGAATTGCGGAAACCGGCCGACCCACTTCCATGCCGATGCCCCCCCATTCCGCCTGCGAGGCCAGGCGAACTTCGTCGTGGTTCTCCGCGTAGCGGACCGAATTGTGACAAATAAATTCGTCTGCAATTTCGCGATCGATGTCGTTCGCCCAGCCGGAGTCATCATAAATGCGTTTTAGCGCGCGATAAGCCGGCGCGTCGTAGACCGCATTGAAGCCCGCGTTCAACAAATCGAAGAGCACATTCCCTTGTCCGCAGTTCAGCTGCGAGACCACGGGATCGCTCCCGGGCACTTTGGCCGGATCGTCATTGTAGGCTTCGCCGATAAAGAAAACGTCCGACCGGCGGTGGCGCGCCTGGGCGATGGTCCACGACCACATTTCGGGCGGCACCATGTGCGACATGTCGCAGCGGAATCCGTCAACCCCGAGCGATTGCCAGTGTCCGATGACCTGGTCGACCTTCTTCCACGTATCGGGAATCGGTTTTTCCGGCGACCAGGCGTTTGGATATTCGCGGATCGACTTCGAGGGATCCGTGAAATTGAACCCGTAATTCAGTTTGATCGTCTCGTACCAATCGTTGAGGTGCGGCGTCCAGCTCACGACGTTGTTGCCCGTCACCCGTCCGAAGGTTTTCTCTCCCTCGAAAAATCCATCGCAATTCTGTAGCGGCGGTCTGTGACCGCCGACCGCATTTGGATTTCGACGGTCATAGACCGCCGCTACAGCCTGGCAAGTCGGGCTGACTGGCTGGCCATCGCGAAATGTCGGCAGCCGCAAGGGCGGACCATTCCCATCCGGCGTGAGATAGAAAAAATTATTATGCGGATCGAAAAACTTCGTCGTGTCATCGCCGGCGCCCGCGACCCCGCCGCGGGTTCCGAAATTGCAATCCGGCTTGACGCAGGAGTCGTAGCTGCGCGCGACGTGATTCGGGACGAGATCGATAATCGCCCTGAGGCCATGGGCGTGGAACCGCTCAATAAGTTCGTGAAATTCGTTCAGGCGCTCGGCCGGCTTCTCCGCGTAATCCGGGCAGACATCGAAGTAATCCTTGATCGCGTACGGGCTGCCCGCGAGTCCCTTGAGCAGATCGGTGTCATCGGCGGGCTGGCCGCATTCGGAGTAGTCGGTCGCGGTTGCCTGCTGCAAAATCCCGGTGAGCCAGATGTGGGTGAACCCCATCAATCGGATCGAGCATAGCGCTGCGTCGTTGATGTCGGCGAATCGGCCCACTCCATTTTCAGCCAGCGTCCCGTTTTGTTTGCGGGTTTCGTTCGTGTTCCCAAACAGCCTGACGAATAGTTGATAAATCCGAGTCCTTTCGTGTGCTGCGCCGAGACGGCCACGCAATGTTAAAATCGGCGCGGACTCTCCGGCTCCGCGCTCGCTGTCGTCCTGAGCGCAGCGAAGCGAAGTCGAAGGATCCCGTTGCGCGTCGAGCGATTCTCCACGGGCTCCCTCGACTTCGCTCGGGATGACGGACTGCAACTGTAACTCATGATAGTGCGGAATGTATTTGTCGCCCATCCCGCCTTCGAGGGTTCTATCCGAACAACCCCAGAGCCAGCCCCAGCCGTCGTTCGCCGAAAGATCCTTGGCGTAAGCGACGAAATCGACGGTGGGATGGTGGCCGACGAGAACGCGCGGAACTCGGAAGATGAATTCCATCTGCCGTTGCACGATGTCGAATGATCGCGTTCGGTTCCGTTCGGTCCAACGCCAGCCTTGCCATCCGCGAAGGAAGGGAACCGGGTCGGAGCCGTTGACCTCTGCCAAGAGGAGCAGATCGGCTTTGAAGGGAAGAAACACGGTGGAACCTTCCGCGTGTTGCTCAAAGGGTAACACGGCTGCCCCAATTTCCTGGCCGGACCGAAGCGCGATGAAGATATTCTGCGGACGCTCGCACGGTCCGGGCAAACGGTAGTGGAAGAAAACAGCATCGTCCGCGATCGAGACTGCGAGCGAGACGTTATCTGAACAAACGATCGTCTGCGTAGGCATACGCGTCGTCGTCATGGGCACCAGCTTTGGCGAATTCGGACGAAGAAGAAAACAGCGGGAAGCGGAAAACAACGCGAGAGTTTGCACCCGTTCCTGTTCATAATCTTGATCCCGCTCCTGATCCCTGCTGCGGGCTGGCGGTAGGAAAGAGATCAAGAGTAAGATCAGGATCAGGAGCAAGAGGAAAAAGTGCTCGGGGGGGGACTTGAACCCCCATGCCTTGCGGCATACGCCCCTCAAACGTACGTGTCTGCCATTTCACCACCCGAGCGGGAAGGAAGCGAGGATGGAGGATGGTAAATAGAAGATGGCCGCGTCGCAAGTGCGGTTTGCGTTCGCTTTGCGAACTCCTGCTCGCGATCGTAATCAGAAAAGGGGGACTCCGGATCGATCACGAGCACGATTACGAAGCGGAAAAAGCGAAGGAGGTTGATTCGATCAATTACAATCCGCAGATTGCGCAATGCCGCCGGACGAAGAGTGGATCAAGATGGATCTCCATATCCACACGCTCGACGATCCGAAAGACGCTCTCGATTATTCGGCCCACGAGCTCCTCGAACGGGCGCGCGCGCTTGGGTTTCGCATTCTCGCCATCACGCTCCATGATGCGGTCTTCGATCGTGCCGAGGTCTTCGCGGACGCGGCGAGCATGGGAATTCTCCTGATCCCGGCGGCGGAAATGCGGCTCGAGGGCGCCGACGTTATCTTGCTCAACGTCGCACCGGAAGAAATGGAATCGCTCCGAACGTTGGATGACCTGGCCGCGTTACGGGCGCAACGCGGTCCGTCCTTGTTCACGATCGCGCCGCATCCTTTCTACGTGCTGGGTGGTTCGATTGGGGAAAAACTCATCGAATGGATCGATTGTTTCGACGCGATCGAGCTCTGTCATTTCTGGGGGCGTTTTTTCAATCCGAACCGGCGGGCGGTCGAAATCGCCGAGCGCTTTCGAAAGCCGCTTGTCGCTACCTCCGATGCCCACCGGCTCCATGCTTTCGGCTCGAATTACACGAGCATTCCGCGCCCGGCCGAGCTGACTGTCGAAAATGTGATCGACGCTTTGCGTCGCGGAGCGCTTCGAGTCACGAACCCGCCCTGTTCCTTCTTCGACCTGATGAGCACGATTTATTTTGTGTTCATAGCGCACCCGTGGAGGAGGAGGAAGCGAGGATGGACGATCGAGGATGGAGGATAGAGGATCGTCATCCCGAGCGCAGTCGAGGGATCCCGTTGCGTGTCGAGCGACGCTCTTCGGGGTCCCTCAACTCCGCTTCGCTCCGCTCGGGATGACACGCCTTGCCCCCCGTCCTCAATTTTTCATTCTCGCTTCACTACTTGAGTCCAACCCGCAAACCTGCCAAAAGATTAAGCCGGTATGAAAAAAATCGCCTTCCTTCTCCTGATCGGTGCGCTTGCCTTTGGCGGCTGCGACCTCTTCAAATCGAACAAATCGGACAAGAAACCGGCGGTCAACAAGCGGGCCAAGGCCGATCTGCGCGAGGAAAATGGGGACGTGGATTTCCAGGCATTCGTTGGCCGGCTCAAGAAAGCGGTCGCGGCTCATGACGTGAACGCAATCGCGGGAATGATGACCGAAGATTTCGCTTACGTCCTGGGCAAGACCTCGGCGGAAGATCGCAAAGGCGACGGCGTTTTTAAGTACTGGGACGAAAACAATCTTTGGCCAGAGCTGGAGGGAATCATGACCGAGCGGTTCGTGAAGAAGGGCGATTTCTGGGTCGCGCCGCCGCAATTCGCCGATCCAGCGCTTAATTATGATGGCTATCGCGTCGGCATCCGGCGCGTCAAAGGCAGTTGGAAATTTGTCTACTTCGTGAATGGATGAAGAGAGTGACGAGTGACATGTGACGAGTGACGAGCAAAAGGCGGCTTCAGGAACTTGTCACACGTCACATGTCACACGTCCCTTCCTTGGTCTTCCCCATCGCCCGCCGTTTGTTTTCGTGCGTGAGGTGGTCGCCTGCGATCCGGGCAAATCGGTGGAGGCTTGGATGTCGTTCGAGGCGAACGACCCGATGTTCGCGGGGCATTTTCCCGGCAACCCGATTGTTCCCGGCGTAATTCTTACCGAAGCACTCGCCCAGGCGGCCGGGATTGCGGCCGCCTCAGGTTATCCAGAAACGGAAAAGCCCCTGTTCCTGCTTTCAGCGATCCGGGCGATGAAGTTTCTTCAGGCCGTTCGGCCTGGGGACCGGATCGATCTGCGCTCCGAAAAGATCGCGGCAACGGATACGCTCCTCCAATTCAAGGTGACCGCGACAGTGAACGGAACCGTGGCTGCGGAAGGCCAGATCGTCCTCAGTGTGTCCGGAGACTTTGCGCGCGCGCCGGAATAGCGCATCATTCCGTAACTGCAGCATGGTGCTCATGTCGAAACCGATGTTTCAAGGCCAGATCGCGATCATAATCCCGGCATGCGACGAAGAAGCGTGCATTGGTCCCGTGCTTGATGAGCTTCTGGCGGCGCTTGACCCGGAGAAATTCGTCGTCGCGGTTGGAGTCAATGGTTCGTCGGACAGAACGGCGGAGATGGCGCGGGCGCGTGGTGTCTGGGTCGCGGAGACGCCCCAGCGCGGCTACGGCTACGGTTGTCAAAGCGCGATCGACTTGGTCGCAACCGCCGTGCCGTCAGTGCGCGCGTATCTTTTTTTTGCGGGCGATGGCGCGAGCGACCCTTACGATATCCGTAAACTCGCGCACGCTTATGAGCAGGGGTACATGTTCGTGCTCGGGGCGCGGACGGCCCAACCGCACAACTGGCGCACCATGCGCGTCTCGCATGTGATCGCGAATTTCGCCGTCGCCCTCTGGTGCGGCCTGCTCGCGGGCCGTTGGTTTAAGGACCTGGCGCCGGTCCGCCTGATCGATCGGAAATTGTTCGAAGCAATTGCGCCGCGCGAAATGACCTTTGGCTGGACCATCGAACCACAGATCGCGGCCGCGCGGCTGGGCGCGCCGATTTGCGAAGTGCCGGCGAGCGAACGCCCGCGCCTGGCGGGCCGGCAGAAGGTTTCGGGCGTAACCTGGCGGCGGACGTTCCTGGTCGGATGCCTCATCCTGGCGGCGGGCTGGCGGGCGCGATTGCGGTTCCGTCGAGCGCGCAGCGCCGAATCGAGATTGCCGCAGAAGGAACTTGTCGCTCAGCCCCACCGGAGCGCGTGACGACTGCGATCTGGAGGCGGGCGATCCTTTTCGCCGCCGTTGGCCTTTTTTCAGGCTGCTCGTTTTTTTCCCGACAGCCCCCTTTGCCGCGCCACGCAGCAATTGAATCCAGCGGCAGCGACGAAAAATTTGCCCACCTGGTCGAGGAAGCCGACATCATCTATTTCCCGAGCGAAGCGGTCGCTCTCAGCTCCCGGTCGGAAACGGCCTGGAGATTAGTCGAGGCCTTGCGGCGAAATGGGAACTCGTTTGCGCTTGGCTGGGACCTCAGAGCTGAAGAAGATCCAAAGCATCGCGGCTTTTTCACGGAAGCCGCGAAATCCGGTGCGGAAGTTCTGGCGTTGCACCCACCGGCCGAGTTGGCCCCCGATGATATTTCGCGAGGATTCGAGCCGCCGCCGGGAGATTTCGAGAGGTTCGCGCAGCGGCTCGCCTCCCGCCACGTCAGCGAGGTGAAGCTCCGCGCCATTTACGAGGCTGAGCTACTTGCGGAGCAGTTCGCGGCCGAGAAAATTGCGACTTATTTCCGGAATCATCGCAGCGAAAAGATGCTGGTATTTCTTCGCGAGGATCAGCTCGGTCCGGATCACGGGGTGCCTTATTTCGTTTCGCAAAAAACGAAGGCGCGTCAGTTGATTCTCAATCCGAAACGGCACTCGGCGTCCGGTCCGGGCTTATTGGCGCGGAACTGAAGCGGGCGCCGGCGCGGATGGATTGCGCGGCGTCTCGAGATCGTAGACCGCGCCCCACTCTCCGCTGGCTACAAGGGCCGATTCGCGCTCCCAGGGACGCTTGCTGGTCGCATAGTTGTTCTTCTCTTCGCGGCCCCAGAACAAATAACGGGCGTGGAAATAGCGCGCGAGGTCTTTCCAGTTCGGTGCGCCCTCCATCAGAGCTTTCAATTTATCATTCGATGCCGAGTAATCGAAGCCTTGGGTCCAGAGATGGCCGGGATATCCCAGCACCATCTTTCGTCCCTGGAGGAGAACGGGATGACCCCAGGTGGGGAAGCCGGCAAACCGCGCATCCGCCGGCAATTTTTTCACCACCACACCGACGTTGTCGAGCTCGAGGCGATCGGCAATGCCAAAGCCACTCTTGCCCGCGGCGAGGCCGCCTAACAATGTAACGAAACCGGAGGCGAACAACGCGATGCAAACCAGGATGCGGACATGCGCGGGCCAATGCACGAGCAGGCCTGTCCAAAGAAAAGGAAGGATGATGAGGTAAGCCCAGACAATGATTTTGATATTGTCCCATTCCCACGGCGCCAGTTTGACGAGGTAGCCGAGAAGGAAAATGGCGATTGCGGGAATGAGGAAAGCTACGGTTGCGGAGATTTTGAAACCAGGCTCTTTTGCCTGTTTCCAGACGGACAAGGCAGTTATCCCGATAAAGAAAAGAACCAACGGCACCCAGACGCCGAAGTTTATTAGCCAGAACTGAAGAAACGGCATGGTAAAATCCCCGGCGTGCTGCACCCAGCCTGGTTGCCACTTGATGAACGAGCCCGCGTGGAAGTAATCGGTCGTTACCCAGACGCAGAAAGTAGCTGGCAGAAGAGCCAGCCCTGCCACCAGGAGTGTTCGTTTGCGCGTATTTCGATCTCCGAGAATGAAGAGAAAGGCCAGAACCAGCGAAAGCGCAATGAAGGTATGGGAGTGATAGAGCGGCAACGTCGCGTAGAGCGACACTTCGATCCAAAGGGGCAGGGGTTGTAGCCGGGATCGTTGATCCCGGCCTTGCTCGGTTGCGAAAGCGGATGGCGTTTCGCCACCGGGGTCGGCGATCCCGGCTCCAACCGGCGGCCGCACCAGCGCGGGCTCGTCGTAGTCAGGGAAAAATCGCGCACGCCATTGATACAGCAGGAGAAGCGCGGCCGGGAACGCGTAGAGCAAGCCGCGTTGCGTAACGAACATCGCCAACGGAATGCTTTTCCACGCGATGGTGTTGGCCCCCTGATAATCTTGAAAGCTCCACGTTTGCAGGACTGGAAAGCTGGCTAACCCTCCGTTAAAGAGAAACGCGGCTATCCCAAAATTCCCAGCCCAACGGTAAAGGGCGTAGCAAGTTGCAAGGGAAGCGAGCAAACCCGTCCAAACGAGACCGCGTATTACGTCGATGCCGAGGCAGGTGAGAACTCCGTTGAACAAGTCGGTCCCGGCGGGGTACCTCAGTTTGCTGAACGGCTCGATCGGGTTATCCGGCCAGAGCGGAACGCCGCTGGCGAAATGCCTTATGTAGGTAAGATGAAGGGACAGGTCGCCCAGGTTGTTAATCGATTGCACCTTTACCTCGTTCCCATCCCAGTAGATAAGCCAGCAAAAAGAACGAAAGGCAAAGAGGGCGAAGCAGCCGGCGAGGAGCCAGAACCAGATGGAACGGTATCGCCAGCGCGGAGGGTCGCTCGCTTGAGTTTTTCTCATCCGCTCTTCGCGCCGTTGCTGGCGCTTGGACATCGTTTCGGGAAGAGGAGGTGGCGGTGGCGGCTTCGGTTTGCGCGCCCGCAGCGGCACGTTGGCAGTTACCTGGTAAGCCAGAAATGCGACTAGCAGGCCCGCGACGATGCAGAAGGTCGCCACCGATCTGCTCAATCCGTGGGCCATCATTCCCCCGACTAGGGCGAAAATCGTCGAGGCGTTGAAAAAAGTTAACCCAGCCGATAGCCACTTCATGTCGGTTACGCGCTGGTTAGTGCGCCGGCTTGCCCGCGAACTCCGGGACGCGTCCGGGAAAGAGTTTGTAGAAGACCTTGGCGCTCAGGTAAAGCTTGGAAGGATCCTGGTATTGTCGGATGGTTAACGGCTCCGTGTAATAGGTGTCGTGCAGCTTCGCTTCGACCTCCTCGATCTTGTCTTCCTGCACGAGTAGAAAATCGCCGTCCAGCTTGTCCGGCATATTGTTGTGCTCGTAATAGCCGACTTTTGTAAAATCCCCCAGCATCCAGGGAAGCGGGTAGGTGCTTGTCCTGATCAGGTGACCGACGAGTTGGTAGTAGGTCGGGTTGGCTTTGGCCAGGCGAAGCAACGGCTTGGTCAGTTTCCAAACGTCATTGTAAGTCTGAACGTAAACGTAAGGCTCGGTTTCGGTGGTGCAGCGGAAGTAATTCAACCGGACGCTTAACCCCAATGATGTCGCCAGGAGAACAGCCGCGGCCGCATACGCTCCGCGCCGAAAACTCGCCGGCACAAGGGTGATCACGGCGCCGAAGACGAAGAGCAGCGGCCAGACGATGCTGATAATGCACCAGGGAGTCTTATATTTCACAATGCTATAAGCGATCAGTGTCCCCACGCCGTAAATGGCCAGGTAACGCAAACCGACATGCCTGAACAGCTGACAGAGAGGACAAAGGATAAGTCCCAGGGCGATCGGCTGTTCATAACGTGCAATCAACATGAGCCAGTACCACCAATCCTTTTCATGACCGGCGCCCTGACTGCCGGTCTTGAACCAGGCGTCGAACGTCTTATACAAGCCTGCTACGCCGGGCCAGTTCAGGAATGCGCCCGAATAAAAGAAGATGATCGCCGCCAGGCCCGCCGCCACTACCACGGCGAGGTCGATGTAAGTCCAACTCTGCCGGGCCCGCCGGGCATCGGGCAGGCGGGTAATCTTGTGCGAAATCCAGGTGACAAAGGCCGCGACCACTGCGCACCCCACATGGATGATGTAGGTCTCCTTCGTGAGAATCATCCCGGCCAGGCCCATCCCGGCGTACCAAAGATAGTTCACCGTCCCGCGTTGCCATAAGCCAAGGAGGCCCAGGATGAACATCATCGAGAAGAGGAGGAGCCAGACCTCGTGGATCGAATAGCGGCCGTAAAAGACAAATCCGGGCGAGACCGCCATGGCCAGGGCGGCGAGCCGGCTCACGTTGCGCCCAAGGAACGGCTCGAATTTGAACGTGAGATGGATCGAAAAGATGCTGGCGAGCACGACCGGCAACCGGATCGCCCAGAGGTTCCGGCCGAGCAGCGTCTGGCAGACAAAGAGAATGTAGAAATGCAGCGGGCCGTGGTAATTCGTCGGGTCGTATCGATAGAAACCGGTCTTGACCATCTGGTCGACGAACCAGCCGTTGATGCCCTCATCGAAATGCGGCGGCTTGATCCCGAGCAGGAAAAAACGGAGGAACGCGCCGAGGCCGACAATGATCCACGGCGTCCAGTCGGTCTCCGCTGCGCGACGTTTCAGGTTCTCCCAGCGATCGGTCGTTTCCGGAGAAACTATTGGCGCAGCCTCCGCGACGCTGCTAGTACCCGCAGCGATGCGCATATTGGTGACCGGTGGCTGTGGCTTCATCGGGAGCAACTTTATTCGGTATATTTTGGAACATTACAAGCCGGCTTCGGTGAGTAATGTCGATGTCCTCACTTACGCCGGGAATCTCGCGAACCTGGACGGAGTCGCGGAGGAACATGGCGAGCGCTACGAATTTTTCAAAGCGGATATCGCCAACGCGGACCAGATGGACGCGCTCATGACCGAACATTCGTTTTACGCGGTCGTCAATTTCGCCGCGGAATCGCACGTGGACCGCAGCATCAACGACCCGCTAAATTTCATTCACACCAACGTCGTCGGCACCAGCATCCTGCTCGATTGCGCCCGGCGCCGGGGCGTCCAGCGTTTCATCCAGATCTCGACCGACGAAGTTTACGGATCGCTGGGCCAGACCGGGAAGTTCACCGAGCAATCGCCGCTCGAGCCGAGTTCACCGTATTCCGCGAGCAAAGCCGGCGCCGACCTGCTTGCGCTCGCGTGTCATAAAACCTTTGGCCAGGAAGTGATCGTCACCCGTTGCTCGAACAATTACGGGCCGTATCAGTTCCCGGAAAAACTGATCCCCCTCATGATCATCAACGCCATGCGGGACGACCAGCTGCCCGTCTACGGCGACGGCATGAATGTGCGCGACTGGATCCACGTCGAAGATCATTGCGCCGGGATCGTGGCCGCATTGTTCGAGGGAAAACCGGGCGCTGTTTATAATTTTGGCGGCGACAGCGAGATGCCGAACATCGAGACCGTCAAAGCGATCCTGAAAAAGCTCGGGAAACCCGAGACCCTCATCAGCTACGTCACCGACCGCCTCGGCCACGACCGCCGTTACGCCATCGATTCCGCATTCGCGCAGCGCGAGCTGCAATGGAAACCCCTCCACAACTTCAAGGAGGGCCTCGATTCCACCATCGACTGGTATGCGAACAATAGCGCCTGGTGGGAGCCGCTCCTCGAGCGGACCGGTCGGCATTAGGCTGTAGCCGGGATCGCTGATCCCGGCCTTCGTTCACGCAGATCCGCCACTGACCCCGGCTCCTGTCCCGCGCATCGCGTTTCTGTAGCCCCGGCCCTGTATGCCGTGTCCCGTTTTTCTGTAGCCGCGGCCCTGTGGGCCGCGTGCCTTTTGGGGCGGCTCACAGGGCCGTTGCTACAGGCCCGCTAGATATTTTGCGCAAAGTCACTCAATGGAACGCACAATTTCGCGTCGGCTTCGAAAATTGTCGGGCCGGGCTGTGTGAAAGCGTCCTGCGTGATCAGGTCGTTGACAATCCGCTCGGCAACGAGCTGCCAGTCGACGACGACAAGGTCTGCGCGAACATCCGGGATGCGGGCGAACGGCATGCTGACCGGGCCGTTGAGAAACGCGATCCGCTGAGAGCTGACCAGATCGCCTACTGCGCTCGGCGCGCGAAAACAAAGCTTGGACGCCACGCGGGCGGAAGCGAAAATAATTCCACCGGTCTTGAGTTTTTGCAGGGAACGCAAGAACGGTTCGCTTCGCTTGCCTTCAAAGACTGCGACCGTGGATTTAATCCCGAGGTCATCGAGCGCACTGCGCAATCTCTCCTCTAACGCCGACACCCGAGCGTCGTGTGACCGCACGAGGGTAACGTGATTAATTCCGCCGGGCGCCTTCCACTGCGCCAGCAATGCCTTGATGGCGTTGTCTCGGTGCACCTGATAGCGGCATGGAATAACGGGGGTGTATTCGTGCGCAATGCCAATGAGGCGAATGCCGAGATCTCCCAAACGCGCCGCCGTTTCCTTCGCCTCCGTGGGAGGTTGAAACCAGAGGACTGTATCTATTTCATAGGCCTTCAGCCGTTCGCTCAACACCGCCGTCTTCGCCTCTGCGGCGTCGGAAAACAGCATGGCCGTAGCGAAACCGCGCAGACGCAGCTCGCGTCGGATCCTGATAAAGAACATCCGGTAGGCGTGGATCGTGATGAAATCGGACAGCGACGCCGGCAAGCCGACAAAGGCGCGAACGCCGAGCCGTCGATCGAAGTGCAGTCCTTGCAGGAGCGTCTTCGAACCCCGCACCGGGTAAGCAAACCCTCTTGCTCAAGATGCTGATAGGCCCGCGAAACCGAGGAGACGGGGACGTGAAAATGCGTCGCCACGGCCCTCACGGAATGAAAAGCGCGCGGTTGGGCCTGCTGGTTCTTCACGGCTACGTCGCGGAGGATCGCGATCAGCGCTTCGGTTTTATGATGCGCTTTTTCTATCGCGCGCCGGCTCGGCAGGGGAGCCAGTGCACGCGTAACTTTCTTTCGGGCCATGTTCTGAAGCAGGGGCCGCTCCGGGGGAGCGACGGAATTGCGTCCTCAAAGTGTTCCTAACTGTTCTCAATCTGTTTGTCTAGCGGCGGGCCCCGGTCCGAACGATAGACGGGGCCCATGAATCATGCGACAAGCGGCTGTTCCCCCATGAAACGTTTCCTCCATTTCGCGTTCCTGCCCGCGCTTTTTCTCCTTGGCGTCGCAGCAACGCCGGCAGGGGCAGCTTCCTTTCAAGCCGTATCGAGCTTGTCGACGAGTCGCAGTGGCCATACCGCGACATTGCTAAACAACGGCAAGCTCCTCATCGCCGGTGGCCAGAACAATCAAACTGGCAATTTGGCTACCGCCGAACTGTACGATCCGGCGCGGGGAACATGGACGTTTACCGGCAACCTGGTTCAGGCACGAACCGGTCACAGCGCCGTTCTCCTGGCTGATGGAAAAGTTTTGATCGCTGGCGGTGCTAACACCAACGGTGCGAGCATCAAGACCGCCGAAGTTTACGATCCGACCACTGGAATTTGGAGCCAGGTCGCGAACATGAATACGGCGCGCAGGCTCCATACCTCTACACTTCTGCCCAGCGGCAAAGTCATGGTCGCAGGAGGCTACACCGATGGGAACGCGTATTCGGCCACGGTGGAGCTCTATGATCCGACGAACGGCACCTGGAGCTCGGCGACGAGCATGACGACCGCTCGAGGCAACCACACTGCGACCCTCCTTCCTACTGGCAAGGTTCTGGTCGCGGGAGGCCTAGGCATCGTCGTCTGGAATAGCGCGGAGCTCTACGACGAAACAACCGGCGCCTGGACGACCACCGGCAATTTGGGATCTGCAAGACAAAGTCACACGGCCACGTTGCTCGCCAACAACAAAGTCCTGGTCGCGGGCGGCGCTGGGAGCTCGAGCTTCGTCACCGCCGCGGAGGTTTATGATATCACTAGTGGCACGTGGAGTGGGACTGGTAGCTTGGCCAACGGACGCTCTGCGCATACGGCGACGCTCTTGCCGAATGGTAACGTGCTCGTGACAGCGGGAAGTGGTTTCCCCTTCTACACAGCCAGCGCGGAGTCGTATGATGCCCAGGCGGGGACATGGAGCTCGGCGGGCAGCGTCCCAAATGCCTGTACCGGACATACTGCAACCGTCCTGGCTGACGGAACCATAATCGTGGTCGGTGGCAAGGGACTGTCCGGTTCGTTCGCTAGCGCCGTGCGCTACGATTCGTCGAATGCGAGCTGGGCCGCAACCGGCGGCCTCGCGACGAGCCGTTATAATCATACCGCGACTTTGCTGGCGGACGGCCGGACGGTCGTCGCGGGAGGCTATAGCTCGGGCAATCTCGCTACCGCGGAACTTTACGATCCCGCCTCTGCGACCTGGAACCCAACCGGCACCATGTCGGGTTCGCGAGTAAATCACACAGCTACCTTGTTGTCCGATAGAAAAGTGCTTGTGACAGGCGGCAAAGGTGGAGACTTTTCCACGCCCCTCTCGACCGCGGAGCTGTACGATCCCAGCAATGGCGCATGGAGCGCCACGAACAGTTTCTCTGGCGGCGGCCGTCTCAACCATACGGCTACTCTGCTCAACAATGGCAAGGTACTTGTCGCGGGCGGCGAGTTTGACCTTTCTAATATTTATGCGACCGCGCAATTGTACGATCCGGCCACGGGTAATTGGAGCCCGACCGGCAGCATGGCCGTGGCACGGACTGGGCATACGGCAACGCTATTGGGGAACGGCCAAGTCCTCGTAACCGGTGGATATAATGGTAATGCGGGCGGCTATCTGGCGAGCGCCGAACTATATGATCCGGTGGCCGGTACTTGGACGACGACCAGCAGCCTCGCTAATCCCCGCGGCGAACATCATACTGCAACCCAGTTGCCGAACGGCAAGGTCCTCGTAGCCGGAGGTTCGAATAACAATGGAATCATCGCCAGCGCGGAGCTGTATGAACTGTTGACCCGGACCTGGAGCGTGACCGGCAGCATGGTCACGGCACGTCGTTATCATACGGCTGTTCTATTGGGCAACGGCACTGTTCTCGTCGCCGGCGGCGAGGGCGATAACGGGGTAACTGCGACCTCCGAGGTATATGATCCGGCAAACGGCAGCTGGCATGCGGCCGGCACTCTCACTTCGCCGCGCTTTTTTTCCACGTTAACGCTTGGGCGCGACGGCAAGGTCCTCATCGCTGGCGGATCAAGCGGCAATGGTGGCGGTCCGGTGCTCGTCGCGATCGCAAACACGGATGTATACAATCCCGGGCTTGGCTTTCTCGCGCCCGATTGGCAGCCTCAAATCACCAGTGCTGCAGTGACGGTTGATAACAGGCTTGTCCTTACTGGTTCTCGTTTTCAAGGCGTATCCGGTGCGTCGTCTGGATCGGTGAATGATTCATCCACAAACTATCCCGTGGTTCAGCTTCGCCGGCTCGATAACAGCCAGGTGGTATTCCAATTTACAGAACCGGGAAGCGGTTGGTCGGATTCTGATTTTATGTCGCTGCCGCTCAATTTCTTGTCCGGTCCCGCTCTGGTCACTGTCTTCACTAACGGCATTCCAAGCGATTCAACTTACGTGACGATTCCTGCCCAGCCAGATCCGACACCTTCTCCCACGCCGACGGCGACACCTACCGCGACGCCCATCGCCACACCGACGCCTACGCCTACAGTTACGCCGACGGCCACACCCACAGCTACCCCAACGGCCACTCCGACCGCCACAGCTACTGCTTCGCCCACTCCAACCGCGACGGCTACGGCGACGCCTAGTGCTACAGCGACCGCGACACCCACGCCTACCGCCCGGCCGTTTGCCTTTGTGGCTGGTCACTATTATTCCTCGAACTATTCTTCGCGAGTCATCACTGAATATGACGCCACCAGAAACGTTGTAGCATCCTTCGCGGTGCCATCCGCCTTAGGTGACGAAGTGAGGGGGCTCACCTTCGGCGCGGACGGCCTCCTTTACGCCACGATGGCACGCAATTCCTCCGGCTTTGCGGTTCTTGCTTTGAAAAGCGACGGCACTGTCATGGCGACCTATACCGGCTCGACTTACGTCGCGGGCAATCTTTCCTATGGCAAGATCGCTCTCGATAACCAATACCTCTACGTCTGCGGGCAGAATTCCTTAACCCGATTTGTCCTAGGGGCACCGTCCTCCGGCACGGTGATCTACTCGAACAACCAGATCTTTGATGTGAAACCCTTGCCGAATGGACATCTGTTTGTCGCCTCGGCTTACGACATCGACGAAATCACTACGAGTGGGACGTTCGTACGGCGCATTCAGCTGACGGGCGGACAATCCTTTTACGATATTCGCGGGATCGAATTCAACCCGAATACGAACATTCTTTTCGTGACGCACCTGGGATACTCAGGCTTTAGTTTCCAAATCATGCGGGTCGACGCCGCCACCGGCGCCTTGCTTAGTAGCACCGGCTTTAACTATGCGGATGATTTGTTGCTGGACTCGTCCGGCAATCTTCTCGTCGGCAGCAGCACCCAAAATCCTACATTTTATTCACAGGAGCTGGTGCAAGGGGATAGTCTTAGTGGTGGGCAACAAATGTTTGTGACGCAATATGCGCCACCCGCCGCTACCCCTTCACCAACCCCAACCGCTTCGCCCACGGCTACCGCTACCGCGACGCCAACGGCTACTGCGACTGCGATGCCGACGGCAACCGCTACTGCGACTCCGACTGCTACACCCACTGCCACGGCCACCGCCGCACCAACGGCTACCGCGACAGCAACGCCAACCGCTACGCCCACCGCAACGCCTGGGTTGGTTGGAAATGTTTCTACGCGGCTGCCGGTGGGAACGGGTGATAATGCGCTGATTGAAGGCTTCATCGTGCAGGGAGCGACTGGCTCGACCAAGAAGATCCTGGTCCGGGCGATTGGACCGTCGTTGATTCCTTTTGGGATAACCGATGCCCTGGCCAATCCTACCTTGGAGATCCATGACGGCAGCGGTGCGACTGTTGCCACTAACAACGACTGGAAGACCACCCAGACAGGCGGTTTCATCACGGCCGATCAATCGGCAGAGATCAGTGCGAGCGGGCTTGCTCCCGGCAATGATCTCGAGTCTGCGATCATCGCGAACCTCGCGCCCGGGGGTTATACAGCCGTAGTTAGCGGCTTTGGAAACAGCACTGGAACAGGCGTTGTTGATGCGTACGACATCAGCGCGGGGTCGCCGGCGAAACTGGCGAACATTGCCACGAGAGGATTCATTCAAGGAGGCGACAAACTGATGATCGCCGGATTTATTGTCCAGAACGCGCCGGTCAGAGCGGTGGTGCGTGCGATTGGTCCCTCGTTACTTGCTTTCGGGATCAGCAACGCCCTCTCCGATACGACTCTGCAACTCAGGGACCAGAATGGCGCGATCGTGCTCGAGAACGATGATTGGAAAACGAGTCAGCAGCAGGAACTCGAGAGCACCGGCTTGCAACCGAGTAACGATCTTGAAGCGGCCCTCGTCACGACGCTGCAACCCGGCCAGTACACCGCGCAGGTGCGAGGCAAGAACGACTCCAGCGGCATCGGGGTCGTCCAGGTTTACTTCCTCCAGTAACGAATGGCCCGTTACGGCGGGTCACTCTGGAAGCGAACATGAAGGGCTGGTTGGAGATGAGGTTCAGGCCCAAATATTCGGAGATTTCTTCGGTCTAAAGCAAAAAAAAGCTGGCAGGATCTTCGCGTTCCGAGTAGAAGACGACAAGGCGTCATCAAAGAAGAGGCGCGTACCAGGATGAAAACCATGAAACCGCATTTCAAAACATTCCCGCACTTCCACGTTCTCGCGCGTGCCCTCCTCGCTGCGATTGGGTTGTTCGCTTTCTCGACGGCTGAGATCACCGCGAGCGACGAGAAATCTGTGTCTGCGGCCACCATGAACAAATGCGACGAACAACTCGTTCTGGTCGTGAGGAAGAGCCGGGGAGAGACAGTTCAACCGGACGTGTATCAATTTGGCGGGCGCGTGCTGGTGGAGATCCAGGGCACGATCTCCAGGGAATTGTCCGATCAGATCGCAAGTCTCGGAGGGCAATTGGTCACTGGCTGGGGAACGGCCACGACGTTCCGCGCCTGGGTGCCCTTCGCGCAGTTGGAAACGCTGGCCGCCCGAGCGGACATCAAATCCATCTCCGCGGCAAGACCCACCATTACACACAGGCTCAAACACTAGCGCCCCACGAGCGGGAACAGACCAGACATCACAAATATGAAATCCGAAAACGCTCATTGCGAGTTGATGGCCAAATTAATCCGCCCGCTTGGGATGCGCGCGCGACTGGCGCTCCTGGCGGTCCTTATCCTGGTGGTGGCCGCCGGCAGAACAGCCTCCGCCTTGACCATCAACCTGACCTTCGACACGGATACCAAGTACGCGGCTGCGGGTTTGACCGCGCAGAACATCATCGACATGAAAGCGGCCTGCGCGTATGCTGCAAAGCAGTTCACCGATAGATACAACGACCCCATCAACGTCAACATTATGGTGACGTCTAGCCCCGGCACTAATGATTTCGGGAGCAGCAGCACCTTTTTCGATACGGTTGCCAACTATACCGCCCTCCAAAACGCGTTCGCTGCGGACTCAAAGACCGCGGACGACGCGACGACCGTCGGCGCCGGCGGGACGCTGCGGGCCGGCGCGGACCCCATCACCACAGCCCACATCTATAACGTGACCAGGGCGCAGGCCAAGGCCCTGCGTCTGCGCACCGACGACATGCAGAACGACGGGACATTCAACTTCGGTGGTGGAAACAAATGGACCTATGATCCGAACAATCGCAACGTGGCCGGGAGCTTCGACTTCATCGGCGTGGCCTTGCACGAGTACTCGGAAATCATGGGCCGCAATTCAATCATGGCAGACCCCAGCTTCGGCACAGGAACGCCAAACTATTGCGCGTTTGATTTATTCGACTATACCGGCGCCGGTGCGCGGGGTTTGAACAGTGGTCCAGGCAGATTTTTCTCCTTCGACAACGGGACCTCGCTCCTCATTGCATTCAACGACGCGGTCGCGAACAAGGGGTCCGATCTTCAGGACTGGGCCGGGCCCGCTCCCGACGCCTTCAACGCGGCTGGCCCTGACGGCGAGCAGGACGACCTGACCCCGGTTGACCTCCAGGTGATGGACGTCCTCGGCTACGATCGGACTGCCACCGCCTCTGGTTCAGCGGCCAACATCTCGACCAGGTTGCCGGTCGGCACTGGCGATAACCTGCTTATCACCGGATTCATCATCACCGGGCCGTCGGGTTCGACGAAGAAAGTTCTCGTCCGTGCTATAGGACCTTCGACCAATGTCACTGGCGCATTGGCTGATCCGACTCTGGAACTTCACGACAACAGTGGCGCTCTTATTGCGCGCAACGACAATTGGAAAACCACGGAGATAGGCGGCGTTATCACCGCCGACCAGGTTGCTGACATACAGGCCACGGGCGCGGCACCTACGAACGATGCGGAGTCCGCTCTGATTGCGACGCTGGCTCCCGGCAATTACACGGCCCAGGTTCGGGGCGCGAACAATACGACTGGCATCGGCGTGGCCGAGGCCTACGACCTCACTCTCAGCTCGGCGGCGATATTGGCCAACGTCAGTACGAGAGGCTTGGTCCAGACCGGGGACAACCTCATGATTGGCGGATTCATTATTGTGAACAATCCGCTCAAAGTTGTGGTTCGCGGCATCGGCCCTTCGCTCACCGCGTTTGGAGTTCAAAATGCACTGGCCGACCCAACCCTCGAGCTGCATGGTGCGAATGGCGCGTTGATTTTGGCTAACGACAATTGGAAAATAAGATCGTCCGATGGAAGCAGCCAGCAAGCCGAGATTACCGCGACTGGTTTGCAACCTTCGAACGATCTGGAGTCGGCTCTGGTGATAACGCTCCAACCGGGTAACTACACGGCGCAGCTCCGCGGGAGCAACAATGGCGTGGGAGTTGGGGTGGTGGAAGTTTACGCTCTTCCATAATTTTGGAGCTGGCACGACCTCGTGCCGGTGGGAAATGGCAACGCTTTTCCCAAACGGAGGCGACTTTTTCTCCCAACGGCCTGGGGTCAGGCCGTCTCGAAGGCGGCAATAAAATCTTGCCTTGCCGACAAAACTTTTTTCTACTGGGAAATGGGAGCGGGAGTCGCTCAAGAACATTCATCCAAGGGAAATAATTATGTGGCCTCCAAAATTCAGTGATGCGATCGATGCTTGTAATGTGGCGCGGCGGCGCTGTGAACGTCTGGTCACAGCGGGCCTGGCGCAGCCGGATGTGAATACGGTGGCATCGGTCATCGTCACCGCACGGGATTGCGCGCGGATCGCGACGCTGACGAGCCAGATGCTGGAGCGCGGATCGAAGTACGCCTATCCGCTCTGCGAGGTCTGTGCCCGAGCCTGCGACGAACTTGCCAAAGCGGCGGGGAAACATTCGAAGATCGAGGCGTTCTCGCGTTGCGTGGAAGCCTGCCGCAAATGCGCGCAGGAATGCAGCAAGCTGGCGAAGGCGAAGAAGCCGAAAGCCTGACGTCGGAGGACAGAGGTCGGAAATCAGGGAATGGAGAGACGACCTCCGTGTCGTCCCATTATTTTTGGGACGGGACAGAGCCCGTCCCTCCACCTATGGTCCGGGCGCGATGAAGCGGATCGTGATTGTCGGCGCGGGGGGAAGACTTGGCGCGGCCCTGGCGCGGGAATACGCAGGTGAGTTCGACGTTGTCGGTTTCAATCATGCCCAGCTCGACCTGGGCGCGCCGGACCAGATGCGGGCGAAACTGGGCGAACTGGAGTTCGATGCGCTGATCAACACGGCAGCGCAGACGAATGTCGACCGGTGCGAGACGCACCAGGAGGAAGCGTTCACGATTAATGGCGCCGCCCCGGGAGTTCTCGCGGAAATTTGCGGGCGAAAGAAGGCGCGATTCATTCACGTCAGCACCGATTACGTTTTCGATGGCGAGAAACGTGAACCCTATACGGAGGAGGACGAAGCGCGGCCGATCAGCGTCTATGGCGAATCGAAGCGGGAAGGGGAACGGCGTGCGCTGGAGGCAAACGAGCACAGTTTGATCGTTCGCGTCTCGTGGGTCTTCGGGCCGGACCGGCCGAGCTTTATCGATTGGGCGTTGAACCAGGCGCGCGAACGTGAGGAGGTAAGTGCGATCGCTGACAAATGGGCGACGCCGACTTACACACTCGACCTGGCAGGAATGTTGAAGACGTTTCTTCCTGGGGGACGCAGCAACGCTGAGGGCAACGGCCTGGGGGCAGGCCGTCTCCATGGGGCTTGCGGCATCTTGCACCTCGTAAACAGCGGCGAATGCAGCTGGCAGGAGTACGCGCAATCGGCGCTCGATTGCTGCCGCGCGGAAGGCGTTCCAATGAAGGCGCGCATAATCGGGGCATCGTCGCTGGCGGAGATGAAAAGTTTCATCGCGAAACGACCGGGTTACAGCGTGCTCTCGAGCGCCAAATACGAGCGACTGACGGGTCGGACGCCGCGGCCGTGGCGGGAGGTGGTGGCGGATTTTGTCCGGGATTACGCGCGGGAACGTCTTCTGTAGCAGCTGCCCTGTGGGCGGCTCGGGGGACGACCGCCGCAGCCTAGCGAGTCCCGGCGCTTCGCACAGCGAAGCGGCTACAGGAGAGCAGCTACAGAAGCGGGGAATGGAGTTTTCGCCTTCCGTTATTCGCGCAAAGAAGGCAATTTGCCGATATGTCCGCAAACATTCGACTTCGATTAGCCGCAGTCATTCTCTGCGTTGCGGCAGCTGGCTTTTCTCCAGCGATCGCGGAAACGCAATATTCGATCGGCAATCCGAGTCCGGAGCAGCAATACATGCTCGAGCTGATCAATCGCGCGCGCGCCAATGGCGGGGCGGAAGCGACGCGGCTCGGCTTGAGCGGCCTCCAGGAAGGGCCGCCCAGCATTAATGGAGAATCCTTTACGATTGCGAACACTGCCCAGCCGCTTTCGTGGAATCCGCTCTTAATTAACTGCGCCCAAAGCCGCGCCCAGTTTTTGAACGACAGCGACCAATTTTTTTCCGGACAAAATCCTCACACATTCGGTGGAACAGGTCCGCAACAACGCATCAACGCCGCCGGGTATGCGATGAACCTGGGCACAGAGTACAACGGCCCGACGACTGCCTCCGGTTTTTTCCCCGGGCCTGAGAACGTGGCGGAAAACGTTTCCATCGGCAGCGGGGCGTTCACCGGCTCGAAATTGATCACTACAATTATGCAGCAGCACAATGATCTTTTCACCGACCAGACAGTGGCGGGAAGAGGCCATCGGATGTCGACAATGCTGACCTACTGGCGTGAGATCGGTATCGGAGTCAGCGCGGGCAAGGACAATGGGCAGGGCAACACGTGGGATTCGCTCTACACGGTGCAAAACTTTGGCCGACTGGCGAACTCCATGCCGTTCATCACCGGCGTTGTTTATCAGGACACGAACGGCAACGGCTTTTACGATCCAGGCGAAGGCATCGGCGGTATCCGGGTCGACGTAGCCGGGAACAATCCAAGCTACTTCGCAATCACGAGCGCGTCCGGCGGCTACTCTATTCCCGTGGGAGCGGGAAATGGAAATTACAACGTTACTTTCAGCGGCGGCGCGCTGGGCACGGTCCAGCGAACGGCCAACATCGCGAACGGGTTGAACGCGAAGCTCGACTTCGTGGCGCCGGTGACGGCTGCGCCCACGCTGCTGGCCAACGTTTCCACCCGGCTGCCGGCGGCGGCCGACCCGAATGCCCTCATCGCCGGCTTCATCCTCACCGGCACGCAGCCGAAGAAGGTGATTATTCGCGCGATCGGCCCATCGCTGAATCTGCCCGGCCAGCTCGCGAACCCGACGCTCGAACTCTACAGCGGTAGTACGCTCCTGGGGTCGAATGACGATTGGCAAAACCAGCCCGCCGCGGACAAACAAGCGGTCATCGACAGCACAATCCCACCGATCAACGATCTCGAGTCGGCCCTGGTCAGGACGCTGCCGGCGAACGGCGCCACCTACACGGCGGTGGTGCGCGGCGTGAACAACACGACTGGAATCGCGGTCGTCCAGGTTTACGATCTCGACCGGACCGTCGACTCAAGGCTCGCGAATATTTCCACGCGCGGCTTTGTCCAGACCGGCGACAACGTTCTTTTCGCGGGCACGATTGTGCTGGGGCAGACCTCGCAAAAAGTAATTGTGCGCGCGATCGGGCCTTCCCTGACCATTGCCGGAAAGATGGCGGATCCGATGCTCGAGCTGCGCGATGGGAATGGAGCGCTTGTGGCCGCGAATGATAACTGGCGCACCAGCCAGGAGGCGGACATCATCGCGACGACCGTTCCGCCGACGAACGATTTGGAATCAGCCATCGTCACGACGCTCTCTGGCAATGGCGCGAGCTACACCGTGATCGTACGCGGAGCGAATAACTCCACCGGCATCGCGGTGGTGGAAGTGTTTGCGTTGAATTAGCGGGCGGCAAGACTCTGTCATCCTGAGCGGAGCGCAGCGGAGTCGAAGGACCCCGTGGAACCTCGCGCGACTTGCGGCGGGATCCCTCGACTTCGCTCGGGATGGCTTTGCGGTCGCGGTGATTCAACGTTATTAAGACGCGTCTCGCGACGCCAGATCATGAAACGGGTTTCTTCGGACGGATTTTTTCAGACGAAGGTGGCAGCGAGCTTCGCCCTTTGCTTCGCAGGCGTGCTGCTTGCGATGATGGCGTGGTCATCCGCGGCGGGGACGAAGCCGGCCGATATCGCGATGAAGATTGCGCCGGAGGTTCTCGCGGCCACAGCGGACGGGAGCAGCGCTTCCGTTGTGATTATGCTGGCGGATCAGGCCGACGTGAGCGCGGCCTATCAAATGAAGGACCAGAACGCGCGTGGCTGGTTCGTTTACAACACGCTCACCCAGCACGCAGCGCGGACGCAGGCAGATTTGCGCGCGGAGCTTGAGACGCGCGGCGTAAGTTACCAATCGTTCTGGGCGGCGAACATGATCGTGGCCACCGCGGACCGTGCCCTCATCGAATCGCTCGTGGCGCGGGAGGACGTGGCTCGGATCGACTCAAACAGTGAAGCGCGCTGGATTGAGCCACCGGAATTGGCGAATCCAAGTGTGACGCCGAATGCCCCGGCCGCGCCGAATACGGCGGAATGGGGCGTGCAGAACATCAATGCACCTGCCGTCTGGGCTCTGGGATTCACCGGCCAGGGCATGGTGATTGGCGACCAGGACACGGGCGCGCGTTGGACGCATGTTGCGCTGAAGCCGAAGTACCGCGGTTGGGACGGCACCACCGCGAATCACAATTACAACTGGCACGACGCCATCCACACCGGCGGCGGAATCTGCGGCCCAGACACGATAGCGCCCTGCGATGACAGCGGCCACGGCACCCACACCGCCGGCACGACGGTGGGCGACGACGGGTCGGGCAACCAAGTGGGGGTGGCGCCCGGCGCGAAATGGATCGGCTGCCGGAACATGGATCAGGGGAACGGAACGCCCGCGCGCTACACCGAATGTTTTCAATTTATGATCGCGCCGACCGACCTGAGTGGGAACAACGCCGACCCCACGTTGCGGCCGCACGTGCTCAACAATTCCTGGGGATGCCCCGCGAGCGAGGGATGCACGACCCGTGCGGAATTGGAAACAATCGTCAACAACACTCAGGCCGCCGGCATTTTCGTTGTCGTTTCCGCCGGCAACGGCGGACCGAACTGTTCGACGGTCAGCGACGTGCCGGCAATCTACGATGCCTCTTTTTCAGTCGGCGCCTATGACATCAGCAACACCCTGGCGAATTTCAGCAGTCGAGGACCGAGCACTTATTACACGCCAAATCTGCTCAAGCCGAACATTTCCGCGCCGGGAGTGACTGTGCGCTCAAGTTACTATTCATCCGATACGACCTATACAAACCTGAGCGGCACTTCCATGGCGGGCCCGCATGTGGTGGGCGCGGTTGCCTTACTCTGGTCGTCGCGGCCCGCATTGGTGCGCGACATCGCGGCCACCAAGACGCTCCTCCAGGACACCGCGAATCATTCCGTTACGGTAACGCCGCCGCAGCTTTGCGGCGGGACATTGTCGAGCACTGACATCCCGAACAATTCCTTCGGCTACGGCCGTGTCGATGTGCTCGCGGCGGTGAACGCGTCTGGCACACCTACGCCGACGCCGAGCGTCTCACCGACAGCAACCGCCACGGCCACAGCGACAGCGACGCCGACTGCGACTGCGACCGTCACGCCCACTGCAACTGCGACCGCAACGCCGACTGCAACCGCGACCGTCACGCCCACTGCAACTGCGACCGCAACGCCGACTGCAACCGCGACCGCCGCACCCACTGTTACTGCCACGCCGACTGCAACCGCGGCCGCGACTCCGACGGCCAGCCCTATTGTTCCTCCCGCCGTGCTAGGGAACATCTCGTCGCGCCTCCGCGTCGAAACCGGCGACAACATCCTGATCGGCGGCTTCATCGTTACCGGAACGCAGGACAAGAAGGTCGTTGTGCGAGCCCTGGGGCCGTCGCTGAATTTGCCGGGGAAACTGGCGAATCCCACGCTCGAGCTGCGCGACTCCTCCGGCGGTTTGGTGCAGGTGAATGACGACTGGTCCACTTCGCCGAACCGGCAGGCGATCATGGATAGCGGCCTTGCGCCGGGCAACGATCTGGAATCAGCGATCATAGCTACGTTGCCCGCGAACGGAAAGGCTTACACCGCGATCGTGCGCGGAGTCGGCGGCACCACCGGAACCGGAGTCGTGGAAGTTTACGATCTCGATCGCTCCGTCGATTCGAAGCTCGCGAATATTTCGACACGCGGTTTTGTCCAGACCGGTGATACCATCCTGATCGCGGGAACGATTGTCGTGGGCCAGGCGCAGAAAGTCATCGTGCGCGCGCTCGGGCCGTCGTTGAACATTCCAGGAAAACTCGCCGACCCGACGCTCGAGTTGCGTGACGCCAATGGTGCCCTCGTCCGGGCTGACGACAACTGGCGCACCGGTGGCCAGGAAACAGAGATCATGCAGAGCGGAGTAGCTCCCACGAACGATCTCGAGTCCGCCCTCATCGAAACCCTCGCCGGCAACGGCGCCTACACCGCAATTGTGCGCGGAATGAACAACAACACCGGCATCGCCGTCGTCGAAGTTTACGCGCTGCAGTAACTGGAGCCGGCACGCCCTCGTGCCGGAGGGAAAAGACATTTCCTATGGAACGCGGAGTCCGGAATCGTCTTTTCATTTCCACCGGGCTCCTCCACCGCCGTCGTCCGTGGCGCGAACGGAACGACTGGGGTAGCCGTTGTCGAAGTCTACCAGCTCAATTGAGGCTTTGGAGGGATGAGCTCCGTCTCGTCCCTCGAATCATCGGACGCCACCGAGGGCGTCCCTCCAAGATTGACACCGGTGGCATTCTCCTTTTTGCTTCCAGTCATGAACGGCAAACGAATTTGGTTAATTGGTATTCTCTGTTTATCAGTCGCGGCTTCAACAAAAGCCTCGTTGGTCTTTGAAAAAACAGAGCTCGATCTGCATCCGGAGATGGGTGCTCCTACGGTCGCCGCTGTTTTTAAGTATGAAAACAAGGGTGACGCGCCGGTCCATATTAAGGCGGTCCGTCCGTCGTGCGGCTGCACCACGGCCGCTCTCGCCAAGAATGATGTCGCGCCCGGCGAAAAAGGAGAAATCACGGCGACGTTCAATATCGGCGATCGCACCGGCCTCCAGGTCAAGACCGTGACCGTCGAAACGGATGATCCGAAGGCGCCGCAGACGGTTTTGACTTTTAAAGCCACGATTGCCCAGATGCTAGAACTGCAGCCGACCTTTGTTTTCTGGCAGGCAAACGAGCCGGCGCAGCCTAAGACCATAATCGCCAAGGCTGCCAAGGGCGTGACGATCAAGAACGTGGATGTCGTCTCTTCCAGCGGCGATTTCACCACGAAGGTGGAACCCGGTTCGGCCGCGGGCGAATTCAAGATCCAGGTTCAGCCGAAGGATACCGCCAAGCCGCTGAATGCGACCTTGACGATCAAACCGGACGTTAAGCCCGAGAAAGTCTATTACGCTTCGGCGCGCGTGATGCCTCCCGGCACGGCGAAACCTTGATGTTAACCCAGGTGGATCGAGTCCCGCGCGGGCGGGATCGCTCGATGTTTGAAGCGGCGGCCGCGCCGCCGTTGATCGCCATCGCGCGTCGGAGCGCGCGATCCACCATTGCCTGTCGATGAAAATCGTCCTCCGGCAAACACTGCTGCTTCTCGCCCTCGCGTTGCTGCCGGCCGCGATTCAGGCCTTCTGCTTTCACGACAAGATTCCATGGCAGTCCCGCGTTCCGGAATCCGATCTGGTCGGCGTCGAGGTTGCCCGCGGTTGGGGCGCGACCGCCATTTGGGTGGATGCGCGCCCGAGCGATGAATTCGAGCGCGACCACGTTCCGGGCGCGATCTTGCTTAATGAAGATCGGTGGGGCGAAGGGCTCTCGGAGTTTTTGGCCAAACAATGGTCGCCGGAAAAGAAAATCGTCGTCTACTGCAGTTCGCAGAGCTGCAACCTGGCGGAGGATGTTGCGCGGCGATTGCGGGAAGAAGCGAAACTGCCTAACGAGATTCGAATTTTGAAAGGTGGCTGGGAAGCATGGCAGGAGAAGAAGTGAAGGCAACGTCCAACGTCCAACCCGCCTCCGCCCTGGACGGGCTCCGCCGTGGCGAGCGTCCAACGTCCAACGTCGAACTGGGAGAGATCGGCACTACATCCTTTCCCCGAACCGGAATCCGAGTCGTCGCGATTATCATCGGTGCCCTGTTCATCTACGCCGGGATGGTCAAGGTGCTGGACCCGGCCGAATTCGCGCGGGACATCGATAACTACAAGATGCTGCCCTGGCAGCTCGGAGTCTGGTCGGCTCTGTATCTGCCGTGGCTGGAAATGTTCTGCGGGATCGCTTTGATCACACGCATCTTCTATCGCGGCGGCGTGTTTATCCTGGCGGGCCTAATGTCTCTCTTCATCGTCGTCACGATTGTCGCCAAAGCACGCGGGCTCGACATCAGCTGCGGCTGCTTTGGCCACGCCAGCAAGTACTTCAGCTTTGCCTGGCACCTCGTGCTCGATTTTCTGTTATTGGGCGGTCTCGTGCTGCTGTGGAAAAGTGCCTCGTCTCAAGCCAATGGCCGGGAAACATCCTGATCCGACAACTGCGACCGCTGCTCTCACGATTCGGGCTGCAGCCGACACGGATCGCGACGCAATCTGGGAGATTTTTCGGGCGACGGTCGCCCCGGGCGACGCGTTCGTTTACCATCCGAACACACCGCGCGAAGAGGCGATGGCGTACTGGTTCGCGAATGGGACCCGCACTTACGCGGCCGAGGAGGACGAAAAAGTAATCGGCAGCTACATCCTCCGGCCGAATCGGCCGGGGTTGGGAGACCATGTCGCAAACGCCGGGTTTATGGTCGCGCCTGCTGCACGCAGGCTTGGAGTGGGGTGGGCGATGGGCGAGCACGCGCTGAACGAGGCGCGCCGGCTGGGCTATCGTGCGATGCAATTCAACTTCGTCATCTCCACCAACGAATGGGCGGTCCATTTGTGGCAGCAACTCGGGTTCCAAATCGTCGGAACATTGCCCGGGGCGTTTCGGCACGCGCAAAAAGGATTTGTTGACGCCTACGTGATGTTTCGCCTTCTGTAGCCGCGTCGCTGTGCGACGCGCGGGAGTCGACGTAATCTTGTTCCTCGCTCACGTCGCTCCCAGGGCGACGACTACAGACGGTTGCCAAACGCAGGATCGCGGTCGATTCTGGCCTAACGAATGCAAACCGTCATTCAAGTCATCACCACCGGCCGCGGTTCGTTACGCAACAAGATCATGGGCGATCCGCAGCTTGAGAAGAAGTTCAAGCTCGTGCCAACCGAACATCAACGACCGGGTCGTCCTCACGGTTGGGCCAAAATCCACAGTGCGCGCGAAGCCCACGGGGTGATTAACCTCGAGTGGCACAGCCGCACCGGCGTCCTCATCTGCCGGGTCGTGACCAAACTGGGCAACAAACCCAACTCCATTATCGGCGACTTCATCGATTATCTTCTGGCCCGGCACCAGAGCCGCATCCTCGCCATTCACATCATGCGGCGGTGATGTTCCCTGCCGCCGCCAAATGTCATCCCGGGCGGAGCGTAGCGGAGTCGAGGGACCCCGTTGACTCCAGATCGACGGTTAATCTGAAACTCCGCGGGGTTCCTCGACTGCGCTCTGAATGACAGAATGGCTGTGGCGATTACAGGTCCGTAAATGGATCGCGCTTCGCGATCGTGCCGCCTTCGCCTTGTTGCTGGATCAACTTCGCCACCAGCCCAGTCCACCCGGTTTGATGACTGGCGCCGAGGCCTGCGCCGGTGTCGCCGTGGAAATATTCGTGGAACCAGTAGTGATCGCGGTCGTGTTCCGCACGGAGAGCGTCACTGCTCGCGCGTTCGAAAGGTCGGACGCCGTTTCCATCTCGAAGCCAGAGCCGAATCAGACGATTCGATAGCTCATCGGCAATCTCGTTCAACGTCAGGTAACGGCCGGAACCGGTGGGACACTCCACCTTGAAATCGTCGCCGTAGTAATGGTGGAATTTCTGGAGGGACTCGATCAGCAGATAATTGATGGGAAGCCAGACCGGCCCGCGCCAGTTTGAATTACCGCCAAAGATATTCGTTTGTGATTCCCCCGGATCGTACTGGACGACCCGCTCCGAGCCATCCTCGGAACGCAAAACGTAGGGATGCTCCGCGTGAAATTTGCTCAGCGAACGCACCCCATAATCGCTCAGGAATTCATCCGGGTTCAGCATTCGGCGGAGCAGACATTTCATCCGATGACCGCGCGTGAGAGAAATCAAACGCCGATCGCCGGCGCCCGGCTCCTGCCACCGTGAAATCAGGCTGGCGAGATCGGGCCGGTTTTCCAGATACCATTCGAGGCGTTCTTTGAAACCGGGCATCGCGTCGAGCAGCTCGGGCTCGATCGTCTCGACCGCCAGGAGTGGCATTAACCCGACCAGCGAGCGCACCCGGAGCGGCAGGTAACGTCCATCCGGCATGTGAAGGACGTCATAGTAAAATTCGTCCGGCTCATCCCAGAGTCCGATGCCTTGCCCTCCGAGGTTGTTCATGGCCCCGGCGATGCCGAGGAAGTGTTCGAAGAACTTCGTCGCGATATTTTCGTAAACAGGATTTTGCCGTGCCAGTTCGAGCGCCATTCGCATCAGGTTCAGGCAAAACATCCCCATCCAGCTCGTTCCGTCGCTTTGCTCGAGGTGACCGCCCCCGGGGAGCGGCGCGCTCCGATCGAAAACGCCGATGTTGTCGAGGCCGAGGAACCCGCCTTCAAAAATATTTTTTCCTTCCGAGTCTTTCCGATTCACCCACCAGGTGAAGGAGATGAGCAGTTTGTGGAAAACCGTCTCGAGGAAATTGCGGTCGCCTTTACCGGTTTGTTTTTCCTCGATTTTATAAACGCGCCACGCGGCCCAGCCGATGACCGGCGGATTCACATCGCCGAAGTTCCATTCGTAGGCCGGCACCTGGCCGTTTGGGTGCTGATACCATTCGCGCAAAATGATATCGAGCTGGCCTTTGGCGAAGAGCGGATCGACGAGCGCCAACGGGATGCAATGGAAGGCAAGGTCCCACGCGGCATACCACGGATATTCCCATTTATCGGGCATCGACATGATGCGCTCGTTGTAGAGATGACGCCATTCGGAATTTCGGCCCGAGTTACGTTCCGGCGGCGGCGCCGGCTGGCCTGGATCGCCCTGGAGCCAGTCCTCGACGATGTAGTAGTAGAATTGTTTGCTCCAGAGCATGCCGGCGAGCGCCTGGCGGTGGATGAGCCGGTGTTCGTCGCTCAGGCAGGAAGGTTCGAGGTCCGCGTAAAACTCGTCTGCTTCGCGTTTCCGCGCCCGCAAGACCAATTCGAATTGCTCAAATGCGTCTTCTTCCAGGACGGGCAGGCAAACAGGCCGGGGAATCTTTCCCGGCTCGCCCGAGCGGTCCGCCTCCCTGGCTTCACCAACGCGGCCAAACCAGAGCCGCGCCACTTTGCTTTCTCCTGGGTCGATCGTGAATGCATAGTGCGCGGCCGCTTTCGTTCCCACGTGCTCGGGATTCACCGCCTCTTTTCGCCCATGAACGATGAAATCGTTGATTCCATCTTTCACGAACGGGTGCCGGTTCGGTGCGGAAAAAAGGCGGTCGGAATTCGTTTCGTTCTCGGTGAAGAGCAGATCGCGCGCGGCTTCGCAGTGCAGCGTGTAATCGCCCAGCGCGGAATGGCTTGCCTGAATGGTCGGACAACGCCCCGCGAGATCCGAGCTCGCGCGCAGCATGCATCGGCGATCGCCCCGGCCCCAGGACCAGGTATTGCGGAACCAGAGCGTCGGCAGCACATGGAGCTCCGCCGGCTCGGGACCGCGATTTGTCGCTGTTACCGAAATGAAGAAATCGTCCGGATCGACCTTGGCGTATTCGAGGACAATATCGAAGTAACGGCGATCGCGCAGAATGCCCGTGTCCCACAATTCCGGTTCGAGCGCCGCTTTCGGCCGGCCCTGATTCGCGGCCACCAGCTCTTCATAAGGAAAGCGGGCCTGCGGATAGCGATAGAGCATCCGCATATAACTGTGGGTCGGTGTGCAATCGTTGTAGAAATAAACCTCCTTCACATCTTCGCCGTGAGAGCCCTGCGGACCGGTCACACCGAAGAGCCGCTCCTTCAAGAACGGATCGCGGCCGTTCCAGAACGCGAAGGCGAGACAAAGCCGCTGCTTGAAATCGGAGATGCCGCCGATGCCATCCTCCCCCCAGCGAAAAGCGCGGGACCGCGCCTGATCGTGCGAAAAATAATTCCAGGCATCGCCATTCGCGCTGTAATCCTCCCGCACCGTTCCCCATGCCCGCTCCGCCAGGTACGGCCCCCAAAGATGCCAGCGCTCGTCCTTGTTATTTTCCGCGAGACGCTGCTGTTCGGCGTTCATCGAAGCGAACTTATCGTGCCCGGTTGAGCGATGTCGCGCTCTTTCTTACCTGTCATGGTGAGCGCAGCGAAGTCGAACCATCCCGTCGCTCGACGTGTAGCGGGATCCCTCGATCCGGCGGCTGCCGGACTCGGGACGACAGAAAGCCTATTCCCACTCGATCGTGCTCGGTGGCTTGGTCGAGATGTCGTAGCAGACGCGATTCACGCCTTTGACTTCGTTGATGATTCGGCTGGAAATGCGGGCCAGCAGCTCGTAAGGCAAGCGCACCCAATCCGCCGTCATCCCGTCCTGACTTTCCACGATGCGGATCGCGACCGTGTTTTCGTAGGTACGCTGGTCGCCCATGACGCCGACGGAGCGCACCGGCAACAAGACCGCGAAAGATTGCCAGACGCGATAATACCAATCGGACGCTTTCATCTCGCTCACCACGATTGTGTCGGCGTCGCGCAGGATCCGAAGCCGTTCCGGCGTGACCTCGCCGAGAATCCGCACGGCCAATCCGGGTCCCGGGAACGGTTGCCGGTAAACGATCTCCTTGGGCAGCCCCAATTGGAGGCCGGCTTGCCGCACTTCGTCTTTGAAGAGCTGGCGCACCGGCTCCACCAATTCGAAGTGCATTTTTTCCGGCAGGCCGCCGACATTGTGGTGACTCTTGATCACGTGGGCCGGGTTTCCGCCGATCGCCACGCTCTCGATCACATCAGGGTAGAGAGTGCCCTGCGCGAGAAAATGATAGCCGCCGTGGTCTCCGGAACCCTTGGCGGCATCCTCGGCCAGCAGTTCCTCAGTCGCGTGCTCGAAGACTTTGACGAATTCGCGCCCGATAATTTTCCGTTTCTCTTCGGGATCCGTAATGCCTTCCAGCAATTTCAGGAAACGATCGGCGGCATCGACATACTTGAGGCGGATGTGGAAATTCTCGTCGAAGACCCGCTGCACCATTTCTTCCTCACGCGAGCGGAGCAGACCGTTGTTGACGAAGATGCAGGTGAGCTGGTCGCCAATCGCCTTGTGCAAAAGCGCCGCCACCACGGACGAATCAACGCCACCGCTGAGGCCGAGGACCACTTTCTGATCGCCAACCTGGCGGCGCACCCGGTCGCACGCTTCCTCGATGAACGAACCCATTGTCCAGTCCATCGAGCATCCGCAAATGTGGAAAACAAAATTCTGGATGATCTCTTTTCCCCGAGGCGTATGCGCGACCTCGGGATGGAACTGGAGCGCGTATAATTTTCTTGCCGGATCCTCCATGGCGGCGAAAGGCGCGTTCTCTGTGTGCGCCGCCGCGCGAAAACCGGCCGGCATTGCGGTTACGTTGTCACCGTGGCTGCACCAAATATCGATTTGGTCGCTGATCCCGTCGAAGAGTCTCGATCCATTCAGGACCTGCAACCGGCCCGCGCCGTACTCGCGTCGATCACTGAATTCCACCTGCCCACCGAGATGGTGCGCCATCAATTGCATTCCGTAACAAATGCCGAGCACCGGAATGCCGAGAGAAAAAATCTTTGGGTCCGGCTGCGGCGCGCGGTCGTCGTAAACGCTGGCCGGTCCGCCCGAGAGCACGATCCCTTTCGGCGCCAATGCCACCACTTCTTCCGCCGGAATATTGAACCGGACGATCTCCGAATAGACCTGGCACTCGCGAATCCGCCGCGCGATCACCTGGGTGTATTGCGAGCCGAAATCGAGGATCAGGATTTTCGAATGCGCGGTCGCGGCGGCTTTTTTCACGGGTGCATCCCCTTGATAGTGGGATCGTCGGTCTGATCCACCGGGCCCAGGGTCCCGTTGCCGGTGATTCCGCGCTGGAATTTTTCCTGCGCCTCTTGCACCACAGGTTTTTCGAGCGGATCAGCACAACCGGTGATCAGAACCGCGGTCGCGACGAAGAAAGCAATCGAGAAGGCCTTCAAGGACGAAGGATACTTAAGAAAGTGACGAGTGACAAGTGGCGAGTGACGAGCTTCGAATTCGACCGCGCTTCCGATCGTTCTTTACTTGTCACATGTCACTCGTCACATGTCACTCTCTTCCCATGATTGACCCGGAAGTCTTGCTCCAAGGCTACCGCCTGGGCGTATTTCCCATGGCGATGGCGGATGGAGAAATCGAATGGTTTTCGCCCGATCCGCGCGCAATTCTGCCGCTGAAGGAATTTCACGTGCCGCATACGCTCGAACGGCACGTTCGCAAAAAGAGCTTCGAGACCCGCGTCGACGTTTCCTTCGCTGAGGTGATGCGGGAATGTGCGCGACGGCCGGAAACGTGGATCAACGACGAGATCATTGCCAGCTACACCCGGCTCCACCAGCTTGGCCATGCCCATTCCATTGAAGCGTGGCAAAACGGCAAGCTCGCCGGCGGCCTTTACGGTGTCTCGGTGGGCGGTGCGTTTTTCGGCGAGTCGATGTTCCATCATGTCCGGGATGCCTCGAAGATGGCGCTGCTCGGGCTCGTGGAACATCTGCGGACGCGGAAATTCGTCCTTCTCGATACGCAATGGGTGACGCCCCACCTGCAACAATTCGGCGCCATCGAAATCCCGCGTTCCGAATATCTCCATTTCCTTGCGACCGCTGTAAATTTGCCACGCAGTTTTATCGACTAGTCATCCCGAGCGAAGTCGAGGGATCCCGTTGTTGCACTCTGGGCTCCCGCTTACCGCAATCGCCGCTTGCCCGATGTCGTTAATTCCGCATAGTGACGCGCTCGCGGCTTTCGCGCCATCGGCGCATCACGGCTGGGTAGCTCAGTTGGTAGAGCAGAGGACTGAAAATCCTCGTGTCGGGGGTTCAATTCCCTCCCCAGCCACCTCCACAGGAACCTACTCCGTTCGCAGCGCGGCCATCGGGCTGATGCGGGTGGCGCGGCGGGCGGGAAGCCAGGTGGCGAAGAGGGCCGCGACGGCAAGGGTGAGGGGGGCGAGAGTGAATGCGACAGGATCCAGCGCGCCGACTTCGTAGAGCATGCCGCTCAAGATTTTTCCGGTGCCGGCGGCGAGAAGAAGCCCGATGAAAATGCCGCTGAAAAGCATGATGGAGCCTTCGCGCATAATCATGCGCAGGACCATTCCTGGTTGAGCGCCGAGGGCCATGCGGATGCCGATCTCGCGCGTGCGCCGCGCGACGGAGTACGCTTTCACGCCATAGAGGCCGACGACGGCGAGACCGAGGGCGAGAAGGCCGAAGACGGAGAACATAGCGGCGCCGGCTCGGACAACCCAGAGCTGGAAGTTGCTGTCGAGATGCTGGGCGAAACTCTTGAGTGAGAGAATGGGCAGCGCCGGATCGACGTCGCGGACGGTGCGGCGAAGAAGATCGGCGGTGCTCGCTTCACTGCCGGCCGGGAGCGAACGAAATCGGACAATGAAGGAAACATTGCTCTGGAAGCCGCGCGCGAACGGAAGATAGATCTGGCCGTGCGGATCTTTTTCGAACAGCCCCCCTTTCGTGGTCGGAACAATCCCCACAATCTCGATCGTTTCTTTTCCGGTTTCACCACTGAGATCGCCGGTCATGCCGACACCGTGGGAGTCGTTCTTGGCGCGGGGCGCATTGTCGCTCGCATATTGAATGCGCTGGCCGAGCGCGTCACCCTCCGGCCAGAGTTTTTTTGCGAGGACTTCGTCGATGATGGCGACCATCGGGCCGCCTGATTGCGTCGCTTCGGCCTGATTGAAGGCGCGTCCGCGCACGACAGGAAGACCGACCGTGGCAAAGTAATCGGCGCCGACGCTGTTCCAGGCGGCACTGAAGGCGAGCCCTTCAGCGGCGGTTGCCGGCTTGGCGTCGGGTGCGGGTTGAAGCCCGGCGCGTTGGACGTTGCGATTCAACGAGATCATCCCGAACGGGACCGTGGCCGAAACGCTGGTGTGTTCGACGGCAGGCAGGGCACCGAGCCGTTCCTCGAGAGAACGGTAGAGATTTTGCGCGCGTTTCTGATCGTATCCGGCGAGGCTCGCATCCGTTTCGACAAGGAAACTCGCGCCGGGTGCGAGACCGGTATCGACCGAGGCCGCTTTGCCGGCACCGCGGATAAAGAGCGCGGCGGCGGTGAGCAGGGCGAGCGAAAACGCGATCTGCGCGACGACCAGCGGATTACGTGGCAGAAATCTCCAACGGCGCCTGACGACATCTTCGCCAGCCTGTTCCTTGAGGTCGGCGACAACGGCGCTGCGGGATAGTTTGAGCGCCGGTCCGAGCGCGAAGCCGAGGGTGCCGACCACACAGAAGGCGAATGTGGCCGCGAGGATCGAAAAATTCGGGCCGGCGAGCCAGACGATATCGAGCGGCAGCATTTTCCCGAGGGAGGCAACAAGGAGATCGGAAGACCAAAGGCCGAGAACAAGCCCGCATGCGCCGCCCAGCAGCGCCAGGACAAAACCTTCGGTTAAAAGCTGGCGCACGATCCGGAAGCGGCTTCCGCCGAGGGCGAGGCGAATCGCGATTTCTTTCCGCCGGGCCGTGCCCCGGGCGAGCAACATGTTGGCGAGGTTCAGGCACGCGACCAGCAAGACCACAATCGCCATCCCGAGCAACATCGGCGCGATCGCTTCCAGGCCGCCTTCACCGGACGGGTCCGTGCTGACCGAGAAGCGCGAGATTGGGGTGGTTGTGAAGGTCTGGTCCTTTTGCTCGACGGGGAACGCTTTCTCGAGATTGGCCGCCAGGCCTTCGACCGCGGGTTTCGCGCTGGCTGCGGTCATTCCCGGTTTGAGCCGGCCGATAACGATCAGTTGTTGGCCCGCCCGATCGCCGAACGCGCTCTTGTTCGCCTGCTCGAAATCATTCGCGATCCGGTCGTAATTGCTGAGCGGCAGCCAGACTTCCACGGAAAATATCTGGAGCGTTCCGGTGAACCCGCGCGGCGCGATCCCAACGATGGTAAAAGGGTGGCCATTGACCAGCAGCTCGGAGCCGAGCACGGCCGGGTCGAGATTATGTTTCTGCCAGTAGGCGTAACTGACGATCGCAACCGGCGCGTTCCGGCCGAGAGTCTCTTCTTCCGGCAGAAAGGTGCGGCCGCGAGCGAGGGGGATGCCGAGCACGGAGAAATAATTCGAGCTGACGATGCCGCCAAACGTGCGACGCGTGTCGCCTTTCTGGCCGAGCCCGATCATGGCGAGGTTGTAGGCCATCACGTCGGCGAAGACCGTGTTCTGGGCGCGGATGTCGGTGTAGGTCGGATAGGAAAAGCCGCGATATGTTTTCGGATTCTTCTTGTCCTGCGAAAACAACTGGACGACTTCCTGCGCCTTTGCGTAAGGGGGCGGCGCGAAAAACATCGTGTGGACGAGGCTGAAGACGGCCGTGTTGGCGCCAATGCCAAGGGCGAGAACGATCACGGCGGCGAGGGTGAATCCCGGCGCCTTGAAAAGCTGCCGGAGCGCGAACCTAAGGTCCTGGATCATCAAGTGGGATGCGTGGTCGGATGCGATCGGATTCAAAAATCGAAGGCTGCGAGGATGTTGCCTCGGTTAGGAGGGCAGGGAAAGTTCGAAATGGATTTGGCAAATATCAAAGACGCCACGGAGTGGTTCGAAGTGCTGCAAACCAGCAGGCGCACCCAAACCGCAGTGATGACGCTGGCGCCCGGCGACGAGACGGGCAGGAAAGCCGAGGCGCATGCCAGAAGCGATCAGGTTTTGCTGATGCTTTCGGGGAATCTGTCGGGGACGGTTGGCCCTGAAAGGGTGAGGCTAAGAAAGGGCGATGTGCTCTTGATCCGGGCTGGAACACCCCACCGTTTCCGGAATCCGGGAAGGCAACGTGCGGTGACTTTCAACGTTTATTCGCCGCCTGAATATTCTCCGGACACAAAAGGCTGATCAGGCCGGCACCAGCGGCGTAAAATCGTATGGAGACGAGGTCGCGTTAAACTTCGGGTAAAGGAATTTCGTCACCGGCAGATTCTCTTTCGCCACCCCGGCGGCTCCTCGTAGGCCTGCTTCGCGCAATCGGGAAAGAGCCTGTTCCAGCAAGCGAGTGCCGAATCCGCGGTTCCGATATTCCATCGAAATGCAAGGGCCGGGGATCAGGTGCATCTCGGCCTCCGCCTCAGTCGAAATCACGGCCGCGCCGATGATCCGCGTGCCGTGGCGCAACGCCAGAAAACTACACGCGGGGGAGGCAAACGCGCGCTCCAGCCACGACTCAATCTTTTCCGTGACGTCCTGCAACTCCGGGCTCCACATCGGATCGAGCATGAACGAGGTCGAGATGATCTTGCGCAGTTCCTTTTCGTCCTCCACCGTGGCCGGCCCAATCTCGTAATGTTCGGGCAGCGCGTTCTCGAACGCGGGAAGCTGGGTCAAATCCCAGGTGAATCGAATCCAGTTGCTCAGCTTCATAGAGGTGCCCGGTAGTATCGTGCGCGGAAGGGCAGCCGCAACTGCGCTTCCCGTCTAAAACATCGTGCCCCGACCTGAAGTTTCGCGCGTTTTTTTGCGGGAAGCACCCGGGTGGACCGGCGGATCAGATTGCCTGGACGGCTTTGAGCGTTTCGTGGAAGGAAGTGTAAAGCTCCCGATACTGGGCAACGCCGCGCCGGAGGACCGGCTTGAAATTCGCCAGGTCCGCGATGTTCACGATCAGGTCGACGCTTTGCACGAACGCACTCATGGCGTCGTTCGTCGGGAAGCGGTGGCTCAGAAGCACGAGAAAATGTTCCCGGCGTTCCGCGCCCGGACGTTTGACCATCGCGCGCAGGATCGGGTTGTTCTGTGGGGTCGAGCCTTTGAAATTCTCGTAAACAACCACCACATTGTAGCTGTAGGTTTTGAGCTTTAGGAGCACATCTTCCTCGAACAAACCGAGGTGCACCTTGTAGGTCATGTCGATCAACTGAGGCACGACCATTTTCTGATATTGCTGGTGATCGACGCAGACGAGCGCCGTGTTGTCGCCGAGATCGAAGAAGGAGGAGTCTTGCGTTTCCATGGTTTAGCGGAAGGCGTTGGCGGGGAGATCGAGCCGCAGGCCGGAGTCGAGGTCGTTGTCCACGCCGCGCGCTTTTTGGATGAGGTCGAGTCCGCGGCTGACCCTGCCCTTGCGGGTGGCGAACAACCGCGCGGTTTCTTCTGTGATGAAATCGCTTTCGTAAGAGTTCAGGATCGACTGGTCGAACGTCATCCAACCGAAAGGCGAACTGGCCTCGATGATTTCGTAGAAACTGCGGTGTTCGCCTTCACCGATCGCGATCGTTTCGCGGGTGCGCAGATTGTTGCCCAGGATTTCCGTGAGTAATTGCCGACCACCGCCTACTTTCGGCGCGAGCCGCTGGCTGACGATGTAGCGCAGGGTGTCAGCCAGCCGGATGCGGAGCTGTTGCTCCTCGCCGAGAGAGAAAAGCCCGAGGATACGATTGATCGCCTGGCCGGCATCGATGGTGTGGAGCGTGCTCAACACCAGGTGACCCGTCTCCGCCGCCATCAACGCGACTTCTACGGTCGCGCGGTCTCGCATTTCGCCCACGAGGATGACTTTGGGAGCCTGGCGAAGCGCCGCGCGCAAGCCGTTGGGATAATTGTTAAAATCGTGGCCCAACTCGCGTTGATTGAACGTTGCCCTTTTCGTCGGATGCACGAATTCGATTGGGTCTTCGAGTGTGACGATGTGGACTGGCTGCTCCTCGTTGATCTCGTTTAGCAGAGCCGCCAGGGTCGTCGTCTTGCCGCTGCCCGTGGCGCCGGTGACGAGAACGAGTCCGGTTTTTTCCTTCGCAATCTCTTTGAAGATCGGAGGCAATTCCAGGCTTTGGATCGTTGGGATTGCCCCTTCGAGTTTCCGCAACACGATCGAGAAATGACCCTGCTGCCGGAAAATGTTGACGCGGAAGCGCGCTTCCTCGCCGAGCGAATAACTGCAGTCGCACGAACCGCCGGTAAGGTAATCGTAGATCAGCCGGCGGTTCCCCTGCATCAACGTGAGCGCGATCTGCTCCGTCTGGTAGGGTGTGAGCGCTTCGATCGGCGGATCGACGTAGACCGGTTTCAGTTCGCCGAAATCCTCGACCTGCATGGGATGCCCCACCGAGAAGTTGAGGTCCGAAATGCCGTCGTAAGTCTGCAGCATCGCGGATAAGATTTTATCGAGGTCGGGAATTCTCATTGCTCCTGGCTCCTATTCATCAGCGCCATCCATCGGCGGTTCCTTCAGGAAGGGCCGGAATTTCTTTTTGTCGATCCCCTTGTCGTAGGCTTCCTCCGGGGAAATGCGCGCGTGGCGCAGATGCTCCATGATCGCGTCGTCCAGGGGCTGGTTGCCCTTCTTTTTGCCGACCTGAATCATGCCCGGGATTTGGTGGGTTTTCCCCTCCCGGACCAGGTTCGCGATGGCCATGTCCACCACAAGGATTTCGAGGGCGGCAACGCGGCCTGGCTTGTCGATTCGCTTGAAAAGGTTTTGCGCAATCACGCCCTTGAGGGACTCCGCCAGGGTGGCCCGGATCTGGTTTTGCTGGTTGGTCGGGAAAACATCGATGATGCGGTCGACCGCTTTCGAAGCGCTCGACGTATGCAGCGTGCCGAAAACGAGGTGGCCGGTGGCGGCGGCGGTCAGCGCCAGCTCGATGGTTTCGAGGTCGCGTAATTCGCCGACGAGAAGAATGTCCGGATCTTCGCGCAACGCTCCGCGGAGCGCGGCGGCGAACGAGCGGGTGTGCACGCCCACTTCACGGTGCTGGACGAGACAGTTCTGGCTCCGATGCACGAACTCAATCGGGTCTTCGACCGTGATAATGTGGTCGTGGCGATGGAGGTTGGCGTAATCCATCATCGCCGCCAGCGTGGTCGACTTACCGGATCCCGTCGGGCCCGTGACCAGGACCAGTCCTTTTTTGAGCATCGGAAATTTCCTCAGCACTGAAGGCAAACCCAGGTCCTCGACGGTCAGGACATTTGAGGGAATCAAACGGAATACCGCCGAGATGCCGTATTTCTGCTGGAAAAAATTTGCGCGATATCGCGCCATCCCCGGCACCTCGTAGCCAAAGTCGATGTCGGACGTTTCTTCGAAGATCTTGATTTTCCCTTCGGGGGCGATTTCGTAGACCATCGCCTTCAGTTCGTCGTTGCGCAGGGGTGGGTAATCGACGCGGACGAGCTCACCGTTGATGCGCAGCATCGGCGGATTATTGGTGGCGAGATGAAGGTCAGACGCCTTCTGCTCTCCCATCAGTTTAAAGAATGAATCGATGCGGGCCATGGGCGCGGCCACTTTAAAGCTAAATCAGTGCCACCGACGGAGGTTTGCCCCGCGGAGAAGGCCCGGCCCGACCTACTGTCGTCGGCGTTTCGCTTCTCAGCCCGAAAGGCGGGCGGCGTCTATCGTGGAGCGGACCTGCTCGAGGAGCTTTTCGGCTGTGTACGGCTTCGGGATAAAACCCTTAAGGCCCTGGGCCAGCATTGCCCCCAATTTGCTTTGTTCCGCGAACCCGCTGCTTAAGACCACGGCCACTTCCGGGTTTAACGCTCGCAATTCGTCAAAAACAGCGTCCCCGTCCATGACCGGGAGAAAGAAATCAAGAATGACCAGGCCAATCTGGTGGCCGATCTGCTGGTAGATTTTCAGCGCTTCGAAGCCATCGCGCGCCAGAATCACCCGGTACCCTTCATCGGTCAGCATCGTCGAGGCCAGTTCGGCGATCTCCGTTTCGTCGTCGACCAGAAGAATCAACTCGCGGTTTCCCTTCGGGTTGAGCACTGGGATGTTGGCCGGGATTGCTCCGCTTTTGGCCGGGGCCTTTTTATTTTCGGCGCCGCCGGTTTTGGGGCGCGCGGCAGGCTTTTCCGGCGCCGCCCGCGTTTTCGATGTCGGTTCGTTCGGCGATCGAACTACTTTGAATTCCGGTGGACGCGAAGGGTCCGGTGCGGTTTTAGGCGAACTCCCTTCCAGGATCCGGGACGTGACCCGATCAAAAAGGGCCTGCGCTGTTTTCGAAGCCAGCTCGACCCGCTCGCCGAGCATCTCGATGTAATTATATTCGCCCTTATGCTGCCGGGCGAGATCCGCGTAGCGCGAGATCTGTTGCAGCATCGAATTGAGCTCAGTGGAAGTGGTGGCGATCCACTTCAAGTCTTCGTGATCCAGCATAAGGGGGAGACGTGATCAGGTTTCGTCGCGATCGTTGCGGCAGGCCCAGAAAACGCAACCCAGCACCGCAAAAACCGCGACCGCAAATGAGCCGATTGTTAACATGAAGAAAAGTCCTTTGAGTCAGCACGGTTCATGCCCCTAGCGGGCCTCGGAGTCAACCCGAATCAGCCCGGCGCGCGTCTCGTTTTTTTGTGCGGTTGAGCGGAGGCGGAACCTCTCCCACCCTATCACGTGAATTTTCGAAACGGATTTTATGCGGGTCTCGTCGTCGCCGTGATCTGGGGTATTTGTCTCGTGCGGCTTTGGCAGCCGCATCGCCAGATTGTGCTGCACAGCCTCCATTTCCTGGAGGAGATCGAGAAAAAAGATTGGAAAGCCGTGGGTGAATTTGTCAGCAACGATTATCAAGACCGGTGGGGAAATGACCGCGCGCTTTTGCTCGATCGGCTGCGGGAGGTTTTACGCGCCCTCCCAAATGCCCGGATCGAATCGAGCTTTCCTTCCAGCCGCACCGAAGCAGGCCATGGGTATTGGACGGCGAAGATTACCGTCAAAGGCTCGGGTGAATTCGCCGATTTTATCCAGCACGGGGTGAACTCGCTCGACAGCCCGTTTGAATTCGAGTGGCAGCGCGGAGCTACCTGGCCCTGGGACTGGAAATTGGTTTCGGTAAAGAATCCCGCGCTGGAAATCCCTGATTACGCCCGCTAGGGCGCTTTACTTTCCAAGCGCCGTCCGCAGCTCTGTTCTGGCCGCGTCCACTTCGCGCGGCGTCGCCTGGCAAAGGAGGAGCGCGCGCAGTTTTTCACCCTGATAGTAGCGCACCGCGAATTTTCTCTTCGCGTATGTGCCCTTCAGACTCATCCGGGTCGGCGGTAAACTGAAATCGCCCACGAAATCCATTTTCAAATCGAACATCTCGGTCCAGAAGTACGGGACCTGTTCATAGCGAATTCGCTTTTTGCCCGTCATGTTCGCGCCGGCCACGATCCCTTGCTCGCGGGCATTTTCCCAGTGCGTCTGCCGGCGGACCCCACCCATGATCCGGTCGGGATAAAAAGCGAGGTCGCCGATGGCGTAGATTCCCTTTTCTTCCGTTTCCAGGTACTCGCTCACCGGTGAGCCGTGCGGGCCGGAGAGGGGTGTGTTGCGCACGAGCTCGAGATTTGGCTCCGCGCCGCATGCCACCACTGCCACGCCGGCCGCGATCCGATTGCCGCTCTTCGTCTGGATGTTACGCAGGACCGTTTTGCCTTCGAACCCGTTCAGGCTTTCGCCGAGCAGGAGCGTGACACCGTGCTTTTCGAAATACGAAGTAATCCACGCGCCAGTCTCGGGATCGAGATAGCGATTCAAAAGGTAGGCATTGCGATGCATCATGCTCACCTTGAATTTCAGTTGGCGCAGACTCGAAGCCACTTCGCAGGCGAGCAGTCCGCCGCCCACCACGACGATCGCCTTTTCCAGCGACGCCATCTCGCGCAGGGCCAGAGCATCCCGGACGGTCCGGAGATAAATCACATTGCCCAGTCCAACGCCGGCCACCGGCGGGCGCACGGGACGGCTGCCCATCGCCAGGCAGGCCTTGTTGAACTCGATTGTCTCGCCATTGCCCAGCACGGCGAGCCGTCGGTCGATATTGATCTGCGTCACCATCGCCGCGAAGCGCGTCTCGATCTTGTGTTTGTCGTACCAGTGCGGGTCCAGGACCGGCATCTTTTTAAGGGGCGCGATCTTGTCGCGCAAAAAACTCTTCGAGAGCATCCAGCGCTTGTAAGGATGAAAGGTTTCAGCGCCGACGAGTGTGACCGAGCCCCGCTTGTCGTACTTACGGATACTTTCGCAAGCACTGCTGCCGCCAATGCCGCTACCGATGATGAGATAATCGCGCTGAATCATGTGCAGGCGGACGATAGGAAATCTGTTAGGTCGCTGGCGAGGGAAAAATTACGCGAGCGGAGCGAGCACTCTTCCTCTGATTCTGAGCAAGATCAAGGGGGAGCGTTAGAGGGAGAGGAAGCGTCTAGGCAAAAACCACCCGGCAGATGACGACCGATGCAATAACCCCGGCCAAATCGCCCAGCAAACCGGCCGGGATCGCATGGCGGGTTTGCTTCACGGCGACCGATCCGAAGTAAACGGCCGCGACATAAAACGTTGTCTCGGTGCTGCCATAGATCGTTGCCGCCATCAAACTGACTATATTGTCCGGCCCCAGCCGATGAATGATGTCAGTCAGCAGGGCGAGCGTCGCGCTGCCGCTGAGCGGCCGCATCAGCGCCAGCGGGAGGAGGTCAGGGGGAAACTGGAGCGGCGTCAAAACGGGCGTGAGCAGCCGGGTGAGGAGATCGATCCCGCCGGCGCCCTTGAACATGCTGATCGCCACCAGCATTGTCACCAGGAACGGAATGATTTTCAGAATCACGCCGAACCCTTCCTTGGCGCCTTCGACGAATTCTTCGTAAACCTTGATGCGGCGCGTCGCCGCGTAGACTGGAAAGAAGCTGAGCAGAAATGGGATCGCCAGAATTGAAAGCGTGTTGACGCTGCGAACGAAAGCGTTTTGCGCCACGGTATTCGGGTCGGCGGGAAGATTGAACCAGCCTGGAAAAACCAGACGGACGAAAAGGCCAAGAAAGAAGAGCACGAGGAGGAATGGGAGGAAGCGCCGCCAGCCGCGCGGCTCGACGGCGATGACGTTATCAGGAACTTCTGCCGGCTGGGTGGACCCAGGATCGCTGATCCCCGCTGTGACCGCGGTATCTCGGCCGGGGTCGCCGACCCCGGCTACAGGGCTGGTTTCAGGCAGGCGAAAGAATGGCAGCTTCTCCAAAAGCCTGGCCGAGGTAATCGCGACGGTGGCGGCGCAGAGTGTGGCGAGGAGCGCAGTGCCCACGATAGCCGTCGGACGCGCCGACCCTGCCGCCGCAAGCAGCGCGATGGCGGTCGTGGGAATCAATTGCACGGATGCGGTGTTGATCGCGAGGAACGTGCACATCGCGTTCGAAGCGACCCCGGGCCGGGGATTAAGGCGTTCGAGATCGCGCATGGCGCGCAAGCCGAGGGGCGTGGCAGCATTCCCGAGCCCGAGCATGTTGGCCGCCATGTTCATCAGCATCGAACCCATCGCGGGATGTTCCGGCGGAACATCGGGAAAGAGACGCCGCATGATTGGGCGCAAACCGCGCGCGATCCGTTGCACCAACCCGGCTCGTTCCGCCAGCCGCATCACGCCCAGCCAGAGGGCCATAATCCCGATCAACCCCAGCGCGATTGTCACTGCGGTCTTCGCGCCGTCGAACGCGCCGGCCGTCACCTCGCTCAGTCGATTATTCCACCCGCCGATCGCGACAGCGAGGACCACGAGCGCGAGCCAGATGTAATTCAGCACAGCGGTTTTTACACAGACTCTACGTAGCCGAAAAGCGATTTGTCCGGCTCCGGGGAGCGCAAGCTGCCAGCCTGCAGTTGCCGGCAGCCTGCCGGCAACCTTGCGACGCGCGCCACTTCTCGAGGATTCGCAGGTCAACCCGGGCGTCTCGGCAGGCTGCCGAGACGAGCAGGCTGGCAGCCTGCGCTCCCCAGAACCGCTGCCTCAGCGCGCTTTCAATAATGTCGCGGCGTGCTTGAGAGCGGATTCGCTTTTTCCGCCCAGCATCCGCGCGATCTCTTCCTGGCGTGCTTTTCCGCCGACTTCCGTAAGGCGCGAATGCGTTCGTCCCCGCACGACTTCCTTCGTTACGACGAATTGCGTCGTGGCAGCGGCGGCTACCTGGGGCAGGTGAGTGATGCATAGTACCTGGTGATCAGCCGCCAGTTTTCGCATTTTCACGCCGACGGCATTTGCTATTTCACCGCCGACATTTGCGTCGATTTCATCGAAGACCAGGAGCGGAATCGCATCCTGCGCGGCGAGCGACGATTTAATCGCGAGCATCAGGCGCGAGATCTCGCCGCTGGAAGCAATCAACCGCAATGGCTTCAAGGGCTCGCCTGGATTTGGCGAAAAAAGCAATTCCACGGCATCAAACCCGGTCGTGCGTGCCCGGTCGAGCGTGGTCAGTTTGGTTTCGAATTCCGATTGGCGGAAACCGAGATCGCGCAAATTGGCGCGAATGCTCTCAGCGAGCTTTGGCGCCGCTTTGCTCCGCGCTTTGTGGAGCGCATGTCCGATCCGCTCGACGTCGCCGCGCACGCTGTCGATCTCGTGGATGAGACGCTCCAACTCGGCGTCGCGTCCCTCGATTTTTCGCATTCGTTCAACCGCGCGCTCGCCGAACCCGATCACCTCGGCGATCGAGCTGCCGTATTTGCGCTTCAACGTTTCAAAAAGATTCACCCGTTCCTCCAATGCTGCCAGCTGGGCCGGGTCGAGATCGAGCTGCTCGGCATATTGCCCGAGCGAACGCGAGATTTCGGAAAGCTCAACGACGCACGCTGCGTGCGCCTCGGCCAGCGTTGCCTTGTCCGGATCGATCTTCTCCAGTTCGCGTAGCAGTCTTTGGGTCTCAGCCAGTTGCGACAGAATCGAATCGTCCGCTTCCGAAAGCCGGCGCGAGATCGAGCCCGCCAGCTCGAGCAGACGTTTGCTATTCGCGGCGAGCCGATAGCGGGCTGCGATCTCTTCCTCTTCGCCGACACTCAGGTTGGCGTTCGTGATCTCATTGATTTGGTGGCGGAGGAGATCGATCTCCTGTTCGCGGGCGGATTCGGCCGTGCTCAAGGCCGCTTCTTCGGCGCGGAGCGCCTGCAATTTGCGGTAGGCGTGCTCGAAGTCGCGGAGAGTCTCCGCCGTATGCGCGTACCCGTCGAGAAGCGCGAGCTGCCGTTCTGGCGACAGAAGCGATTGATGATCGTGGGGACCGTGGAGGTCGACCAGCTCGTCGCCAAGATTCTTGAGAACTGCAAGGGTCGTCGGCGAACCGTTGATGAACTGACGGTTTGTGCCGGTCGTCGAAAAGCTGCGTTTCACAATCAGTTCGCTCTCGCTGGTCTCGACGCCCGATTCGTGCAGCAGCGAACTCAACTGCGTGAGATCATGGCCCTCGAAAACCGCCTCAACCGTGCATGACTCCGTTCCGGTCCGGATCAATGACTTGTCCGTCCGTTCGCCCAGGAGCAACTGGAGTGCGCCGATGATGATCGATTTTCCGGCGCCGGTTTCCCCGGTGATGGCGGTAAACCCCGGCGCGAGCTGCCATTCGAGATCCTCGACGAGCGCCAGATTCTTAATGCGCAGAAGATTGAGCGTGGCGGGCATTTTGGGGAAGAAGTTGAGAGTTGAGAGTTGTTGGTTGAGAGAACTGCTCAGTTTTGAACTCTCAACTCCCAACTCTCAACTCTCAACTTCGCCTGACCTTTCTCGGGACCGGCACTTCCCAGGGCGTGCCGACGATTGGGTGCGATTGTGATGTTTGCCACTCGCCGGATCCGCGCGATCAGCGTTTGCGCTCGTCAATCTACGTCGAGACTCCCGAGTGCGCGTGGGTTGTCGATACCGGAACTGATTTTCGCACCCAGGCCTTGCGCGAGAATATCCGGCGCCTGGATGCGGTCGTTTTCACGCATTCCCACACCGACCACATCATGGGGTTCGACGATCTTCGCCGCTATTCGTACGATCTCGGATCGATCCCGGTTTATGCTTCGGCCGAAACCATGAGCGATCTCGCGCGGGTCTATGAGTTTGCCTTTAACGGCCTTAACCGTTTCCCGGGCTATCTCGTTCCGGTGCCCCACATCATCGATGGTCCATTCCGACTTGGCGAAACCACGATCACACCTTTGCCGGTGCCGCATGGCAGATCGACTGTGAACGGTTACCTTTTTTCGCGAGATAACGGCAAACTCGTCGCCTACCTGAGCGATTGCAGCGCCGTGCCCGATGAAATTGCGCGCGAGATTTTCGAGGTGGAGGTTTTGATCATCGATGCGCTGCGACACAGACCGCATCCGACGCATCTCAGCGTCGCGCAGGCGTTGGCGGTAGCGGCCAAAGTGCGGCCCGGGCGAACGCTGTTCACCCACATTTGCCACGAGCTGCCACAAGCGGCCGAAGCCGAACTCCCAGCAGGCGTAGGCATGGCCTACGACGGATTGAAACTGGAGTTGTAGAATGAATCTGCTCCGGCCCGGGCCCTGGTTACTGTTCTTCGCTTGCGTCTCGACGCCGGCATTCGCGGAGAAGCCGCTGGCGCCGGCGACGATTGTTGTTTTCAACAAGGACGTTCCCGAGTCGGTCGAGCTGGCAAAATTCTATGCGCAGAAGCGCGGCATCGCCCGCGATCATCTCGTCGGCCTGAGCGTTTCCAAGACGGAAGAGATCGGACGTGATGAATACGACACGATGATTCGCGATCCGCTCCGCGCCGTTTTCGTGGAGCGGAATTGGTGGACGTTGAACGAGCCGCGTGGCGGCCCCATCACGGTGGCGAGTAATTCCATCCGCTTTGTGGCGATGGTGAAGGGGATGCCGCTAAAAATTCGAGCGGCCTCCAATTACCCGGGAGACAAGCCAGGTGGGCCGCCGATCGGGAATCGCAATGATGCTGCGGTCGATTCCGAGGTCGCGGCGCTGGGTGCGTTTTCCGACCAGATTTCGGGGGCCCTCGCGAACCCTTATTTTCAGAGTTACCGCGCCATCTCTGAAGTCGACAACTCGGCCATTCTGCTCGTTTGCCGGCTCGACGCGCCGGAGGTCGCGACCGTGCGGCGAATGATCAACGATGCTGTTGAAGTCGAGAGGACCGGTCTTTGGGGTCGCGCTTACATAGATAGCGCGCACAATTCGGCGCCCGGTTTGGGTGTCGGCGATCGCTGGCTGGCTGAAATTCGGGACCAACTGCACAAAGTGGGAGTCCCGCTCATTTACGAGGACACGCCGGAGATTTTCCCCAACAGCTATCCGATGACAGATTGCGCGCTTTATTATGGATGGTATGCCCCGACGGTGGCGGGTCCATTTACCCAGCCCGATTTCCAGTTCGCGCGGGGCGCCGTGGCCGTGCACATCCATTCCTTTAGCGCCAGCACGTTGCACGACGAGAATGCGAACTGGGCTGGCCCGCTTTTGGCGAAAGGCGCGGCTGCGACGATCGGCAACGTTTACGAGCCGTATCTCCAGCTGACCGCGCACTTGGATGTTTTCAACGACCGGCTGCTCCACGGATTTACGTTTGCCGAGAGCGCCTACATGTCGGTGCAGACTCTCTCCTGGATGTCGGTCATGGTGGGCGATCCCCTCTACCGGCCGTACGCGGCATGGCTCGGGCTGGAGGAAAAACGCGAGGCGGAAAAGGCGTCGTCGGATTGGAGGGCTTACCACGATTTTGCGGTGAAGAACAGTGCGCTCCCGGCGGCAGAATTTCGCGCGGCGGCAAAGCAGTTCGCCGCGCGGACGCGCAATGCGCCGATGCTGGAAGACGTGGGCCTGCTCGAAGCGGCCGCGGAGAATTATGTCGGCGCCGCGGGATGTTTCGATCTGGCGCGAACAACTTATGTGAAGCGCGACGACATTCTGCGGACGGTTCTCCACGAGGCCGATGCCCTGGCGAAGCAAAACAAGGCGAAACGCGCGCTCGATCTTATCAGAGGCGTCCTGCGGATCGTTCCGGATGCGCCGGCCTCGGCGTTGTTGAAAAAGATGGAGATGGAGCTGCGGGCGGTGAAACCGCCGCCGCCGCCGTCGAACCAGCGGCGGCCGTAGCGCAGTTGTCATCCCGAGCCGCGCAGACGGCGAGGGACCTCTCAGGCGGTCTGGCGCTCGCGCGACACAATGCGCGCACTCGTAAAACAACGCAGTGCTTTCTCCGCGGGCGCAAATTGCCCTGCGAGGTCCCTCGCCGTCTGCGCGGCTCGGGAGGACACGCGATGGCCTAGCGAATGATGCCGCGTTCGCTTTTCCGGATGAACTCGACAATCTGGGTGATCTCGGCACTCGGGGGCAGCTCCTGCTGGATCGCTTCGATCGCCTGACGGGTGTTGTACTTTGAACGGTAGATCAACCGAAACGCTTCCTTGATCGCCTTGATCGTCTCGGGCGAAAAACCGCTCCGTTCCAGTCCCACGACGTTGATGCCACGCACCTTGGCCGGGTTCCCGTCGGCGATCATGAACGGTGGAACATCCTGGACGATCTTCGAGCAGCCCCCGGTGATGGCGTAACGTCCAAGCCGGCAGAATTGGTGCACCGCCGTGAGCCCGCCCATGATGGCGTGATCGCCGACCTGCACGTGGCCGGCGAGTGTTCCATTGTTCGAGAACACTACCTCATCGCCGACTGCGCAGTCGTGGCCGATGTGGCTGTAGGCGAGAAAATTTCCGCGATGTCCAACGCGGGTCTTGCCTTCCGCGGTAGTGCTGCGATTCACGGTCACGAATTCGCGGAACGTATTTTCGTTGCCGATCTCGAGATAGGTCGGTTCACCCTGGTATTTCAGGTCCTGCGTCTGCTGGCCGACGGAGCAATAGGCGTAAAATTTGTTGCGCGACCCGGCCGTCATCGGACCACACAATGTGACATGGTGCTGGAGCCAGCAGTCCGGGCCCAGAACGACGCCCGCCTCCACGATACAATAGGGTCCGATCGTCGTGCCGGGTCCGATTTCCGCCTGCGCATCGACAATCGCGGTCGGATGAATCTGCGCGCTGCTCATTGATCCATGAAGGTGAGCATCAGCTCGCACTCGGAGACGACCGCGTCGTTCACGGAGCAATTGCACTTCAATCGCGCCAGGTTCTTGCCGCGAGACTTCGTCAGCTCAGCCGAAATGAAAAGCGTGTCCCCGGGATAAACCGGTTTGCGGAACTTCACTTCATCCGCGCTGACAAAATAGCCGAGGCGCCGTCCACTGCTCTTGGTGATCTTCATCATCAGGATGCTGGCGACCTGCGCCATGGCTTCCAATTGCAGGACCCCCGGCATCACCGGGTGCCCGGGAAAATGACCTCCGAAGAACGGCTCGTTGATGGTCACCGACTTCACGCCGATGCAGCGCGTCTCGCCTTCGAAGCGCGCGATCCGATCGACCATCAGGAATGGGTAACGGTGCGGCAGGAGTTCCATCACCTGGTTGATATCCAGACCGCCTTCGCCGGGAGGAAAAGCATGCGATTCGAGCATGGGGGACGATCGGGCGAATTCACGGGCAAGCGCGCGCACCAGCTCGGCGTTCGCGCTGTGGCCGGGCTTGACCGCGATGACGTGGCCGCGAAGGCGCTGCCCGAAAAGCGCGAGATCCCCGATGATATCGAGAATTTTGTGCCGGACGAACTCATCGGGAAAGCGCAGTGGCTCCTTGCTCAGGACCGCTTCCCCGCGGATGACGACGGCATTCTCGAGGCTGCCGCCCTTGATCAGGTTCTTGTCCATGAGTTGCTGGACTTCTTCGTAAAAAACAAAGGTGCGCGCCGGGGCGATCTCGCGCTCGTAAATCGCGGGAGTGATCTCGGTGGATAAGAACTGGGTGAACTGTCCGCTCGGGCCGGCCTGGGTGCACGAAATTCGAAACTTCGGATCGGGCAAAACCACCAGGAGTGATCCGCTTTTTGTTTCGACGTGGATCGGCTCGCGCACATCAAAAATCCGGCGCGGCGTTTCCTGCGAAACGATCCCGGCTTTCTTAATCAGCTCGACGTAGGGGCGGGCGCTGCCGTCGCCGATCGGCGGCTCGTTCGCGTCCATCTCGACAACCGCGTTGTCCACGCCCATCGCGGTGAGAGAAGAAAGAATGTGTTCGACTGTATGGACGCGCATCGAGCCTTCGCCGATGGTCGTGGCGCGCTCGACCGTCTTCAGGTTTGCGATCGTCGCGTCAATGGTCGGCTCTTCCTGCAAGTCCCGGCGTTTGAATTTGATTCCGGAATCGACCGGCGCGGGCTGCAATTTGAGCGTGACCTTCTCGCCGGTGTGCAGCGAAGTGCCACTGACGCTGGCGCTCCGGGCAAGGGTTTGCTGAGGCTCGGAAGACATAAGGCCCTAACTAAACAAAGAATGGGGACGGTGACTAGGAAGGGTTTCGCCACACCTGGCCGCACCGGCGGAAGGTAACAGCGCCGTTACTTTTCACCTCTCGTGGGGTTCATTTTCGTTTATATAGACTCAGGGGTGCGCCAGCGGGTTATCCGATTCCGGAGCCGTTGTGTGATTTCGGGAGATCAACGCTATGAAAACAAACAGATTTTGGGCTGCCACGCGCACACCTTGGTTCCTCGCCGCAGCCTTCTTTGTCCTGGCAACGCAAGCGCGCGCCTCCTTCCACCTGATGCAAATCGAACAGGTGATCGGTGGCGTTAATGGCGATACCACCGCGCAAGCGGTGCAGTTGCGGATGCGTGCTGCGGGGCAGACTTTTGTGGCCGGCGGCCAGTTGATTGCGTTCGACGCGGCGGGGAATAATCCGATCACTCTCCTTACGTTCCCTTCCAATGTGAGCAACGGAGCCACTGGCAGTCGAATTCTGATTACGACGTCGAGCTTCGCGAGTCACGAGACTGCGCCGATCGCATCCGATTTTACGATGACGGCGATACCTGCGAGCTATCTGGCTGCCGGCCGGCTGGCTTATCAAAACGGCGGCATTCTCTGGTCGGTGAGCTGGGGAGGCGCAAGCTACACCGGACCGAACACGGGCACGTTCGACAATGACGCGGACGGCAATTTCGGTCCGCCGTTCGCCGGGGCTTTGCCATCGACCACGACGTCCGCGCTCCTTTTCAATGGGGCCAGCTCCGCCCCCAGCACGAACAACGCGGCCGATTATGCGGTCACCCCGGGAGCGGCGACATTCACGAACAACAACGGGGCTTCCACCTCGGTCTCGGCGCCGACTCCAACTCCCACCCCGACTCCCACGCCTTCGCCGACGCCAATTCTGCCGCGCATCGGCAAAGGTCCGGTGCGGATCGAACTCCAAACCTTCCTGACGGGCCTTACCTCGCCGCTCCAGTTGCTTTCCGCCACCGACGGTACCGGGCGGCTTTTCCTCGTTGAACAGACGGGCAAGATTCTGATCGTCAACAACGGCTCGCTGGGAGCCACCCCGTTTCTCGATGTGTCGAGCCGGCTCGTCTCGCTCAATGCCAACTACGACGAGCGCGGGTTGCTCAGCCTGGCGTTTCATCCGGGCTTTTCCAATCCATCCAGCCCCGGTTACCGAAAGATTTATACCTTCACGAGCGAACCGGTGAATGGTGCGGCGGATTTCACCGTGCCAATGACGGGAGCCTTCAATTGCCAGAGCGTCATCGCGGAATGGCAGGTCTCCGCCGGAGATCCGGACGTGATCGACCCGGCGACGCGGCGCGAAGTGATGCGGATCGATAAGCCGCAATCGAATCATAACGGCTGCACCCTCGTTTTTCGGCCGAGTGACCATTATCTCTACATCTCGCTGGGCGACGGCGGCGCGGCCAACGATTCTGGTGCCGGCCACAACCCCACGACTGGGAACGGCCAGGATTTGACCACCGTCCTCGGCAAAATTCTGCGGATCGATCCGCTCGATCCGGCGCTCACATCTACCAGCGGCGATCCGGTCAGCGCCAACGGTAAATACCGCGTCCCGATTTCCAATCCGTTCGTCGCCACCACCCAGCCGGCCAATCGCGTCGCGGAAATTTACGCGTTCGGTTTGCGCAATGTGTTCCGTTTTAGCTTTGATGCGCCGACCGACAAGCTTGTGGCTGGCGATGTCGGGCAGGATCATGTTGAAGAAATCGATCTCATCGAAGCGGCGAAGAATTACGGCTGGAACCGCAAGGAAGGCACGTTTCTCTTCCACTCGGACGGGAGCGTCTCGCCCGATCCATCGCCGGACCCGGCCCTGACAAATCCGCTCGCCGAATACAGCCACGATGACGGCATCGCCGTCATCGGTGGTTTTGTTTATCGCGGCAGCGGAGTTTTGGCCCTGCCGGGAAAATACATCTTTGGCGATCTAACGGCGCCGGGTTCGAGCCCGCCGTCCGGCCGGCTGTTTTATCTCGACGATCTCACTTCGGCCACGATCAAGGAACTGCGGATCGGAAACGACGAGCGTTCGCTGGGATTGCTTCTGAAAGGTTTCGGCCAGGATGCGAACGGTGAACTCTATGTGCTCGCGGATACGAATATCGGGCCGACCGGAACCACCGGCCGCGTTTTGAAAATCGTGCCAGCGCCGGCCTCGCCCGCACTGGTGAATCTGGCCACGCGGCTGCGAGTCCAGACCGGCGACAATGTTCTGATCGGCGGTTTTATTCTCACGGGCAGTGCGCCGAAGAAAGTGATCCTGCGCGCAATCGGGCCGTCGTTGACGGTGAATGGTCAGCCGCTTCCGGGCCGGCTCAGCGATCCGACGCTGACACTGTTCGACGGCCTCGGAAATTCGCTGTTTACCAATGACGACTGGATGAACAGCTCGCAGAAACAGCAGATCATCGATAGCACCATTCCGCCGAGCGATCCGAAAGAATCAGCCATCGTCGCCACGCTGCAACCCGGTAATTATACCGCCATTATGAGCGGCACGAATGGCGCAACCGGCATCGGCGTGGTGGAACTCTATGATCTCGACCAGTCGGCGCCGGCCAATCCCGGCAACATCTCGACGCGCGGCTTTGTCGATACAGGCGACAACGTCATGATAGGGGGGTTTATCGTGGGCGGGTCGCAAAACCGGACGGTCCTGGCGCGCGCGATCGGGCCGTCCCTGACCGCGGTGGGCGTTCCAAATGCGTTGCAGGATCCGATGCTCGAATTGCACAACTCATCCGGCACGACGCTCGCGAGCAATGACAGCTGGAAATCCGATCAACAGGCGCAGATCAGCGCCACCGGTCTCGCGCCGAGCGACGATCGCGAAGCCGCGATTCTCTCCGCGCCGTTGGCGCCTGGAAATTACACCGCCATCGTGAAAGGCAGTGGGAATACGACCGGCGTGGCTCTGGTGGAAATCTACCAGTTGCCCTAAGGAAATGTAGAGGTTTTGGTAGGGCGAGACTCTGTCGAGCCGTGGAGGTTTGACCTGTTTTTCCGGTTCGGCTCGACGGAGTCTCGCCCTACCAGGAGGCCTCTCCTTCTACGACTCCAAATGTTTCCAGTCGATCTCGACGCGCTGCTTCCGCGCGAAGCGATCGTGGAAAAAAAGTTCCTTATGTCGGCAGCCATGTTCGTGCACGAGCCGCGTTACTTTCACGTCGAAGCAGCAATACTCCGCGATCTCGAGAATGCGGCCTTCGCGCCACCAGCGGATCGCGTCTAATCCTGCCGCCGTTTTTTGAATACCCAGCGTGGCCTGGGCAATGGCGTCCAATCCCAGTCGATGGCCGAGCCGTTTTTCCATGTCGGCCATCAGATCGGCGGTCGGAATTTCGGCGACCAGGTCAAGAATCGTATAACCCATGAGCACCTGGTAATCGAAATTCAGGATATTAAACCCGACGACGAGATCGGCGCGGCGGAGTCGCTCGACGAGCTGGTTGACCTGCGCTTCACCGAACACTTCGTAGCGCCCTGTGGCCGTGCTGAAGATGACGCCGACCGACATGCGCATGTCGCCTTTGCGCGCCCAGCCGCCGGCGTCGTTCGCCGTTCGTTGCGTTTCGAGGTCGAAGTAAACGATGTCCCGCGGCACCGGCGAATTTGAATGAAGGGTTTGCGTCATTTCAATTCAAGACCGCCGCAATCGAAACTCATCATCTGCTCGACGCCGGTGACGCGAAACTGTTCGACGACCGCGCCATCGTCCTGAAAAACATCGAGAGCGTTGCTGCCGTGGAGGCAGAGCAAGGCGCGTCGCAGTTCCTGCGTTTCGCTGATGGTGCAGAGCGGCAGGCCGTCTGCCGTTTTGAGAAAACTCCCATCGGCATCGAAGCCGGCCATCATCTCGACGGTTACGCGATCGTCATTGAGCAATGGATTAGCCTGAAGTTTTAACTTCACCTTTTCCGGCGGCCCTCCCTCGGCCGCCGAGACGACGGGTTTGCCGTCCACGACCGAGAAATCCTTGTGCGCCACGATCGATTTTTCGAAATCGACCTTCCATTCGGAGACTGCCTTTTCGGGACCCTCGGTTTTCGTGGCGGCCAGGCTGAGTGCGCGGATGCGTTGCCTGGCCGCGTCTTCTTCAAGCAGGTAGATCTTGTCCTCGGTTGTGAAGGCGGCAATCGCCCGGGGCTGCGGTTCGTCAGGCAAAATGGGAAGACGGCGGAGAAATTCGCCGTTCGCCGAGAACTGTTTCACCTCGAGCGCGCTCGCACCTTTCTCCGTTCGATCGATCACCCAACGGCTGCCCTCGCGGCCGGGGGCTGTTGCGATCGCCTCCAGGTTGCCCGAAGTAGTCGCGGGAGGCGCCGTCGCTTTGGATGTCTCCGTATCGGTGTCTTTCAGCCTTACGGTTTTGTCCGTCAGATCATAAAGAACATGTCCCTCGCCCGGGGGAACGAGATCGACGCCAAGGAGGAGATCGTTGTCATGGAGGGACAACGACTGAATGCGCGAAAAGCGGGGACCCTCCGCCGCGCTGATCCAGTCGTTGAAGAAAAATCCGACGCCTTCGATCTTCAGATCGCCAACGATAAAACCGTGCGCGCTGTATTTGCCCGGCGGGACATTTTCGCCCGCATCGTCCTTCCCATCCCATGAGGTCGAGAGCGCATCATTGCCGATGGTGAACTCGTTGATGTCCGCTTCGCGAAACAGGACGCGGACGAGTTTACCTTTCGCATCATAAATTCCGAGACTGATCGTTCCATCGAGCGGCGGAGGGACGAAGCTGATACGGATGTTTCGTGGCGGTGGAGTCGCTGCCGCGGTCGCGCTCGGCGAAGGCGATTCCTGGGCGAACGCGTTGAGGCAGAGCAAGGCCGCTAACAGCGTGGACGTTCCACTCTTTGTTGTCATTCCGAGTGTATTTGAGGGATCCCGTGCTGTTTCGTGGCTTTCTGGACACCACGGGATGTCTCGACTTCGCTCGACATGACGGACGGGTCAAACGTAGTAGTGCCAATCGATGTCCGGGAAAATGTTGTCTCGCCATTCGCAGTTGGCCAGAAACCCTTCGTCGACGTTTCCACCGGCGAATTCATCATACAGCCGATTGAACCGCAGAACATGATCGGTCACTCGCTTCGTCGCATAGTGTTTCGCTGTTCCGGTCTTAATGAGAAACGCCCAGTCGCTTGCTTGAGCCAAAAGAAGCTCGCGCGCGAGCTGCTTCAGAACGCGGTCCGTCCAGGGCCGCTCGTCCCGGGCACAGGCGCGCGCGACTCTGGTCATGCGCTCTGCCGCGGAATGAAGATGCGGGTAGATCCATGAGTTGGTTTTATCGAGCCAGACACCCAGATGGCCATTTTCTCCCCAGCTGGAGCCGGCAGGCGCGACGGTTTGTTGCGTCGGATGTCCGGCGAGAAAATCGGTGGGGGTCGTGAGTTGAAAATCCTCCTGGCCGTATTGCGCTTTGCTGGTCATTCGAAGGTTCTGTCGGCCGTGCGCCGCCTTGCGAATGAACGATTCCAGGAACTGCGGCCCTTCAAACCACCAATGGCCGAATAACTCCGCGTCGAATGGGGCGACAACGACCGGATCGAAATCGAGCGCGCGCAGCTCGTCCATCTTCCGCCGTCTCATTTCAAGGAAATGCGACGCGTGCACTTCGGCCATGCGGGCTGCCGCCGCCGGGTCGTAAAGATCCTTCTCGCCCATCCGATCCGTAATCCGGTGATATTTAATGCCGGTAAATTTCCGGACGACTGAACTCGATCCTGGCCAAAGATATTCCCCCGGGAGCTCGAAGCCGATGTCGCGATAAAATTCCCGATAGGCCGGGTCTCCGGGGTAACCTTCGGCGGCGCTCCAGACTTGTCGGCTCGAATCGCGATCGCGTGCGAACGCTGCCGGTCCCGCGGGCGTGTAGCCGGGCGCGTAAATCGCGCGCCGCGGCCGCGGTTGTCCGAACATCAGACCGTGAGCGTCGATGACGAACCAGCGCAGGTTTGCGTCCCGCAGGATGTTTTCGAGCCCGGGATGATAGGCGCACTCCGGCAACCAGAATCCGGTCGGCTCGGCGCGGAACGTGGCACGGTACGAATCGCACCCAACGAGGATCTGCGCACGCACGGCTTCGGGGGACTGCTGAAGCAGGGGGAGCAATCCGTGGCTCGCGGCGGACGCCACGATTTCCAGGCAGCCATCGTCGCGCAGTCGCCGAAAGACGCCGAGCAGATCGCCGTTCCATTGAAAGAAACGGTCCCGGCTTTCCAGAAAATGGCGGCGATAAAATTCCGCAAGTCCGCGCAGCTTATCGTGATCGCGGTTCCGCCCCATCTCGCATTCCGCCAGAGCGATCGAGCGATCCAGATACCGCACGTAACGTTCTCTCAGCAGGGAGTCCTGCAGCATCGCGCAGAGCGTGGGCGTGACCGTCATGGCCAGTTTGAAGGGCACTTCGTCGCGGACCAGCCGTTCCATCATCCCGAGCAGCGGGATGTAGCTCTCCGTTATCGCCTCGAAGAACCAGTCTTCCTCGAGAAACTCGTCCTGTTCCGGATGCCGGACGAACGGCAGGTGGGCGTGAAGAACGAGAGCGAGGTAACCGGTTGCCATTGCAGATTTAAGAATGACGATTGCAGATTGTGGAAGGACGACGAAGTCGCCCAATCTTAAATCTTAAATCTGAAATCTTAAATTCGCTTACAGCGTGCGGCAAAAGTCCTGGAACCGATCCAGGCCCTTCTTGATCACGTCGATGCTGGTGGCATAACTGAGACGGACGGTGCGATCGTCTCCGAAAGCCGCGCCTGGAACGACGGCGACGTTGGCCTTGCTCAGCAGACGATCGGCGAAATTCTGCGAGCTGAGCCCGAGCTGGCTGATGTTCACCAGGATGTAGAACGCGCCCTGCGGCTTCACCGCGGTGATGTTCGGGATCTTGGTGATGCGGTCGAACATGTAATCGCGCCGCATGCTGAATTCGTCCCGCATATCGGCGAGAGGCTGCTGGTCACCCTTGAGCGCCGCGAGCGCGCCTTTTTGCGCGAACGAGCAGGGGTGCGAGGTGCTGTGGCTCTGGATGTTGTCGACCGCTTTCGCGACCGCTTCCGGCGCCGCCAGATAACCGAGGCGCCAGCCTGTCATTGCGTAGGCTTTGCTGAATCCATTGACCGTGATGGTGAGGCCGTAGGCTTCGGGCGACAGCGACGCGATGCTGACGTGCTTTGCTTCGTCGTAAACCAGCTTTTCGTAAATTTCGTCGGAGAGGATGTAAATGTCTTCTTCCGCGGCGACTTCGACGATGCCCTCGAGCTCTTCGCGTGTGTAAACCGAGCCCGTCGGATTCCCGGGGCTGTTGAGGATCACCATCTTGGTCCGAGGAGTCATCGCGTTTTCAAAATCAGCGGCGCGCATTTTCCAGCCCTTCCGCTCTGTCGTCGGCACGATCACCGGCTCGGCGCCGGCGAGGCGGACCATGTCGGGATAACTGACCCAGTAAGGCGACGGAATAAGGACTTCGTCACCGGGCTGGCAGGTGGCGAGGATCGCGTTGTAACAGGAATGCTTCGCCCCGCTGCTCACCACGATCTGGCTGGGACGATACGTAATTTGGTTATCGGCTTCGAGTTTCTCCGCAATCGCCTGGCGCAATTCCGGCAACCCCGCGCTGGGCGTGTATTTCGTGAAGCCTGCTTCCAGCGCCGCGATGGCGGCCGCCTTGATGTGCTCCGGCGTATCAAAATCGGGCTCGCCCGCGCCAAAGCCGCAGACGTCGATTCCTTCGGCTTTCATCGCTTTCGCTTTGCTGTCGATGGAAAGAGTGAGGGAGGGAGATAATTGGGCGGCACGCGCTGAGATGTCCATGGCTGTCGAAGTCGGGTTGAGGGTGTTCAAAATGGGAGCGCAAGCTATGGGCGCGCGTAGAAATTTTCAATCAAAGGTTTGAAGTTATTCTCGTCCACCTGCACGATAGCCATCTCCCGTTTCGCGTTCTCGGCGGAATCGGAGGCGTGGGCGGCATTGATCATGATCGTCTGACCAAATTCTTTCCGGATCGATCCCGGGGGCGCCTTTGCGGGATCGGTCGGACCAAGGACTTCTCGGATCTTCCGCACCGCGTCGTCGCCCTGGTAAACAATGGCGATGCATTTTTCGGAGCCGGGGGCGTTCCGCTGGTCGTCTTTGACGGCGCTCGGGCGGCCGCCGGCCATGAACTCCACGATGTCTTCCCAGGCGTTCCGGCCTTTTTGCGCGCCCAGCTTGTCCTCGAGCACTGGCAAGACCGGTCCATAGAATTCTTCGGCCTGCGCCACGCTCATCCGGTGCACCTTGAACCCGATGATGAACAAACCGGTCCGCGAAAAGACTTCGATGACGCCGCCCGGACGTTGATTGGGGAACTTGAAGTTGTCCGGCTTGATCAGCACGAGCGATTTCTCCACCTTCGCCTCTTTCGGAAACTCGATGACACGGTCGAGAATCCCGCCATCGCTGTCGGAAAATTCTGTCCAGAGCTTCAGGTCGCGTTCGACCGCTTTCGGGTCGAACGCCGCCAGCGCCGCGGGTTCGAAATAAATAACCTTCCCGGAATCGTTCGTAATGTAGTCGCCAAACGTGTCGCGAATCGTTTCGCCCGTCGTCCGCTCATGCACGATATGGCCAATGGTGCGGTGGATTTTCTCGACTGCGTCTTCCCCGCGCAAAACCAGGAAAAGCACGCGCGGCTTCTGCCCATTCACATTGCCGGTGAAATTCTTCAGGACATAGTCGCGAATCAGCTCCTGCGTTGCGCGATGCCGCGAGTCGGTTTCGGTGACGATCGTCTCGGCGTACCGTTTCGTTAGCCCCGCGCTCGGGGCGAACATCCGTGAGGTCACGAGATCGAGCCCGGTCCGGGAGATGAGGCGCGCGATAATGCCGCCGGTGCGCGATTTGCGCATCGAGTACGGCGTGACAATGACGTAGGAAAGCTCTTCGTTCGGCATGCGGTCTACCCAGCGCGGCTCGAAAGATCAACCGCGTGGATGCAGGAAATCGAGGCCGCGAACGGGTCGGGGAAAATGCTTTCGACGGGCCGCTCCGTCAACTCTTTTTCCGGGTAGGGACGGCGCGCTGCGCTGTCGGTCGATTTGCCAGAAGCGCGATCCACTTGCCTCGTCGTCGAAATTCCTGAACAACGAAACCATTTCGGCGCAGAGCAATGACGAGCGCCGGTTCTTGTGACCGCAAGACCCCCGACAGAACCAGGTATCCATCGGCCGCGAGCTGTCCGGACCAGATCGGCAAGGCTTCGATCAGGATTTCGCTGTAGAGATTCGCCGTAATGATATCGAACTTTCCGGGGTGCTTTCCCTTCAGGATATCGCCAGTGCGAAAATCGATGTTCCGGACACGATTCGCCCGGGCATTCCGCTGCGCGATCGAGCAGGCGAGCGGATCGTTGTCGACTGCGAGAACATGGGACGCTCCGAAACAACTTCCGGTAAGGGCGAGGATGCCGCTGCCTGTGCCGGCGTCGAGCATTGTCCAGCCGTTCACTCGTTTGCGCGTAACGCGCTCGAGCATTCGCAGGCACATCGCCGTCGTGGCGTGTTCCCCCGTTCCGAACGCGGCCTCGGCCGGAATGACAATCGGTCGCGTGCCTCTTGATTTTGGAAACGGACCGCGATTCACGATCAGTCGCGAACCGATCCGTAACGGCTTGGGGCGCGTTTTTTCCGCTAGTTGCTGCAACCAGTCGTCCCGCAGTTTTTCGAATGCGCCGCCAAATTCATCCTGGAGCTGGCGCGCTTGCTTCCGCCTTTCGCAGGAAACCTCCACGAGCGTTCGGGTCTTTCCCGGTCGTTCGATGATGGCCAGCGCGCCGCCAAATCGGCCCTGCAAATCTTCGTTCTGACGTCTTATCCACTCCTGAGTTGCGCGTTTTCGCCAGATATACATCGGGTTAGTTTTGGATACTCTAGCAGCATCAAGGAGCGGCGGTTTGCAACCGCCGACCTAATTAAAACGGCGGTTTCAAACCGCCGCTCCTTGATTTTTGATCATCGCCAATATGGATTTCATTCATCGATTCATTCCCGGAGAGGATAGTCCGCCGCGGCGCGTTCTCTTGCTTCTTCACGGCACCGGGGGGAATGAAAACGACATGATCCCACTCGGGCGCGATCTCGATTCCTCGGCCGCTCTGCTCAGTCTGCGCGGGAACGTTTTGGAGAATGGGATGCCGCGATTTTTTCGGCGGCTGGCCGAAGGGGTATTCGACGAAGAAGATGTCGTGCGGCGCGCCAACGAGCTGGCCGATTTTATCGGGAAATCCGCGACGCAGTACCAGTTCGATCCGCAGCGGCTGACCGCGGTCGGTTATTCCAACGGCGCCAACATTGCCGGCGCTGTCTTGTTGCTTCGGCCCGGGACGCTCACCTCCGCGATCCTGTTCCGCGCGATGGTTCCCTTGACCCCATCCCCACCGCCGGACCTTTCAGGCGCTCGAGTCTTGATTTGCTCCGGAACAGAAGATCCGATCATTCCGGTCGAGAATGCCGAGCGTTTGACCGCCATGCTGCGTCAGGCCGGCGCCCGCGTGACATTGCGGTTTGAGGAAGCAGGTCACCAGTTGGTTTTCGGCGAAATCGCGGCGGCAAAAAAATGGCTGCGCGAATCGTCGCGAGAATGAATCCGGTATAAGGTAATCGAGCCATGCTGATCGTAATGAAATCGGGCGCCGCGGAGCAGGAGATCGCGGCCGTCGTCAAAGTCGTCGAACAACTCGGCTATCGCTCCCACGTCATGCCGGGAGCGACGCGCACCGCGATTGGTATCACGGGCAATCCAGGTGCGGTTGATCCGGCGCGGTTCGAAAACCTGGCCGGGGTCGCGGAGGCGATCCGCGTCAGCAAACCCTACAAATTGATCACGCTCGATCTTCAGCCGGATAAGACTGTCGTGCGGGTGGGGGATGCGATGATTGGCGGGGATGAGCTGGCCGTGATCGCAGGTCCGTGCGCGATTGAGAGCCGGGCCCAGGCGTTCGCGGTCGCGGCAACGGTGCAGCGGAGCGGCGCGCGTTTTTTCCGGGGAGGCGCTTTCAAGCCGCGCAGTTCGCCTTACGAGTTTCCGGGTCTTGGCGAAGAAGGCCTCAAGATCCTGGCGAACGTTCGGGAGGAATTCGGATTGAAGATCGTGACGGAAGCGCTCGATGTTGCCGGCGTCGATTTGGTCGAACAATACGGCGACGTCATCCAGATTGGCGCGCGCAACATGCAGAACTTTTCTCTGCTCCGTCGGGCCGGCCGTTCGAAATTGCCCGTCCTTTTGAAACGTGGGATGGCCGCGACGCTCGACGAATGGCTCCTGGCGGCCGAGTACGTCATGTCGGAAGGAAATTACCAGGTTATCCTGTGCGAGCGCGGAGTGAGAACATTCGCGCTCCATACGCGCAACACCCTGGATCTGGCCGCCGTCCCGGCGGTCCGGCGCATCTCGCATCTGCCGGTGGTGATCGACGCCTCGCATGCCGCGGGAAAAAATTACATGGTTGCGCCCCTGGCCCGGGCCGGGGTGGCCGCTGGCGCGGACGGGGTGCTCGTGGAAGTGCACAACGATCCAAAGAGCGCGCTCTGCGATGCGGCGCAGGCGCTCACCCTCGGGGAATACGAGGAAATGCTCAGCCAGCTGCGGGCCATAAGAGAAGTCGTTGCGCCGTAGCTGGTAGGGACGCCGCGCTGCGGCGTCCGCATCGAATTAAGCAGCAACGCAATCCCTGATTCGCGGACGCCGCAGCGCGGCGTCCCTACCAGCGCCCTCAGAGCGCTAGAAAATTCCGCAACAGCGCCATTCCTTCCGCAGTGAGAACGGATTCCGGATGGAACTGGACGCCGTGAATCGGGAATTGGCGATGTTGTAATCCCATCACTTCACCTTCGGCTGTCTCTGACGTGACCTCGAGACACGACGGCAAAGTTTCGCGCCGAACGATGAGCGAATGATAGCGTGTCGCCTCGAAGGGATTGGGAAGATTCGCGAACACGCCGGTGTTGTGATGTCGCACCGGCGAAGTCTTGCCGTGCATCAAACGAGGCGCGGGCACAATTTCACTCCCAAACACCGCCCCGATGCATTGATGGCCGAGACAGACGCCGAGAATTGGTATTTTCGGGCCGAGCTGGCGAACGACCTCGTTGCTGATTCCGGCATCTTCCGGCCGGCCCGGACCCGGCGAGATACAGATTCGCGCGGGTGCCAAGTCCTCGATCTCAGGGATAGTGATCTCGTCGTTGCGCCTTGCCACGACGTCCCACCCGAGCACGCCAAAGTACTGCACGAGATTGTAGGTAAATGAGTCGTAGTTATCGATGATCAGAATCTTATTCATCACTCGCCCGGCTGATCGCGTCGACCATGGCCATCGCCTTGTTAACCGTCTCCTGGTACTCGCTCGTCGGGTCGGAATCAGCGACGATCCCGGCTCCAGCCTGCAAATAGGCCCGGCCTTCTTTTAGCACGATCGATCGCAGCGCGATGCAGCAATCGAGCGCGCCATCGAATCCGAAATACCCGACCGCGCCGGCATAACATCCGCGCTTCCTGTTTTCGAGTTGGCTAATGATCTGCATCGCTCGAATTTTCGGTGCGCCGGAAACCGTCCCGGCCGGAAACGTGGCGCGCATGGCATCGAACGCAGTCTTGTCCTTCCGCAAACGCGCGACCACGTGGGAGCCCAGGTGCATCACGTGGCTGTAACGCTCGACAACCATCTGTTCGGTCACGCGCACACTTCCGGTCTCAGCGACGCGGCCGAGATCGTTCCGGGCGAGATCGATCAGCATCACATGTTCGGCCCGCTCCTTGGGATCGGCCAGCAGCTCCGCGGCATTCCGTGCATCTTCTTCCGGGGTCTGTCCGCGCCGCCGTGTCCCGGCAATCGGGCGAACTTCGGCCAGGTCGTCGGTGACCCGCACGTGCAATTCGGGTGAGCTGCCCACGAGGGAGAAAGAATCGCCAAAACGCAGGCAAAACATGTAGGGCGACGGGTTCACGAGCCGGAGGCAGCGATAAAGTTTCAGCGGGTCGCCGCCAAAATCGGTTTCGAAGCGTTGCGACAGCACGATTTGAAAGGCGTCGCCGGCCCGAATGTGCTCTTTCGCCTGATGGACCGTCGCCTCGAATTTCTCCTGAGTCGTGTTGCTGCGCACAGTCCGGCGGGAGACCGGTTTTTGCGCATCGATGAGTGACAGCCTGGCTGGACTGGTCAGGCGCGCGAGCGCTTCCTGGATTCTGCGCTCCGCCGCGGCGTGCGCCGCCGCTGCGTTTTCATGGTCGTCGAGAAAAGCGTTCGCCACGATTTTTACCCGCCGATAGCGGTGATCAAAAACAATGAGCACTCCCATCACCATGAAGATCATTTCCGGGAGTTTCAGGTCGTCTTCCGGCGGCGGCGGCACCGATTTCTCAAAATAGCGGGCGACATCGTAACCAAGAAAACCGACCGCGCCGCCCGCAAACCGCGGCAGGTCCGGCGCCGCCACGAACCGGAAGCGAGACATCGTTCGCTCGAGCGCGGTGAGCGGGTCCGCGCTCCCGGCCATCGCCCTGAGTTGCCCATTCTCTTCGGCGCTGACCGTGCCGTTTTCGCTACGGATGATGAGGCGGGGTCTGAAGCCGAGAAACGAGTACCGGCCCGATTGCTCCGTTTGTTCCGCTGATTCAAAAAGGAACGAGTAACCCCCTTCGTCGAGTTTCTGGAACGCCGAAGCCGGCGTTTCGCCATCGGCGACGAAATCGACGAAGACGGGGACCACGTTGCCTTGCTTCGCGAGCTCGGTGAAACGTTCGCGAGACGGGACGATGGTTAGATCGGACATCCGGTAATGCTCATCGAAAATACGGTTTTGCAAAGGCCGGTCGGTCACAAAAGCCTTGCGTCCCCCGGGTCAATGGACATTATTCTCCCTCTTCAAAATGCGGGTGTAGCTCAGTGGTAGAGCACCTCCTTGCCAAGGAGGACGTCGCGAGTTCGAGTCTCGTCACCCGCTCCACCCGCCGGTTCTGCGCAATGCCAGGCGTGCGCTCCCCGGAAACACAATAGCCGCTCCTCTTTTTTGAATCCAAAGGCGCCTCAGCCCGCATCTCACTCCTAAAGGATAACTATGAAAACTACGATCTTAACCTGCCTCTTCTCGATCGCGCTTGCTTTGACTGTGTTCGGCCAAGCCTCGCCCCCGCCGCCGTCGCCCTCTGCTTCCTCCACGGCCGTCGCCTCGGCCAGCGCCGGTGCGAACATCTCTCCTGCTGCGGCCAGCGCCACCCCGGATGACGAGGATTCGATTGAACGCAGCGTCTCAAAGAAGCTGAAACGCCACTTCAGCATTACTTCGCCGTCCGGCGTCACGGTTACGCGGACCCATCGCGATCGTGATGACTTCGGGGTCGAGGACGGCGCGTACATGGCTATCCCGATTATCGGCATCATCTTCTCGACCCTCTTTGGCGCTCCCGTTCTGGTGGTCGGCGCGATCATGTTTTTCAGCTACCTGAAAAGCCGCTCGCTCCATCGCACCGTCCGGGAAATGGTCGAAAAAGGCCAGCCCGTGCCGCCGACTCTTTTCGCCCCACCTCCAACCATCCGGGCGCGCTCGGACATGCGCCGTGGCGTCGTGCTGGTCATGGTCGGATTCGGCCTGATGGTTTTCTTTGGCGCCGTGAACGACTGGGAAGGCGGCGCCTGGGCGCTCGGCATTATCCCGTTCCTGATCGGCGTCGGATACCTGCTGGTCTGGAAGCTTGAAGGACCTAAAGACAAAGCTCCGCCGTTGCCCTAACATGGCCGCGTGGCGCTCTCCGATGCAGACCTCGTTGCACGCGTTCTTGTCGACGACGACCATCACGCCTTTGCCGAACTGGTCCGGAATCATCAATCGAGTGTGCGAGGTCTGCTCCGCCAGCTGGTCCGCACCGATGTTACGCTCGCGGACGACCTCGCGCAGGAGACGTTTTTGCGGGCTTACAAAAATCTCCGCACCTTTCGCGGAGAAGCGCGTTTTTCGACCTGGCTTTATCGGATCGCCTACAATTGTTTCCGGGAAGAGGCCCGCAAAAGGAAAGAACTGGTTGGCATCGATGAAGCTCAACTGGAGGCAGAACACGACCCGCAAACCGTCGATCCCGCTCTCCGACATGACCTTTCTCGCGCTCTTCAATTGCTTCCCGTCCATGAGCGCAGCGCCATTGTGCTCTGCTGCCACAACGGCCTGTCGCACGATGAAGCCTCACGCGTTCTCGAGATTCCGCTCGGCACCGTGAAAACAAATGTGTTGAGAGGTCGAGAAAAATTGAAGAGAATGCTCTCGGCGTGGGGTTCTAACTAGGATGGAAGACAAACTGCAGGAAGATTTGCTGGATGCGCGGTTACGCGATGAATCGCCGTACATCGACGATGCCGGGTTCACTTCCAGGGTCGTGCAGAAATTGCCGACGCGTCAGGTGCGCCACTTCTACCGCGCCCTGATCCTGATCGGGATTACCCTGGCGGCTTGCCTTGCCGCCTATCGACTTGTCGGCGGCACCGGTTTCCTCATCGAAGGAATCACGGACGTGGCCATGATGCCGGTGATGCTGATGTGGCTCTGTGCAGGAGCCGCGGCGGCATTGGTCATGGCAGGCGGCCTTGCCGCGGCTTATTCTCGCTCTCGCGGCCGCTCCCGGTAGGAATCCCGCGCGGCTCGACCGGCGACAGTGTTTACGCGTTAATCATTTACGGAAAATGATTCGCGCGCCTGCTCGACGTCGAGGGCGATCTGAGCTTTTAACGCTTCGACGTTTTCGAATTTCTTTTCCGGCCTGAGATAACGGAGAAACCGCACCTCCATTTCTTCGCCGTAAACTTCTCGATCGAGATCGAACAGGTGCAGCTCCAGTAATCGTTCGGCTTGCGCGGCATTAACCGTCGGTCGGAACCCGAGATTGGCGACCGCGCGATGGAGGGACCCGGCGAGCCGGGCTTCGGCGACATACACTCCGTTCGGGGGGAACTGTTCGCTATGCGCGCTCAGGTTCGCAGTGGGAAATCCCAGTTTCCGTCCCAACTGCTCGCCGCGGACGACTGTTCCGAGGATCGTGTACTCGCGGCCCAGCATTTGGGTGGCCTTAACCAGATTCCCCTCGGCCACAGCCTGCCGGATTGCCGTGCTGCTCACCACTTCGCCGTTCACCTTCACCGCTTCAACTCCGATGACATTGAAGCCGTGGGTCCGTCCGAGTTCTTTCAACAGAGCCAGGTTCCCCGTTCGCCCTTTGCCGAACGACCACTCGTGTCCGACGCAAATCTCTCGCAGCGGTTTCGAGTTCGAGACGAGCTGCATCACAAATTCCCCGGGACTGGTTGCAGCGAACGTTCGATCGAAATGGAGAATGAGTAGATGGGCCACTCCAAGATCGCGAATGAGTGCGATCTTGTGCTGGGTGGCGGTCAACAGATGGGGCGCATTGTTCGGCCTCAAGACTTTCGCGGGATGCGGATCGAAGGTAACGACAACGGCTGTGCCGCCCACTTCTTTTGCATGCCTGGCCGAAGTCGAAATCACGGCCTGGTGGCCGAGGTGAACGCCGTCGAAAACGCCGATCGCGAGGAAGAGCGGTCCAGGGAGACTGGACAGGTCGCTGACGGAACGAAGGACGTTCATGGAAATGACGGCGAAAATGACGAATGACGAATGACGAATGACGAATGAAACCCAAATGATGAATCACCCAAGGCCCTGTGCGATGGCTTCATTCGAATTTCGGATTTCGTCATTCCTTCGACATTCGTGCTTCGTCATTCTCCTCACGCCCCACGCCTCCGCGATACTTCCGGCAGCGTCAGGATCCGCGAGAGAATGTCCACCGGGTCCGCCTTTTGCAATTCGTCCACTGTGATCGCGCCTTCCACGGTGAAGCGGCCCGACTTTACCCGGCGCAGATTCTTGAGGTGCGCGCCGCAGCCGAGCTCTTCACCAATATCATGAGCATAGGTACGAACATAAAAGCCTTTGCTGCAAACCACGCTGAAATCGATTTCGGGCGAAGCAATTCGATCAATTGAGTAGCGGTAAACGTGGACCAGCCGCGGCTCGCGCTCGACCGTCTTGCCCTGTCGCGCCAGTTTATAAAGCGGGACCCCGCCCTGCTTGATCGCGGAAACCATTGGCGGCATTTGGTAGAAATCCCCTGCGTATTTTTCAAACGCCGCCCGCACTAGCGCATCGTCCAGGATAGGCACCGGACGCTCTTGCAGCACTTTTCCAGCGCGGTCCTGCGTATCAGTCTCCACCCCGAGGACCATTGTGCCGGAATATTCCTTGTCCTCGCTCATCAGGAGGTCCTGAATTTTTGTTCCGCGCCCGAGGGTCAGGAGGAGAAGGCCGGTTGCGATCGGATCGAGTGTTCCGCAATGGCCGACCTTCTTCATTTGCAGACGCCGCCGCACAATGGCGACGACATCGTGCGATGTCATCCCGGCCGCCTTGTCGACGAGCAGGACGCCGTCAGGAGTTGCAGTCAACGACATGGCAAATCTCCTTGAGAACTTTTTCTTCCACTTCGGCGAGGGTCCCGCGGACACGTGCACCAGCCGCCAGCTTGTGGCCACCGCCTCCGAACTTTTGGCAAATGGCGCAAACGTCAGCCGCGTCCGATTTCGACCGCATGCTCACTCGCACTTTACCCTCGGGCAATTCTTCGAAGAAAACGGCGACGATTACCCCCTGGATTGCGCGCAAATGATCGATCAAGCCTTCGTTATCTTCCGGCCTGGCCTGCAACCGCGAGGCGGTTTTTAAACTGAGGCTGAAACTCGCGACCTTCCCGTGACCTTCGAAACGCATGGTCCCAAGCAATTCCCGCAGTAATTCCGCGCGGCGCTTCGGGTAGCTTTCATAAAGGAGCTGATTAACCCGGCCGACGTCGACACCGCACCGCACCAGTTCCGCCCCAATCTCGAAGGTCCGCGCGGTTGTATTCGGATATTGGAACGAACCGGTGTCGGTCGAGATGGCGACGAAAAGGTTTTCCGCAATGGCCTGGTCCATCGGCAGTCCCTGGCTGGTAATCAATTCGAAAAGGATCTGGCCGGTCGCTGGGGCGGTCGAGTCTATGTAAACCAAATCGCCGTAGCCGGGATTGCTCGGATGATGATCGATGTTGATCCAGATCCTGGCGCTGCGGACAAGTTCCGTGGCTGTCCCGAGGCGGTTCTGGGTGGCGGTATCGAGCGCGACGGCCACGTCGAAGTCCTGCGGCTCGCCCAACGGCGTCTGCAAAAATGCGCCGCCCGGAAGGAAACCATACTTTTCCAGGAGACCGTCTTCGTTCCGGACCATCACCTTTTTCCCGAGCTTGGAGAGGGAAAGGGCCAGACCGAGCTGGCTGCCGAGCGCATCGCCATCCGGACGGACGTGACTGAGCACGGCGAAACTCTGATTCGCACGCAAGACAGCGCCGATCTCCTGGAAGGTGGCGTTGCTCATGTTGCTGTAGCCGCTTCGCTGGGCGAAGCGCCGGGAGAAAACCGCGCCGATACCCACGCCCATCCGCCTTCGCTTGACTCTGGCTCGGCAAGCAGGGCGGCGGCTACAGAGATCTGACTCCATGGCATCATTCGGTCTCCGCCGGAGGGGTTTCTATTTGCTGCAGGATTTCGAAAACGCGGGCGCCGCGCTCGATGGAATCGTCGAGATGAAAAACGAGCTGCGGCGTGTATTTCAGAGTCACAGCTTTCGCGAGCGTGCTCTGGAGAATCACGCGGTGCTCTTCGAGCTTCGCCATCGCGGCCTCCTGGTTTTCCTTGCCGAAGACACTGACGTAGGCGTGGGCGTGTTTGAGATCCGGGGTAACGTCGACCTGGTTCAGGGTGACCAGCGCGCCGTCGAAACTGATCTCGCGCGTGATAATGCTGCTGAGCTCGCGCTTCAGAAGTTCATTCACGCGGAGTAATCGATGTTTCATTGATTTTGGTATGGCGAGACTCTGTCGAGCCGCTGTTGCGCGCTCCGAATCGGCTCGACGGAGTCTCGCCCTACCGAGTTACAGTTTCTGCGCGACCGCCTCGAGGAGGTAACACTCGATGATGTCGCCGACCTGGTATTCGCTGAAATCCCCCAGTTTGATGCCGCACTCGAGACCGACCCGGACTTCTTTCACGTCGTCCTGGAAACGGCGGAGGGTCGATAGCCCGCCGTCGTAGACCGGCTGGCGCCGCCGCAGCACTCGGGCGCGCGCGGTGCGGGCGATCCGGCCGTCGGTGACCAGGCAGCCGGCGACGAGGCCCTTGCTCAATTTGAAAATCTGTTTCACCTCGGCGTGTCCGATGACAGTCTCGCGATGTTCCGGATCGAGCATGCCGGCCATCGATTCCTTGATCTGGTCGATCAGCTCGTAAATGATGCTGTAAAGCTTAACCTGCACGCCTTCGCGTTTCGCTGCGCCCACGGCCATGCTCTCAACCTTGATGTTGAACCCGATCACGACCGCGTTCGACGCGCTCGCGAGCAGAATGTCGGATTCGGAAATGGGTCCGACACCGGCGTGAATGATTTCGAGGTCGATTTTTTTACTCTCGATTTGGCCGAGCGCGCCGGTGAGCGCTTCGAGGGAGCCTTGTGCGTCGCATTTCAGGACGATCCGCAAATGTTTTTTGCCGTCGGCGGCTTCGAGCAGACTTTCGAGCGTAGCGCGTTGCGGCGCGGTCAGTTTGTCCGCGCGGCGGCCGAGGAGCCGTTCTTCGCCCAGCACTTTTGCCGACCGTTCGGATTCCATTACGAGAAATTCATCGCCGGCGTGGGGCAGCCCGCTGAACCCCAGCACTTTCACCGGTGTCGAGGGGCCAGCTTCCTTGAGCGGTTTGCCGCGATCGTCGATAAGCGACTTTACCTTCCCGGCGTAATCGCCGCAGATGAACGGATCCCCGATCTTCAATGTGCCCATTTGCACGATGACGGTCGCAGTGGGACCGCGGCCAGGTTCCACCTGCGCTTCGATCACAGTGCCGCGCGGGGTCGCAGTCGGTGACGCCTTTAGTTCCATCACCTCCGCCTGCAACGCCATCATCTCGAGGAGATGGTCTATCCCGGTGCCCTTCGTGGCGGAAACTTCGCAGACGATTGTGTCGCCGCCCCAATCTTCAGGACTTAGCTCGCGTTCCTGCAATTGCTTCTTCACCCGGTCGATGTTCGCTCCCGGCAAATCGATCTTGTTGATTGCCACCATGATCTTCACGTGGGGCGCGGCCTTGGCGTGGCTGATCGCCTCGAGCGTCTGCGGCATCAAGCCGTCATCGGCTGCGACCACGAGCACGACGATATCCGTCACGTGCGCCCCGCGGGCGCGCATGGCCGTAAAAGCGGCGTGGCCTGGCGTATCGAGAAAAGTTATCCGCGAACCCTTGTAATCCACGGTGTAGGCGCCGATGTGCTGCGTGATTCCGCCTGCTTCGCCGGCCGCCACCCGCGTCTTGCGGATCGCGTCCATCAAGGACGTCTTTCCGTGGTCGACATGGCCCATGAATGTGATGATCGGGCCACGGACCTTAAGTTCTTCCTCCTTCTCGATGACCGGGGGCGGAGGCGCGACCACAACCTGTTCGATTTTGTGGACGCCGCCTCCTTTTTCACGGCGCTCCATCTCGAAGACGAAGCCATGTTTCTGGCAAATCTGCGTGGCAACATCCGGTTCAACCGTCTGATTGACGTTCGCGAAAATATTCAGCGCCATGAGCTCGGCGATGAGCTGGTGCGGTTTCAAACCGAGCTGCGACGCCAATTCCTTGACGATGATCGGCGGTTTGATGTGGATGATCTTTTGCGCTTCGACCTCAGCCTCGGGCTCAGCTGGGGGTGCGACGACGGCCGGTTCGACGGCAGCAGCAGACGCTTCCGGTCGAGGAGGCGGCGGCGCGGCGGCAACGGGCGGGGGAGTGACATCCGGTGTCGAGCGAATGCGCGAAATCGGCGGCAAGAAAGAGGATCGCTTCGGTGCGCCATCGCCTTCAGCACGTTTGGGCCGCGGTTTCTTTTCGTCGATCAACGATACCGTTTCCATTGCCGGCTTTGGCAGCTTGGGGGTTTCGGCAGGCTGGGGAGTTTCCGCGGGCTTCGAGGGAGTCTCGGGGCGGGATTTCAGCGTCAAGGCTGCGTGTGATTTCCGTGCTGCTTCCGTGTGCGACTTCGCCTTGGTTGGCGCAGCGACCGGACTGCTCTTCGTTTTTGCCGGCGCCTCTGCCTTGACGCTCTTGGTCTCTTTAGGCTTCGACTCAGCCGCGGCGGCCTTGACCGGTTTGCGAGCGGTCGCGGTCTTGCGCGCTGCGGTCTTGGTCGTCGTTTTCGTTGGCATAAGTAAAAAATTTACTCATGGCCGGCTGGTTAGGCGCGAACCATGTTACTGCGCGGCCGGCGTCTCCTGATGAACGGCTTCATGAATCTCACGGGCCTTCGCCTCGTCCACGGAAAGAATGTCGACCAGGTCCTCGACCGCGGCGTCGCGCAAGCCTTCGAGATTGGTAAAGCCGGATTTTACGAGCGAAAGTGCTTGCTCCTCAGTGATGGGCAATCCGGCCGCGAGCGTCTGGGCGGCCTGCGCGACTTTTTGTTCGACCTGATGAGTCGCCGTCGTGTCGCGATCAATATTGATTTCCCAACCCGTCAACCGCGAAGTGAGGCGCGCGTTCTGTCCTTTTTTCCCGATGGCGAGCGAAAGCTGATCTTCATCGACGGAAATCTGGACGCTCTTCTTCTCCGGATCGAAGACCAGGTTCTTCACCTTTGCCGGTTTGAGTGCTTCGAGGACGAACTCTTTCGGATCAGAGCTCCAGCGAATGATATCGACTTTCTCGTTGTTCAGCTCGCGGACGATGTTTTTCACTCGCGATCCGCGCATGCCGACGCACGCCCCGACCGGATCGACTTTTTCGTTGGCGCTCGTCACCGCGATCTTCGTGCGGTAACCAGCTTCACGCGCGATGCCGCGGATCTCGACGGTGCCATCGTTGATTTCGCTCACTTCCAGTTCGAACAACCGCCGGACGAAGTTCGGGTGGCTGCGTGAGACGATGATTTCCGGGCCGCGAATTCCATTTTCGACCGCCACGACGTAGGCGCGCAAGCGATCCCCAACGTTGTAGTCTTCCACCACCACGCGTTCGCGCTGTGGCATGATCGCTTCGAATTTGCCGAGATCGAGAATGACATCGGACCGATCGAAGCGCCGGACGGTGCCGCTGACGATCTCGCCCGCGCGGTCCTTGAACTCCTCGTAAATCATTTCCTTTTCAACCTGGCGGATGCGCTGCATCATCGCCTGCTTGGCTGTCTGCGCCGCAATGCGCCCGAAATTTTTTGGCGTCACTTCCACTTCCACTTCGCCGCCGACGGCAGCGTTCGGATCGATCCGTCGCGCCTTGTTCACGGAAATTTCGTCCGCCGGATTCGTGACATCGTCGACCACAAGCAATTTGGCGAGCGCGCGAATTTCACCGGTCTTCGGATTGATATCGATGCGCAGTTCGCGCGATGCGCTGACGCTCTTCTTCGATGCGGAAAGGAGGGCGTTGGAAACCGCTTCGAGCAGGATATCTCTTTTGATCCCGCGCTCGCGCTCCAGGTAATCCAGCATGGCAATAAACTCGGCGTTCATAAAAACACGTAGCCCGCAGACGAAAAAGAGTGGGACACCAGCTCCCACTCCCTCCAGCGCGGACTAGACGTTCACTTTAATTTTCCAAGGGGCTTTCGTCAAGCCGCCAGTTGGTCTGGGAGGCGCCCATCGCGCATGTAGAGTTGGACGCTCGCCAAGGCGGAGCCCATCCTAAGGCGGACGCGGGTCGGGCGGGACCCATTCGGCTTGCGCTCGGGACAGGCTGTTGGACGTTGGGCGTCAAGATGTCGCGCGCGGCTTCGTTTTTTCTCGTGATGGGCTGCTGGGCCGCCATTTATCTTCCCGGCCTCGGTTCACTTGAAATCAAAGGCGAGGAAGGCCGGCGCATCCTGCCGGCCGTCACGATGCTGGAAACCGGCAACTTTCTCGTCCCACAGGTGGGGAGCGAACCGTATTACCGAAAGCCACCTCTCGTGAACTGGCTGGTGGCCGCGTCGTTCAAATTGACCGGGCTTCGCCAGGAATGGACGGCGCGGCTGCCCTCGGTGTTGTGTATTCTCGCCGTAGCTCTCGCCTTCATCACCATCGCGCGTGGCGCCCTCGGGCCCGGTGGATCGCTCCTGGCCGCGCTGATCTGGCTCGCGAATTTCGGCATCGTCGAGAAAGGGCGGCTCATTGAGATCGAAGCGCTCTACGTCTCGCTTTCTGGACTCGCTCTCATTTTCTGGCTGAGCTGGTGGCGACAAGGCCGATCGAGGTGGCTCACCTGGACGGTGCCGTGGATTTTCCTCGGGCTTGGAATGCTCGCGAAAGGGCCGCTTCATCTCCTGTTTTTCTACTCCGTCGTGGCGGCTGTTCTGTATCGCGAAGGAAAACTTCGCCAGCTCCTGGGCATCCCTCATCTTGCCGGCCTTATTATAATGATGGCCATTTTTGCGGCGTGGGGGGTGCCTTACTGGCACGCGATGGGGGAGGCGAATGTCGGTCAGAACTGGTCGGCGCAATTAACGGGGCGGCTGACTGGCGATGATTTCAAGCTCGGCAGCTGGCTTCTCAATATTCCCCGTGGCCTCGCCTATTTTCTCCCCTGGACTTTGCTGTTGCCCTTGATTCGAAGTGCGAAATGGACGGAGGACGCGGACAGCAAAATCGCCGGGGCCCTCGCCTGGGGAACGGCCCTGCCGTTTCTTCTCGTAAATCTGTTACCGGGCGGTTTGCCGCGCTACTCCATGCCGGCGCTCGTTCCGGCGTGCTGGCTGATGGCGATGACCCTGGCCTCGCCGGAAGTGCAATGGCGAGGGAAAATCTGGTCGGAGAAGGCCCGGCGGCGACTTGTCATTTCGGTCGCGATCGCGGCGAGCTTTCTGTTGTGTCTCTACGCCATTGCCATCGTGCCGGCATTACAACGGCGATCGAAAGTGAAACCGATCGCCGCGCAGATTGATCGTCTGGTGCCGGACTCCGAGCGGCTCTACGCCCTGGACCCGGATTACCAGCCTTTTCTTTTTTATGTGCGGACCCGCATTGTTTATGTGAATCGGCTCGATGAAGTGCCAACGAGCGGGCGGTACTTGCTCGTTCAACCCGAACGGGAGCGTGAGGTTGGGGAGAGCGAGCGCTGGTTACCGTTGCGCGCCCACCCGGTTCAACGCGTGACCGATTACCGGAACCGGACGGTGATTCTGGAGAGGATCGGGGGTGCCTCTCCCGAGTAGCCGGGGGCCTTCCCGCCCATTTGACAATGCGACGAAACGATCAATCGTTAGCATGCTAACGAATTTTCAGGCATGGCGTCGTCGAACATCAATGAATTCGGTCTTCTCCTCTTCGGCACGGCCCGGGCGTGGCGCACCAAACTTGATCAACGTTTGCGGCCACTTGGCTTAAGCCAGGGAAAATGGCGGACGCTGATCCATCTTTCTCAGGGCGGCGACAATCTTACTCAGAAAGAGATTGCGGAACGGATGGGAATCGAAGAACCGACGCTGGCGGGCCTCCTGAACCGGTTGCAGCACGACGGCTGGATCGAGCGCCGCGAATCGCCAAGTGATCGCCGCTGCAAAACCATTCACCTCCAGCGGGGTTCCAAACCTGTCCTGAACAGGATTTTCAATACCGCCAAAGGATTACGCCACGAGCTGATTGAGGATGTTCCAGCGAATGACCTGGAGGCGTGCATCCGTGTCCTGACCCAAATCCGGAAGAAAGCCGAAGAACCCGTCGTCGTCGCAAAAAACGGTCGCGCCAAAAGCGGCGCGAGAAATATCGCATCGAGAAACTGATTACCATGACGACGATGACCCGAGCCAACATCGCTACGCGTGAAGCGGTTGTTCATCTGGAGCATCGCTTCGGACGGAAGCGGGTCTATCTGGTTGGAGGAATCATCGCTTTGGTCGCGGTTCTCCTGTCGGTCCGCGCTTTTCTCGGGAGAACAAAACCAACCCCGCCGCCCGCGCCGCGGCTGGTGGAAGTGGCGAAGGTGATCCAGAAGGACGTCCCGCTTTACCTTGACGAGATCGGAACCTGCACCGCGTTTGAAACGGTCCAGGTCCAGGCCCAGGTGAGCGGGCAAATTGCCGCCCGGCATTTCCAGGACGGGGCCGATGTTAAAAAGGGCGATCTTCTCTTCACGATCGACTCTCGTTCTTACGAAGCCGTTCTGGTCCAGGCCCAGGGTCAGCTCGCCCAGGCGAAGTCCCAATTGGTTCTCGATCAAATCACCTTGAAGCGGCAACAGGATCTTCGATCGAAAGGAGTCACATCTCCGCAGGACCTCGATACCGCGCAAGGCACGGTGAACAATGATGAGGCCAAGGTAAAAAGCGCCGAAGGGGCGGTCTCGGCTGCTCAGGTGAACGTCGATTATTGCAGCATTCGTTCGCCGATCGACGGACGGGTGGGACTGCGGCAAGTGGACGTGGGAAATATCGTCGGTGGCGGAGGCGCGACGCCTGGGGCAGTCCTCGTTACCATCCAGGGAATCGATCCGATCTACACCGATTTCACCGTGGCGGAACCCGATCTCCCTTTGGTGCGGAAATATCTCGGCGGTCCCAATGTGAAAGTGATGACCGACGCTGAGGACGATCAACTCCCACCCAGGGAAGGAGCGCTTTCCTTTATCGACAATTCGCTTCAGCCGGGCTCAGGCACCGTCAAGGCCCGCGGAGTGACGCCCAACTCCGATCATGCGCTCTGGCCGGCGCAGTTCGTGCACGTCCGTTTGATTTTAGACAACCTGAAAGATTCCAAGCTTGTTCCCAGTAGCGCGGTGCAGATCGGCCAAAACGGGTCCTACCTTTTCGTGGTGAAGTCCGATTCGACGCTCGATTTGCGCCAGGTAAAACCGGGTCAGCGCCAGGGGGATCTCACCGTCATTATTGAAGGCGTGAATGTGGGCGAAACGGTAGTCGTGTCCGGCCAGTTGCAGCTCTCACCCGGCATCAAAGTTGCCGCCAAAGAATCCACGCAAGGCACAAGCCCGCCGACGGTGAAAACGCTGAATTGATCCTGGAATGCGCGACTCACCATCCGAGACCGATGCGCCAGATCACCCGGACGGCGGGGGCGAAGAGGGCGCCATGAAAAAAGATCGGGCCGGCGGCGCGGCGGAACCTCGCCGGACAACCGGGGGAGAAAAAACTCTCGCGGGCAAGTTGATGCAGTTTTCTTCCGGTCTCTCCCTGCCGTTCATTCAGCGGCCCGTGATGACGACGCTGTTGACCGTGTCGATCATAGTCTTCGGCATCTTAACCTACCAGCAACTGGCGGTGAACGATCTCCCGGCCGTCGATTACCCCGTCATTTCCGTCTCCGTTTCGTACCCGGGCGCCAATCCGGAAACGATGGCGAATACCATCGCCACGCCGCTGGAGAAGCAATTCACCCAAATCCCCGGCCTCACTCTTTCGACCAGCTCGAGCACGCAGGGCAGCACGAGCATCACGCTCCAGTTCGATCTCACCAAAGGGATCGATGCCGCGGCCACCGACGTGCAATCGGCCATCCAACGCGCCTCTGGCCAACTTCCGAATGATCTGCCCAGCCCGCCTACTTTTCTCAAGACCAATCCGAACGACCAGGCGGTCACTTATATCGCGCTGACGAGTGACACGCTGACCGACGGTGACCTTTACAAATACGCCACCACCCAAGTCCAACAGCGCATCAACATTCTGCCGGGCGTCTCCCAGGTGAACGTCTACGGCGTGAAGGGCGCGATCCGGATCAAAGCGAATCCGGGAGCGCTGGCTTCGCGGAGTTTGACGCTGGACGATCTTTCCACCGCCATCAAGGCCAGCACCTCGTATTCAGGGGCTGGGCAACTGGACGGAAAGACACGATCGTTTGTTCTGCGCCCAAACGGGCAGATCGGCGATGCCGAAGGTTACCGCAATATCATCGTCGCTCGGGCCACGGACAATTCGCCTGTCTTTCTCCGCGACGTCGCCGACGTGATCGATGGGGTGCAGGATGAGCGGCTCTCGCGCCACTTCTTTGCGCGCGGATTTAATCCGCCTGCTTCCACGATCGTGCTGGCGGTTTCACGTCAGGCCGGAGCCAATGCTGTCGCCGTCGCGAAATCAGTCAACGATCTGCTGCCGCAGTTGCGGCTGGAACTTCCCGGCTCCATCCAGTTAATCCCGACCTTCGACCGGTCGCAGACCATCGTGCGTTCGGTCTCAGACGTGCAGACGACTCTGCTCATCGCCTTCGTGCTTGTGATCATGGTTATCTTCATGTTCCTGGGTCGCGCGGCTGACACTTTAATACCTGTTGTCGCGTTGCCCCTCTCGCTCTTGATCACGTTCCTGGCGATGTGGGCGCTGAACTTCTCGATCAATAACCTTACGTTGATGGCCATGACTCTCGCCATCGGCTTCCTTGTCGATGACGCGATCGTGTTTTTGGAGAACGTCGTGCGCCGGGCCGAGCATGGCGAGTCAATCTACAAGGCTACCTTGAACAGCGCGGGCGAGATCTCATTCACGATCCTTTCGATGACGCTGTCTCTCGCCTCGGTCTTCATTCCCCTGGCTTTCATGCCTGGACTTCTTGGCCGCATCTTTCGTGAGTTTTCCATTACGATCATCGTGGCGATTTTTGCTTCGGGCTTGGTCTCACTCACGCTAACGCCCCTGATGTGCGCCCGCCTTCTCGCGGAACGCGGCCCAGGCCACACCAAGACCTGGACGGAAAGGGTCGTTGGCCGCCTTTTCGAGCGGATCGTCCGTTCCTACGGACGGAGCCTTGACTGGTTTCTCGATCACGGCTGGCTTGCCGTGCCCATCGTGATCGCGTGCGTTCTCGGTGTCTGGTATTTTTTCAGCGCGTTACCATTCACGCTCCTCCCGACCGGCGACAGCGGGGTCATCCGCGGTCTTTTCATAGTCCAGGAAGGGGCCTCTCCGCTGCAACAGCGCCAGCTCCAGAACAAGCTTGACCCCGTGTTGCAGGCCAATAAAGCCATCGATAAATATTTCACCATTGCCGGCCGTGCCGGAACAACAGCCGGCGTTTTCACCGTTCTGTTTCTGAAGGATGCCGCGGATCGGGTGGGCATTGAGGAAGTGGCGGCGGACGTGCGCAAAGCGGTAAGCGAGATCCCCGGAGTTTTCCCGACCTTGAATCCGCAGCCCGTCCTCCAAATCAATATCGGTGCGACCGGCAGCTCTTTCGGACGTTACTCCTATGTCCTCAGCGGCATTAACCCGGCGGAAGTCTACGCGGCGGCCGATGCGCTCGGTGAAAAACTGCGCTCTTACGATGGCTTCGTCGCTCCTCCTCGCTCCGATCTGTTTCGCGCCACTCCAAATGTCGATATCAACATCGATCGCGACCGCGCCAGTACCTTGGGAGTTTCGACTACGAAACTGGAAACGCTTCTTCGTTCGGCCTACTCGCAGAACTACGTTTACCTGATCAAGCAGGCGGACGATCAGTATCAGGTCATCCTGGAAGTAGACGACCGCGAACGAGCTATTCCGGAGGACTTGTCGCGCATTTACGTTAAGCCCGATATTGGCAATACTCTTATTCCGGTTCGCGCGGTAACGAAGTCTGAGACGACGCTAGGTTTCCAATCCGTTAATCACTTGAACCAGTTTACGAGCGTAACCTTTGGTTTTGATACAAAACCGGGAGTAGCTTTGGGAGATGTTACCGCGTTTATTCAAAAGACGGCGGCAGAAACTCTTCCGCCGACCGTGAAAGGGGAGCTTCAAGGGGAAGGCCTGGTCCTTGAGCAGCTTTTTCAGGCGCTTCCGTTTCTGGTCCTGGCCGCACTCTTCGTTATGTATGTCATCCTGGGTATTCTCTACGAGAGCTACGTCCATCCCATTACCGTGCTGTCCGCTCTCTTCCCCGCAGTGGTGGGTGGACTGTTAACTCTCTGGCTTTTCCGGTCGACTTTGTCGCTCTACTCCGTGATCGGGCTCTTTCTCTTGATGGGAATTGTGAAGAAGAACGGCATCATGATCGTTGACTTCGCGCTGCACCGGCTAGACGAAGGTTATAACCGGCGTGACGCGATCCACGAAGCCAGCATCGAGCGTTTCCGGCCGATTATTATGACCACGCTCGCCGCCTTGATGGGCGCGGTGCCGCTCGCTCTGGGCTATGGAGCTGACGGTTCTTCCCGCCGGCCTCTCGGTCTCGTGATTGTCGGCGGTCTTGTGATCTCGCAACTAATTACACTCTACATTACTCCGGTGATTTATCTCGCGTTGGAATGGTTCCAGGAACGGGTGCTCGACAAGGTTCCGTTTCTTCGCAGCGGCCATATGCACCACGAAGCCGATGCCGGAGGGTCCGGGCCCGGAGACAAGGAGCCTGCTCCGGTCGGAGCGGCCTGATCAGCGTCTTGTTTGATTGGTAGGGCGAGACTCTGTCGAGCCGCCCGGTGATCTGCAGCAATGCAGGCGCGACCGCGTTTCGTCCTACCGAAAATCCTCTCTGGCGCGGGGCCGCTAGTGCACCTTCGATACGCGGATCGCGCCTCCGCCAGCGATATACATTCGATAGCCGAAGCCTGCTTTGACGATGATAACCGGCGGTGAATCGATCTTCGGGAAATAGGCGCTATCATATTGCGATTGCGCCCAGCGCTGGCCGTTCTCAAGAGTAAAAACAGTCCGCCCTGTGTAACCCGTAAACGGTCCGACGATCCGGCTCTGGATCACCTCCGGGGCTGAGACCTTGTTTTCCTTCACTGCTTTGTCGACTGCCGAGGTCGCGACTTTTTCATTGCTGACCGCGACGTAGCTTCGAATAAATTCGTCGAGTTTGGCTCGTTCGGCCGCGTCGAGTTTGGAAAGACCGGCGGCTTCGTATTGTTCCGAGGTCATCGCTTTCTGCACTCCCGGGAAAGCAGGATTTTCCGGCTCGGCTGCGGGAAGCGACGCGAGGGAGGCGAGAAGGAGACAAATGACTAAGGAAATGTTTTTCATAAACGCGAGCCTCCTACTCGACCTATTTCGCGGGCCAATGTCAAAGGCAAAAGAGCATACTGGGTGCAGAGATGTAGTCGCGGCGCTCTGTCGCCGCGTTCGGCGCAAGAATCGCCCCGACAGAGCGGGGCGGCTTCAGTGCCGGGCTATTTCAGATTGTAGACTTCGATCAGGCCGATGCCGGTCCCGCCATTCTTCCCGGCCAGGATGGCCGTGAAAGCTCCAGGCGGCAGCGAAGTGAAGATGCCGGACTCTTTCGGGTCTTGCGGTGCGAGGCCGTTCGCGGTTAACTGCGCGGCGGAAACGGGATCGTCAGTCCAGTTATCGTTCGCAATCAAGGTCGTGCCATTGGCGTCGTGCAATTCCAGGGTCGGATCGGCGAGCACAGGATTCAATCCAAATTGGGCAAGGGATGGTCCAATGCCGCGCAGCGCGATTCTCGCATTGTTCGGACTCCCGCCGAGGATGAAACCGCCAATCATGACATTACTACCCGTCTGGACGAATCCGCGGGTGCTAATGTTGGCCAGCTGTGAATCCAGGGCCTGATTGTTGTCGTAGGCTTCCACGACGCCAACGCCGGTGGTGTTGCCCTTGCCGGTGAGGATCGCGGTGTAAGCGGCGGGCGTGAGCGTCGCCAGGATTACCGACTCGCGATCGTCGCTCGGCTGGAAGACCGTGCCTTCGATCTGACTGCGCTGGTCGTCCTTCCAATTGTCATTGCGCAGGATCAGCGCGCCATCGGCACCGTGGAGCTCGAGAACGGGATCAAGCAGGAGATCGGTAAGACCAAAGGCGGCCAATGATGGACCCATGCCTCGGAGCACGACCGGCTTGGAGCTGTTCCCAGTGATGATGAACCCGGCGATCATGGCCTTGTCACCGGTATCAACGCGGAGACGGGTCGAGATGTTCAGGTTCTGGGCCGCCGTCGAAGTTGGGGTGGCGGTTGGTGTGGCCGTGGCGGTCGCGGTAGGCGTGGCCGTCGCGGTAGCAATAGGTGTAGCGGTCGCGGTGGCCGTAGGTGTCGCAGTCGGTGTGGCCGTTGGAGTAGCAGTCGGCGTAGCTGTTGGTGTCGAAGTCGGTGTGGCCGTTGCGGTAGCAGTCGGCGTAGCTGTTGCTGTTGCTGTGGCTGTTGGCGTAGCGGTAGCCGTGGCGGTGGCTGTTGGTGTCGGTGTCGGAGAATTCACATTCTGGCCGCCCGACAGCGTGCCATTGCTGGCGTTGAAGTTAGTGTCGCCACTGTATTGCGCAATGACGGTGTGATTGCTGCCAGCGCTGAGCGTGGAAGTGCTCGTTTGGGCGGTACCGCCGCTCAAAGTCACGGGATTGCCAAAGTTCGAGCTATCGATCACAAACTGGACCGTCCCGGTTTCGCCGCTTCCCACGACAGGTGTAACTGTCGCGGTGAAGGTCACGTTCTGGCCGGAGGCAGATGGATTGACCGATGAGGTTACATCAGTCGTGGTGTCGGCCGCGGTATTAGTCAGGCTGAAGTTCGCCGGCGACGCGACACCTGTCACGCTGGCCGCCACGGTATAGCTTCCGGCGGTGCCATTGGCCGTGAACGTCGGCGCCGTCGCCACACCGCTCCCATTTGTGTTGGCGCTGGCGGTGGTGCTCGGCCCCGGGAAGCTTCCACTCGCGCCAGTTGAAGGCGCGGTGAAGGTAACGGAAACGCCACTTACTGGATTGCCCGACTCAGTGAGCGTAGCCTGCAAGTCGGTGGCAAAATCAGTGGTGATCGTCGCGCTTTGTGGCGTGCCGACGGTAGCACTCATCGCGTAGTTTACCTCTACAGCGCCGATGTCCACGGTGCCATTAACCGGCTCAATGCGCGGGAAGCCCGTGTCGCGCTGGTCGGTGAAAGGCGGGCCGGCAAAGGGCGGGTTTGTCACCGCTGAGTTATCACCCGCATCAATGGCCGGACTGCCCGGCAGCAGGAGGTGCGTCTGCGTTGGGCCGCCATAGTTACCGAGCGCATTCAGTTTTGGATCGATCGGAGATGTGCTGGTGCCTACTTGGTTTCCATTCTGGCCATTGGTGAGTCCGCTGGTGCCGCCGTCTCCAATCAAGTTGAACGAACTAGTGGTGTTCATCGTCCCATCGATGTCGTCAGGCGTCACGCCCGAGCCGCGGAAATTCCCGGCGACGAGCGTGTTCTTCAAAGTGATGGCGGTGACGGCGGTGGTGCTTTTGCGGAAAATTCCGCCACCCGGTTCGCCACCGCTGTCGTTTGAATCCGAGCGGTTATTAGTGATGGTTACGTTGGTTAGGGTCGCTGTCCCTGAAGTCGACAATTTACCGTTGTAGATGCCGCCGCCACTGCCCGCAGCGGTGTTGCCGCTCACCGTGCTATTGGTCACCGTGAGGCTGTTATCGTTATAGATGCCGCCGCCGCCGCCGGCGTCGGCAGCGGCAGTGTTGCCGCTCACCGTGCTGTTGGTCA
>PLCM01000005.1 GCA_003134765.1 Spartobacteria bacterium | reverse complement strand
AACAACACCGTCCGCAAAATCACTTCCGCTGGTGTCGTGACGACATTGGCAGGTTTGGCTGGAACCTCTGGCAGTGCTGATGGCTCCGGCAGCGCCGCGCGGTTTAATGCTCCCAGCGGCGTGGCGGTGGACAGCGCGGGGAGTGTCTATGTGGCGGACTTCGGCAACGACACCATCCGCGTCGGGACTTCGCCCGCGAAACCGGCGCAGCTTCTCAACATCTCCACGCGCATGGAAGTCCTGGGTGGCGATCAGGTGCTCATCGCCGGGTTCATCGTCACCGGCAACGATCCAAAGACGGTCATCATTCGCGGGATCGGTCCTTCCCTCAGTGGTGTTGGCGTTGCTTTGTCTGATCCGACTCTGGAGCTACATCAAGGCAGCACGGTAACGACCAACGACAACTGGAAGATCAACGATCAAACCGGCCAATCGCAGGAAGCTGCCATCCGCGCCACGACAATTCCACCGCCGAACGATTTGGAATCGGCCCTTATCGCAACTCTTGCTCCTGGCAATTACACCGCCATCCTTGCGGGTAAGAATGGTGGCACAGGAGTGGGGTTAGTGGAGGTTTACGATCTGGCGCAAGCCGCCAACTCCAAACTAGCTAATATCAGTTCGCGTGGGTTCGTCGATATTAACGATAACGTCATGATTGGAGGGTTTATCGTTGGAGGAGGATCCGGAGGAGGTACGGCCAAAGTGATTGTCCGGGCGATTGGGCCATCCCTCAGCGCGAACGGTAACCCTGTTCCCGGCCGCTTAGCTGATCCCACTCTTGAACTGCACGATGGAAGTGGAACTACGCTTGCGACCAACGACAACTGGAAAATCAACGATCAGACCGGCCAATCGCAGGAAGCTGATATCCGTGCGACAACGATTCCACCTACCAACGATTTAGAATCGGCCCTCATCGCAACGCTCGCTCCCGGCAACTACACGGCGATTGTGCGCGGGAAGAGCAACACGACTGGGGTAGGACTGGTCGAGGTTTACAACCTGCAATAACGGAGGGCCACCCGTTTTGCCCCCCTGGCGCTGGAAATTCGGTCTACTCCTGTCCAAAAATGTCCACACGGTTGTGAGGATCGTAGGAAGCGCGCTTTCTTTTAGCGACCGCACTTGTCCGGTAGTGTCCGTCACTGTCGGGACGAGTCACAAAACCGCAAAAAATCTTTGCGAACGAGACGCTCTACCAACTGAGCTATACCCCCAAAGTCTTTCGACCGCCGAGACTTAACGCGTGAATTCAGGCTCGTCAAAAACCTGCCACCCCACCCGTTTTGCCCCCCCGATGATTTTCCGTCAGTCCATTCCTGTCCAGAAAAGTCGCTGTTGAACGATGTGAGAATCGGGTCGCGCTGACCCTCAAAACGCTCAACTGCGAGCGAAAAGTATCGGAGTGGAGCGGGATTTATCAAGCGAGAAGGCTCCGGCAGACCGCGCCTAAGCATCCGCCCTGGTCGGCCCGTCTCGCCTTTACGGCGAGGTGTTATTACCCCTCCACCGCAGAACCTGAACTGCATCCAGAATATACTTGCTAATCCCCCAGGTCTTCTCCACGATCCGGCCTGATTACGTCACCCGACGTTTCAACGCATCTTCGGCCGGGCTGATTCCCCTGCGGCTGAAGTAAGAGGGGATGGCGCTTGGCGAAATCTGAATTGCCCCACGACGCTCTTGCAAGCCAATCCCGATATCTTTCGCAGTCCAATTCCTTTAAGCGCTCGTAAACGCCGAGGACTCGCGTTGGTGGCGGCTTTGTTCGCCATGATCGCGCTGCCTTCCTTGGCCCGCGCTGCGGTTGGGCCGATCATGTCGGGCACAAAAGCCGCCGCCTTCCCGCCGAACAACGATAGCTCGGCGCGGTCGGGCAACTACAGTGCTGGCGGCACGGGCCTGGCCGCGCCGTCAACCTCGGCTAATACGGTCTCCTTCAATTCCACGCCGACGGCAAACGGAACGGCCAGCTTTGATTTGACGGCTACGGACACCGTCGGCGCGACCAACGCCGGGGCTCCGCAGCATTACACCATCGCGGTCACACCGATCATCCAGGCCACGAACGGCACACCGCAGAGCACTGCGGTTAATACCACCTTCCCCACCCGACTCGAGGCTACTGTTACTTCGGGTGGTCCCGTGAGTGGCGCTCAAGTTACCTTTACGGCGCCAGCCTCAGGAGCGAGTGGATCGTTCGGGAACTTCTCGGAGGTGCAGACCGTGACCGTTTCTGGTGCATCGGGAAATTTCACCCTCACCTTCAAGGGCCAGACCACCGGCTTGCTCGCCTTCAATGCGAGTGCGGCCCAAGTGCAGAGCGCCCTCAATGGCTTGTCCACGATCGGCGGCGTAGGCGGCTCGGTAACCGTATCTCTTTCGAGTTCTACCTACACTGTGACCTTCGGAGGATCGTTAGCCGGGAGTGACTTGGTCCAAATGACGGGAAGCGGCAGCGGTGGGGCTGGAGTTTCGGTCGCGACCAGTATTGATGGGGGGCCAACCGTTACTTCCGAAGTCCAATCCGTGACGGTTACGGGCTCAGCCGGGTCGTTCACTTTGACTTTCAACGGCCAGACCACGGGCGCACTCGCATTCAACGCCACCACGGCTCAAGTGCAGAGCTCGCTCAACGTCCTTTCCACCATCGGCGGCGTGGGAGGATCGGTGACGGTGTATCGCTCCGGCTCCGACTTTATCGTGACCTTCGGCGCAAGTTTGCGCCGGACCGATGTGAGCCAGATGACCGCGAGCGGCAGCGGGGGTGCCACGGCTTCGGTTGTTACCAATACCGAGGGAGGCGTATTGGCGGGCACGGAAATCCAGACGGTGACGGTCTCCGGTTCGTCTGGCACGTTCACGCTCACGTTCAATGGCCAGACAACGAGCTCACTGCCGTTTAGCGCCACGGCGGCTCAGGTCCAGAATGCCTTGAATGCGTTGAGCAGCATCGGCGGCTCCGTGGCCGTGACCGCATCAGGCTCCGTCTATACCGTCACGTTCGGTGGATCGTTGGGACGAACCGATGTGCCGCAGATGACCGGCAGCGGCGCCGGCGGAGCATCGGTCGCGGTTGTAACTAACGCTGACGGAAGCGGCGGAATTGCGGACGCAATCACCGATTCTTCCGGTCGGGCTACCGCGCCCGACTTTACGGCGAACAGTACTGCCGGCAGTTACACTGTGAAGGCCAGCGTGGTGGGTACGGCAGTCACAGCCGACTTCTCTCTTACCAACACGCCGGGACCAACTCCCACCGCTACTCCGACGGCGACAGCCACTCCTACGACTACTCCGGTCTCTAGCCCGACACCTACTGCTACCGCTACTGCGACAGCAACAGTGACACCTACGGCTACCCCGGTCTCCAGCCCGACGCCCACTGCTACCGCTACGCCAACATCGACACCAACCCCAAGTTCTACTCCGGGCTTGGTCGGTAACGTCTCTACGCGCCTCCCGGTCGGCACGGGTGATAATGTCCTGATCGAGGGTTTTATCGTGCAAGGCCCGGCTAGCTCGACCAAGAAAATTATCGTACGGGCGATCGGTCCGTCGCTTGTTCCGTTTGGGATAACTGATGCGTTGGCTGATCCCACGTTGGAGATCCATGATGCGAGCGGCGCAACGATTGCCACAAACAACGACTGGAAAACGACTCAAGTAGGAGGGTTGATTAGTGGGGATCAATCGGCCGCGATCAGCGCGAGCCAGCTCGCGCCGAGTAACGATCTGGAGTCGGCTATCATCGCGGATCTCGCGCCGGGCAGCTATACCGCGGTTGTTCTTGGGGTGAACAATACCACGGGCACCGGAGTTGTGGATGCCTATGATATTAGCGCTGGTTCGCCAGCGAGATTGGCGAACATCGCGACCAGAGGCCTGATCCAACCGGGAGATAAACTCATGATCGCCGGATTTATTATTCAGAATGGACTGGTGAAAGCGGTAGTTCGCGCCATCGGACCCTCTTTGATCGCGTTTGGAATCACCAATGCCCTGGCTGACACGACCCTCCAGCTTAGGGACCAAAACGGCAACATCGTCGTAGAGAATGACAATTGGAAAGTCCGTCCCGATGGCACCAGCCAGCAAGCAGAGATGGAGGCTACAGGTCTCCAACCTACGAATGATCTGGAAGCAGCTTTTGTGACTACTCTCCAGCCGGGTCAATACACCGCCCAGATGCGGGGCAAGCCAGAAACGACCGGCATCGGCGTGGTCCAAGTCTACTTCCTACCGTAAAAACGAACCCGGAGGGCCACCCGTTTTGCCCCCCTGGCGCTGGAAATTCGGTCTACTCCTGTCCAGAAGTGTCCACACGGTTGTGCGGATCGTAGGAAGCGCGCTTTCTTTTAGCGTCCGCACCTGTCCAGCAGTGTCCATCAGGGTCGGGACGAGTCACAAAACCGCAAAAAATCTTTGCGAACGAGACGCTCTATCAACTGAGCTGTACCCTCACTTTTTGCGGAGCGACCTTAACCCCAACTTCCGCGCGAGACAAGGGCGGCGCTCTCAGAAGGTGTTAATCAATTCGCCAATATCGCCGCCTATTTGACGCGCTGTGCGCTGGAACAACTCGCCGTAGCCGCCACCGAAAGCGCCAAAGGCTGACCGCCGTTCCTGCGCGAACCGCACCAGAACTTTGCCGGAGGAGCGGTCGATGATCTCGCCTGCGATCGCGATTTTGACGGCCCCGGCGCCGAACCCGACGAAGTAGCGGGCTGCCTGCGAGCCCGGATCGACTTTTGCCAGGCGCGCGCGGACGACGAGCGTTTTGCCGGGCGCATTGGCGCTCGCCTTGCGCTGCGCTTTCTGGGCCAATCCGTCCATGAAAGCCGGTTTCATGATGCGGATCGCGGATTGCACGGCGCGGTAGGTGTTGTCGTTCACCGGCGGGAGCTTTACGCCTGTGCTGTCGAACGATTCAACGGCTATCTGGCTGTACGCCGCCGCGTTGAAGGGCCGAATGATCGTGACTTCATCGACGCCATGCCAATCGCGATAGGTGCCGGGCGTCGTCGGCGCAGGAGCGGCTATGGCCGATGCGGAAACAAAGACGGCCACAACAGACGCCAGGATGTTCAAGCGTATTGGATTCATGCGGCGATGGTGCGGGGTCCTTGAAATTCGCGCAAGCGCAATGGATAGGAATGTCCCCCTGATGAATTTCCTCCCGTCCACTCTTGTCCAGAAAAGCCGATGTTGAACGATGAGATAATCAGCTCGCGCTGACCTCAAAAAACGCCCAACCGCGAGCGAAAAGCATCGAGGCGGAGCGAGATTCATCAAGCGAAACCTTGAGTCGACGCGAGCAAAAAAACCAGAAGTGAGTGGCCGCCCCCATGTCCCTTTAAGAATTAGGTGTTGCAGGGAGGGAGAGCGTGTTTCTACAATCCGCCCAATTGCCTATGTCCCGTTCAATCATTCTGACCACAGTCGTCGCGATTGCCGCCCTGGCGGCGGTTCTCTTGCCGAAGGCTTATCATGCTAATCATACGCCCAGCGCCCGGGCCGTGACGCACGAAATGGAAAGCGATCCGCCGCCGCCGCCAGCAGTGAAAGAGGCAAGATTCGGCGGCGAAACAATCAAAACGGAACGCCAACAGTCGAGTCCACTGGTGAACGCAGTTTCGGTGCCCAGCTGGCAGGAGGTAGGCCCGCTCAGCATGACTGACCCGGGGCAGCCCGCGATCTTCGAACCCAGCCAGGGACGCATGAATACGATTGCGGTGGACCCAAAGAACCCGCAGCATCTTTACGCCGGCGCGGCCAGCGGCGGTGTGTGGGTGACAAATGACGGCGGCACGACCTGGTCGCCGCGGGCGCAGATGCTTCCGGTAATTACCATCAGCAGCCTGGTAGTCGATCCGAATGACGGCAACGTAGTTTACGCCGCTACTGGCGATGCTGATGGACGCGAGACACCCAGCATAGGTGTCTACAAGTCAACCGATGGTGGTGCGACGTGGGCGGTGACCGGCCTGACTTATCAGCTAACCGATTTCCGTTACATTCCGAAGCTGGCTATCGATCCTACGAACGGGTCGAATGTTTATGCCGGAACCACCGAAGGCGTTTACTACACCCGCAATGGCGGGACGAATTGGACAAAGGTAACACCGGACGGCGGCAACTTCACTGTCTATCGGGACATCAAGCTTCGGCCGGGATCGCCGGCCACGGTTTATACCGTGACCGATGCGGGTGTTTTCTTTCGTTCGGTTGACAGCGGCGTCACGTGGCAGGCGGCAACTGCTGGACTGCCAGATGCAGCCAGCACGATGAGGGCTGTCCTGGGTGTTACCGCAGCAGATCCCAACATCGTTTATCTTCTGGCTGCGAGCTCGACCGACCTTGGCATTTATAAATCAAATGACGGTGGAAGCACCTTCGCCAAAATACCGAGCGACTCGTTGAAGACATTCGCTACCCAGCAGGCCACATTTTACGATTTAGTCCTAGCCATTTCGCCGACGAATCCGAGCGAACTGATGGGCGGCGTGGTTTCCGTTATCCGTTCGACGGACGGCGGCGCTACGTGGTTCTATACAAGCAGCGGCCCAAACAACACCGCCAATCCGATCGTCCACGTCGATCAGCATGACATCGAGTACATCAACAATGCGATTTACGATTGCAGTGACGGCGGCCTGCACCGCTCGCCCGACGGAGGAGTCAGCTGGGCGAACCTTAGTCCTACTTTGGGAGTTGGACAGATCTACCAGTTTGGCGGCAGCAAACAGAACCCTTCGCTGATCTACGTGGGCGAGCAGGACAACGGGTTTAATCGTTATAATGGGACGAAATGGGAACACTTCAACGCCGGCGACTTCGGACGAATTGCAGTTGATCCCACCAATGATCAGGTCGTCTACGCCTCGGCGAATTTTGCTCTGTTCAAGTATACCGATTTGAATACCAACCCCACCCAGCTGCAGGTAACGGCAACAGAAGGAAAACGCTTCGAGGGGGCGCCGATCGTCATCAATCCGGCGAATACGCAGGTAGTTTATGCCGGGTATGAAAATGTTTACCGGAGCCCCGATGGAGGCGCGACGTGGAACAACGTATCGAACTTTACGGACAAACAGAACGTCAACGTGATAGCCCTCGCCCCATCTGACCCGAAGACGCTTTACGTAGGACGAAGTAACGCCTTTTCTTCAACCGGCAGCTTTTATCGGAGCACGGACGAGGGAGGGACGTTTACGGATATCAGCGCCGGCTTGCCCCTGACCGCTACAGGTGTAGCCGTCGACCCAAAGAATCCGATGCGTCTCTGGGTAAGCCTCCAAGGTGGAAACACGAACGCCGTTTACTTTTCCCAGGATGGCGGAGCCACCTGGACGAACTTTAGCGGGACAACGCTACCGAACTCAAGCACGCGTGCGATCGTGTATGAAAACGGCTCCCAGGACGCGCTCTACATCGGGACGGTAGCCGGCGTTTATTACCGCAATGCCACGATGAACGATTGGCAGGCTTATAACAACAACCTTCCCAACGTGATCGTAGACAGCCTGGAGATCGATTACAACAGCAGCAAAATCCGCGCTGGCACGTATGGGCGGGGTTTATGGCAAACCTTGCTCGCTGGCGTCACGCCAGGCGTAGTCGGTAACGTTTCAACCCGGTTGCCAGTTGGCACCGGTGACAACGTGCTTATCGAGGGCTTTATCGTTCAAGGGCCGGCTGGCTCGGCGAAGAAAATCATTGTGCGGGCGATCGGCCCATCGCTTGTTCCGTTTGGTATAACTGATGCATTAGCGAATCCTACTCTCGAGATCCATGATGCCAACAACGCGATAGTCGCCACAAACGATAACTGGAAAACCACGCAAGTAGGGGGCCTCATTACTGGGGATCAGTCCGCGGAGATCACAGCGAGCGGTCTTGCTCCGGGCAACGATCTCGAGTCCGCCATTATTGCAAATCTTGCTCCCGGAAGTTACACCGCAGTCGTCCGCGGCCTCGGGAACACCGTAGGCACTGGCGTAGTCGACGCCTATGATCTAAGTGCGGGCTCACCTGCCAAACTGGCTAACATCGCTACGAGAGGCCTCATCCAACCGGGCGATAAACTGATGATTGCCGGTTTCATTGTGCAGAACGGGCCCGTGAGAGCAGTGGTTCGGGCGATCGGACCTTCTTTGGCTGCGTTTGGAATCACCAACGCCCTGGCCGACACAACGCTGCAGCTCAGGGACCAAAATGGCGCCATCGTTGTGGAAAACGACAATTGGAAAGTACGTTTGGATGGTAGCAGCCAGCAAGCAGAGGTGGAGGCTACTGGCCTTCAACCCACCAACGATCTTGAAGCAGCCGTCGTAACCACTCTCCAGCCCGGGCAATACACGGCTCAAGTGCGAGGTAAACCGGAGAGTACTGGCACCGGAGTTGTCCAGGTCTATTTCCTTCAGTAAGCGCTCAGTGTCACGAGCGCTTCAACGGAGTGGTATTCGGGCGCTTTTTAATGCGCAAGTTGATGATTCGGTGGACCAACAGATGCCGCGTGCAGAGTTGGATCGCGGTGCGCCCTGCGGTTGAACAGCGGAACCGGTCGCGTCACGCGCTGTAAACATTTTTCGGCTTCACTGGCACGCAGCGAAGAATTTCCTAGGCGAACCGTAAGGTGCTGGCCATCCTTGAAGGAGAAGTCGGCCAGAGCAATTCCCTCCGGGGAAGAAGTTAAAGCGTGTTGTGTCTCCTGCTCCTCGGCACCGACCTGGCAGGCGAACACTTCGACTTCCTTGACGCAGATGAGCGCGTTCCGAAGATAATTTTTCAACTGCAAGATCGAGTCGTCCTCGTGCTCGTAGTTGAAAGCGCACGAACAACCCTGCGCCGAGGCGGCGTAGTAAACGAACTTGCCTCGAAAATGCTTTCGGACGCCGTCGGCACGCTTTGGCAAACGGAGTACGTGGAAGGCCGGGTTTGCCTGGTCCCAGGGAATCAGTGGTAATCCCTGGGAAGCGGCCAAATAAAGTGCTAAACACATCGTCAGTTTTCTTGAGCACTTTGCAGGCCAGTTTCTATAATTACCATAACGGTATTGGCGGTGAGAGGACTTCGTTGAAACGCGAAAAGGACTTGAAAAACCGATCCTGCGCCGTGACGAGCTCGTGTTTGGCGGGTGACATCCAATAACCAATAGCCGAAACTGATAATTAAGATGCCCAGCCTGTTTGATCCGCTCGCGATTCGTGGTTTGAAGTTCGCGAACCGCGTATTTGTCTCGCCGATGTGCCAGTATTCGAGCCGGGACGGATACGCGAACGACTGGCATCTCGTTCACCTCGGCAGCCGCGCCGTGGGCGGCGCCGGCCTGGTCCTGACTGAGGCGACGGCGGTTCTCCCCGAGGGACGAATCAGTCCGCAGGACCTCGGCATCTGGGCCGATGGGCACATCGAGATGCTGGGTCGAATCGTCAGTTTCATTCATGAACAGGGAAGCATCGCTGGAATGCAACTGGCCCATGCCGGCCGCAAGGCGAGCACCAGCCGGCCATGGGAAGGTCACGATGCGGTTCCTGAAAGCGAAGGAGGCTGGACGAAGGTCGTGGCCCCAAGCGCATTACGGTTTTCCGAAACCTACCCGATGCCGCAGGCCCTTACCCTTGATGGCATTCAAGAAGTTGTCGCCGCTTTCGCTGCCGCCGCGCGCCGCGCCTGCCGGGCTGGTTTCCGCGTCGTGGAAATCCATGCCGCGCACGGCTACCTGATTCACGAGTTTCTGTCGCCTCTGAGCAATAGACGAGAGGACGATTACGGAGGGTCATTCGAGAATCGAATCCGGCTTTGCCTTGAGGTTGTGGCGGCAGTTCGATCCGAATGGCCGAAGGAATTGCCATTATTCCTGCGCATCTCCGCGACGGATTGGATTGAGGGCGGGTGGAATGTTGACGATTCGATCACCCTTGCCCGGCAATTGAAGCCAATGGGAGTTGATCTCATCGATTGTTCTTCCGGTGGTAACGTGCCTCATGCGAAAATACCGGTCGGTCCCGGTTACCAAACAGCCTTTGCCGAGCGGATCCGCGGCGAAGCTGACATCATGACGGGTGCGGTCGGCATGATTACTTCTCCAGTTCAGGCGGAGCACATCATTCGGACGGGACAGGCAGATGCGGTAATCATGGCGCGCGAGTTTTTGCGCGATCCGTATTGGACCTTGCGAGCGGCTCGAGAACTCGACGAACCAATCGCGTGGCCGGTTCAATATCTCCGGGCGGGCCCGAAAGGCGCGCAGCCCCGGGTTCCGGTAGATCTGAAGAGCTTCGAATCATGTTTCGAAGAACAACACGGCGTTCCGGATTCATCATCGTGATCGAAATCCGGTGATTCCGACCATCCCGCTGTAGGCGCCTCGCTCAGTCGAGGCTTTTTCAGACACGGCGGCGGAGCGCGGCGGTTACAGCCCAGGATCTTTCGTTCACTTGGAACGAGATGTCCTGCGCAGGATCTCGCAAAATTTCTCTCCGGCGGGCGTCATGTCACCCTTTGTGGCACGTGCAATGCCGACGGCCGCCGTTTGAGTCGTACCCGTGAGTGGGCGGTAGAGCAGTCGTTTGCCAATTACGAGTTTAAAGACTGGGGTCGCCAGAGAGACGCCGTGTCCGGCCTCGACCTCGGTGATCAGCGAACTCACGCCGTCGCATTCCACCGCGAGGCGTGGTTTGACATGGAGAGGGGCGAAGAGGCGATCGAGGAAACGGTAATGCTCGGAGTAGTCCTTGCGACTGAGACCGACGAGCGGTTTGGGCGCTAATTTTTCCAACGGGATGGATTTCAACCGGGCAAAGGGATGCGCCGCGCTCATCACCACGCCCAACGGGAACGTGCGCAACAGTTCAAACTCGATCCCCACAGTTTGCTCGTCGGTGGGCTGGACCATGATCGCGAGTTCCAGAGTGGCGTTTCGCAGTCCGGCGATGAGTTCATCGCTAGACAGATTATGCAACAACACCTTTACCCGTGGCGCTGCTTTTTGAAACGCGGCCAGCGTTCGGGGCAATATCTCGGTGGTGGGAACCGCGGCGTAGCCAATGTGCAACTCGCCATATTCACCCCGGGCCAGCGCTCGCACTCTTTCCACCGACTCATCGGCGTGTTTCAACAGCTCGCGGACTTCCTCCAGGAAAAGTTTTCCTTCCGCCGTAAGGGTCACGCCGCGCGGGCTGCGGCGCAGAAGGTCCACGCCGATCTCATCCTCCAAGTCCTGGATCTGCCGGCTCAACGCCGGTTGCGCGATTCGAAGCCGCGCGGCGGCCTTGGTGAAGTTCGACGCTTCGCCCACCGCCAGAAAATATCGCAGGTGCCGCAGTTCCACTGCCGCATTCTATCATGCCGGAAAAGCATGGCAGCAAAACAAACATGGTATTGGGCGAATCCAAAACGTCGCAGGTATTTTCCCCAAAACCCAACCAGAAAGAGGAATGCGATGAATAACAATGTTCTCGATATCGTCGAGCGGTTCCAGATGCATCACGCCCTGCAAGAGGAGCGCGAAATGGAAAATCTCGACCCCTCGACCAACAACACGGTGGCTCCGGGCCTGCCGGATAAGAACGAGAGCCCCAAGACCACGATATTCGAAACTCAAGAAGTGCGGGTATCGACGGTCGCGGTTCCGGCCAATTCGGAATGGTTGCCGCCCTACGATGGCCGAGATCGACTGGTCGTGACGCTGGACAAGATCGATCAACTGTTACCGCGAGACGGCGAGCCTGCCTTTCCGTCTCGATGGACTTGGGTTCCGGCCAATAGCGATTTCAAAGTGCCTAACGGATCAAAGCAGGCAACGAGCTTTCTGATCGTTGAGTTCAACGAAACGAACGATCGGGAGACTCGCAAAGGGGAGGGGAATCCCATCATGCCGGAAAAGCATGGTAGCACAACAAACATGGTATTGGGCGACTCCTGATGCGCGCAGGTAACTTTCGATCGGTTAAACAAAAACTCTAACCACCAACTAACATGAAAATCACTGCTCTCATCGCCCGCTACCTTCTGGGCCTTATCTTTCTGGTCTTCGGATTGAACGGGTTCCTTCACTTCATTCACAGCGCGTTACCTTCCGGAACGGCTGGTCAGTTCGTCGGAGCGCTCGTCGCTTCCAATTATCTGGTCGTCGTCTTTTTGCTCCAACTCGTCTCGGCCATCCTGCTTCTGGTCAATCGGCACGTTCCGCTCGCGCTGACGCTGCTTGCTCCCATCATCGTGAACATTTTGATATTTCACATCCTGATGGCTCCGAGCGGCCTCGCTCTTGCGATCGTCGTGACGCTGCTCTGGGTCGTTGTTTTCCTGAGCGTCCGCTCGGCGTTCGCTGGACTCTTGCAGCAGCGCGTCCCAGCTCAGGGACTGCGGTAACAAAATCACGGGAAGCATTTTTCAGAAACCATCAGGGAGGAACTTATGATAAAGATCGCAATCATTCTGGGAAGCACGCGCCCCGGTCGAAACGGCGAGGCGGTAGCGAAGTGGGTCCATGAAGTCGCGAAGAAGCGCACCGACGCCGAGTTCGAACTCGTGGACATCAAAAATTTCAACCTACCGCTTCTCGACGAACCGCTGTCGCCGATCCTCGGACAATACAGTAAGCCTCATACCAGAGTATGGGCCGCTAAGATCGACAGTTTCGATGCCTATGTTTTCGTCACGCCCGAGTACAACCATGGAATCCCCGGCGCGCTTAAGAACGCGATCGATTTCCTGTTTGCCGAGTGGAACAACAAGACGGCCGGCTTCGTGAGCTACGGCGGCGTCAGTGGCGCGCGGGCGGTCGAGCAACTGCGTCTCGTGCTGGCGGAGGTGAGAATGGCCACCGTGCGCAACCAGGTCTTGCTCTCAATGTTTACCGACTTCGAAAACTTCAGCGTCTTCAAGCCGGATTCACGAAAAGCGTCCTCGGTCAACGAGATGCTGGATGAGCTCATCGCGTGGGGAGGCGCATTGAAGACACTCCGGAAGACCTCAGGACCCAAAGGAGAAAAGTCATGAATCTGCTCCGCCCGGTGCCGCAGTTAAGCAAGGAGGCAAGAAAATGAATGGGTTTATCCGATCCCCGGCCCCAATCTGTCCCCTCATTGTTCATCGAGCCGCGTCACAAAACGCTTCAAACAGACCTCGGCGATTCCTCTCGTTGCTTTGCCAGGGCGACCTGGCGGCGGCCCAGCCACAGACTTAAGCCGCACCACAACGCGACGAAGGGGATCGCGATGTAGCTGGTGGCGCTGACGTTGAAACCGCGATCGTGCAGACCGCCGTAGGACCAGGCGCCAATTTGATCGCCGGCGCGGTACGCAAACGTGTCGATGAAGCTCTTCGCTTTGTATTTGTCTTCGCGTCGCAGGACGGTGAAAAGAACTTCGCGGGCGGGTCGGGTCAGGGCAAAGGTCGCAGCCCGGCGCGCGACCTGGAAGATAGCGAGCACCGCGAGCACCGGCGCAACTCCAATGGCCAGAAACCCGAACAGACTCAGCACCGGCATCAGGACAAGCGTCAGTCCGACGCCGAGCCATTTCAGCAAACGGCCGGTCAGGAAAATCTGAATGAAAACGGTGAGGGTGTTGACGGAGAGATCAAGCTTCGCAAAAAACGCGGTGCGCGTGGCGCTATCCTGGATCTGAAACTTTGTGAGGTCCGCCTGCTGAAAGTAGGCCCAGGTCGACGTGCTCGTGTAAAGGAGGATGAAAAGGAGAAGTCCGAGCAGGTAGGGTGAACGGCAAATGTGGGTGATGCCTTCCCAAATATTTCCGCCCATCGGTTTCTCGGAATTTTGTGGCTGACCCTGGGTAGTGAAGTTGGAGGGAAAAAAACGAACGCATTGCGCCGCGATCTCCAGCATTGCTGCGCAGATCAAAAGGAAGACTCCGGTCGTGACGCGATGTACGAGCAGGGTGGTGATGATAGGTCCGAGAATTCCGCCTAACGAACCGCCCACGGCGATGAAACCAAACAGACGTTTGCCCTGCTCGGTCGTAAACAGGTCGGTCATGAAGGCCCAGAAAACGGTCGTCGCGAAAAGATTGAAGACGCTTACCCAAACGAAAAAGGAACGGGCGAGCAGCGGCTGTTGATCGGCCGGCAGAACGCGCATGAGCAGGTAAAAGATGACCAGGTTCGCGATAAAGAATCGGTAGGCGATCGGGATGAAGCGCCGCCGCGACATGCGCGCGACGATTGCGGCGAAGAGCGCGTTCGCTGCGAGCATCGTGATCAGCACCGCGGTGAACATCCAGGGCAGCTTTTCCACGCCGCTACTGGCTCCGATTTCGTCGCGGATCGGCCGGATGACGTAATAGCCGGCCAGAACGACGAAATGAAAGATAAAGCCGAGCCACATGGCCCGCAGCTCGCCCGGCTTCACGTCGACCAGCTTGTGAAGGACTTGTTTCAGCGACTTCTTCATTAATCCAAAATGTTTGAGATCGTCGTCGCTGTGGTCACGGCGCTCTGTCGCCGTTTTCTCCGGAGCGCGCCCCGACTGAGCTGGGCGACTTCAGCGCTCGGGTGGGTTATATTGCTGGCGTGGCTACGGGACCCTCCGCCCAACGTCTCCAGAGGTAGATCGCGTTGATGATCCAGACGACAGGGTTGAAGCTGAGAATCGTGAGCGTAATCCAGGCCCAGCGCCGACGCTGAGCAAAGAACCAGGCGAGCAGTGCGTAAATGAGGCCGCAAACGATCAGAGCTGTGGGACCGGCTTCAAGAAGGAGGCCGAGAACAAGGCCGGCGACGATGGACATGATGCTAAAGTAGTAGCCCCATCTGAATCCTCTCTTGTCTGGGTTACCCCGCTTGAAGCGGCGATTAAGAACGAACGCGGCGATAATTGGCACGATCAACACGCCAGCCGGAATGACGATGAGCTCAAGCGCAATGAGAAGAGGGCTGGGCGTGCCCGCGGGGCCCGCGGCGCGATTGGCACCGGGCGCTAATGGTTCGATATTATCGCCTACAGTTAAGACGATTTTTCCTCGAGCGTGCCCTTCTTCCAAATACCGCATCGCCTCGGGGAGCTGACTAAAGGGATAAGTCTTGTCGATAACCGGTTTCATCTTTCCGGCCTGGATGAGATCGGCCAGAATGGTCAGGTCTTTTCTGTTGATTTCCGCCAGCATCATTCTCAACTCCTGGCTCGTGAACCGTTTCGTTATCAGCATTTTTATCACGCCAACCAGCGGACCAGTCCAGCGGCTGTCGTTTACTCCTCCTCCTCCGATCCCGACGTATATCCCCCTGGGATTCAAGACGCGCCGGAATCCGGACAAAGGCTGGTTGCCGACATTGTCGAGAATCAGGTCGTAACGTTCCGCGCGCTGGGTGAAATCCTCCTTGGTATAATCAATGACATGATCGGCGCCGAGCGATCGAACCAGTTCCAGGTTCCTCCCACTGCAGACGCCGGTCACCTCCGCACCGAATGTCTTGGCGATCTGGACCGCGAACGTGCCCACGCCTCCCGATGCACCGTTGATCAAGACCTTCTGTCCCGGCTGGATCTTTCCGTAGTCGCGAAGGGCCTGCAACGCGGTGAGTGCCGCCACCGGGAGTGAAGCTGCCTGCTCGAACGTGAAATTAGCCGGTTTCAAGGCCATGCCCTTATCGCTAGCAACTACATACTCGGCAAAAGCGCCAAAATGATTTCCGAAGACTTCATCGCCCGGCTTGAAGTCGGTGATATTCTTGCCGACTGCTTCCACCGTCCCCGCGTAGTCAACGCCGAGTCGTTCGACGGTTGGTTTGAGGAATCCAAACGCCAAAGGGCGGCCGAGGTAGGGCGTGCCTTCCATGAAATGCCAGTCAAGTGGATTCACCGACACCGCGCGAACTCTGATCAGGAGCTGATTGTCCAGCGGAACCGGCTTGTCGACTTCTTCAAGCCGAAGGACATCGGGTGAGCCATATTCGTGATAAACAATGGCTTTCATCCGCTGGGCTGGACTGGGATTTGGCGTCTGGGCCCATCCTGCGTCTGTAAACAGAAACCAAAAGGCGATGATCAGGATTTGCAGGTGTGTTTTCATAAAAAACCAGAGCGTGTGGCTTCTCGGTGGATTCCAAATTGATGCGAGGCTATCAGGCGGCAGCCGATTGAGAAGGTTTCTCTTCTGCAGGTCATTCCACTGTAATAACTACTTTTCCACGGGCGTGGCCTGTTTCCAGATATCTGAGAGCGGCCGGGACGTCGTTCAATTTATAGGTCTTGTCGATGACTGGTGTCATTTTTCCATCCCGCATCAGGTCACCGAGGATAGCGATGTCTGCCTTGTTGAATTCGGCGATATAGGCGATGAACTTCTGGCTTACGAACCAGGAACCCACATAGGCATTGAGTTCACCGACCAAACGACCCGCCATTCCGTCGTGCCACCCTGCTCCTCCAACGCCGGCCATCACACAGATGCCATTCGGAGTTAGAATCCGCCGCCGTTCGGAGAACGAATGGTTCCCAACGAGGTCATAAATCAGATCGTAGCGCTGATCGGTCTGGGTGAAATCTTCTTTCGTGTAGTCGATCACGTGATCTGCGCCGATCGACCGGACCATCTCGAGGTTTCGCGTGCTACATACGGCGGTCACCTCGGCCCCGAACGATTTTGCTATTTGCACCGCGAAGGTGCCCACGCCGCCGGACGCGCCATTGACGAGGACCTTTTGTCCGGCTTTGATCTTTCCTTTGTCACGAAGACCTTGGAGCGCGGTGAGGGCAGCGACGGGAACAGCAGCCGCCTGCTCAAACGTCATGTTGGGGGGTTTAAACGTGACCGCTCGATCGGCCAGGACGCATACATATTCAGCCACGGCCCCGTTCTTTCCACCGAACACCTCATCGCCAGGTTTGAACTGGGTCACGTTCTTGCCGACGGCTTCCACGATCCCCGAATAGTCGACACCGAGCCGGGTGTCTTTCGGTTTGCGCATACCGGAGAGCGGGCGGATGAGCCACGGCCCGCGGACCATGAGGTCTAGCGGGTTTAAGGAAGCCGCGCGAACTTTGACCAGGACTTGGTTGTCTGTCGGCACCGGCTTCTCAACGTCTGTCAGTGTCAACACCTCGGGTCCGCCGTATTCGCAATGCACGATTGCTTTCATAGGATTGGCCGGAGCGCCGGTCTTGCGATCACAGTCATTAGTCGATCGCCAGTAAGCGATGAACCCTACCAGGAATCCCATTATCAGCAGGACCAGGATCACGCGTGCACTCCACTTTAGTATTCGTTTCATTTTCATGGGCTAACGAGGCTTGCTCCTCCATCATTGCAGTTATTAGAGTTTGTTGTCCTGCTCCACAGCTATTATTACTTTCCCTCGCGCGTGTCCTGTTTCCAAGTGCCGCATCGCCTCGGCGGTCTCACGCAGCGTGTAAGTTCGATCGATGACTGGTATCACCTTTCCCGTTTCCATGAAGTCGCCCAACGATTTCAGATCTTCTTTGTCCACTTTCGCGCTAAGGATGACGCACTTCTTTTCGCTGACGAAAAGCGAAAACAGTGCGGCTTTAAAGCCCCCAACCAGGCGCCACCACGTTTCCGGACGTTCTCCGGCCGGTCCCGCGCGCGTGCTCTGGGGAGCGCACGCGCCTCGCGTGCTGGCAATGGCGCCCTCGCCATTGAAAACTCTTCTTCGGCCAGCATTCGGAACGAGCGTCTTTCGGGGAGGCGCCGAAACCAACACGCGAGGGCGCGTGTGCTCCCCGGAAAAACCGCAGCGATTTGGGGGGGCCGCTGCAGAGGCCGCAAGTTGACTTCTAAACTGATGCACAACGTTACTCCGCTCGGAGAGCTTCTATCGGGTTGACCGAACTGTCCGGGTAAAGGCGTAGTCATCAGGGCTTACACTTTTCGCCTGGGCGAGGACACGCTGCTTGAGTTTGTCCTGGTTTTGCTGCGCGAGGCCGCTGGCAGCGGATGCGAGAGATAACACTGCGATGATCGTGATCGGATGAGTAATGTTCATGTTCTTGGAAGTTCCCTCTTGGATGAGGGATTGGGTTGGCGTGCGGGTTATTAGAGCGGTCCTCGATACCGACGTAGCTGGACGGCGGCGGTGAAAAAGGCCACGGCGAAAACGAGCCCAATCCAAAGACCTGGGCTGCTGAAGAATTTCACCGGGTCCAGTTGCGTGAGGCGATCGACCAGGGCGACGGCGGCGCCGTGCGGGTGCTTTACGACGACGAAGGCATCCTCAAAGTTCCCCGTCATCCGTCTGCCCAGCATGAGGGCGAAGTAGGAGGTGTTAAACGCGATCTTCTCGATCGCGCAGATCGCCAGCCACGGTAACACGGCCCAGAGAAAAGTTGCGCGACGCACCCATGCTGAAACCAGCAGCAACCAGCCGAAGATTGGGGCCTGCCAGAGCGCCATCGTGATCAGGCCGTAGAGCAAAACCACCGACAATTGAAAGAACGGCAGCACTCTCCAGGTCGTTGACCCCAGACCCTGCGGCAGCAGGATGACCGTGCTCATCAGCATCATGACGAGGTGCGTCGCCTCGATGATGGCGAACGTGATCAGGGGCAGAAATACGATCGGAACACTGACCTTGGCGAGCAGCGCGGTGAGATCCGAGACCGGCAGCGATTTCCAGAAAAGGATGCTGCGATCGCGGCGTTCGCCGTAGAGCGCGTCGAGGCAGTAGAACACTCCGACGATGAACGCGGTGAACATGATCATCATCGCCACGATGTCGTACGGCATCTCGATGTGCGCGCGTTGCTGCACTGGGTCGAGCAGCAAGAGGGCACGCCTGCGCTGGGCCAGTCCGATGGCACTAATCGCGTAGCCAAACAGCACGACACCGGCGGCGATCAGCGGCGCAATGTAGATCGAGCGGTTCTCCCACAGTTCGCGCCGGACACACCAGTAGAATGGCCGGGTCGCAGAAAGTTTCGAGCTCGAGGCGGGGACCCCGGACTCGTCACGTATTTCCGGTAGGGCGGGCGATGGAGTGTTCATTTGGATTCTCCCACTGACTTCTGACCTCTGATCTCCGAACCCTGGTCTCCTGGCTCGCCCGTCTTGTTGCCCATCACGGCGACGAACAGGTCCGCGATGCTGGGCGTGCGCATTTCGCCGAGAGCCGCAAGCTGCTGGCGATCGGCGTTGTCGAACAGGAGGATGCTGCGGCCAAACAACTGCCGTTCGTAAATCGGGTTGAGCGCCTGGGCCGCGGCGACATTCGCGGGATTCACCATCACTTCCGAATAGCGCGTCTCGAATTCCTCCATGCTGCAATTGAGAACGATCCGTCCCTGGTTGATGAACATGAGGTCGGTCAGGACGTGATGGATCTCTTCCACCTGATGCGTTGTGACCACGATGGTGCGGCTGTGATCGAAGTAGTCGTTCAGCAGCGAATCGTAGAACTGCTTGCGATACAGGATGTCGAGCCCAAGGGTCGGCTCGTCCAGGACCAGCAATCTGGCGTCGATCGACATGACCAGCGCGAGATGCAGCTGAGCCACCATGCCCTTCGACAACTGCCTGACCTTGCTCGTGCGCTTGATATCGGTCTTCGCAAGAAAACCTTCCGCCTTGGCCCGATCGAATCTCGGATGCACGCCGGCCACGTAATCTAGCGCCTGTGAAACCCGCATCCAGCGCGGCAGCACGGCGACATCGGCAATGAAACAGACATCGCGCATGAGCTGATCGCGCTCCGTCCAGGGGTCACGCCCGACTACCCTGAGTTCTCCCTCGTAGGAAGTGAGACCGAGGATGGCGTTGAGGGCGGTTGTCTTGCCGGCGCCGTTCGGCCCGATAAGTCCAAGGATGCGTCCTTCTTCCACGCGCAAATCGATGCCGTCCAGTGCAATGGTGGTGCCGAAAGCCTTGCGGAGACCGCGTGCTTCTATACAGGCCATGACTTTAGTGCTCCTCCTTCGCGGGTTTCGATAACAACGGCTTTGGTTTGACGGCCTCGAGCAATTCTTTCGGAGTCAGGCCGAGCCGCTGAATGGTGGCGTGAATCCTGGGCCACTCGTCGGTAAGGAATTTCTCGCGCTCGCCCTCCAGGAGCAGATTGCGCGAGCCCGTTTTGATGAACATGCCGAGGCCTCGTTTTTTTTCGACCAGCTGATCATCGACGAGTTGCTGATAGCCCTTCAGGACGGTGAGTGGATTGACGCGATATTCGGCCGCGACATTTCGGACGGAAGGGAGCGGATCGCCTTCCTTGAGGACGCCATCGAGAATCATGGCCACCATCCGATCGCGCAGCTGTCGGTAAATCGGCTGACTGTCGTGCCATTCACTATGCATCCTGTGTTCCGCTCGATCTCATATAGTGTTGTAGGTAACTATAACACCACCTCGCGCGCGAGATTTATTTTTGAATTTTTTTAAGGCGCCTTTTCACAGTCGTTCCCTCTGCTTGGGAATCTCTGGTGATCCGCGACCGCCGTGTTCTGCGACCGGGTGACTTGACACCAGAACGGATTAAACAGGCGCGACGGCGCCGTCCGAATTCCCGCTCATCATCCTGATCATGCTCTTGTTTTTGATCCCGCGAGGACGGGAAGGATCAGGAGCAGGAGGGAATTACCGGCTACGCCATCGCGCCGAAGGCCAGGCCAAGGCTGTAGGTGACGATGGCTTCGATGACGCCGACCATTGTCATCTCCAGACCGGACGCCCACCATGAACGGATCGTGATGAGCGACTTGACCGCGCCAACCGCGAAATGAGCGACGATGCTGATGGCGAACGACGCGATCACGGCTTCGATTCCGCTCATAAAGAAGAACGGCACGATCGGAATGAACGCGCCGACGGCGGTCGAGATCGCGGCGGAAGTGGCCGACTTCCAATGATTCGGGAAACGATGCTCGGAGAGACCGAGCTCATGTTGCGCCATTGCCTGGACCATCTGGTCGGGTTGTTCGGCGAGGCGCTCGGCCATGCGCTGCGATTCTTCCGGAGTGAATCCTTGCAATTGATAAAAGAGCGACATTTCCTCGATCTCCTCTTCCGGATTTTCTTCGACTTCGCGTTTTTCGCGGGCGATCTCGGCCTCGTAAACTTCCGCTTCGCTTTTCGCGGCGAGATACGCGCCGGCCCCCATGGAGAGGGATGAGGCGAGCATTCCCGCCAGACCCGAAATGAGGACGTAATGCTGCTGGTTGTTGGTTGCGCCGGCGACGCCGGAGACGATGCCGAAGACAGCGCCGAGTCCATCGTTTACGCCGTAAATCGCATCAGCGACCCAGCTGCCGCCACGGCCATGCCAGCGCTCTCGTTTCAAGATGGTATCGAGCGCGGCGCGTGGCCCCGCCGGGGCGGGCGGGGCCATGGCGTTCAGGACGCGGGCGTGGGCTCTTTCCTCGAGGGCGGCTTCGTGCAGAAACTTCAGGGCGTCGGGATCGTCGGCCAGGGCGCGTTCACTTTGGGCGCGGTAACGCGCTTCGTGCCGGTCTTCCGCCGCTTCCATCCGGCGAATGGCCACGTCGAGGCCGGCCATCCGGTTCCACCAGCGGCTGAGTCGTTGGCCTAACGAGTCTTTCAATTCCGGCGGCGGTTCGCCCAGTTCGGTGAGCTTTTGGGCCCAGCGGGCCGCGTGTCTTTCCTCGGCCTCGGCCATGCGCAGCAGAATGTCCCGGCGCTTCTGCTCTTTCTCGCGCCCCGCCAGCTCCCGGTAGACGCGAGCTGTCTGTAGTTCCGCGCGCCAGTTTTCCTTCAGCGCCGCGATTGATTCCGGGTCGTTAGGCATAAGACAGAATTCGCACTTCGTGAATCAATCGGCCGGCGCACAGGCCACGTCCACTGGCATCGGTCTCGATTTTGTCTGCTGCACGGTGATGACGAGCGCGACCGAGCCGATGATCAATCCCGCCGCGAGGACCGCGCGGGCGGTCAGGGTTTCACCCGCGAAAAGAGCGCCGAGGATCACGGCAACGATCGGATTTACATAAGCGTACGTTGCCACTTTCGCCGGATCGCAATGGCGCAGCAGGAAGATATAAGCGGTATAGCCCACGAGCGCGCCGATGATCACAAGGTAGGCGAATGCGCCAATCGAAAGCAGGCTGATGCGGCTGGCGTCGAACCGATGATGCTCGCCCATGAGTAATCCGGAGATGGTGAGGAGCGCGCCCCCGCAAATCATCTGCTGGCCCGCGAGCTGGAGAGGTGGTGAAGCACTTTTCGCCTTGCGCGAGTAGATCGAACCGGCTGACCAAATGAAAGAGGAGACGAGCAAAATCAGCATGCCGATCCCTGGGCGGCTGGTGTCATCAGGCGAAAAACGCAACGCAGGTCCGAGGAGAATCGCCACTCCCGCAAAGCCGCCGGCCAGTCCGAACCAGACGATCGGCGTGGGCCTCGGCGCGATCCCGCTCCACCAGGCGAAGAGCGCGATGTAGATCGGAACGGTCGCCACCATCACCGAGGCGAGACCCGAGGAAACGTACTGCTCCGCGAGCGTCACTCCACCATTGCCGCCGAGCAGCAGGCAGGCGCCGATGAGCAGGGCCGTGCCCCAATTCGCGAGCGATCCTTTGGGCGCACCCTGCCATCGTGCAATCACAAACATGATGAATCCGGCGAGAAGAAAGCGTGAACCCGCCATGAGCAGAGGCGGAATGGTATCGATCGCAAATCGGATTGCGAGGTAGGTCGATCCCCAGATCAGGTAAAGGGCCGCGAAGGCAGAGAGGATGGCGAGTCTACTGGGTCGCGGCATGCGACCGCATTGTGGCACAGGGAGGCGGCCGCTTCATCTGTCATCCCGAGCCGCGTTAGACGGCGAGGGACCCCGCACCAAATGACGAATTCCGAATTCCGAAGGTCGAAAGAATGACAAAACACGAATGCGGAAAGCAAAGCGCCAAGCGTCGCTGTCCGATCTTCTGCATTCGGCATTCGATCTTCGTCATTCATCGCGAGGTCCCTCGCCGTCTGCGCGGCTCGGGATGACACGGGTTTTCAGCTGATCCCTAATTGCGCCGCCCGGCGATCAATCGATACAGCAACAGGAGCAGCATTGCGCCGACGATCGACATGATCCAGTGGGCCGTGTAGTTCTCATTCCCGGTAAACATGCGGCCGAGCCACGTCCCCACAAACGCGCCTGCGATACCCAGGAGCATGGTGATGATGCAACCGCCGGGGTTTCGTCCCGGCATCAATAACTTGGCGATGGCGCCGATGACGAGGCCGGCGAGTAAGACCCAAATAATTGAATGAGCGCTGAAGTCCATAGGCGGAGTTTGAAGACGGGGCCTCTCAACGGTCAATGCCGAAATCCGGCCTTGGAAGCGCGGTGACGCCGGTGCCTGGGTAGCGCGCGCGCCGCGCGCGTTGGTTTTGGCGTCTTGCCGAAACGATTTTTTGAGGAGTTCGCGACGGTGAGGACGCCATCGCCAACGGGCGGGACGCCCGCGCTACCCAGCCTACAGCTCGATCACCTGGGCCGATTTGATGTCTTCGCTCGCGCGAATTTTTTCCAGCAACGCCCGATCCGGCGCTGTGTCCAGATTGAGCACGGTCAACGCGGTGCCGCCTGCCTGGTTTCGGCTCAATGACATCGTGGCGATGTTCACCCCGTGCTCGCCCAGGAGGGTTCCGATTCGGCCGACGATGCCGGGGCGGTCGGTGTTTTCGAGGACGAGCACCACGCCGTGCGGGCGCGCTTCCACGTGACGGCTGTTCACGTTCACAATTCGCGGCGTTGCGCCGAAAAATGCGCCGGCCACGGAGACGGTTTTGCCCTCGGCTACGGCCGAAAGTTCGAGCAGATCGGTGTAATCGCCGGCAGCGCTTAAACGGCTTTCGGTAACTTTGATACCGAGACTCTCGGCGAACGCTGGGGCGTTCACTTCGTTGATCTCGCTTCCGCCGGCTCCCTGCAGGAAGCCTTTCAGGACCGAGCGGGTGATTGCAGTGGTGTCCACCTCGTTCACTTTCCCGCTGTAGTTGATGTTCAAACTTTCGACTCGCCTTGGCGCGAGTTGGAACAGGAAACGCGCGAGCTTTTCGCCGAAACGGAGATGTGGGCCGACGACCGCGAGCGTCTTGGCATCAAGATTCGGCATGTTTACCGCATTGCGAATCGTGCCATCGAGGAGGGCCGCTCGAATCGATTGCGCGATCTCGATTCCAACGCTTTCCTGCGCCTCGGCCGTGGACGCACCGAGATGGGGAGTCAGAACCAGGTTCGGCGAATCGCGCAACGGCGATTCGCCTGGCAGCGGCTCGGTCTCGAAAACATCGAGCGCGGCGGCGGCAACCTGGCCGGAACCCAGGGCCTCGGCCAGGGCGGCCTCGTCGATCAATCCGCCGCGGGCGCAATTGATTACCCGCACACCGCGTTTCGTTTTCGCGAGCCGCGCGGCGTCGAGCAAATGATGGGTCTGCGCTGTCAGGGGCGTGTGGAGGGTGATGAAATCGGCGCCGGCCAACAGGTCATCTAGTTCATCCACCAGCTCGACTTGCAGCGTCCGGGCGCGGGTCGCGGACAAATAGGGGTCGAATGCCATGATGCGCATCCCAAACGCGATGGCGCGGCGGCTCAGCTCGCTGCCGATTCTTCCCATGCCGATAACGCCGAGCGTCTTGTTGAAGAGCTCGACCCCTTCGAGATTTTTCCGGTCCCATTTTCCGCCGCGCAACAGCGCGTCGGCCTGTGGAATTTTCCGCGCTGCGCACAACAGAAGCGAGAAGGCATGTTCCGCCGTGGAAATCGTATTGCCGCCGGGCGCGTTCATCACGATCACCCCGCGCTTGGTCGCGGCCTCCACATCGACGTTGTCGACCCCGACCCCGGCTCGCCCGATCACCCGCAAACGCGCGCCGGCATTCACGATTGCTGCCGTCACCCTGGTCTGGCTGCGCACGACGATCCCGCTGAACTCCGGGATTATTTCCACCAGCGCCGCTTCGCTTAACCCAGTTCGAGTCGAAACCTCCAGCCCGCCCTCGCGCGCCATCTCTTCGATTCCCCGTTGGGAAATGGAATCTGCAACAAGGATTTTCGGGGCCGTCATCTCGCAGAATGCTAGAGAGCGAGCGATCCGCGTCGATAGCGAATCGTGGTGCGGGAAAAACCGCGCACAGGAGCGCTCTCCCGCAGCCGCCGCCCTGTGGGCGGCGTGCGTGCTAGCCGACGTCGGGCGTGTTCGCGGGCGCTTCGCACAGCGAAGCAGCTACAGAAGAAGATGGTTTCCGCCAGACCGTGAATGCCTGAAAAATCAGCAGGACAAAAAAACCCGTCGACAGCGGCATCACTGGAAAGAGGTAGCGCTCATAGCCGGCCATCCACCAGGTCGCGTCGAGGAAGGAGAAAAAGACCAGCCGGGTCGCAATCGTCGCGCCGAGAAAAACGAGGACCGTGATCAGCGGATCGCCCACGTGCCATCGACGAACCAAGCCGAGCAAGAGGAGAAACGCGGCCAGTCCCGCCCAGGCCAATCCGATAAAGAGATAGACATAATATGCGCCGATAAAATTCTGCACCGACACGGCGAGTGTTGCGGAGATCGTGTCTGGGATAACGATGGAGTTCGAATCGTCGATCCTGGGCTGCGGTCGACGGAATACCATCTCTTGATAGAGATCGCTCATCCATGGGACGAGGTTGGTGTCGGCGCGGACCATGACTTTCTGGTGTCGAAAGAGGAACAGTTTGGCGATTCGCGGAATCGACGCGCGCAGGTAGCGGATGCGTGAGACCGCGCCCGGATCGAGAAAACCGGAGAGGACAAACCGGTTCGGGATTCGGCCTTCGGCACAAGCCTGATTAATTTCGCCCGCGACCTTGAGATAAAAAGCGTTCGTCGATGCCGGGTCTTTATAATAGCCCGCGTTCGCGGTCATATTCCGGAGCGCCCACATGAACCAGGGTCCGTATTCGCGAATTCCGAGAGTATCGAATACTGGATTGGTCCAGTTCTTCCCGGGAAGCGCTTCGAATTCGGGCTTGAGCTGGGCAAAAGTTGGACTGACCCGGTAAGCGAGGCGCAGGGCCTCCACGTTGACGGAGATGTAGCGCAGCGAATAGCTCGGCTTGATCTGGAGGAGTGCCTTGAACGCCTTTTCAAAAGCCGGCGAACTCATGTCCGATTTCGCGAAGCTGCCGAACGTCAGGTAGTTCGCCGAATAAACAGCGGTCACGAGAACGAGCAGCACCGCGGTCAGCGCGCCGGTCCGTTTTAACCAGAAGGCGAGATGCGCCTTGCGCGTTGGAGCGTCCCGCCGTTGGAACAGCGCAAGCCCGAAAAACACCGTAAGGATGAGGGGAATGAGAAAGCTTTCTTCGCGCGTGTTCCAGAGAACAGCGAACGCCACGCCTGTCCACGCGGCGTGGACAAATTTCCTGGTCAGGAGCGTGAAGAGCGAACCGCCGAGGGCCAATGGCAGGATCGCCGTGTAGAAACTGTCGCTCATGCTGTGGTTGTTGTAGAGGAACGACGCGGGATGCAGGACCATCAGCGCAAAAATGATCAGGCAGAGGACGCGCGGGACGCCCGCCCTGCGCAGAGCTGCGATAAGGACAGCGTACCCGGCCATTTGCGCCAGCTCGATCGCGATCCGCAACGGGATGCCGCAGAAATGGACGACTGCGATGAACAGCGGATAGGCGCACGGGCGAACAAACGCCGTCCAGCCATAAGGCGCGCCCCAATACCAGTGCCTGGCCGAGCCGACGTACCAGAGCGCATCGTATTCGGTTGAACTCCCGTAGATCTCCTCGGTGTGAACGAGCCAGAGTTTGAAGAGAGCCAGCGCCAGCAGCCCCAGAAAGAGCCCGTAACGTTGCCAGATTCGGCTCACCATTCAAATGAGAGCGGGTGAAGGGAATCGAATCCTCGTTTCATTATCGGACTCTCGCAAATTCATTGTTTCATAGGTAAAATGGACGTTCGCGAATCTCTTTGAACAAGGGCGGATGTTAGCACTATTGTTAGCACTCAACTCGCTTGTCCTAATCCGTCACTCGACATAACAAAAGAGTACGGACTCAAAGGCGCTCGTGCCAAGACCTAATTGGCGGCGAATGTGCGTTGCTCTTCCACCTGGAGAACGACTTCAAACTCTTACGCGTAAGAAAATGGCTTGTGGACTGCTCACCGTTAGAACTGCTACTGCCGCCCACTCACCGGGTCACTGGTCAACGGAGACCTCGCCTCGGATGTGCGTCAAGAGCTGGCGTCAACAAATCGTCGAAGTCGTAACCGTGCCTTCCACGAGGTCGGTTTGAGTCAGTCCCTAAATTGCTTCATTTCACGAGGTAGAAAGGGTCGCGTTGCAATTTTGTTGCTGTTTTCGGCTTGGAGCGACCCCGATTCAAGCCATTCACTGGCTCGGGCGATTTTGCGCAGCGGCGCCGCGCCCGAGGTCGAGCAAGTGACTTTCGAGCTCAGCACCGACGCGGGCAGCACATGGACGCCGCTCGGCTCGGGCACGCGGATGGGCTGGAGCTTGCTGAAGCCGCCGCCGAGCAGAATCTTCCCGTCCGCCTGCACCGCCACGCTGCGAACGACGAAGCCCGCGTTGGAATTGAAGCCGGTGTCAAAGTTTTTCCCAACAAGAAATCTCTTGTTGTGTGCTTAGTCAAAAGCATTCACTTCTTCCTTTGCAATTCCTGCCAGAGCTTTTCGTATTTTAGCGTGTCGGGATGATTCGCTCCTAAGACTTTGGTTGCCCCCTCGGCCGCGCGCCGGGCAAATTCTTTGGCTTCATCTATTTTGTTTTCAGCCTTCAGGCACAACGCGAGATTGAAGCAGGTTGATAATGTCCCGGGATGCTCCGGCCCGAGCACCTTCTCTTTGAGCTTGATCACTTTTCGATACTCCGTTTCCGCCTCGGCATGCTTGCCTTGCTCATCGAGGGAAAGGGCCAGATTATTGCGGCTGCCGAGCGTGTCGGGATGCTCCGGCCCGAGCACCCTCTCTTCGAGCTTGATCACTGCCCGATATTCCGTTTCCGCCTCGGCATATTTGCCTTGGTTGTCGAGCCTAACGGCCAGATTATTGCGGCTGCTGAGCGTATGAGGATGCTCCGGACCGAGCGCCTTCTCTCTAAGTTTAAGCACTGCCCGATCCTCCGTTTCCGCCTCGGCATACTTGCCTTGGTGATCAAGCGCATTGGCCAGATTATTGCGGCTGCGAAGCGTATCAGGATCCTCGGGACCGAGCACCTTCTCTTTCAGCTTGATCACTGCCCGATATTCCGTTTCCGCCTCGGCATACTTGCCTTGATCATCAAGCGCAACGGCCAGGTCATTGCGGCTTTGCAGCGTCTGCGGGTGCTCCGGCCCGAGCACCCTCTCTTCGAGCTTGATCACTGCCCGATATTCCGTTTCCGCCTCGGCATATTTGCCTTGGTAATCAAGCGTAACGGCCAGATTATTGCGGCTGCCGAGTGTGTCGGGATGCTCTGGCCCGAGCACTTTCTCCCGGAGCTTGATCACTGCCCGATATTCCGTTTCCGCCTCGGCATACTTGCCTTGGTGATCAAGCGCATTGGCCAGGTTGTAGCGGGACTGGAGCGTGTCGGGATCCTCCGAACCGAGCACCTTCTCTTGTAGCTTGATCACTGCCCGATACTCCGTTTCCGCCTCGGCATATTTGCCTTGATCATCAAGCGCACCGGCCAGGTTATTGCGCAGCGTCAATACGTCCTTGTCCTCATCGCCACGAGCGCGCCGGTATTCTTCTAGCGCACCTCGATAAACCTTCTCCGCCTCGGCATATTGCCCCTGCTCATCGAGCACAACGGCAATGTTCCACTGCTGACCAGCCCATTCCAACGGATCGTGCGCACGGTCAGTCAATCGCTCCGCTGCGCGAAAATGCTGCAAGGCCTCGGAATGCTTAATTCGCGCCTCAGCGGATTGACCGGCGAGGTTTAGGGCCTTCATAGCATCAGCCGTTTTGGGCGGCGTAGCTTTCTGCGCTTCGTCCGCCGCAACCAGAGCCAGACGCTCGGCCTCAGCATATTCCTTGGTCACATAAGCGGCATTGGCACGTTCGTAAGCTGTGGCATTGGGAGCTTTTTTTAATTCCTTTGCAAATTGCGGCAATTTTTCTTGCAGCAGTTTGGGATCAACACCCAGTTGTTTTGCCAATTCATCGTAGGTGCGCTGCTGCACTTCGGCGGCGTTCTGTCCGGGCTGTTCCTGGCGGGCTTTGCTTTGCACCTCGGGGAATTGCGTGACGGCCTGCCGCATTTTGGCCATTTCTTCTGTCATCGCGGCCATTTGTTTCTTGGTCTCGCCTATTTCCCGTGCGGACTGCCCTTGGCCATGCAGCAGCCAAACAACCAAAGCCGCAATGAGAACGAGCAAGGCCGCAACACCCGCAGCCCATTGTTTGACTCCGCGTCGCAATCGCGAGAGGTCGTTGCGCAGTTTTAGAACGCCGGTCTCGAGCGCTTCGCTGCTTCCGAGCGAATAACGAAGTGAGGATTCAGTTTTTAGCCGCTGGCGGTAACCAGCTTGAAGCTCTCGCAACTCATCAGATTCCGGTTCGTGAGCGTCACTTGGGAAATTCTCGTCCAGAACGAGATACCAAACCTTTTTGCCTCGCTGTTTGGCGTAGAGCGCTTCGTATTGGGTGTAACTCACGCGCCCGAATTGCTCATCAATCGTGGGCGGTTCAGCCCCGTAACGGTATCCCACCAATTGGACAACGCCTTTACACTCGTCGATCTGCCGCCGCAGCATTTCGCGCAGATCGCCTTGCTCAGTGCCGAAAATATCCTGCCAAACCGGTTCGTAACCGAGAAAAGTCAGGGTATTAGCTACCAACTGGCGCGCGCTTTTCAGTTCTCTACTGACCGCCGAGATGAAAATCGTCGGACGAGGCGACACAAAGGTCTATTACAGCAAGTGTGGATGCTTATTCAAGGAGAATAGAGGCAATCGCTCCGCGAGAAACCTAAGCGTTCACCCCGCCACATTCTCTTTCGCCAGAATCCACCACTCGTACGTTTCGCTGAGAAACAAATGCTCCGCGTCAACCACCAGGGCCAGCTCCGCCAGTTCGGGCGCGTATTCCCGGCTGCCCCCAGCAGTAGAGAAGCGCTCTCGCGAGATGCACTTCTCCCGCATCAGGCTGGAGGCGAGCGGCGGCATCGATCGCCTTCCTGGCGCGGTCCAGGCGGGCGTCGCTGTGGTCGTAATTCGCAAAATAGGTCTGGAGATGATAAGCCGCCAGCAGGCCGAGCGGAGGCACAAAACTGGGGTCACGCGCGACCGCATCCTCCAGCAGCAGAATCACCTTCTGAGTCGCTTGTCGGCTTCGCGGCTCTTTATCCGGCGCGAAATCGGCTCCGAACGGCGTGACAACAGGCGACAGGACGCCGCGGATGCGTTGGGTCATGATTTTCTCCGAAAGCGATGGATGCGGGGGGGACGGGGCAATTAATATACCCAGTATCGCACGGCGAGTAGCGTGAATATGTGGCCGCAGAATTTTGGACTTAGCGGAAATGCTTAAGCCGGTTACGAAGAAATCGTGAACTCTCGGACCTTAGTACGCTGCAATTCGCCGAAGTCTCCGATGCGCGACGTATGGCCTCTAATCCGTGCGCAACTCCAACACCTGTCTCTGGAACTTGGAAATATCCACCGTGACTTGCGAAGCGAGGGCGACCATTAGCTTAAACACGTCGCGATTCCAGTGCGCGGCGGGATCTAGTGCGCTCGCGATTGGATCTGCAATGGCGTACGTTTTTCCGCTGTAATGCACGACCTGAAGCGGTCGCGTAAGAGGTACACTCTTGTCGGGCCACATCATCCGGAGGACTGGGTGGCGTTCGGGTAGCGGAATTGTCGCACCTAATGAGACATAGGTTTCAAGCAGGCGATCAAAGGTCGGCTGTTCGGTAGCAACCGCTTCCATTGCACGACTGAAGCTGCGCAGAATGAGGCTGGCGTTGTGTCGGTTTGGGCCTTCAATCTTGGTCTGAACGGCGATGCCCTCATTTAGTAAACTCACTAGGTTTGTAGTGAACTGGAGGGTTGAAGGCGCCAGGTTCTTATCGTTAAGCAGATGCTCGGTGACTTTCTCGGCGCTTTCCTGTTTCAGCACGAAGAGCGGCGCCGTGCGCATACGTCCAATCTCCCACTTACCGTCCGTTTGCTTCAGCGTGAAGCCTTTTTCCTCCGCATCAGCAAACTCCTTCGACGTGGGATTAGGCCTTTCTTCGCCCTTGGGATTATCAAAGGCGATTGGCCCCATCGATTCGAAGTGCGTGCGAGCTTGCAATGACAAAAAACCGGCCCGCTGCATCTCCCGAAGCATCGCGCAAGTTCGCAAAAACAGAGTGTACGATTCCGCCTTCCCACGCGTGGGGGAGTTGATGAGCACCAATTGCTCGTTTGTATCGGGCAGAGTTATTTCGATGCGCTCAATCAAAACGCGCATTAATTGGTCGATAGGGTAGCCTTGCTGGTAGAGGGTAAAAAACACGTCCGTGGAAATCGGATCGAGAACCTGCTTGGTCGCGGCTTCATTGTTGAGCGGGATGAATTGAAAATCCGGACTCTTGGTATGGGAAATTGCGCCGCTTGCACTATATCCAAATAACGTCTGCGATACGCTCTGCAGAACCCGGAGCGGAAACGTGGCGATTGCGGCTGGACTTCCAGCCACGAACGGTGTGTTTTGGGTTGAGGTGTTTGTATTCTGCGCGCCGGTACCGTTCACTCCGGCGCTGGCAGAGGCGGCGTCGGTAAATTTGTTGTTAATAGTGCCAATCACGAGGTAGTACGCGGGATGACCGTTTTCCAAACGCGCAAGATTGAGGAGCATTTGCTCATTGAGCGCATCGGCGTAGGCCGCATTATAGCTATGGAATTCCCCGCGCATCGTAGGGCCGCTGCAGGAAACGATCGACGGCGCAGCCAAAAGAATTAGGGAGGCGCCAACCAGCATTCGCCCCTCGGCGGTGAGCCAGGACCGTTCTCCCGCTGCCGTCCTTACGAGAGTTCGAAATAAATTCATGGCGAGTTCGTGGATAAGCGGAGATTCTGAGGGAAGTGTTCGCAAGAAAGCAAGAATTCTTGTTAATCCGTGGGAAAACGGCCAGGATTGGGGCGTTTTCTGTTAAGGTGCCGGGCCGATGGTGGTCGGTGCAGACAGAATAGCTGTGCCAAGTAGGGTGTCTGTGGGACTCACGCAGCGACGTTTTCTTTGGCTAGAATCCACCACTCATAGGTTTCGCTAATAAACAGGTGTTCGGCGTCGATCACCAAATCGCGCAACGTCGAGAGACTCCGGGCTTGGTGAATTCGTCGAGCATACTCCGTCAGCATATGTTGCATTTCATGATAGCGAACTTCGCGACGTTTGACTTCGTGTATCACTAGCATGCTCAAGGTGAGCGGAGCTGCTGTTGCTGCCGCAAGCTTCGCGAAAGCCCAAAGGTAGGTAAGCTCCTTCGCCACGCCGAAAACGAGAAAACCCGCGGTTAACACGGCGACCGCCGAAAAGAGGATGCCACCAATTTCGAGCACCTTCGCCGCACGGCGAGACGTTTGATGTTTTCTAGAGTAATATTCGATTTGGGGCTCAACCCGATTCTTCACATAAGTAAATCCCAATTCTTTGATATTTTGCTCGGAAAGGGGCGTGCCTGGCACCTCTCGTCGTCGATTCGGATCGAGCCGGTGGTGCAAAAGCAGACTGCGTGTAAAATGCGCAAATCTTCTCGGCGCAGAGCGCATTATCTGCAACGCCGCACCCGGTATGCTCCAAACAGCCAAAACGCTTCGCCCGATTTCGGCTGCGAAACGATAGTTGGCGGCGCGCGTCTGCGGCTTTTTCCACGAGACCCACACGAGAAAGCCAAATCCAGCTAAGACGAACAAGAATGTTGAGTCTTCGAGGACGGCAATCCACGCGCGACGTGCCTCTTGTTGACCAAGACTCAGAGGAATGATCAGGAGAAAAATCGCCGCAGTGATGATCGTCGCGAGCGCATGAAGAACTACAACTGCAGTGCTGCCCCATTTGATTCCGGGAACATGCTTTCGTGCCGCACGCGCAAAGCCATTTCGCCACCCGGCGAGAACAATTGCATCTTTGGTGGGGCATTTCTTCTGCTCCTTTGCTCCTGGCGGATCGCTGCCAAGAAGTCGGAGTTCATCTGTCAATGGGTCGCGCAGTGCAGTGGGCCAGTTATCGTGGCGGACCTGAAGGGTTTGAGGATCAATAATCAAAAGTGGCCGCTTTCGGGCACGGGCGTGAGCCACCACTTCGCTCGTACCGCCAGGTTTGCCACCTTCAGCCGTTTCATGAAAAGCCGCGATGAAAACATCGGCCTCGTCGACACATCTAAATCCGGCGTCGGCGAACGCCGTGTGACGCCAAGTTGAATCTCTGATGTCTTCCGGAAGTTGCGGAATCCGGACGGTCTCCCAATCCGAAGCCCGGGATAAACTCTCTCGGGCTATGTCGCGTTCGCCTGCATCTGGGAAATCCTTCTCATTAAAGAAAGCCTCCGCTGGAAACGGCAGAACGGCGATCCAAGGTATTCCTAATGACGCTGTCTCCTGGATAAACAAAAGATCCGCCCCTAGTGCCGCGGAACTAATGGCGACTAGCTGCCCCGCAGCGAGTTCCTGCAAATTCTGTAGTGCACGTCGCAATTCAGCGCGCACGACGTCGGATCGCTCCAAGTGCCGGCTTCCTGAAAAACCGACAACCCAGTAGCTTACTAGGTCCATAATCGAACTTAGAATCCATAAACTGCGGTAAATTGACAAGTCTCTTGTTTGGGCGACACGCATGACCGGAGGTGAACTGCAAGCGCCCCCTCCTGAGTGGTTCGGCGATTTCCTTCACTACATGGCGCAGCGGCGGCTGAATGCGGACGGAGAACTCGACCCCATCTCGCCGAACGACTGGCTTGCTCTGCGCGATCGTCTGCGCCAAGTCGTGCGCGCAACCGCCGCGGAGGACACGCCATACCTCCACGTCCTTCGCCATTTCGTTCGCGAATGAGCGCGATCCGATGAAAACTGTGCGGCTTTTCGTCCCTTTATCCGGAGATGTGCGAGCGCGAGAAAGGCGCGAGGGATATTCGATAGGCCCCAGGGTCAATTTAGTGGGCTGCCGGAAATTGCTCCATATTTCTGGGAGCACGAGCCGACGCGCGCATGCGCATCCACAGTTCCAGATCGAGCCGCCGTCAAGCCCTGAGAAACTGAAAGGTCGGGGTTCCCAGGCAAACGGCGTTTTTGGCAGTCGACGTCCAAAATATGCGAGATTAAAACGGATTCTCAGTAGAGGGGCGGCTCTTGAACTGGTTGGTTGACGTTAACACGTAGCCTAAGACCTATTGAATCTCTTGCGATGCTTTAAGAAGTGACGAACGATTAAACCCCTCATTGGGCCATTTTTGCGAATTCGTAATGGTTTCAATGAACCAAGTATAAGCCCATAGGTGTTGATCTAACGCACTCTTTTTCTCTGCAGGCGGCGTATACTGCTTCATGTGCATGTTTGGCGCCGAAAAATCTGCTAATAGTAGGGAGGGCGTGCGTCCTCCCCAAAAAGAAGTGATGTAAAAATCGGTAGGACACTTGGCCGGTAGGTCGAAGAGGACCTCATTGTCGGGAGCCGGAGTGTCTAAGATGGTGACGGACAGAAGAGCCGGAGCGACGCGAAGTTGAGTGAGCCGTCGTACGGCTCGGGCCACCACAAAACCTCCGGCGCTATGCCCGATCAAATGTAACGGTCGATCTTTGTGAATTGTTCCATCCGCGAGCCGCAGTGCCAGTCCGACACCTAGTTGGTCCCCGACTTGGTAGGCTTGTTCACGTATTGCGGCAACATCCCCGAGCATCCGGGCTGTCTCGATTTCAACACCGTTGTAAATCTTGGATGGGGTTGCCACGCCTTCCCAGTCGACAAGACAGATATTTGGAACGCCGAAGGCGGCCATGCGTTTTTCTATTTCGTCCGCGCTTTTCTGCATCCAGTCGTTCTTTTGAGCCGTCCAGAGCGAGTGACCATGCAGTCCGTGCACGATGATGACGCAGCCGTGCTCGGCTCTTTCGTTAGTGGGATCCCATGTTTCACCGAGCTTGTTTTTCAATACCGCCAGAACCTTGAGCTCATTCCTTGATTTGAGATCTCCAGGTTCGTGATACATCACCCAGGTTAATGCCGCTGCGCCGGAAGCCACGATCCAGGGGACTCGTCCCAGAATTACTCTCAATATGAAGAACCCTGCGATTCCAACCTTGCCCAAAGCCATCATTGATAGATTCGGGGATGGATGCTTATTGCTTCTTGAAGTCTTGAGCTTTGGCGCACGCTCGCGAGTCGTTCGCATCTGAAAGAAATGTTCGGCGGTTTCGGCGTGGAAATACCATTCGAGAACCTCTCCGAGTAACTGACGCTCGGTGTCTTCTATGATTTCCATCGCGGGTTCCGGCGACGACACGCTCGTGAGGCGCGCGCGTGCTTGCTGCAACATCTCATTTTGCTGCGCGAAGCGGGCCGCGCGGCGGTTTAGGTCTTGTACGTTGCGGAGGACCTGCACAAGGAGCAAGCCTAAAGGCATCAGTACGCCAGCGATTCCTAGGATGATTTCAAGCCGGGTATCCCCCAGTTTTCTGATCCAATCACCATTGTGGGGTGCGAAGGCGATGACGGCACCCGCAAAGGCAAAAGCCAGAGTGACATCGAGTAAGAGCGTTGCCCAGCGGGTAAGTCGTTTGCGCTGAGTTTCCGCTTGTTTTTGGTTCTTGTGGAAATACTGCAACTGATCGTCGACACGATCTCGCACATAGAGGTCGCGCCATTCAGCGAAGGAAGTGGGTTGCGGCGGATCGTGAGAAACCCAGCGTAGCGGACGAATCGCGGGCACCGTTGCCAAGCTCTGTAGCGCCGGCATCCGGGGACAGCCGGACGTTGCCAAGAGCGAGCGCGCATGCTCTACCACCAGGCGCGAGCGCGCCCACGTCTTTTGCATACCTCGCCAGCGAAGCCACCAGCTCAGGGCTGCCAATAGAATCACCGCGCAAAGAGTCATCAATGCAACCTCTTGGACTTGGATATCCAACGGACGACGCACCAACCATCCGATGGGAATAAGAACCGCGAGGGCCTGCAAAAGGAGCGTCCAGTTCCACCATCGACGGGTCACCATTGAAAGCCGTTTCGACACGGCGCTCATCTTCAATTTGATCGCGTTCAAATCCGAGTCAGGTGGCAGGCCGGCGGTTTCAAAAAGTTCCGCAAGCCAACTGTCTTCGGGCTCGACCCGCTCCGGGATATCGCCGTGCTGCCGTCCCGTCCTGACGTCGAAGCGAATGACCGGCCGGCCGACCCCCTTAGCGTAAGAGACAAGGTCGTTCTCTGAAATATTTTCCCCCTGAGAAGTAAGAGCCGCAACCAAGACGAGTACATCACTGGTCTCGACGAGTTCCATGTTCGCCGACGTCAGTTCCGGGGCTGCAGTGTCTACCGCTTCGGACCATGTGCGGCCCTCTCTTGTCCGGTAGGCTATTCCCGCTTCCCTCGCCGCATTGGCTACTTGTGCCGCGCGTTCTCCTGGATCCCAGTGCACCAAGAGCACGCCGAAGGACGATTGCTCCCGGAGCTTTATGAAAAGGTCTCGAATTGCGGTGAACGAACTCTCGGAAATCGACTCGTTCTCCGTCACTTTCAGACCAACGATCAGCGGAAATCCGAGGGGATGACTTTTCATTGAGGACGGCGATTATGAATAGTTGCACTACAACAAGCCAGTAAAATGGGCCGTGGCCGCGCCATGCGCGATTGTCGTTGGTTGCAACGCTTTACGGATTGCTAACAAGGTTTGCTTTTTCTGATCGTTCGGAAAAATGGCGGACGGAACGTGAGCCAACCACTTCAATCGAATACCCTGCCATCCAGATGCCCGCGTTGATGCAGTTTACGGATGAAGGGTGGGCGGAGCTCTGGTCGTCAATTATGGCGCGCCCGGCGCAGAAACCTCTGTTTATGGCCTAAAGGGCGACGAGCTGACTAGAATCAATGGCCCGAATGCTGTCGTCTGTAGTCGCGCGAAATAAAACCGCTGCGGTGCAAAGATGGCATCTGTCGTCAGCACTTAAAGAACTCGTATTCGCCTTCGAAACCTTTTAGTTGGTGCACGCCAGCTGACTCGCATTTCATCAAAGATTCCAGCTTTGCTTTTGCTGCCGCGCTTGCGAGCAGAAGAATGCCTAACGAGCCGGCCATTTTTTCCATCCGGAAAGCGAAAATCACTTCCTTGCCTATCAAACTCTCCTCGCCCATCGACCGCATCCCGCCGCTCGCGACCAGCCCGTGATGCAAGACGAGCCTGAAGCGCGGCTCGTTTCTCTGAAGTTGCTTTAGTTTCTGCAGGACGGCCGCGACGTTCTCCGCGCTTTTCTCGTCGTCATGCCAATAGGCCAGAAAACCGTCGCAGCGATACTTGTCGATCTCTCCATGATGCTCTTCAACGATCTCTTGGCAGGCGGCGACCCAGCCACCGACTAACATGGCCAGCTTTTCGCTGACCATGCTCCGACTAAGAGGCGTGAACTTTTCAATGTCGGCCACTAGGAGCCAGACAGGAATGTTCGCTTTCTGGCGCATGGTCTGCTGGGCCATGGTCATACGGAGCTCGTCGGAAATCTCCTGGGGCTGTCGAAAGGTAAACGAGGAGTCGCCTACGATGATCTGATCCATGTCACAAAGCCGGACAGGCTGGTGGACGCGGCGCTTGTTCAGAAAGGTTCCGTTGCTACTGCCGAGATCGATGAGCCAAAACTCGCCGACATTTTGCAGATTGATGATGGCGTGGCGGCGCGAAGCCTTCGGCGAATCCAGGACGACAGCGCTCTGGGGCGACCTGCCTAACGAGCAGTTCCCTTGAATGACGATGGGTTCTCGGCCGTGCGATTCCAGCCAGGCAGCTTTCCGCTTCTCCTCAGTTAATTCAGTGGCTTTGCGTCGCTTTTCAGCTAATTCTACCGCGTTCGCTTCAGCGTTTTCGCGTGTGTCGATTTTGGGCTCGGATGAAAGTGTCTGAGGTGGGGACGGAATCGGCGCGGGAGATCCCACCCGAACCCCAGCAGGCACAGTTAGACTGCGTCCGATAGCTTCAATTGCAGCACAAAGACGGTCAATATGATGATGGAAATCGATGCCTGAATCTACGCGGAGGGCATTTCGAAATCTGAGACTCTTTAAGTCTTCAGGGAGTTCTTCAATCGCCGGCATGTGGGCATCTTCGACTAACAAAGGAACTACACGAATATTACGCTCAAGAGCGTGCGCTACTTCTAGATGAACCAAATCATTTGGGTCATCAATTCGGCGTGTGCCAACGTCACCGGCCCTTAACCAGCGAGGTCCGATAACAGTTAACAAGACATCACAGCGCTTCATAGAGTCGTGAATATGCGACCGGTAATCAGTGCCGATTGGAATGCTGGCGATGTCCATGAAGACTTGGTCAGATCCGAAACGGGCACGTAAGCGATCGTAAATGCGACCAGTGATCGGTGCACTGTCTACCCTCCGATATGAGATCATTATGATCATTTCATGGATGTCAGAAGGTTGTCGCTCAGGATAGGGTGCCAGGAAGTAGAGGGATCTGCCCGACGAATTCGCTATCCGTAGGGAGTGCGGAAGGACGCGGCATTAATGCGAGAATGGCAAATTTAAAATATTTTTGCAAGAACGTGCGGCCAGAAATCGACCGCCGCGACTTGATCCGGGGCGGCACGGCGAAGCGCGGCGTCTCGGGCTCCAGGGAATCCATCGGCGCGACCTCGTAAATTTCTACCCGCAAGGAAGTGGAAACGCCCGTCCCATCCCCAGCCAATCACATTTTGCGCTCGCACTCCTGCGACTTGAGAATCCGATCACAGTTTACGATGGAAAACCCGGTAACATCCGACCGTGAGACATAAGATAAAGTTGCGAAATTGCGCAACTAACTTCTTACGCTGTTCGTTCTCAGTGTCTCCCATTGGGAGCCACCGCTTCCCTGATTTTGAGCTACTTACGCTTCAAGAATCGGCTCGTCCTGCTGCCGTCGGTTTGAATCTCATGTTAATTCCAGCGTTCGGCGCTCTCGGCGCGGCGCTAGGGATCTTTTCGCCCTATCTGATTAAGGGTGTGCTCCGCTGGGCCGAGATCTCGTGGCTCGTCGATTGGCGTTGCGAGCCTTAGTCAAACCGTGGATCGCTGCGCTCACCCCACTACCTGTCGCTTTGCCTCTGCGCTTCGCAGTTCATGGATGGTGGTCAGAGCTGGCAGCCGCCGGCGTTTATCTTGGCGGATATTTCATTGCGGGGCGCGTTTTCGGATTGGATCCGAACGATCGTGCTGTTTTGGATCAACTTTTCAAAAGAAAAAAGCCGGAAGGAACCGAGCCAGGGAGAGTTACCGAGTAGAGGTCAGACGCGCCCGCCTGTTCAGCGGAACATAATCGCAAAGCGCGGTCAAAGGAATACGTCAATTTGCAATCAGCTCGATTATTAACGGCCGAAGGAAATGTCCACATGTCACTGCGACCGGCATTAAAAATCGCGCTGGTCAATTCCACTCTGGGGTCCTTTTCTTGCAGCCCTATCTGTTCTCGGATTGTTTGTGTGGTTTAATCAAGGTTAGCCGATGTCCTGGCTTTGCATTCTATCTAGTAAAAGGGCGTAGTTTCACCTGGCAAATAGCATTTTGTTGCTCTTCTTGCCTTGGGTTCTTATTGAGGGCTGGGAACCCGAAAGTAGCGGGGCGCTCGGTCCTAAGCAACGGCAAGAAGCCCCATCGCGCCCTCTTTTTGGCTCAGCGCGCGGCGCAGTTTCGTCAGCGCGATGTTCTCCAACTGACGGATCCTTTCGCGCGAGACCCCCAATCGCCGGCCTATTTCCTGGAGCGTCTTCCGCTTTCCGCCCTCGAATCCGAAACGCTCGGAGATGATTTTCTTCTCTCGATCGTCGAGCTTGTCGAGCAGCCCGCCAACCTCGTTCTGAAGGTCCTTATCACGCAGGAACTCAAACGGCGTTCCAGCCTCTTCGTCCGCGACACTTTCCCCAAACTCCGTCAGCTCATCGTCGCTTACGGGCGCGTCGAGTGAAGCGGGCCGAATCGAAACGGTCTTCAGCCGGGATATTTTTTCGCTGGCAATGCCGATCTCCTCGGCCAGTTCGTCATGGGTCGGCTCGCGCCCCAGCTCCTCGCTCATTTGGAGCGCGACGCGGCGCATCTTCAGGATCTTGTCGCCGAGATGAACGGGCAACCGGATTGTCTTGGCCTGATTCGAGAGGGCCCGCTTGATGGCTTGCTTGATCCACCACGATGCATAGGTGCTGAGTTTCGCGCCCTTCGCTGGATCGAACCGATCGACCGCCGTCATCAATCCGACGTTTCCTTCGGAGATAACATCAGGCAGCGGCAGACCGAGATTTGCGTAGTCCTGCGCGATCGAGACTACCAGACGCAGATTGGATTTGATCATGAGCGAACGGGCCTCGTAATCGCCCTTCTTGATCCTGGCGGCGAGCTCGATCTCCTGTTGCGGCGTCAAGAGCGGGATGCGCCCGATCTCACGGAGATAAACTTTCATCGCAGCAGCGTTATTTTCGGCATTCATATGGTGTTTCTTAAAGTGGGTTATGCCCGGAGCGTCGTTTGGCGTACCTGCTAAAAAGAAATACTGAAGAACTTGATTCCGTTCCCTTTTCCGGGGACGTCGGGATCCAGCGAAACGTTCTCTTCCGCGGCGCCATATCTCGCCGGCGCGCCTGGGTTCAGCATCTGCAGCGGATCACCGCCGCGGATCGCGCGGGGGATCACACCTGAAACATTGCGCTCGGAGAGGGTCGCGGGCCGGTGAGCCTCGCGCGCACGATGTCTTTGCTCAAACGATGTAGTGGGCGAGAGAGCGGTGGCGCGGTTAGCGGCGGCCCGCACTGGTTGATATAACGTGAGAAGTCCAGTGGCCAGGCAAGCGATCAATGTCTTTGTTTTCATATCCAAGGCTCCTTCCGTTCCAACTTTTCTTCTACTCCGCGATCGTAGGATCTTGCAGTGCCACTTAAGAACTGAGGGTTGTTCCCTCTTTTGAGGTAGCGATCTAACTCGCAAAATGCTGGGGCGCTATTCCACCCTCGCGATTTGTCCGGCGACGCGGGCGGTTACTGAAACGGTATTTAGCGGCGTGACTGTGCCGAGGGCTTTGACGTAGACGCCGATGTCGCCTCTGCTCGCGGCGGCAGTGCCGATCATGATCGGAGGAATGCCGCCTTTGCCACTGTGCGTCTCCCCCGCTGCGGGCCAATGTAGGTAGAAGGCAAAGCCGGCACCGATCAGAATCGCAGCGACGGAAATTTGCAGCCAACGCGGGGTGTTTTTCAAGAACGAGAACCTTTGGCGGGTACCGCCACGGGACGTTTCGTGCTTTGTCACGCCTGACCGCGCTTCCACCACAGCGTGCTGGCCGTTGCCATTGGAAGAGTTCATAGTCTTGCCTCAACAGTCGTCGTTTCGTCCATCCGTGAACGCATTCACGGCACTTTATCAGCGCTAACTCAGACCTAGAGATTTGACCGTCGCCGCGTCAACGACCGCGGTGACCGCCAGGTTGTTATCCCGCTGGTAGTTGGCGATCGCGGTCTGGGTCGGTTGATCGAAAATTCCGTTTATCGGACCGGTGTAATACCCGATTCGTTGCAGTTGCGCCTGAACGTCTGCAACTACCTGGTCGGGGTTCAGACCATCAAACCCATAAATCGGACCATCGTATGGGTAGGCGTCGTAGCTCGGATCGTAACCCCACGCCGGATACCAATAGCCGGCATCCCAGTAGTAGTATCCGCCATCTACCATCACGATGTTCGAGTAACGGCTTCTCCACCAGTTACTGTTGTGCCGTTCGTGGTTCTGCCGGCGGGAGGCCTCGGCGAAACTACGGCGGCTGTTGTTGTTTTGCGCGTTCCGGATGGCAGGCGTAGTTGTCGCGGTGCGTGGCGTCGCGGCCGTAGTGGGCGCGGTGCGTGGCGTCGCGGGATTAGTCGCCCACGATCGGGGAGGGAGATGGGATCCCGTGGTAATCCGAGGCTGCACGTATCTCATCGTTGCCTGGGTGCGTTGGATATTGATTACGGGTCTTGGACCGGTAATTCGTGGCGGGGCGGGCCTTGCAAATTGGGCCGCGCTCGAGAAGTGCGGCATGGCAACTGAGCCACCGCTCCTGCCCGGAGGGTTTGCCCGTGCCGCTGGAGTGAGAGTTATGCACACAGTGGCCATGAGGGCCGCCAAGATTGGTGTTTTCATATAACTAACTAACCCTCCAAACCTTCTCCTGGCGGGAAGCATTGGGAAGGTTTTGGAATGCTACTTAGGACATGATGGGTGCTCCCTCTTTTGAGATGGCGTTGCCCGAATTCAAAAGGCTGGATGGGAGGCGCGCCGACTCACCATTTCAGTTTGGTGCTTGTGGAGCGCCGTTTCGATGGCGGCTCTCAGGCTCGTTCCGCTAAATGGCTTGAGAAAATACCCAAGGGCGCCGGCATTTACAGCGCGCTCCATCGTCCAGTCGTCGGCATGCGCGGTGAGAAAGACGACCGGCACATGAAAGTTACCGCGGATGGCGAGTGCGGCGACGATGCCATTGACCCCTCCGGCGAGCGTGATGTCCATAAGAACCAGATCCGGCTTGTGTAATTCAACGGCATTAGGAGCCTCATCAGTCGTGCTAGATGCACCTGCGACTTCGTAGCCGAGTGAAGCTAGTTCGCGCTTAAGGGCTGACACTGTGATGGCTTCGTCTTCGACGATAAGGATGCGGGCGTTAGTCATGGCAGGTCGGTGTGGATCGGCGTTGTTTTCGAAAGCGGGAGAGGAGGGAAAAAAATCGTGGTGCGGGTGCCGCCTGCCGGGTCATTTTCAATTTTTGCTTCTCCGTGAATCTGACGCGTCATTCCCAGGACGAGTTCCATGCCGAGCCCTGCATGATTGCTCGCGTCAAATCGCGGCGGCAGCCCGGAGCCATCGTCGCTCACGGTCATTTGATTGCGGTTACTGCCCGCGTGCAATTCCACCGTGAGCTTTCCGGCAGAGCGTCCCTCAAACGCGTGCTTGAGCGCATTGAGGAGGAGTTCGTTGGCGATGAGCCCTAACGTCACCGCGGTATCCAGATCCACCGCGACCGGATCGGCCCGGACTCGAAGGGTCAAAATGCAACCGGGAGGCGTGTGGGAGCGAACGAGCATCTCAGACATCTCCCTAAGGTGTGCCGCGAAGTCCAAATCGGAAAACTCGCCACTGGAGTAGAGCTGCTCGTGCAGACGAGCCATGGAGTAGATGCGATCTCGACATTCATCGAAGACAGCCTTGTCCTCAGTGTTAGTAAGCTTCTCCGCCTGGAGCATCAGGAGGCTCGAGATGATTTGGAGGTTATTCTTGACCCGATGGTGCACCTCGGCCAGCGAAGCGGTGCGTCGCTCAACCCTCGTTCGGAGTTCGGCCTGGAGTCGATCGAGCGCGGACAAAAGTTGTGCGACGATGCCGTAGATCAACGCCAGCACCGCAGCATTCCAGTAGGGCATGAGCGGGTGGCCGTCGGCTTGGCTGAGCGCCGGGTCAACCAAAAGCCACGCGGCGGCGCTCAGCAGCCCAATGAACCATCCGGTCGCACGGCCTGCGTACCAGGTAGCCAGGACTACCGGCGCGAAATAGAATACCGCCAGTGAGAAGTCGCTCGTGATGTAGTCGAACCAGGCGATCACGGCCACGAGAGCTATCACCAGCGCGGTCGCGGCGGTCCGGGAAATACGACCGGGTTTGGCGTCCGCGTTCAAAAGAACCGGTGGAGTCGCGAGCGCGTTCACGGTGTGTTCCCCGCTGAATTCCGCATCCACATCCCAACGTCCTTTGTAAGAGGCTTGATGGTTCCAGGAATTGCCACTAGGCAACGTTTCTCTTGGTTGTCTCCAGGCTTCTCCTGGTTTCGCCCATCATGAATTCGTAGATGGCCGAAAAGTCCTCGGTCTCGTGTCCGTCGCGCATCGCGAACCGGTAGATCTCCTTGGTCAGGTTCGTGACCGGCAGGGCGACGCCGGCTTCGTACGCGCTGACCGAGGCAAGGTGCAAATCTTTTTGCATCCAACGCAGGGGAAATTCCGCTTCGTATTCTCCTTTTTCGATGTCTTCCCGTTTCGACGCGAGAAACGGCGCGACAGCCGGCATGCCAAGCAGAGAATCAAAGAGCAACTTTTGCGAAAGCCCGAGTCCCTGGCCGAGCGACATTGCTTCGGCAAAGGACGCCATCCCCACGCCCAGCAAAAGATTGATCACCATTTTCATCGAAGTCCCCATCCCGGGTCCGCCCGCGTGAACAATCTTGTTGCCCATGGAGAGCAGCAATGGACGAACCACTTCCAGATCGATGGCGTCGCCCCCTACCCAGAAAACGAGCTTCGCCTCTTTAGCTACGGGCGCGGAACCAGTTACGGGCGCGTCGAGAAACCGCATCTGCCGGGCTGCGGCTCCCGTCGCCATTTTCTTTGAGAAGGACGGGTTGACCGAGCTGCAATCAACCCAAAGCGCATTTGGCTTGAGGTAATTCAGAAATCCATTCGCGCCCAGCGCTGCTTGTGCGACTGCGTCGGGATGGGCCAGCATCGTGAACAAAATGTCCGCTTGGGCGGCCAGTTTGGCCGGTGATTCGGCGAACACCGCGCCCTTATCCAGCAGCGGCTGCGCCTTTGAGCGTGTGCGATTAAAGACGACCAATCCATAACCGTGGCTCTGCAGATTCGCCGCCATCCGACTCCCCATGATGCCAAGTCCTATAAAACCAATTTTCATTCTCGTCTCCTGGTTAGGCTCCAGTCAGGTCTCTATTTCAAGCGGCCGTGACTAACTCCGGTGTGTTGATCCCTTTGCCTTCGATCTCCGCGACGTCCTCCTCGGTGATACGCAGGGTCGCCGCAGCGACCGTTCCTTCGACTTGCTTTGCGTTGCGTGCGCCGACGATCGCGCCGGTAACCGCTGGATTTCGCAGCGTCCACGCGATCGCGACCTGTCCGGGCGGACGTCCGTAGCGTTCGCCAACGTCCCGCAAGCGTTCTACGAGAGCGAGATTCTTCGAGAGCGCCGGTTCCTTGAACTCGACGTCCCGGCTGCGCCAATCGCTGTTAGGAAGCGTCCCCGCTCGTTGCCGTGTCATCGCACCAGTCAACAAACCGGAGGCCATCGGGGAATAGACGATCACGCCAAGCCCGTAGGAGCGACAATAAGGAAGGATATCCTGTTCGACCTCGCGGCGCACTAACGAATAAGGAGGCTGCAGCGACGTGATCGCAGCGATCATTTGGGCGCGACGCATTTCGTCGACGTCGAAGTTGGACACTCCTATCCATCGGACTTTGCCTTCCTTTTGCAGTCGGGCCATCGCCTCCAAGCCTTCCTCCAGCTCCTCTGTCGGCCAGTGGATTTGATAGAGATCGATAACATCCACCTTCAGCCGGCGCAGGCTGTCCTCGCACTCGGAGCGGATGGAATTCGCGTACAAAGAGCGATGAACATATCCCTGTTCGTCCCAGCGCAAACCGCACTTGGTGAAAATGTACGGTCGAGCCCCCGGCCAGGTCTGTAGGGCACGGGCAACGACCTGCTCCGAGTGACCCATTCCATAAACGGCCGCGGTATCGATCCAGTTAACGCCCAGCTCTAGCGCGCGATGGATTGCGCTAACCGAGGCCTTATCGTCTTGTTCGCCCCAGCCAAATTCCCAGCCGTCTCCGCCGATGGCCCAGGCGCCAAAGCCGATCGGTGTAATAAACAGGTCGGAGTGACCGAGCTGTCTCGATCGCATGTCAGTGTTTTCGGATTTTGTTGTCACACTCGAACTCCAGAATGCGCTGCGTGGACTAGCTCCTGAACCAGAAAAATTCCTCTCCGAATTCCCAAATCGCAGCCATCGCGCTCAGGATAATCAAACCGTAAACGACTGCCTCGGTGATCACTCGCCTTTTATCCTCAGAGCGGACGAGCAGTGAGTATGTCGATTCTTCCCTTTTGATGTTTGGTTCGTTTGTTTTCATAAATCTCGTTTCTTTCAGTTGGGGTCTTGTCCAGTCATTGAGCCGCCGTTGTTGAGTTCGTCGGCACCTGCGGCAATCCCAGGGCCTCGAGCGTGTCAGGTGTAAGGCTTCCGGTCACGGACAGGTCTTGCTTCGTCTGATAACGTGCGACCGTATCGCGCGTTGTCGGCCCGAACAAGCCGTCGATTGGCCCACTGTAGTAGCCCAGCTGCGTGAGCTTGGTCTGCGCGGCTGTGACCGCAGGATCAGGCGCGGGAGCGACCGACGTTGTGCCCTGGTATGCTGGCGAAACGTCGGTGGAATCATCTACGAAGTAGTCATACGGGTAGTAGTCGTAGGTGTAATACGGGTAGTAGTCCCATGGGAAAAACCCCGCATCGAGCCCGATCCAGTCGTAGCCACTGTAGGCCCACCAGTGATTATTCGAATAGTATGCCCGCCGCCGGTCCCAATCAGGATGGGAGCTGGCGGTCTGACGCTGGTAGATGTGGTCTGTTCTCCCATTCAAGCCGGTTTGCTGCGCTGTTGTTGCGCGAACAGACGGAGTTACTGATCGGCTGTTTGGACGAGCGGTTTGCGTAATGCGATTGCCAGACGAACGCGTCTGTTGCCGATTGAGCGTCGTCGTTGGGCGAACGGACGAAGTAACCGACCGGCTGGTTAGTCGATTGGTCCCGCGGACAGACGAGGCCGGCCGCGAAGTGATATACGGTCTAAATGATGGACGCGCGCCCAATGAGTACATGCGTGGTCCGCCAAAGCGTGGACCCGCTCCAAATGCAGACATGCGTGGCATTCCGCCAAAGCGAGCACCTCCTCCGAAGTGCGGGCCCCCCCCAAAGTGTGCTCCACCCCCAAAATGTGCGCCGCCACCAAAATGTGCGCCGCCACCAAAGTGTGCGCCGCCACCGCCGCCGCGAGCCAGGGCTACGTCACTCAGGGCGAGCGATGTGAACCCGACTAGAGTTAGTAAAGTCAATGTTTTCATGTCTAAAGATCGTTGCCTGCCGCCTGGCAGCCATTGCGCGTCGGCGGGATTTTGTGGTCCTACCTAAGAGTTGATGGCTATTCCCTCTTTCGGGATAGGCATTTGGCGGCCCGGCTACGATACGAACAACCGCAGCTGTTTCTATCGAGTTACAGGCCGCAGGAAGGCTTTCACTTTTCGAAATTGAAAGTGAAGTAAACGGCCGCCACGATGAGGAGGAACGAGATAATATTGTTCCAGCGCGGCATCTGCCGGAACAACAACCCCACGATGATTGTGAAGACCACGATGGTGATGCATTCCTGCATTACTTTGAGCTGCGCCAGCGTGAAGCGAGCCGAGCCGATCCGATTAGCCGGCACTTGAAAGAGGTATTCAAAGAACGCCAGGCCCCAGCTCACGACGATCACCAGCCAGAGCGGCTTGTCTTTGAACTTCAAATGCCCATACCAGGCGAGCGTCATGAAAATGTTCGAGAGCGAGAGCAGCAAAGCCGTGATCATGATTCACCTTTCGGTTGGGCGCGGAGTCGGACGTAGTTTTGACTTTGTCGTGGCGTTCACCACGGTAGTTTCAAGAAGAGCGGCAAAAGCATTGCGATCAATGCGCACAACATCAGCATGCAGCCCAGAACGGGTTCCCACCATCTTAAGCTCGGCGGCGCTGGAGGAGAGATCTGCGGATTCCTACGACCACCCAGCGCCAGGCGAAGACTCTCAGAGTGATCATCAAAAATCAGGATGCGCTGGATTGTTTAGGGAGCGCCAGTTGTTGAATCCAATCTTCTCCTTTGTTTGATGACAAAAAGTTTCCTCGCACGGTGGCCGCGTTGCGTACTTGGAAATGAGAGAAGTGTCAGGACCGGCCTATCTTCGGTGACGGGCCTAACGAATGGCCCTGGAATCCCAATCCGTCCATACCGAGAATTTCCCTTTTTCATACCTCACGGTATGGCAGCACAACGCAGTAGCGCTATGACGTGTCAGTGGGAGTTTTCAATCCTGCGTGAGAGGCGCTGGGAGCCATCCCTTTTGGGAGAGTGCCGTTTGCTAAGCGTTTGCCTTTTCGGATGGGCGTGGTGGCCGCACCAGGATTGGCAGCAGAGCGGAAATCGCCATGACCCCGGCGATGACATGCAGCGCGCCGCTATAGGAGCCAGCCGTTTCACGCATGCGCGCGATGAACAAAGGACCGAACGCGCTGGCAAAGCCCCACGCAGTCAGCATTAAACCGTAGATCGGACCGACGTTCCTGGGGCCGAAGTAATCAGCCGCAAACGCCGGCATGGTGCCAAACCCGCCGCCGTAACACATCAACACCACGAACGCCACGGTCGTCATCAACGAAGCCGATGCAACGCTCGGAAGAAACCAAAAGAGGAGAACCTGAGCGAGGAACATGACAAGAAATGTCCACCGCCTCGATATCAAATCGGACACCCACGCCCAAAAGACGCGGCCAACGGCGTTGCCGAGACTGGCAACTCCTACCATGCCCCCTGCGATGACCGCGCTGACGCCAGTCAGTTCCTGAAAGATCGGGGCCTCTTGCGAGATGACGGAAATGCCGGCGCAGGTATTGAGAAAGAGGAGCATCCAGAGCGCCCACCATTGCCAGGTCTTGAGCGCTTCGCCGAGATTGAAGTCGTGGCCGGCGCGTTGTGACGTTTGGCTGGCTGTCGGCGACCAACCCTCCGGCTTCCACCCATCAGGCGGGTTCTGCATGAAAGCGCCGGAAAGTATTGTCACGACCAGGTACGCAACGCCCAGATAAGCGAATGTGCTTAAGACTCCGACGCTTTGAATGAGTCGCGTCGCCACAGGCGCGGTGATGAGCGCGCCCGCTCCGAACCCGCCGACCGCGATCCCAGTGATGAGACCCCTGCGATCCGGAAACCATTTCACGAGCACGGCCACCGGAACGATGTATCCAAGGCCAAGACCGATTCCGCTGATCACCCCGTAACTGAAATACAACCACCAAAGGTTATGCGAGAAACTGGCGAGAAAAACTCCGAGGCCATAGAGCGTACCGCCGGTCAATGCGACAATCCGTGGGCCCGCGCGATTTAGCCAGAGCCCACCGACGAAGGCCGCGCACCCCAGGACAAAAATGCTGATCGTGAAGGTCAGGGTTATCTCTGAAATGCTCCAGCCGAACTGTTTCGCAAGCGGAGCGCGGAAAACACTCCAGGCATAAACGGCGCCGAGCGCGACCTGGAAAAATATGCCCGCAATTGCGATTACCCAGCGATTCGTCGTTCGCATAAGTTTCTGTCACGCCAGCGGCGTGACCACGGCGCCATTCTTTGGTATCAAATCGTAGATTGCTTTGTCGATCTTTAAATGCGCCATCACCAATTCTGCCGGAGTGTGGGCCAGCCACTCCGAGAATGAAAATTCCTGAAAGCGGTCGCTCTTGAACATTTCCAGGAACACTAAATCGGTATCGCCCGTGTTTTCGATGTAATGGAGCAACGTTTTCTGCACGTAGCCGACGTCTCCCTCCTGAAAGTCCATCGTCCGGGCTTTGTTCCCGGTCGCCACCACAGTCATTCGTCCCTTTCCACGAATGAAGTATTGCCACTCGTCCGCGTTCGGATGCCAGTGTAGCTCCCTTAATCCGCCCGGGTGAACCGTGACCAGGGCCATCGACGTCGTGGTGACTTTAAAGTTGCTCGAGTCAACGATGCGCACGTCGCCCCCTTTCGTCTGCTTCGTCGACGGCATTGCCATCGTGCGAAAAGCAAAATCCTTCGGCGATTTTCCCAGGGCCCCGGCCGCAGCTTTCTGGTCCGCCTCCAGTCCTCCTGGAACATCCGTTTGGAAAATGAACAGCTCCTGCTGGGGCACATTCGCAAATGCCTTTTCGCCAGTGCCGAAATTTTTTGAGAGCACCGAAGGCGGCAGATGGGCCATCGCGTCGCTCAACAGCACCGTCTCTGACTCGGAAAACTCACCGTCGTCGAACACGAGCATGAATTCGCAACCGTCGGGATTAAGGCCCTGGATCGAGTGCGGAATGCCAGGAGGAAAAAACCAAAGGTCGTTTTTGTTCACGTCGGCGACAAAACTCTTTCCATCCGCGTCGATCGCTGTGATGCGCGCCGTCCCGTAAAGCATGATGGCCCACTCGGCGGACGTGTGCCAATGCAACTCCCGGACGCCGCCGGCAGTGAGCCTCATGTTTACACCCGCCAGCGTCTTGGACACGGGAAGTTCCCGCACCGTCACTTCCCGCGACCATCCACCCTCGTAAGTTCGCTTGTTCGCCAAAGAGAATGGATACTTGAAGTTTTGGACCAGGCTTTTGGAGTCTGTCGCAGGTGGCCAGATCGAGTCCGGGTTCTGGCCATCGAGTCCCAGATTAGCTGGGCCAGGATCGTTCCGGCTCCGGTCTTCGCCTGCCACTTTGCGCAACGCGGCAAAACTGCCTATCGCTATCGCGGTTTTGCCGAGAAAACCTCGACGAGTAAATTCGCTCATAATCATCTCTCCTTAGGGTCCTGAGGTTTCATGTCATGCGCTCCACACCTGGTGCAGGATGCCGACCAGGACCAGCATCAGCGCGCTCCCAACAAAGATGATCATTTCTTCGCGATTGTGCCGCACGACCGCGAAATCGTTCTCGACGTTTGGATCGCGATCGAAAAATTGGTGTCGCCTGCGGAAGATGAAAATGCCGCCAAGCAAGAAGACGATTACGGCGAGGGTGAATGCGATCCGGAGCGGGGCAATGCCAGCCTGTTCAATCACCGCTATCATAAGGAGAGCACTCGTTTGCATGGGAAACGAATACCGACGCGTTCAACCGCTTTCTACGACGCGTCCGTGGGATTTTCAGATGCCACCGAAGGAAGGCGCGCGACTACCTCTTCGGAGGTAAAAGAGCTGAGTCTCGACAGAGCAGCCGCGAACGAATAACGTTAAGACGATAAAGGAGGCGCGCGTGAAGCCAGAAGTAACGATCGAATACTGCACGGTCTGAAACTACAAGCCGAAAGCCGCCAGTTTGGCGGCTCGCATTCGTGCAGCGACGGGCGTGACTCCACGGTTGATTGAGTCCGGCGGCGGTGCCTTCGAAATTCGCATCAACGGTGAACTCATCTATTCCAAACTTGAAACGGGCGAGTGGCCCGATTTCGACGCGATTGCCCGGCAGGTTAAGTCGAAAATTTGACGCGCGAATTTCTCGGAGAGTGAAGGGTGCCTGGTGGCCCTCGCGGTCTTCAAAACCGTTGTCGGCCCGTCCTGCGGGTCGGGGTAGGTTCGATTCCTATCCTCTCCGCCAGTCCAATTCGGAATGCGGAGTGGGGAATTGTGGAATCAAAGACCGCAGAGCATTCCGCCTTCCGCGTTCCGAATTCCGCATTCGTGAAAGGAGGTGATCGCATGTCGCGCGAGCAAATCCGCAAGCTCACGTCGCTCTCATCCTGCGCGGGGTGAGCGTCAAAATTGAGCCAAAAGGCCCTGTCGCAAGTTTTGCGGCAGCTCCCAAAATTGCGCGATCCGAACGTGCTCGTCGGTTCCGACAGCGCGGACGACGCCGGGGTGTATCGCCTAACGAGCGGCCGCGCGCTCGTGCAGACGGTGGATTTCTTCACGCCCATCGTGGACGACCCGTTTTGCTACGGGCAAATCGCGGCTACGAATGCGATCTCGGACATCTACGCCATGGGCGGCCGTCCGCTGACTGCGTTGAACATCATGGGAATCCCGACTGATCTCGTGCCGAACGCGGTAATTGCTGAAATCCTTCGCGGCGGCGCTGCGAAAGCAAAGGAGGCCGGCTGCGCGATAATCGGGGGGCACACCATTCGCAATCCCGAACCGATCTACGGTCTCGCCGTAACCGGCATCGTGTCACCGGGTCGCATGCTGACGAACTCGCGTGCGCGTACCGGCGATCTGCTTGTCCTGACGAAACCGCTCGGAACCGGCATTATCACGACCGGTATCAAACGCGGCCTGACGAGTGTTGCGTTGGCGAAGAAAGCGATCGGCTTGATGTGCCGATTGAACATTGTCGGCGCGGTTTTGGCGGAGCTTCGTTTAGTGCGCGCGGCTGTCGATGTGACCGGCTTCGGTTTGCTCGGGCATCTCGCCTCGATGTGCCGCGCGAGTGGCGTCGGTGCGGAAATCGTTGCCGCAAAGGTACCGGTTATCAGCCCTGAAGTTCTCGCGCTTATCGCGCAAGACTGTGTCCCCGGCGGGACGCGCCAAAATCTCGAAACGGCAAACGCGATTGTGAAATGGAACGACACGCCTGAGCCACTTCGCCTTCTCCTTGCTGACGCGCAGACGAGCGGCGGTTTGCTGCTCTGCGTTCCGCCGAAGCGGCTGCGGGAGGTGCAACGTGTCTTGAAAAAGCACCGCACCGCCTCCGCGACCATCATCGGCAAAATCATTCGGTCAAACAGACCACGCATATGCCTGACCAAGCATTAAGAGGGTCGCTCCGGAAGATTCCTTCCGTGGACAAAGTCGTCGGGATGATCGGAGACTGCGATTTGCCGCGGCGCGTTGTCGTTGACGTCGTTCGACACGAGCTCGGGCGGCTGCGGGCGGAGAAGAAAATTCCAAACTTCAGCGGCGTTATGGGCCGAGTCCGCGCGGCCATCGAAGTGTTCCGGCTCGCGAAAATTCAACCGGTGATCAACGGCACCGGCATCGTCATTCACACAAATTTTGGCCGCGCACCGCTCGGCCCCGCGGTGATCGAATCGCTCAGCGCGATTGCTGCGAACTACAACAACCTCGAATACGATTTGAGCACCGGTCAACGCGGCCATCGCGCGATTTACCTCGAGCGCAACCTCGCGCTGCTCTGCGGCGCCGAGGCGACAACCGTCGTGAACAATTGCGCCGCGGCGCTCCTGCTCATCCTGCGGCATCTGACCGTGAAGAAAAAGGAAGTGGTCATCTCGCGTGGCGAACTGATCCAGATTGGAGGCGGCTTCCGGATTCCGGAAATTCTGGAAGCCAGTGGGGCGAAGCTGCGCGAAGTCGGCACCACGAACAAAACTTCGATCAATGATTACGCGCGAGTGCTCGGGACTGACACCGCGCTGATCCTGAAAGTGCATCGCAGCAATTTCTTCATGGGCGGATTTGTTGAATCTCCGAGCACGGAAGCGCTGGCGAAACTGGCCCGCACGAAACGGATTCCATTTGTCGAGGACCTCGGCAGCGGCGCGATCGTCTCGACGGAAAAGCTCGGCGAAATTGAACATGAGCCGACACCTAACGAGACATTGAAGAGCGGTGTCGATCTCGTGTGCTTCAGCGGCGACAAGCTGTTTGGCGGACCGCAGTCTGGAATCATCGCAGGGAAACGGCGCCCTATTGCGGCGCTCAAGCGTGAACCATTTTTTCGCGCGGTGCGCTGCGACAAACTCGTCCTGACAGCACTGCAGGCTACGGTGGATTGTTACCTCGCTGGTAAGAGCAGCGAACTGCCGGCGCTCGGAATGCTCGAGATTACCACTGGTGACCTGCGCGTTAGAGCCGAAGCTTTGCTCGGGCAAATTCGTGAGCTTCCCCTGCGCGGCGCTATCGGCGAGGGCAAGGCGCACGTTGGCGGCGGCAGTTTGCCGCGTGCTGTCATTCCCTCGGTCACGCTCGATTTGCGGCCGGACAAAATCTCGCTCGAAGATTTTGCGGCCCGGGTCCGACGCGGCTCGCCGCCGATCGTCGGCTACATTGCGGGTGGAAAATTCAAACTCGACCTGCGCACCATCTTTCCACGACAGGATGCGCAGGTTGTGAGCGCGCTGCGCTCTGCTGCGCAATGGAGTTAAAGCGGTTCATCCTCGCAACCGCGGGACACGTCGATCACGGCAAGAGCGCGCTTATCCGCGCGCTCACGGGCACCGATCCGGATCGCTTGCCCGAAGAAAAGCTGCGCGGCATCACGATCGAGCTTGGCTTTGCGCAACTTGAGCTGCTTACGCCGGAGGCGCTGCTCAGTGTTGGTATTGTTGATGTGCCCGGGCACGAGGATTTCATCAAGAACATGGTCGCGGGTGTCGGCTCGATCGACCTCGCGCTGCTCGTGGTCGCGACCGACGATGGCTGGATGCCGCAGACGGAAGAGCATCTGCAAATTCTGATCTATCTCGGCGTGCGGCGAATCGTCGTCGCCCTCACCAAAAGCGACCTCGTGGAATCGGAGACTGCGGCCGCGGAAACCGTGCGGGCGCAACTCTGCGAGACGCCATTCGCGGATGCTGCAATCGTTCCCACCTCTATCACAACTGGAAGCGGCATTGAGGAATTGAAAACGCAGCTTGCGCGTGAATTCAGCGCACTCGTTCCGCAGCGCGACATCGGCAAACCGCGACTCGCGGTCGATCGGGCGTTCACGTTGCGCGGCATCGGAACTGTCGTGACTGGCACACTCGCGGGTGGAACTCTGAGGCGCGGGCAAGCCGTGGTTGTTCAACCGAAGAAGATTCCAGCGCGGATCCGGGCGATTCAAAATCACAATCGTGAGGTCGAAGAGATCGGTCCCGGCGCGCGCACGGCCCTCAGCCTGCCGGATGTGGCCGTAGCGAGAGAGAAGAATAGTTCAGGTGTTTGGCGCGGCGACGTCGTTACCGTTTCCGGACTCGGAGAGGCGAGCGCGATCGTAGACGTAATGCTGTTGCGCTCCTCACGCCTGCCTCCGAAGACGCGGTCGATAAAGCATGGCGCCGCCGTGCGCGTGCACCATGGCAGCGCCAACTTCGGGGCGTGCCTTTTTTTTCAAAGCGCGGACGAGCTGCGCGCAGGCGAAACCGCCATTGCGCAAATGCGTCTTGAAGCGCCGGCGTTCATTTTCGCGGGCGATCGTTTCGTGATTCGTGACGGCTCTGAACAAAGCACGCTCGCGGGCGGCGTTGTGTTGGACCCGGATGCGAGCGTGCGAAATTTTCGAAGCGCGGCTCAGCGCGAATTTCTCGCCCGGCGTGCGGAGGCGCCGCACGACGCAGGAGTCTTTGCTGCAACAGAGATCGCGCGCGATCGCGCCGTGAAGCGCAATGTGCTGCTGGCAAAATCATCGGCTGGTGCAGCCGAAATTGCGCAGTCGATTAAGAGCGCGAACGTGATTGAGCGCGGTGAACTTGTGGTTGACGCAAAATGGTGGAAGGAAGCTTTGCGACAGGCCGAAGCGATAATTAACGCCGAACATACGGCGCATCCGAATTACCCGGGTCTCGTGCTCACAGAACTTCGCCAGGCGTTGGCGCGTGAGTTGCCGCTCCCGGAAATTTTTGACGTGCTCGTTTCTGAACTGTGCCGCGGCGGTTTTGTCCGCACTGGCGAAACGATCGCGCGCGCCACGCACCGTCCCACTTTGCCGCTGGAACTGCAGAGCGACGCGGCCAGAATTTGCGCCGTCCTCGCCGCAAAGAAATCCGATCCGCCTTCGCGCGCCGAGCTCGCCCCAGATGCGACATCGCAGCAGGCGCTCCGTTTTCTCCGCGATGGCGGCGAACTCGTAGAACTGAGTGCCGAGGTTGTTGTAGCGACTGAGCAGTTTGTGAAAATGCGCGAGGCAATCGTCACCTTTCTGCGCAAAAACAAATCCGGCGGCCCCTCCGAATTACGCGAGCTTCTCGGCACCAGCCGTCGCGTGATCATTCCATTTCTCGAGCGCCTCGATCGCGAGGGGGTTACTCGCCGAATCGGCGACAAGAGAGTGCTCTCGAAACCGGGCTGAAACTCAGCGTTGCTGCGAAGCGAAGACTGCTTCCGGGTCGGACCCGGAAACTTTGCCCACCACAATCCATCCGAAGCGGCTAACGAGCGACCCGATCAAGAACGAAATCGCCGCGAAGGGAATGAGGCCGAACAACCGGAGAACAAACGCGAGCGGGCCGCTCAAAACCTCGCCGATCCGAATCAGCCAGCCCGAGCCATGTTCGTGGATTGCTCGATCGGCCGCGTTGTGTTTATCGACACTGAGCCAGATCAGGAGCGCCGACTCAACGCCGGCCGCGTAAAACCCGAGGAAGTTGAGCGCGGGGATTCGGTGTCCGAGCAATTCGAGCAGTGCAGCCGCGGATCCCAATCCCGCCGTTCCAAAATGAATCGGGAGCAGCGTCCGATGCAAAAACCAGGCGGGAATCGCGGTTGCCCCAAGCAGCACGCCCGTATAAGTCGCGAGCAAGGTTCCGAAGATCGCTGAACCAAAAATGAAGATACCGGCCGCGACGCGCAGGAGTTGATCGAAGGTGCCTCCGAAGATATGCTGCGCGTGCAATTCGAGGGCGATCAAACCCGGCACGACGCAGGCGCCGAAGAGACTGAGAATCCAAGCGCCCATCGACATGGCTGATCGATGTTTGAAAACGCGCAGCATGTTGAGAAACAGGCGCGGGCGGCCGAGATCCATAATAAGCAGAATCGGTGAAAGGATCGCCCCAGCGATGACTGCGACCCACATGGCTGCGCGCGCAAGATCGACCTGGTGAAAGAGGACGGCGCCGCTCGCGAGCACCGCCGACATCCCGGCGATCCCGCCCATGAAAAAGTAGAGCGGAACTTGCCACGTCCAAACCGGCGGTTTGACCACCGCCTGACCATAGTAACCGGGTTTGCGCGGAATCGGGCCGCCCGCAACATCGACACCTTTGCCCGGAACTACGCCGTCCTTCCACGCTTGCTCGCGCAGCTCTTCGAGTCGCTTTTCGGATTGAGGCTCGTTCGTCATGTGATTTTCCGGGGAGCGCACGCGCCTCGCGTGCCGTTTTCGGCGCCTCGCCGAAAACTTCCCGATTGATCGAAGAGCATTGGGCGGGGCGCCCAACGCAGCACGCGAGGGCGCGTGCGCTCCCCAGACATTGCAGCTCGCGCTCGCCAGTTCTTCGTCATGAAAAAAATGCGAAGGCCACGAGTGTCGCGATGATTGACGCGATCGCGGTCGCGAACGCAGAAGTCCACGCGGACTTCAGGTAAATCGTTGGGATCTGCGGCTTCGGCGGAAGTCCGTAGGCTTCGGGTTCTCCGAGAATCAAAAAGAACGCATGAATGCCGCCGACGGAGGTTTCGGTCGGATTGTAAAGCTGCGCGTCGCTGTAACCGCTTTGTTGTAATTGCTGGACGCGTTCGGCTCCGCGCGCGCGCAAATCATCCAGCCGGCCGAAGACGATTGATTCAGTGGGGCAAACTTTGGCGCAGGCCGGAACGAGGCCGCTTTTTTGCCGGTCGTAACAGAAGGTGCATTTGAATGCGCCGCCGGCGTCGTGCAGCGGCTCCGGCCGACGGTCGATCACGCCGAACGGGCAGGAGACGACGCAATAACCGCAGCCGTTGCAGACGTCGTTCTGCACCAGGACAGAGCCCACTTCAGTGCGCACGATCGATCCGGTCGGACACGCTTCCAGACAACCCGCCTCTTCGCAATGCTTGCAAACATCGGACAAGAAAACCCACCGGAAAGGATCTTCCGCCTCCGCCGAGCCTGCGGCGAACAGGTCCGATTGGGGATTAGGGAGGCCCATCGGTCCGGTAACCTGATTCCCCTTTTGTCGATCCTGTTCCAGGAACATCACGTGGCGCCAGGTCGATGCACCAAGGTGGCCGGTGTTGTCGTAGGAATTTCCCGACCAGGTGAACCCGTCATCCGGCACCTGGTTCCATTCTTTGCAGGCGACTTCGCAAGCTTTGCAGCCGATGCAAACACTCGGGTCGGTGAAAAAGCCGACCTCGACGCGATCCTGCACGTAGGAATGCTTCCGCTGATTCGTGCTCTGGATTCCTTCGCCGATCATATGTTTACGCGCGGTTCAGTTGATTGGGGAGCGCACGCGTCTCGCGTGTTGGTTTCGGCGTCTTGCCGAAACAGGCTTTTTCCGCATGCGTCCGCCCGAGGATAAGTCCGCGATGGCGAGACGCCATCGCCAACACGCGAGACGCGTGCGCTCTCCAGAAAAAATTTGCCGATCATCGTGAGTCAGTCTTTCCGTGTTGACCGTGACCACCAGCTTCCGGACCGGGAGAGGCGCCCGGCGGCGGTTGTTCGGGGTGCAAATTTGGCGGGCCACCCTGCGGCACGTATTTTTTAATCCACTCCTCGAAAGCTGGTCCGCGCGGCACGCGACCAGGGACAATGTTGCAAGCAAGCGCCTTAGCTTCCATGATTGTGACGTTCGGCTCGCCCGAAATCGGAACTAAATCGTTCGTGGAGCTACCCTTTACTGGTCCGGCGGTACCGAAATGAAACGGCATCGCAATTTGATGCACAGTTTTCCCGTTGAGATGCAGCGGCCGCATACGGCGGCTGACGAGTGCCCGCGATTCGATTGCTCCGCGCAGGCTCACAATCGAAATGTAATCGCCGTTGGCGACCTTTAGCTCGGCGGCGAGTTCGGGAGACATTTCTGCGAACAGTTCGGGCTGCAACTCCGCGAGGTGACTGAGAAAGCGTGACATGCCGCCGGCGGTATGGTGCTCGGTCAGCCGGTAGGTCGTCAGGACAAATGGAAATCGCGGGTCGCCTGGCGGCGCGAATCGATTTTCCTGGCGGGTAAACCAATTGACCGCCGGGTTCGTGTCGCGCGAGTAAAGCGCGTTGTGCACCGGCGATTCAAGCGGTTCGTAATGCGTTGGCATCGGCCCATCCTGAAGACCTTTCGGGACATGCAGCCAACCGAGACCATCCTCATGCAAGATGAATGGCGCATCGCCCGGAATCCCAGCGAGCCCGCTTTCGTTTCCAGTTGGACGATAATCGGGCGACTTGTCCGGGACAAAATCAGGAACGTCGATTCCGCCCCATTTGCGTTGCGCCGGGTCCCACCAAACCAATTTCTTGCGCTCGCTCCATGGCTCGCCGGTCGGTTTGGCGCTGGCTCTATTATATATAATGCGGCGATCGGCCGGCCAGACGAAGCCCCAGCCATGGCCAAGATAATTTGTGGAATTTCGCGAGTTCGCCTTATTGATTTTGTCCGGGCCAAGAACGCCGGAATAAATCCAGCAGCCGCTGGCAGTTGAACCATCAGCCTTCAGTTTCCCAAATCCGTCGACCTGCGGACCGTGATGCGGATTGCCGTCGCGATCGAGACCGAAAACGATGCCCTCATCCAATGTAGGAGGGGCCTTAGTGCCCCGATCAACGCTTTCGTCGCGATGCTCCCTCATTTCCAGCGTGGACCAACCGTTGATCTCTGCCAGCACAGATTCCATCTGCGGTTCACCGAGCTCATCTTCGGGATACCACCAGTCGAGCGCGCGCAACGGTTCATCGAGCGGATCGTTCGATTGCTTAGCCTTCGCGATCAGACGCAACGCCAGCTGATGCATGAACCATCCCTCAGAGCGTGCGTCGCCTGGCGGGTTGACCGCTTTTTGGCGCCACTGCAACATGCGCTGCGTTTGCGTGAAGGCGCCTTCCTTCTCGGCGTGTCCCGCTGCCGGAAAAAGAAAAACCTCCGTCTCGATATCCTCTGTCTTCAATTCGCCACGTTCGATCTCGGGCGCGTCGCTCCGCCAAAAGGTGGCCGCTTCGATCTCAACCATGTCCCGAACGACCAGCCATTTTAATTTCGAGAGCGATGTGCGTTGGAACCGGGAGTTGGCCGCCGCGACCGCCGGGTTCTGGCCCATCATGAACATGCCTTCCATTTTTCCGTCGGCCATGTCGTAGAGATACTCGAAGAACGAATGGTTGCCGGTGAGCTTCGGGATCCGACTGTAGCCGAAATCATTTTCGGCAGTCGCGTTCTTGCCGTAATAGGCCTTCATCAAACTGATGAAGTAGTTCGGATAATTAGTCCAGAGACCTGTCGGCTTGGTTTGATGCGCAAGGTAATCGCGCAACGTTTCCTCGCTCCCGTCGCCCTTCGGCATCGAGAGGTAGCCGGGCAAAATATCGTAGAGAGTCGGAATGTCGGTCGAGCCTTGAATTGAGGCGTGACCGCGCAGAGCCATAATTCCGCCGCCGGGCCGGCCGATGTTGCCAAGCAAAAGTTGCAGGATCGACGCGGTCCGAATGATCTGAACGCCCTTTGAATGTTGGGTCCAGCCGAGCGCGTAACAAATCGCGGCGGTCTTGTCCGGACCGGAAGCAGCGACGAGCGCGTCCGCAACTTTGTGAAACAGCGCGGGCGAGATTCCACAAATCTTCTCCACCATCTCGGGCGTGTAACGGGCGAAGTGGCGGCGCAGTGTTTGAAAAACGCAGCGCGGATTTTGCAAGGTCAGATCGCGCTCCGGAAAGCTGAGGCCGCCATCGCCGTGGTAGGCCCAGCTCTCCTTGTCGTACATGCGTTGCTGCTCGTTCCAGCCGGAGAAAAAACCGGTCGCCCCTTCCTCGGTGTCGCGAAAATCTTCGCGCAGAATGCAAGACGCATTGGTGAAGTGCACAACGTAATCGCGGAAGAAAAGATTGTTCTCGAT
>PLCM01000023.1 GCA_003134765.1 Spartobacteria bacterium | reverse complement strand
TGTGAGACTTGTGGTCACGTGAAAAGGTTCACCCGCAAGGTTCCGGGCGAGACCGCGCCTCCCTGTCCTAAATGCAACGGCGCTTCCTTCCGGGCGGTATGACGGCGGCGTTCAGCCGCGTCGTCGCTACGATCACTTATGAATCATGCCTACTTTTCCGAATTTCCTGCGCTAGGCTTTTTCTAGCCGCGTTTCTTTTGCGTGCCGGTTTCGCTCTCCGACTGGATGTCCCGGTTTTGAGCGGCTTCAGCCCGTTCCAGAAGACGTCCACAAAAGTGCGCATTTCTCCTGGGCGGCTCGGGATCTTTACGTCATCGCCAGAGAGCACCTCGATCAGCGCTTTCGTGTGGAGCGCTTGCATGAAAGTGTGCACAAAAGAAATTACATCAACCGGGCCAATCTTACCGGCTTGCTGCCAGCTCCGGACCCGCAGCCGCAAAATGGCCGCGATCTCGCCGGCCCGATTGTGCCGGTGGATTTGGTCCATCATCTCCTTTCCGTACTTGGGATGCGCTGAAATTGTGAGGATGCTGGGCAGAACATTTCGGTTATGGTCTTTGAGCCAGGCGGCAAAGACCGCGAGATAGGACCGAGGGTCTTCTTTCGCTGCGGCTTCAATTTCGCTCAGACCGCCTAGGGAAGGCGCATCCAGGGTAAGCGCGGCCAGAAATAATTGGTCCTTGGTCTTGAACCGCTGATAGAGGACTGCTTGCGAAATACCCGCCGCGCGCGCTACGTCGCGGGTCGTGACGGTATGCCCGTGCTGCCGAAAGACCACTCGTGCGATCTCGAGCAGCTCGCGGTCTCCAACGGTCTTAGGACGCCCCATTCACAATCTATGGAGTCCCGGGCTAGTTTTAGCAAATGCTGGATAAGCGATCTGGCGTTCCCTCGCTCGCGATCGGTAAATTGCGCTTGCGGCGATCATTTCTACGCGGTCTTTGATTTGTGCGCTCCTTTCGAATGGCAGCCATGTTTCATGTTCCGGACCAAGAGAATCGATGCGTGCGTTCACTCATAAGCCACAGCATCGCGTACCGACATGCGAAGCACGCGCCGAAGTGGGAGCCACACGCCGAGCATTACGAATAAAACTCCGCTGCTAAGCAGCGCGAGCCCCACGCCAGAAAAATGGAGAGGCACCGGAACCTGGAGCATTTCGCGACCGGCTGTCTCATTCAAGAATCGGGAAAAGAAAATCGAGGTCGCGACCGAAAGTAAGGCGCTGATCAGCGCGACCGCGCCCCCCTCAGCAAGAAAGATTGCAGCCACCGTGCGTGGAGTCGCGCCCAGAGCACGAATGACGCCGATCTCGCGGGCCCGCTCCAGAACGTTAAGGCTCACCGACGCCGCGAGACTAATGGCACCGACAAGCGCGGAGGCCAGCGCCACCCATTTCATGACTTGAGTGACCACCGCGAGATGCTCGTCCAAAGCTGTCCGGAATTCGGCGCTGGTCAGCACCTGGCTTGGAGTGAGATGGGCATCGAACAACGTTTGATCAAGGGCACTCGCGACGGTCTCCTGAATCCCATTTGTTTTGACCCGCAGGACAGAAGAGACATCGCCCAGCCTGGTTATGAATTCGAAGGCGGGAAACGACGCATAAATCGTAGGGGACCTGGACGCGATTTCTTCGACCACCCCCACTACCCGCACTTTGGCGGTGCGCTGCCGGAAATGAACTTCCATTTGGCTGCCCAATTTCAGGTCGGTCCTGGTCGATTGCGCGCGGCGGTTGATCACCACGGCGTTCTCTTCGGCCGGCAAAGGCATGCGTCCTTCTTCGAGCGGTAATTTGAATAGCTCCGAATTCACAGGATAACCGAGAACGAAGAAACGCTGGCCTTCATTAATGGCACCCGAAGCGGCACTCTTCGCTATGGTCACGCCGGCGCTGCGCCAGGCTTCGGCGATTTGCACGTCGGGAATACGGCGCGCGGCCGATTCCAATTGAGTCGCGGGCACCGGCCGTTGTAGTTGCACATGAATATCGTACCCGCGATTAATCAGCGACCGGTCGACTACATCCATCAAGCTTTGGTAGGTATTGTCGGCGGTAAGGAGCAGCGCGCCGCCTAACGAGAGCGCGACGAGAGTAACCGCGAGACGCCAGGGCCGGCGAAAAGTATTTCGGAGGGCAAAGGTCGAGCGGCGGTCGCCCGGTATTTTAATCAACCGCGTGGTAAAAAAGCCACGGCCGCTAGGAGCGGAGATGCCGGGATCGTGAATGGAATCGCGCGCGGTCATCCGGGCCGCACGAATCGTTGGGACGGCCATTGCCAAAAAGGGAATGCCGAGAGTGATCACTATTTCATAGAGTAACAACGATGACGGCACGCTGTGCTGGGTGACGTCGATGTTCAGATTGGCCTCGTAGTAAGTTACGATCCTGCGCCCCAGCCACGCACCGACGGGCAAAGCGACCGCATTCGCGACGACCAACAAAGGACAAAGAAGGGCCAGATATTGCCAGGCTAGCTGGTGCGATCGCGCGCCAATCGTTTTCATAATGCCCACCTGCCTGATCTCGCGTTTCATCCAGAGCGAGACCATGTAGACAGCGAGCGCGGCGCTACAGATGAAAGCAATGGTCGCGAAAGCCTGGAGAACGCGCAGCATTGTCGACATCAGGGCGGCATGGGGATGCGTGTTGTTCAAAACGTCGACACGCAATGGCCCCTGATTGCTCGTTTTGAGAATGTCGTTCAGATCGTCGGCGAACTGCGTGGCGTCGCTCATATCCGCCCGATCTTTTATTCGCACGAGCAACTGATCCATCTCCGCGCTTTGGCCCAGCATCGAGGCAGTGCCACGCGTGATGTAGGCATAGATGACTCTATCCTGTGTACTCGGAGCAACCGTCGTGTCATGCACAAAACCTGCGAAAGGTACGGCGACGGTGCCGCCTTCCGGTGTGCGCACGCGCAACTTCACGCCATCCCCCGATGGAATCAGTGAAGTCGCCGATTGTTCGACTAAAATCGTTCCGTCCGCCGGAGGCCAAGCCGCCGTCTGATGAAGATGCAGGACACCCACCTGTTGACTGGCGAAATCTCGCACGATCGTCAACTGCATCGGAAACAGGACCCCGGACTTCCCTTCGACGCGGGTGAAGGCCACCCGCCGCGCGTCTGCCGCCGCTACCCGCGACTGCGAGCGAACCCTGGCTAACAATTCCGGTTCAACCTTGTCGAACCAGAGGACGACGTCCGCGGAGAGAGCGCTACGGTAGCTCTTCGCAATCTCGCGTTGCAGGATGGCGCGCGCATTCAACGCCGCCACCACGCCCGCCGTCCCTAAAGCGAGGACTAAACCGATGAGAAAAATCTGCAGCCGATGTTCGCGGAAATCTCCCACGATCTTGCGCCACTGGGTGCTCATAGGGGCAAAGCGTCCTTCCTTTCGTCCGCGATAATCACACCATCCTTGAGCTGGATGATGCGATGTGCGCGCCGCGCCAGATTACTGTCATGCGTCACAATGAGAAGCGTCTTCCTTCGCTCGATCAATCCATGGAATAACTCCGTGACCGCGCCGGCCGTTTCGGAATCGAGGTTGCCGGTAGGTTCATCCGCAAGAACAATCGGTGGATCGTTAGCCAGCGCGCGCGCAATCGCTACGCGCTGTTGCTCCCCGCCCGATAAGGTCGACGGCAGTTTTGCCGCCTGGTCACTCAAGCCCACCAGTTCCAATAACTCGTGCGCCCGCGCTCGGCGTTCCGCGCCCGGCACCTTAGCGACGAGGTCCATCGCCAGAAGAATGTTTTCGACGATCGTTAAAGTTGGCAGCAGCTGGAAGAACTGGAACACGACCCCAACATTCCGGCCGCGCCAAAGGGCCAGACTGTTTTCACTTAATCGGGTGAGGCTCTCGCCAGCGGAGTGGACTTCACCAGAACTCGAGCGGTCGAGCCCAGCGATAACGTTAAGCAGAGTCGATTTTCCACTACCCGATTTTCCTAGCACGGCGACGAACTCTCCCTCACAAACGTCCAAGTCGATGTCTCGAAGTGCCTGGAAGGTCTGGCCTCCGCGAGGCGTATAGAATTTGGTCACGCCCTTCAGCTTGATAACAGCAGAGGCATCAACCACGGGGGGAGATGTCACGCGCCGTGCTCCCGGATGACAAAGAAGTCGGAGCTAAGCAGCTTCCCGGCCGAATCAAACTTGAAGGTCCGTTGCTTGATAGGCCGGTCTTTGGAATGAAAATCCATTTTCGTAACGCGAACATCGCCCTCCTTCTCCACCGAGGTAATGACGATTTCCTCGGGACCTTGTATTCGGCCGATCGCCTGCATGAAAAAGTCGCTTGCCGAACCTTCCCCCATCATGTTCTCCACGGTATAATTGTCCGAGAGTCGGGATTTCATCGGCGCGCCGTCATGGCTCCGAAGCGCCTCAGCGAGGGCGAGCATGAAGTCGAGGACCTGCTTGTCCGGAGTAATACCTGGAGCATAGGCAACGCTGGCCGCCTTGACTTCCGGAGGGAGGGGAGGCGGCGGCGCGCCATGGAAGAAACTTTTCAGGTGGTCAAAGAAGCCGCCGGAGCTCTGGTCCGAAGCCGCGAAAACTGTGCCGACCGAGAGCACAAAGGAGAGGAGAAGAAGTTGAGCACCGAGCCAGAATTTCATAATGCAGCGATTATAAGCGTCTGATCACTTATGAATCAAGCTTTATTTTTCGGGGATCACTTCCACCCGCTGTGACCGGTGCCTTCGGACGTTCACTTTGACCTTCCTCCTCGCTGCGTGAATTGCCTTGCCGCGCAAGCCTAATTTCGCCAGGCGTCACACTTACCTGCATCACATCGCCTTCTGAGAATCCCGCTTTTTCGAGCCAGTGGCCAGCCAGCCGTATGAATGGAACGCGGGAGTTGGCTGAGACGCCGCCTTGGTAGGTGCTGCCGACCTTAATCGTCCGGGGTTGGGCTTCCGTCAGTGGGTATTCGAGCAGATCGGAGACAAAGATTTTTGGGGTCATCCCGATACCTACGCGCTAGAGGACTCGCATCCGAAGGTCGGTGCGCTGACGGGGGATTGTACGAGAATTCAGGCTGTGTTTTATTTTTCGGATGGGCTGTTTTCTCTTCCTTCTCATCCTTTTCGTTCTATTCGGCGACCGGGATTGAGAGGGTCATTGCGACGACCGCAAGAGATGTCGTTAATACGGGATTGCAGCCAGCCAGAGCATACTGAACTGCGTTGAACAAGCTGCGTCGGACTTTGGTATTACCCAGCGGCCAGCGCTTCCTGCAGAAGCGTTTTCGAAGTCGTCGCGCCTTCAAGTGCAGATAGATAGGAACCAAGCGGCGGGTAGTTGCCGGGCGACTCGTACTGTCGAGAAAAACCAAATCCCGTGGATCTTGCGCGTACGCGCGCGCGACGCGCGTATTTTCGCGAGCGCTAAGAACCCTTCGCCCGTCAATTCGTCCCGATATTTCGGCGAAGAACTATCCCCCAAAAGCAAAAGAAGGCCGGTCGGCCGGAGAGGAATTGACGCCAATATTTTAATGGTAAGATGAACACCAAAACAAAGATCAGACTTCCCGAGTGCCTGTGCGGATGCGGAGGGCGAACAAAAGGCGGCCGCTTCAGGTCGTACATTACAGCGGAAAAACGTACGCCATTGCAGATCCAATCGCGAGCGCACTAGATCCGGGCGCGCACTGGAATCGCGACGTGTTTAAGCTAATGGTCGCCCTCGCTTCGCAAGTCACGGTGGATATCTCAAACTTTCAGAGACAGGTGTTTGAGTTGCGCACGGATTGAGCTCGACGGTCTTGAAATGTGGGAAAGGAATCCACTAAAAATGGGTTTTCAAATCCGATGTCGACAATAAAGCATGCAGCCTGAGCATTTTTCTCGCTGGCCTTTCTAATGGCGATTTCTAAGCCATAGCCGACTGTGAGCGGTTACAGTTACAGATAGTTTAGAGCGCCACAACGCCAACATGTCCACCAGGTCCAACCGGGGTCGACGTAGTTTACGGCGCCATCATTGAAGCAAATGTAGACAAGCATATGCTTCTTTTTGGGGGTTTTTGCGGCGAGCGCTGAGGGTGTAATTTCTGATTTGCCTGAGCTATCCAGCAACTTCAAGTCTTCGGGAGTCTCCCAGTCACTGTCGATCTTTTGAATCTCAGCAATATCAGTTCGCGCCAGTTCCACTTTCTTCACGGCCGAGAAAACTCGCGCTCGATCAGCCAAACATTTAACCAATTCATCCTCTCTCAGCGGATCCTGTGCGCGGACGACATCGATCGCCTTCGACACTGGCTGAAGAGCTTCTGATGCTTGACCTTTCTTCAGCAAAATGTTCGCCTTGCAATCGAGAGCCATCGCGTAATTACCGTTAAGCTTTATCGCTTCGTTTACAGCGTCGAAAGCTTGATCGAGTCGGTGGGTGGATAGGAGGACGATAGCTCTTTGCACCCAGACGTCCGGCTCGTGCGGATTCATCTCGATGGCCAGTTTCGACAGCCATTCTGCTTGCCGACTCTCGGGCGGGACGCGAACGATAAGCGCGCTCGCCAGTCGCGCCAATGCGATTGGATTCCCCGGTTGGATGCGAAGAGCTTCTTCAAGACTTGACCCCCGGTTCTCATGAATTCGATCTGCTAGATAACTGGTTATCGTCGTCTGCGAGCTGTACGATAGCGTCCGTTTGCTCCGGTCTTCAAAAAACCAACGTGCCACTCTTTCCCATCCGTCGGTGGCAACAGCACTATTGCCGACTTGTGTTCGCAGTTGGTCCAAGACCATCTGTCGATCTTTTGTTCGCCTTAGAGTCCCAAATTCATTTAATTGCCAACCGCCAATTGCTTCAGCCAAGGCAGTAAACCAATTTGGACACGTGTCTTTCGGACCCAGTTCCCAAACTCGCCCCGTTCCATCATCAGAAGCGGTGAGGACGTGCCGGCCATCTGGGCTAAATTCTCCAAGCACGACTGCAGATGCATGGGATAAAGGCTCAGTTAAAGGGACACCGGTCTTCACATCCCAGCTGCGCGCGGTTCGATCGAGAGAAGCAGTAATAATCGACTGTCCATCCGGGCTAAAGACCGCGGAGCAAACTACGTCTTTGTGTCTGAACGGCTCCGCTACCGCGGCTCCACTCTTTGCATCCCAAACTCGTGCGGTGTAGTCCTTGGAAGCGGTTACAACCTGCGTCCCATCCGGGCTAAACTGTGCACCTGTAACGATTTGGGTATGGCCTGTAAGAGGAACTACAAGCCGGCCGGTTTGGAAATCCCAAATACGGGCGGTGGTATCGTTTGCCGCGGTTACGATCCGTTTTCCATCTGGACTAAAGTGGGCCATGTCAACTGACGCCGGGTGTTTACTTGGTCGACCCACCGCCATACCGGTTGTTCCATCCCAGACCCGCATAAATGTGTCGTAAGAGGCACTTGCGATCCAACGTCCGTCTTGGCTAAACTCAAGGCTTGTGATAAATCCATCATGTTTCATCGGTGCACCCAACGACTGCGCATTCGAAGAGACCCACAACCTTGCGCAATTATCCTCTGCAGCGGTAACCACTTTCGAACCGTCCGGGCTAAACACCGCGTTAGTCACCTCCGACTTATGAACAAGGGGTTGGCCAAGCATATTTCCGGTTGTGGCATCCCAGATCCGGGCAGTTTTATCGTCCGATGTCGTTATGACCCGCTTGCCGTCGCCGCTAAATCGAGCGGAATTGAGCCTCGTTCCATGCCGGAGCGGTGCACCTATCCGCCGGCCGCTGCCAGACCAAACCTGCGCCACGTCCTTGGTCAGGGTCAGGATATTATTTCCCTGCGGGCTGAATTGAGCAAATCGAATGCCGCGTTGGGGAATGAGTTCACCAATCGCGTCACCGGCCGAAATGTCCCAAATCCTACCTACGTCATCATACCCCGCAGTTACGATATGTCGCCCATCGGGGCTGAATTGCGCGCATTCCACTCCACCATCATGAGTCATAGCTTCCGCGATTGAAGCTCCCGTCGCAGCATCCCATACCCGCGCCGTTTGATCATAGGAGGCGGTAACTATCCATCTACCGTCCGGGCTATAACGCGCGCGCCTCACAAGACTCATGTGTCTAAGAGGCTGGCTAACGGGGGAACCGGATTCAGCTGACCATTGTCGCGCCGTTCCATCACCAGATGCCGTAACGACGCGGCTTCCGTCGGGACTAAAGGACGCCGACGTGACCTTGTTATCGTGCTTCATGGGTTGGCCGATCGGCTTGCCACTCTTGGCGTCCCAAAGTTTCGCGCTATTGTCTTCAGAGGCAGTTACTATTCGACTGCTGTCCGGGCTGAACTCGACCCACCTAACGGTGTGTTCGTGTTGAGCCGGAGGCGACACCGGCGTCCCATTTTCCGCATTCCACACGCGAGCCGTGTTATCCTCCGAAGCAGTTGCTATCCAATGCCCATCGGGGCTGTATTGGACGCATCGAATGGCTTTGGCATGCTGCATCGAGGCGGGTAGAGCTTTACCCGTATTTGAATCCCAAAGCTGGGCTTTGCCGTCTGTAGAGGCAGTAACGACACGCAGTCCATCCGGGCTGAATTGAGCCATCGTAACTTGTCCGGCATGCCGTAAAGGGTCGCTCAGCGGCGCGCCGTTTTCAGCGTTCCAAATACGTGCCGTATCGTCCGCTGACGCGGTCACAATCTGTTGACCATCTCGACTGAATCGAGCGAAAACGACGCTGTCATCATGCCGCAGAGTTGTGATTAGCCGTCCGGTGAGGGCGTCCCAAACACACGCCGTCCCATCTTGTGATGCCGTCAACACCCGGCGCCCCGTAGCATCGAACTCCGCCCACAGAACAGGCTTGGAATGGTGTAGGGAGGAAATTGAGGACAATGGCCAGGATCGTTGTGTAAGAAGCGAAAAGACCCGCTCTCTCGCCCAAGGGCTATCCATTCGCGCTGAACGGGCCAAGAAGGCGAGGGCTTTTTCGGGCTGGTCATCCGCGAACAATTTCACGCCTTGTTCGTCGGACTTGCTCAGGTTGATCTGCGCGAGTCGATTGGTCTCGTCACGCATCCTGTTCGCACGTTGGGATTGTCTAAAGAAGCCCCACGCTGCTGCCAAACCCATCAGTAAGAGGACAGCAAAAACAACGGCGAGGCTCCGAGCACGGCGTAGTTTGGCCTGATGTCGACCCCGATGATGGTGGGAGGACAAATCAACAAATTGGATCAAATCGGGCTCTAGTTCACTTCGGTAGGCCGATAGCAGAGCCTCTCCCTCCGCAAGTGGCTTACCTTCCGGTAGCAGGTAGTCAGCATCTCGTCGTGCTTCAGTCCAGCGCGCAGCAGCTTCCCCAAGGCGGGCTTTACTCCGTAGAAAGTCCTTGTTTTCACTCAGCCAGGTTTGGACGCGTGGCCAGCTCGTAATCAACGCTTCGTGCGCCAAAGCCACTGTCGGTCTGCCGAACTGGTCGATATCCGTAACAAAGAGATTTGCACGCGAGTAAGCACTCACAACCTCCTCAGCTCCAGCATGTGCGGCTATCTCATCACGCCTGGCGCGGCGAGCGGTAGCAGTTTCATTTTCAGACAATGCAATCAGCGCCCCCAGGACAGCCGGCAGAGCTTCATGGGCCGTGTCCGACAAGCTGTCGAAAACCTCTTCTGCGCGCTTCGCTATAGCGCCTTTTAAGCCCCCAAGATTATTGTATGACTGCCAAGTGATGACGTTCTTATCGGTTCGGAGCTTATAGAGTTCCTCGAGCGCAAACTCCAATAACGGAAGCGACTCCGGATTTTGCGCCGCTTCCTCATGCAAGGCCTCGTCCAATGGTTGGTGTGTCGTGGGATGCAACTCAAAGTGTAGACCGGCAGCGCGGGCCGGCGCGCGAATCATTTGCCCTATTTCGGAAACACTTGGCGGGGTCAGATCGAACTGGCCATCAGCCCCCTTGAGCAGGAGCAACTCTTCGATTTCGGCGCACCGGCCATACAAATCGCTCCGCATGGTCGTGATAACCCAAACGAGGCCGCTTTGAGACAGAGCAGCAAGGGCATCTATGCATCGTTTACGTTGGCTGGAATCAAATCGCTCAAGCGTAAACATCTCTTCGAGTTGATCCACGACGAAGAGTAAACGCGCTGAAGGGGGATCTGCTCGTTGATGCTTTTTTGCGAAAGTGTGGGCAGCTTGGTCGAGCGCGGCCTGCAGGAGAGGAATTGCATGAACAGGAGCTTCGGAGAGGAGGCCTGCCAACTTAATCGAATCATACCCCAACGATTCCAGTTCAGGTAAGCCCGTACTCTTGAACAACGCCTCCGCGAACCCGTCAATTAAACGATCGGAGCTTTCGGCGGGACGAAAAATGGCCCATCGCCAACAATCAATTCCCGCCACGGTTCCCGGACGCAGGATTTCGGGGATTACTCCGGCCCGGACCAGAGAAGATTTGCCGCAACCACTCATCCCAAACACCATCAAGAAAACTCGGCCAGTCGACGCCTGCGCCAACAGACGATCAGTTATGTTGCGGATCGCGAGATCTCGTCCAAAAAAAATCGATTCATGCTCCGGTTCGAAAACATTTAGACCTCGAAACGGAGACCCTTCGAACCAAGTAATTGAGCGCTTTTCTTCCTCGTTAGCACCTGCGTCTTCTTGCAGTTTGAGGTTAATGATTTTCTCAAGGTGTTGAGTAAGCTTCTGCTCAAATTCCTCATCGGTCGTAAAACTATTAAATGCCGCCTTGAAGGCGCCTTCGTGATCTCGACCCCAGTGATCCAAAAATTGATCAAGGGCCTTCTTTTGTTGCTGCCATTCGACCAAATGTTGATCGCTTTCTACCCGGATTGTCGGCAGTGCTCTCTTACGATAAACGAGCAAATCCGGGATCCCGCGACGGGCATGGCTGGTGTAGGCATCCTCGAACTCCCACTCTGTTCCAGTCGGAATTGTTCCATCAGGCCGCCGGTAATCTCTCGGCAAACGCATCCCAATGCGTGCCCAAAGGATGCAAACTACGATATCTGCTTGAGACGGGGGAAGGATCTGCGCTTGGAAAGTCGCGGTAGCCCTCATTGCTTCGTGCTCCCAAAGGATCGGCTCCAGGCGCAAAAAAGCGCGAAATTTGGTTTGTAGACGCTGGACTACGTCATAAGCGCGCACGCGCTCAGGACGAACATCGCCCGGCGACGAAATGAAAATGCGCAATGTTTTCACTCGCACCTCATCGAGATCTATGTGCTATGAACATCAGTATGGCGTAAGGGAACCGCCCACGCCAAGCCATTGGGAACAAGAAATATTGCTGGTTCGAATCCTAGGGTGTCAAGCTCTTTGCGCTGTTAGGGCCTGATGTTGGAATGCCTAGGGTTAAAAGCATTCAACGATCAGCCGGGTTTTTTAAATTCACGCATCAGCATCAGTGCGGATCATCTCGGTTGAATCGGAACAACAAATATCACTTTCTGTCTTCGGACTGCCGCGCTACGGTCCCGGCCTACATGAATCTATCCTTGAAATCACTCGAAGAAGCGCTGGGTATCCGCCGGCAAATTGAAACTCTTGAGACGCGACTCGCCGCGCTCTTTGGACCCTCTGCAAGCGCAGGACGATCAACGTCGCGAAAGGCGCCGCGACGCCGAAGCGTATCGGCGGCAGCGCGGGCAAGGATGGCGGCAGCGCAGCGGGCGCGATGGGCAAAACGTAAAGCCGGTAGCGCGGCTAAAGTAACTTCTACGCAACCGAAGCGAAAAGGCGGCCTCACTGCTGCGGGCCGAAAGAGGCTCTCTGATAACATGAAAGCCCGATGGGCTGCACGGAAAAGGAACGGGACGCCAAATACGCGCAAGTGACGCCGCGGGGAATACCTCCTGCCGTCGAGGGAGGTTAAGGAACTTGGTGATTCTCGACGGCGCGCAAGCGCGATTACTGTAGCGAGCGCTGACGCCTGTCGCCCGTCAATTCGTCCCGATATTTCGGCGAAGAACTATCCCTTAAAAAGCACAGGAGCGTGGTCGGCCGGAGAGGAATTGACGCCAATATTTTAATGGTAACATGAACACCAAAGCAAAGATCAAACTTCGTGAATGCCTGTGTGGATGCGGGGGGCGGACAAAGGGCGGCCGCTTCTTGCCGGGACACGACGCGAAGCTGAAAAAAGCGCTGGTCGCCGATGCACGCGCAGGGAAAAAGCGGGCCGTGAACAAACTTGAGAAGCTCGGCTGGTCAAAATTCTTGCATCCGAGGGCTGAGTTGGCGCCTTGATGTAAAACGGAAAATTGCGTCCGGTTTTTCGCGGCCTTTAGCCCCATGCGCATACCGTGAGATTCACCCTTATCTACCGCGGCAGAATCCCGTCACAGGGAGACTCCGCGCAAGTTCACGCAATCCGATACAACGCCGGCCGCTAACCGATTTTCGATTCTCACTCTCTGCGTTCTCTGATAGACTCTTCCGCTGTGCCATTCGATAGCATTCAACAAACGGAGTCACAATCCCCGGTCATACACATTGACGTTACCCGTTTTCTGCGGAGTGGGCGTGAAGGGACTTTAATTGCGTTAAAAGGGCTTGCGTTTCTCGGTGTTGTTGTTGCCTTATTCGTCGGCGGTTTCTACATAGCGGCACACCGGTACGAGCTTGGCGCATCAACGATATTGCTCGGCTTATGTTTCGGATTTGTGGCCAGGTCAGTTGTCAACGGCATGAACCGTATCTTCCTCCGACCAGACTTTATCCATGATGCCCGCGTGAGGATTTTGAATCCCAAAACCGAGGCGCAAGCTCGCGCAGCAGCAATGGCGCGATTCGACTATGATCGCATCGAGGCGGAGAAAAGACTCAACAGGGCTGATCTGGCAACGATTTTTGGATGGAGTGTTAGCTTGTTTACGGGCAAACTGTGGGGAATAGAGTTCGCCAAAGGTCGGCGCAAGAAGCTCTGCGCATTAGCAGAGCAGCACGCGAGTTTATCCGCCAGCGAGCTACGCCAGCGTGATACCCGGTCGCCAGTAGTGTATTTGCGAGCTTTTGCCGATGAAACCAGAATCCGTGAATCCGCGCTTGAGACAGTTATTGTTGACACGGGATTTCTTGTCGGCCCGGTAGTGGCCATTGGACAACCCGGCGAAAGGTTGCCCCCAGTCGGGGCAGCCCGGGACTATGTACCCGACGATTCGTGGAAAGAGTGGGTGACTGGTTGGATGGATCAGGCGCAAGCAGTCATTCTCGTATTGGGTCATACGATGGGAGTCGCTTGGGAGGCCGTGACGCTTTTGGACAAAGGACTTTTGAGCCGCGCTGTCCTAATCCTGCCGCCTGATTCGGGAGCGGATCGTGACGCTTTGCTAGAAAGTTTTCTTCGGCATACGCAATCCGAAACCCTCGCGGCTTCATTAGCAAGCCTGGATCATTCCAGAACGGCAGCGATACTGCTAGATGAGAATCGTAGGATTTCTATCGATGTCGGAAACATAGCAACAGCCACTGTTGAAAGTGTAGCTACTCGGTACAAATGCGCGCTTCAGTTTGCACTAGCGGAAGTGGTTGCGCGGCGATCGAGAGCGGCCGAGGAGAATGCTCAGCCAGACGAGCCGTCTTTCCTGGCGGCACCTCCAGAAATGGCGCGGAGGAAATGGGGTATAAGCGATTACGCTGACGAACTGTTGCCAACGGTAGGTAAAAGTTTTGGGGCTATGTTCTCTGCTGTTCTTGTTATCGGTTGTATTAGCTGCGGACTGTACTTTCAGGCACGATTGCATGGATGGCAGGGCATTTGGGACGACAAACAGCATCAACAGCAGGCCGCGATCGAGAGAGAAAGGAAGGAGGAAGATATCCGCCGAGCGACTGCCAATTTGCCAGCCGACATGAATCCTAATGAGAGGCGACGCCGTGCCGAACTATCTCTTGAACAAGAGCAAATAAACAAAGCCCATGACTTAGCAAAGAGATTGAACGATCCCACTGGTGTAAAGATGTCTGACGAAGCACGAAAACGGGATGCTGATTTGGCCGCAGATGTGGAAAAGATGGAAAAGCTGCTAATTCAGCGCCGTGAGAAACACTCACGCGAACTCGACGAACAGAACAGCAGGTCGCCTACGCCGGAAGCCTCGCAAATGCGCACGCCAGCCTCAATACCTCCGTGATCTCGAAACCCGAAGGTGGAGTTGCCTATAGGGTCATTCAGCGAAAGAACAATTCCCCAGCGAGCCCGTCATCCCTTTCAACCTCGCATGTTATCACTGCCAGCTCGGCGAGCTGGACGCCGCGAAGGATTACCTGAAACAAGCGTTTGCGAATCGATCCGAACTGGCGGCTGACGGCCTTGGACGATAAAGACCTTGAGCCACTCTGGAGCGTGCCTAGGTAAACTAGGCGGTAGCCCGGGTCGCGTCCATCTGCTAGCCTTCGATAGCCCTTGAGCCATGAAATACTACGTCATTGCTGAAACACGCGACGACTGCGAACTGCCAACGACACCAGAGCCGATGGAGCTGGAGTTGATAGGACAACACATCGCCGGGTTCCTCGCGATGCGCAGACCACAAGGCTTTTTCCTAAACTGTCGGCAAGAACGGATTCCGCTCGACATGCTCGGCTTCCGCATCGTGCCCGTCCAGACGAAGGACTGAAGTGCGGCCGCCCTTGCCTCTTAGGGGAAGCGCCGCGTCGGCCTTGTGGAGGAAATTCACCACTGATATTCTCTCGGCATGGCCGACGACGCGACGCACTCGAGGATTTGCGGAGCCCGCGTTATCATTTTGCAGGGCGAATTCGCCGGACGCGAGGGCGTTTGCCTTGGGGAGACGCAAGAGGGTGGTCGTTGGGCTGTATCACCGGACGGGTCGGACGCCATTGTGTCCCTTTCGTTCGAAAGGGACTTCGGTTTGCTGATCGATTTATCCGCCGACCCGAGCGACAACTGAGCACGAAGCGGATGAAGTCATTTTACGAATTCTTTGCGGGCGGCGGCATGGTACGAATCGGTCTCGGGTCGGGCTGGGAGTGCGTTTTTGCAAACGATAACGACAGCAAGAAGGTCGCAGCATATCGCCGTAACTTCGCGCCAGCGATTGAACTGTTGGATACCGACATCGCAATTGTGAGGCCTGATCAGCTCGTGGGACGCGCTGACTTGGCGTGGGCTTCTTTTCCATGTCAGGATTTATCGTTGGCTGGTTCGGGCGCGGGTCTAGGCGGTTCGCGGTCCGGTACGTTCTGGCCCTTTTGGCGACTAATCAAAGAGCTTGGAAAATCTAGGCGGGCTCCATCTGTCGTAGTGCTGGAGAACGTTTGCGGCGCGCTCACCAGCCACGGTGGGAACGATTTCAAGACCATCGCCTCCTCCCTGCATCGAGCAAAATATCGTTTCGGCGCGGTCGTCATCGACGCGATTCACTGGCTGCCGCAATCGAGGCCGAGACTTTTCATTATCGCAGCGCATCGCGCCGTCGCCCTCCCGGAGACGACGACGGCAAATGAACCGGCCTATTGGCATCCCTCCAGCGTCGAACGCGCGTATAGTCGCCTGCCGAAATCCGTCCGGGCAAGTTGGGTTTGGTGGAGTTTACCAGCTCCACCAAATCGAGTTCGCGACTTCGCGGACCTGATCGAAGAACCCCCGCAAGGAGTGGATTGGCACACTGCCGCTGAGACGAAGCGCTTGTTGGCGATGATGAGTCCCGTTAACGCCGAAAAAGTTCGCGAGGCGAAACGGCTCTCCCGCGCGACAAATCGCCGTCTTATTGGAGGACTTTACAAAAGGATGCGTGGGGGCATTCAACGAGCAGAAGTTCGGTTCGACAAGGTTTCTGGATGCTTGCGGACGCCGGTAGGCGGCTCCAGTCGTCAGACCATTCTTGTAGTTGATGGAGGGAAAGTGAAGTCGCGGTTGCTATCACCACGCGAGGCTGCGCGCCTGATGGGTTTACCCGAGGAATACGTTCTGCCGTCCTCGTACAACGGAGCGTACCATTTGGCGGGCGACGGCGTTGCCGTGGACGTAGTCCGTTTTTTGGCGCAGAACCTTCTCGACTTGATTCTCGACGAAAATAACCGGCAGGCCGTCGCCGCCTGAATCCGTTGTCACGGTAGTGTCCTAATTCGAAAGATTGAACTATTTCAGGGGCAAATCGCGTGGGATGGCGTTGTTGAGATTTTCGATCTTGAAGGCCATCCGAAAGCAAAGCGGTGCTACGCATGGTCGTATCTCGAAAATGACGAGCCGCAATACACGACCGTTTTGGAGATTCCGCCTGTGGATTCAGCGGAGACTGCCGTCAAAGTGGCGATTGCGGCCACGGCGAGAAGCAAATAAGATTCTTAATCGTGGCCGGTAAGTCGCCTCAGGATCGCCTTCTGTATCTCTTTGTCTTCTGAGCGCTTTTTTAATTCTTGCAGTTTGAACTCTATCTCTAGCGCGAGAAACGGGAGTGAATACCCCACCACGAGAGCCACGGCGGTCCAAAGATCAACGGGATCGATTTCCCACATCTTGTCCGTAACCTTATGCAATGCCCATGCCACGCGCAAAGACATTGTTCTAAACCCATGTTTTATAACGAATTGCGTTCACGGCGCAGTTCTGTGCCGGTCGGAAGATATTCCACCGCCGGGATCAGCCGTTCCGCTTTTGGGACAAATTTGGACACTACCGTTGTCACGCGTGGCTGGACTACTGATGCGCAGTTGTGATATCTCACAACAGTGTCGATCAGATTCCGCTCGCAAAAGATACGTGATCTCACCGAAGAGATCGGCGTGTATGCCTTATGTGATTTGGACGAGGTCCCTATCTATATCGGTCAGTCAGTTGACGGAATTCGCGCTAGAGTCCGGCGGCACCTTACTTCAGCCCGCTCAGACATCATCGCGAATAGGCAAGTAGATGTTTGGGAAGTCGCGTTCGTCTGGGCCTGGCCCGTCGCGGATGTTGCGATGATTGGGCCGCTCGAAGGACATCTGTTTCATCGCTTCAATGAGCAGAAAATGATGATGAATGGATCGATTCCAGTGAATCCCGGGAAACTAAAGTTTCGAGAGCCGACACGTCAACGGGTGCAAGTAATCTCTGATGAAGAGATAGAGGCGAGACGGAATCCAGTTTTGCGGTTGCCGCGGCAGATTGAACACTATCAGCGGCTGGTTGATCACATTTTGAACGTGAAGGATTCCCAGCAGCTTCGACGTTCATTGCGGGCGCACTTCGAACGATTGGAATCCTATCATCAGCAATTCTTGCGACAGGGGGAGGAAGTATTTCGCCGTGGGATCCAAGACGAGTCCAGCGACGGAGACGCCGATTGAACTTCGCTCCCGCATTATGCGGGCGATAAAGTCGATTGACACAGGGCCTGAAATTCAGGTTCGGCGGATATTATTTGCGCTGGGTTTTCGCTACCGGCTACACCGTCGCGACCTGCCCGGTTGCCCGGATATCGCTATCAAGAATCGAAAACGGGCAATTTTCGTCAACGGTTGCTTTTGGCATGGCCACGATTGCCCTCGCGGACGGCGCGTCCCAAAACGCAACAACGCATACTGGCGACAAAAAATCGGGCGAAACGTCGCCCGAGATGCTTGGGCGATCGCAAAGCTTAAACGAATGCGTTGGCGAGTGCTCACTGTGTGGGAGTGCGAGCTGAAAGGAAAGGGGATCGCAAATCGTCTGCGTCGTTTTATGACTTGACGCTGCGCAACCGTCTCAATCTTCCTGGTCAAATTGCGAGGCGAGCCAGGAGATCAAGCCGCTTTAACATTTTGTGCGTGCTGGGAAGGTGCCACCGAGCGCCATCGGGCGACAAAACGCCACGGCGATTCAATTCATCGCGCGTCTCCCGAACTTGATTTATCCCAACCCTGCGAAGTTCTGTTACGATTGGCGCGTACGATTTCGCGCGTTGAAGAGCATTCGCTTTGTGCCGTGCTGCCAACACGCGGCCCGTTGCGCCGATATCGACGCCCCGGCGCTTCGCGGCCGCCAGCGCCTCCTTGGTCCGAATCGAAATCCGCCGCGCCTCCTCCTCCGCAAACGCCGCGTGCAGGTGCAACATGAATCGATCTTTCGTCGGCTGATTAACGGCGAGAAATTCCACTCCGGTCTCCAACAGACCTGAAATGAAATGAACGTTGCGAGCGAGCCGGTCCAGCTTGGCGATGATTAACGTCGCTCGGGTGCGCCGACAGAGTGCGAGTGCGGCCTGCAGTTGGGGTCGGTTGCTGATCTTCTTTCCCGACTCGGTTTCCATGAAAGTGGCGACTATCGCCCCGCCCCGCGCTTGCACGAATTCTTCGACAGCTGTTCTCTGTGCCGCGAGCCCCAAACCACTCTCGCCCTGTCGTTGCGTCGATACCCGGTAATAACAGACCCAGTGTCTTGATTGTTGTTTTGTCATATTTGTTATCGGGCGAACGCCGGTTCATGCGGTAACAAACCATTGAAACATGGGGCACAAGTATTGTGCATCGCGGCTCTATTAGGCATTCGTGATCGGTTGCGCCGGGAAAATCCGCTTCTTGCATCGGGGCCAGTAGTACCGACAATGCCAAATCCGAATATGCCCGACCAACATGCAGCGGTAGCCCCCCCGCCACGATCCCGTCGAGAAATTGAGGATCAGGCTGCGGAAATCCTGCGAAGTCACGGGTTGTTTTCGATCCCTGTCGATCCTGTCACGCTCGCGAATCGTGAGGGTATCCGGGTGAATAACGCCAAGTTTTCCGACGAAAACCTGTCAGGCCTGGTCGCCAAGCGGGGGTCCAATGTCACGATTCTGGTTAATCAGAGCGATGTTCCCTTCCGTAAGAGGTTCACGATCGCCCACGAACTAGGCCATCATTTTCTCCATTTGCTGTCAGATGGCGATTTCGTCGACACCCAAGTCGATTTATTCCGAGACGCCGAAGCAGGCGAATCAGCTCCCAAGTCCGTTGAAGTTCAAGCCAACCAATTCGCGGCGGCGCTCTTGATGCCGGAGACGTTGGTGCGCCAGGCGTTCGAAAAAACGCAAAGCCTTCCTGAACTGGCGCGGCTTTTTAATGTTTCGGAGGAGGCCATGGCAATTAGGTTAGGCCGACTGGGGTTGGCATGAGTCACCGAGAACTTGAAGTCCCTGACGCCGTTCGAGACAAAGTTCTGGCGATTGGTGCCTCTGTTTCGCCTGGCGAAATTGAAGTGTACGGGCGGTATCAAGAGATAGCGGACAGGAGTGCCAAATTAAGAACTGTTCTCGAAGCGTGGGAACGGCAGCATTCCGAAGAGCGACAAATGCGGCAGAAATATGCGAAATGGCTCCTGGCCGCGATGTTTGTTCAAATGGCGCTTGTTAACTTGGCGTTTTTAGCGATCGGATTTGGGTGGATACAGATTAATCCATGGGTTGCAAATTCGTTCATATTGGCCGTGTTCGGTGAAATTTCAGGGATGGTGTTGTTCATTGTAAAATACCTTTTCCCAAAGGTTTCCTCCGATGTTCTTGCTACGATAGAAAAGCTGTAACCCCCGACCCCAGAAAACGATGCCACATTTGGATCTCCGGCAGTCGCTAAATGCCATTTCCGACGTAGTAAACAACCGTCCGCGCCCTCTGCGCGCCTTCGATCAGATTTACATGAAGACCGCCGACATGCTTTTGCATGCCGAGCACGCGGGTCGGTGCTTCAACGACAAGCGCGTAATTTTCATAGGCGACGGAGACGCGATTGCATTGTCGGTCGTTCATCTTCACCGCCGGGGATTTCTCGAAAGCGGTCCGCAGTCGGTCCATGTTCTCGATTTTGATGAACGCGTAATTCTATCGATACTCGACTTCGCGAGACGCTACGATGTGGCTGACGTGGTCACCGCTGAACTCTACAACGTCGCCGACCCACTCCCACCAGAACACTGGGAAAAGTTTGACGCGTTCCATATGAATCCACCCTTTGGCCAAAGTAATGAGGGTCGGAGCATCGAGGCATTTCTTCGCCGTGGACTGGAGGCGGTCGGTCCCGAAGCGATCGGGTGCGCCGTTTTGGCAAATGACCGTAATTACCCTTGGACCTGGGAGGTTTTGATCGGCGCTCAACGATACGCGCTCAAAAATGACATGGTGATCGCGGAACTCTTGCCGGAATTTCACCACTATCATCTTGATGACGACCCTGATCTGAGGTCCTGCAGTATGGTTTTGCGGAGGGTGTGTTACGAACCGCGGGAGTATGCAAGCTCCCCGCTTGAATCGCATTTTCTGGCGGAGTTTTACGGTAAGAATAATCCCCTCATCGTGCGATACGTCCGCGACAAAACGAACGCTGGTAAACTTGATTCGAACGACTACTACTGCGAAAGATTCGTATGACAACGCTTGCCAGGGGATCTTCCGAGATCACAACCGCTCCCGATGGATTTGTTTTCATGAAAGTTGGATCGCACGCTGGTGAAACGTTCGACGAGATCTTGAGGCGGAAAAACACGGAGTTTACGAAAGCCGGAAAGATTTTCTGGGGCTACGGAGGGCCGACTCTTCATCCGATCAATCAAGTTCAGCCTTTTGCCAGGACTCGGCTTCAAGGCGGGGCGGAGATTTACGTGCTGATGCAGTTTATCGACTCGCACGCTCACCCTGACATTGTTCCGGCGACGGAATACTCGGCAGACGCTGTGACGTGGCAACCAATCCCCGATGGGATAAGGGTCACGGGGTCCCGATATGCCTTGGTTCTAGATGAAATCAGACCCGGTGATCTAGAAATCGTACTCGAGGACTACCAGATCGCCTTGGGGAACAGTCGGGGCAAGAGCGCTGCCGATTATCTCCAAGGGCATATCGACAAAGCGTGCTTGGTGCGCGGCGACAAGCCGAATCCCGTGGCGGTGCCGAAGCCAAAAATCAGGAAGGTGGAATTTTTTGCCCGGCTCCAGGAGCCGTATGCGGTTCTCCTCAAATAGGAGTGCCGATGGCCTTTCACGTAGTCTACCTGACGGGACCGCCCGCCTCAGGGAAGACTACTCTTTGCGGTCGCCTGAAGGATAAGGTTAATCCGTTAGCAATCTATCATTACAGCGCTTTGTTGCTGGATCACGTTCGTTCGTCGCATTCAGAGTTCATAAATCTGAGCGAGGATGATCTTCGCAAGCGCTCGGCGGCGTTAATCACATCGGAGGACGTTGCAGCCGTGGACAAACGGCTGATTGAGATGGTTCAACACAGCCGGACGGAAGCGCACGTGATAATCGACTCTCATGCCGTGACGAAGGAATCCTACGGTTACCGGATCACTCCGTTTGCGATACCACTGTTGCAGGCGCTACAGCCAACGTTGATTGTGATGCTCTACGCCGAAGCGCACGAGATCGACCGCCGGATTTCTCGATCCAGCGGAGGCCGACCTTTGGTGAGTAAGTTCGAGGCAGATTTCCACATCGCATTACAGGCTCAAGTTGCCGTCTCGTACGGTTTGCAGCTCGGTTTGCCTATTTACGTGTACGATTCAACGGACTCCGTGGATCAGGCGAGCGAGAACCTCGCCTCTAAATTGAACGGGCGTGTCTCTCGCGAATCTGCGTGATCCACCGTCGCGAGCCCCAACGCCTCCTCAACAGTATCGCACGTACGCCAGCACGGGTGGTTTCCGAAAACGTGGCTAATACTTGGTCCATCGCCCACGCAATATACCTGCACTTCATTAGCAAGGGCCGCGCCGCATTCGAGGAGAGCCCCTTTCAGGATTTCACCTTCCTCGCAATACAATATGAAATGGGTGCAAGATGCCGCTTCGGCGATGCAACGGATCGTCAAATCGGCCAAGCTTTTTGATTCGCCTTCTCCGGCCTCATCAATCCAAGTCGAAATAATTGGCCAGCCGTCTTCACGCAAATCTACCCATCTCGCAGCGTGAGTTACCTTGCTCGCAATGTATATCTTTCGACCTGGAGCAAACCGGTTACGCAAAAATGTTTTGCCAGACGGATCGAGTGGAGATTCCGCAGCGCGATTCGTCACGCAGTAAATTATCGGTTCCGGTCCTGGCCGAAAGAGTCGAAATTGTTCTTCGTCGTTGATGCAGTTCAAAACAGGTGTGTCCTTACGGGGACGATGATGAAGTGTTGAAAAAAACTGCCGGAAATCGGAAGTTCTCAGCCACCTGCACGGGAAAATCACAGTTCCCGTCGCTCGTGTCAACACCTTGCTGGCCACCAAGAATAAGCCCTTCCAGTGAAAGTTTACGATGAGCGGCTGCAAGATGGTGCGCTGCAGGCGGGATGATTTTACTGGCATGTCGAGACCGTTTCCATGCGGGCAGATTGCATGCTAGGGTGGGACATTGACTGTCCTACGGGGCTAATATTGTGCTTTCAGCCCTTGAGCTTTGATTTTTGTTCGGACGGAGAGGGGAAGTGGCGACACCGTCATCCGCTCGATAACGGCTGACGATACCACCACCGCGCCGTGTTTCTGAGGAGCCCAGGGAATCACTCCCCTTTTGTATTTGTGCTTCAAAGCGCGGAGAAATCGGACCCCGAGACGGTGATTTCTCCAGTGTCGGACCCCCTCCGGACCCCTTTTGACATTGCTTTGTTTTTCGAAGGCACGGATTCGCTTAGACAACGTTTCGGCACCCTTCACAGGCTACACGGGAACAGCCGAACCGAGCGAGGGCTGCGCTCTTTCTCCCGGCGCGGGAGACATGGCTGGTGGCGATTGCGGCGCAGCCGGAGATTTCCTTCGGGTCGCAAACTTTTCGACAGCGTAAAACGCTACCGGGATCAGGAAGATCGCTATTGCCGAGGCCGCGATCATTCCGCCGATAACAGTCGAGCCCAGGATCCGGCGAGCGGCGGCGCCGGAACCGCTGGCGAACCACAACGGCAGAAGCCCGAAGATGAAGGCCAAAGAAGTCATCAGGATCGGTCGCAGGCGTAAACGCGCGCCTTCGAGCGCGGCGTCGAGCAGCGCTTTGCCTTTTTCGTGTTCGGCCTTGGCGAACTCGACAATGAGAATGGCATTTTTCGCGGCTAAACCGATGAGCATGACCAGGCCGATCTGCGCATAGATGTTGTTTTCCATTCCGCGCAACCAAAGCGTGACGAAGGCGCCGAACACAGCGATCGGTGTTCCCAATAACACGCTGAACGGCAGCGACCAGCTTTCATAAAGCGCGGCCAGAATCAGGAAGACGAAGAGCAATGACAGCCCAAACACGAGGCCCGGCGAGACGCCTTGTTGCGCTTGCTTTTCCTGGAACGACATGCCCATGTAGTCGTAGCCCATTCCCGGTGGCATGGTTTCGCGGAAAGTTTCCTCCAGCGCTTTCATGGCCTGAGCTGAGCTATATCCGGGCGCGGGGCCGCCGATCAGCTGGGCGGCGCGGTATTCGTTGTAACGCAGAGTAAACTCCGGGCCGACGATGTTCTTAATCGTTGCGATGGCATCGAGCGGCACCGGATCGTTGTTCGCATTGCGGACATAAAATTCACGCACGTTCTTCGCATCCGTCCGATAATCGCCTTCTGCTTCGACGTATACCTGCCAGGTGCGCCCGAACCGGTTGAAGTAATTGACGAAATAGCCGCCCATAAATGTCTGCAGCGTCTGGTAAACCTGGCTCAGGTTGATGCCCTGCTTCAGGACCTTGTCGCGATCGACATTGACGAAGACTTGCGGGACGGCGGGCAAAAAGGCGGGAATAATGCCACCGATCTCCGGTCGTTTTCGCGCGGCCTCGACAAACTTGCCCACGTTTTGCGCCAGGAACCCAATGTCTTTGCCGGAGCGATCTTCGAGCGCGAACGTAAATCCGCCCGAAGTACCAGCACCGGGAATGGCCGGCGGTGGAAATGCGAAGGCGACGCCATCTGTTAAGCCGGCAAGCTCTTTCGTCAGGCGCATCTTGATGGCGTCGTATTGCTCGTCCGGCTTGGTGCGTTCGCTCCAAGGTTTCAGTGTGACGAAGAAAAAGGCGCTGTAACTGTCCTGAACAAACGTGACCAGGTTAAACCCGATAATGCTCGTCGTGTGCTGGACTCCCGGTGTCCGGCTGAGGAGCTCCTCGATTTTGTGACAGGCCGCATCGGTCCGTTCCAGCGAAGCGGCATCGGGCAATTGTAACGCCATGTAAATGTAGCCCTGGTCTTCTTCCGGCAGGAAGCCGCTTGGCAGCCTCGACCCGAACCAGCCGGCGCCCACTGCCAACACTGCCAGCAACGCAAAGCTCATCACGGCCTTTCGAATCGCGACACGCGACCAGTTCACGTAACCATTTGTTACCCTGGCGAAGATCTTGTTGAACCAACCGAAGAACCAGCCGAGCGGTCCGCGCGTTTTCTTGCGGGGACGAAGTAATAACGCGGAGAGTGCCGGGCTAAGCGTAAGCGCGTTGAACGCCGACAAGACCACCGAGATAGCAATCGTCACCGCAAATTGTTGATACAACCGGCCGGTGATACCGGGCAGAAACGCGGTTGGGATGAAGACCGCGGCAAGAACTAACGCAACGCCAATTACCGGCCCAGTGACTTCACGCATCGCCTGCAGCGTTGCCTCGCGGGGATTCATTCCTTTTTCGATGTGATGCTCGACGGCTTCGACAACCACAATGGCATCGTCAACAACGAGGCCGATTGCGAGGACGAGGCCAAAAAGCGACAGCGTGTTGATCGAGAAGCCGAAGAGCGGAAACAAGACGAAGGTGCCAATCAACGATACCGGAACCGCGCACAATGGAATGAGAGTCGCGCGCCAGCCTTGCAGAAAAACGAAAACAACGAGAACGACAAGCGCGAGCGCTTCAAACAGCGTCTTCAAAATCTCGCTCATCCCTTCCGTAACCGAAAGCGTCTGATCGAGCGACACGACGTATTCCATGTCGGCCGGGAACTGCTGCTTTGCTTCCGCCATGAATTTGCGGACAGCGTCAGCCGCTTGAACGGCGTTACTGCCCGGTAACTGGTAGATGCCAAGAACCGCGGCTGGCTGGCCATTCAGGCGGCTCTTTGTGTCATAGGTTTGCGCGCCTAGCTCAATGCGAGCGATATCCTTCACCCGGACAAACGAACCATCTGTATTCGCCCTCACGACGATGTCACCGAACTCTTCCGGCGTTTGCAATCGTCCCTGCGCTCGAACGGTGTAGGTGAACGATTGTCCTTTCGGGATCGGTTCGCTGCCGATTTTGCCGGCCGGATTCACCGTGTTTTGCGCCTGAATGGCACTGATAATGTCCGGCACAGTAAGACCCAGCTTGGCCAGCTGGTCGGGTTTAACCCAAAGCCGCATGGCATACTGTCCGGCGCCAAATACCTGCACGTTGGAAATACCTGGCAGTCGCGATAGCTGGTCGACCAGGTTAATGTAAGCGTAGTTGGCCAAAAAAACGCCGTCATAGGTCTGCTTCGGAGAAGTTAGAGAAACAAGCATCAACGGAGCGGACACGGACTTTTGGACCGTTACGCCGAAGTTATTGACGTCCTGCGGCAACTGCGATTGCGCCTGCGAGACGCGCAGCTGTGTCAGGATTTGGTCAATGTTAGGATCAGTCGCGACATCGAAATTCACCGTCAGACGCAAGTCGCCGTTGTTGGCGTTGGTTGACGTCATGTAATTCATCTTATCGACGCCGCTCATCTTCTGCTCGATCGGCGCGGCCACTGATTGCTCGATCGTTATGGCGTCGGCGCCGGTGTAATGCGTCTGGACGACGATTTCCGGCGGCGCGATCTGCGGATACTGCGCGACGGGCAAGGTGAGCATGCAAACCAGTCCGATAAGGACGGTGAGAACTGCGATAACAATGGCGACGATCGGTCGCCTAATGAAGAAGGCTGACATAACTTAGGGTTCCTTTCTTTCGGCTGAGGCAACCGAAGCGACTTGCGTCGCTGCCGGCGTCCATTCTTTGACGATCACAGGCGCCCCGGGCGGCGTTTTTTGCATTCCCTGGACAATGACTCTGTCGCCAGGCTTGAGACCTTCTACGACTTCCCACAAGGCACCGAAACGCTCACCCATCCTGACCGGACGCATGCCTACCTTGCTGGTCTGATCGACAACCATAACTACCTGATTGCCCTGCAACTCGGTTACGGCTTCCTGCGGGATGACAAGCGCTCCCTTCCTGGTTTCGACGATCGTGCGCACTTTCCCAAACTGGCCGGGTCGCAAGAGATCTCCCGGATTAGGAAACGTGATCTCCATCTTGATGGAACCGGTCTTCGCATCGAGATGTCGATCTTCGGCATAGAAGCTCCCCTTGTGTGGGAACACGGTCCCGTCTGCCAAAATCAATTCGAATTCGAGCCTGCTCAGATAACGTTCGCGTTCGTTTGGGTCGCGGTGCTTCATGACAAATTCCGTCAACCCCTGCTCGCCGAGATTCACGGTGGCTGTGATCGGATCAAGCTGTGAGACGGTAGTCAGCGTGCCGGTCGCCGGACCGACCAGATCGCCTACCTGCGTGGTTGCGATGCCTGCTACTCCGTCGACGGGCGCAGTGATCTTGGTGTAACCGAGGTTGATCTCAGCGGTTTTTACCGCTGCTTCGTCCGCCTCAACACTGGCCTTGTTCGACTCGGCCGCGGCAATGGCCGCGTCCCGCTCCTGCGCGCTGAGCACCTTCTGCACAAACAACTGCATGGCACGCGTCTGGTCCGCGGACGCTTTCAATTGCATCGCCTTGTCCTTCGCCAGAGTTGCCTTCGCCTGGGCCAAGGAAGCTTCGAACGGGCGCGGATCGATTTGGAAAAGCAAATCGCCTTTTTTAACAGTGCTGCCTTCCTTGTAATTGCGCGAGATGAGGTAGCCTTGCACCTGCGCGTTGATGTTCGCGTTAATGAACCCGTCGAGGGTCGCGACGCCTTCCTTCACGACGGGCACGTCGCGCTGTGTGACGGTTGCGACGACCACCGTCGGGGGAGGCGGTTCGGCTTGTTCTTTACGCGAGCAAGCCGTCAGGCATGTCGCCAGGATGATAAGTGGTGTTACCCACGCAGTTTTTGTTTTCATGCGTTCATTGTCGCGACGCACACGCTCTCTTGTGAAAGACGATGTTTCTTGTCTCAGCATGCTCGCTGGACATGCTTTCCTTGCAGCTGCGAAGTAGGTGTTCATTTGCGTATTCATGGTTCTCTCCAGGGTGCGTTAGTTCCTCCAAAGCCCGAGCCATTCGACGAAGAGCACCGTTGTCACGCCCAGCCACGGGATCAGGACGACTGCGACTCGAGTGTGGGCGGCTGCCTCGGTGTCGTGCTCAACCTGCGGGTCGCGGCCAAAAAGTTGTCGGCGCTGCCGAAAGATGTATGCGCCGGCGAGCAGATAGATAATGAGGAACACTCCTCCGGCAATTTGTAAGGCCGGAAGAGCGGCGGGATTGATCAACGCGATCAGAATTTCAGTTGTTGGGTTCATAAATCAGAGACGATCAAACGCAATGGTGGCATCCAGCCCGCCGAGACATAAAATCGCGGCTGGTTGAAAGTGGTGAGGCTAGCGGTCAAAAGCGGATCGTGATTCCGGCCAAACGGCCTAACCAACCCGCGCCGATTAAATCGGAAGCGAGCGGCGGTCGCAGGCGACCTGGCTGCTTCCGTTTTCTTTGTTTTGTTCATGCACACAGCATCCGTTGCGCGCGGTGTTTTCGGGAAAGACTATGTTTCTTGCCTCAGCATGCGTTGAGGGCATACCCTCATGGGCGCTGTGGAACTGAGGCACCTGCGCTATTTCGTCGCCGTGGCCGAGATGGAAAACGTCTCGCGCGCCGCGATGCAACGCTTGCACGTGTCGCAACCCTCCTTGAGCCGGCAGATCCGCGATCTCGAGGATGAAATGGGCGTCCAGTTACTCGAACGCACCGCCAAATCGGTGCGCCTGACCGAGGCCGGCCGCGCTTTTCTCGACGAAGCGCGCGCGATTCTCAAGCAGACCGACGACGCCGTTGGAAAGGTGAGAATGATCGCCGGGAAGAGCGAGACCGAGTTGCACATCGGCGATTGGCCGCTGGCCACCGGCCGGCTCCTGCCCGGGCTTCTTCGCGCGTATCAAAAAGCGATGCCGAAAGTGAAAGTGAAGGTGCACGATTGGCCGGTCGAGAAAAACATCGCCGGAGTGCGCGATGGTCGCTTGCAGGTTGCGATCATCCTTCCACCTCTCAAAGCAAATGCGCTCGAGGAACTCCGGTTCGAACCATTGTTGACTGGGCGGATTTGCCTGGCCGTTTCCAGCGATCATCCATTGGCGGGACGGCGATCGGTCTCATTAACCGATGCCGCCCGGGAACCGTTTATCGGCCTCATGCTCGAGGAGTATCCGCGCTTCAAGGAATACCTGGACGCGATCTTCATGCACGCCGATCACAAGCCCCGCGTCGTGGAAGAGCATGACGGTTGGTCAGGTGTGTTTTCCGCCGTCAGCGCCGGCACCGGCGTGGCCATGACCTCCGACGTGTTCGATTACGCCTTCAACGATCGCGTCAAACTCGTGCGCCTGACGCCAGAGCCGAAGCGAATCGCGATCGGACTCATTACCCGAAAAGGAAAACTTAGTCCGGCCGCAGAGAAGTTTTGCCAGTGCGCGAAGGAAGCCTTCGCGGTCAGTCGTTAGCCCTTTGCCGGAAATGCTACACTCGCGCGTGCATCGAAATTAGCTCGCGCCGGCAGGCTTCGCTAAATGCCTTGAGCGGATCAATGTGTCCGTTGTGCACACGCTGATGAAACTCTTCGATCGAAACATTCGGCGAGAAGTATTGTTCCAGGATGAACTTCACGAGCTCTACCGCTTGGGTGAGGACCGCGTCGGACGCGCAAAGCCGGATCCGATTGAGCAACGCGTAGACCGACAAGAGCGTTTCCGGCTTGTCGAGATTTCGCTCTAAGGAATCCATGATTCGCGTCGAACATTCGTTGATGAATTCGCCATAAAGCGCTTCTCGCTTGGCGACCTCCGCCAGACGTGCTTCGCGCTTGCTCCGCCTGTTATGCGCGAGCCAGGTGGTAGCTACACTTGCTGACCCACCGGAGAGCGATCCGAAAATACCGGCCAGTGCACTAACGATCGCCGTATCCATACTACGCGACGTTGAGTTGTTTTCGTTCGGCGCGAATGCGCGTCCAGCGTTCGGTCAACTCTTCGACATCGCGCAATGTGATCATCTGTTCGATGTCGCGCCCGAAGAGGAGATCAAGCGTCCAGGCGATCATCACTCGCAGTTTCTTCACGAGTCGCGGCAGCTTCGCGAGGTAAACGCTCCGCCACATCCACCAGGCGACGAAGCCGGAGAATTTGAATCCGAAGAAACTCGCCACGCCGGTGTGATGGCCGATGCTCGCCAGCATCCCCATGGTTCGATATCGAAACGGCTGCAGCGCTTGACCGAGGATCGTGCGCTCAATATTTTTCGCAGCGACAATTGCTTCACGCATCCCATGCTGCGCCGTGGGCGGGAAAAAAATTCCAGTTTCGTATCCGTCCGGAACCGCCGCACAATCGCCCGCGGTCCACAGCCCGCTGAATCCACGAACCTGGAGATACTCATCCGCAACAATGCGTCCTCTCTCTTTCGGGCACGACAAAGCCGCGACCACCGGACTGGGTTTTACTCCCGCTGTCCAGACGAGGGTCGCCGTGGGGATCGATAGACCATTGTTGAGGGTAACGACCCATCCATCGTAATTCGCCACGCGCGCGCCCTTGATGACTTCCACTTTGCGCTCGCGCATTTTGCGTTCGGCGTAACGACCGAGCCCTTCGCCTAACTCGGGCAACAAATAATCGCCCGGATGAATTACCACGACGCGGATTTCCTCGTCGGCCAGCTGGGGATAGAACTTCGCTGTCTCCCGCACGAAATCGTTCACCGCGCCGGCCGTTTCCGCGCCGGCAAATCCGCCGCCCGCGATGACGAAGGTAAGCCATTGCCGGCGGGCTGCCGCATCTGTTTCGAGGCTCGCCTCTTCCAAAAACGCGACGACGCGATTTCGCAGCAGCGCGGCGTCGCTCAGATTCTTCATCGTCACCGCCCAATCGCGGATCCCGGCGTTGTCGAAGAAATTTGTCTCCGAACCGAGCGCGAGCAGCAAATGATCGAAGTCGAGCTCTAGCTCCCCGCGCTCGAGGCCATGCACGCACCGGATTTTCCGCGCGTTAAGATCCACATCGGTCACGTCGGCTTCGATCACATTTACGTGACGCAGAATCCGGCGCAGCGGATTCACGATATCGCCGGGGGCCAAATCGCCTGCCGCCACTTCATGCAACATCGGTGTAAACAGGATGAAATTCTCCCGCGCGATCAGCGTTACCTCAATATCCGGACGACGCGCGAGATGCTTGTCCAGATATTTTGCCGCGTAGAGCCCGGCAAAGCCGCCGCCTGCGATCACGATCTTTGTCTTTTTCATGTTCAAGTATTCGCGCGCCGACGCACTGTTGTGAAAGACTCTGTTTCTCTTCTCAGCATACGTGACAGGCATGCTGATTATTTTTCCGCGAGTGAGGGCGGCTCGCTGCTGCGCTTCTCGCGATTCAGCTCCAGGCGAAGAATGCGTATGACTTCGCGTTGCGCATCGGGGTTTTCGCAGGCGCTGTGTCCACTGCGAACGACCATTTCTGAGCTCGCGCCGTCGAGATGTGAGCTCGCATACGGCACGACGCCGTCACTGCTCGTTTCAGCCGCACCAGGATGATTTTGTCCCATGATGCTGTGAAACGGCACGTCGATTGGAAGGTCGGCGAGTGCATGCAGCGCCGGATCGCGCGGCGAAAGCGTGTGGACGGAGGAAAAATTCATCTCGCGATCGAAGGCCATTGCGCTCGGAGTCGCAGCATCCTGATTCGCCGACACGACGCCGACGATGTCGGTCTGCAAACTCGCCGGTAAATGAATGAGCGATGCCGCAAGGTGACCGATCCAGCTCTCCGCCAGATTGCTGCCGCGATGTGGAGTCGATACGAAGATGGCGCGAACGACCCTCGGGTTGCGGCGGAAATGCAGACCCTCAGCGAATTGGCGAATGGCTTTCCTGTCACCGCGTAATCGCGGTGGCGGCACCACGAACAACGAGTTCCACAACTGCTCGCCGCTCGAGCTGACCAGGGTGTGCGCGCTCAGACCGCCCATGCTGTGTCCGAGAACGACGATATGTCTCGTCGCGAAACCGCGATCGCCCGGATCGACGCCGTGAATCGTCTTCTCAAGTTCCTGGCGCAATTCGAGCGCGTCAAACAGCACCGGCGTGCCCGTGCCGTACAAAAATGTCCAAACCTGAAAGTGCGCGCTCACCTCCGGGTCGCGACGCATCGTCTTCATTAAATCGGTGAACGCGAACGGCGTTGATTGCAAACCCGGCACGATCAAAACGATCGCCTTGTTCGGATCGTACGGCTCCGTCAGGAAAATTCCGGTCCGCTCGCGCATCGAAGCAGGCCGAAGCATGTTCTGAAAACCACTGTGCGCGACGGATCGACCGCGACTCGACATCGCTGCGATCGGCGCGGCGTCGTCGCGGTTGAGCGCAAAGGTCGATCCATTCAGCTCGACGGTGCTTTGCGTGCTGATGAGCGAAAGCTGTCGTTCGCCATTCACACGCCTGTAAACTGCGGTCGCGGAACATAAAAGCCCGTCGCGCGGATAAAGTGGCGCACGGCTCGTGTCGTAATCGAGCAATATTGGAATACCGATGTCCGCTGATTCGTTAGGCATTCGCGATCGGGACGCGAGATGATAACGCGCCAGCGGCAGTTGTATCTTCGGCTCATCGACCTTTACCTGGACGGGATCGAGCTGACTGCGGAGCTCGGCAGGCGTCTTGCCGTCGATCTCCCGAGCGATGGTGGCGACCGCATTGTTGTACGCCTTGACGTGGTCGGCGTCCAACGTTCGGTAGGCTGCGTCCGCCTGCGCGATTTGCTGATCCAGCCGATTCGATGATGTCGATCTTGGCGACGCGCAACTACTGAGAAAGAGGAGCGCAAGCAAACTCCCATTCGTTTTTGTCAGTCGGGTAAATTTCCGAGTCATAGCATGACAACCTCTAGTCGCGCGTCAGCGCGTTCGAATGTCAGGAACAAGCTCAGCAACCGAGCGAACCGGCGATCGTACTCGTCGCACTTTGGGCTGCAGCCATCGCGTTCCATCCATTCCGGATGCTGCCTCAGGAGCGCGTCGTGCATTTCGCGCTGCAGCGCGACATACGTCGGAGCTTCAACCGCGAGATTGGGAAGAGCGATCGCGTTCATTGCTTTGAAACAGACCCTCTCGGTTCCTCGCCTTTGGTAGTAAACAGCGCCAACACGAGCGCCCAAAAGATCGACATCGCGATCATGGCTGGTCCTCCCAACCGCGCGCGTTTGCGGTGACCGCCGATTGCGGCGGCGCAAGGGTCAACCGCAATTTTCGAAAGACATGTCCCGAAAATGTCTCTGGTCCGCGTTGCTGCCATTCGCCGAACAACATCGATGTATGAACCGGATGCCCAAGCTGGACTCGGGAAATCGTCGCTGGCGATCCGAGCCGGACGGGCACCATGGTGTGACGCACTGAATTTTTCATGCCGATAGCATGCGACCGCTTCCCGCCGCTTGGGAAAGACCATGTTTCTGTTCTCAGCATGCCGACGAGGCATACTGACGTTGGCGGTTGTTACCGATCCCGTGACGTCTACGCGTTTGCGTAAGGAGCGCTTTGAGGTTGCGCGAAAAGCTCGCGACTTCTTGTAATACAAAAATCCGTGGAGCCTAGGGGCTCCGTTCCCCTTTTGTCACATTCGGATAAAATGGGACAGAAATCCGCGCAAGAGGGCCTGATTTCTCCTGGGTCGAACCCCCTCCGAGACCTTTTTGTCATTTGCGGATCTTCTTTGGCCGAAACGGAAAATTACGGAAGGAAAGCGGAACAATGGGTCAGGGCTTGGGGCTCGCGTCCATCTCGGAGGCCCGCGCCAGTGCTTGCGTGTCGATATACTCCCGGATGTTCGTCAGTTTACCATTTCGAACGGTTATGGCGAAGACCCAATGGTCCTCGAACGTCTTATTTGTGGCTATGATTCTCCCCTTGGCGAAGCCGACGACCATCACCCGGTCGCCTTGCGCTACGAATTCGGGGGGCTCTGGGTAGGAAGTTTCCAACTTGGCGGAGGCCTTCTGAAGCAAATCCGCCAATCCCGCGTGCCCGCGGTGCGTGCCGGCCAGCGGCCAGTCCTCGCCTGGAATAATCCACTCAATCTCCTCGGCAGACAACGCCAGCAGACGTTGCTTATCGCCGCTGCCAAGTGCTGCAAAAAAATCCTTAACAATCTGAATATTCTTTTCTGTGTTCATCGAAATTCCTCCATTTCTCTCACATCGGATCGCGTGGTGTCGGTCATTCAGCTAGGACCGACACCGAGTTGTTGCAGCATCAAGGCAGCTTCATTGTAGCAATGAAACGATTTGATCTTCCCATTCTCGAGGTGAAAAACATCGCACGACGGGAAATCTATCTTCTTACTGGTGGGAGCTATGGTTCCCGAAGGAAGCTTCAGCTCGCCTTGGTGCGTTCCCCGGATTGCCAGCTCGACGATGACGACGTCGCCCGCGACGTGGACTTTTAATATCTCGCGGTGGACGTCGGGGAATGCACTTGCTAAGGCGGCAATGCAGTCACCAATGCCTTTCGCGCGGAACTTCGTGCCGGAAGCCATATCCCACATGTATCCGTCTTCAGAAAACGCGGAGACAAACTTCTCGGTATCTAACGCTCGGCCTTCTGCGGCCGCGCACGTCTCTCTAATGATTTGTTCGCTAGCGTTCATATTAAATCCTTCGTTTAGTTGGTTAGTGTGTATTTGATTAAGGTCTTTCAGCGAGCCTCCGTCCGAAAAGGAAGGCCTCTTCTTCTTGTTAGACCTGTGCCATGCCTCCATCGACGGCGAGATCCACGCCGGTGATGTAAGAACTTTCATCGGAAGCAAGGAATACGACGGCAGCAGCGACTTCTGCGGGCTTGCCCCTGCGGCCGAGCGGAACCTGCGAGGCGAACTGAGCTGCCGCCTGTTCTACCTGTTCAGCGGTGAGGCCCGCGTTCTCCAAGGCTGGAGTTTCGATTGGGCCAGGACTCATCGAATTCACACGAATCTTGCGATCCTTTAGTTCCACCGTCCAGCCGCGAGCGAAGCAGCGCACGGCTGCCTTGCTAGCGGCGTAGGCGCTAAACGCTGAATCTCCCCTTACGTTCGCGACCGAAGAGGTCAGGATGATCGAGCCGCCATCCTTAAAGAGGGGAAGGGCCTTCTGCGCCGTGAAGAACGTTCCCTTTACATTTAAGTCGAATGTTTTGTCGAAATGAGCTTCGGTAGCCGTCTCGAGCGGTGCGACTTCACCCCAGCCGGCATTTGCGAAGAGGACGTCGATGTGACCATATTTTTCTTTCACGACGGCAAAGAGCCGATCCAGATCTTCTAAGCGCGTTACGTCGCCCACGACCGTCGTGACGTTTCTGCCGATCAAGGCTGCGGCCTCTTTCAGCTCTTTCTCTCGTCGGCCAGTAATCACGACGTGCGCCCCTTCTTCCACGAAGCGCTTGGCCGTGGCCAAGCCAATCCCGCTGTTTCCGCCTGTAATGACCGCGATTTTTCCCGCCAATTTTTGTCCTTGCTTGCTACTCATATGTTTCTCCCTTGTCTTTATTTTCCTTATTTTGAGAATGTGAGACTTACGCTTTGCCTCCAAAGCTGACGTAGTCATCGAGTTCGCCGAATTCGAAGAAGGTTTTCACGTCTTCCCGGGTTTTGGAGAGCCGGCCCAGGTGTTCGGCAAAGAACGCAAGTGTTTCGGCGTCGGTGTCCGGCGTGCGTTTGTCCATGAAAGCAGACCAGGCCTGGATTTCCCATGGAGCGCGCGGCGTCTCGGAATGGGTCTGAACCCACTCGAGGATTTCCCCGTCACTTTTGCCGGTGGCCAATTTTTTCAACAAGGCATCGGGATCGAAACCAAGAAATTGCACCAGGTGCTGGTCGGTTGGGGAATTGTAT
>PLCM01000030.1 GCA_003134765.1 Spartobacteria bacterium | reverse complement strand
TGTGAGACTTGTGGTCACGTGAAGAAGTTCACTCGAAAGGTTCCCGCCGAAACCGCGCCTCCCTGCCCTAAATGCGAGGGCGTTTGCTTCCACCCGGTTTGACCACAGTCCCGGCGGGCTTGCTGTTACTGTCATCCTCGCTGCGTGAACTGCCTTGCCGCGCAAGCCGAATTTCTCCGAGCGTAACGCTTACCTGCATCACATCGCCTTCTGAGAATCCCGCTTTTTCGACCCAGTGGCCGGCCAAGCGTATGAATGGAACCCGAGAAGAGGCCGAGGGGCTCCCTTGGTAGGTGCTGCCGACTTTAATGGTCCGTGGTTGGGCTTCCGCCAGTGGGCGCTCGAGCAGATCGGAGACAAAGATTTTTGGGGTCATCCCGATACCTACGCGCTAGAGCGCGTGCATTTGAAGGTCGGTGCGCTGACGGGGATTGTACGAGAATTCAGGCCGTGTTTTCTTTTTTACATGGGCTGTTTTCTTCTCCTTCTTCTCCTGTTGTTCCTATTCGGCGACTGCGATTGAAACCGTCATTTCGACGACGGTATTGGATGTCGTTAAGACGGGATCGCAGCCAGCCAGAGCATACTGCACCGCGTTGAGCAAACTGCGACGGACCCCGCGATTACCGCACAGCCAGACGGGAATGTTCGCGGTCTCGCGGATAGTTTGTTGCGCGATGGTGGTGCGCAGCTCACTCGTGATCTCCTCCGGCTGTCGAAAGGTAAAGGGCGAATCGCCGACTGTGATCTGGTCCCATGTGCAAAGGCGGACGGGCTGATGGACCCGGCGTTTGTTCAGAAACGTGCCGTTGCTGCTGCCGAGATCGATGAGCCAGAACTCGCCGACGTTCTGCAGATTGATGATGGCATGGCGCCGCGAAGCCTTGGGCGATTCCAGCACGACCGCGCTTTTGGGCGATCGGCCTAACGAGCAGTTCCCGCGCAGCGGAATCTTCTAGTGGCCGGGCGATTCGAGCCAGGCGCCCGCTTCTTCCAAATCCATCCCAGCGTTCTAGTAGAACTCGCGGAAAAGAAAAGCCTCCACATTCATCCGCGAGCGATTTTGTGCTTTATCGACGGTTTCAGATCAGCGTAGACTGCCGGGGTGAGCGGCGAGACTTCCGGTAGCGGGCTCGATACCCTGCGCGAATTTTCTGGCGGACAGAGGCTTTTTGGGCGCTATACGCTGATCAAAACCCTGGGCCGGGGCGGCATGGGCGTGGTCTGGCTGGCGCGGGACGAAGTGCTCGAACGCGAGGTGGCGCTAAAATTCCTTCCGGATCTGGTTGTGCACGATCGCGCGGTTTTGTCGGACCTGAAACGCGAGACGCGCCGAAGCCTGGAGCTGACGCACAAGAACATTGTCCGGATTCACGATTTTGTGCACGACGACCAGTCGGGATGCATTTCGATGGAGTACGTGGATGGTGATACGCTTTCCAATCTGCGCGCGGACAAGTCACGAAAGGTCTTTGAAGTTGCCGAATTAACCGACTGGTTGGGCGAACTATGCGACGCTCTCAACTATGCGCATAATAACGCGCGCATTATTCATCGCGACTTGAAGCCGGCGAACCTGATGGTGAACCAGCGCGGCGACCTAAAGATCACCGACTTCGGAATCGCCCGCAGCCTGAGCGATTCCGTAAGCAAGGTAACGATCCATGGCAAGAGCGGCACCCTTGTTTACATGAGCCCGCAACAGCTCGATGGCGAGCGCGGCAGTCACCTCGACGACATCTATTCCTTTGGCGCATCTCTTTACGAATTGCTTACGGGCAAGCCGCCGTTTTCCTCGGGCAACGTCGATCGCCAGATTCGCGAGAAGATTCCTCCGAGCATGGCCCAGCGGCGTAAGGAACTCGAGATCGCAGGGGACCATATCGACGAGAACTGGGAACGAGTCGTGGCCAGCTGCCTGGCAAAGGACCCGGCGCGCAGGCCGCATTCGGTCGCGCACATTGCCGAGCACTTGCAACTGGATACGCCGAAAACGAAGACGCATAAGATTGCGCCCTTGCCGAGAGCGCGGAACCGAAGCTATGGGCTCGGATTAGCTATTGCTGGCGTCGTGGCTCTTATTGCCGGCGGCTACTGGTACTTCGCTTACTACAGGCCCTCGACCAAACCGGCGCCGATGACGACGGTGGTGGTGCCACAACCGGCAGCGACGGTGACGAACGCCGCCACGCCACCGGTCCTCCTTGGTGGACTTATCGTGACTACTTCCCCTGAAGGCGCGACTGTCACTCTCGGCGGCACTTCCGTCGGAAAAAGCCCGGTGACTTTCAAAGACCTGCGACCCGGCAAGTACCCAATGCGAATCGTCTTGAGCGGCTACGACACGCTCGAAAAAGAGATCGAGATTAAAGGCAATGAGTTTACCGATCTCGGCACGCTTACGTTGCAGGCCACCAAGTCAGCCATCGAGGTAAACAGTGTTCCTTCCGGGGCGCAGGTCTTTCGAGGCGCGACCTTGTTAGGTACCACGCCATTCCAACGCGCTGACTTATCGGCCGGCGATGCCACGTTCGTGTTAATGCTCGAGGGTTATCTACCCAGCGAATTGAAGGCATCGCTTTCACCCAAAGAGATGTTTGAGGCCACGGTGGCGCTGAGCAAACCGGCCGCTATTTACAAAGGAACGATTTCGGTTCCGCTCGATCCCTCCAGCAACCCCGACGTGCCTTTGAGTATCAAGCTGAATTCCGATGGGAGGTCCGGCACGATGACTCAGACTGGCAAACATGGGGACATGGTCGTGAAGTTTAACGGAGTCTGGGAGGGAACCACTTTGCACGCCGTGTCAGGCGACGTGATTTCCATACCCGCCGGCATTCAGTGGCAGCCAGAATCTTTTAACCTGCGTTTTAACTCTGACGGAAGTAGCGCGACCTACGAGTGCAATGCCGGCGGTAAGACTTACGTCGCGAAGCTCAGCGGCCAGACGATCTCAGCGCTAAATCCTCCGGCGACCTATAAGGGAACGATTCGCTCCACGGATGACAAGACCGGGCCTGGCAGGCCATTGACCGTCAAACTGGAAACCGACCGCAAATCCGGCACGATGACCTACGGCAGCAAGAAAGGTGATACGATTGTAAAATTCAAGGGGGTCCTGGATGGAACGACTTTGCATGCGGTAACGGACGACGTGGTCTCCAAACCGGCAGGTATTCAGTGGGAACCCGAATCTTTCAGCATTCAGTTCAACGGCAATGGAACCACCGCGACCTATGAATGCAAGGCAGGAGGAAAAACTTACACCGCCGCCCTGACGCTGTGAAAAAGACACCAGTTCACAGAAGTAGTAGCCAGGATCGAGAACATCAGAAGCGCCTGCGCCACGTCCTTCGTTTTACGATAAGCGCCCTGCTGCTTTGCGTATTCGCTCCACGCTCGCCTGCGCCCATAGTTGAAACGCCGGATAACCCGACACCCGCACCGCAGCAATCCTCGGCGCCAAAAGTGAAACGATCGGTGAGGCCAAAGTTCGAAGCCACCACGACAAGCAAAGAATCTCATCAGAAAACAACTATGACAGGTCCGGCAAGATTCGCCGGAAATTGGTCCGGGACCATCAACCAGGGAATACAAGGTACCATCAAAGTGTCGTTTTCTATCAACTCCGAGGGTGCCTCCGTGAGAATGTCGGGCAGTGAAAAACCGGCTACTGTGAACGGCAACACGATTACCTGGAAGGCTGGCTGGTTCAATGAGACCACCTGGACCCTGACTCCACAGAAGGATGGAACGACCGCGCTCGTAACATCCAAGTCCGGCCTGGGCGTGAATGGGACTGCTACTTTCAGCAGAGCGCAGAGCGAAACGGCTGCCGCGCCTCCGAGTCCACTATCTGTTACTTCGCCACCCAGCAACCCGCCGGCGAACCTGCCTGTCGCCAAGCCCGTTCACGGACAGCCTGGATATGTCTACAATCCCTTCGATTCCAGCCCCAAACCCGGCGTGTTCGATGTCAGAAGCACTGCGCACGGAGCCACGATGAGGGACCCTGTTTCCGGCAAGTTGTTTATTGTTCCATGACAATGCTCGGACCTTGTGCCGCCGGTGGATGAGAACAGGCCGACTCATAGCGCTTGTTATCTTGCTTCTATGTGTGAGCGCGAGCCACTCCCCCGCCCCGATCGTCGAGACCCCCGAACAGCAATCGCCCCCTGCGACAGAATCATCCAAACAGAAAGTCCGGCGTCGAGCCACCACGCCTAGGATTGACTCAACCCACCCGAAGACGCGTGGTTCCTCGCCGGGAGTGAGCTTGCAGGGACCGGCGCGCTTCGCCGGAACCTGGACCGGCGAAGTAAAGCAAGGATTGATTGGCCACGTCACGGCCACGCTCACGGTCTCATCGGACGCCACCTCCGTCCAGATGAGTCAAAACATAGGTGGCGGCACTCATACCGCGACGATGAGCGGCAACACCATTTCGTGGCCGACCGAAACCCTGAGCGCGACGGCAAATCTCATTCCGAATGACGACGGTCAAACGGCGCAGTTCCTTCTTAAAGGAATGCTGGGAAGCACGACGTCCACGATGCGCCGCGCGACAGGGTTCGTTCCGACGACTTCTTCAAACAGCGCACAAAATCCAGCGCCCGCCCCCCAATCAAACGCTAACACCCAGGGCTATGACACCGTGGCGCTCAAGCCATCCGGTTCCATGTCCGGACCAAAGCCCGAACTTCCGCCGGATGCGCGCGGTCAGAATCTGACCGGCCGGGGTGTTTATATCCTGCATTTCGATAAGCCAACGGGGAACCTGCTCGATGTAACCGTAAGCCAATCGACCGGATCGATCGTCCTGGATCAAGCCGCTATCGCCACGTTGCGCCAATGGCACGCAACGCCCGGCTGCCCAAGAGAAGTTCCATTTACTATCACCTACTCGGTCATAGGCCCTTGAGAAACGCCTCCGGGCAGGACCGCCTCTCGGCTTAAGAGGACCGCGGAGACGGTCCGCCAGCGTCACAACTGGAGAACTCATAGTTTCCGTCAAAGCCTTTTACTTCGTGGCAACCAACACCGGTTGCCGTAACTCGGCCGCCCAGCTTTTCCCGAGTTACTCTGCTCAGCAAAGAAGCGATACCTAACGAGCCGGCCAGTTTCTCCATGCGGAAGACAAAGTTCACCTCGGTGCCCAGCAAACTTTCTTCTCCCATCGATTCCATGCCACCCACGGCAACGTTCCCGAAATGCACGGCGATTCGAAACCGCGGCTTCTGCCGCGCTTGCACCTGCTGAAGAGCACCGAGCGTAGCGGCGACGTTTTCCGCATCCCTTTCGTCCTCCTGCCAATAGGCGAGAAAGCCGTCGCCGAGATACTTGTTAATCAATCCTTGATGTTCTTCGATGATCTCCTTGCAAGTGGAAACCCAGCCTCCCACCAGAGTGGCAAGCTTCTCACTAACGAGACTGCGGCTGAGGGGCGTGAAATTCTCGATGTCGGCCACGAGAAGCCAGACTGGGATATTCGCCGATTCGCGAATGGTTTGCTCGGCCATCGTGGTCCTCAGCTCATTCGAAATCTCTTCCGGCTGTTTGAAGGCGAACACACTGTCCCCGACCGATATTTGATCGAGATGACATAGACGGATCGGCTGGTGGACCCGGCGCTTGTTTAGGAAAGTCCCGTTACTGCTGCCAAGATCGATCAGCCAAAACTCGCCGACGTTTTGCACATTGATGACCGCATGACGCCGGGAGACCTTCTGCGAATCGAGCATCACACAGCTCCTGGCGGACCGGCCGATCGAGCAATTGCCCAGAATGGGAATTCGATCCGCAGTCGGTGTTTCGAGCCAGGCTCCGGCTTCCTTCAGATCCATAAATGTGTTCTATTGGAACTCGCAAAAAAGAAAAGCCTGCACATTTGAATGATGTGCCAATTTTGTGCTTTATGCAGATTTCGACGCTCGCTACTCTCCGGCCGTGAGCGCCGAGCCCGCCGGTAGCAGATTGGATGTCACATTGCGGGAGTTCACGAGCGGCCAAAAGATCTTTAACCGTTATACACTCATCCGCGTCCTGGGTCGCGGGGGCATGGGGGTCGTTTGGCTCGCTCACGATGAAGTCTTGGACCGGGAAGTCGCCTTCAAATTTCTTCCAGAACTCATCGTCCACGATCGCGCAATTCTTGAGGACTTGAAGCGCGGGACACACTCTCGCCGCCGTCCGCACCGCGCTTCCGTGCTGCGCGATCCGGGCGAGCGCCAGCGAGCGCGGAGACGCAGTCCTTTTTTCTTGCGATCGGATTGTGCGCCGTGCTATCCAAGCGGCTTGTTCTGGGGGGAACAAAAGGTCGGGCATCGTCGCCATCGGCGCGGTGCCCGGCCCCATTTTTAGACGCCAGGGGTTTCTTTTTGCTCGCCCGGGGGTGTCGGAGTAGCGAGCGTCGCTCCCCAGCGCCACGGGAGTAGTCTCGAAGCCCACGGCGATACCCGAGCGACACTTGTGCAAAAAAGAGCTTGCATAAGCGCGAGCACAATATACATTCGTATATTCTTTCGTATGCCAACGGCACCTATCAACGTCAGAGATCTTCGCGAAAAGCTTGGCCTCAACCAAGTAGAACTCGCCATCGCTCTTTGCGTGACGCAAGCCACCGTCGCTCGGTGGGAATCAAAGAATTGTCCGACTCAGCCAACAGGAGACGCGGCGCGCCGACTCCAACATCTCCAGGCAATGATGGCGATACCGAAGGAAAACAAGGTCTTGCAGGAAACGTTGAGGGCCGCAGGGGGTGTGAGCGCCATCGCGGCGCTTCTTTCTCTCGGTAGTTCAATGGGCGCGGCCGCTTTGGGATTCGCGGGGGTTGGTGCGCTCTTCGGCCCTATTGGGATCGCTGGGGGCGTCGCTGGAGGGCTGCTTTATCGACTTCTTCAGAAAGCACACAACGAGAATAAGAAACGAAAGGAAAACAGAAAATGACCGAGCCGGTTAAAGTAACGTTGATTATTGCAGGTGCCGCCGTCGTTGGCACCGTCGGATTTTTCGCCGCACCATTTATCGCGGCAGGCTTAGGCGGAGCGGGGCTGCTCGGCGCAGCTTCGACCGGTACTGCGATCTCAGGACTCTCCGGTGCAGCATTGACGAACGCGTCCCTAGCAGCACTCGGAGGTGGCGCATTGAGCGCGGGCGGCGCTGGTATTGTCGGTGGAACTGTGGCTGTCGCCGGCATCTCCACTACCGTCGGGGCCGCTACTGCAGGCGCGGTTACTAATTTCGCCACTTAGGCGCTCGTCAGGTCTCAAACACACGCAACACCATGAACAACATTTCACGAGACAACTTTCGAGCGTTGCTGGCCGCGTTTATGAAAAATGAAGCCCTTCGACTGAGAAGGGTTGCCGCTAGCATTGGATGTTCCGCCCCAACACTCTCTCGATTACTGGCTGGTGAGACATTACCGTCCGATGAAATGCTCCGCCAAGGTGCTATCATGATGGAACTAGGATTTAAGCGATTCTCTAAGCTATCCAGGGCCGAGCGGGAGAAGCTATCCGGGGCCTTGGGCACAGTCGGCGGTGGCACAATCGGGTTCGCTTCGATTACCGCCACCGTGAGCTCCCTCGGCACTGTTACTGGACTATCTGCGGCGGGTATATCATCAGGTCTCACGGCGCTAGGCGGCTTCGTCAGCGGTGGCATGGCCGCGGGCGTCGCCGTTGCAGCGGCGATCCCAGCAGCAGCCGCAGTAGTCGGCTATGGTATAATTAAAGGCATTAAGGGACTGATCCGTTGGCACAAGTTGAATAAAAAGGAGCGCGATTCAGCATGGGAGATCCGGCGACTGCCATAATTTTTTGATTATCTGTCGGGAACTTTTCCACAATCGGTTCCGGGCGAGACCGCGCCTCCCTGTCCTAAATGCGCAGGTATTTCGTTCCGTCCGGTTTGAGCGCGGTGCCTCCCCACCTTGCTTGATCGTCACTCCGAGTTGTCGTTTCCTGACGATGCGGCCAATTTTTCAATCGTGTCTCGTGCAATCCCCGCATCGAGCAACCCGCCTCGTTCGAGTGCCAGCAACTGCACCTGCTTGACTACGTCCTCAATACCCGTCCGCTTCCGGCTCACTCGAATGCGAGATTTGATTCTGCCGTGTTGATGCCAAGGCTGTAGCGCGAGGTCGTATGCGGTGTTTTGATTGATCTCGTCGATCAACATCTGCAAGTAGGCGGGAAAATTCTCCTCGCTCCATGGGCACGAAATGCCGATCCACCGGTCCCTTGCCTCCTCCACCACCGGCGTCCACGGACCGGTGAATCGATCTGCAGGAAGACTTTCAATCCAAACGAGAAGTTTCGCCGCATCGAGCGAGATTCCGTATCGCTCTGCCAGTCCCGGCCGGGATAATTCGGTCTGGATCGCGGCAAGGCTGGCGGCCCAATCTTGTTTGGGCTCGAAGGCGACGTACCACCATTTCGCGTTGTCGCGAAAGTCGAACGATCTCACCAGAGAACTATCGACCGGCAGATCGTGAAAGAACTGTGCCGCTTGCTCGGCAGAACTAAATTTCGGAAAACATTTTGTCAGTTCCGCGCGGGTCGAGATCGAGACCAGGAAAAACGGTTCCTTGCCCGCCGGCCTCGCTTTGAGCAACTCGGCGTAAAGAAGCTCCTGCATGGCATCGCGGTCCTTCTTTCGACACTCGTCGAAGCGCACATCGATTTTCGGATTGATACCAGCTCTGATCTCCGGTCCAGACCGGGCCTGATCATTTACCGTTATGCGGTATCGGCGACGTTCGCCCCATCGCTTCCCTTCACTTTCCCACTCCAACGCTAGGTCGGTCTTGTTTTCCAGCTCGTGGAGATATGGCTCCAGGACGTGTTCGCGACCGTACAGGCCAATCTTGAACGTAATCGATTTTTCCGTCGTCCAATCCGTGCCCAGATTGCCTGAAAGAATCAGTTCCCTCAGGTCGAGCGCGACATCGGTCAGAAGCGCTTCGTTTCGATTCTCCGCGAGACCCCATGCTTCCTCCAGAGCTTCTGGCCACTCAGTAGATTTGGAGAGCGTCGCGGTCAGCCGACAATTGGCGCGCCCCCACCATTCGACCTGCGTCTGAAACGACCGGAGCCGGGTGTTTAACCCTTTCGAGGCTTGATCTACGATCGGCTGAACGTCGCGGTCGTCGTCCTTCGGCATGCCCAGCCGCTTCTTTAACTGTTTCCCCTCGTGGTGTGCCGAGGTCGAATCACTCGTGAAGTGTAAAGCGGGTTCCTGTCGGACGACATCCAGCAACATCTCCGCGGCGCGCGCGCGCATTTCGGCGACGGTGGGCGGGACCGGTTCCCCCTTCATCTTCGGCTCTGCTGCGCCATTTGAATCTGTCACGCCACCGGTTCCCTTCGGCGGCGGCGGATGAAGGATGACTTCGATGAAGCGCAGGTGAACGCCGAGCGATTTCTTGAGCGCGGGCGAATCGAGGATGGAATCGAGCAACTCGACCGGCGTCGCATTTGTTTCCTTGAAGATTCGGAACAGTTCCCGCAGATGCTGCGGCTCCATTTTTCGGAAATGGTCGCGCGTGCGCCGCAGGGGTTCGTCCGCGGCTGGAACCCATTTCGCACCAAGCCGGCAGAGATGGTCGATTATGGCAAGAATCTCGGTAGTTTCTGAAGAGTTGGAGTACCGGAGGACGCCTCGTGCGCCGAAGCTAAGGCGCCACAACAGGTGTTCAATTATCTCACAGCCGCCATTCGCCTTCGTGTTGAGCGGAGCGCCCAAGCCGACAAGGTAATCGATCAGCGGGACGGAGGCCCGGGACCAGACTTCTGCGACCAGCGCCGGAATCAGTTCTGGGTAATTCTGCGGCTTGAGCTGCTTGATTATGTCGAGCCGGCCGGAGCGGACCGCTACCTTCAGCGCGCAAGTCGAGTAGTCGCTGATACTGGGATCAGGCACTTCCGCGTCCGGCCTGGCGCCGGCCCAAACGAGCAGGCCGACGTTCCTTGGGCTCTCCTTCTCACAGTGGTAGCAGAGCGCCATGTCCGCTTGTCGCTGCAGATGCGGGAAGCGCTCCTTGAATTCCTTCAACACGAACAAGAGAGGATGGACTTTGGAACACAGCGCTTCGTAATACGCCGAGTTGGCAGTCGGGTCGGCCCCATGGGCGATGAACACCTCAAGCATCGCGCGGCCGGCTTCGAACACGTCCGCGATGTCCACGGAATCAATGGGAACCCCCCGATCCAAGAGCAGCCCGGCTATCTCCGGCTCGGCTCGATCGATCGCGTCATGGAGAGCGTTGCCGTTAGCTAATGGGTCGCACCCGCCATCCAGCAAAAGCTCCGCCAGCGAGTAAAATCCTTTTTCGATAGCCACTTCGAGGGGGCTCTGGCGCCGTTTCCGCTTGGCACTTACTGGCGGATCGAGAGGTTTGCCCTGTGCGATCCACTCACTGACTTCTTTTAGCTTCCCGGCGCGACAAAAGTGTATCAGCGGAAATAATTCTTCGGGAGATCGAGCTGCCCGCGACGCAGTCTGTAGAGCGGTGTCAGGCGAAATCATCGCCGTCAATCATTGCCACTGGGAGGTACGGAAACTCAATCTTTTTTTGGTCCGCCCACGACGCAGTTGAGGCGGAGGTTAGCACCTTGGCGCAACCGGGCGGGTCATTATGGGATTGTAGGCTTCGTCGAGCTTTCCGTTCTCCGGCTGACAGCGCGTGAAGCACGCCACCGCAGCAATTTCGGCGTCAGTATTGCAAATAATGCAGTGAACCCCAATATACCGAATACCGCCGTCGCTGGTAATTTCCTGCCGGGGAATACCTTCGTTGATACGACGATCTGAATAAGGAATAAACCGGCAACAGCTATTAAATACAGATACGTACTGCCGACCTGCTTCCAGTTGAGTCGAATCTTCGCCTTAACTTCGAAATGGGCGGTGGAACCAATGCCGTGTAGCTGGGGAATTGTCGTGGTGCGGTCATGGCGTAACCGCAAGCTACGTAGTGGCAGAAGGGGAATGTATACGAACGAGACCCATTGTGTTGTTATATAACTACCATCTGGCCAGTACTCACGTTCACCGTAAAATCGGGTTCCGGTGCCGTTAAAGGAAGAGGCCACACTTGGATGATGCCTGTTTTCCTAAATCGTATCAAGGCAATTGGTCTTATATGTAAGGCATTATCCGATAACGTATTATCGGGCGTTGCACCGACAAGGATTTCCGGCTGTCAAAATAACTCTCGGACTTATCACCGACAACTATTGCTCAAAGTTCTTCCCAACAAGAAATCTCTTGTTGTGTGCTAAGTCAAAAGCATTCACTTCTTCCTTTGCAATTCCTGCCAGAGTTTTTCGTATTTTAGTGTGTCGGGATGATTAGCTCCTAAGATTTTGGTTGCCCCCTCGGCCGCGCACCGAGCAAATTCTTTTGCTTCATCCATTTTGTTCTCAGAATTCAGGCACGACGCTAGATTGTAGCAGGTTCGCAGCGTTTCGGGATGCTCTGGGCCGAGCACCTTCTCTCTAAGTTTGATCACGTCCCGATATTCTTTTTCCGCCTCGGCATGCTTGCCCTGGTCGTCGAGCACGCTGGCCAGGCCATTGCGGCTCGTGAGCGTCAGCGGATGCTCTGGGCCGAGCACTTTCTCTTCGAGCTTTAGCACGGTCCGATACTCCGTTTCCGCCTCGGCATACTTGCCTTGGTGATCAAAGACAAGGGCCAGATTATTGCGGCTCCTGAGCGTATCAGGATGCTCCGGGCCGAGCACCTTCTCTTTTAGCTTTAGCACTGCCCGAAATTCCGTTTCCGCCTCGGCATACTTGCCTTGGTGATCAAAGACAAGGGCCAGGTTACCGCGACTCGCGAGCGTGTCAGGATGCTCTGGGCCGAGCACTTTCTCTTCGAGCTTTAGCACGGCCCGATACTCCGTTTCCGCCTCGGCATACTTGCCTTGGTCTAGAAGTGCGGTGGCCAGATTTCTGCGGCTCGTAAGCGTATTAGGATGCTCCGGGCCGAGCACTTTCTCTTCGAGCTTTAGCACAGTCCGATACTCCGTTTCCGCCGCGGCATACTTGCCTTGCTCAGCAAGCGCAACGGCCAGGTTATTGCGGCTGGGAAGCGTATCAGGATGCTCCGGGCCGAGCGCCTTCTCTTCGAGCTTTAGCACGGCCCGAAACTCCGTTTCCGCCTCGGCATACTTGCCTTGGTCTAGAAGTGCTGTGGCCAGATTATTGCGGCTGCCAAGCGTGTCGAGATGCTCTCGACCGAGCACCTGCTCCTTGAGCTTGATCACGGCCCGAAACTCCGTTTCCGCCTCGGCATACTTGCCTTGGCCATCAAGCGTAAAGGCCAAGTTATTGCGGATCGTAAGCGTCTGCGGATGCTCCAAGCCCAGCACCTTCTCTTCGAGCTTTAGCACGGCCCGAAACTCCGTTTCCGCCTCGGCGTACTTGCCTTGTTGAGCAAGTGCTTTGGCCAGATTATTCCGCAGCGTCAGTACATCCTTGTCTTCTTCGCCGCGAGTGCGCCGGTATTCTTGTAGCGCACTTCGATAAACCTTCTCCGCCCCGGCATATTGCCCCTGCTCATCGAGCACAAAGGCAATGTTCCACTGCTGACCAGCCCATTCCAACGGATCGCGCGTGCGGTCAGTCAATCGCTCTGCTGCGCGAAAACGCTGCAAGGCCTCGAAATACTCAAGTCGCGCCCCAGCGGATTGACCGGCGAGGTCTAGGGCCTTGATAGCATCAGCCGTTTTGGGCGGCGTAGCTTTCTGCGCTTCGTCCGCCGCAACCAAGGCCAGGCGTTCGGCCTCAGCATATTCTTTGGTCACATAAGCGGCGGTGGCACGTTCGTAGGTCGTGGCGTTGGGAGCGTTTTTTAATTCCTTTGCAAATTGCGGCAATTTGTCTTGCAGCAGTTTGGGATCAACCCCCAGTTCTTTGGCCAGTTCATCGATAGTGCGATGGTCCGCTTCGGCGGCGTTCTGTTCGGGCTGCTCCTGGCGGACTTTGCTTTGCACCTGGGCGTATTGCGTGACGCCTTGCCGCAGTTTGGCCATTTCTTCTTTTATGGCGTTAAACTGCTGATTTTGCTGCTGATTTTGCTGTCGCTGACCGCTCATGATCCAAACCACAGCCCCGACAAGAATTACCAGCAACACGATAACTGCCGCGGCCCATTGTTTGACTCCGCGTCGCAATCGCGAGAGGTCGTTGCGCAGTTTTAAGACGCTGGTCTCGAGCGCTTCGCTGCTTCCGAGTGAATAACGAAGTCGCGATTCAGTTTTTAGCCGCTGGCGGTAGGTAGCTTGCAGTTCTCGCAATTCATCAGATTCGGGTTCGTGAGTGTCCGTCGGGAAATTCTCGTCCAGAACCAAGTACCAGATTTTCTTGCTTTTTTGCTCAGCGTAGAGCGCCTCAAATTGCGTGTAACTTACGCGTCCGAATTGTTCCTCTATTGTAGGCGGCTCAGCGCCGTAGCGGTGTCCCACCAATTGCACGACGCCCTTGCACTCGTGAATTTTGCGTCGGAGCATTCCGCGCAGATCGCCCTGTTCGGTCCCAAAAATATCCTGCCAAACTGGTTCGTAACCGAGAAAAACCAGGGTGTTAGCGACCAACTGTCGCGCGCTTTTCAGTTCTCTACTAACCACCGAGATGAAAATCGTCGGACGAGGCGACACAAAGGTCTATTACAGTAAGTGTGGACGCTTATTCAAGGAGAATAGAGGCAATCGCTCCGCGAGAAACCTAAGCGTTCACGCCGCCACATTCTCTTTCGCCAGCATCCACCAGTATAGTTTGGGCACCTGCTACTTCAGGGGCGACGGCGTGGTGAAGAATTATGTGGACGCTTACAGATGGTGGTTGGTGGCGGCGGGGCGGGGCAACGAGGATGCAAAGCACAATATGACGGCGCTGGAAGATAAGATGACGCCGGAGCAGATCGCGGAAGGACAAAAGCTGGCGCGCGGTCTTGAGCCGCGTTAGGTGCCATGGGCCGGGGCGGTAGCCGGATTTCGAGCGCCAGAGGCAACCGTCTGGCGAATGCGGGTTCTTCTTGCACGCAAGACGGCCTCGTCTTCATCTGAACGTATGTACTTCCGCCGCGCAGCCCTTCCCTAAATGTGAAGGGGTTTGCTTCCACCCGCTGTGACCGGTGCCTTCGGACGTTCACTTTGACCTTCCTCCTCGCTGCGTGAACTGCCTTGCCGCGCAAGCCGAATTTCGCCAGGCGTCACACTTACCTGCATCACATCGCCTTCTGAGAATCCCGCTTTTTCGAGCCAGTGGCCGGCCAAGCGTATGAATGGAACCCGAGAAGAGGCCGAGGGGCTCCCTTGGTAGGTTCTGCCGACCTTAATCGTCTGGGGTTGGGCCTCCGTAAGTCTGCGTTCGAGCAGGTCGGAGACAAAAGTGGTTGGAGTCATACATATACCTACTCACTGATGTACCTACTCACTGATGTACCTACTCACTAGAGCGCGTGCGTTTGAAGGTCGGTACGCTGACGGGGGATTGTACGAGAATTCAGGCTGTGTTTTCTTTTTCACATGGGCTGTCTGCTTTTCCTTCTTCTCCTGTTTTTTCTATTCGGCGACTGCGATTGAAGCCGCGTGACATTGCGTAGATGAGTCATGTCATCAGGGACTCCGGCGGCCGCGAAATAATCGCGGATGCGAACGGCGGCATGAAAGGCGTCTACGACGCCCGATACGACAAGACCTACACCGCTACCGGCGCGCTCGTCGGAACAGGCGACCAGCGTGTCGCATTGATAGAGCGCCCCTGATCTGACGGTGTTCTTGCGATTTGCCCAGGTACCGAAGATTTCGATACCTGGGCCGAATCGGCGATCATTATCCGGCGATCAGTTTCAGAACAACCTCGGTCGAGAAGGTCTTGATCTCCTCCAGCCTGTCGGTCTTCTGTGCGACATTCATCGAAGTGCACGATAGGTCATAATACCGCATGCGATACCCTTCGATTACGATTCGGACGCAAGGTAACTCCAACCCTTGTCCCCCGAGCGCCAAACCGAAGCCGACATAATATTGCACCACCCCGTGCAGTCCTCGGTCGATCAGCCACCGGCCGACAGCCCGAGCTGAGAAGAGATATCTGCCGTGAGTGCTGGCGATCATCTCCGTAGCGTTGGCCTTGATGAGCTGCGGGATGCCCTTGCACCAAGTCACCATCTGTCCTCCGCGAGAACGAATCGTTCGATCGAGCTCGTCGATCTCCCTCACTCCAATACCCACCATCTTTAATGCCGCTCGTTCGATCCCGGTTACGCCACGACTGGGTAAGATAACCCCGTCCCAGGCTGGCTGTTTTATCGTCCTTGAAGCAACCTGGCCTTGGGGCCCCACCAGGATTTTCGCTCCGACGGTTTCTTTTACTTGCGGCCCTTTGGACGATCCATTTGTCATCTTCCGGGTCGGTTTCGTGTTCGTGCTATCCGTATCATGTGTTTTCATGATCGAACTAATCTCATGATCTGCTCCCGCCGGATTCCCCAAGTTTTGAGAAGCGAAAACTAGTGCCAAACCGCGTTGCCCAAACAGGCGATCGCCATCAAATCGCGAGGCTCGACTAACGACCAAAACGCTTCATGAAAGCATCCTTTAGCCGCATCTTTATCCCTTCGCGCACACTGGACCTGCGCGCACCAAGTGAGTAATTGGTTGCCGCGTCCCTGTAGAACTCACGAAAAGCACCAACCTCGCGCAGATCGGGTAATTCCTCCGGCCGCCTTTCAGTAAGCAGGCGCATTCCTTGCCAACCAGCGCTGAACCATTTGTAGGCGCTGCGCGCTGACAACAATGGCAGTTCGGAGCACGCTTTTAGCCATTCGCACCAAAGCAATGCTTCTTTATCGGTAGGTTTGACATGTAAATCCGATTTCCTTTCTCGCCTGCCTTTCTTCCTCTGCGAACGTTTGTGTTGCGACCAGGCGCGAGCTCCATTAACAAGTTCCACCATTCGTTGGCAGTAAACATGGACAGGAAGACGCGAAGTCTGATGTGCTCCCTTGAACCTGGTAAGCCGCACTTGTTTTCGTAGTGGAGACGTTTTCCCAAGATGAACAGTGCTGATTATTCGGTCGTTGTCTTTCTTCCAGTCTGGGTGGAATGAAATCATCGAGGGCCATTCATCCAACGATTTGGCGGTCTGCTGAAAAATAACGGGTTTCTCCAAACTCAATTCCTGAATTGCCGAAGCGAAATAGGACGCTGCGGAGATAAGCCCGGAAATGGCCCCGGCTTCACCTCGACGAGCCCGGAAATACAATACGGTCGCGATGTTCGTGGCGGCGATTGAGGCGTCTCCACTTTCCCACGTCGCACAATGCCTTTCAGCTTGCTGAAGAAAGATGAAATCGAGCAGTGGACTAAATTCCATTATCTCCTCTGGCAGCGACACCGGCCTATACAGAAATTTCTTTAGTACATGGAAAACATCGATCGGGAGCCGGCAAAATTGCGTTCGGCCATACATGGTCGGCGTGAAACGCGCAGTTGGTCCGATGCTTTGTCGTCGCATTGGGATATTTCGAAGGTCGTCCTAACGCTCGGATCGCTTCGGCGCTTTCATTTTCTTCGGATACAGATCTTCTAATGAAGTTCGGAGGGCGGTCGCCAGATACCAAAGTTCCCGGTCGGTCACGCGCCGGACTTGTGCCTCGATTTTCGAGAGCGTTCCCCGGCTAATGTCCCAACCGAGTGCTCCACACCGGGCAGCAAGCTCATCCTGGGTCAGGGCTTGCTGATAACGGATTTGGCGGATTCGTGGTCCAACGACGTTTTGCGACTTCATGCTCCGGTGACGGAGCGCGACGGTACTGGTCCGTTTGCGACAAAATGCTCCGCTATCGGAGCATGATGGGGATCTGCTGCTAAATTGACGGACGTTCAGGTGCGTGCTACTCTGCTCCGATATCGGAGCACTCTGAGCGACGAATCAACGACTTATGGACGCAAAATTGGAAAAATGTGAGGGTCTACTTCGTGCACCGTAAGCCGGTCGCGCCAACGAGAGTTCGCGCTAGTCGGTACTTGCTCTTAGCGATCCCGCTTGTGCATTTCGCTCTCTGCGGTTGCCCCAACAAGACCGAAGATAAGACTAGCGCCGACACAAGCAGCCGTGAATCAGCCTCGAACCTCTCTAGCGTTGAGGACGCAAAGCGGTTTGCCATCGGCGTGTGGACTAATGCTGATCGACCCGCAGACGGATCTTGGCAGAAGTGGGTGGTGAAGTCCGATGACACAATTGACGTTTATCAGGCATTCCCCACGGATGACAGCTGGGGAGCGAAGAAAGAAACGATAGCTTACTCCACGGTAACGGCGAAGTACGAGGATACGGGAAAACGCTACTACGCGTTAAGAGTTGAGCTTATGCGTGGAACTAATGTCAATTGTATCCTCGGGACCGATGGGCGACTACACGTGGGTCTAGCGGACGACCAGTGGTTCGTCAAAGGAGACCGTTTCCCCTTCTCCAAATAGCGGCTAAGCTGGCGGGGGAAGGATCCGCCGCACTCGACACTTCCTTCACTGTCCGAATTGCACGAGAACGCTTGGTGTCCTGTGGAACCTTGAGCATTTCGCGCTTCCAACGGCCAGCTCCGTAGGGATTGCCCAAAGGACTGGTGCCAAGTGCGCGATGGGTCTAGGCTTAGCAAAATGAACATCCGCTCAATCAAGGGCGACATCGCGGAACTGGCACCCGACATAGCGGAGCTTTCCGTTCTCTGGATTCGCAGCGGTTTTAATAGGCGCTTTACCACTTGGCAATTTGGTATCCGCACACGCTATTCCGGGCTGACGACCTTGGAAGGGGAAACCGTCGCCAGCAAACCTTGGTTGGCCCCTTCAGATCAAGTCTTGGAGATTCATCCGCCAGACCGATTGCTCCATTACCTTTATGTCTTCTCCAATCCGTTTGACGGACTCGGGTTCGCGACTCTAGAGGCATTGCAAGACGCGGTCGCCGGCTGTCTGGACAAGGTGGCTGAACTTCGGGTGCAGCGTATCGCGATGGTCCAGATTCCTTTTGCTCCAGAGGGCAAAAAGCAAACTCGGGAGCAACACATCGAGAGTGTTACCGCCATGATCGCGGCGCTGCGGCATTGGGACGGGGCTCACCCAGGCAGGATTGCCGACGTTTACCTCGTCGATCTGGACGACGATTTCGGTCCGCTCCTTCTGACGAAGTAATAGGCGCGAGGGTTAGGGAAGTTTGCGCCAATTTTGCGGTAAGCCACTCGAAGACCATCGCTGCGTTTCGGGCAGGGGATTGTGCGAGAATTCAGGGCGTGCTTTCTTTTTCGCATGAGCTGCTTCCTTTTGCTTCTCCTCCTGTGTGTTCTATTCGGCGACTGCGATTGAGAGGGTCATTGCGACGACCGCAAGAGATGTCGTTAATACGGGATTGCAGCCAGCCAGAGCGTACTGCCCCGCGTTGAATAAGCTGCGGCGAACTCTGGCATTGCCCAGCGGCCAGCGCTTTCTGCGGCGTTTTTTTCGGAAATGCGAGCGCGCCCTCACCTGCGGATAGGTAGCGCAGAACTTACGTAGGCGTCACCATCGGAAAGAGCGGCCGCGTCGCCGACTCTCGCGCGTACGCGCGCGCGCAACGCGCGTATTTTTCGCAACAGTGAGAAACCTATCGCCCGTCAATTCGGAACAAGGTGAGTTTAGTGCAGGGGATTGTACGGGAATGCAGGCCGTGTTTTCTTCTCCAATGCATTGTTTGCTTTTGCTTCTTCTCCTGTGTGTTCTATTCGGCCACGGTTGCGACAAGGATTGATCCATGCAGATCGATTGGTGCGACCTAGCGCCCAACGGAGCCGTAATTCGCCCAGTCAGAAACTTGTCGCCCGTCAATTCGTTCAGATATTTCGACGGAGAACTATCCCCCCAAAGCAAACGAGGTGGCCGGCAGGGAGGAATTGACGCCAATATTTTAATAAAAACATGAACACCAAAACAAAGATCAAATTACCCGAGTGCCTATGCGGATGCGAAGGACGAACGAAGGGCGGCCGGTTTCTGCCTGGACACGACGCGAAGCTGAAAAAGTGTTAGCTACGCTGTTCTCCTGTTATTGTTGGGCGCAAGTTACCCAGCAAATAATAAACATTAGACGACACGGGCATAAGTATTACGAGCTTGACATGATTCACACGCTCGACTAACATTAAAACGGACCTTATACGATAAGGAATGCCTCGACCAATATTGTTATTGGTCGATCCCCTTACCATTTATTGGCTAGTAGCTATGGTCGGGAAGCTTTTATTAAGAGTTGCATTGTTGGCCTCACTTACGGTGGGAGTTTCATCCGCTGACGCTGCTATTGGAAACTCGCGCGACGAGCTTATTACGCAGTTCGGTGAGCCAAAGGCAGAAGGGCGATCCTGTTTTCCCTGGTCTGTCTGGCCGCGGAAGCTGCGAGGCAACTTACTCGATCCATCTTTGGGATGCGCCGAAGCGCTACATGATGCCACGTTTCTGACGTTTGCAAAGGATGAAGTCAATATCACCGCGGTTTTTTTTGCGGGGCGATGCGTGGCAATAGGATACAAGTCCGCTCCCACTCGCCAGGGGGGCTGGTATACGCAACGGACTGGCTATGACGAAAGGTTTCAGGTGGGGAGCCATTCGTTCCTTCCTGCGTTTCTCGAGGCTAATCACGGCGCTTCGTCTTGGCCGTCAGGTGCCGCTGCAATATTGTGGTCGAAAGGCGACGTTGAGACCCGCAATGGAGATGTCGTTGCGAGCGACCTGCGATTTGGCACAGCGGTGCCCTCCTCCAGGATAGTAGACTTGCTGATATGTGAGCCCGCTTGGCCGAAGCTGATCGCTGCGGCGCAAGACCAAGCACTGGCCGATGTAAAGGAAGATGAGCAGAAATCGTTCGACGATTTTACGGGCAAGCAAGCGATAGGACACCCGACAACTCCTGCCCACAATCAACAAGCGGCACCTCGCGTCGATCCAAGTATCGCTCCTACATCTAGTAACGTGTGGCTGATTCCCGATTCAAGCACGCGACGATTATCCGCAGAAGAGCTGAGCGCATTCAATTCGGAGATGCTTTGGCGCGCACGCAACGAGCTTTACGCAAGACACGGCTTTATCTTTAGCGGCGAACGCGGACAGCACTTGGCGCGATCTCTGGGCACCGTCTACCGGGGGACCGATCAAGATCAGGAGCGCGTGTTCCGAAGTATGGGTGTGATCGAACAGGAAAATGTGAGATTGATAACCCGCTTCGAAGCCGCAACCAAGGAGAAGACCTCCCCGCTAAGTGCTGATTCTGCGGTAACACCCGATACGGTGGTTGACATCGCTTCATCGCAAAACGCAGCACCTGCCCGAGAGACGAGCACTCCTGCACAGCCTCCGATGCCCGTCCCCCCGGCGTCAGGAAGACCTAACACCAGTGGAGTTGCAGCCGCATCACCTCAAGATGCGCTGCCAACAGCACAGCCGTCACCGGAAGATCGGACTGCACCCGAGTCGTACAAAGATGTGGTGAACAACTGCAGATTGATAATAGAAGGCGAGCGGAAGAAGCTGCGCCACGATTATCTCCAGAAGCTTCGATCAGCGTCTGCAGCGAGGCAAGTGGCAGGAGATTTGGATACCGTTTTACAGCTGCGGGCCGAGATCGAGCGTGTAAAGAAAGCGGGCCTAGAAGCCGATCGCAATATACTTGATCGTTTGCCATCTTATGCTTCTCTGGCAAAACTACGTCCCGCAAACTCGCCGATACTGCTTCAGGCAGATTATGTCTTGGCCACTGTTGTCGCCGCAACCGAGGTGGCAGATGTTGCCCGTGCGATGTCCGTTAACGCGGTAAAACAACTTACCACGGTAGGCCGTTTGGAAGAAGCAGTAACCGCTCAGGCACAAATCAAACAGCTTGAGCAGGAGAATGATCTATTGCCGCTAAATACAAATGAGTTGGGCGACATCACAAACCCGAGAGCAGTGAAAATCGTTAGATGGACCTACGAAAGAACCACAAAGAACGGACCCAACTCCCACTTGTACGGTGCTATGACTGCTGGTACTGCTGGCGATTCGTCGGTGACTGAGGAACTGGCGCAGTCTTATACGGCGACAAAATGGCCTGAATTTCAGATTAAACGCGTAGAAGGTGATCGACTCCGCCTTGTCACCCGCAATATCTCCATTCCGATGGGCTCTACTGATTACGATTCCAGAAGGGCGGTTCGGATCCGCGCGCATGAACAACTCCAAAAGCAGCTGTTTGTTGGAGGTCAGCCGCGAGCGATTCGTATCGGAAGCACTTCATATCCTGAATTGCACAACGTTTACGACCCCGACAAGCCCAAGGTGGCAATCAACGGCTTCGATCTAAAATCCCTTAGACGAGACCACTTTTATGAGCTGGAGGTATCCGTCGTTACGACGCAGCCGGTTGCGGTGCTCGTGTCTGAAGATAGAGAGGAAAATGAGCTATGCGCCGTCCTCAACTTCGACGATCCGCCAGACACAACAAAGTTGCTGCACTGTCGCGGAAACACGATCGGGAGATTCAGCGGTATTAGGAAGGTTATGCTTCCAGGGGGAACGACAACCGAGCTGCCACAGTTTCAATGCGTGGGTTTCGAATTTTGCTCCTCCTTCGCTAACACTGAGGCGAACGACAGCACGATAACCGATGCTAGAGCGCAACCTGCGGTCGATTTCCGGACTGGTACGGCAGAAGTATCTGGCCGGACCCCAGCGCCGACATGGTTCGTCGTTGCAGGGAGCGGAAGTTCTCCGGTTGAAAGTGCTACACCTGTCGAAACACCGAGAGGTGCGATGCGCACCATGGACGGATTGACAGGAGGCCGCGAAGCTCAAGCCGCGTTCCGCCTCTGGCTTGCAGCGCGACACTCTTACTGGGGTGATAACCTCCTCGGCGGTTACCTCAACACGAAGACAGGGAAATATGATCCGCCGATCAAAGGGAGGAAGGATTATCTGAAGTTTTTAAAACCGACGCCATCGAGCCAAGCTCCTGCACCGCCAGCTGGCGAACGATGGCTTATAACTGATCGGGTTATTGTATCTTTCCCTGACACTGAACAAGCTCGAAATTTTATCAACATTCTAGGAAAACGTGAATTCCATGCGGTGGGAGAGTATGTTGACGAAAAGAGGTTTATTGACGCTGCTGGTCTTCGACAGCGGCGAACCGTCTTCCGATGCGCCGCTGCTGTAACGGGAACGCTTCCGCTCGCGTCTGAGCCAAGAGCCATGGCCGAAGATGATCCTGATTTCAACGGCCACTACAAGACAAACGGCACTTGCCTCTCGATCACCTTAGACTCACCGGCTATTACAACCCAGTCTGATTCCGGTGCGAAGAACGGAGTCTCGGCCACTCTTCCCAAGATCTCCGCATTTCCTCAATCAGTTAGTGTCCAGGTTGTGAAGTGCATGGTACCTAATTGTAATGCCGCCGAGCAACATGGTAACGTGGTGGTGATGTATGCCGATGGACACCAAGAGGTTCTTACCCGTGACGGCAATGCAATAGACGCTAAGCTTGCGGCTGGTCGAACCATCGGCTGGACATCCGGGAAGCATGAAGATGGCGGAGATCGCTACGGACAATATTTCGCTAACGACACACTCCTTATCTATCGGATCGATCGAGTGGTCACCGCTTTGAAGGCGGAGTGCGGTTTTATCGAGGATTGGCGATTCGGAACTGGCGACACAGTTGTGGTGAAATCGCGAGGGCGGCACGGTCCCGCGATCGTGCAGGTGTTCGAACTCACATCCTCACACTGCAGCGGCAGAATTGTGGCCAATGCAATTACTGATCTGTCGCCTGAATGGACGCGCGGATACGGCGAGTGACGGTGATCCGCGGTTGCAGTCGTCGCTTTGCCTGCTTGTTGTCCTCGGTCGTTTCAGGCTCACCCGCGTCTGCCGCTGCGTCCGCCAGAACTGCCATCCGGTTGAGACCGGACGAAGCTCTGCGCCGTGATGGGTCTGCGGTCCGCGGCAGATTGCGTCTTCGAAGCGAACGGCGATTGGTCAGGAAGAGAGGAATTGACGCCAATATTTTAATGGTAACATGAACACGAAAACAAAGATCAAGGCACCTGAATGCCTGTGCGGATGCGGTGGACAAACGAAAGGCGGCCGCTTCCTGCCGGGACACGACGCGAAGCTGAAAAAGGCACTCGTCGCGGACGCACGCGCAGGGAAAAAGCGCGCCGTGAACAAACTGGAGAAACTCGGCTGGTCCAAGTTTCTCGACAAAGCACGCGCAAAGAGCGGTAGCGCTACAGTTTCGTAGTGAAAACTTTAGAGGGCGGCTAAGATCGGCCATTATGAAACGCGCCGGGTCAAAGCCGTCGCTAAGAATCAACAATCCGGCGCAACGAGTCGCATATGCAAGATCGCGATGAACGAACGCTAAAGTTGCGTTTGGGCCCCCACCAAATCTCGCGGCCAGCGAGCATCTCATTGCGAACGAGACGCCCTACCAACTGAGCTATACCCCCAAAGTCTTTCGACTGCGGAGACTTAACGCGTGAAGTCAGGCTCGTCAAAAACCTGCCACCCCACCCGTTTTGCCCCTGCTGATTTTCCGTCAGTCCATTTCCTGTCCGGAAAAGTCAGAGGTTTTCAATGACAGTAAAGAGAGAGGTTAGGTCTGCTCTTTATGGAAGGGAACCTTCTCTCCATTGGCAAATTGTTCAGCTGTGATTGCCGCACGGAAAGACAAGGGAGAGCAATCCGCAGCCGTCAGCTCGGCGGACATACTGAACGGGAACTGGCTCCGCTCGCACAGCTGGATTGGCAAAATCATAGTGCGTTGCTTGGGATTGAGCGAATGCTGGAAGCGCAAAACCCAAGGGTTGAGCCGTCCGTCGGAAGGGGCTTGTTGCCATTCATCATAGGGTCGGGTGGCTACACAGCCCGTATCATCATGTCTGATCGTGACTGCGAGGTCGCGTGCGGAACGTCGATCGTCTGAATTTGTGAGTTGGACATACACGCAGCCAATAAGGTAAGCCCCCTTGTCCTCAGGTCTCGTAATAGCACTCATTTCGAAACTGGCGCTGGGTAACAGCGGGCTGGATGCAGCAGCTTTGCCCATTTCCGCAATCTCACTTGGATCAGCGATATCAGTGCTGCTACCCCGCCGAATGTAAACGATTTGGCTCTGCAACTTGCCGAAGTTTTTCGTAATGAAGATTGGGCGACTTTGGGACGAATCGATGCGAATTGCATCGAGCTCAATCCCTCGGAAATTCACTGCTTCCACGCTGAAGGTCACGGGTCGATTTGTTTTCTTGTTCACAAACTCCTGCAGTTCGTTATCGGGCAGGTGCACATTGACCCCGACCAATGTGTCAGCGCGGCGATTCTTCTCTCTCACACCTACCAGGATATATGCGTCTGTTTCTTTCCAGGCATTCGCGAAAGCCAAAATGTCTTTGAGCAGCTCGCTCTTTTCGTCGTCAGTGCGCCCTGCAAAAGGGTATTGCTCCTTGAAATCGAGCGTGTCGCATTCGCTCTTCCGAATCAGAGTGTCGAACAGGGTTTCATCCATTTACGGCTCCAATATTCATCATTGGGTCTGGAGCCCGCAAGATCGACTCTCTGAAATATATTTTCACTGCTGATGAGTCCGCATCAGTCCAGCGAAGTCCTGATCTCGCTGATTCACCGGGGAGGACAGGGCGATTTGCACTCGCAAATTTTGTCCAATAGTTGCGCCCCGCATGGTGAAGAAATGGTGATTGTTACGCGACTTCGCTAACAACCACCAAAACTTTGATGAACGAAGTCCACGCCGTTTTAGCCCTGGCCGCAGGATATTCAGTCCGACGGCGGGACCGCTCTCTTCGTGATCAAGACGACCCCTTCTGCGCGTCGGCGGAGGACAGGATGGGGCGAGTGTTGAGTCGCACCCTCCCTGGACCGAAATATCAAAACTTCGTCGACAGAAGTCGTATTCTCTGATCGCAAAATAGGCGTTTTCGCTAAGTTAGGCTTTAATTGAGGCGGAGCATCGTTAAAGACTACGGAAATGTCCGCGCAGCTGCGAGTCCGCGTGCACTGCATGCGCGTAACGGATCAAGCCAATCGCGGTGGAGAATTGCGGGTTCTGGAAGGCGCTCGTCAGTCCCGATATGCTGCGCGCATGCGCCACGCGCGCGGGAATTCCAAACACCTCCTGGGCGAGATGATCGATCCCTTGCAGCAGGCTGCACCCGCCGGTGATGAACATTCCGGCATCGACATAGTCGATGAACGACTCCTTTTCGAGCTGCCGTTTCAACAACTTGAAGCTCTCACGCAGACGCAGCTGGATGATCGTGTTCAGCATCTCACGCTCGATCTCTTTGTCTGCGATCCCAAAGTCGTCTTTCAGGAGCACGGTTTCGCCCGGCAGTGAATTGCCGAGGGGCACGTCCCCTTCCTCGATCTTCAATTTTTCCGCGCACGTTAGCGGAATGCGCAGGCCCATCGAGATGTCGTTCGTAATGTCGTTGCCCCCGACCGCGAGCATGCCGCTTTGTTTCACGGCGCCACTGTTGTAGAGGATGTACTCGGTCGTGCCGCCGCCGATATCGATCACGAGCGCGCCGAGGTTTTTCTGCTCGTGCGTGAGCACCGCCTGCGCAGAGGCCAGCCCCGCGAAAACAATGTCCTCGATCACGAGCGGCAGTCCGCGGACGAAGCCAATCGTTTTCTGGAAGCGTGTGCGAACGCCGTGGACGATGTGGAAATTCGCCTCCAATTTTTGGCCGCGCACGCCGATCGAGTTCATTGTATCCTTCTGCGCATCGACGTGATAACTCTGATTGATCGTGTGCAGGAACGCGTTCTGCGTCGGGATACTCACTCGGCGCGCGCTGATCTTCACGTCCTCGATGTCCTGCTCGTGGATGTCGTCGCGATCTTCCGGCACCACGATGCTGCCGCGGTTGTTGAAGCTTCGAATATGCGAGCCTGTAACCGCGACGAAGACGCTGCGGATCATCACGTCGCTTTTCTGCTCCGCGTCCGCGAGCGCCTCGTGCACGCACATCAGCGTGGTCTCGAAGTCCACGATCTCTCCTTTCCGCACGCCGCGTGACGGCGCCTGGCCGACGCCTAGCACTTTGATCGTGCCATCCGGACGCCCCTCGCCTACGACGACGCAGACTTTTGATGTTCCGATCTCGACTCCGGCGAGCGGCTGTGGGCACTGCCCACGAGGAACCCCAAGTCGCGCTTGGACCATCGGCAATGGCGTCGCAGGAGCAGCGCCCGCGCGCCTCACTACAAGACCCAAGCCGGCACTTGCGAGAACGATGCGCCGCACGAAATCGCGCCGGGTAGTGTTGGAGCTGGCGACCGACTGAAGGCGCGTTGTAATGCATCGCATGGCTGGGATCGTCGGCCAATGGTCGCAGTGCACGCGACGGCTTTCATTGTGGACAATCGTCGTCCCCGCTCCGGCAAAGCATTCTATGCTAGATCCAAGTAACCACGAAAGATCTAATTACACACTAAAGACTAAATCGCCGTTTACGCCCCAACAATGGAGTTAGGCCTGCTTCCATTTGCTCAGTGCTTGAAGCATGCGTACATCGTTCTGCCCAATAATCTCACTCTGGCCCAGCGTCCGAGCGGCTGGGTGATGTAACCTTTCAAAGTGTGCGTTAGGTAAGAGGGACTGAAGCTCTAAATAGTAACCCATCTTCTCTGTTTTCTGTCCAAAATAAAAGACAATCTGAGGGTTCACTATTCGCATCTCCTCGCGCAGGAATAGATTGAAGCAATTATTACGTATCTTGGAGTCTCGGGCGTCTGGATCTCTCGTGACGTAGTAGCCGACGAACTGGTCGACATCACGCTCAGCTAGAGAGCACTTAATCACATTCGTGAAGTAAACGTTGTTGAGCCTGTGTTTGGCAATAATGTAGGCGAAATAGTCTCCATACGGGTTCCTGACCTCACTTGGGGATGTCGGCCATGTTCTCCGTTGAGGTGTCCAATAATAGTGGTTCACTGGCGGCCGTTTGGTCACGCCTTCGTAAGTAAGTTTTTCTCCATTACCGCAATATCCTCCCGGCGATTCAAGTAGAAATGCCACCGAAACTTCCAATCCGCCGGGAGGCAACTTGCAAATCGATTTCTCGAAATCTTCTGTGTCGGCGCCGTGAGACATCTGATCCAGCCGCTGATCTCCACCATCCAGGAATCCATTTTTCTCACATGACACGCAAAAGCCTGTGCATGGTATGGGAAAGAAAGACCGAGCCCCCTGAGCGGGCACGCTGCGGTAGTGGAGCAGTTTTCGGAAGTTGAGTTCTGCTAGTTTAGTGTTGTTCATATTGAAGGTTATGCGGAAGAAGCGTAGCGACCGCCAACCCAAGGACCAAAGTGCGGATGACGACTAAAGCTTCGTCCACTGGTGGAACGAACCGCTCGGACAACCGGAGTTGCTCGGAGTCCGGGCTGCCTTGATAAGTGTGCTGCACTTTTTGCACTGATAGTTTGTGGTGCCGACGGGACCGAGATCATGCCATTTGTGGAATGAACCCTCGGGGCACCCTGAGTTGTTTGGGGCTCGCGAAGACTCGATTAGAGCTTCGCACTTTTCGCATTGGTAGTTGTTCATTTGGGTCTTGTTTTGGCGCTGGTGTGGTTCCGGAGTGGCGGTCTAAGCTCAAATGAGCAAATCATGGCTCCTTCGGAGCCAAGTGGTCAAGAGTGTTCGGTTCTCAGGTGGAAGGCTGATAATCGGCTGATTCTCCTTCACGGCGTGCTTTGCAACTCGCGATGTTCGATGGCTGCGTAGTCCTGGATGTCGATCCACGGGACGAAACGCGTGTGAAAGAAACCGGCCTCGGCGCCGTTGGCTTTGCGCGGACTGCTGATTTCCTCGAGAAGAAGTCCCAAATCATACATGTTCGTGATCGGATCGACGCCGAACTGCATACCTCGAATGGTATAGATGTGGCCAGCGATGGGAAGGGCATCGCACCAATCGGCTATGTAGCGCGGGAACGTATCGTCGATGCAGAGAGCCTTTTGGCCAATGCTCCATTTGTTGTGAATGCTCATGCGGCTGACAGCGCTGGCAAAAATCCTGACTCGCAGTCGACCGGGGATAATTGGAAACCTCGACTGAGCAGCTTCCACATGCGGAGAACTGCCTCCGCAACGATCGCCACGTCACCCGGAGCGGTGTGACGCCTGGCGTCTTCCGGAATTCCAAGGCGCTCCATGATCGAATCTAGCCCGTGACCGGCGCGGCCACCCCAGATCTGGCGGGAGAGGTCCATGGAATCAACGAAGCGCACTGAGCGCACCGGGAGATTGTGACGCGCACAACTCTCGCGGATGAACGGCATGTCGAACCGGCGGGCGTTGTGACCAAGGAGAATCGCATCGCCGGCGAAGCAGGAGAACGACATAAGAGCTTCGGTCGAACTTGGTGCCTCGCGAACATCATCATTGGTTATACCCGTGATGTCGGTGATGAAGCCTGAAACGATGCGATCGGGCCGGACGAAGGTGGAGAAACTATCGTCCCAGCAAATTTTCCCATCGCGGATGCGAATGGCGGCAATCTGAATGATTTCGTTCCAAGCGGGGGAGAAGCCGGTGGTTTCCAGATCGAAAATGACGGTGTTCATCGGCTTCGCTGTACGCGTCTGACGACCTTTCTTGCGAGGGCATCGATTGGCGACAGTCATTGCCCAATTCTGACGTAGCGATACTCTTCCGCGGGTGACTTCGCGCTTACGACACGATCTGAGAACTCTCGACGGCTTGGCTTTTCACCGGCGCGAATGGGCTGAGCCGGAGATCCGTCGGTATCATTCGCTGCGACTGGAGCGGGGCGAAGCGGTCGTGCAACCGATCGAGGGGCTCTATCACTGGATGCTGGCTCCAATCACACTCTGGCCGATCAACATCCAACACATATTTGTTCAATGTCTGGTCCAGTTGAGCGGGGGCAAGAGACTCGACAGAGAGATGGATTTGCTCCTCGCAATCTTACCCGCTCCTCCTGACGGGACGGTTTGCTCGGTCGTCGCGGAACACGAGCACTATGTGCAACGCGGCCACTACGAAGAACTGATCACTACTGCCGCGAAGTTTGAAGCGGAAGAAAAGAAGGCAGCACGGAATGCCGAATTGGCTCGCGAATGGAGTCGTATCAAAGATACATGGGAGGTTGATCGCTATCGTGATCGGAAAGGCGTGATTCGTCGCACGCTCGGTGCGGAAAGGAATCTGCGGCAACCATTCTCTGTTAATTGGAAAAAGCGCGCCGAGCGTTTCCAAGCGGTCTTCGATGCATTCTGCTTCCGCTGGAATCTTTATGGAATGCAACACGATCGGCCGTTGGTCTTCAAACTGTCGGTCAACCTTACTCCACATGGGACGATGGTATTCATCCCCGCCTATTGGTCCTTCGACGCAAAGCGGGACGTGCGATGGGATGCAGTGATGAAACTTCACCGCGCCCGCGCTCCAAAGAAGCAGGGCGCTGCTCTCGCCGAGGGGCTGGAACACAGGCGCGCCATGGCCGAAAAGCTGAAAGCTCTCGATTCGGACGCGAAGCGTCTTCGGCTCCGCGGCGAAAAACGCCATGCATTTCTGTGCCAGGGATTGGGACTCGTTGAAGGAACGGACCCGAAGCGGATTACGCGGTTGCGGAACGAATTCGCAAACTAGCGAGCGCCTTCCGTGGCTTTCCGAAGTCCGGAGCAACAGGGCAGGCTAACGAGGTTGCGCCCTCATTCGGACGGAACGCAATACCTACGCCGGAGATGACTTACGTATGCGCGCTCGATGGACGATTCCGCGGATTCCAGACAGCGAAAAAGTTCCTGATATCCTTTTGTATGAAATCCCAACGTCGTACTCATCACAATCTGCGGATCGGTATGCGTCGGGTGCAGCTCTAGCCTGCGACTGCACGTCGCTCTTGCGCTTGAGCAGCCCTCATCGCACGGCTGATCTAAGCAATTTGTGCGCAGCTCTCGCGCAACAGGGGGCAACGCCGCATTGGATGATCGTGGTCCAAGCGGGGAGATTTATCGCGGTTTGACTCCTACCTCTTCGATCCGATCCGTGAGCAATCGGGTTCTCGAGATCGCAGTTGATTGTTCTAGGCAGAAATTCTCGGCGGGGAATTTGTCTCTGGAAAAGGCCCCACCCGTTTTGCCCCCCTGGCGCCGGAAATTCGGTCCACTCGTGTCCAGAAATGTCCACACGATTGTGCGGATCGGAGGGAACGCGCTTTCTTTTTAGCGACCGTACCTGTCCAGCAGGGTCCAGAACGCTCCTAACGAATAACAAAACCGCAAAAATCTTTGCGAACGACGCGCTCTACCAACTGAGCTATACCCCCGCGAAGGCGAAGAATATCACGGGCCGAAACAATTTCATCAATCATTCTCGTTTGACCGATCCCGCAAATTTTGTCGGAAGATCCTTGAAACAGATTCTTCCGTGACCGGAAGAAGTGGGAGCGATAACAGGAGCCGTTATCGCTCATGAGGGCGCTGGCCTTGATGCCGAGAGGGCGAACTAAGCAAGCCGCGTCCGAGGAAGACAGGGCCCTCGATTGGCTTTCGTCGGGCATGATCTGAGCAAAGGCGAGGCGAGAAGCATGATCGACGCGAACATGGACGGACTCCCAGCCCGCCCGGCGCAGCAATTCGATTGACGGCGTTACTAAATTCTGTCAGAAGCGCGTTAATTACGTCGATCGACGTGGCAACGCGTCTGTGGCTCCGGGGGCGGGTGAGAATTGGAGCTGGACTTTCGCTGCACGCTGCTCACGCGATGGGGAGTTCAATCCTTCCAGTTTTGCAGCCCAGGCGGTTCCAACTTATGAAAACTCCGCATCTCTTCGTGGGTATCCTTGCCTTTGGGCTGCTTGGCCTGCCGATCGCGCAGGCGGTCACAGCGGACTACACGATCACCAGCAGCAGCGGCGTCATCGCCGTGGCGCCGCCCCCGACGACGAGCATCACCCCGACCTCGACAACGGCGGGCAGCCCGAATACGACCATCTTCCTGACCGGGAATAGCTTCATCAACGGTGCGACGGCGGACTTCAACGGCACGCCGCTCACCACCACGTTCGTCAGTGCCACCCAACTGACTGCCGTCATTCCCGCCGCCGACCTGACCACGACAGGGGCCGATTCGATCACGGTCGTGACCGCCGGTCCTGGCGGCGGCACGTCGGGACCGCAGACATTCACCGTCACCGCGACTGTGCAGTTCGGTGCGGCAAGCGAGACGGTCAGCGAGACCGCCGGGACGTTCAGCATCCCGGTGACACTCACGGGTACACCGAGCACCACCGTCACCACCTTCGCCTCCGGGTTCAACGGGCCGGCCTTCCTGGCCTTCGACGCCGCCGGCAACCTCTACGTCGCCAATGACGGCGCCAACACTGTGAACAAGGTGACGCCCGCAGGGGTTGTGAGCACCTTCGCCACAGGGTTCAGCGGACCCGCAGGCGAAGCCTTCGACGCCGCCGGCAACCTCTACGTCTCCAACGAAACAGGCACCACGGTGAGCAAGGTGACGCCCGCAGGGGTGGTCAGCACCTTCGCCTCCGGGTTCACCAACCCCGTCGGCCTGGCGTTCGACGTCGCCGGCAATCTCTACGTCGCCAACAACGGCAATAACACGGTGAGCAAGGTGACGACCGCGGGGGTGGTCAGCACGTTCGCCTCCGGGTTCAATTTCCCCTTCGGCCTGGCCTTCGACGCCGGCGGCAACCTATACGTCGCTAACGACGGCGGCACCACGGTGAGCAAGGTGACGCCCGCCGGGGTGGTCAGCACCTTCGCCTCCGGGTTCAACAGCCCCGAAGGCCTGGCCTTCGACGCCGCCGGCAATCTCTACGTCGCCAACTTCACCGGCACCACGGTGAGCAAGGTGACGCCCGCAGGGGTGGTCAGCACCTTCGCGTCTGGGTTCAACGGCCCCATTGGCCTGGCCTTCGACGCCTCCGGCAACCTCTATGTCGCCAACAACCCCAACAACACGGTGAGCAAGGTCAGCGGTACTGTGACCGTGCCGTTCACGCTGGGCGGAACGGCGGTCGCCGGTACCGACTACAGCGGCGTCACGGCCAGCCCGCTGACGTTCGGCATCGGCCAGACCACCCAAAACATTACCGGCACGCTGCTGTCCGACCCCGGCGCCAGCAAGACGATCATATTCACTCTGGGCACACCCACCAACGCCAGCCTCGGCAGCCCCCCCGTCAACACCCTGACCATCACCGAGCCGACACCTACACCGACACCCACCCCAACGCCGACACCTACAGCTACCGCGACGGCCACGCCCACAGCTACTGCCACGGCGACACCCACACCTACGCCTACACCTACGCCTACGCCTACACCTACACCTACACCGTTGCCGACGGCTACACCTACGCCGACTCCTATTCCGGCCGCTCACCCGCTGAACATCTCCACCCGCATGGAAGTGCTCTCGGATAATAATGTGCTCATCGCCGGATTCATCGTCAGCGGACCATCTGGTTCTACCAAGAAAGTCATGATCCGCGGGCTGGGACCTTCCCTGGCTAGCGCGGGAGTAACCAACCCGCTGGCCGATCCCTTGCTCGAGCTGCACGCCGCCGACGGGAGTCTTATTACCAGCAACGACAACTGGCAGCAGGCCAGTAACAGCAGCGACATCCCCAACGGCTTTCAGCCGAGCGATCCACGCGAGTCGGTCATCATCGCCAGCTTGCCCATTGGCAGCGGCGGCTTCTCCAGCTTCACCGCCATTCTCAAAGGAGCGCACGGCGAAACCGGAATCGGCCTGGCCGAAGCGTATGACTTGGACCAGAGCGCACCGAACCAGTTCGCCAACATCAGCACCCGCGGATTCATCGACACCGGTGACAACGTCATGATCGGCGGGTTCATCCTGGGCGGGAGCAGCCAGGGCAGCAGCGTGCTTATTCACGGCATCGGCCCGTCGCTGTCGAGTTTCGGCGTCACCAATCCCTTGGCTGATCCCACCCTCGCCTTGCACGATAGCAACGGCGCCACGATCAAGACCAACGATAACTGGAAGGTGGACGATACGAGCGGCCAATCGCAGGAAGCAGCCATCCGCGCCACCACCCTTCCACCCAGCAACGACGCTGAGTCCGCCATTCTCGTGACACTGCCTCCCGGCGCCTACACTGCGATTGTCGCCGGCAAGAGCAACACGACTGGGGTAGGACTGGTCGAGGTTTACAACCTGCAATAACGGAGGTCCACCCGTTTTGCCCCCCTGATGATTTTCCGTCAGTCCATTCCTGTCCAGAAAAGTCGCTGTTGAACGATGTGAGAATCGGCTCGCGCCAACCTTAAAGCGCTCAACTGCGAACGAAAGGCATCGGGGTGGAGCGGGATTTATCAAGAGAGAACGGTAACCGACGTACCTGGCATGCGGACACCCGCGCTTCGCCTCAGAGGGAACGGGAATCTGCGTCATTTTAGTTTTGACACGGGTAGACGCTCCACATACAAAGGGTCCGATTACGTCACCCGACGTTTCAACACATCTTCGGCCGGACTGAATAAGTTCGTGGGGCTGGACCTACGCTGGACGTCGCTTTACGCGATTTTCAGATGTAAATGTAGCTAGTTCCCATTCACCCGATGAAATTCATGCGCCGGCTTACCCTCACGCGTCTAGGGGGCGCGGGGCACGCGTTCCCGCTGTTTTTTCTGAGCGCGGGGCTGGTGCTCGTGCAGCCGTGCGCGGGCACCCCCTTTGTTTTTAATAACACGGGCAGCCTCGCGACCGCACGCTACTATCACACGGCGACGTTGCTGCCTAACGGCAAGGTGCTTGTCGCAGGAGGTTCTGGAGTTATCAGCAGCGGCTCTCTGGCGAGCGCGGAAGTGTACGATCCGGCGAGCGGGAGCTGGACGGCCACTGGCAGCCTCGCGACCGAACGCCATTTTCACACGGCGACGTTGCTGCCCAACGGCAGGGTGCTTGTCGCAGGAGGTTATAATGGCACCAGCGGCTCTCTCGCGAGCGCGGAACTGTACGATCCGGCGAGCGGGAGTTGGACGGCCACTCTCAGCCTCGGCACCGCACGCGCTAATCACACGGCGACGTTGCTGCCCAGCGGCAAGGTGCTTGTCACAGGCGGAAGTAATAGCAGCGGCACTCTCGCGAGCGTGGAACTGTACGATCCAGTGAGCGGGACCTGGACGGCGATCGGCAGCCTCGGCACCGCACGCGCTAATCACACGGCGACGTTGCTGCCCAACGGCAAGGTGCTTGTCGCAGGAGGAAATAGCAGCAGCGGCTCTCTCGCGAGCGCGGAACTGTACGATCCGGCGAGCGGGAGCTGGGCGGCGACCGGTAGCCTCGGCACCGCACGCTTTTTTCACACAGCGACGTTGCTGCCCAACGGCAAGGTCCTCGTCGCAGGAGGTCGCAACGGCAGCAGCTATCTCGTGAGCGCGGAGCTGTACGATCCAGCGAGCGGGACCTGGACGGCGACCGGCAGCCTCGCCACCGCACGCGCTAATCATACGGTGACGTTGTTGCCCAACGGCAAGGTCCTCGTCGCAGGAGGATTTGACGGCAGCGGCTCTCTCGCGAGCGCGGAACTGTACGATCCGGCGAGCGGGAGCTGGACGGCCACCGGCAGCCTCGCGACCGCACGCTATCTTCACACGGCGACGTTACTGCCCAACGGCAAGGTGCTCGTCGCAGGAGGAATTGCCTCCCCCCTCGCGAGCGCGGAACTCTACGATTCAGCGAGCGGGAGCTGGACGGCGACTGGCGGCCTCGCCACCGGACGCTTTAATCAGACGGCGACGCTGCTGCCCAGCGGCAAGGTGCTCGTCTCAGGAGGACTTAACGGCAACGGTTCTCTCGCGAGCGCGGAACTGTTCGATCCGGCGAGCGGGACTTGGACGGCCACGGGCAGCCTCGCCACCGCACGCGCTAATCACACGGCGACGTTGCTGCCCAACGGCAAGGTGCTCGTCGCAGGAGGAGAGGGCCTTAGCAGCACTCTCGCGAGCGCGGAACTGTACGATCCGGCGAGCGGGACCTGGACGGCGACCGGGAGCTTCGGCGCCGCACGCGATCAGCACACGGCGACGTTGTTGCCCAACGGCAAGGTGCTCGTCGCAGGAGGAGTTGGCATCAGCGGCACTCTCGCGAGCGCGGAACTGTACGATCCGGCCCTCGGGACTTGGACGGCGACCGGCAGCCTCGCCACCGCACGCGCTAATCACACAGTGGCGTTGCTGCCCAACGGCAAGGTGCTCGTGGCAGGAGGAGTTGGCAGCGGCACTCTCGCGAGTGCGGAACTGTACGATCCGGGGAGCGGGACTTGGACAGCCACGGGCAGCCTCGGCACTGCACGCTATGATCACACGGCGACGTTGCTGCCCAACGGCAAAGTGCTTGTTACAGGAGGAAATAACAGTAGCGGCACTCTCGCGAGTGCAGAACTCTACGATCCGGCGAGCGG
>PLCM01000018.1:76826-420974 GCA_003134765.1 Spartobacteria bacterium | reverse complement strand
GGCAAATCCCTTCATGTCATCTACGCGATTGAGCGAACGGCGGACCGCTGCACGTTCTACTTTTGAGATGACTTCCACACCTTCACTGCAAGCGACGCGCGCTCTCGTCCGCCGTCGCTCATCTTATTCTCGTTAGCCCTCATGAACCATTCTCAGGATCTGATTGACCACTTAGAGAATATTCGGCTGGCTTTGTATGCCGTCTTCGCCGCACTTGCGTACATCGGTCTCATCCTTACCGTGATGTTTGGCGCGGCCGCAAAGCGGGGGCGCGCGCTTGCGGCGTCGGCAGCCGCTAAGCAATTTCAGGCTGACGCTCAAGAACTGCTCAGTAAGACTGAGTACGCGAAGCTTAAAGAAGCGGCGGCGGCACGTCGAGCCACACATCCGGGCGACGTTACGGTTCAGTACTACCTCGGCATGGCACACCTGAGGTGCGAGGAACTCGTAGATGCAAAGAGGTGTTTTGAAGTCGCAATGAAGTTGGATACTCAGTGGAAGAAACTCTGCACCGTGCACTTGGCGGAGATCGAAGTGGCACTTAAGAAATCAAAGCCAACCCTTGTCCAATGAGGGCTAACCCTGCGCTCCAGCCGACGGTGCTCGCCTTCGGCATCGCACTTCCCTCACAACGCTGCGCGTTGTTCGGCGCGGCTGAGCTTGATCGTTAGACCCTATTGCCGTTATGTATCGGCGAATTCTCTTTGCGGTGCTCGCGGCGGTATGGATTGGAGGTTGCTCGTCGGAGCAGCAGCGATACAAAGAGAATAGAGCCGGCGCGCATCTTTCGCCGCGCGCCAAAGCACAATTGTCGACGAAAGATTTGGAACAGATATGTGCGTTGATTGCACATTCAACGCGGAAGAGAATAATCTGCATATCAACCTCGTCGGTTCGAGTCCATCCTAATGCATTTTGCGTGATTGTCGGATATTCGTGGGATATTCGCAGCGACTTTCAAAGTCAATTTGGTCTCTATTACGTGCGCCGCGACAAGCAGACATGGCATATCTTGGAAGGCGGCGATGGCCTCAGCGAAAGTCTCGTTGGCCTCGCCTGCGAGGATCCGCCACCATAGAGTCTAACCATGCGATGGAGCAAATAGATGGCAGCTTCGGTTCCTAACTTCCCATGAAATTCCACCCTCAATCCGCAGCCACGCGCAACTCCGCCAGCCGTCGCTCATCTTGTTCTCGTTAGGCAGCTCCCGGATCGCTTGATCATGACGACCGAATTACGATTTCTGGCGGCCACGGTGATTCTTGGACTCTTGCACCTGATCGTGGACTCCCACCTCATCAGCTTTCAGCTCGGCTATCGCTGGACAGCCAGCAACCGTGAGCAGCACGTGCCCCCGTTGCGCGGCGTGGCTAACCGGGTGGATCAAGCTTACGCAAACTTCATGGAAACCTTTCCTTTCTTCGTCGCGGTCGTCTTGGCGGCCCATTTCGCTGGTCGCGACGGCGCGCTGACGTTGTGGGGGACACAGCTCTACTTCTGGGGTCGACTGGGCTACGTGTTGGCGGCTGCAGCTGGCTTGGGACTGGTGCGCTCATTGTTGTGTTTTAACACGGCTCTAAGCGGCATCGTCCTTTTCCTCATCGCTCTTTTACGCTAGAACTGTTCTATGCAACGGCTAAACCATGCGATCCAGCGAACGTCTGGCAGTCGCGGCTCCTCACCTTTCATGAAATTCCGCCCTCAACTCGCTGCCACGCGCACCCTCGCCAGCGGTCCTGACCTTGATTCTTCGTTAGATGAACTTCTCCCGCAGCGCGACAAGCCAAGCAAATCCAGACTTCTTCGCATTTATGATCATCGTGTCGAGGCATGCGCGCAGGACATCGTTACGTTTAGCTAGATGGCGTCGTTCCATGCCAAGTGCGTCGACTAACGGTCTGATGTCGCGCGACAGACGAATGCTGACCATTTCCTCGTACGTTTCATTGGGCTTTAGGTACTGAAGTGCCAGGTTTCCGTGAGACACACCCAATATCACGGCCTCGAGACCGTAGCGCAGCACGTCTGCTTCCGGCATTATGTTTTTTCGACATATCGCACCAACGGCCGCTCGCTGTCTTTTTGACACGCGCGGAGATTCCGCTCTGCTCAGGCTTGGCTTGTATTGCTGACGGCGTTTCCGGTACACGTTCATTTCGCGAGCATATTGCATGAGAGCCTGTCTTGCTACCAGGGCCCAAGGTCCCCTTCCTGGTCGGTGGTTCCGCTGGGCCGTCCAGCGCTCCAGAGCCCTTTCCTCTGCGTCCGCCGGGGTCGTCCGGCGCCCCGGTGCCCCTTCCTCTGCGTTTGCGTGGGTTGGCGGTCCCTTTCTTGCGGAGCGGAGCAGTCCCCTGCTCCAGCCATGCGTTCGTTTGCGTGCACCTCCTAAGCGAACAAGGGAGCACCTTCAAAGTGTGACAAGGGTTCATCATTTATCATGTAACACAAACCCGCCGGGGCCTGCGCAATCCGCAGGGTGTTTCTCAATTCATCCCAACCGGGAGCCGTTATCGAGAAGACGGTAAAGGCTAGATGGTAGCTCGCACTGCGCAGACGTATTCTGTTCTCAAATGGCAGCAAAAAGCAAGCCTGGCCGCGGTCTGCGCGTGCGCCGAACCTTTCAAACACCCTGCGCAAATGTTCGACCTCCTCATTACACCAGGACGCACGCCGCCGGTCCAAAGTTATTCGTTTCATAAAGGCGAGCGCCTTCTCCACCTCATCGACTTCTGCAGCCGACGGAATCTGAATCCCAAGCTGACCGGCTACTGCTGCCATGTAAGGTTCTCGAAAGCCTCGTCGCAGGAACCATTCAAACTTTGAACTGATCTCCTGGAACTTACTCACGAGGCCTTGCGGGAGTGCCAAAGCTATAGCTCTGACCCGACGCGCGCCATCAGCGACTGCCAGCGACTCCTGATGACTCCATTGGGCCCCATTTCCCTGGAGAATCAGTCGCTCCATCAAGCCGATAGTCGTCGCCACAGCAATGAGACATTCGAAATCCGGCGCGATTCTCTGGAGCCTTTCACCGAAGGATTGCCATGCCGCCTTCTCCATCTTCGCGCCGATGCATAACGCCAGCTTTCCGCACGCGACGTGAAACTTCCGCATCAGGCCCCGTGGCATCGCTGCTGGTTCGTTCCATCTCAGGTTGAGCGCTGTTTCAACCCGGTCGAAGTCCGACGAGTTCCAGCATGGCCCTTTTCGTTTGCGCATTGTCCTCTTAAATAGGGCGATAGCCCACTCAACGGATTGCGTATCCGGAGGGGCTGGCAGCTCACTTTCATCGAGGCTAACGGTCGTAGTTTTCGTTTCGTTACTCATAAGTCTCTTTCAGTTTTGGAAAGTTTCGGTTTCGCCGGTGCTTCCAACGGCTGTGGAAGCTCGTAGTGAATCCGACAGGACCCGTTCTCGCACATAATCACAGAGGAACGCGGCCTGAGGACGGTCGTGATGCCGCAATCCGATGAAGGGTACGAGGGCGGCGAAAAGGTCCTCGGTAGGACGCGGCCCTTGGATCATTTCCGCCACCTTCTCGATCTCACTCCAGTATTGATTGACGCGGTCAGAGGCAGCTCTGACCGCTCGCTGAAGAAGCTCTTGCAAGCCCGTGTCGTCGTTTGCCAGGAGCGTTGGCCGCAAGAGCACGTCCCATTGCGTCGATTGGCGAGCGTGATTCAAGACAGAGGCAACATCCACCGCCCCTTCCGCTCCTTGGCCGTGGCGGTCGGCGATGAAGCCTGCCGCTAATGATTCGATTTCCCAAGTCGACTCCTCAAGCAGCCTGGAGCGCAGGTTGTCGGGAATATGATTCTCGCTACGCTCCAGCCATTGCAGAGGAAGCGCGATATATCGGTAGGGCAAGACCTCGTGCAATACAGTCCCGTCAGCGATCTTGACATAACCCCCGTTGTAAAATGCGAGGAAGAATCGCGCGGCCTGGTGAATGGGCGATTCGCCGCTGAGGTCCGCTGGGGGCAAGGCTGGCTCCACCGCTATCGGCAGGGACGAAAACTCGATATCCTCCGATTGACGAACGGCCGCGAGACGTTCCGGCATCCGTTGAGTTCCTGTCATATCTGGTCCCAGGAGTTCGGAAGCAGTTTGCCAGGCGTCGTTCTGTGCCCGTGCAACGCGGACCTGTTCGCGACAATAGCGCGCCAGCGCGCGATAATTCGCGTTGCCCGCGAATCGGCCATCCAAGACGCGCTCGCCGAGGGATAACGCGATCGTCGGAGTCACAGGGCCGATGTGAATCAAGTGTGCTGCGATGGAACACAACGTGTCCCAGTAAGTGACGAGCACCCTCAGCGCCGAATGAAAGCATCCTTGGATCTTCCGGTCGCGCTCGTCACCATCCCATCCTGCGAGCAACATGAGACGCGAGAAAATTTGCTCGAGTTCTTGATCTGCGCGGTCAGCTCCATCCCGGTTATGATAACGCGGTTCATCCCCGCAAACGCATCCAGCTTCGTCAATCAGCCAGCGCGACACGCGCTCCAGCGTCGTTTCCATCTGTTCCCGCGATGGAGCGGGAGGAGGGCCAATGCTGAGGTCATAATCTACAAAAAATTGCGCAGCGATGAGACGACTCGCCGACATGCCGGCGCTCCAGAGTCCCTGCTCCACCATCCGGGCTATCCGGGCTTCCGAATAATAGATGGAGGCCTCGCCTAAATGGATCGGCCACTCGCGCATTACGTCATCGGGATAGAATGGGATGTCATCAAGAATTGCTTCGTCCTCGAACGAAACGGTTCTGGGTACAAGGCCATCGTACAAAGCGACCACATAACCAGCCGCCGACATGTAGGCGTGGAGTTCAGGTCCATCGAATTTCGTGTTTTGCATCTTAGTAACGTTTCCCTTTCAAATTGGGCTGTCAGCCGACCTAAGAAAGATCCTTAGATCGGCCTGTCGCTTCGGTCGCCGCCTTGGCCTCCAAAGTGAGAAATCCTCCCTCATCACGGATGAGCCGTCCGAATCGTCCATCCGCTTTCAAAGCGCTGTAGCAAGCCGCGCGTTTTGCCCCGGTCTGGGTCTCGAGCAGCCGGACTGCTTCCGCCCGCTGGATCGGCGCACCGAGTGCGAACACCGCGGTTACATCGGCTTCGCTGATAAGGCCGCGATTGGTGGTGCGCGGCGTCGCAAATTCGTCCCAATCGAAATCCACCACCGGTAGAAAGAGCCCATCGCGGCGGTGCCAGGCCGACCTTTTCCCAAGTTGGCCATCGTTATTTTTGCAGCAGGTCCAGACGATCCGGTCGTCTTGCGGATCATCCGATGCCGGCTGCATCACGAACACGGTGCGCGGCACCGAACCGAGCACGTGAGAGCCGGCGAGAAGATGCAGGAGTCCGCGGCCTGATGCACGGTCATCATTTCCGAGCTTCGGCTTGCGGGTGTGCGCCACAATGACTAACGCTGGCGAATGGTCCCCTGCAGGGATGACCTGACGAATCGCAACGAACGTCGCCAAGTAGTCGCGCACCCCGTCGTCGAGAGCGGCTGCGTTCCATGGGTCGATAACGACGACGCCCGGCTCGAATCTCTGGATCTCCAGCTTCAATTCCAGGATGAATTCATCATCGTCAAAGCGAAAGCCAGTCGGTGGAGGTGGACTGATCCGAATCCACTTGTGGAGCTCCTCACAGTCGAGGCCGGCAAAGTCGCGACTCAGCCGGGACAAGCCGTTCTCATTTTGGATAATCATTGTCTTGAACTTCGTGTGCACGGGCAGACCGAACCACGGTCTACCTGTCGCTCCCGCAATCCCGAGGTCGAGGCCAGACCGGCTCTTTCCCACGCCAGGCGGGCCGGCGATAACGGAAGAGGAACCGCGGGTAATATGGTAGTCCCCGACGAGGAACGTCCCTTCTGGCGGCTGATAACGCTGTAAGTCCAGCGGGGAAAGGAACTCGATCAGACGAGCGCGCGCCGGCGCCGCCTCTTGAGCGGGAACTGACGCTATACTATTAGTGTTAGACACCGGCACGGCGGCGCTGATCGCCACCCGCAGCTCCGCTGCGCTTGCGCCCTTCTTTGTCCACTCATTGGCATCCTTAAACTCGGGCGGAATCGTGACCGCACGGACCTTCGTCCCGGCATGGAGGCACACTTTCTCCAGCCATACGTCTCCCGCCCGCTTTCCATTTTTTGTTTCGTCATTCTGCTTGTACGCGAAGACGGCGCGCTTGGGCGGGATGAGGCCTTCGATCGCCGCACCGTTGCCGGCGCCGCGCGTGATGATCGCGGCCTCGGTCTTCTTCTTATAGAGACCTAGCTTGTCAGAAATCGCGAACGCGTCCCACTGTGATTCGAAGACGTGGATGCGCTTTGCCGACGAAAGATCCCCCAGCACGAGCGGTGCGGTGCGGCCGAGGGTCCTCCATCCGCGACCCTTTTTTCCGCAGTAGTAATGAACGCCCGTAACCTGAAGAGAGTTGTGAATTGGAAACGCTATGCCCCCCTCGTATAAGCCGACCAACTTCCGACCCTGCAGCCATTGGCCGAATTCCAGTGAGTAACCTCGCCAGCGACAGAAGTCGTACCGGTAATCAGGGGTGAGGTCATCGACACACTGAGCCCAGTCGATAGCAGAGATCCCACCAATCTGAGTGCGTGGCGGAGACTCGGGCTGTGGCGCAGCTTGCGGGTCGTCGCTTCTCGCCATGAGCCAGCTCTTGATCTCCGCGGCGGCGACCGCGAAGCGGAGCCCTCTTACTTTGCACCACAGCGATACCAGGTCGCCGCCGGCGTCATCCGTCGCGAAATCCTTCCAGACTCCAACCTTTTCGCCGTCAATGGCAATGGCGAGCGACTTGCCAGGTTCCCCTTCAATTGATCCAACCCGCCATTCGTTACCGGCGCGGGAGCCTGCTGGCAGCAGATGGATGCACGCCTCCTCTACAATACCGCCGAGCGCGCTGTTGAGGGCGGCGCGAAGTTTCTTTGAATTCCGCCGCGGCATGTGGCCGCGTTGAGTGTTCATAGCCCCTCCTCAACGCGGCACACCACCACCGGGAATCGCTCCGATAGCGACCCGGCTGACGGGGCGGCTGGTGTTTCAAGGTTGACCCTGCCCAGCCACGTCGCAGCATCTCGCTGCGCACCATGCCAGCCACCTGCTTGCAGGAAAGAAATGGGGACCTTGGCGGTCCAGACAGTGCCGGTGTCACTTTCCGGAAATGCTCGTCTGTCCAGGTCCCAAGGGAGGACAGACAGACAGACGACGGCAGCGGAACGAATCGCATATCGGAGAAAAGGAAGAAAAATCCTCTCTTCTCTCTCGGCGTCTGTCTGTCTGCCTCCCTTTAACAGAAACGATAGACGACGGATCTTCGTCGTTTGGTTTACTGCACCGACCGCGGCTCCGCAGTTTATGTAATGGTTGTGTGATCGCATGGAGCGAACACTCGGACCGCAAGCCGAAGGCGAAACCGAACTAAGATTCAGTGCTAGTCCGTCATGTCCTGTGTCCACCGCCGCCAGTTCAGCGGCAGCTCCGGAGCAAGTAGGTTAAAGAGAAAGCGAAAAGCTTTGCGTGCACCGTCTCGGTCCTCCCGCATACGTCGCAAATCCTTTCCCCGTACTTTCATCGTTTTGCGATCTTCGTCCGAGAGCGGGTTGACCACCTCTCGCAGCTCATCTGGCGAATAGCCGTGAAGTAGCCGCATTATCCCAAGCTGCTGAAGCCACACCCATGCCTGGTCCCGATGGCGTTGCTCAATAATATCGGAATTGGGTTTGAGTTTCCGACGATCCAGTAGGACTAATTGCTTCTTTAATGCGTCCGCGATGTCACCGGTTGAATACAATTCAAAATAGTCAGCAGGAATAATAAAGGCGTGGAAGCGCGACGCGACCTCGTCCGGGAATTGTGACCGGACAAACTCGGCAATCTCGTTCACGAAGTCCTCCCCACGCTGCGATAGGTCTTCTCCAAACATTTGCTGCAAGTCACCAGCTACGCGTCCGAGGCGGGGTAAATGCGGCGAGTGACCGCGTGACCGCCAAATCTCATGTACCCGCCTGATTGGGCAACGGCTGCCTTCCTCTAGCCAAGGCATTGCGGGAAATTCATGCGAGCAAAAAAGCCCCCAATTGAATCGGCCTGCGATCTGATTGATAGCGTCACAATGGTGAATAACCTTTTCCACGAAGGGAACCATTTGCGGATCGATTCCTTGCTTAAACCTTCGGGACGGAAGCCCGCCATATTTTCTGCCGGGGGCCCACGCGTAAGCTTCAAAGGCTATTTCCTGCTCGTCCGACAACCCGTAATGCCCGGCCACGGTATCTTTGAATGACCGTATCTGTGTGATCAGCGGTCCGCACTCGCGGGCGTATTCCCACAGACAAATCTTGGGTACAAGGGGATCCGTAAAGGCATGCCGTCCCGCCGCCGGTTGCGCGGCGGCAGCCGCGGACTTCGCTTTGGCGTTCCTCGGAGGACGGTTTGGGCGTTTCCGCTTCGCCAAACTCGCAAAATTCCATTCGCTCTCAATCATGCTAATGCTCCTTAGTTATTTCCGCACGTTACACCACAGGCGGCCGGACAATTAGTGGAAAATAGCATTGATTCTTAGTTCGGTATCCATTCTCGCCTGCCCGTCGATTCTTTGGCGTGCGCTCGAAACAACGCGATCAATCGAATGACAGAATCCTCCTTGCCACTGGCAAAACGGTGGATGCGAAGTCGACATCGAAGCTCGTTTCGCTGCTGGTCGCCCAATCCGACGAGGAGACTAATATCCTAGAGGATTTGGCGGCGGCAGTTAAAAAACGAGATTTTGATTCGGCGTCGCAGCTTCTCCGCACCCTCGGGTACGGCGCCAATTCGACCAGCGCGAGCGACATCACAACGTCGGCAGAGGAGCTACTCCCGCCGACCTAACACAACCAAAACAAATAGGAGCAAGAAAACCATGAATAATACAACGGAACACCACACTGAAGAATCGACGACTGCCAACAACCTCAACCCGGGCGAAGAAGATTACGCCAAGGCAGCCAAATGCATCGTTTCGATGTTCAACGGCACCAAAGATGGTCATTTGACCTCAGAACGGGGCGAGCATCACTCTTTTCACTCAAACGAACGGATCGCGCTCACATTAGACGACAACGATGAACGGACCGAAGCGATCCGTGTGAGTATCATCGAAGATGTTGCCTCGTGGATTGGCGTTAGCATCTCCTTCGACGCCGATGCCTACGTCGGTTTCGACTCGGCCACGAAAGACATGCGGGATGGCTGGGGCCTCGATATTGGAGGCCGACTGCAGGACGACCTTAGGTTGGAGGCAGCGACGACGCTGCAGAATCCGCTCGTTGATGATGACCCGGAGTGCGGCGGTCAGATGTGGGTGAATCACGTTTATCGATTGGGACAACTCTCATCTGGAACCGCCCCTGACGCTGAGGATTCCCAAGGCAGCACGCCGAACTTCTGGACGCTGGTAGACCTTTACGCCGAGTGCGCACAGATCGTCCTGCGTTTCTGGCCGGAGATTGAGCAGCTCGCCCACGTCCTGGCAGAGGGTGACCCTAACTCTGGTGACCCGGCTCTCCCGTTTTTCGAGCGCGTGTTTAACAAACGCTTCACAGAAGGGGCTGCGGAGTAACGCCTGGACCGAGTTATGGAACACCAGGAACCAACCAAACATTATGAAAACGAACCTCCACGCTGCCCAACGCCGCCGGCGCCGACACCACCGATCTGAAACCCCTGAAGAATTCGTCAAACGGCTGAAGGAAGATCCCTGCAGCCCGTTAAACGAGTACGGGAAGAACTGGCCCGCAATAAAAGCGCGGGAAAACGCCCTCCTGATGAAAATCCACTACTGGGCAAAGCTGGGAAACAAACAGAAGGAGGCGGCTTCACTGCAGGAGCTTTTCGAGTTCTGGAACTCGCCCAGGGAACTCTAACCGCGACGACCTCAACAAAAACTGACGAAAAAAGGAACACAAATATGGAAAATGAAAACGATGAGAGTGAACTTAACTTTCCTCTCTACATTGAATTGGCACGCATGACTGGCAGCGACGCGGCCGTCGTGACCTTGGAATGTTATTTTGAAGATACAGCCCGGCTCGCTCACAATTTTCTATCGTGCGGCGGCGAAACGGAGGACGACCCGCCTATCGAACCTCTACAGCACAGCTCGACTCTCTATCGAGCAGGTCGCCTCTTCATGGCGATTTACAACGGATCTTACATCAGGCTTAACGAAAAGTGGGCATTTCAAGAGGTTATGCCAGACCACTTTCATCCGTTGCCGGTTTCAGACATCCGTAATGCGGAAAAGCGGCTCAGCGCCGGACACCTCAAACGCATTCGGGAGCAAGCCGCGTGGGAAATCCAGGGCCTGATGGCGGGGATGGCGGCTGAAATGATCAATGATGATCCCGCCGGCCCGGATGCTGAGCGCCTCCTCGAAGCTTTCTGGCCGCCTCCACCAGAATGGGGCGTCCTATTTCGCGTCCAGGGTACGATCACCGACAATGATGACGGACGCACCAAGGACTTCTTCCTTCGTTGCGCTGAACAGTGCATTTCGATTCTGACGGAGCACTGGGACATCGTCTTGGCCATCGATCTAGAAGTGGGCGCATTTACGCCCAATTTGAAAACGCTGCTCGCATCGGTGGGCGTCCAGGGCAAACGCTTCGCATCCGATTCACCAAATGCGGTCTTGTTCGACGTGTTTCGGAGTGAAGTCGTTCCAAAGACCGACTGGGCGCGGCCCATTTCAGACTGATCCACAAGACCGGCGTCCCTCGGGCACTCTTACTAGTCAAGAATTGCCAGAATTTTCGCTCCTGATTTTTACTTACGTTGATGCAAGCCGTCCACCAGCCATCGCCCGATGCACCGGCATCTGTGAGACGCCGGGTGGTCGCGCTCATCCGCGTTTCAACTGCCGACCAGGCACGCGACGGTCGAGGTGGCATCCCGAGGCAGCGACGCGTGATCGAGGACACAATCAAGCGCAAGAATCTCGACTGCCTACGCATCTACGAGATCAGCGACCTCTCGGGGACACGCGTCCGCCATCACCCCGACATTCAAGAGATACTTAGACTCGTCGCTACCAAAGTGGTGACGGGACTGGTAGTCGCTGATTTGGATCGTCTTTTTCGACCAGATGAGCCGACCGATTACGCGATCCTCCAAAACTTCAAGGACACCGGAGCAATTATCTATTCGGGCGACACCGAATATGACCTCGGGTCAAAGGACGGAATGCTCTTTTCCGGAATCAGGAGCGCGATTTCGGCATGGGAATTGGGACTCATGAAGGAGCGCCAAAAAGGCGCTTGCGAGGCGAAACGTCGGATGGGGCATTGTCCAACGAACGCCCTGCCCTTGGGCGTTTCGTTCGACCGCCAACGGCTGCGATTCTACTACAACGAGAAGATCGCGACCGTGATCGAACTGTTTCGACTCTACGACTCCGGCGTTCGCAATTACCACGAACTCGAACGCCGGACGGGCGTGCACCACCGCACCGCTTACAACCTTTTAAGAAATCCGATTTACACCGGTTGGCGCGTGATCGACGAGAAGCGCGGCGAGAAAGTGGTGAGCCGAACCGGAAAGGCATACCGGAAGAAAGTGAAGCGTTCCGCCGATGAAATCATTCGCGTGACGGTAATCAATACGCCCGCCGTCAGTCAGGAATGCTTTGACCGCGTCCAAGCGTCAATCCGCCAGACCACCTTCAACCACCATGAGACGCGGAAACGCAACGATACTTGCAACCTCGGAACCGGACTCGCCCGCTGCGGATATTGCGCGGAAACGTTTTACTCGTCATCAGGACGACGCACCACCGGGCAGCGGAGCGGACAGTATTTTTGCAAACGAAACTATTACCTGTATCGCGACCAGCTCGGCGGCTGCAGCCAACCCAACCTGCGGCAACCGGAGCTTGACGCATTGATCCGGGCATTTGCGGTAAAGACGCTTACGAACGCAGATACTTTAACCGCGATCATCAACGATTCTGTCCGACGTGCGAAAGAGACCATCAGTGCGTTCCCGGTGGACGCTACCGCAGAAATCGACAGCCTCAGGCGAAACGACAAAAGACTTCTCGACGCTTTCGCTGCGGGAGGTGCAATTTCGATCGACGAACTGCGCGACCGGCGAAGCGCGATCCGAACGCAGATCGAAGCCATATCTCGGCGGAATACCGATGGCAACGCACGACGTGAACTCGGAATCGAGGAACTTGCAAAAAAGGTGGTCCGCGGTGCCTTCCGGCTGAAACGCCTGAACAATGATCCGCACGCTCAAAAAACGATCATTCTCGCGGCGTTCAGTGAGATTTTCGTGAAAGATAGGTCGATCATCGCGTTCAAGTTCCGGGAGGATTTTGGCGTTGGTAATCAGGTGAAACTGGGCGCCGGTTTCTCGACACCACCAATCCATTTGCCCGAGCCGTTCACACTCCAACCGACTGATCCCTTGCCAGAGGGCACGCGTCGCTGCTCATGCTGCCGCACTGTGCGTCCAGCGACCGAATTTTATCCGCGTAAAGGACAGTGCCGCCGCTGCATCGCGATTAAGGCGAATACGGCCTACCTGAGACGAAGGTTGACCGTAGCTCCCTCCGCGGTGTCGACCAGGAGAATGGAAACATCCCGACCCCAGATACAAAACGAGGAACACGACCCCGGGAGTCTTCGCTAATGATCATGACATCGGTTGGTGAGCCGAACGCCGGAATAATTTCATTAGATCTTCCAATATCCCAACACTTTACTCGCCCGCAACTGACACTAAATACTCGTTGAGCGACATCGAAGAAAGCTCAGCGGATTCGTTTTCACAAAAGCATCCCTTGTCGGTCTTCGCTTACGCACGGCGGCGTTCGACTCGTGGGTCCAAGTTTGGCGATATGATTTGATGAAGCAGCTCGAAAACCATGGAGGAGTGCGGCAATTGAAACCGCCTGTGTCCATGGTTTGCCTGCCCCTAATTCACAGTACGATTGAGGAGGTACGAGTTCTTCGCCAATCAAGTTTGATGCATACGACAGCATGATTGGCGCACGATATGTCTTAACTTGATCAAGTTCGATAGCATAAACGACCTCACAATCCGATGTGTAATCGTCAAACGACTTCTGACAGCAACCCAAATAAGCGGAATAATGCTTCCAGATATTCTTCGGTTTTCCAGACCGCACATTAGAGATTTGAGCTTCGCCAATTAAACCCTTTACCGGGGCTGTTGCATATATATTCGCGCGGCTACCAATCCATCGCTTTGAGAACCTGCGCCGGATTTCCACTGCCTTTTCTCCGGTCATTATTCTTGCTGCGAATTCGGGTTTAATACTCAATAGCAAATCGCCAGACATTCGATGTCCACCTACACAGAATGTATTCAAAAGCTTTGGTAATTTCCTTAGTACAGCTTGCCAGACATGTGAAAATGATGCTGAAGTTTGCAGTTCCTCCTCAAAAAACCGGTATTGATCATCTGCTTTTGTCGCTTTTAGGAAGCCAAATGACTGAAAAAACTTCATCTTCGTTAACCAAAGACTCTCGGGTAGAGTGAAATAAATGTCCTTAGCGTAAGCTCTGGCTTCAAGCGCCATAAGCGAAAAGAACAGTTCACCCAGATTCGTTTCTTGAAGTTCTTGCGATATCCGCAAATGGCAGAACTTGGCAACGTCGCCACGTTTCACGACCGCCGAGATTACCGGTTTTGAATCCAAATAACCGACGTAAGCAATGCGTTCGTTTGATCGAAGACCGGGGACAACTTTTTCGTTAAACCATCTATCAATATTCGGGTACATATACTCGTTGCCGAGGACGAGTTGCCGAAAAATCGAAAGATGATCTGTCTGGTATTTCGCATCCGCGTCTGACAGCCGAACAATCTGCAGGTTTTGGACGACCGAATCGTTCATCGACGGCGGCTGATCTTGACCAAACGGTTTTTTCTACGGCCAAGTTTTGTAGGCCAACGTCCAAACAAACCCGATAGCTCTAATTCCTGTTCGTTGTATTTGTTTTTCTTATTGGGGAGGGCGCGATTTCTCTTGCTGCGCCGTTTGGACTTGGGCTTAAGCTTGCAATCTTCCGACATTCGATAAAATGTCAGCCGAGCCATCCGTTCGTGCTGAATAAGAGCAACGTTTACGTCATGCCCTCGGACCTCAAAAATCAAAGGCGTCCCCAGTTGCCGGTCCCTACGATTTTCACCGAAAAACGGGTGAACAAAACCAGCGTAGTGGATTCTCATTTCGCCAATGGTTTCATCAATGGCACGGCAGTAAACGGCGATATTCTTCGGCAAACGAATTTTTTCACGCGATCTCAAGATGTAGAAAGCGTTTTTCTGAATTTCCAACATGCGCCTGCCACTTTGAGATCCAATTCGTGCGAGTTCGATATTCCAGAAATCCAATGGATTGGCACCATGTTCTCTCCACAAATCAATAAACTGTTCGTTGTGGTGTGCACAAAACGCCGATGCTTCCAATCCGCCGATTCTGACCGGGTTTAAGTCCACCGATAAAGAGTCATCCACGAGGCTTTCCGCATCTGGTCGGAGGAGGACGGTATTAAATAGCTCCGCGCCGCTTATTTCGGCGTGTTTGGGTTGGCCATAAAAAAGCCGTAATTGGTTGACTGCGCATCCCGCTTTGACGCGCACTCGAAAAGTCATCGGCGTGATTTCTACAAACATTTCACCATTCGCATGCTCAAACGCGTTTGGAGTGAATTCTTCGTAACTATTCATTCCGTCAACAATAAGGCGAGCAAGAACGTCTACCCGTCCGACTGAACTTTTTGCCGTAGCCTGTCCGAAAACTTGTAAATTTCGCAAGCGAGCGGCGTCTAACGTCTGCTCTAATTTAAAAACATACGTTTGATGCGGTTCGAGGGCATAAACGCCTTTGTGCCCTCGGATTTTTTCGGTAAACTGCGCGTCCTCCAAAACATGGTGGCGGTAGCTTGCTTTTTCAGGAGAAACAAAGGGCTTAACCGATCCCGAAAGCAGGCGATACCCTTCGTCCGCAAGCGTCAAATCAACCGAGGAATAATCGACCTGATCGGCGAGGTCACGAACACCCCGGATTAGTTTCAAGGCGATTAGTTCTTTCACTTGCCGATCTGATAGGACGCCTGGAATACAGTTCTTGAGGAGGTTCTCAGCCACAATGGCGACGAGCGTGCCAACAATCAGCGTTCATTCCAACCACAAACAGCAGGCTTCGGCACAACTCGCATTTTCTCTTTGTCAGCTGTCGGTCGATTGCCAGGGCGAGTGCACCAAACCCCACGTTTATGTTCATTAGAACAGTATAGGGCAGGATTCGCGGTCCGGCGAGAAGAAATTTTTTAGGACCAGAATAGGCCACCAATACCGGATCCGCCCAGCGGTTTCGCAACTGTTTCGTCTTTTTCTCGAGACGCACCAACCGACTACCTGCCCATAATTCCAAATCTCTAGCATAACAGCGTTTCATCCTCCCCTACAATCGACGGATGGCCATTTATGCTCGGTGTCACCCTCACCTGAACCCGCACGGACATGGATTCATCGCAGCCACAAGCATGAACTCGGACGGGAACGTCACGCTGCCCGCCGCCCGCGAAACGGTGACCTTTCCGTCTTCCAGCGGCTGCCGCATCACTTCGAGCGTGGAGCGTTTGAACTCCGGCAGCTCATCGAGAAACAAAACCCCGTGGTGCGCGAGGCTCACTTCGCCGGGCGCTGGAATGGCGGAGCCGCCGAGCAACCCGACATCCGAGATGGTGTGATGTGGCGAGCGAAAGGGCCGGGTGGAGACGAACGCCTTTTCGCCGTTGAGCATTCCCGAGATGCTGTGGATCTTCGTGCTCTCGATCGCCTCCTCGAGCGACATCGGGGGCATGATCGTGGCGATCCGTTTCGACAACATCGATTTGCCGGAACCGGGCGGACCGATCATCAACAGGTTGTGCCCGCCGGCGACCGCCACTTCAATGGCGCGTTTGACGTGGCCCTGCCCTTTCACGTCACTGAAATCGACCTCGTAATTCTTGTGGGTGGCGAAGAACGAAGTGAGATCGCCCGGCGTAGGTTCGATCGTCGATTCGCCTCGAACGAACTGGAATGTTTCCCGCAGGTTCCGCACGCCGTAGACGGTGATCCCTTCCACCATCGCGGCTTCGTGCGCGTTGGCCGCGGGAACGAAAATCGCCTCTTTCTTTTGCCGGCGCGCTTCCAAGGCCACCGGCAGCACGCCTTTGACGGCGCGCACGCTGCCGTCCAACGCCAGCTCGCCGACAAAGCTGAATCGTTCGAAGGTCGAACCGTCGAGATCCTCGCTCACGGCGATCATCCCAAGCGCGATCGGCAGGTCGAAGCTGGGACCCTCTTTCTTTATGTCGGCCGGCGCGAGATTGATCGTCGTCCGTCCGCGCGGCCAGAAATACCCGCTGTTACTGATCGCCGTAGTAACGCGATCGCGGCTTTCTTTTACCGCGGCATCGGGCAGGCCAACGATGATAATGTGCGGGTCGCCCCCGGCACCGTTGACCTCGATTTCCACCTCGTAGGCATCGACTCCATAGACGGCGGCAGAATAGATCTTGGCGAGCATCGGGGGAACGCGTAAAACTGTGCCAGAGAACGTTCCCGAGGGGAAGGGAATTCAAGATAATCGCAGCCGCGACGCACCTGACCGGCGATTCTTTTCTGTGAGGGTTCGATGCGCGTTTACCGGCTCCGAACGAGCGGTTTAGAACAGCGGACGAGTATTATTGAACAAGACCCGTCCAAAGGCTGTCAGTAGTTCGATATTTAATATTTAACGTTGTTAACTACTTGCGGAAATGTTAAGAAGAAATATCGACGCGCCTTCCCCACGTGTGACGACGGGAAAACCAAAGGCGGGTCCCCTTCACCCTTTCGATGAAAAGTTATATGGCTGCTGAAGATAGCGATACTGGAATAAAGATTTACCTGCGAGAAATCGGGCAAATCCCGCTCCTGACCCCGGATCAGGAGATCGAGCTCGCGGCGAAGATCAAGAAGGGCGATCGCGAAGCGCGCGCCCTGATGATCCGCTCCAATCTACGGTTGGTGGTCAAGATCGCGCACGATTACGCGAACCTCGGCCTGCCCCTGCTCGACCTCATTTCCGAGGGCAACATCGGCCTGATGAAGGCCGTGGAGCGCTTCGATCCCGCGAAGGGCGGAAAGCTCAGCACCTACGCGGCGTGGTGGATCAAACAGTCGATCAAGCGCGCCCTGGCCAACCAGAGCAAGACGATCCGGTTGCCGGTCCATTTGGTGGATAAGATTTCCAAGATGCGGCGCGTTTCGCTCCAGATGAGCGAGGAACTCGGCCGCGAACCGACCGACGACGAGCTCGGCGAAGAGATCGGCATTGCCAGCGGCAAGGTGTCGCAGCTCAAGACGGTTTCAATCCGCCCGGCGTCGCTCGACGCGCCGATCAGCGATGATGATTCCACAGAGTTTGGCGAGATCGTCGGTGACGAAGAGGCGCAAACGCCGTTTGAATTGCTCCGCGACAAAAACCTTCGCAACGAAGTGGGCGGGTTGCTCGACGTGCTCGACGATCGGGAGCGCAAGATCATTTTCTCGCGTTTTGGTCTCGATGGCGGCAAGCCCAAGACGCTGGAGGAAGTCGGCAAGAAATTCGGTGTGACCCGCGAACGCATTCGCCAGCTTCAAAATATCGCGCTCTCGAAACTGCGCCGCGCCCTCAGTAAAAAGGAGCGCCCGGTGGATGTCGAATTGCCGGTCGAAGCTTAAGGTAAATCGCCTGGAAATCTAAAACGCGCGGAGGGAAACCTCCGCGCGTTTTTGTTTTTGGCGCTCCTCGGAGGGATCTGCTTCTGCACGTCCAAAATTCCTGGATCCGGGGCTGCGGAAAAGAGTGGGACGTTCGGACGCACGTCCCTCCGAAATTGAATTACTCGGCCTGCCTCAACTGCACGCAATCAACCTTGTCCTGCCCTCCCAGCATGTCCGTCAGGACGATGAGATTGTCGCCCGGCTCCGTCAGTTTTTTCCGGCTCAGATACTTGATCGCCGACTCAATCGTCACGTGGGGGTCTTGCGCGAACTCCAACATGACCGGGTGCGTCCCCCAGCAGATCACGATTTGCCGGAAGACTTCTTCGCTCGAAGTGAAAGCGAAAATGGGCGCGTTCTCCGGGCGCAAGTTGGAAACGTAGCGCGCCATCGTTCCATGGTGGGTAAAGACAACCAGCTTCGCTCGCGGCAGTGAATTCGCCAGGACCACGGCCGACATACAGGTTTTCTGGCGCGCGTCCTCCAGTAACGCGTCGGCGCCGTAGCCGGCTCCACCGCTCCGCTCGATCCGCCGCGCGACTCGATCGAAAACCTTCACGCACTCCACCGGGTACCGGCCGGTCGAGGTCTCGCCGCTTAACATGATTGCATCGGCCTGCTCGAAGACGGCATTAGCCACGTCGGTAATCTCCGCCCGGGTCGGCACCGGATTCTCGATCATCGATTCGAGCATGTGCGTCGCGACAATGACGGGCTTGCCGATCCGCAGACAGCGTTTCACAATTTTGCGCTGAATGATCGGCAGTTCTTCCATCGGGCATTCAATCCCGAGATCGCCCCGCGCGATCATGACGACATCCGCCTCTGCGATCATCTGGTCGATATGTCGCACCGCGGATTGGTCTTCGATCTTGGCGACGACCTGGGCCCGGCTCCGCGCTTTCTTCAAAACCCGCCGCAATTCCTGAAGATCGCTTCTCTTTCGGGCAAAACTGAGCGCGACGAAATCGACCTTGAGCTCCACTCCAAGGGCAACGTCTTCCAGATCTTTTTGGGTCAGGGGCGGCAGGTTCACGCGCACGCCGGGAAGATTGATGTGGCGGCGCGAACCAAGCACTCCTCGCGTCAGGACTTTGCACCGGATCCGATTGCGTTTTTTCTCGAGGACAAGAAGGCGCATCACGCCGTTGTCGACCAGAACAACATCTCCCACCGAAATGTCGTTGATCAGTCCTTCGTAGTTTACATCGACGGAATATTTTTCCTCGCTCTTTGCGCCGCGGACCGTGAACTCGAGAATGTCGCCCGGATTCAATTTCAGGTTCGTCTTCAGTTCGCCGGTCCGGATCGCCGGCCCCTGGGTATCGAGAAGAATGGCGGCCGCGCACTGCATTTCCGCTGCGATCGAGCGGATGCGCGGCACGATTTCGCGCACCCATTCATGTTTGGCGTGGCTCATGTTGAGCCGGAAAATGTCCGCTCCCGCGCCGAGCAACGCCCGCAAGGTCTCGGATCTTTCCGTCGCGGGCCCGAGTGTGCAGATGATCTTCGTCTTGCGCATCCGGCTCAGAATTGAATCTCAGGCCGAGAAAGCAAGGCGCTTTTCGTCAACGGAGTTGCGAAAAAGCCGCCGGCAGCGTTCACTCCGACACCCATGCATCAGAGTTCCTTCGACAAGATGACCGCGTTCCGGCGCGATTATCTCGAACCTCGCCGTGCGGAACCGCTCCTGATCCTCGACCTCGGCAGCCAGGATATCAACGGCTGTTACCGGCCCCTCTTCGGGTTGCCGCCGTGGAAGTATGTCGGCGTCGATCTCGCTCCGGGCGCGAATGTCGACGTCATCCTGAGCGACCCCTACGACTGGCGCGAAATCTCAGCGGAAAGCGCCGACGTGATTGTGGCCGGCCAGACCTTCGAGCACACCGAGTTTTTTTGGGAGACGATGCGACAGGTTGCGCGGACGCTGAAGCCGAACGGTCTTTGTTGCGTGATCGTCCCCTCGAGTGGACCGGAACATCGTTTCCCGGTCGATTGCTGGCGGATGTATCCCGACGGGTTGCGCGCCCTCGCGCGTTACGCCGGTCTGGAGGTCCTCGTCGCCGAGACGCAATGGGAAGACCGGCCCGAGTACGACAACGAGAGCAACAAGTGGCACGACTCCGTCCTCATCGCGCGCAAACCCGCGGTGGATTCCTGATTAGCGTTGATCGGGTTCACCGGGTGGTCGCGCGTTCCCATCGACCCACAGGACCCTCATCCTAACCCTCTCCCCCAGGGAGAAGGAATTCCTTGGAGACACAAGGCACTCTTGGTAGGGCGAGACTCTGTCGAGCCGAACGCGTAATTCAGCTAACGATCTTACGGCTCGACGGAGTCTCGCCCTACCAAACACTAGCCTCCGACACCTGCCTCTCCCTGAATGAGATGGCCAAGATCGAGCGGAGCGCACAATGCAACTAACGATCTTACGGCTCGATGGAGTCTCGTCCTGCCAAGAAGATTACGCACTGATACCAACTCCCTCGCCCTGAGGGAGAGGGCTGGGGTGAGGGTCTGCGGATTGCGCGTCGCGCCTGAACCAGCGCGGCGGAAAGGCGATTTCGAAACCCGGCGGATTCAGAGACAGGTTCGGATTGTAAAACGGATCGTGCATAAGTTGCGCGCCCCACGTCGTCTGCATGTAATCGGCGGCCCGAAGAAACTCAGCCTGTTCTTCCAGGGTGCGCTGATGTCCGCGTGAAGCGGATTCGCGGTGAATCAAATTTGAGTAGGGGGTCCAAACGACGCGGTAACCACGTTCCGTCAGGCGCAGGCAGAAATCGATGTCGTTAAAAGTGATCCCGAGATTCTCCTCGTCGAAACCACGAAGCTCTTCAAAAACCGTCTTGCGCACGGCCATGCAAGCGCCGGTTACTGCAGAGCAGTTCTGCTGGAGCATCGCCCGGTTGAAATACCCGGGATGCCCCCGCGGGATATGCGGAAATGCGTGGCCGGCCACGCCCCCAAGTCCCAGGATAACACCGCCATGTTGCAGCGTGCCGTCGGGATACCAAAGCCGCGCACCCACCGCACCAACTTCCGGCCGGGCGGCGTGACTTACCATCTCCCTTAACCAGCCCGCATCGTCGATCTCAGTGTCGTTGTTGAGAAAAACGAGAATGTCGCCGCGCGCCTGCGCCGCCGCCAGATTGTTCAGGCGGCTGTAATTAAACGGCCCGCTCGCGACAAGAACGCGGAGGTTTTCGTGCTCGACCGCGCGGAAAAGGGCGACGGTTTCGGCTTCGACCGAACCGTTATCGACAACGATGATTTCGAACGGTCGATAGTCGGTTCGTGAATTGATGCTCTCAAGGCACCGCTTCAGCAGTTGCGCCCGATCACGCGTCGGAATGATAAGCGAGACCAGCGGCGAAAGGTCCGGCACCGCGTGAATGACACGATGCGACTCCGCGTTCTCCGGGCACGGGACCACTTGCCCCGGCATATTGTTCCGCTCGCAATGCTCCGCGATCGCTCGCCGGGCAGCTTCCTTCGCATACGGTTTTGCGTCGGGAACCGCTGCCAGACTGCCGCCAACCATTCGCCAGTGATACAGAATTCGAGGGATATGACGGACTTGTTCCGGCCGCAATCGATCGACGCAGCGCAGGGCAAGATCGTAATCCTGGGATCCTTCAAAGCCTTCCCGGAATCCCTCGATCTGCCGGAGAAGGGTCGTGCGATAACAGCCGAGATGGTTGATGTAATTCTGCCCGAGGAACAGTTCCGGGTTCCAATCAGGCTTGAAGAACGGATTCGAGCGCACGCCGCGCTCATCGATCTTGTCTTCATCGGAATAGATGATGCCGGCATCGGGATGGCGTTCTATTTCGCACACGACGATCGCCAGCGCGTTTTCGGCAAAAGCGTCGTCCTGATCGAGCAGCGCGCACCATTCACCCTTCGCGAGGGCCAGCGCTGAGTTCGAGCAGGCGGAGATGTGACCGTTGCGTTCGCGAAAAGTCAGCTTTATCCGCGCGTCCGTCGCGGCAACCTTTTCCAGGAAGGGCCGAACCGTCGGATCCGTGGAAGCGTCGTCCGCAACGCACAACTCCCAGTTTTGGTAGAGCTGGTTCCGGATCGAATCGATCGCAGCCTGGAGAAATTGGAGGCCGGGATTGTAAACCGGCAGGATGATGGAAATCAGCGGATGTCTTCGCAGAAGACGGACTTCGCGTCGCAAACCGGCGCGTGTGGTCGCCTTTGGGCTGTCGAAGCGCGCGATCCAGCCTTGATACGGATCGGCGTTTTCGTCGCGTCGATCGTGCCGGCGCTCGATCGAGAGCAGGAGCTCGGCAAACCGGGAGGCGAAACGATCCAGGGTGAAATGCCGTTCGAAGGTGCGGCGACCGGCGCTCTGGAGCTGCCCGACGAATTCCGGATTGTTTGCGCACTTCGCGACTGCCTGGGAGAGCGCTGCCGGATCTTCCGTATCGACGAGCAGCCCGTTCATCCCGTCCCGGAGCCATTCCCGGATACCGCCCACATCCGTGCTGATCACTGCTTTGCCGAGGCCTGTCGCCTCCAGGATCACGATCGGCATGGTTTCATCGCGCGAGGGAAGGACGACGACATCCGTCTCATTCAGGAGCGCCAGCGCGCGCGAGTGATCAAGCGCCTCGATGAGCTCGATCTGTTCGAGACCGGCAACCGTGGTTCGTAATTCCGCGTAAAACTCCTCGTCCAAAACGCGACCAGCCATCTTGAATGAGCAACGGGCACGCGTCGCCGCGGCCAGTTCAAGGACCGCTTCCGCCAGGACGTCCTGACCTTTGCGCGGCTCAAACGATCCGAGGGTGAGAAAGCGCATTCGTTCGCTGCCGCTCGAAGGAAGAGCCTGCGGACGCGGGATACCGTAGGGAACGACCTCGATCGGCGCTTCAGTCAATCCCTCATAAATGCGCGCAGTCTGCTGCGTCGGCGTGACGAGGAGGTCTGCCATGGTCAACGCCGACGCCATCTCCGGGATCGCGCAAATCAGCCGAACCGCGACGAGCGTTTCGTGCAAGTACCAGAGAGCGGGCCGGCCTTCCAGGGATGCGGCCCGGATCGCGGGCCAGCTTGCAATCGTGTTCGCCACCACTACATCGAACTCCCGGCACTGCTCCCGCAGCCACGCGTGCGTGAGATCGGTCAGCAACGTCGATTCCACAACCGTCGGCACTCCGGCCGCCGTGAGCATCTCCGAAATCGGACCGTGATCCGCGGTCGCGACCAGAATCTTCCAGCCGTGCTTTTGCAACCAGCCGGCGAGGTGCACCAGCTGGATCGGAGCGCCGCTCAACGTGGTCTCATGCGAAACAAACAGGACGCGCCGGGGGTGAGTCCATCCGTTACTCTGGGCGGGCGTTGCCACGGTTAGGTCGTTGACGCCGTCGCAGAGATAACGCCATTGATCAATTCGGCGAACTCAGCGCCGAAACGTTCAATCGTAAAGTTTTCTTCGTAGGTCTGACGCGCCTGGCAGCCAAGCTTTTGGACGAGGGCGGGATTCTCGATCAGCCGTCGGATCGTTGTCGCCAGTTCATCCGAAGCTTCCGGCCTGATCAGCAATGCGTTCTCGCCTTCCGTGAACACTTCCGCGGCGCCGCCGACATTTGTCGTCAGGATCGCTTTGCCGAGACTCATCGCTTCGAGAATCGTCACCGTCGGCATCGCTTCATCGCGCGACGGCGACACGATCACGTCCGCTGCGCTCAACTTCGCGATGGCCTCGGCGTGGCTGAGGGCGCCGGTCACCGAAAGATTTTCGACCCGCTGCGCGATCGGGTCGATCGTTGGCCAGAAATCAGGATCGAGAATGCGGCCGGCAATTTCGAACCGCGCTGCTTTCTGGATCTCCTTCGGCAATTGCGCCAGGGCCGCGACAAAAATATCCTGGCCTTTGCGCGGCTCGACACTGGCGAGGAGAAGGAAGCGCAGAGGAGATGAGCCGGCGGCGTTCGAAATTTTTTCGCCGATATCCGGAATGGCATTACGGAGGCATTTGACCGGGCTTTCTGTGAACGGCCGGTAAACCGCCGCGGTCTGCTCGGAGGGGGCAAGGAGCAGATCCGCGATCGGCATGGCGGCCCGAAGTTTCGATTCTTCGCGCAAATAATGTTCGCCGACTGACCCCGGCTCGTGGAGCCACCAGACGACGGGAACATTCTCATCCTTCAATGAGCGGACTACCGCGCTCGTCCGGATCGTGTTGGCCACAACGCAATCGAAATGGCGCGCAAACGCGGCAAACGATTCGTGTTCGGCTTCCACGAGCGGATCAACGATGAGCGGGATGCCTTCGGCTTCGAATTTCGCCCGGAGTGGCCCATCTTCGGGCGCCATCACCGTAACGAACACACCCTGTCGTTTGCACCACGCGGCGGCGTGGAAAAGCATCATCGGCGCGCCGGAGAGCGACAAATCGTGGGAGACAAGAAGCAGATCGGCGGACGTTTCGATGACCGCATTCGGCTCGTCACGACCCCACATCCGAATGGGGATGGGCGAATCAGTGTGAAGCCAGTCCCGCATGTTGTCGGGAAAAAACGGGTCATGCGTTGTGAAGCCGGCCCAGCGTTTGAGGAGAAAGATTGAGGCTTTGTCGCGCGGGCGCGACTGCGTTTGGACGTGCATTTCCTCGACGCCGATCGAGGCGTGTCCCGCGTGCCGCAGCGTCGCGTAAGGGGTATAAACGCAGCGCAGTCCCGCCTCTCGCACTTTGAATGAAAGATCGATATCGGAATGCGCAATCGGTGTGTTGCTCGCATCGAAACCGCCGAGTCGGAGAAAATCCTCGCGGCGCATTGCGAGACAGGCCGCCGACAGCGCGGCGACGTCGCGCTGCGATTGGGCGAGGTTGAAGTGCTCGGTTGAATCCGCCGGCCGCTGATGAAACGCCGTCCCCGCCAAACCGCGAACGCCCATTACCAGTCCGGCATGCTGAATCCTCCCAGTTTCATAAAGAAGCTTGGGGGCAACCGCGCCGATCTTCGGATTTTCCAGCGGCTCGATCAGGTTCTGGATCCAATCCGCCTGGTCGGTCTCGACGTCATCGTTCAAAAAAATCAGGCGATCTCCGGTGGCAGCTTTCGCCCCGAGATTGCACTTGTCGGAGAAATTGAACGGCTTGTCGTAGGGAACGAGCCGGATCGCCGCATTTTCAGCTTCAAGAAATTTCAGCGTCTCCGCGAGCTGGCTGTTGGTGACGAGAACAATCTCAAGATCGGGATACTTCGTCGCGCGCGGCAGATCTTGCAGGCACGCCTGCGCTCGTGTCGGCGAATCGGTCGGCACAATCACGGAAACGCGCGGCCAATGCTCGATCTTAAGCCGCGCGCGATTCGCGGTCGGATATTCAACAATTTCCGCCGGGAGATTCCGTCGCCGCATGGCGTCGGCCAGGGCCGCGAGATTCGTTCGGCGCGCGTCCGGTTTGCCGCCGATCGATCCGGAAGCGGGATGCTCCCGCCAGTGATAGAGCACGTGCGGAATCTGCTGGATCGAACGAGCGCGTTCCGTGGCCCGCAACGCGAAATCGTAGTCCTGCGACAGATCGAATTCCTTGCGGAAACCGTTGAGCTCAAGCGCGAGAGAACGGCGATATGCGCTCAGGTGCCCGATATACATCGATGCGCAAAGCAGCTCGGGGTCCCACTCCGGCTTGAAGAAAGGCGCGTGCCGTTTCCCTTCCGCGCTGAGCCGATCCTCGTCGCTGTAAAGAATGTCGGCCTCAGGGAACTTCAGCGCGGCGTGCGCCAATTCATAAAGCGCAAACGGCGCCAAGACATCGTCGTGATCGAGGCAGGCCACGAAATCACCGGTCGCCATCTGCAGGACACGGTTCGTGTTTTCGGCGATCCCGAAATTTTCAGAGAGACGTTCGACCCGAATCCTTTCGTCGCGCGTCTCCCACCTCCGCAGCGTCTCGATCGTTTCGGGCCGGTCCGATCCGGCATCTGCGACGCACAGTTCCCAGTTGTCATACGTTTGCGCCGCGACGGACGCGAACATCTCCTCGAGGAATAGCGCCGGCGTATTGTGCACCGGCGTCAGCAAGCTGATTTTGACGCGCGTCGGGAATTCGCGCGATAAGACACGCTGTTTTTCCAGCGCCGTCGCATCCGGCTCATGCTCGGCGATCCAGGCGGCATAACGGTCGACCGGCTTGCCTGGCTCGATCACATCTGGCGCTGTCTCCGGCGCGGGCCCCGCCGGTTCGGTCCGTGCGATTCCCAGGTTGCGCGGCCAGCGGCGCAATTCTCGCGCGATCCTTTCGCGCACGGATCGCCGCACCTTCGGGCCGGTCTCGATCTGGAAGCAACGTCCCCCCTTGCGGCAGGCTTTTTTCGCCGCGTTCAAAATGGCCTTCTGCTCCTTGACCTGCGCTTTCAGGCTTTCAATTTTCGCCCGCAATGTGTCGGTCTGCGCCACGAAGCGCTTCAGCTGTTCGTGCTGCGTGTCCATGATCAGCTGCGCTTTCGCCCGGTCGCGCCGAAGATTTTCGAAATGGCCCTGTTGCTCTTCCTTCGCGGCGCGGAGCAGCTCGATTCGTTGTTCAAGGGAGGCGATGGCACGGGCCTGATGATCCATGATCTCCTGCACTTTTCGCCGATCCTTTAGCAACGAATCGAGCCAGACCTGACGGGTCTCAAAAGCCGCGGTCTTTTGTTCCGCCTGGGTCGCCCGGCCAAGAGCATCGATTCGCGCCGCGGCGAGCGCGTAGACCTCGGAGAGTTCCGTCGCCTTCGAGCGACCGAAAAGCTCACTTAACAGGAACGAAGAAGGAGCGGCGGCGCCCGGCCAAACGATTCCCAATCCGAGGCCATCCGGGAAAACAGATGTGGGCTTGTCCACGAACGATTCATCCCAAACTGCTCTCGGACCGTCTTCGCGTTCCAATCCAAGGCCGTGGAGTAGTATTAGGGCATTCGGTGCGAGCTTCGATCTCCAGTTCGACAAATCCTCTCGGATCTCCTTTCCCGAATCCGAATCGTCGAGGAACAAAAGATCGACGCTGCCCTCGGCTACTTCCGCCAGTGCCGAGGTGGCCGTGGTAAAAAAACGGACCCGCTCTCCCCGGAATTCCTCGCCATAATCTCGACCCGCGCTCCAGACAACATCGTCCTCCTCTGATTCACCTGGCCGATCCCGGCGCACCGCGACGCACTCGCACGCGATTTTCAGTTCGTTCGCCGCCTGGCAAAAAGTAAAGAAGGCCTGCCCATCGCCGAATCCCACCACCACCGCCCGCTTCGGCTTCACGTCCGCCACCAAATCGTAAAGCAGCGGCAGATGAAAACGGGTCGCGCCGCCGGAATAAAATTTCGGCTGAAATCCGCGCAGGCTCGGCAGTTTTTCAAACATTGAGAAACGTCAAATTGGACCAGACTTGGGAAAGGCCAGTCAACCCGCTCAAATAGAGGACTAAACCAGGCTGCCTGTCTAACGATTCGCGAAAATCCTTGTTGCGCGCCGGTCGCCATTGAGAATCCCGGCAGATGACGTTCACCTCGGAATTGTTGCTCCTGTTCTGGGTGCTCGCGTCTCTTCTCCTGAACGGCATTGCGTTACTGCAACTCTGCACGCGGCTGCGCGGGCTCGAGCTTCTCGGTTACGGCGTCGCGACCGGAGTTGCTCTCCATGCGCTTTTCGGATGGGCCATCGCCGCTCTTCCAGCGGGGCGCGGGTTCCTGGTCGGCCTCCTGGTTGCGCTCACTCTTATCAGTGCCGTCTTCTGTGTTTGGCGCCGCGTTTTCCTTGAACTTTGGAGCACCTTATCGAACGCGATAACGATCGCGCTTGCCTGCTGGCTGCTGCTTCTCGTCCTCGGTCTCGGTCTTCTCCACGTGAGCGTTCGATCTCCCCGGCCGCTCGCCGACGGAATCGACATCTTCAAAACGCCTACCACTAACGTAACCATCCAGTATCTGACTTCGCTCCCTGCGGATAACTACATCCCGTTCGCGGTTTCGGAATTTTTCCTTCGCGGGATCCCGTTCCAAAAAGAAAGGCCGATCCTGCCCCACGCCGAGGTCAGCAACCGCACCGTCCTGATGTCGCTGGTCGCCTTGCCGTTTCGGGCCGCCCTCGGCGCGCCCTACGATCATCCCGAGCTCGGCCGGTTCCGTTACGTCGACCGCGATTGGCCCGATGTCGCGAAGCTGAATACGAATGGGGCTTTCGAGCAATTCTCCGTGATCGGCCTCGTGCTGAACTCGCTGCTCCTTCTCGGCACGATTATTTTCTGCAGCGGCCTGGGCGTTGGTTCGGTGGTGCCGCTCGCCGCTCTTCTCTACGTCACCAACCCCTACTTCATCGGCCAGACGATTTACACCTGGCCGAAAGCCCTGGCCGGTTTTTTCATTCTCCTGGCCTGGCAATCGATCCGCGCCGGGCATCGCCCCGTCGTGGTGGCGGCTCTCCTGGCACTCGCATTTCACGCTCACCCCTACGCCCTCGCTTTCGCCGGCTGGATCGCCCTGTTTTATTTTCTGCAATGGTGGCGGCAAAAATTCGGGCTGCCTTCACTTTTCGTCTCAATCCTCACCTTCATCGCGATCCTCCTGCCGTGGATCATTTGGACCCGGTATGTTCTGCTCATCCCTTCCGATTTGATCGCGCAAAATTTCAGCGGCCCGGGAACTGAAATGGCGTGGGCTTCGCCGATGAACTTTATCTGGATTCGGGTCCACAACCTCTTTTTCACCCTCTGCTCGACCATCTTTGTCCTCTACCCTTTCGATCTTGGGGCGATGCTGGATCGCTGGCTCGTTTCGCTGCCGGGCGTGGTGGGCCTCGTCCTGATTTACCCCGCGCTCGCCCAATGCGCCGAACTCCCGCGACCGCGTCCCTGGCTGTGGTACGGCCTGTTCGGACCGGCGCTTTCGATCGTGGCCATTTACAGCTTGCCAGCCCTGCCGATTCTGCACGGTTTTCAGGCGCCGCTTGCCGTCCTTCTTTTCCTCGCCGTCCGGTGGCTTTCCGAGCATTGCCCCAGGCGAGTTTACCTGGGCCTTGTCGCAGTCCAGCTTCTCCTCAATCTGGGAATGCTCGTGGCTCGGGGCCTGACGAGCGGTGTTTATTTTTAGCGACGCAGGAGCCTGCAACCATGGTTCAAATCGATTTGCCTTCGCACCATTTCGAACCGCGCATCTACGGCGTCGGCGCCTGGACGGGTCACATCCATTTTGCGTATGATCTGGTGGCGGTGCTGAGACCGGCACTGCTCGTCGAGCTGGGAGTCGATCGCGGGGAAAGCTATTTCGCTTTCTGCCAGTCAGCGGCCGAAAACAAAACCGGCACGCGCTGTTTCGGGGTCGACACCTGGCGCGGCGATGAACACGCGGGCGGTTACGACGAGACGACGTTTGCCCAGGTCTCTGAGCAAAACTGCACTCATTACGAGTCGTTTTCCACGCTGCTTCGTTGTGGCTTCGATGCCGCGCTCGGGAACTTTGGAGACGAAAGCATCGATGTTCTTCACCTCGATGGCTTGCATACGGAAGCTGCCATGCGCCATGACGTGGATTCCTGGCTGCCGAAACTCCGGCCCGGCGGAATTCTTCTGCTCCACGACGTGCGCGTGCGAAGCAAAGACTTCGGCGTGTGGAAAATTTGGGCCGAGCTGCAGCAGCCAGGCCGGTCCTGGACTTTCGAGGATGGACCCGGTCTCGGCGTCTGGCAGAAACCGCCCTCCAGTCCACTCCCGGGATTTCTCGAGGAACTCCTCTCGCCGCGGAATGAATCCAACGAAGCGCTGGCCAAATACTACACTGGGCGCGCTCAGGCGATGCAGGAGAAGATCGCCCAACACTGGCGAGACAGTTCGATTCGAAACACCCCGTTCGCGCAGCAAACGGTCATTCAGGTTTTCCACACGCGCGACGGCTCCCATTGCGAAGAGGATTCCGTTTACGCCCGCATGGGTCACGAAGGCTGGAAGGACGTTCGCATCGAATTGCCGCCCTCCGCCGGCGCCGCGCCGTTACGGATCGATTTCGTCAGTGCGCTGACGACGATCGAGATCGCATCGATCCGTCTGATGAAGGAAGGGGCCGATTATTATTCCGCCGCCCAAAAATCTGACTTCGACTCAATCACCGTCACAGGGGACGCCGAGCGGGTTCCGGATCCGAAATTTTTGCGCGTCAGAATCACGGGCATTGATCCGCAACTGCATCTGCCGGTGCTAGATGTTCCAAGCCACGTAGCGCCGCTCGTCATTGAACTGCGATTGCGCGTGATCGTGTAATGGAGACGGCCCGCCCTCGGGCCGTTTCTGCCATAGATGCGCACAGACCCACGGCTCGAGGGCGAGCCGTCTCCATTTGGAATTGCGGCGTTACTTAATTTTGGCCTGCGCGGCTTTCGCCATGTCGAGGTGTTTTTGGATCATCGCGGAGCCTTTCGAGGCGAAAGCCTTCACGTCGGCATCGCCGCCGTTCTTCGCTTCGGCCTGAAACGCGGCCAGGTCTTCCTCATGGTCCTTCACCATCGCGTTGACGTATTCCTTGTCGAAGTTGGCGTCGTTCAGTTTTTTCATCTTTGCCTTCTCTTTCGACAGATCGACGCCTTTCTTCTTCGCGATGCCCATCAGCTCGGCGTTCGCTTTGCTGTGGTCGGCCACCATGCGGCTGCCGAACTTCTTGACGTCATCGCTCTTTCCTTTTTGCTGGGCCATCTTGCCCATGTCGACTTCCATCATGCCGCCCTGGGCGGCTTCTTTCATGAAGGATTTATCCTTCGCGCTGAGTGCATTCGCCGCCGGACTCGTCGAAGGTCGCTCCGTTTTTTTCTCTTCTTTCTTTTCCGCGGCCTGCACGGAAACGCCAAGGCAAAGTCCGCCGCCGATCACGGCTAAGACCGCAAGACGTGAGATCGAGGTTACATATTTTTTCATAGAAATAACGTGGTGTTTATGCGCCGGTGGTCCGGCAACTAGATTTCGCGTAACCAGCTGGTTCTGGATGTGGTTTTTTGGAGAGAGCGCCAGCTACCCTCTTCCTGTCATCCTGAGCGAAGCGCAGCGGAGTCGAAGGATCCCGTGATACGTCGAGCGACTCTTCTACGGGGTCCCTCGACTTCGCTCGGGATGACAGTCCGGGCCCGGCGCCAGCGGATCTAACTATCCGGCGGTTTGCGCGTGTAAGAGTTTTCGACACGGGCCGCGACATCGCGATACCCATAGTCCGCCTCGTAAATTTGCTTCATCGCGCCAATCGATTTTTCCCGCTCGCCCATCTGCTCGTAAACCAACCCAAGGTTGTAAATGATTTCCTTCTTGGTCGCGTCCATCGCGACGATTTCCTTCGCCGCTTCCTCCAATTGTTTCGCGGCCAGATCGAGCATCCCGAGCTCGCGATAGCAGCGACCGAGCAAATTCATCGATTTCAGACGCGCGTTTGGGTTCTGGCGCGCGCGTTGCAATTCCGGCAACGCCTCCCGCGGTAGGCCCGCCTCGAACAGCCGCTCGCCCAGCTCGAAGCGAAGCTGGAGATCGGTCGGGTTGCGCTCGGAACGCTTCCGGGCGTCGTCGATCAAGAGCTCGGCTCGCTTCTTCTTCGCCTGCGCCAGGGCCGCAGACCGGTCGGTGTATTCATTCGCCTCCGGACCGTGGTTGGCCAGAAATTCCTCGTGCGCTGCGATCTCCTTGTCCGCTCGCGTCCGCTGCAGGTCCGCCGCTTTCCGGACCAGGGACGCATCGCTGCCGTTGGTAAGATCAGCCGCGTATTGATACCAGGCGATGGCGTTTTCGGTGTCCTCTTTCTGTTCGTACAAGGCGCCGAGCCGGCGGGCGAAGTCCACACTCTGCGGCTCCGCCTCGTGCCGGGCGTAGGTCTCCTCTATTTGCCGGTCGAGCGGTTCGCCCGTCAGCGCCATCCGGCTTTGTTGCTCCAGCGAAACCGCCACCTCCTTGTCTTTAATCAGGTTGCGATAACTTTCCGCCTGCGTCCAGCCGCCGGTCTTCATGGAAGCGCGCGCGGCCGCGTCCTTACCGAGCCGCAGGGCTTCCGCATCGGTCGGATCGATTTCGCTAAGCTTGTTGTAAACTTCGACCGCTTGGTCGCTCTCACCCAGTTCGTGATGCAGCCGGCCCAGCTCGTGCAGGATTTTTGCGTCGCCTGGTTTTTCCTCGAGCAACGTCCGCAACGCAAACACCCCGATCTCCGGCCAGCCGGCCGCCAGCGCCGCCTGCTTCAGGATCAGGTTCGCCTGTCGGTTGTAAGGTTCCTCCTCCAGGACTTTTTCGATCAATTCCACGGCTCGCTTCGGGTCTTTCTTGAGCTCGCGCTGCGCTTTCATCACCGAAAGCCTCGCGGTCGAAACATTGAAAAGCGCTTTCTTCTCGGCTTTCTGCTTCGTGACCTCGGCGCGGCGCAGGAGTTGCCGGCCAGTGAGGAATTCCGGTTCCTGTTTCAGGATGCCCTGCAAAAGCGAAATCGCGTAACCAAAATTGCGCAGTTCGATCGCCGCTACCGCTTTCAGCCAGTGGCTGCGCAACTGTTCACTCAATTCCTTTTCGCTTATTACCGGCATGGCTCAGAACAAATCCAATTGTCGCTTTTGGGAAACCGGCGCCGGCTTTTTGTTGCGCGGCCCTTTCGCCGGCTTTTGCACTTCCACGGCGCCATTTGGCTTCTCGAGATGGGAAAGAATGTCGCGGGCGCGATCCAGGATTTCCTTCGGCACGCCGGCCAGTCGCGCGACGTGGATGCCGTAGCTCTTGTCCGCGCCGCCCGGGATGATCTTGCGCAGGAAAATGATCTGCTCGTTCCATTCGCGCACGGCGACGTTGAAATTCGCCACGCCTTTGCGTTCCGACGCCAGTTTCGTCAGCTCGTGGTAATGCGTCGCAAAGAGTGTTCGTGCCTTGATTTTATCGTGGAGAAATTCCGCGACGCTCCAGGCGATGGAAAGTCCATCATAGGTGGACGTGCCGCGGCCGATCTCGTCCAGAATTACGAGACTGCGATCGCTCGCGTTGTTCACGATGTTCGCCGTCTCATTCATCTCCACCATAAACGTCGACTGGCCGCGCGAGAGATCGTCACTCGCGCCGACGCGGGTGAAAACCCGGTCCACCAGGCCAATCTCCGCGCTCGACGCCGGAACGAAACTGCCGATCTGCGCCATCAAGACAATCAGTGCCACCTGCCGGATATAAGTCGATTTCCCCGCCATATTCGGGCCGGTAATAATCGCAAGTCGGATCCGTTCTCCATCGAGATCCGTATCGTTCGGCACGAATTTTTCCTCGGCGAGATTTTGGTCGAGTACGGGATGCCTTCCGTCGCGGATCACGAGCCGGAGCGATTCGTTCAGGGCCGGCCGGGAGTAACCGTAGAGGCGAGCCGTCTCCGCCAATGCGCAGATAACGTCGAGCGTCCCAATCGCAGCGGCCGTTTCCTGAATGGGGTCCAGTTCGCGCAGCGTCTCCTCGCGCAACGTTTGGAAAAGTTGATACTCAAGCTGCCGCGCTTTCTCGTCCGCGCCGAGGATCTTCGATTCCATCTCCTTCAACTCCGGCGTGATGAAACGCTCGCCGCCTACGGTTGTTTGCTTGCGGATAAAACGTGCCGGCACGTTCGCCAGGTTCGACTTGGTGATCTCGATGAAATAACCGAAGACGGAATTGAAACGGACCTTCAATGACTTGATCCCGGTCTCGGCAATCTCGCGCTCCTGCAATTGCGCGATCCAGTTCTTGCCCTCGCGCGAGCCCTGCCGCAGCTCGTCCAGGTCCGAGTCGAAACTATCGCGGAAGATCCCGCCTTCCTTCAGAACCATGGGCGGATCGTCCACCAACGCCTTCCCTAACCGCTCCGTCAGCCCAGGCATTTCCTGGAGCTGCTGCTCCAGGTCCAAATGGTAGGGACGCTTTTCCGACGCGTCCGTCGAATCCACGCCCGTTGAATCAGTCGGACGCTTCGGAAAAGCGTCCCTGCCTGGGACTGTTCCCTTTCCAAATTCAGTCCGATCGATCAGTTTCCGCAGTTCGCGCTTCAACTCGGGAATTTGTTGAAGCGAGATTTTCAGCGCGACCAGATCGCGCGCGTTCCCGGACGCCTGGCTCAGTCGCCCGGCGGCCCGCTCGAGATCGCGAATCGATTTCAGGCAGCCGCGCAGCGCGGCGAGCAGATCGGCCTCGTGCAATAAGTCGGCGATCAACTGCTGGCGGCGTTCCAGTTCTTCCAGGTTGCGCAACGGCTGCAAAATCCAGCCCCGCAGTTTTCGTCCGCCCATGGGCGTGACCGTGCGGTCAAGCGCCGCCAGCAGGCTCATGTTCCTCGCGCCGCGGGATTCCACCAGCTCGAGATTCACCTGGGTCGCGGCATCGAGCATCACGTAATCGTCTCGCGCGTCGCAGCGCAGCGAAGCGAGATGGTCCACTTTTCGCCGGAGCTGCTGCTTCAAATAATGAATGATCGCGCCCGCCGCGCCGATCGCCGCCGGCATTTCGCTGCAACCAAATCCGTCGAGCGATTTGACCCGGAAATGCTCGCACAACGTGAAGCGCGCGTGATCGGTCAGAAACGCGAAGTCATCGTAAGCGAGGGCACCGGCGAGCTCGCCGAATTCCGCGTTTTGGCGTTCGCTTACCAAAACTTCCGCCGGCGAAATCCGCGCTAGATCGTCCAAAAGCGCACTACTCTTGCCCGCCTCGGTCACTCGAAATTCGCCTGTGCTCAGTTCCGCATAGGCAAAGCCAAACCGGCCTTCGTGGAAATAGACCGCGCCGAGATAATTCGGCCGATTCGATTTCAACAAATCCAGCTCGCTCACCGTCCCCGCCGTGATGATCTGGGTGATCTCGCGCGTGACGATTTTTCCCGGCTGCGGCTCGCTGGTTTGATCGCAGACCGCAACGCGGCGCCCGGCCTGGATGAGCTTTGCGATGTAACCTTGCGCCGCATGGTACGGCATGCCGCACATCGGGACGCTGTTGCGATGGGTGAGAGCCAGATTCAACAGTCCCGACGCTTCCTTCGCGTCCTCGAAAAAGAGCTCGTAGAAATCGCCGAGCCGAAAGAGCAGCAACGTATCAGCCGGCACGCTCGCGCGGAGCCGCTGGTATTGCTGCATCATCGGAGTGAGGGCGTCGGCCATGCTTTTAGGATGGAATTGGAGACCGCTGATTGCGAGCCGGAAACGATTTCAAACTTTCCTGGTAGGGCGAGACTCTGTCGAGCCGCTGTAGCGTCCGCTGTCTCAGCGGATCTTGAGTGCGCTGAGGACAGCGCACACTACATCTCGTTCGGCTCGACAGAGTCTCGCCCTACCACCGGCTACACGACCAGCTCACCTTCGGTCGCCGTGCGCGCCGCAAAGAGCCCACTTAGGTGTTTCGTTATCGGGCCGACTTGGCCGTCGCCAATCAACCGGTCGTCCAGTTTAATGACTCCCGCCAGCTCACCCATTGTCCCCGTGCAAAACATTTCGGCGGCTAGATAAAGATCGTCCAGCGTGAGGTCACACTCATCGCACGGGATCGAGTTCGCGCGGCAGATCTCGAGCACGGTCGCGCGCGTAATTCCTTCGGGACAGGCCAAAACGTGCGGCGTGAGAACCTTGCCATCGCGTACGATGAAAATATGGGTCGCGTTCGTTTCGGCGACGAACCCGCGCAGATCCAGCATCAGGGCGTCATCCGCGCCGGCGTTGTTCGCTTCGATCTTGGCGAGGATTGAGTTCAGCAGGTTGGCGTGATGGATGCGGGGATCAAGAATCTCCGGAGGCGGCCGGCGCATCCTGCTGGTGATCAAAGTCAGGCCGGTCTTTGCGTAAACCGGCGGCTTATGTTCCGCCAGCACAATCAGGGTCGGCCCGGCCTGGTTCAGCCGCGGATCCATTCCGGAAGTGATCTTCGGGCCGCGCGTGAGGGTCAGCCGGATGTGAACACCATCCCGCATTTTATTGGCGGCAAGCGTGCGTTTGATTTCGTCGATGATTTTCTCGTCCGGTGGAATTTCGGCAAAGGCGAGTGCCTCGGCCGAACGCCGCAAGCGCGCGAGATGCTCGCGCAACTTGAAAATGCGGCCGTCATAGAGCCGCAACCCTTCCCAGACCGCATCGCCACCCTGCACCGCCGAATCGAACGGACTGATCCCCGCTTCATCGCGATGCAGCAACCGGCCGTTGAGGTTGATTAACAGGTCGCGGTTCTTCTCGTTGAATGGCTGAAGCATGGGTGCTTTGCGGTTATTCGATGGTAGGGACGCCGCGCTGCGGCGTCCATTGTGTTTGGCCGGGCGCGCACTCGCGGACGGCGCAGCGCGCCGTCCCCACCTCAGACGATACTCGAAAAGCCGCTCGTAAATCTCGCGCGCTTTTTCGTGGACCCTGGCCAACCGCTCGGGAACCGGCGTCGGCTCCCGCCGCAACGGTTTGCGGAAGCTCGTCGTATTTGCGACTTCGCTGTACCAATGCTTCGCCCAAACGCCGTCGGTCTCCCGCAAGCCCGGCGGCCACGAAAGCATCGCTTCAGCGAAATCAACGCCAACCACCTCGCATAACGACCGCAAAATCTTCTCCGGATTTTCGAGCACGTCGTGCGCGTCGATCACAGGCGGGATCTGACCGGTTTCCTCGCGCACCCAATCGAAGATTTCGGACTGTTGAACGAAACCAATGTCTTCGAGGGTCGGATCATTGTTTTTCTTAATATAGGAAACGATCACCTCACCCGGATCGCGGATCAGAAAGCAATTGGTCACCATGCCAAGCCAGCTCCGGTCGATCTCGGACAACAGGTGATGCGTCATCTGTTTCTGGTAGAAGATGCGTTTGCCGTCCGGAACGACGCCCGTTAGCCCCGCGATCACTTTCCGCCATTCGGTCTCGCCCCGCGCGATCACTTCGGCGCGCCCCGGATGTTCGCGTCCCGTCGCGTCGAGGTAATAGGCGTAGAACGGCTCGTCGCACACGAACGTATCGGGACGATTCCCCCAGGATCGCATCATCGCGGTCGAGATGTTGCGCGGGCCCGACCACATCGCGATTCGCACCGCCTCATTGTTCGGCATCGACAGACATTCTAACGCAAAATCAGGTATAACCAGTTGATTTTGGACGAGATGAGGCCAGTTTGCCCTCCCCTTTCGAATCAGCAATGTGACTTTTTCCGGTCCGGTTTTCGCCGACCCGAGGTCCGATCGACTTTGGAAAGGCGAGGCCCTATGAAACGATTCCTGACAGCGCTTGTATTTTTACTGCTCCTGGTACCCTCGGGATTTGCCCGCGAGCAATCCATTCTCGCGCGCGTTACTGTTTATTGGGCGAGCGGCGGCCGCGGCTCCGATCGTTGGACGCGGCATCATATCTGTTCGACCGGCGCCCGCCTCGCCGCCGGCCATTGCGCGGTCGATCCGCGCCGCATTCCCTACGGCAGCAGAGTGACCCTGCCCGACGCGACCCTGCTCGCGGTCGATACAGGCTCGGCGGTGGTCAGCCGCAAAGCCGCGCGCCGCGCTGGCCGGACCGCCCTGGAACGAGGCGCGCTCGTCATCGATCGTTTTTTCGAATCGAAACAACAGGCATTGAATTGGGCGAGCCGAAATCCCTATTTCATGTTCGTGCGCGTTTCGCCGCCGGATTTCCGCGCTTCGCTCATTTCGCGGCCTCAGCAACCACTACCGGCGCCAGTTTCGAGTTCTCGCCAGCCAATTGCCGCTCCGCCGCAATCCACCCAGGCTCCCCGGCGCAGCCTGGAGGATCGGCCCAGGCCGTCGTCGATGTACGCGCGGTAGCGCAATTGACCTCGAAGTGAATCGAGCGCTCCGTCGCTCGATGTCAGTCAGGCGGGCATAGCCGCCTCAAAGAGCGGCGGTTTGCAACCGCCGAATTAGAAGCGGGCGGTTACAAACCGCCCCTCCTTGTTTCTCGGCATCGCTCGCGGAGCGGCCGCTCCACCTCCATTGAGTCCCGGCTTTTTTGTTTCGATTCGCGGTCGGGAATCTGAAAACATCCGCGTTCCTTATGAATCGGATGCTCCTGTTGGCTTCTCTCGTCGTCGCTCCCCTCGCTGCTTTCGCGGCGGATCCGCCGGCAAAACCACCGCTGACTCCGGCGGACAGTCTCGTGGTCGACGGCATTCCGCCGATTCCCGGCGAATTGCCGGAGCAAGTGGGCCGCTACACGGAGTCGCGGGCGGCGTTGATGGAGGATTGGAATCCAAAATCGCAGGCGATGCTCATCTCCACTCGTTTCGCCGACACCAACCAGATCCATCAAGTCGCACAGCCAGGCGGCGCGCGAAGGCAGCTGACGTTTTTCCCTGATCGAGTGGACGGCGCGAGCTTCGAACCAACCAAGGGTGATTATTTCATTTTCGTCAAAGGCGCGGGTGGCAACGAGTTCACCCAGAACTACCGTTACGATCTTGCGACCGGCGACGTGACCCTGCTGACAGATGGGAAATCGAAGAATTCCGGCCCGCGCTGGAGCACCAAAGGCGATAGGGTCGCGTACACTTCGACGCGGCGCGACGGCGCCGATACCGACATCTACCTGGAGGCGCCACTTGATCCGAAGACCGATCACAAACTCGCCGACCTAAAGGGCGGGGGCTGGCAGGTGGAGGATTGGTCGCCGGATGACAACCAGCTCCTCGTGTTGGAAGAGATTTCGGCCAACGAAAGTTATCTCTGGCTCTTCAGCACGCAAACCGGCGAGCGGAAAGCGATCACGCCGCGCGACGAAAAAGGGGCGAAAGTCTCCTACTCCCATGCGCAATTCGCGAAGGACGGAAAGGGAATTTTCGCAACGACTGATCGCGATTCAGAATTTCAACGAATCGCGCATATCGATCTCGCGAGCGGGAAGCACACATTTCTCTCGCCGGATGCAAAATTCGATGTGGACGATTGGGACTTGAGTGGCGATGGCAAGTCAATCGCATACACCCTCAACGAAAGCGGCCGGAGCACGCTCCATATCGCGAGTCTCTCCACCACAAACGGGCCAGTCGCGCTCCAAAACCCGGTCGAGCCAAAGTTCGAACCGCCTCAGGAGAATGTCGTGATCAACGGTCTCCGCTGGCATCAGCGTGAAAATTTGCTCGCCTTCAATCTCTCCGGCGCGCGATCCCCTTCCGATGTTTATTCCTGGTCTCCAGACTCGCCCGCGGTGAAACGCTGGACAGAAAGCGAGACAGGCGGCCTTCCCTCGACAAATTTTGTTCAGCCGAAGCTCGTCAGCTGGAAGTCATTCGACGGCCGCGAGATTTCCGGTTTCCTCTATCAGCCTGATCCGCAGAAATTTTCCGGGCCGCGTCCGGTGATCGTGAACATCCACGGCGGCCCCGAAGGTCAGGCGCGCCCCATTTTTCTGGCTCGGAACAATTACCTTATCAACGAGCTTGGCTGCGCCATCATTTTCCCAAACGTCCGGGGATCGACCGGCTACGGAAAATCATTCCTCCTGCTGGATAACGGTTTTAAACGCGAGGACACCTACAAGGACATCAACGCGCTGTTCGATTGGATCGAAACCCAGCCGCAGCTCGCCGCGAACCGCATCATGGTAACGGGCGGTTCTTACGGCGGCCATATGACTCTCGCGGTGGCCACCTACTACGCGGACCGGATTCGTTGTGCGCTCGATGTCGTGGGCATCTCGAATCTCCGCACTTTCCTCGAGCACACGGAGAGTTACCGGCGCGATTTGCGGCGCGTGGAGTACGGTGATGAGCGGGATCCCAAAATGCGCGAGTTCATGGAACGAACCGCGCCCATGAACAACATCGCGAAAATTACCAAACCGCTCTTTGTTGTCGCCGGCGCGAACGACCCACGGGTGCCGAAAAGTGAGGCAGACCAGATCGTCAAGGCGCTGAAGGAAAAATCGATACCGGTCTGGTATCTCGTGGGCAAAGACGAGGGCCACGGTTTCGCCAAGAAGAAAAACGCTGACTTCCAGTTCTACAGCACTGTCCAGTTCATGCGCGAATTCTTGCTGAAGTAGCGAGAACGACGCCCTTGAAGCGTGTCATCCCGAGCCGCGCAGACGGCGAGGGACCCCGCGTGCGCTCCACCGCTTCCGCGCGACAACACGCATCCTCCGTCGAATTGCGCGCGATCTTGCCTTGCTAGCGTAACTTGCAGTTAAGCGGTCCCTCGTCGTCGGCGCGACTCGGGGATGACACCGCAGGAAACACCCATCGACCAGTTCCGCCGCGATATTACTGCGAGCACCTTTCTCCCGTGAACCATCGAACCCTCAGCGCAACGCTTCTCTATGGCTTTCTCGCCCTCGTCCCCGTGTGCCACGCGCGCGCGCAGGACGCGTTGCTGCCGAATCGTAAGCTCACGCCGGGAAAAATTGTCGAACGCGACAAGGACCGCGGCGGCGTGACGATCAAGATGGAGCAAAAGGTCTTCGCGCGCTATCGGCTGCCGTGGTCGAGACGCGCCGAGTTCAAAATCGATCATCTCATCCCAGTCGAACTCGGAGGCGCAGACACGATCAATAATCTCTGGCCGCAGAGCGTGCGAACCCGACCCTACGGCGCGAACCGAAAAGAATTGCTGACCGAGATCCTGCTCGAACGCGTCGCCCGGAAACAGATCACCCTCGAGCAGGCGCAGGACCAGATCCGGCGGGATTGGATCGACGCGTTCATCGACCACGTCGGAATGGTCTATCTAAAGTGAATCGCTGGAGCAGCGTCCCGCAGCCGCGGGATCGCCGCGCCCTGCGAACTCAATTCCGGGATCACCGATCCCGGCTACAGTTCTACGACGAGAACTTCCCGTAGACCGCCACCAGCGGATATTTGCAGCGGTTTTTCGTCCAGTAATCGCTCACGAAACCGGACTTCGTGCGGATGACGACGTGACCCTCAGCGCCGTGGCCAAAAACCAGAACGGAGCCGAGCGGGGCCGCAAATTGGTCGTGGATGGGGAGCCGCTTGAAGCCGAAGTTTTGCACGAGCTCTTCACCCGCCTGCGACGCGTAATTGGTCTTGGGGTAGGAATTGATCACACCGGAGTCCAGCAGGGCCTGCTTTACGTATTGCCAGCAACGTGCTCGCGAACGGGCATTCGCGCGTTCCTGGGCGATCGTCGCCGCGCGGCGCAAGCGCGGGTCGAGCCGGGCATCAACCGCGGCGTCCTGATGGATCACCGGACCCCAATAATGCCGCATGATCCGGGCGGAGCCCACGGAGCCGTCAAAGTTGCTGTAAAAAAAGCGCTCTCTGGAACTGGCCAGCCCTTCGGATCGCACATCGATTGTGGTACTTAGGAGCGCGCAGCAGGAGAGGAAAACGACAAAGAGAAAACGTTGCACGCATTGTGTGTATGCAAGGCGCGTACCACGCTGACAAGCCTTTTTCGTGGACAATCTGAAGTTTTTTTGCCTTTACGGTTTATCAAGCTGTTGAATCCTAAATTATGAGAAAATAGAGCAAAAACTGGAGATGTTTTCGGTAGATCCGGCCAATTTGCCGGCCCCGTCCTTCCGCCTTATCTCTCATGCTGATGATGGCCCAATTTCCTGAAGAACAAACCAGGAGCGGCGCGTTCAAACGCCAGGAGGATGCGTTCCGCGATTGGGTGAAACGCGACGGGTCTTCTGCCTACAAGCCGGAGCGCGGCCGTTATCATCTCTACGTCTCGTTCGCTTGCCCGTGGGCCCATCGAACAATCATTCTGCGCAAACTCAAAGGACTCGAAGACACCATCGGCATGACCGTCGTCGACCCCCTCCGCGACGAGCGCGGGTGGGCGTTTCGCGATGGCCCCGGTCATTCCGAAGACCCCGTCAACGGATTCAAGTTCCTCAGCGAAGCCTATCACGCGACCGATCCCACTTACTCTGGTCGCGTCACGGTTCCCGTGCTCTGGGACACGCAAACGAAGCGGATCGTCAGCAACTCAGACGACGACGTGCTCCGGATGTTCAACAGCGAGTTCGCCGATTTCGCCGGGAACGACTACGATTTTTTTCCACCCGAGCTGCGCGACAAAATCGAGGCGCTCAACCAGATCGTTTACGACCGCGTAAACAATGGCGTTTATCTCGCGGGCTTCGCCACGCGACAGAAAGTTTACGAGCGGGCCGCGCAAAAATTATTCGAAACGCTGGATGAACTGGACGCGCGTCTCGCCAGGGGCCGTTATTTGCTAGGCGAGCGCATGACGGAAGCAGACTGGCGTTTGTTCCCCACCTTGATCCGCTTCGATGCCGTTTATCACGGCCACTTCAAATGCAACGTCCGCCGGATTGTCGATTATCCGAATCTCTGGCCCTACCTGCGCGATCTTTACCAGCACGATCGGGTGGCAGAGACCGTGAACTTTGACCACATCAAGCGGCATTACTACATGACGCACGACGAGATCAATCCGACACGGATCGTGCCGATCGGGCCTGCGCTGGACCTGGGGGCGCCACACGGACGCGAGAAGTTAGGCGGAGCAAAACCCCCGGGCGTGTCATCCTGAACCGCGCAGACGGCGAAGGACATCCAAGTCGCTCTCTCATCACACGCATCCGTGGTCGGTCGTTCGACAGCTACCGCGCCGTGGATTGCGAAAGCACTTCTCGCGTAATGTTTCCTACGACTGCGAGGTCCCTCGTTGTCTTCGCAACTCGGGATGACAGTAGAGGGGCGCGCGGACTGAAGAGCCCCCGCCAGGAATTGTCCGCCTAGCCTTTGGCGTAGACGCCGATCAACGGACGGCGTGACGGCGTCTTCGAGCGGAAATCGCTCACGAACCCGTTCTTCGTCCGAATCTCAACGTGGCCTGCGGCACCCCGGGCACTGTAAACCAGGACAGAGCCGAGCGGCGCGGCGAAGGGATCGCGGATGGAAAGTTTCTTGAAGCCATAATCGCGCACGAGTTCGTCACCGGCTTGCTTGGCCAGCGCGGTTTTCGGGCGGGCGTCGATGACGCCGGAAGCCAGGAGCGCTTCCTTTACGTAATGCCAGCAACGCGAATTGGAGTGCGCGTGGGCGCGCTCGTCGGCGATCGTCGCGGCGCGCCTCAGCATTGGGTTGACCCGCGGGTCGATCTTGGCCGCCGGATAGACGAGCTTCTTATTCTGATACTGATCGACAATGGGCGCCGAGACCGTCCTGCCGTTACCGTCTTTAAAGACGAATTCGGGTTTGAAATTGAGGTTTTCCGTTTTGGCCGCAGAGGCTGAAACAGCTACGGCGCAGGCGGAAATAACAGCGGTGAGGAAAGTGAGTTTTCGCACGGAAGCGCCCCCTATGCACTCTATCGGGAGAAGGCGCAAACGATTTCTTACGATTTCTTCCATAAAAAGAAGCCTGGCTGGCGGCGACCCTCCTTATCCGAAGCAGATTGCGATCCGGCCATCGTTGAAAACCCTTCGCGGGCGAGGAACTATCTGGATGCAAATTCGCCGGAAGAGCGGGCGCCGACCCGGCTTGCGCGGGCTTGTCCAAATCGCGCTGGCGGTCTGGCCGTTTCTGCTTTTCGCCTGCGCGTCTGCCACGACGTCCCCTCAGGCACCCCGGCCAGGTCAGCTCTCCAGAACCGTTTACGTTGTCCATCATGGCACCCTTCACACCGGTTTGGCCGTGAAGCGATCCGACATCCCGCGCGACCGCTGGCCAGCGAACCGCGATTTTGCGGGCAGCCGATACATCGAGGTCGGCTGGGGCGACGACGATGGTTACCGCAAACCGCTGACCTCAGGCATCGCCCTTAGAGCGCTGATGGGCTCAAAACGCACCGTCCTGCTCGCCGATGGTTTTAGTCAGGCGATCCCGTTAAAATACAACGATCCCAAGTTTACTGTGCTGGCGGTCGACCTATCGGTAGCCGGGTTTACCCGCCTTTGCGATCACATCCAGCAAACCTATGCGCTAAACGAAAAAGGCAAGCCAGTCCGAGTAGGCGAAGGCTGGTATCGGGCGCGCGGTACCTATTCGGCGTTCAACACCTGCAACACCTGGATTGCAATCGGACTGCGTAAGGCCGGTTGCCCGATCTCGCCCGCTTTGTGCCTCATGCCGGGTCAACTGCTCTCTCGGGTTCGTCCCTTCGCCCGCGCAATCCGGTAGCTGGAGCCGCAGACGAGGTCATTTCGGAGTCGACTTATTAACGCAAGAAAAAATAAAGGACGGTGATGTGACCGCGGGCGGGCGGTTTCCGCTGCGGGAACTCCTCCGTCGGTCTGGCTTGCTCTCCATGCCGCCGGCGGGATAGCATTCCAGTCTATGAACTCGTTTCGCCTTTTCGGCCGAGTTTCTCTCGGCCTCACCATCGCAGTCGGCAGTCTGAATCTACTCATGGCACGCGAACCGGTCTTTACCGGCCTTGGCCCTTATACACGTAAGATCACAACTAATTCGCAACAGGCCCAGCGCTACTTCAATCAGGGACTCGGTTTTTATCATGGCTTCAACCACGGCGCGGCCATCCGGGCCTTCAAGGAGGCGGTGCGGAGCGATCCGAAGTGCGCGATGGCGCATTGGGGGATCGCGCTGGCCAACGGGCCGCACATTAATTTTCCGATGGTCCCACCGCCGGCAGCGGAAGCGGCCTGGAAGGAATTACTATTGGCCCAGCAGAACGCGGGAAATGCATCGCCGGTCGAGAAGGCATTGATCGAAGCGCTGAGTCATCGGTATGCCAACCCGCAGCCGGAAGATCGCAAGCCGCTCGATGAAGCCTACGCCGCGGCGATGCGCGAGGTTTGGAAACAATTTCCGAACGATCAGGACGTGGGCGCGCTCTTCGCGGAAGCGATGATGGACCTGCGCCCATGGAACCAGTGGACCCTCGACGGGCAGCCAAACCCGGGCACGGAAGAAATCGTCGCAACCCTCGATGCGGTCCTGAAATTGAACCAGAACCACCCGTTCGCGAACCATCTTTACATTCACGCCGTGGAAGCATCGCGGAATCCGGAGCGCGCCGACGCCGCGGCGGATCGGCTGCGCAATCTCCAGCCAGGTCTCGCCCACAATGTCCACATGCCGTCGCACATCGATATTCGCCGCGGGCGCTGGCAGCAGGCGATCGACACCAACGTGAAAGCCATCGCGGCCGACAGGCGCTACCGGAATATCGTCGGGCCGCCGACCGGTCTGCTTCCGGTCTACGCGGCGCATAATCGCCACATGCTGGCCTTCGCTGCCTTGATGACCGGCCAGCGCGAGGTTGCGGTAAAGAATGCGCGCGCGATGGTCGCGGAAATTCCGGCGAAATTCGTGAAGGAGAACGCGGCGTTTGCCGACGGTTTCTTCGCCGTGCCGCTTGAAGTATTGGTCCGCTTCGGACGCTGGGATGAAATCCTGGCCGAGCCCAGCAAGTATCCGCCGGGCATGCCGTTCGTCAGCGCTTTTCATCACGCGGCCCGCGCAACTGCCTACGCCGCGAAAGGCGACACCCTGAACGCGCGGAAAGAGCAGGCGCTGTTTGTGGAAGGCGCGAAGCTGGTGCCGAAAGAAACGCAGCTGGGTAACAATACCGCTGCCGCAGTCGTCTCGCTCACGACTCATATGCTCGAGGGCGAGATTCTCGTCGCCGAACAAAAGGTGGACGCCGGCATCGCAGAGCTGCAAACCGCGGTGAAGGAGCAGGACGCGCTGAAATACGACGAGCCGCCGGCCTGGATGATCCCGATCCGCCACTCGTTAGGCGCCGTCCTCATGAAAATGCGCCGTTTCGCCGAAGCCGAACAAATCTACCGCGACGATCTCGCCCGCCTGCCCGACAACGGCTGGTCGCTCTTCGGTTTGGCAGAGAGTCTCCGTGCCCAAAACAAGAATGCCGACGAAGTCGCCGCGGTGGATGCGAAGTTCCAAAAGACCTGGGCCAAGACCGATACGAAGATCACCACCTCCTGCCTCTGCCAGGCGCGGAAGTAGGGCAACGCATCGCCGCCTTCTTCTGTAGCCGCTTCGCTGTGCGAAGCGTTGGGCGCCATTGTGGGGCGTCTGTGTCAGACGCCATTCCAGACGGAGGCGCGCGCGGATAAAGTCCGCGCGCCCGCGAAGCGGCGGCCTCGGGCCGTTTGTAAACCGCCGCTCCTTGATTAGAACAGGGTCGCTTGTTTAGTGTCGGGCGCAGTGACGCCAGTAAACTTCTTCACCAGCTCATCGAGCTTCGCGACATAATAATCGATGTTCTCGTCGCGGTTTTCTGGATCGAAATCGCTGGCTAATTTCGCAGCTTCGTAAGCGGCGACTTTTTTTGGCGTGGCTTTGACATAATAGCTGATCTGTTCGCCCGGCTTGTAGTTGCGCCCGCTGGCAAGCGCCAGTTCATAAGCAGCGGCGCGGTTGCGACCGCCAGCGCCGATCTTCGCGCGATACTTATCGAGCGAATCCTGAAGCGTGTCGGTCTTCATCAGCATGTCGATGTTCCATTCGCGGCCGCGAATTTTCTGCTCGAAGTCGGCGCGCAACTGCGGAACCGCTTCCGGTTTTCCTTCCATGAGAAGCTTGATCATTTCCTCGAGGAAGACGCGCTGGAATTTTTCCAGGCCGCGCGACTTGAGCGCGCCGCCTTTGATGATGACTTCGCCGTCGCGGTTGAGGAGCGCGTAGTTCTTCGCCTTGTAGCTGAACATGGCGTCGAATTGCTCGTCGAACTCGACCTCGATGCCGGGCGGAAGTTCCTTCGCGAGGCCGTCCCGCAGCTCGGCGATTTCTGTAGCCGCTGCCCTATGGGCAGTGTCCGTTGCGGGCCCTCCCCCCCTCGCGTCCCGCAGGGATACGGCTACAGAAGGCGGAACGAAATAAATACCGTCGGTATCCACTTCGATGACCCGGGCGCCGCGCGCGTTCAGCCAGTCGATCATTTTCTGCAAGAGCTCACGGCCGATCTGGGTCACCCGCGCGGCCGCGTCGAAATCCGCGAAGTGTCCCTGGGCGAAACCGAGGTAGCCGTAAAAGCTGTTAATCAGGATCTTGAAGGTGTTTTGCAACGCGTGGAAATATTGCTGCTGCGCGCGGTCTTTCGCGGCGCGCATGCTCGCCTTTGCTTCGAGGCGAAACGTCCGCAAATCAGTGAGCAAATGGCGAAAGATCTGAAGCTGATCGGTGACCGGAAAGCAATCGAACTGCAGCATCACCGAGGGATAGAGCGAGGCAATGTCGCAATGCCAGACGTTGCGCGCCACGCCGGTGAAAAAGATCGCGGTGTAACCGCCCTCGAAGCCGCGCACCATCGGCATTTCGGGAATCGAGTGGCGCTGCCGGAAATATTCGCGAAGGAAGAGCGCGTTGATCCGGGTGGCGTTGCCCCGCACAATCACGTCCTGATAGTTGTAGGGAAAAATCCGGGCCTGAATGAAATAACTCGGACTGAGCAAATCCGCGACGGCGCGGGTTTCCCGCACCGCACAAAGCGCCCGTTTCCGGAAGCGCTCGCTGCCGGCAAGATATTCGCGCTGCAGCTCTTTGCCGGTCAGGGAAGAAATATCCGCCGTTTCGCACAAGCCGAAGTGTTGCGCGACATCGATGCGTTCGAAGCCCGACAAACTGCGCATCCCGACGTCATAGAAGTGCGCGAGAAGAAAGGTATCTACGAAGTGCCGGCCATCGACGGTGAACTTCGGGTAATCGATGGTTTTCTCGGCAATCTGGAGGCGTGACGGTCGCGAGCGGAGGAAACCGCTGCTCCGACCCCAATCAAGTTTCACCTTCGCTTTGCGCGCCCGCGCCACCAGATAAGGGAGATCGAAGCGAAACAGGTTGTGACCTTCGATCACATCCGGATCGCGTTCCCTGATGATCGCTGTCAGGCGTTTGAGTGCAGCTCGCTCCGATTCCTCGACTTTCGTGGGATCGACGACGATCAACTCTTCCCAGCCGCTGTTATCGGAAACCGCGATGCTCATCAGGTGATCGTTGTAGCCGGGATCGGTGATCCCGGCTGATTCGGCTACCACTTCATCCGCAGGACCGGGATCACCGATCCCGGCTACAGCATCCCCAGCTCCAGCATCCTCGGCTTCAAAAGAAAGGACTTCGATCTGGAGCCGGCGGAGCTCCTCGAAAGCGAGGCCTTTGAACAATGTCCGCCCCGTATGCGTCAGGTAATGCTGCACCGGGTCGCTCATGGCGAAAAAACTGCGGCCCGCGTTTTTGAGTCCGTTCCGGAGGGCGATCAATTCCTTCCAGCTGTTTACGCTGATCCGCCAGCCGAAACGCAAATCGCCCTCGAGTTTTTCGGCGTCGAGATTGAGATCGGTCACATCGGAATCGCACCAAACGAAAGGATGGAACGGCTCAATCTCGGCGCTGGTGGAGCCGTCCTTTTCGCGGCGATAAACTTTTACCGTCCCGGTGTCGCCCAGTTCGACGGCAACAATTTTCGGAGTGGGATCCGAGCCAAAAAGAAGTGTATTCTCTTCGAAAGCCATGGACTCAAAAGTTCCGCGACTTCTTTGTATTTGTCATCCCGAGCGCAGCTATGCTCCGGTCGGGATGACAATCGGCGGCGCGTTTCCTGATTCTGACGGGCAAAAGGCGGTTTAAATGCGAATAATGAAGGAGAGAATGGCCGATATTGCCATGAGTCATTCGCGGCCGGAGGCGGTTCAATGCATATGTCGAAACGAACGCTCATCGCCATCGCCGGCGTCTTGCTCCTCTTAATCGCCTGGTGGAGTTGCCACAGCCGCGGGTCATCCGCGGACGGCCAGACCAGTGGCCGCAACGTGAGAGGCGGCGCGGGCCCGGGCGGCGGCGCCGTGCCGGTCGTCGCCGGCAAAGTCGAGCAAAAGGATGTGCCGATTTATCTCAACGGTCTCGGGACCGTCCAGGCTTTCAACACCGTGACGATCCATGCCCGCGTGGACGGCGAGCTCGTGAAAGTCCTATTTTCCGAAGGACAGGACGTGAAAACCGGCGACCTGCTCGCCGAGCTCGATCCTCATCCGTACCAAGCCGTGCTCGATCAGGCGAAAGCGCAAGCGGCCTTGGATCAGGTCACGTTGAAGAGGCAAACGGACCTACGCGCGAGAAATGTGGTAGCGGCGCAGGATTACGACACTGCCGTCGCGAACGCCCAAAAATCCCAAGCCGCCGCTGACGCTGCGCAGGTGAATCTCGATTACTGCCATATCAAATCACCGATCGATGGACGCATCGGCATTCGGCTGGTGGACGTGGGAAATCTTGTCCACGCCTCCGATCAGACCGGCATTGTCGTGATCACGCAGCTGCGGCCCATCTCTGTCGTCTTCACGCTGCCTGAGCAAAATCTCCAGGAGATAGTCAACCAGGGCGGAGCCCAGGGAGGCCTGCATGTTTCCGCCTTCGATCGCGGCAACACGACGGCGCTGGGCGAGGGCACTCTCACCGTGGTCGACAACGAAATCGACCAGGCGACTGGGACGATCAAATTGAAAGCGACGTTCCCGAATGACGACCTCAAATTATGGCCGGGTAAATTCGTGAACGCGCGTCTCGTTCTCACCACGAAGAAAGGTGCTACGATAATTCCAGCCAGCGTCGTGCAACGCGGTCCGCAGGGCACCTACGCCTACGTGATCAAGCCCGACAAAACTGTCGAAATGCGGACAATCAAAGTCGCGCAGACCGAAAACAACGAAACCATGGTCGAGGATGGACTTAAGCCGGGCGAGGATGTCGTGGTCGACGGCCAGTACAAATTACAACCGGGCGCGCACGTGGAGTTGACCAGCCCGGCGGGAGAGTCACCCACTCAAAGCACGCCGGCAAAATCGCCGCGCGGGAAATCACCCAAACCCGCGAAATCGTGAACATTTCCGAGCCATTCATTCGCCGGCCGGTCGCGACGTCTTTGCTGATGATCGGCGTGATTTTACTTGGGCTGCTCGGCTATAAGTTATTGCCGATCTCGGCGCTGCCCACGGTCGATTTCCCGACCATTCAAGTGACGACGCTTTATCCGGGCGCGAGCGCGGACGTGATGGTTTCGTCGATCACCACGCCGCTCGAGCGGCAGTTCGGGCAGATCAGCGGCCTTTCCTCGATGAACTCCACCAGTTCGTTTGGAACCTCGACGATCACGCTCCAATTCGTCCTCGATCGCCCGATCGACGTCGCCGCGCAGGATGTGCAGGCCGCAATCAATGTCGCCGGAGGATTTCTCCCGCGGGACCTGCCGAACCCGCCCAAATACAACAAGGTCAACCCGGCAGACACGCCAATCCTCACCCTTTCGATCACCTCGGACAGTTTGCCCCTCGATCGCGTAAACGATTTTGCCGACACCCTTCTCGCGCAAAAGTTGAGCGAAGTCACCGGCGTCGGCCTCATCACCATCCAGGGAAACCAAAAACCGGCAGTGCGCGTGCAGGTGAATCCCGCGGCGATCTCGTCGCTCAAGCTCAGCCTCGAAGATGTGCGAACAATTCTCGGCCAGGCCAATGTGAACGCGCCGAAAGGCAGCTTCGACGGGCCGCGCCAATCGTTCACGATCGGCTCGAACGATCAGATTTTCTCCGCAGACGCCTATAAACCGATCATCGTCGCCTACAAAAATGGCGCGCCGATCCGCCTTAGCGACATCGCCAACATCATCGACGGCGTCGAAAACGATCAGCTCGCAGCCTGGGTCGGCTCAAAGAAAGGCGAGCACGCCGCCGTCCTGCTCGATATTCAGCGACAGCCGGGCGCGAACATCATTCAGACGGTCGACCGGGTGAAGGAATTATTGCCTCGCCTGACGGGGACGCTGCCACCTTCCGTGCACGTTTCGATCCTCGCCGATCGCACCGAGACGATCCGCGCCTCGGTCACCGATGTGCAGTTCACGCTCCTCCTCACCATCGTCCTGGTTGTGATGGTGATGTTCGTTTTTCTTCGCAAGCTTTGGGCAACGATCATTCCGAGCGTCGCGCTGCCGCTTTCGCTCATCGGCACGTTCGGCATCATGTACCTGGCCGGCTTCAGCCTCGACAACCTGTCGTTGATGGCGCTGACGATCTCGACCGGGTTCGTCGTCGATGACGCGATCGTGATGATCGAAAATATCGTGCGCTTTATTGAAATGGGCGATCCGCCTTTCGAAGCGGCCCTGAAAGGCGCGCGCCAGATCGGATTCACGGTCGTCTCGCTCAGCGTTTCGCTCATCGCGGTTTTCATTCCGCTCCTGTTCATGACCGGAATTGTGGGCCGTTTGTTCCGCGAATTTGCCATCACCATGAGCGTGGCGGTCGTGGTCTCCGCGTTCGTTTCGCTCACGCTGACGCCGATGATGTGCGCGAAATTATTGCGCCCGGAGAAGGAGGAGGATCACGCGAAACAAAACCGCTTCCTCCGCTGGACAGAAAATTTCTTCGACCGGTTCCGCGACCTCTACGAGCGGGGCCTGCGCTGGGTGCTCGCTCATCAGAAAGCCACGTTGATCATCGCGTTCGCCACGCTCGTCGCGACGATCCTGCTCTACATCGTCGTGCCCAAAGGTCTGCTGCCCCAGCAGGACACGGGCGTGATCGTCGGGGTCACGGACGCGTCTGAGAGCATTTCGTTCAAGGCGATGCTCGAACGCGTCCACGCGATTTCCGACATCGTCCGGCAGGATCCCGACGTGGCCAGCGTTTCGTCGTCCGTCGGAGCCGGCACCGTGAATTCGACCCTGAACACCGCGCGAATTTACATCGTGCTCAAGCCGCATAATCAACGCGGGGCGAGCGCCGAGGAAATCATCGTCCGGCTTCGCCAGGCTACCAAAGGCGTGGAGGGCGTCTCGCTTTTCATGCAGGCGGCGCAGGATTTGCAGATCGACGCCCGCGTCAGCCGCACCCAATACCAATACATTTTGCAGGACGCCGACGCGGCGGAACTGGGCGAGTGGACCCCGAAACTGGTGCAAAAGCTCGGACAATTGCCGGAGCTCAGCGACGTGGCGAGCGACCAGCAGGTCAACGGCCTCCAACTCAACGTCGATGTCGATCGCGAAAAAGCCTCGCGCTTGAATGTGCTGACCCAGGCGATCGACGACACGCTTTACGACGCCTTTGGCCAGCGTCAGGTCTCGATCATTTTCACCCAGCTGAATCAGTTCCGCGTCATCCTCGAAGTAGAGCCGAACTTTCGTTCATCCCCCGAGGTCCTCGACAAAATCTACGTGAAATCGAGCACCGGCGATCCGGTGCCTCTCAGCGCCTTCGCCACCATGCGGGTCAGCAATACGCCACTCTCGATTCCGCATCAGGGGCAATTTCCCGCCGCCACCATCTCGTTCAATCTCCAGTCGGGCAGTTCGCTCGGTAACGCTATTCCCGCCATTCAAAAGGCCGAACAGGAAATCGGAATGCCGGACACGATCGCGTCCACTTTCACGGGTGCGGCGGCCGAATTCCGTTCTTCGCTCACGAGCGAGCCGTTCCTGATTCTCGCGGCCATCGTCGTCATCTACATCGTGCTGGGCGTCCTCTACGAAAGTTACATTCACCCGATCACGATTCTTTCCACGCTGCCGTCCGCCGGCGTCGGCGCCCTCCTCGCACTCATGATTTGCCGGATCGATTTTTCGCTCGTCGCGCTCATCGGCATCATCCTGCTCATCGGGATCGTAAAAAAGAACGCGATCATGATGATCGACTTCGCCCTTGAGGCCGAGCGGAACGAAGGAATGTCGGCGGAGGAATCGATCTATCAGGCGTGCCTGCTGCGTTTTCGCCCGATCATGATGACAACCGCGGCGGCGTTGCTCGGAGCACTGCCGCTCGCGCTCGAACATGGCACCGGCAGCGAACTCCGGCGGCCGCTCGGCATTTCCATCGTGGGGGGCCTTCTCCTCTCGCAATTCCTCACGCTTTACACGACGCCGGTGATTTATCTCTATCTCGATCGCTTCGGCACGTGGATCGAGCAGCGCCGGAACCGGGGACGCATCGCCCAGGCGGAATTGCCGCTGCGCACCACCCACGAACCGGAACCGGAATTCGCCAGAGTCGATGGCGAAGAATATCGAAGGGGATTTTAGTGAACGTTTCCGAGCCATTCATCCGCCGGCCCGTCGGCACCTCCTTGCTCGCTGCCGGAATTTTGCTCCTCGGTGCCGTCTCTTATCATTTCCTGCCCGTCGCCCCACTGCCGAAGGTGGATTACCCCACGATCAACGTCAGCGCGCAGCAGCCAGGCGTAGACCCGGCGACGGCCGCTTCCTCACTGGCCGCGCCGCTCGAGCGGCGGTTCGCCGAAATCGCGGGCGTTTCCGAAATCACTTCGGTGAGTTCGTTAGGCGGCTCATCGATGACGATCCAATTCGACCTCGGCCGGGACATTAACGGCGCGGCCCGCGACGTTCAGGCCGCGATCAACGCCGCCGCCGGTGAATTGCCGAGCGGACTGCCGAATCCGCCGTCCTACCGTAAAGTAAATCCGTCCGACGCGCCGATCATGATCCTTGCCATGACCTCGGACACAATTGAACTGTCGGAAGTTTACAACCTGGCCGATCAAATCATCGGCCAGCGCATCAGCCAGGTGGAGGGGGTCAGCCAAGTAACCATTGGCGGCGGCGCGAAATCCGCCGTCCGCGTCCAGGTGAACCCGGTCGCGCTCGCTTCGATGGGGCTGAGTCTGGAAGACATTCGCGCGAAACTTTCGCAGGTAAATGTGAACGAACCGAAAGGCGCGCTCGACGGCCCCAACCAGCGTTTTGTGATCGCGAGCAACGACCAACTTCTCCACGCCGACCAGTATCAGCCGATCATTGTCGCGCAGCACAACGGTGCCGCGGTGCCCTTGCGGGATGTCGGCACGGCGATCGACAGCGTCGAAAACCGCGACCAGGCCGGCTCGTTCAACAACAGGCGCGCCGTCCTGCTCGTGATTTTCAAACAGCCGGACGCGAACGTGGTCCGGACCACGGATCAGATTCGCGCCATTCTTCCCCAGCTGCGCACCTGGCTGCCGCCGGGCGTTAATCTCGAAGTGATGAACGATCGGACGACGACGATCCGCTCCTCGGTCAACGATGTGCAGATCACGCTCGTCATCACCATGGCGCTCGTCGTGATGGTGATGTTTCTCTTTCTGCGCCGGTTCTGGCCGACGTTCATCGCTGGAATCACCATGCCGCTCGCCCTCGCCGGCACGTTCGCCGTGATGTGGCTCTTCGGTTACAGCCTCGACAATCTTTCGCTTATGGCGCTCACGGTCTCGACCGGGTTCGTGGTCGATGACGCCATCGTCGTGATCGAAAACATCGTGCGCTTCATCGAGAAAGGAGAATCGCCTTTCCAGGCCTCCCTCAAGGGAGCGCGCCAGATCGGGTTCACCGTGATCTCGATCAGCCTCTCGCTCGTCGCGGTTTTCATTCCGCTGCTCTTCATGAGCGGATTGATCGGGCGGCTCTTTCACGAGTTCGCGGTCACGCTCAGCGCCGCGATTCTTGTTTCGGGCATCGTCTCGCTCACTCTCACGCCGATGCTCTGCGGCCGGTTTTTGAAAAAGGAGAATCCCGAGGAAAAACACGGCCGCCTCTACCGGTGGACGGACCTTGGTTTCAACCGCATGCACGAGTTTTACGCGCGCACTTTGAAATGGGTTTTGCGCCACGAATACCTGATGCTCATCGTAACGGCCGCGGTCATTATCGCCACGGTCTGGCTCTACTTCGTTGTTCCGAAGGGATTTTTCCCGCAACAAGACACGGGGCAATTGATGGGATCGACGGAAGCGGCCCAGGATATTTCCTTCGAGGCGATGAAGGAAAAACAGGATGAAGTCGTGAAGATCGTGCTGGCCGACCCGGCGGTGGCGGCGGTCGGCTCGTTCTTTGGCGGAGGAAGCGGCTCGGCCCTGAACAGCGGGCGCATGTTCGTTTCGCTGAAACCGAAGGGCAGTGGCAAAGACGAACGGAAAGAGGATGTGGTCGCGGTGATCGCGCGCTTGCGGGGGAAACTTTCGAAAATCGCGGGCGCCTATCTTTTTCTCACGCCGGGCCAGGACATTCGGGTCGGTGGCCGCTCTTCCAAGGCGCTCTATCAATACGCACTGACGGATCCAAACATCGACGAGCTAAATACCTGGGCACCGAAGCTCGTGAATAAGTTGCGCGACTACCCGCAGATCAAGGATCCGACCAGCGACCAACAGTTTCGCGGGCTCCAGGAGAATGTCGTGATTGATCGCGACGCCGCGGCGCGTCTCGGGATCCAGCCGCAGGCCGTCGACAGCACTCTCTACAGCGCGTTCGGCCAGCGGCAGGTCTCAATCATCTACACCCAGCAAAACCAGTATCACGTGGTCCTGGAAGTCGATCCGAAGTTTCAACTCGATCCCACTTCGCTCGACAAAATTTATGTGAAATCGTCCACCGGGAGCCAGGTTCCGCTCAGCACGATCGCGCATTTCGAGACGAGCAACACGCCGCTCTCGGTGAATCATCAGGGACAATTCCCCTGCGTTACCGTTTCATTTAACACCGGTCCCGGGGTCTCATTGGGCGAGGCCACGCAGATCATCGAACGGGCCGCGCGTGAGCTCGGCCTGCCCTCCGGCGTTCACGGCAGTTTCGCGGGCACCGCCCAGGTTTTCCAGGCGTCCCTCGCCAGCCAGCCGCTCCTCATCCTCACCGCGCTCATCGCCGTCTACATCGTGCTCGGGATGCTTTACGAAAGCCTGATTCATCCGCTCACCATTTTGTCGACGCTCCCTTCGGCCGGTCTGGGCGCTCTTCTCGCCATGCTCGTCATGGGCGACGAACTTTCCATCGTTTCCACCATCGGGATCATTCTCCTCATTGGGATCGTGAAAAAGAACGCGATCATGATGGTGGATTTCGCACTGGAAGCGGAACGACACGAGGGACTCAGCCCCGAAGAATCGATTTATCAGGCCTGCCTGGTGCGCTTTCGTCCCATCATGATGACGACAATGGCGGCGATGTTCGGCGCGTTGCCGCTCGCCATCGGGATGGGCGTCGGGAGCGAACTGCGCCAGCCGCTCGGCATCGCGATTGTCGGGGGTCTCATCGTGTCGCAACTGCTGACGCTCTACACCACGCCCGTGATCTATCTGGCGCTCGATCAATTGCGGCAACGGAAAAAACGCGCGGCAATTGTGCCGACGCCGACCGAGTGGACGCCGCCGGTTCCTGCGTAAAACAGCGAGAGATCGAAAGCACGGCCTCGCCGAGTTCGTCGGCCCCCGGGATGACAGCTGGCGCCTGCCCGTCATCCCGAGCGAAGTCGAGGGATCCCGTTGAGAAACCCTAAAGTTGACGACCCGGGATTCCTCCACTTCGCTGCGCTTCGGTCGGAATCACAAGAGCCTGTGCTTTTTGCCACGCCCTCTGATATAGATTCACCATGAAGATCCGTTTTCTCTCTTTCGTGTTCGCTTTTGTCGCCGCTCCACTCTTCGCGCAACAAACTCCGCAATCGATCGCCGACGCCGAGCTGCCGTCGCTCCTGACGATCTACAAGGATCTTCATACCCATCCCGAGCTCTCGACTCATGAAGAGCGGTCGGCCGGCATCGTGGCGAAGGAGTTAAAAGCCGCGGGCTGCGAAGTAACGGAACGCGTCGGCAAATACGACAAGGAGGGGCTGACCTGTTTCGGCGTGATCGGCGTAATGAAGAATGGCGACGGGCCGACCGTTGCCGTCCGCACCGACCTGGACGCCCTGCCGGTGCACGAAGATACCGGCCTCCCCTATGCCAGCACCGTGACGACGAAGAACGACGCCGGCCAGGAAGTCTCCGTCATGCACGCCTGCGGCCACGACATCCATATGTCGACTTTCATCGGAACCGCTCGAGCGCTGGGAAAACTGAAAGACAAATGGCACGGCACGGTCATTTTCATCGGTCAACCGGCGGAAGAAACCGTCGGCGGCGCGCGCGCCTTGTTGAAGGACGGTCTCTACACGCGCTGGCCCAAACCAAACTACGTCCTCGGCCTCCACGATGACGCGGAAATTGCCACCGGCCAGATCGGGGTCACCGAAGGTTATTGTTACGCGAATGTCGATTCGGTGGACGTGAGCGTGAAAGGAATGGGCGGACATGGCGCGTATCCGCATAAGACCAAGGACCCGATCGTGCTCTCGGCGGAGATCATCAACGCCTGGCAAACGATCGCGAGTCGCGAGACCAATCCACACGATGACGTCGTTGTCACCGTCGGTTCGATTCACGGCGGCACGAAGCACAACATCATTTCGGACGAAGTGAAGATGCAGCTGACCGTGCGCACTTATAAGAAGGAAGTGCGGGACGTCGTTCTCGCGGCGATCGAACGCATCGCCAAGGGTTGCGCCGCGGCGGCCGGTTTGCCGGCCGATAAGATGCCGGAGGTCAAAGTGCGCCAGGATGAATTCACACCTGCGACCTACAACAACCCGGACCTGACCAAACGCGTCACGGCTGCGTTAAAGGCTGCGATTGGAGCGGGTAATGTCATCCCGAAAGATCCAACGATGGGCGGCGAGGATTTCAGCGAATACAGCCTGCCGGATCATTCGATCCCCGCTTTCATGTTTAATGTCGGCGCCGTCGATCCGGCGAAAGCCGCGGAGAGCAAAAAGCCCGGCGCCGCGCCCTTGCCGAGCCTGCATTCGAGCAAATTCGCGCCGGTGCCCGAACCGACGATCCGCACCGGCATAGTCGGCATGACGAGCGCCGTTCTCGATTTGATGAAGAAGTAGCCATCCGTCATCCCGAGCGCAGTCGAAGGATCCCGTGGCGAAACCTTAACGCTTACAACTCGGGATCCCTCGACTGCGCTCGGGATGACGACCGGAACGTTACTTCACGCGCACGTTCTTGCGCAGGAAGGTTGGCACGTCGAGATCCTCGCCTTCCACGATCGTCGGTTCGCTTTTCTCGAAACGACCGCGCGTGACGGGTTCGAACTGCATTACCTCCTGCTTCGCTTGCGGTTTTTTTTCCACGACCGGTTTCGGCTCCTTGAAAATCGGGGGCTTTTTCCGCGGAAGGATCACGCGCGGTTGGGGCGGCGACTCTTCGATATCCGGTTCTTCCGGCGCTGAGGAAACCGGGGCCTGTTCGGCCAATTCCGATTGTTCCATCTCGTCGGCCTGAATCAGCTCCGGCGTAAACGGCTCCGGCTCTGCCGTCGGCGGCAACTCCGACGCAACCGCGGCAGGCGGAATCTCTTCCCGCTGCGCCCAGATTGGCGGCTCCGCAGATACCACCGGCTCCGGCGGCGCAACCGGCTCGGGCTCTGCAACCGGCGGCGGCGGCACAGGCTTCATGGCCTTCGCCGGTTTCGACGGAGCGGGGACGATTTCTTCCTCCCCCGCCAGCGAACTAATCAACGTCACGCTTAACCTGTTTCCCATCCGCGAATCGACCGCCGTCCCGAAAATGATCTGCGTGTCGTCGTGAATATGTTTCCCGAGGTCCTGCATCAGGATCTCCACCTCGGTCAACGTCATCCCGGGACCTCCTGAAACCTGGACCAGGACGTGCGACGCATCCGCCAGCATCCGTCCGCGGTCCATCAGCGGATTCTTCAACGCCTGCGTGAGAGCGTCGTGGGCGCGATTGTCCGAATCCGATTCGCCAAAACCGAAAACACAGCGGCCGCTCGGGCTCCGCAACGCGGCCAGCAAATCATCGAATCCAATCCGAATCAGGCCCGGTCGCTGAATCAAACTGACGATCGAGCGCACGCTTTGGCTGATGGTGACATCCGCCACGGCGAAGGCCTGATGAATCCCCGCCTTGGGCGCCACCATGTCGCCCATCCGGTCGTTTTCGAAACAAATGACCGCGTCGCAATTCTCCCGCAACTTCGCCAGCGCTTCCCGCGCCTGCGCGAGTCGGCGTTTTCCCTCAAACGCGAAGGGCAGCGTCGCAAAGCCCAGGACAAGCGAACCATTCTCACGCGCCACCTGCGCGACAGCCGGCGCCGCGCCGGACCCAGTGCCGCCGCCGAGGCCCGTGCAGATAAAGATCATCCGCGCGTCGGTCAGCGCGTGCCGGATTTCATCGGCTGATTCGTAGGCGGCATTGTACCCCACTTCCGGATCGCCGCCCGCGCCCAGGCCGCGCGTCACCGTACGACCAAGCTGCACCTTGCTCGCTGCGACCGAACTGGCGAGGGATTGCACGTCGGTGTTGATCGCGATCAGATCGGCCTTGTCGAGGCCATCGAGGACGATGCGATCGAGCACGTTGGAACCGGCGCCACCGACGCCGACGACCTTGATTTGGATATCTTCGTCGGCCCTTTCGGGAAGGTTGTAATTGCGGTTAAGTTGGATCATAGGCGTTTAATCAAGGTTCGCGTTCACGGCACGTCATCCCGAGGCTGGCGAAGCACGCCGAGGGACCTCGCAGGCGCTCAACCGCTGCCGCGGAACAACCGGCGTCCTCCGGCAAGGAGCGCGTGACCATTCGCGACAGCGCAACTTGCAACTGTGAGGTCCCTCGCCGTCTGCGCGGCTCGGGATGACAAATCATTGCTGGCACAACGTTCACGATCTCATCCCGTTAAAGATCTTGCCGATGAGGCGGCCGAAACCTCGTGTCGGGCGGCGGTCGCTCTGCATGGCCTGGGCATACTTGATCAACCCGATCGCGGCGGAGAACTGCGGGTTTTCGAACGCACTCGTCAGGCCGGACATCGTCTGGGCGTGAGCCACCCGGGCCGGCAGTTCGAAGACCTCCTCGGCGAGATGATCGATCCCGTGGAGATGGCTGCACCCACCGGTGATGAACACGCCCTCACCGATATAATTAATGAACGGCTCCTCCTCGAGCTTCCGTTTGAGTAGCTCGAACGTTTCCCGCAGCCGTAGATTAATGATCGTGTTCAGGGTCTCGCGCTCGACTTCCTTCCCGGCAAAACCGGAATCGTCCTTGAGCAGGATCGTCTCGCCCGGCAGCGAATTCCCCAGCGTGACGCTGCCTTCCTCGATCTTTAGCTTCTCCGCCCGGGTCATCGGGATCCGCAAACCCATCGAAATATCATTCGTGATATGATCGCCGCCGACGGCCAGGACGCCGCTCTGCTTCACCGCGCCATCCACATAAAGAATGTAATCGCTCGTCCCCCCACCGATATCGATCACCAGGGCCCCGAGATTTTTTTGATGCTGCGTTAGGACCACCTGCGCCGAAGCCAGGGCGGTAAAAACAACGTCCTCCACTTCCAGCGGCAATTCTTTCACGCAACGGATCGTGTTCTGAATCCGCGTCCGCACCCCGTGGATGATATGAAAGTCCGCCTCGAGTTTCTGCCCGAGCATGCCGACCGGGTTGAGGACGCCGTCCTGTCCGTCGACATGATAGTGCTGGATGATCGAGTGGAGGAAGGCGTTCTGGGCCGGGATGCTCACTTCGCGCGCGTTGATCTTCACGTCCTCAATGTCCTGCTCGTCAATCTCGTCGCGCTCTTCCGGCAGGCTGACTGATCCGCGGTTGTTGAAGCTCTGGATGTGCGCGCCGGCCACCCCGACGTAAACGCTGCGAATCATGACGTCGCTCTTCGTTTCCGCATCGACGACCGCTTCGTGCACGCATTTCATCGCGGTCTCGAAATCGACGATCTCGCCCTTGCGCACACCGCGCGAGGGCGCCTGGCCAACGCCGAGAATCTTGATCGTGCCGTCCGGCCGGCCTTCGCCCACGACGACACAAATTTTCGATGTGCCAATTTCGAGTCCTACCATGAGATCGCTGCTCGCCATTTTTCTCAATCCTTCCTGGGTTTCCGCACCGGAATTGCCTTGCGCACCGGCGGAGTCGCGCCCGGCCGCGCTTTCGAAGTCGCCGACGTCGGTTCGTTTTTCGCCAGAGGATGAACCGGAATCGCCTTCATGATTCGTGGTTCCGCCTCCGGGTCGATTGTTTCGTTGATCACCTCCGCAGCATTCCGTCCGAACGTCACCGGAATGTTCCGCTGCACGAGCAGGTTCACCGTCGCGAGCTCACGCTTCGAATCGTCCGCGTAAACCAGAAACTGCTCCAGCCGCTGCAATTGCATTTCGAGATTGTCGAATCCGAAGGTGACGCGAGTGTGGTTTTTGTCCGACACCACCAGACAGTAGCCTTTCGAGACATCGATCTCGCGAATCTGGAAGCGCGTCTGCATGAAGCTGCCGGTGCTCAGCCGCAGGAGTTCCAGGGCCGCCTTCGCTTCGAATGAGCCGACGATTTTTCCCGGCTCGAGCGATTCGCTCGTGCACCCCGTGATCAACGGCAGGCCGAGGTATTCAGGCAACAACTTCTTTTCTTTCATCAGAACTCCGCGCGCGTCCACCAGAAAAGCAACGTCGGACGCAAATGGATCGGAAATCTGTTTGTCGGAAGTGAGCCAGGCGATCGGTTTGCGCTCGGTGATGCGAATGTCGATTTCGCCCGGCAGTTTCCGGATCACCTGCACTTCGTCGACCTGGGGCAACTGCTGCAGCCGGTCGCGGACCTGGCCCAGATTGACCCCGAAGATGTTTCCGCCCTCGCGCAGTTCGGTGGCTTTCAGAATCTGGTCGCGCTGCAGACTGCCGTCGGTCTGGATCTCGATCTGGCTCAGCCGGTAGTCGGGATTTTCGAAGAAAAAGCGTTTCGCGCCGAGCCGCACCCCAAGAAAAACTCCAATCGCAAGGACGAGGACGAGGACGATTTTCGACAACAGGACCAGGATGCGGCGATTGCGATGCTGGCTGGCCTTGTGCGAGCGAACGCGAACATCGAGCAGATGCTGCTGCCGGCGCTGGCGCGTATTGGAAACACGCTGGTTTCTTGGGCACAGCCGTTCGTTCTTCACTTTCATTTCGAAACGCGACGTTGCGCGGAAAGCTCGATGATGCGGGTGCACAATTCCGGATAGCTGATTCCGGCGACGGCGGCCGCTTCCGGCAGCAGACTCGCCTCGGTCATTCCAGGGATTGTGTTTATTTCGAGAACGCTTGGCTCGCCTTCATCGGGCAGCATGATGTCGACCCGTGAATAGACCTTTAGCCCGAGCGCGCGATGCGCACGAAGCGCCAGTTCCTGGACCGTCCGGGTTTGTGCCTCAGAAATCTTCGCCGGACAAACATGTTCGGCGCCTCCGCCCGCGTTTGGGTTCAGGAAAGGATATTTGTTCGTGAAATCGTAGAACCCGCCCTTGGGAATGATCTCAATGATCGGCAGCGCCTGGTCGCCCAGGATACCAATTGTCAGTTCGCGTCCGGGGACGAATTTCTCGACCAGAAGCTCACGATCGTACTTCGAAGCGTCAGCAATGGCCGCATCTACATCGCGCTCATTTCGGATGATGTGGACGCCGACCGTGGATCCCTGGCGGGGGGCTTTGATGACGAACGGAATCGGCATCGTGGGTCGTTGCCCGGCCGTGATGATTTGCCAGTAAGGTGTCGCGACGTTGTGCTGCTGAAATGCTTCCTTCGATCGGATCTTGTCGAAGGCGAGCTCGCTTCCCGCAACGCCTTCGCCGGTGTAGGCGACGCCGCGATCTTCGAGGATCTGCTGGACCTGGCCGTCTTCTCCGAAGGTTCCGTGTAGGGCGAGGAAGGCGAGCTCGACGCCATCGGGCAACGCGAAGTCCGCGCCCTTTACATCCACTTCGCCAACCTCGGCGCCCAATGAGCGCAAAGCTTTTGCGACGCCCTTGCCGGTCGCGATGGAAACATTGCGCTCCGATCCCGGCCCGCCCATCAGCACGGCGATTTTTTTTGGGATCGCGCTCATTTTGGCTTGGGGAGCGCAGGCTGCCAGCCTGCGGCTGCCGGCAGCTTGCCGGCGGCATGCTTGCAAAGCAGACGATAAATCTGTTCTCGAGGGTTCACGCGCGCGAAGCATGTGCTCGGCAAGCTGCCGAGCACGGCAGGCTGGCAGCCTACGCTCCCCAGAACTTTGGTTGGCGCGCTAAATTTCATCCTTCCTCCCCCACGATTTGCACTTCGGTTTCCAATTCGATTCCGCGCTGCTTCCGCGCCGTCTCCTGGATTTTCGCAATCAATTCCAGGACTTCATCCGCGGTCGCGCCGCCATCGTTGACAATGAAGTTGCCGTGAATTTCCGAAACCCGCGCATTTCCCACCCGCGTGTTTTTCAACCCAAGCTCATCCACCAATTTGCCCGCGGGAATGGTGTTCGGATTCTTGAAAATGCATCCCGCGCTCTTCGCGGCCGGTTGCGTCGTCCGGCGTTTTTCCTGCGACTCGTCCAGGCGCCGCTCAATCTCCTCCGCTGGCGCCGGCGTTCCTTTGAAAACTGCGGAGACCGCATAGTTCCGCTCCAGGGTCGGGACATGGCGATAATGAATTTCCATCTCGGCAGGTGTCTTTTCGTGCGCGTTTCCTTCTTCATCGAGGTACCGAACCCGCACCACCTTCTCGAAAGTCTGTGCCCCCATCGCGCCGGCGTTCATCCGCAACGCGCCGCCCACCGCACCCGGAATCCCCTCCATCCACTCGAGTCCACCCAGTCCGGCAGTTTTTCCCGCATACGCGATCTGCTTCAGCTTCGCGCCCACGCCCGCCGTGATTTCATTCCCGGAGACTTCGATCCTGTCGAAATCACCGCCACAGGGATGGATAACCACTCCGCGGATTCCTCCATCGCGCACCAGAAGATTCGAGCCGCGCCCCAGGACAAAAAGCGACAGGGTTTCGCGGCGACAAAACCGAATCAAATCGGCGAACGCCGCTTCCGTCCGCGGTTCGACCCAGAATTGCGCCGGGCCGCCGACGCGCAGGGTCGTGTGTTTCGCGAGCGGCTCGTAAAGCCGCACTTCGCCTTCTTCGCCGACGATCCCTTTGAGCCTCTCGGCAATCACAAGATCAGCCGCCAGCGAGGACAATTGCTCGTGAATGTTGCCCGCGCCCAGACTCAGAATGAGGTCCCCCGACGCCATCATATTCCCGACATCGCAGTGGAGCCGGTCGAGCCGCGGCTGATAGCTCACTCCGCGATGGCCGTGCGCCGCAATTTCGTCCGCGATCGTCTGGCCGCTGATTCCCGGCAACGGCTTTTCGCTTGCCGGATAAACATCGGTGACCACCACCCGATCGGCATTATCGAAAGCGCGTCCAAATTCGAGGCGCAACGCTTTCGTGCGCGAGTAGCGATGGGGCTGGAACATGGTCAGGACGCGTTTGCGCCCGGCGGCGCGCGCGGTGGCGAGCGTGGCCGAGATCTCGGTCGGATGATGCGCGTAATCGTCCACGAGGAGGAACCGCTCGCTCTGGTATTTGATCTCGAAACGCCGGCGCGCGTGTTGAAAACGGCCTAACGAGGTCACGATCTTGTCGAAGGGAATCCCGATCTCGCTGGCCAGGGCGATCACGCCCAGGGCGTTGCTCACGTTGTGGCGGCCCGGGACATTCAGCACCGCTTCCCCGAGCTTTTCGCCGCGACGAAAAACACAAAAGACCGACGCGAAATCCCGCAGATCAATATCGGTGCCGCGATACTCCGCCCGCTCGGAAAACCCGAATGAGATTGGGCGCGAATGCCGGCGGCAAATCCGCGCGGCATGGGAATCGTCAGCGCAATAAAAGACCGAGCCGCTCGTTTGGGCGAGGAGTTGGGAGAAGACCTCCTCGATCGCCGCGAGGTCGGCGTAGAAATCGAGATGCTCCTCCTCGATGTTCAGGACGAGCGCGTGCTCGGGCTTGAAAAGCCGCAGGGTGCCATCGCTTTCATCGCCTTCGGCCACGAAAAATTCGCCGCGCGGATCCCAATGCGCATTCGATCCGAGCAAGGGAATCTCGGCGCCAACATAATGGGAAGGATGCACGCCCCCTTCCCGCAACACATGCGCCGCCATCGCGGACGTTGTCGTCTTCCCGTGCATGCCGGCCACAACGATGCCGCGCTTGCCTGACATGATGGCTGCCAGCGCCTCCGCCCGGCGCAGGACGGGCTGGCCGGCGATCGCCGCGGCCACGCGGATCGGGTTCGTCTCCCGGATCGCGGAGGAGTAGATCACCAGCTCGGCATCGCTCGCGTCTTCCGCTCGATGCTCGGCCCGAAAACGCAGGCCCAGGCGCTGTAACCGATCCACTTCCCACGACGCCACTTTGTCCGACCCGCTAACGTCATGGCCAAGTTCGAGGAGGAGGGCCGCAATGCCGCTCATGCCGCTGCCCGCGACCCCGACCAGATGAATCCGATGGCGCTGCCGTGTCAGCATTTCCTGAAGATTGAGTTCAGAGGCGAGCGTCATGATTCGATTGCGTATATCTTTCCATCGTTTCGACCACGAGCGCGGCCGCGTTTTTCGGCGCGAGACGCCCGGAAACTTCCGCGAGGCGCCGCAGCTGGTCGGGGTCGTCGATTAACTCGCGAATTTTTTGCGCGAGCAGCTCGGCGGTGAGGTCGGATTCCTTTAGCAGCAGCGCCGCGCCGGCGCGAACGAAAATCTCCGCGTTCTTGGTCTGGTGGTCCTCGGCGGCGTAGGGATACGGAATCAGAATCGCGGGAAGCGAAAAAGCGGCCAGCTCGGCGAGGCTGGCGGCGCCGGAGCGGGCAAGAGCGAAATCGGCCGCGCTGTAAACTTCTTCCATCGCGTGATGGAACGCGGCGACGCATGCCGGAATTTTTTCGCGCTTATAATTGTCGGCCACGAGCCGTTCGTCGCGCGTTCCGGTGAGATGGATCACCTGAAGCGGGGCCTCGTGCAGCGACGGGAGCGACTTGATGACCGCCTGGTTGATTCCGGTCGCCCCCTGGCTCCCGCCCATGATCAGCAACGTCGTCAAGTCTTCGCGCAGACCCAGTTTCTGTCGTGCGATCCTCCGATCCATCGGCTGCAATTCCTTCCGGATCGGCGTCCCCGTCACCTCGGTGCGCGCCCTCGGAAAAAACGGCGCGCATTCCTTGAACCCGAGGAGGACAGCGCGAACCATGCGCGCGGTCACGCGATTCGCCTTTCCCGGAATCGCATTCGATTCGTGAATAAAAGTCGGGACCCCGCGCATCTTCCCGGCCAGGACCGGCGCCGTGGAGGTGAAGCCGCCCATCCCGAGAACGGCATGCGGTTTGAATTTGCGATAGACGCCGCGACAAACTCTCAGGCTCTCGGCGAAACGGCCGAGGAACCCGAAGATCTTCGGAGAAAACGGCGACGGCAAACCGACCGTGGGCAATTTCTGGCAGCGAAATTCCGAGCGGCCCGACATCGCCAGCGCATCGATTTCCTTTTCGGAAACGAAAAGCATGACCTCGTGGCCGCGCGAGCGGAGGACTTCGGCGACAGCGAGGCCCGGAAACAGATGGCCGCCGGTGCCGCCACATGCGATCACGGTGTTCATAGGATAGGTCCTATAGGACTTATACGACCTATGGGTCTCATATTCTCGGCGTGGTCCGCGCGCGGATGATGGCGCTTTTTTTCTTGGCCGGTTCCAGCACGCCCTGGCGATAGATGTTCAGGAGCAGTCCAATCCCGAAGAGGCAGGCGGCCAGGTTCGAACCACCGTAGCTGACGAACGGCAGGGGCAAACCTTTGTTCGGCAGCAGTGAAGTCGTGACCCCGATATTCACCGCCGCCTGCAACCCGAGCAGTGAAACGATGCCGCTGCCGAGGAGTAATCCGGCGCGGTCCTTGGCATGAAGCGCGATCATCAGGCCGCACACGATGATGACGACAAACAAAAAGACGACGAGCAAACTCATCCGCAAGCCGAGCTCTTCGCCGATCATGGGAAAAATGAAATCGGTGTGGGCGTAGGGGAGGTAGAGCATTTTTTGCCGGCCATTTCCGAGGCCGAGCCCTTCCATCCCGCCGCTTCCCCACGCGATGAGCGCCTGCATTTGTTGAAGGCCGGCGTCATCCTTGAAACGCTCCGGATCCATGAAGGCGGCGAGCCGCCCCATTCGCTCCGACATGTGAGTGGCAACGAAAAGAATTCCGCCCAGGCCGCCTAACGACAGCAACCCGAGCAAGGCCGGATGGGTTCCGGCCACGAACATGATCACGAACATCGTCGCACCGATCAGGGCGGTCGTTCCCAGATCGACCTCGGTGACGATCAGGAGCAGAGCGGTAGAGACAATCGCGAACGGGATGACGAAGCCCGGCAACAGACGACCGCTCTCTTTCTCCCGGGCGCCGAACCATGCCGCCAGAAAAAAGATGGCTGCAATCTTGGCGATCTCGGAGGGTTGAAAGGTCGCCGGGCCGAGCGCGACCCAGCGGCGCGAGCCGTTGATCCGCATGCCAAAATGCGGCACGAAACAAAACGCCAGCGCGACCAGAGCGAGCGCAAACCAGATCCACCAGGTTCGGAGCCAAAAATGATAGTCGACGACGGCTGCCACCGCGCAGACCACGAAGCCTACGACCAGCCAGACCGCCTGGCGTTTGACGAAGAAATACATATCGCCATGGCTGTCCTTCGCGAACGCGCTCGTGCTGAAAAGCATGACGATGCCGATGACCAGCATCCCCAAAACCGCCAGGAATAGGAAATAGGCGCTCTTGCGGTGCATTTAGGTTTCGCGGCTGTCGAAGCTGTCATCCCGAGCGCAGCGAAGCGCAGTCGAGGGACCCCGTGACACGTCGAGCGACTGTTCCACGGGATCCCTCGACTGCGCTCGGGATGACGATTTTGAGGCCTCCCGCATTGGACTGCATTCCATCACTATTCAGATTTCTTCGGTTTCGTTTGTTTCGCGGCGGGGATCATCAACTTCTGCCCAATCTTTAGTTTGTGAGCGTCCTCGATCTTGTTCGCCGTGAGCAATTGGTCGGATGTGATCTTGAACTTCTTCGCGATCGAGACTGGCGTGTCGCCCTTCGCGACGACGTAAGTCTTTTTGTTTTCCGCTTTCGGACTGTTCTCGGCCGTCGGCTTGACCGGAATTGCTTTTCGCTCCTCTTTCACCACCCCCCTGGTGGGCGCGGACTCGTCGCGCGGCTTTATGGTCGACTCGGAGTTGATAACCGATGGCGCCATCGATTTCGGCGCCGCGTTTTTGGTGTTCGTGACGGGAGGAAATGCGCCCTGCCGGCTTTTGATGGTGTTGAAGGCAATGATTCCGGCAACCGCGACAACATGGAGGACGAGCACGATGAGCAGGGCGCGCGACAACTTCATGTTGGGCTCGGACATCTCCTCGTAATCCATCTCGTCCGGCACGCCGAGCGACCTCCGCGCGGTCGTGGCGCGCAGTTTCTTCATTGGGAAAAGACTGGGTAGTTTCATAGGGTTATTTGGGCAGAGCGTGGACGAGGGCACGGAACTGATCGCCGCGATCAGCGTAGCTCTTGAACATGTCGAACGAGGAAGTTCCGGGAGAAAACAGGACAACTTCGCCGGTTTGCGCGATGGCATGCGCGCGCTCGACGGCATCGGCCAGCGAGTTCGCGATCTCGCACGCCACCGCATCTTTCCAATCCTCGCAAATCCGCGTCGCCATCTCGCCGATCAGGATGACCGCGCGCGATTTCTCCGAAACCAGCGGCCGCAAAGTTTCAAAGGTAAATCCCTTGTCCTTTCCGCCCGCGATCAGGATCACTTTCCGGTTCTGCGCCAAAAGTGCTTTTTCCACCGCGTCCAGGTTGGTCGCCTTGGAATCGTTTATGTAGGTAACGCCGCCGACTTCCCGGACGAACTCGCAGCGGTGTGGCCGCGGCTCGTAGGTGTGCAGGGGCGGAACCATTTGTTCGAAGGTCAACCCGCGCGCCAGCCCCACGGCGAGCGTCGCCATCACGTTCTCGATGTTGTGGGAACCGCGCAGCTTCAGGTCGGCCATCCGGAGCACGGGCTGGTTCTGATAAACGATCGAGCCGGCTTCGAAGCGGAAATCGGCCCGGTTCGCATAGGCGCTGAAAGTCACGGCGCGGGCCGCGATCTTCGGGAGTGATTCGCCGGCGTTGACCACCGCCACGTCTTCCGCGGTCTGGTTCTCGAAAATGCGCAGCTTGGCGGCGCGATATTCAGCCACCGACCGATAACGATCGAGATGGTCGGGCGCGAAATTCAGCCAGACGCTGACGGTCGGACGAAAAGTGCTGATGGTTTCAAGCTGGAATGAGCTGACCTCGACCGTGAGGACGTAGAGGTCGCGGTCCTCGAGCGCGACTTCGCAAAGAGGCTTGCCGATGTTGCCGCAGGCGATCGTGCTTTGCCCGCACGCGTTGAGCATTTGCGCGAGCAACTCCGTGGTCGTCGTCTTGCCGTTCGTACCGGTGATGGCAATGACCGGCTCCTCCACCGAGCGCCACCCAAGTTCCAGCTCGCCGATCGTTTCGATTTTGCGCGCCGAGAAATTTGTCGCCAGCGGGGACAAGGGATCGATCCCCGGGCTCAGCACGACGAGGTCGCAGGGCGATCGGTCATTTTCCGCGGCCGGGCCAGAGCGCACGGTGACCCCGCGCGAGCGCAAATTATCGAGCGTCGATTTCAGGAGCCTGTTCTCATCGGCGCTGTCGAGGACGGTGACTTCGGCGCCCTCACTCCGCAGGAGCAGGGCCGCCGCGGTCCCACTGAGGCCCGCTCCCAAGACCGCAACTTTTTTCCCGGAATACTTCACGTTATCTTAATTTCAAGGTGGCCAATCCGAGGAGCGCGAAGATCGCCGACAGGATCCAGAACCGGACAATGACGGTGTTCTCCTTCCAGCCGCGCAACTCGAAGTGATGATGGAGCGGCGACATGGCGAAAATGCGTTTGCCGGTCAGCCGAAAGCTGAGCACCTGGAGAATGACCGACGCCGCTTCGAGCACGAAAACACCGCCCACCACCGCAAGGAGTAGCTCTTGCTTACAACAGATCGCGATCACGCCGATGATCCCCCCGATCGCGAGCGCACCGGTATCGCCCATGATGACTTTGGCGGGGTGACAATTGAACCAGAGGAAACCAAGTCCGGCGCCGACGAGGGCGGAGGAGACCACCGCCAGCTCACCCGTGTAGGGATAAAAAGGGACCTGGAGGTATTCCGCGATCCGGAAATTTCCGGCCGCGTAGGAGAGAAGCGCATAGGCGAACGCCACCGTGATCGTGCAGCCGATCGCAAGACCATCGAGCCCATCGGTGAGATTCACGGCATTCGAGGAACCGACGATCACGAACGCGAAGAAGACGACCGTGAGCCACCCCATGTTGGGCACGACCGGAATTTTGAAAAACGGCAGATAAAGCGAGCGCGCCTGGACTTCGATGAGCGGATTGGTCAGAAAGACGACGGCCACGATGCAGGCGAGACCGATCTGAAAAACCAATTTTAACCGGCCACTGATGCCGTCCGATTTCTTCTTCGAAACCTTGAGGTAATCGTCCACGAACCCGAGAACGCCGAGATAAACCATGCTGAAGAGCGCGAGCCAGACGAAGCGATTGTCCGGGCGCGCCCAGAGGAAACTGGAGAGCACGACCGTTCCGATCACGAGCACGCCGCCCATGGTCGGGACGCCTTGTTTTGCGCTGTGCAACTCCGCGAGGCGATGGACTTCCTCGGCCGTCCGAATGGGCTGGCCGATTTTGAGGGCGATCAATTTGCGAATGACGAGATTGCCGAACGCAAGCGAAAGGACGAACGCCGTAACCGCTGCCGCGACGGCGCGGAACGTCACATAACTAAAGACGTTGAAGCCTTTGATCTCCTCACTCAGGAGATGGAGGTAATACATCATCGCGCGACTTCCTCGGGCTGGCGTCTCTTCGCAAATTCCTCCAGGACCCGCTCCATTCGCGCGGTCCGGCTTCCCTTGACCAAAACCAAATCGCCCGGCGCCGCGCTGTTCTCGAGCAGCTCCGCGGCTTCGTTCGCGGAACCAACCGCCACGCTTTTTTCCAATCCGGCTTTCTTCGCCGCGTGCGCGATGGCCGCGCCGGCCGCGCCGACCGCGATCAATTCATCGACGCGCAGTGCCGCGGCCGCTTCACCCACTTCGCGATGCCCGGTCTCTGATTCCGCCCCCAGCTCGCCCATTTCCCCCAGGACCGCGATTCGCCGGCCATCCGTATCCAGTTCCACCAGCGTGCGGAGCGCGGCCTTCATCGAATCGGGATTGGCGTTGTAGCTGTCATCGATGAACTGAATGCCGCGAACTTCCCTGATTTGAAGGCGTGCTTTCGTGAGGGGAGTGGAAGCAAGACCCTTCGCGCATTCCTCGAGCGAGAGCCCGAACGCCCGCCCTGCCGCGACCGCGAGCATCGCATTCTCCACCATGTGAATTCCCGGCACGGGCAATTGGGCCCGGCAGCGATGCGCTCCTTCCAGGATGGTGAACTCCGAGCCGGTCGCGCTCTGGGTGATCTCGGTCGCGCGAACAGAACCGTTTTCGATCCCGGCCTGAATTATTTTGGCGCGGGTGCGTTGGGCGATCGCTTCCGTGAAAGTGTCGTCGGCATTCAGAATGAGCGTGCCGGTCGGGCCTACCGCCTCCGCGAGCGCCCCTTTTTCCGCCGCGATTGCTTCGCGGCTGCCCATGAATTCGATGTGAGCGATCCCGACGTTGGTAATGATCGCGGCATCGGGCGCGGCCAGTTTCGCCAGAACCGCGATTTCGCCGGGATGGTTCATTCCAATTTCCCAGACGGCGATTTCGTCCTCGCGATTTGCCGCCAGCATTGTCTGGGGAAGACCGACATGATTGTTGAAATTGCCCTCGGTCTTCGTGACCTGGAATTTGTTCGCCAGAGTTGCGGCGACGAACTCCTTCGTGCTGGTTTTGCCGTTGCTGCCGGTGATCGCGATCACTTTCAGCGGCAACGACGCGCGATAATTCGCGGCCAGAGTCTGATAACCAACGAGGGTATCGGACACGCGAATCAGGGCAAAGTTGCGCGGAACCCGGCCCTCCCATTTTTCCTCCACCATCGCACCGGCGGCGCCGCGTTCCGCCGCCTGCTGGATGAACTTGTGCCCGTCGAAATTTTCTCCGCGCAACGGCACGAAGAGATCGCCGGCCTGAAGCGTTCTCGAATCGGTGCTGACTCGCCTGACCATTACGCTGGTGTCGTCCGCCGAGATCGAGCCGCCGGAAAGCTTCGCGATTTGGGCAAGACTTAACGCGTCCATAGGTAGGGACGCCGCGCTGCGGCGTCCGTGCTCTTTCTTGCGCGAGGCATCCTCCAAATCGAGCGGACGCCGCAACGCGGCGTCCCTACCAATCGAACTTTCGTGACCATCATGACCCAAACTCCAGCGGATGATTTTCTAGGGCCTGCCTCGCCACTTGAATGTCGTCGAAGGGCACGGTGTGATCGGAGAATTCCTGGTAGGCCTCGTGGCCTTTGCCGGCGATGAGGACAATGTCGCGGGGCTGCGCCAATTCAATCGCGCGCGCGATCGCCTTAGCCCGGTCGGTAACTTTTTCGTAGCGATCCGAACGAAAACCCCTCTCGGCATCGGCAATGATCGCGTCCGGGTCCTCCTTGCGCGGATTGTCGGAGGTGATGATGCTGTAATCCGCATTCTGGTCCGCGACGCGGGCCATGAGCGGCCGCTTTTGTTTGTCGCGATCACCGCCGCAACCAAAGACGACGATCAGTCTTTTCGGTGACAATTCGCGCAGCGTCTTGAGAACATTGAGCAGCGCGTCATCGGTGTGGGCGTAATCGACAAAAACCTGGAACTGCCGTTTGGCGGGAACCGCTTCGAGCCGCCCCGGAACCTGGGGCGACCGTCCAAGGCTGAGAATGGCCTCGCGCAGGTTGATGCCCATGCTGCTGGCCGCGGCCAGGGCCGCCATCGAATTCGCGACGTTGAAGCGGCCGATGAGTGGAATACGCACGAGGTAGCTCTTGCCGCGCGCGTCCAGCTGGTACGACGTGCCGGCGAATTCCGCATGGTAACTGGAGGCGCGAAAATCGGCCCGCGCTCCCACTCCGTAGGTGACGACGGGCGTTTTCTTTTCCAAACGGTCGACCAACTGAGCGCCATGGCGGTCGTCGAGATTAATGACCGCAGTGGCGTTTGTTTTCGATTTCTGTTCGGCGAGTCCGGTGAAGAGTTCCGCCTTCGCCTCGAAGTACTTTTCCATCGTGCCGTGAAAGTCGAGATGGTCCTGGGTCAGGTTCGTGAAGACGGCCACGTCCCACTCGAGCCCGCGCACCCGGTCCTGGGCGATGGCATGCGACGACACTTCCATGGCAGCGGCCTTGCACCCGGCGTTCACCATTTGCGCGAGCAACTCCTGCACGTCGAGCGATTCCGGAGTCGTGCGGACCGCGGGCAAAACCCGGTCCCCGATTTCGTAACGAACGGTTCCGAGCAGGCCACAAGGCAAACCGGCTTTCTCGCAAATATGTTTAAGGAGGAACGTCGTCGTCGTTTTCCCATTCGTGCCGGTGACGGCGGCGAGCTTGAGACGGCGGGCGGGCCGTTCGTAAAAAACGGCGGCGAGGTCGGCGAGCGCGGTTCGGGTATTCTCGACTACGACACACGTCGCGCGCGGGGATTGAACCTCCTGTTCCGTCACGACGACCGCGGCGCCTTTTTCGACGGCCTGCTCGATGAATTGATGGCCGTCACTTTTTTCACCGCGCAATGCGACGAAAAGGCCATTCCTCTGCACACGCCGCGAGTCATACGCGATGCTTTCCACGACGCGATCAACCGGCCCGATGATTTGGCGGGGGGAAACGGCTGCGACGAGAGTTTTGAGCTGCATGCGAAATGATCAAACGGGCGCAGCGCCCTCAACGGTGGGACGCATTGGTTAGGGCCACTCGTCCCGCCGCAGACGGTTTTGCCAGCTCTTCATGCGGCTGAAGATCGAGATAACGCGCGGCTTTTTCGGCGATCCGCGCAAAGATCGGGCCGGCCACGAGCCCGCCATAATTCAATTCCGGCCTGCTGGTCTTCGCATCGTCCAGGACCACGAGGCCGACGAACTCCGGATGGTCGGAAGGCAGGTAACCGGAGAAAGAAACCACGTATTTCCCCTGCTCGTATCCGCCTCTCGGGTCGACTTTCTGCGCGGTGCCGGTCTTACCGGAAATCGTAAAGCCGGGGACAGCCGCCGCCGCCGCCGTACCTCGATCGCTCACCACGCCACGGAGCGCGTTCCCAATTTGCGCCGCGGTCTCCGGCGAAATCACCTGGCGCAAAACGGTCGGAGAAAACGTGGTGATGGTTTTACCGTCTTCGGTCGTAATCGATTTCACGATTCGCGGGGTCATAAGTTTGCCGCCGTTCGCGATCGTCGCCATCGCCAACGTCATCTGCAGCGGGGTCACGGCGACTTCGTGGCCCATCGGAATCCGGGTGATGGAAATCTTGCTCCACGATTGCGGCGGGCGAATTACCCCTGGGATTTCGCCCGGCAATTCAATCCCGGTGCGATCGCCGAAACCGAAGCGGCGGATGTATTCGTAAAATTTCTGTTCGCCGACCGAGATGGCCAGCTTGGCCGCGCCGATGTTGCTCGATTTCACGAGAATGTCCTGCACGCTCAGGTCGGAATAAGCTTTGTGATCGTGCAACGGCCGGCCGCCGAAATTCCAAATGCCGTTCTCGCAGAAAATCGTCGTGTCGGGCCGGACTTTGTGCTCGTTCAGCGCGGCGGCGGCGGTGACGATTTTGAAAGTTGAGCCCGGCTCCATCATGTCGATGATGGCGCGGTTTTTCATCTGCTCCGGCTTCGCTTCGGAACGGAGGTTCAAATCAAAGTTCGGCCGGTTCGCCATGGCCAGAATTTCGCCGGTCTGCGGCCGCATCAGGATGATGGTCGCCTTTTGCGGCGAGTACTCGCGGACGGCGGCGTCGATTTCGTTCTCCACGATATTCTGGAGGTTGAGATCGATCGTGAGATGGACCTGGTAGCCGTCGCGCGGGGCGCGTTCCTGGCCGCGATAGAGGACGATCTCCTGCCCGGCGCGGTTGTGTTCGATGAAACGATAACCGTCCTGCCCATGCAGATATTCTTCCATCGATGATTCCACGCCCTGGATGCCGCGATGCTCGAAGTCCGTAAATCCGATGACGTGGCAGAGCATCGAACCGTTTGGATAAATGCGGGTCGTATCGCGCTCGAAATAAATGCCGCGTAAATTCTGGACGCGCAGTTTTTCGCGCAGCGCCGTCGCGGTGGCGGCCGGCACTTCGCGTTTCAGGACGATGTAACGGCGGTCCCCCTGTAATTTCTCGGACAGCTCGTCGGCGGGAAGATCCAGCGCGTCCCGGAGCAGTGGAAGGATCGCCTCGCGATTATTTAAGTGAGTGGCGTCGGCCACGACGGTCTCGACCGGCGTGTTGTGCGCGAGCACTTCGTTGTTCGCGTCCAGGATCGAGCCGCGTTCCGCGAAGATCGGCTGCTTGTAAACATGTTTCTCCGCGGCGAGCCCGGCGTACTCGTCGTGCTTGATCATCTGGAGGTAAACCAGCCGGAACGAAAAGAGGCTGAAGAGAGCTGTAAAAAAGAGGCAGACCAGCGCGCAACGGATCCGGCTGTTCCACTTCATCTGCCGGCCCGTTTGTTCGCGACCGGTTGGACCGCATCCTCGACCCGCGACCGCGGCACGCTTAAGCGGACGATGTTTTGCTCGGCGATCGGGATCATTTTCAAATAACCCTCCTTGAGCCGGCGCTGCATCGCCGAGCGCGAGGTCAAAGCCGCGATCTGCACGCTGGCGACGTCGTTCTGCGAGCGCAAACTCGTGAGCTCGTTTTCCAGCGCCTTCTTCCGGTCTCCAAGGTGGTAGAGCTGGAGCGTGAGATAAACATAAATCAAACCGGTCAGCGCCAGGAACCCGGTGATCAGGATCCAGCGTGCCAGCGAGGCGGCATTGACCGAGTTGAAAGTTTTGCGGCGCGGAGCGTGCATTAGATTTTCTCGGCGACGCGCAATTTGGCGCTGCGCGAACGCGGGTTATTCCGCTGCTCATTCTCGCCGGGCTCGACCGGCTTGTCGGTGATGAGGCGGAAAACAAAATCCGGATTGCGTCGCGGTTCGGGCCATTCCGGCCGGTCCAGCCATTCGCGACTCCGGTCGCGGAAGAAATTTTTCACGATCCGGTCCTCGAGCGAATGAAAGGTGATGACCGCAAACCGCGCCCCGGATTCGAGCCGTTTCGTCAGGACGCGCAATCCTTCTTCGAGCGCGCCCAGCTCATCATTCACTTCCATTCGCAATGCCTGGAAAACCTGGGTGGCGGGATGCCGGCGCCCGTGGCGCCAGACGATCTTCTCGATCGCTTTCGCCAGCTGCATGGTGTCCTGGAACGGGACTTCCTTGCGCTGCTTCACCAATTGGCTGGCAATCCGGCGCGCCGCCGGTTCCTCCCCCAACTCACGAAACAACCGGGTGAGATCCTCTTCGGTGTAGGAATTGACGACCGTCGTCGCTGTGAGTTCGCCGCGCGGATCCATTCGCATATCGAGCGGGCCCGGGCGCATCACGCTGAAGCCGCGGCTCGCGTTCTCCAATTGGCGCGAGGAGACGCCGAGATCGAGCAACGCCCCCCCGATCCCGATCACGCCCAATTCATCCAGCACTCTTCCGGCTTCCCGAAAGTTCGCCTGGCGAAGCGTAACCCGACCGCCGTACTCCGACAATTTTTCGCTCGCGAATTCAATCGCGTCCGGATCCTGGTCCAGCGCCACCACATCCGCGCCGGTGCGCAGAATTTCGGCGGCATGTCCTCCGCCGCCGCAGGTTCCATCCACGACGAGCGATCCCGCGCGCGGCGCCAGGAGTTCCACCGACTCGCTCACGAGCACTGGCTGATGATAGGTAAAATCCTCCATTTCCTGCGCCTCCTCCACTTCGTGCGGGCCGGTCGTGAACCAGATGGGCCGCTCAAACAGCAATGCGTTGATCATTTTCGAAACAGATGGCTACAGCCCGATGACGCTGGCGACGTGTTGATAGGTCGCGGTTTCCTCCTCATGGGCGCGCTTCCATTTCGGCAAATTCCAGATCTCGAAACGGCCGCGGCCGCCGACGAGCGCGACCTCGCCTTTCAATCCGAGCTGCCGGCACATGTCCTCGGGCAAAACGAGGCGGCCCTGCCGGTCGGACGTCCCGTGTTCGGCCCGGGAATGAAGGTGGCGCAAGAAAATCCGGCGATCGCGCGCGGAAACGGCGCTGTGGTTTTCGGCCTGGGCGCTCATCCGGGCAAACTCCTCCTGCGACATGACCACGAGGAACTGGTGCTGCGGTTCCGGCAGGATGATGAACTCTTCACCCTTGTCCTGGCGCCAGCGGGACGGGATGGTGATGCGGTTCTTTTCGTCGAGGGCGTGACGGAATTCGCCGGCAAAGAATTTTTGGGGTTGAGAGTTGTTTTCCATGCACGAGCGGATAGTTGTGCCATTTCAATCCACTTCCCCCCACTTCTAACCACCTTCCGTACCCAGGGTCAATAAAAATAATGCCCGTTTGCCGCTCTTTCCCCACCTCGTATTTTCCCCAATGTTTCGCCGGTCGATTGCTCTAGGATTCGCGCTCGCCCTGATCGCCCCGGCCTGCCCCGTTCGAAGCCAGACCCCGGCCCCGAATTCCGAGCCGGTCCGCGTCACCGTTTCGATCAACGCCGACGGGAGCCGCACCACGTATGAATTCGACTCCCCCCATCACCGCGCCATCGCCACGACCACCGGCAAAGACGGCAAGACCGTGGGGAAAATTCGCTACGTCCTTGATGATGCGGGGCGTTTCACGAGCGGCGAAATTTATGGACCCGACGATCAATTGCGCTTCAAGGCTATCTATAAGTACGACGACGCCGGGAAGCTCACCCAGGAAACCCAGCTCGGGCCGGACGACGCCGTGCGAAACAAGATCGTCTACGCCTACGACAAAATCGGCCGGCAAACCGGCTACACGGTTTACGATGCTGCCGGCAAAATGATCCGGCAGACTCCCGGCGTCTCTCCGCGCCCCACGCCTCCGGGCAAACGGAAGTAACTGAAGGCTTCGCGGCTTGCCATGCACGCGAAAGGCGGCTAAGACAAAAGCGAATGATCGACTACATCCAGAAGGGTGGCTTGCTCATGTGGCCCATCCTGGCGTGCAGCGTCATTGCCATTGCTGTTTTTGCGGAACGGCTCCTCTACCTGCATCGCGCCACGATCCACGTCGGCGAATTTCTCCAGGGACTTTCGAATCTCCTCCAGCGGCGCAATTTTGCCGAAGCCCTGCACGAATCCGCCGGCACTCCCGGTCCGGTCGCACGGGTCATTCACGCCGCGATTATCCGGCACGATGCGCCGCGCCCCGAACTGCGCGAGATCGTGCAGGAAGCGGGGCAGCTCGAAGTGCCGAAGCTGGAGCGCTTTCTCGGCGTCCTCGCGGCCCTGGCTTATGTCGCACCGCTCCTCGGTTTGCTCGGCACCGTCACCGGCATGATCGACGCCTTTGGCACCCTCTCGGCCAACGGCGGCTATGCCACCGTCACGGAACTTTCCAACGGCGTTTACAAAAGTCTGCTCACGACCGCGGCCGGCCTCGTCGTCGCCACCCCGACTTTCATCGCCTATAGTTACCTCTCCTCGCGCGTTAATTCCCTGATGCACGAAATGGAGCGGGCCGGAATTGAAGTCGTGCACATGCTGAGCGATCGGGAACCGAAGGGCGACATCATCACCTTCCAGGCGCCGGCCGCCGAACGGGAAGTGCGATAAGTTTTCCAGCGGCCGATGGGCCGCAGGGTATGAAGCTTTCCCGGACGAAAGAACATCACTTCGGCTGGCTCGCGGCCATCCCGCTGCTCGACGTTACCTTTTTGCTGATCTTCTTCCTGTTGCTCAGCTCGAACTTTATCCTTCAGCCGGGGATCTCCGTCTCAGTTCCGCTCTCGCGTTTCACTCTCGGCCCGCAGATCAATCCGCAGATTATCAGCATCACCGGCGGCGCCGCGCCCGCGATTTATTTCCACGATCAAAAAGTCGCGCTCGAGCAGTTGGGACCGTTGCTCGACCAGGCGAAGAAAGAGTCGCGACCGATCATTATCAAGGCCGATCGGTTTACGCCTTACTCGCTCGTCGTCGAAGTGGCCAATCTCTCGCTCGAGCACGGAATCACTTCGGTGGCCCTGGCGACAACCCCGCCGAAATGAACGTTCCCGGCGCGCCCGCGACTGATCTGGTCTTCGGCTGGGAACGGCCGGGCCGCGGCAAATGGACCATTGCCGGGTTTCTCCTCGCTTCGCTCGCCCTGCACGCCTTCGGCTTATACCTTTTCCAAATTGTTTATCCGCCGGCCGTGGCTCTCCTGCCACCCCCGGGCCGGTTGAGTCTGATCTCGGAAAATTCCGACGAGGGCCGGCAGCTTTTGCGCTGGATCGAAGCCGAGGACCCGGCACTCGCATCCACCACGCAGGCGCCACCCGAAACGAAGTCGCTCGCTCTGCCCACAATCCAGCACGCGCCCTCTTACCTGGGTCGCCAGCCAGCCCTCAAAGATCTCCCGCCCGCGCCACCCGCCGTGCGAATTCCGAGCGCGCATCCGCCCGCGCCAGTCGAGAGGTCGACAAATCCCGCGCAGTTGTTCACGAAGCCCGCCCCGACGGCGATTCGATTTTCACCCGAGCTCGATTCGTTGATCCCCCCGCAGACTCCCCAACTGAAATTCGCTGCCTCCGGCCGCGAATCCCCCGAGCCCGCCCGGTTCCTCGTCGCGGTCAACGATAAGGGCGAAGTGTGGCACTGTTTCCTCCAGGCCTCCTCCGGCGATGCCGCTCTCGACGAGCAAGCCCGAAAATATCTCGCCCTTACCCGTTTCCCCGCTCTCCGCCATTCGCCGTCCTCCGACCTCGCCGAGCTCGTCTGGGGCATCGCCACTCTCGAATGGGGCAACGACATCACGCCTCCGCCCTCGTCCGGCCCCACCCCTACTGCGCCGTGATCCCAGTCAGTCTCTCCGCGCTGGTCACGATCTATTTGCTGGTTTTTCTTGCGGCGGTTTTTCTCCTCTGGATATTCGGAGAGTGGAACCGTCGCCGTCGCGAGCGTCGCGCTTTGCGTTACCGGCTGCGGTGCGTGATTTGCGCGTTCGAATTTGAGGATCGAACGCCCGCCTTGCTTCCGCGGTGTCCACGGTGCGGAAGTTTGAACGAACGATTTAAACCGGAACAAATTTAATCATGGGAATGTGGATCGGCCGCAATCGCAAAGCTCGCGTGACCTACGGGTTCGACGAGATCGCTCTCGTCCCCGGACGCGTGACGATCAATCCAAACGAAGTCGACATCGCCTGGCGCCTCCCGCGCCGTGACGCCGAGCCGCTGAATTTCAAGATCCCGATCCTCGCCAGCGCGATGGACGGCGTGGTCGACGTGGTCTTCGCCATCGAGATGAGCAAACTCGGCGGGCTCGCGGTTTTGAATCTCGAGGGCGTTCAGACGCGTTACAAAAACCCGAAGGAAGTTTTGCACAAGATCGTCGAGGCCGACAAATCGGAGATCACGCACCTGCTCCAAAAGATCTACCAGGAACCGGTCCAGGAAGATTTGATCGCGGCGCGAATTCGCCAGATCAAGGACAGCGGCGCGATCGCGGCGGTTAGTTCCATTCCGCAGCGCGCGACCGAGTTCGGCAAAATTGCGCAGGAGGCCGGCGCAGACGTGTTCGTCGTCCAAAGCACCGTCTCGACCGTGCGCCACATCTCTTCGGAATATAAATCGCTCGAATTGGAAAAATTCTGCCGCGAGATGCGCATCCCGGTCATCGTCGGCAACACGGTCGGCTTTGATGTGACTCTCGAGATCATGGAATGCGGACCGGCCGCTGTCCTCATCGGCGTCGGTCCTGGCGCGGCCTGCACGTCACGCGGCGTCCTCGGCCTGGGCGTGCCGCAGGTGACCGCGACCGTCGATTGCGCCGCCGCGCGCGATGCATATTTCAAAAAGACTTCCCGCTACGTTCCGATCATCACCGACGGCGGCATGAGCAAAGGGGGCGACGTTTGCAAAGCGCTCGCCTGCGGCGCCGATGCCGTCATGGTCGGAAGCGCGTTTGCCAAGGCCTACGAAGCGCCCGGTGCCGGTTATCACTGGGGCATGGCAACGCCGCATGCGAACCTGCCTCGTGGCACCCGGATCAAAGTCGGCGCGACCGGGTCGCTGAAACAAATCCTGTTTGGCCCGGCCGAAGTGGATGACGGCAGCCAGAACCTGGTCGGCGCGATCACGACCTGCATGGGCAACGTCGGGGCGCACGATATTGCGGAGTTCCAGCAAACCGAGATCATCATCGCCCCGTCAATCAAGACGGAAGGCAAACTGTTCCAGACTGTTCAGAGCGTCGGTATGGGAACGCGGTGAAGAAGATGTGACGAGTGACATGTGACGTGTGACAAGTTTTCAAACGCCACAATCATGATTCTCGTTACAGGCCACCTGTCACTCGTTACTTTCTTATGAATCGAAGAGTCGTCATCACCGGAATGGGCGTTGTGACTCCCATCGGCAACGATCTCGAAACGTTCTGGCGTAATCTGCGGACCGGCGTCAGCGGCATTGGAAAAATCCAGGCGTTCGATACCACTGCCTTCGATTGCCAGATCGCCGGTGAGGTCCGTGATTTCGATCCGAAGAATTACTTCAGGAACCCGAAGGACGTTCGCCGGACCGATCGCTTCACCCATCTCGCGATGGCGGCGGCGAAAATGGCGCTGGAAGACTGCGGCGTAGACCTGGAAAAAACGAACCGGCAACGTTTCGGCGCGATCGTGAGCAGCGGCATCGGCGGCCTGAAGACTCTCGAGGACCAGCACACGACCCTCATGACGAAAGGTCCCGGCCGCGTCTCCGCTTTCACCATCCCCATGCTGATCAGCAACATGGCGAGCGGGCTTATCTCGATGGAGTTCGGACTGCAGGGTCCGAATCTTTGCATCGTCACCGCCTGCGCGACCTCGAACAACGCCATCGGGGAATCGTGGCGCATTATCAAGTTCGGCGACGCGGATATGTTTGTCGCCGGCGGCTCGGAAGCGTCGATCGTCGCGATCGGTCTCGCTGGATTTTCCGCCATGAAAGCGCTTAGTACGCGGAACGACGAACCGCAGCGCGCCTCACGCCCCTTCGACCGCGATCGCGATGGCTTCGTCATGGGAGAGGGCGCCGGAATTGTCATCGTTGAGGAACTCGAGCACGCGAAAGCACGAGGCGCGAAAATCTATTGCGAGCTGACCGGCTACGGATTGTCTGCTGACGCGTATCACATGACGGCGCCGCCGGAGACGGGCGAAGGCGCCGCCCGGGCCATGCAGATTGCGCTGGATCACGCTAAGACGCGGCCCGACCAGGTCGATTACGTGAATGCCCACGCCACTTCGACTGGTCTTGGCGACCTCGCTGAGACGCGCGCCCTTAAAACCGTGTTTGGCGAACAGGCAAAGAAGGTTTCCATCAGCGCGACGAAATCCATGACCGGCCACTTGTTAGGCGGGGCCGGCGCCGTCGAGATGGCGGCGTGTGCGCTCGCGATTCGCGACTCGGTCATCCCTCCCACCATCAACCTCGAGAATCCCGACCCCGAGTGCGATCTCGATTACACCCCGAACGTCGCGAAAGAAAAGAAGGTCCGCATCGCCGTCAATAATTCCTTCGGCTTCGGCGGCCATAACGCCACCCTCGTGGCGGCCGAGTTTACGGAGTAGTCGGGATGTAGAGGCGCTTGGCACAAGCGCCTCTACATTTTGAAATGCCAGAGCGCCCCCCGCGACTTGCGCGAATTTTCGATCACTACGATCCGCCGCTTTATTTCGTTACTTTCAACACTCATCAGCAAAGGCGAATTCTAGCAAACCCACGAACGATTTGTTGGGTTTACTCGCAAGGGCGAAGCGCGGGGAATCGCAATCGGTCGCTACGTCCTGATGCCGGATCATGCGCACTTGTTTGTCCGGGGACCGCTCGATTTCGTCCTCTGCCAGTGGGTCCGTGTCTTAAAACGAGAATTATCCAAGTGTGTTCTTGCAGGTCGGCCACCTTGGCAAAAGGGATTCTTCGACCACTTGATTCGCAATAGCGAGAGCTACGCTGCAAAGTGGGAATACGTTCGGGAGAATCCGGTGCGCGCTGGGCTTGTGACGACTTACGATTCCTGGCCGTATCAAGGCGAGCTCGTTCGACTGGAAGCGATGTAGAAGCGCTTGTGCCAAGCGTCTAACCAACAAGACAGGCGCTTGGCACAAGCGCCTCTACATCACGGGTCCGCGAAGACGGGCGCGGCGGTAATATCGGACGCGTCGAAGGAGAAACCGTGTCCACCCGTCGACAGCGTTTTCAAGAGCGCTCCGACATTTTGCGCGGCGCTGGCGGAATAAAATCGCACCAGGCCCACCGTCGTCTTGCGCCCAAAAACCGTGATCATGATCGTATCGTCATCGACCGAGTTCATGAAAATGTGGTTGCCGTTTCCCTGGTGATATAACGCGTTGAATTCGATCTCCCCAATCCGCCGCGCCAGTTCCTTCGTGGCCGCGAACGACCCGGCCGCGAGCGCGGCAATGATCGTCACGTCCATCACCGTCATGTCGCCAAACTGCGAGATCACGTTGCCGCCGCGATCGATCACGACCGTGAGCTCGGCTTCGGCCTTCTGCAGGAAGTCTCCCAGGACGCCGTCGAGATTTGCCACATCCTCGATCGTTAAACAGGGGATCGCGTTCATACCGACGCACTCTCTTTTTTCGCGAGAGGCGGTTCCATCGGGATCGCCACCGGCGGCGGCGCGCTTTTCGGCACGTCACTTTGCTTGCTGAACTTGTGGAGCAAAATCTGCGACACCGCATTGAGCGAAGCGAAGACATTCTGACCGGTGCTCGAGACCACCTCGAAACTCTGGACACGCTTCTTCCGATTGTTCAGAACGTATTCGAGATAGTTGACCGGCGCGACGTTCTCGAGGTCCCGCTTGTTGTATTGCAGAACGTAAGGAATTTCGTCGATTGAGATGTTTTGCTTCGCCAGATTGTCTTCGAGATTCTTAAAGCTCTCGACGTTCTCCTCCATCTTCTCCCATTGCGAATCGGCGACGAAAATAACGCCGTCCACACTGCGCAGGACCAGCTGCCGGGTCGCGTTGTAAATGACCTGGCCCGGGACGGTGTAGAGCTGGAATTTCGTCACGAATCCTTTGATGACGACGGCGTTCAACGGCAGGAAATCGAAAAAGAGCGTCCGGTCCGCCGCCGTCGCGAGCGAAACGAGGTCGCCGCGGTTCTCGGGATTAATCCGCTTGTGGATGTAGCCGAGGTTCGTCGTTTTCCCACAGAGCGCGGGCCCGTAATAAACGATTTTGAATTGAATCTCGCGGCTCGCGTAATTGATGATCGACATGGAAAAGCCTCAGACTGGGTGGGAATATTTTCGGGACAACTCGTGCACAACCCGGGAGAGCTTCTCCCGCGTCTCGGCCGGCAGATCGAGATCGGCATGGAGCGCCGCGAGGCAAAGATTCTCGTGCATGTAAAATGTGATCGCCCCTTTCACACAGGAAAGGGTCATCCCCCGGAGGAGGCCGAGCTTCGTATCGACCAGGTGGTTCTCGATCCGCTGCATCAACGACGGCGCCATTGCGCAAATGCCGTCGGTATCCAGTTCGGCCGGCAAACTTCCCGCGAGACTGAGGCCATCGCCGAACAGGATCGCGCAGGACTTCACGCCCGGCATCTTGTTAACCAGGGCGACGACACCCTTCGCATCGAGTTTCTCGTCGGTATCGAGCGCCACTTGCAGCGGCGTGCGCAACGGACGGTCCGAAGCCTTCTCTTCTTTAGCCGCTGTAGCGGCAGCCGTGTCGGCTGCGTGGTTCTCGGCCGCAGGCGACACGCCTGCCTCTACAGATCCTGCTGCTTCGGTGGCAGCTTCGACAATCATCGCCGGCACCACCGGTTTCGCCACCGGCGTCGCCGGAACATTGAAACGCTTCGCATCTTCCTCCGCCTTTGCGGAAAACGGCGTCGCGAAATTTGCCCCGGCGTCCTGCTCCTCCTGGTCATCCCGCATCCGCAATGACGTCGTGGGCAGATTTTTCAGGACTTCCTGCAATGGCAGTGCGACGTCCATCGCGCCCGGCCCCGCCTGGAACAAACCACGGAAACTGACCGGCAAACTCACTTCGAAAACTTTTGCGGTGACGCTGATGCGACCCGTCGCGAGCTGCGGTTCGATCAGCGAAAATGGAAGCTCGAGACGAACGTCCGGCGGCACGCAACTCGGATCGCTGGTGAGCTGCATCGGCGGCAGACTTTTCAGGATCGGCAGGAGCGGCAGGGCAATCTTCACTTCGGCGACGCGTGCCGTTTCGCTTTGGACCCGGCTCGGGTCCGGAGCAGCAACGGTGGGCTCGGCCGGCGCCTCGCTCGAAGCCGCGAGGCTTTCCTTCGTCAACCACGGCTCGGGTTTGGGCCGCGCTTCTTGTGTCAGCGCCGGCATCTTGAATGGAATTCGCACGGGCGCCGGCGCTGATGGCTCTGTAGCCGGGATCGTTGATCCCGGTTTCTGCGAAGACGAGAGGCCTGGACCGAGACCGCCGATCTCGGCAACAGAGCCCGGCACCGGAGCGAAGGGCGATGGAAAATTCGGAACGGACGGCCCGCTTGAGGCTGGAACACTCTCAGGTGCGGGACCGTCCGTTCCATTCGGTGAAAGCTTGAAAGGAATACGCGCGGTTGATTGCGGTGTGCTGCCATTCGTCGGTCGCGGAGGCGCATTGCGCAGGCTGGGATCGACGACGGCTTCTGGTTCGGCGGCGGCGAAGGCCGCTGCGGTGGGCGGTTGGATGCGCACGGAAGGAAAATCGCCCGGATGCATTTCCAAAGGCTCCATGGTCGTCCCAAATTCCGTGCAATCCTCGACCGCCACTTTCAAAAACGGCGTCTCGACCTGCGGAACGACGAGGTGCTGTTCCTGGTCGCAGCGCACGTGCAACTGGGCGAATTGCTCGAGCACTTTTCGGAATGGCAGGTTCAGCGGCGAAGCATCGGACGGATCCACTTCGCGGAGAAAAATTTCGGGCACCTGCTGGTAAACCGTTTCGAACGAAACCGTCGGTTTGCCGCTCGCCATTCCTTTTTCCACTTCGGAGGCCTTGAGCAGAATACGCCGGGTCGCATCAATGCTTTCGATCGGCTTGACGTAACCGGGAGGCATCTCCGCCATTACGTCGCCGAGTTCGAGCGAAATCACGCGCTCGACGTTCGGTTCGAGGGCCAGCGCGACGGCCGGCGGCAAATCGCGCGCGCTCGTGACCTGCGACGGTGCCGAGAACGAGATCGTCCGCGGCCCCGCCGGAGCCGACGCCCCCGCGGTCGCGGTCGGCATCTGGCCTCCCAGTGCGGTCGAACGCGCGGCCATTTCGAATGGATCCTGCGGCAGAGGGGTCCGGGTCGCATTCGGCATCACGGTCTTGCTGAAGCGATCGCTGCTCGGTTTCTCGAGCGGCGGGAGGACGGGCTTGGCTGGAGCAGCCGCGCGCTCTTTCACTGCGGCGCCATTGGCGTTGCCCTTCTTAAAGTAACTGAGAAACGGGATCGTCATCGCGTTGGGCTTAATGGTCCTCCGCCGTGACGCGCCAGATTTCCTCCAGCGTCGTGATTCCCTCGAGCGCCTTGTCGATGCCCACCATGCGCAGCGTTCGCATTCCTTCGCTGATCGCCTGATTCTTCACCACGGCGGCGGAGGCGCGCTTGATGATGAGCCGGCGAATCGCCTCGCTCACCGGCAACGCTTCGATGATCGCCACCCGGCCGAGATAACCGCGGCCTTTGCACCGGTCGCAACCGCTTCCATGATAGAAGACCGCGCCCTCCGGCATCTCCATTCCGAGCCGCCCCAGCATTTCCGGCTCCGGGACAAATTCCTCGCGGCAATTCGTGCAGATCCGCCGGACGAGTCGTTGCGCGCAAGCCATGATGACCGAGCTCGAAATCAGGAACGGCTCGATCCCCATGTCGTCGAGACGCGTGATCGCACCCGCGGCATCGTTCGTGTGAAGTGTGCTCAACACCTGGTGACCGGTCAAAGCCGCCTTCACCGCGATGTCCGCGGTTTCGTTGTCACGAATTTCACCGACCATCACGATGTCGGGGTCCTGGCGCAGGATGGAGCGCAGGGCCGAGGCGAAATCGAGCCCGATATCGTTGCGGACCGAGACCTGGTTGATGCCGGAGAGCTCGTACTCGATCGGGTCTTCGACCGTCACGATGTTGTATTGCGGGCTATTCAACTCCTGGAGCACCGAGTAAAGTGTGGTCGTTTTTCCCGAACCGGTCGGGCCGGTCACAAGGATCATTCCGTGTGGCGCGTCGATCGCCTTCTTGAACTTGTCGAGCGTCGACTCATCCATGCCCATCTGGTCGATGCTGCCGGTCAGGGCCGCCTTATCGAGAATACGGATCACGACCTTTTCGCCATAGGCCGTCGGCAGAATCGAGACACGCAAATCCACATCCTTGGCGAGGACCTTGATCCGGAACCGGCCGTCCTGCGGGATGCGGCGCTCCGCGATGTTGAGGCCCGCGAGAATCTTAATGCGTGATGTGATCGCGAGTTGGAGCGCTTTCGGCGGCGATTCGGCCGCGATCAATTCGCCGTCAATCCGGTAACGCAGTTTCAGCGTCTTCTGGAACGGCTCGATGTGAATGTCGGACGCCTTTTCCTTCACCGCCTGCACTAGGATCAGGTTGACGATCTTGATGACGGGCGCGTCTTCGCTGTCCGTCGCCAGCTGGTCGAGATCGATCTCTTCCTTCTTTTTGGACTCAACTTCGACGTCGCTCGCCGCCGCGGCCGCGTCTTCCGCCGCCTGCTTCAGCACTTCGGCCATCCGCGCCCCGCCGTGATTCACGCCGGCCAGCGCATCGCTCACCGCCTTTTCGGTGGCGATCATCGGCACGATGTCGAGCTGCACCCGTCGCTTCACGTCGTCGACTGCGAGGACGTTCGTCGGATCGGCCATGGCGACGAAGAGCTTCCCGTTCAACCGCGCGATCGGGACCAGCTTGTTCGTCTTCGCCAGGTCGCGCGGCACCAGCGACATGATTTCTTCCGGGACCCGCAGTTTCGAGAGATTGATCAGCGGCGTGTTGAGGCAACGCCCCATGCTCACCGTCATGTCCTGGTCGGTGACAAATTGTTTGTCCGTCAGGATCTTGAGGAGACGGCCGCCTTCCTTTTTCTGCACGCCAACCGCTTCCTCGAGCTGGGTCGGCAGAAGGAGACCGTCCTCGATCAGGACATCGGCGATACGTTCCGCGAAAGATTTACTTCTCATCGCGGTCAGGCCCGGGATTCGAGCCGGTAAACATCCTGCAAAGCTTTGATGATCGCGCTGGGCCGGGCCAGGTACCACGTCACCGTGTAATCGAGCGATTGCTGCACCGCGTCGCGCCCCGCGGCGTCAAACGGATTGCAGCACGCGATCATGATCGTGCGGCTGATCAGATCGAACGGGAGAAAGAGCCGGCCAAGTGTCAGGTTGTCCGGCAACATCCGCGCGATCTGCCGGTCGACGTCGTAATATTCGATCGGCACATAGGCAAACTTTGTCCGGTCGATCAGCCCGGAAATGGCCGCGTCGAGCTTGTCGCTATCCTGCTGGCAAACCTTGTCCAAAAGGGAGGCCGCCAGGGCCTGGCCGGGCAGATTCTTATTCAGCTGCTTGACCGTTTCGACAGCCTGCGAGACCTCGTCCTCGCTGCAAAGCTGCTGCATCACCAAAAATTTCGCGAGATGCTCGTCGCCCCGGTCCTGCAAATTCTGGCCGTGGCGGTTGGACCCGGACTGGATATCGACCAGAGCCCCCTCCTGCACGCCGTGGGTAAGCCCGTTTGTGCCGTTTACGCTGGTGGCTGCAACCAACCCGTTCTTCGAGCCGCCCGTCGCGATCTGGTGTCCGGCCGCCTGGAGCCGCGACTCGATATCGCCCAGCATGGCGAGGATCTCGGGCGCGTTCGGTTCCCGGAGGAGAATCACCTCGCATTCCTGCATGGCGAGCGTGTAGGAACCGCTGTTGAAATAGGCTTCCGCCAGACGGCGCGAAGTCTTGAGGGAATCGGTGGTGCGGCCTACTTTGGCGTAGGCTTCCTTCAGAATTTCGAGCGACTGATAATCATCCGGCTGCGTTTGGAGAATGACTTCAAACATCTCGATCGTCTGAACGATCTGACTATGCTCCTCTTCGGATAGCGTGTGTTCCAGCACAACGCCTAAGGAAAAGCTAGAAGCATGCCCTCATTTGCGGGGGGCGCCCGGAAAGTCTCTCAAATCTGCAAATATTCTCATTCCTGCCAATTTCGGCGATTTCACCGCGGATGTCGCGGATACCACGGTTGCGAGGCCGGAAGTATTCTCCTGTAGCGGCAGGTGTGTCGGCTGCAGACGCCCAGATCAGAAGCCCGAGGCCGGGGTCGGACGTCCGAAGCAACGAAAACGAGTCCGGCAGCTGCCGGATCGCTCGATGCTAAAAAATAGTGTCGGCGCAGCCGAGACGTTCCTTGGCATCGCCCGACGGAGCGGCCGATCCACCACGACTTTCGCCTGCCACGCCATCGGATCGACCTCGGGCTCTCCCCCTCTGGCCATCCGCCATCCTCGCTGCGAAGAGCCGCATTCCCTGCCCCCAACGCTAAGCTTCGCGATGCAGGCGGGCGCCTCCCGCATCCCGCCCTTCCTCATTCCTCATTTCGCATTTCGCATTTCGCATTTCCTAATTTCTACTTTTTGAGTGCCTTCCGACCTCCGCCGGCCGACCTCTCCAACTCGTCACTCGTCACATGTCACACGTCACTTCTTCGTGCTTCCGTCCCCGTGCGGCTCGATATAGATTCCGGCGACAGCGTTTCGCTGTCATCCCCGTGAATTCCGCGCGTTCAATCCGACCTCTGCCACGCCGTCTTGTCACGCCGAAGCGGCCGCGCGCAGGCGGAAGCCTTGGCGAAGGCGGGTCCCCCATTCCCTATTCCCAATTCCGCATTCCAACTTCCCCATTTCCTGCCCGTTCCGCATTCCGATCCCACCCGTTTCCTACTTCCTCTTTCCTCCTTTCTACTTCACGCGCGTCTGCGCACTCCGCGTTTACGTTGCCAGAGCAGCGTGGGCGGCAAGCCTTTACGCTGATCGAGCTGCTGGTCGTGATGGGGATTATTGCCTTGGTTCTCGGCTTTCTAATTCCGGCCCTGGGCCCGGCTTCGGGTCGCACCCTCGATGCCGCCGCCGGACAGCTCAAGGCGGACCTTGAAGGAGCGAGACTAATGGCGATCGCTGAACGTACGAGAACACGGGTGATCATCCCGACGAACAGCGCGAATTTTACCAATGTATCGGCGTCGGCAACACCGTGGCCAACTGATATCGCACTGCGTGGTTACTTGGTGGTAAGCGAAAAACGAACCGCCACGAATTGGTCGCAACGCGGAAAATGGAACCGCTTCCCGCAAGGAGCCGTTTTGGATTCAAATGCGAGCGCGTTGCCAAGGCCGTCGCCGTCTCCGATGAATATTGATACGACGGGAACAGGTTCCACGACGACCTATACATTTAACGGGTTTTATATCGAGTTCTTGGCCAACGGCAGTTCAAATCTTAATCCATCTGCAACGCCCACACCCTCGGCCGTAGTCGCCGATGGCTTCGTCGATACAAACGGCCTATTCGTGGCGAAGAATTCGAAACTTCGATACTCTATCTCGGTCGATCCGCTGACCGGCGCAGTCACCTTCAAGTAGCCATGGTCAGCGGCGGCAAAAAATGGCGAGCTTTCTCGCTAGTCGAAGTGGTGGTCGCGATCGGCGTTGTAAGTTTCGCCGTCCTCGCAACGGTCGGTCTGCTTTCTGTCGCAGGCGACACCAGTAAGAGGGCCAAGGATGAAGGTTCTGCTGCGCGGCTGGCGGACAATGAATTCGAGCGGCTCCGCTCACTCAGCGCATCGTCTGCCTTTTGGTCAACGCATCCGTTGTCGTACGCGACGAGGTATTTCGATAGCAACCTAACCGATCTCGGTACGGCCGTAACCAGCGCCGCGGTTTACCAGGTCCAGATTTCCTTCATCGAGGCACCCTTGGCAGGAAGTCCGACGCCCAGTAACACCCCGCCTGTTGGGACGGCAGACGTCGTTGCGAACGCCGAAGTGCGTTATCCAGCGCAGGCCGTTGCTGCTAATCAAAGCGTCTACCGATTCACGACGCTGATGAACTTTCCGAACTAGTGAAACGCCATACCCACGCCTTCACGCTTGTTGAGCTCCTTCTCGCCTTGACGATCAGTTCAATTCTGATCCTCCTCTTGGTCAACGTCGTCAGCGGCGCCCTGAATGTTTGGGAGCAGGGTCGCAACCAGATAGACACCCTGGCCAACTCCCGTCAGGCTCTTGGCCGCATCGCCGACGAAATAAGAGGGGCGGTTGCATCTCCCGCGCCGAATCAGATCGAGTTTTCTGAAAACATATCGGGGTTACAGGGCACTACCGCGCCGCAATCCGCAATATCCGAGAACTTCTTTTTCGTTGCGCCTTATCCCAATGCAGCTTCTGGCGATCTTTGCGTGATTGCTTATCGGCACAATAGTGACACGCATGAGCTTCAGCGCGCTTTTCTGGACAGCCAGAACGCGTGGAACGGCGCTCCGCAATACCAGGCAAGCGGTTACAACTTTCAGGGAGCTAGTAATAAATGGCCCGACGGAAGCACTCAATGGCGCACCGTCGCCCAAGGTGTCCTGGAATTCGAAATTCAATCCTATTCCCAGGCAGTTCTGGATAGCGCTTCTCCAACGCCCGCTCCTGTGGACTGGAGCTCGACTGCCACTGCGCCGATGACGGGGAATACGCCACGCCAAGTCACCATTCGGATGAAGGTCATAGATGATCGAGCTCTCGCTAAAATGGCCGGCCTTTCGCCCGGCAACGCCGTTTACGATCGGATCGTTAATCGTTCCGCCCGCGAGTTTACTGCGAGTGTAATGTTGTCGGCGCCACACTGATTCTGATGCGAAAGAAAACTCACCAATCAGGCTTTGCGCTAGCACTCACCCTCGTGCTCATGGCGTTTATCGTCATCATCCTAGTCGCCTACCTAAGCAGTACTCGAATCGAACGCTCCACCTCTTCAGTATATGCAAACCGATTGCGCGCCAAAATGACCGCGGATAGCGGACTCACCGCTGCGATCCATTTACTGAAAGATAACACGCGCTACGGCAATTACATCACGGCGATGCCTGCGCCGTCACCATCCCCACTCTCGATTTATACGGAAATTTATCGGCCAGCAGATTCGGCCGATCCAAACCATGGCACGAAGGCGGATGATTTTCTTCGATTAGATAATGCAGCCGGAGAAATTCTTGTATCGCGAGCCAACGCGAGTTCGTCGGCTGGCCCCGATCCGCGACCAACACCGGAGCCAATTCCGACACCACTATCAACGGCGTCCCCCTTCACTGTCACAGCCCCCAATTTCCCCCCGGGTAGCAGCTACGACTTCAATCAAATCATTTCGGTCGGCTCAACGACTGGGCGACTGGTGCAGCCCTCACCAAGTCCAGTCCTGCCAGCATATGGGCAGTGGGTAAACGTGAGAAACACAAGCAACGCCGTTGTCGGCCGCTACGCTTTCTTCATCGAAGATGAGAGTATGAAGGTGAACGTGAATTTCGTTGGCAATAATGTTGGCGCTAGCGGTGCGAATATGCGCGTGAACGATTTGTCCTCGGCTCTTCCGGCCTCAACACCGGCGTCACAAATTCAGGAAATTGACCCTTCCGCTATTCTACCAACCTCAGCCAATCGCTCCACGGCCGATACGGTCTTGGTTGGTCTTGGTGCGCCAGGGAATCGTCTCTCGAGTCGACTAGGTCTCGGTCTTCTTGACGAATGGAGCACCGCAGCGAATACATTTCCTAATTACGCTCACCTCGCGACAGTTTTTTCAGAGGACGATAACACGACTGCGCGCGGGTGGCAGCGACTCGATCTAAACGCCCTCGCGGCCGGAGCATCGGGCAATGGACCAAAGGTCGCAATAGCCACCAGGATCGCCAACTGGATTCGTGACGCGTGGACGGGCCCAACGTCCATGGCCAATCTTCTGGACTATCAGATGCTAGGTGACGATTGGCTCAGAAAGCAAATCGGAGCAAATATCGTTGACTACATCACAGTCGACCCCACCCCCACCGATATGGGCGACATCACTCCTACTGGATTCGCCATTGCCGTTCCGGTCATTGGTCTTAAGAAAATTCCTTATTTGGCTGGGATGCACATCGTCTACCAAGCGTCTGGCAGCACATACCCTGGCACCGGGACAGGTACATTCAGCGCCACCATGCAAATGAAGGTGCAGTTTCTTTTCCTTAACCTCTACGATACGACGCTAGATTTAGTCGACGCGATGGGTAATACAGCCCAAAGCAGGATAGAGGTGAAAGGCGTGCCTACAGTTCAGAAGAACGGAAGCACGGTGTATGACGTATCAACGAAGACCTGGACAATAAAATTATCTGATCTTACGCCAGTCAAAGGCGCCAGTGGCACTACGGTACCTTCCGGATCCGACGGAGCAAGCACTTCCGGCGCGCGAACATTCCAAACTAACTGGCTCGATACTCAAGCAGTATCATTCACAGTAGTGGCGAGCGACCAGCGTCCCAAATTGCTTGCGCAAAACATAACAGTGAAGTGGATCGGAAATAAAGGGACCGATTACCGAATTGACGATACTGCAGTCGTCACAAGCGGCGTGACAACGAAGTGGTGCAATACCTGTGGAACCTCAACCGGTGATTTCCTGAAGGAATCTAACTCTGCGACGCGTCAGATTGCGTCGATGAACTATATCGCGGGGTATCAAGGCGCGATAGTTTCGGGCGCAACACCAGGCGATCCGCGTTATCGCGGGCGAATCGTCAGTGACCGATGGAATAACGACGGGAGTCGCACAGATGCGGATCCGAGCGACACCACCAACAAGCTTGACTCGCTAACAGACACAGTTGAGGTCAACCCGCGAGTCTACGGATTCGATTGGTTCGACTATTCCGGAGATCGACCGTTAGCCTCCATCCGCAATGGTCCAATGATAAACATCGGTGAACTGGGCAACGTGGCCGCATGCGAATATCCCTGGAGAACGCTCTACCTACAATACCCTGAGCGGCCTGCGAATACGGTTGCAGCCGGTCCTGCCGCTGATATTCCGTTGCGCCGGAGTCACTCGCTCGACTACGTACTTGCCGATCTTTTTCGCACGCAAAGCGCACAACCTCGCCGCGGTGCGGTGAACATTAACACTCAGCAACAACTTGGCGCACAGCAGCGCGCACTTGGGCCTCTCTTTCTTGGCGCCCCAGTCGACACCCAAAGCGTTTCCCAAACAGCACCGAACTCATTGGACAGGATCGACAATGATCCGGGTCCTACCGGTTCTGCGTTAGTCAGCAGTGTTTCAAACCGAAGGGCCGCTCCTTCGCCGGCGCCCTTTCCAGACAACGCGCCAATCCGGCCGTTCTTTCAGTCTGGAGAATTGGCTTCCGTTTTGAGTCGACTGGTGAATACAAGTCCGGGAGGTAGCACTACCACTTCTGACTCACGCGGCTCGTGTTCAACAGTTTCGTACGGCGTGCTTAGAAACACGGCGACAACTGGAAGCGAAAAGGTAAGTGGAAAAGTGAACGCAGGCATTCAGCGCGATATGCAGGTTGAGCAGCTCTTTCGCGAAGTGAGCAATTCGATCACGACACGGGGAAACGTGTTCCGAGTATTGTACGTTGGTCAGGCACTCAAAAATGGACTCGTTCAATCCGAGTACCTTGGCGAAGCCTTTGTTGAGCGTCAGTCGAAGTTTGCGGTTGATGCATTAAACCCCGACATCACCAGAACCGCAGATAGTACCTACAAAATTGTGGCCAACCGCGTGATTACCGAATGAAAAGATTATTGTTGTTAACGTTTTTGTTAGGCGCTTTCGTGGCGTGCGCGCTCGCCGATCCGCTAAAGCTTACCTCTAGCTCACCTCAATTTTGGGCAACGAACGTGGATCCTAAGGCCCAGAAAACAATTTCCCTCACTTTCGATCAACGACTGAGAGGGAAACTCACGGATTGGATTGGCCTCGATGTCTTGAGTCCCCCATCAGATTTGCAAACAACATTCTCGCCTGACCACGCTTCATGCAGCATCCCGGTCCATCTCGACCCCGGTCACGTATATATTTGTGGATTGAACGAGCGGGGACTGCCAGGCGTTGGTTTTCAGAATGAAAAGGGATTTACACTTCCGTCAACGTATTTGGTTTTTCAAACCGCTGGGACACCCGCTCCCGATGACACGCCTCCGCATGTTGCAAAAACGATGCCGGCAAATGGTGCGACGGCTCTTGATCCGACGAGGCTCAAGTCAATTGCGATCAACTTCGACGCTCCGATGAATGCTAAGAAGCACGGTCTTCACCTTTTTGAAGACAAACAGCCCGTGGATATTTCTCGCTCCGCTTTTCAATACTCAGCCGACGGCAAGACTTTTACTTTGGCGTGCGATTTCAAGCCTTCGAAGACGTATACGGCGGAGTTGAACAATCTTCACGATATCGGGTTTTCGCGCACATCCCGCGTGCCGCTTTGGCCTGTCCAGTTCACTTTTTCGACAGGCACGCCGCAGTAGAAAGCGAGCGATCGGTCAATTTCGCTCGGAAGGCAGAGGACAGAGGTAATTACATCCGTGCGATCCGCGGCATCCGCGGTTTAATCTCTCCTTTCCAATCCGCTTCTGGCGGCATTACTGTTTTATCCTCCATCTTTCATCCTCGCCCAACTCGGCCCGCGAAGCGTTAGGGAAAATAGTTATCCGTTATTCGTTATCAGGGGGCCCGAAGAACCAAAGACCATTAACTGTGATCCAGTTCGGCAAGAAGCCGCTTGCCGATGCTCGGCAGCAGCGTCTTATCGTCTGCGCTGCCACGGGTAAGGAGGATGATGATGAACTTGCGGCCACTTGGCATCTCGACGTAAGCCGCGTCGTGGCGGACTTCGCTGGTGTCGCCTTCTTTTGACCAGAGTTTGGCTCCTGGTGGGAGGGATTCGCCGAGGAATTCTTTGACCTGGTTCTCGGTCGGACGCAGCGGAGCGAGTGGTCGTTCGAGTAACGACATCATGGCGTTGGACGCCGCCGGCGAGATGGCGTGGCGGCGGACGATCCAGAGGAGGAGCGACGCAAACGAGTTCGCGCTGGCGCGGTTCCGGTTCACTTTGTTTTCGCCCATGATCTGCATGTCGCGCCCGAACGGGCCGAAGCTCCAGGGCTTGACCATCGCGCTGATGTCGTAGCCGAGCGAAGCGAAGGAGCGGTTCAATTTCCGGCGGCGATCGATGAAATCTTCGAGCGCTTTTCCTTCCAGTTCGGAGCCGCTGCAGGTGTCGGTCAGGATATCGAGGAGGAAGGCCGCAGCATCGTTATCGGAGACCTGGATCATCTCGCGCAAGGCCCGCTCGATCTCGGGAGAGAGTTTTCCCTGGTGATAAACTTCCACCATGAAGAAGAGCTTCACGAGCGAGGCGGGATAGAAGGAAGCGTCGCCATGATAATCGGCGCGGATCGGTGCGTCCGGCTTGGAGAGGTCGATCACGCTGAGAGCGAGATTATCCGGGGTGAGTTTCGGAAAATCCTTCACGGAAGCTTCCGCCGCACGCGTCAACTTCGCGCCCAGGTCGGCGTCGACGGGAACTGATTTGAATTCGCGGAAGTCGGCGTGAGCGATTGCGACCGAAGCGAAAACAAAGAGTGCAGTAAGGAAGCGGGGCATCGGTCGCAGTTATTGGTTATCAGTTATTAGTTATTAGGGAAGCGAGAAACCCGGTTGCCGTTATCAGTTATTGGGAAGAGAAATCTACCCTAACAAACAGTAATAGACCTCGGAAAGCGTCAATGGTAGGACGGCGCGCTGCGCTGTCCGTCCCCGGTCATTGCAAATCCGCGGCCGCCGCAGCGCAGCGTCCCTACCAGAAGAAATTTTGGGACGTACGGAAGCACATCCCTCCGACAGATAACGAATAACCAATAACGATTAACTGAGGTCGGCCCACCGGCCGTCCTCTACTTCGTCTGCGTCTGCAACAGCTTGATGGCGTCGCGGAGCTCGGCGGCGCGCTCGTAGAGCTCGCTCGCGATGGCGACTTCCATTTCGCGCTGCATGACCTCGAGCTTCGAAAGCGGGCGCTTCGAGCTGACTTCTTCCAGCCATTCCTCGAGGAACGCGAGCTCGGAGCTTTTCGAGGCCATCTCGGGGAAGCTCGATTGCTGGAAGAATTCCTGGATCGCGTCACGCCCGGCCTCAATCTCGCGCATGGCGTCGGCGAACTTGCCGTCGCCGAGGAGGATCGACGCTTTCGCGCGCGTGTTCATCATAAGGACGTAGGGACGAAATTGCTGGAAGGTCCAGATCATCTCCTCGCGGTCGGCGTGCTCGGCCACGAAAGCGAAGAGATCGAGGTTGCGCTGGGTGTCGCGGATGACACCGGGGAAATCGTTGATCTGAAAGAGGCTAAGGTAGCGGTGATAGTACTGGATTCCCTCCTGTTGGAGGTCGTTGCATTGCTCGGCGTTCAGCTCATAGCTTTCGCCGCGCGCCTCCGCCCGCTCGGCCCGGCGCTGATGATACACCAGGAGGGACTCGCAATTGTGCGGCCGCTGGCCATCGGGACGGCCGGCGACTTCCATCTGGAGAACGCCGAGGTCGATCCGGAGCTGCAATTTTTCCCGCCCATCCAGGCCGATGATCTTGCGCACCTTGATGGCGCCCGTCTCATGCGGCCAATCCTTGAGCAACGAATTGAGATCAAGACTCATTATGTGAATAACGTTCGGAACGCGCGCGAGCTTTGTCAATCATGGGAAAGTGACGTGTGACAAGTCCGGGAATTGCGGCCACATCTCTTCGGACGCGCGGCCCACGGCGAATATTCACGCGACCGAGAAATGAATCAGGAAAGGAGAAACGCAGGAAAGAGGACGTCGAGATTGGCATCCCGGTTGTGCAGTTCTTGATTCAATTTCCTGTTTTCCTGCTTTCCTGATTCAATTGTCCGCCGTGGAACAGGAGATCGATTCGTTTATCCGTTTCCTCGCGACGGAGCGCGGTCTCTCGGACAATTACCAGCTCTCCACCCGGCGATCGCTGACGGAGTTCGCGGAGTGGTGTTCGTCGGCGAAAAAAATCACGGCCGTCAACGACGTGACCCAACCGCTGGTGAGCGAGTATCTTGGGGCCCGGAAACGGAGCGGGCTGGCGGCGGCCTCGATCAAGTTGATCGTGGTGGCGCTTAAGATTTTCTTTCGCTTCCTCGCGGGCAAGGATGCGATCAAGCGGGATCCGACGGAGACGCTGTCGTTACCGCGGATCGAGCGTTATCTGCCTGAGACGCTGAACGAGATCCAGGTCGAAACTCTGATTGAGAGCATCGACACGACCGAGCCGCTCGGGTTGCGCGACCGCGCGATCGTGGAGCTGCTTTACGCGAGCGGGCTGCGGATTTCGGAGCTGGCGAACGCGAGGCTTGAGAACCTAAATTTCGACGAGCGGATTTTGCGGGTGACCGGCAAGGGAAACAAGATGCGGCTGGTGCCGGTGGGGCGCAAAGCGTGCGAGGCGGTGGCGGCTTATCTTTCAACCGAACGGCCGAAGCAGGTGAAGCGCCGGACGAGCAGCGAGATTTTTCTGTCCAGCCGAGGGACGAAACTGACGACAACGCGGATCTGGCAAATCGTGAAGGCGCGCGCGAAACACTCGGGATTGGAGACGAATATTTATCCGCACCTGTTGCGACACAGTTTTGCCACCCATCTTCTTTCCAACGGCGCCGATCTGCGGATCATCCAGGAAATGCTGGGCCACGCTGATATTTCGACGACCCAGGTTTACACGCATGTGGACCAGCAGCGGTTGAAAGCCGTCCATCGGAAGTTTCATCCGCGAGCCTGATTCGGAGGTCAGATGGTAGGGACGGCGCGCTGCGCCGTCCGTTGGGTGACTCTGAGATTGCTGCCGCAAGCCTAACCGCGGACGCCGCAGCGCGGCGTCCCTACCAGCGGATACCCGCGCCAGGAATTGGCGCGAATAACAGAGCCCCGCTAGAGTGGCTGACTCGAATGAGAAAATTTCAGTTACTGATCCTGGTTTCGGCGGTCGCGGCGGGAGTGATCTGGTGGGGGTTCTATCGGACGCACCACACCTCGAGCCTCGGGGTGGCGTCGCTTTTGCCGAAGGAGACGCTCGCGCTCGCTCACGTGCCCGATTTCAATCGGTCCCGCGGCGAATGGCACCGGACCGATCTTTACCAGCTTTGGAAGGAACGGGCGGTGCAGGATTTTCTCGCCAAACCGCGGTCGAAAGTTCCCACCGAAGGCCGGATCGGCCAGACGGTAGACACGATCTCGGAGCTGGAGATGAAGGACGCGTTCGTTGCCGTGATTTCAATCGAAGCGAGCGCCTGGGAATGGGCCGGCGGTTTTCGCTGCGCCGGCGATACCGAGAAAGCCGCCAAAGTCGTGAGTGATTGGAAGGCGAAATTCATCGTCACCGGGGCGGACGTGAAACGCGAGACCGTCGATTACCAGGGGCGCAAGATCCAGATCGAGAGCGCGGGCCTGCTCACCCTGTCGAGCGTCTGGGCCGGGCCCTGGTTTTTCTTCGCGAACAACATCGAGAACCTGAAGGCACTGCTGGATCGCGCGGATGGCCGGGTGAAGGATGCGCGCACGGCACTCTCGGCCGACGAAGTCTTTCTCGCGGCCTCGAAACACATGCCGGCGAGTTATGCGGCCTTGTTTTACAATCGGGTGGACCAGTTCGTCGAGAAGCTGATGCCGGTCGGCGAGAAATCCGAGGCAACGCCGGACCAGCTGGCGATGCTTCGCCAGATTCGCAGCTTTTGCGCGGCCACGGCATTCGATGGCGGCCGGATGCGCGACAGCGTGTTCGTCGGCATGCCCAAAGTCGCGGAACTCGGGAACCTGACGCGCGCCTCACTGCCGATCGCGAACAAAGACACGTTTTTCTATGCGGCGAGCGTTTTGAATTTGCGCAAGGAAATGGAACCCGGCCGGCAGACGCCGGGCCCGGGGTGGCTCAGCGGATTGCAAAAAATCACGGACGCGCTCTCAGCGAATGGGATCTCGCTCGAGGAATGGAAAAGCGCGTTCGGCACCGAGGTGGGGCTGATCGGGAGCTGGGGAACCAATGCGCAGTTCCCCTCGCTCGTGGCGGCGATGCCGGTGAAGGACTCCGCAAAAGCGAACGGGATCGTAACGACCATCACAACCGCGAAAACGGACGACGTCCAATGGACGCACCAGGAAAAGGAGGGCGCCCATTACTACTCCAGCAGTCCGGGCGCGCAGTTACTTTCCTTTTCGCCCACCATCGGTTTGTCGGACCGGATGCTGATCGTTGGCGGGGACATCGGATCGGTCGAGGCGGCAATGAAACGAGGCGCGACCGGCAGCTCGGAGCTGGCGGCCTCGCGAAATTTCCAAAACGCGGAGCGATCCGTGCCGACCGCGCAGCAGGCATTTGTCTATCTCGACCCCGCGCTTATCTATGCGCGGTTCGACACGACGCTGCGGCCGTTGCTCGCGATGGGTGCGGCGTTCCTGCCGGCCGTTGCCGACACGGTCGACCTGGGCAAGCTGCCGCCGGCGGAGGTAATCACAAAACATCTCGGCCCAATCGTGATGTCGCAAAGTTATCGCGGAGACGGATACCTCGCGGAGTCGGTCGGGTCGGTGCCGTTTTATCAGACGGTGATCGGCGCGGTGACGGCGGGTACGTTGGCGGCTGCCATTAATAATCACCCGCAAACCCAGGGACCCGGCCCTGTAATTCACCACGTGATCGTGCTGCCGTCTGCGGCCTCACCGACCCCGAGCGCTTCACCTTAGGTTCCCATTTTTGATCTGGTAGGGACGCCGCGCTGCGGCGTCCGCGATTTCAGTTGCGCGCTGGAGGAATACCGAACGGACGGCGCAGCGCGCCGTCCCTACCATTGTTTGGGACCAAGAGCTGGAAGCGTCGCAAACTCTCTTCTGATTCGGCGCTGATCAATTCAGCGACAGTTATTCACCTCCAAGGTTCGTTATTCACCCCCAAGGATCAGGATCATAAGCAAGAGCAGGAAAAGGTGTAAACCCTTCAGAACAAAAGTCTAATATACGGCACGGAGAAATCTGCTGCGGAGGAGGCAGGATGTGGTATCATTGCCGCCCTATGGCTATTCTCAAGAAAAACGCATTCTCCCGTCGAGTTCCCGATCTTGTGACCGAAGAACTGGTCGCGGTGCTCTCCCGCCGTGCATCTTTCGAATTCAAGCAACTCTTTGATATCGTGCACGAAAATCTCCGGGCCCGGAATGCGGCCAGCGGCGGTGAAGAGATGCTGCGCCTCCGTGCCTACGAAAAGCTTCAGAATTTGGTGGCCCGTGGAGCCGTTCGCAAGACCGGCAAGAAATATAAAGGCCTGCCTTCCGCGCTCGCGCAGGCGATCGCACCGCAGAACGGACACATCCCTGCGGCCGCCGCCGCCGCCGCCAGTGCCCGCAACGCCGCCATCGCGCGCGCCGCTGCCGCCGCCGCCAAGTAACACTTCGCCACGCCTGATCCCGAAAGGATCGGTATGCTTCGCGACTATCTTCCGCTCCTGCTCCAGATCGCGGTGGCGATTGGATTCGCCGTCTCCGCCTTGCTGGTGAGTGTGCTGCTCGGCAAGACCGGCCGGCGCACCCGGGTCAAAGACACCGCCTATGAGTGCGGCATGGTACCGCAAGGAGAAACGCAACCGCGCTTCAGCGTGAAGTTTTATCTGATCGCGATGCTTTTCATCCTGTTCGACCTCGAGATCGTGTTCATGTATCCGTGGGCGGTCGTTTACAGGGAGATGGTCGCGGAGAGCAAGCTGGTGCTCTGGAGCATGCTCAGCTTCATTTCGATCCTGATGGTCGGTTACGTTTACGCGCTCAAAAAGGGCGCGCTCGACTGGAAAAAGTAGCCGGATTTCCTTGGAGACGGCCTGCCCTCAGGCCCTTGGAAAAAGCGATGAGACCCGGACCCGGCACGTGGGCGTGCCAGCTCCAAATCTCGCTTGCGCGGGACGCATTCCGCGCCTAAACCTAAGCCCCCATGGTGCATCACATCGTCCTGTTCAAACTGAAGCCCGAGGTCACTCCGGCCCGCATCGAGGAGATGATGATGAACACCCGGATGCAGCTCCTGAAGATTCAGGAAGTGCTCAGCATCAAGTGCGGCAAACGGATCGATCCCGAGATGCCCTGGCCCTTTTTCATCGCGATCGATTTCGAGTCGATGGACAAGTACGAGATTTTCCGGGAAGACCCGATCCACGTGAAGTTCATGGAGGAAGTGATCAAGCCGAATACGGCCGATTCCCTTTCGCTCGATTTCGAGATGGATCCGGGCAAAGACGTGCGGTTTTCCTAGCCAACAGGTAGGGACGGTTTTCCGAACCGTCCGACTTGTTTATCGATCACGCGTCGCCCCTGGATTAGTCGGACGCGTTGGAAACGCGTCCCTACCTGGTAGGGTGCCTGCTCTCCGCGTTGCTATTTAAGCATGGTCGTTTAATCATGCGGCCAACGTCCTCATGCGTCTCGGCTACCTCTACTCCCGTTATCCCGTGCTCTCGCAGACCTTTTGCGACATGGAGATGCTCGAGCTCGAACGGCAGGGCTTCGAACTTACGGTTGGATCGATTCATCCGCCGCTGACGAGCATTCGGCATCCGCACGCGGGACGGCTCCAGGCGCCGGTCCATTATGCGCCCCCCGCTTCCGTCGTGGCTCTGTGGGAAAAAAAAGCGCGCAGGGAAGGTCGCTGGCCGGGCGCGTTGCTGGAAGCGCACGAACGCAAATATGGACCGGCGGTCAAAGCGCCAACCCGCGCCCGGAACGCCAGCTACTTCGCGGAGCTTTTCCGCCGCCGGGGCGTGGATTATTTTCATGTCCATTTCGCAAATCGCGCCGCGCATACGGCGCTTTTCCTGAAGGCGATGGCAGGAATCCCGTTTAGCGTGACGGCGCACGGCCAGGATTTCATGGCCGACCTCGGGAACGACGATCTGCTGCGGGAGATTTGTGATGAAGCAGAGTTTGTGGCGGTCGAGACGGAGTACAGCCGCGGCTTGATGCAGGCCCGTTGCCCAAACGCTGCGGCCAGGATTCACCGAGTCTACAACGGAATGGACCTGGGAAATTTTCTCGGCGCGAGCCCAAACAGCGCGACCGGTGCGCCGGTCGAGATCCTGAGTGTCGGTCGGCTGGTGGCGTTCAAAGGATTCGAATACCTGATCGAGGCGTGCGAGCAATTGCGCCAGCGCAGCATCCGGTTCCGCTGCGAGATCATCGGCGACGGACCGCTCCGGGAAAAACTGCAACACCACGTCGCGGAGCTGCGCCTCGGCGAACACGTCACCCTGTCGGGCGCGTTGCCCCAGGATTGTGTGCTCGAAAAGGTGCAGCGTTGCGATATTTTCGCGCTCGCCTCGACGACCGACGACAAGGGCGCGAGCGACATTTTCCCGACGGTGATCCTGGAGGCGATGGCTTCCGCCCGGCCGGTTGTGTCCACGATCCTCGCTGGAATTCCGGAGTCCGTGGTGGACAAGGAAACGGGATTGCTGGTTCCAGCGGGGGAGAGCGGCCTTTTCGCCGATGCGCTCGAAACCCTTTGCCGGAATGGGCAGTTGCGCGCGCGTTTCGGCGCGGCCGCCCGGGCGCGGGTGGAACAACATTTTCAGATCGACGTCACGACGCGCCCATTGATCGAATTGTTGAAAACAAGCCAGGAAGGCAAAGCGGCGACAGATTCGAGAGGTGTTCAACCTGGCCCGCGGATCGCCTATCTGATCGACCAATGGCCCGATCACACTTTGCCCTCCCTCGAAACGGAGCTGCGTGAAGTCGCAAAACGGACCTCAGAAGTGCAGGCATTTGTCTGCGAATTTCGCCGGGACCGCCGGCTGTCGGCGGAACAAAAGAGGAGCGCGCTCCAGCTCGATTTTCTCCCTGATGCCATGGCCATCGAAGCGGAATGGCAGGCGAACCGGGAGCTTGTGTTTGCGCTCGAAGACGATCGCGCCAACGAATCGCACCGCGTGCCGGTCGACCTCTTTTTGCGGCAGGCGCATTTCGCCGTCACCTTGCAGCGCATGTTTGCCCAGCGAAGAATCGGTCACGTGCACGCAACCAGTTCCCGCGCGTTGATCTGCGGCGTCCTGCTCAAGAAGATCCTCGGCGTCAGTTTGAGCGCGTCGATCGAAGCGAAACCACTCCTGCCGCGCGAAGCGATTGAGAACGCCCTTCAACATGCGGTCGGCGGACGGCTTGCCGATCGGAAACTGAGCGAGCATCTCGGGCCACCATTCTTTTTCGATCGCCCGGCCTCGAACACCCCGTGGGTCCGCAGTCTCCGCTGGATCAGGCCGGTGAGCAGGATCGATTTGACGCGGCCGACCAGTTTTTGGCAGGAATGGGTGAATCGACTGAATCACTGGAGCGGTGGCGCATAACGCTTCTTTTCTCATGAACAAAAAAGCGATCCTTCTCGCGGGCGGCGCCGGCACCCGGCTCTATCCCCTCACCAAAATTGTCTGCAAACAGCTGCTGCCAGTTTACGACAAGCCGATGATTTGCTATCCGCTCGCGACCCTGATGCTCGGCGGGCTGCGCGATATCCTGATTATTTCCACGCCGAAGGACCTGCCGATGCTGGAGGACTATCTTGGCGACGGGACGCGGCTGGGCGTTCGGATCGCGTATGCCGCGCAACCGAAACCGGAAGGAATTGCGCAGGCGTTCCTGATCGGCGCCGATTTTCTCGGTGACGCCGGCGCGTCGTTGATTCTGGGCGACAACATTTTTTATGGGAACCTCGACTTCTATCGGGAAGCGCTCGCGCTCGAACGGGGCGCCTGCATTTTCGGATACCAGGTGCGCGACCCGGAGCGATACGGAGTCGTGGAGTTCGGACCTGATGGACGGGCGCTGAGTCTTGAGGAAAAACCGAAGGAGCCAAAAAGCAATTTCGCGATTCCCGGCCTTTACGTTTATGACGGGCAGGTGGTCGAGGACTGCCGCCAGTTGCGTCCGTCAGCGCGGGGTGAACTGGAGATCACGGATCTAAACCTGGTTTATCTCCGGCGAAACGAGCTGCATGTGAAACCGCTGGGGCGCGGAATGGCGTGGCTCGATACGGGGACGCAAACCAGCCTGCTGGAAGCGGGCAACTACATCGCTACGATCGAACACCGCCAGGGATTAAAGATTGCGTGTCTCGAAGAGGTCGCATTTCGGATGAACTTCATCGATCAAGCGGCCCTTGGGCGGATCGTCGATGGATTGCCGAAGGGTGAATATCGCGAGTATTTGCGGATGGTTTGCGACGAAGGCTCGGCCGCGCATCATCCGGAACCGATTCCGTTGTAGCGTTAGGGACGGCGCGCTGCGCCGTCCGCGAACGTCTTAAACGTCGCGAACCAAAGGCGGACGCCGCAGCGCGAAAAATTCCAAAACGTCGCAAATCCAAACGGCGGACGCCGCAGCGCGGCGTCCCTACCAGGCGACTGGAGCCAGCACGCCCTCGTGCCGGAACGTAACCCGTCTGTAATGCTTTCCTCCCACCGGCCTGAGGGCAGGGCCGGCTCCAAGGAAATCGCGACCTGGCACTGGAGACGGCACGCCCTCGTGCCGTGTTTATCGACGTGAACGCCTGCAACTATCTCGGCTGCTCGCGCAGAAGATGGTTCGTGTCGGCGAGCAATTTGGTGACTCCGTCCGGCGCGAGCGCGTCGTAGTAACCGCGGATGATGCCCTGGCGATCGACCAGGACAAATCGCGTGCTGTGGACGGGCCCGTTGTTTTCCTCGGAGGCATCGGAGAAGCCGAGCTTGAAGCCATCGCGAGAAAGCGAAGCGATCGCCGCGCTCGCTCCCGTTAAAAAATCCCAGCGGAGCGGCGCGATGCGCAATTTATCCGCATACATGCGCAAGACCTCGGGGGTATCCGTTTCGGGATCCACGCTGAAAGAGACGAGGTGGACATCGCTTTTCATCAGCGGTTTTTGGAGTTCACTCATCCGGGTGCTGATGATGGGGCACGGACCCCGACAGTTGGTGAAAATGAAATCGGCGATCCAGATCCTGCCGGCCAATTGCGAGGAACCGAACGGCTGCGAATCCTGGTTCACCAGCTGGAAGTTCGGGACCGTTCCGTAGGAAGGCAGCGGCCGATTTGAGAGATGATTGACTTCGAGTTGCCGCAGCCAGAAAAGCAGACCGGCGGTCACGAGCGGGATAAGAACCAGGGTGAGCTTCCAGGCGGTGCCGGCCTTGGGCGTGGGCGTCCGCACGGAGACGGCAGCAGTTTCCGTTTTCATATTTTTGTCAAAACGAGCGCGCCCAGAAGCAACGGTAGATAAAGGATCGAAGCAAGGAACAGGCGCCGTGCATCGGCCACCTGCTGGGTCCGGAGGAATCGCATCGCGACGAAGATGAAGAAACCGTTCAGGACCAGCTCGACGGCCAGGTAAGCGGCGCTGACAAGGCCGACGAACTGCGGGATACCCGAGATGAGAAGCAAGAGAATGCAAAAGAGCACGCTCTGGCTGGCGCTGCGGGCGCCACTGGCGTCATCCTTCGAAATCATTTCGAACCCAGCCCGCGCATAATCTTCCCGATACATCCAGGCAATCGCAAAAAAATGCGGCAGTTGCCAAAAGAAGAGGATGGCGAAAAGGCTCCAGGCTCCGATATCGACACGGCCACTCGCCGCCGCCCAGCCAACCACAGGCGGCAACGCGCCGGGAATTGCGCCGACGAGCGTATTGAAAGTGCTGACGCGTTTGAGCGGCGTATAGGCGAAGATGTAGATGGCGACCGTGGCGCCCGCGAGGAGGGCGCTGAGCCAATTGCAGGCAAAGGTCAGATAAACCACGCCGCCAACCGATAGCAGGCATCCGAGAATCAAAGCGTCGCGCGCGTGCATGCGGCCAGCTGGGATCGGGCGTGTTTTCGTCCGGTGCATCAAGGCATCGAGCCGGCGCTCCCACCATTGGTTAAGCGCGGCGGCGCCGGCGGCCGCGAGCGCAGTCCCAAACACCGCATGAAAAAGCCCGAGCGGATTGGCAGGGCCGGTGGCAGCCAGATAGTAGCCCACCGCGGTGGTGAGGAGAACGAGGAGAGTGAGCCGCGCTTTCACCAGCTCGGCGAAGTCCGACATGAAACGGCGGTGGCCGGGAACGGAAATCACCGGATCGACTGGACCATCGGCCGGTAAGGCAGCGCTTTTCATGAGACCGGAATTTCCACCGAAACGGGGGATTGGCGAGGCCTTCCCGAAAGTTCGCTTCCGCTCAACAAGCGGAGATAAACCGCGGAGAACGCGACGCCGAGCGCGAACATGGTGGCGCCGACGGCGACATGCGTCGTCGCCACGTCCGCCGCCTTGTTGCTCCAGATCACCCAGGCTCCTAACGTAATCTGGCAGGCGAGAAGGAGAAACCAGGCATCGGAGAAGCGCGCCAGTGTGCGGGCGTTTTGTCGCGCCCTGCGCGCGAGGAACAGAGATGCGATGATGCCGGCCGCGATGATGAGGGCGAGAAAGCGATGCGCAAGCTGCAACCAAATATGGAACGGAGTGACGTCGGACAACGCGCGGGCGTCCCGCCAGGTGTTGATCTCCGCCATCCGGGCCGGCGAGGTATCAGGAATGATCCTTCCGTAGGCCAGAGGGAAATCGAGGATCGAGAGATCGCGATGTTGATGGCGCATCGTGGCGCCGAGACCAAGCTGAAAATAGATGACCAGCGTGGTAGCGATGGCGACGCGCGCGAGCATCTTGGGAGGGACGCCGCGCTGCGGCGTCCGCAGATTAGCTGGTGACTTTTCACCAGGCTCGCGGACGGCGCAGCGCGCCGTCCCTACCATTGAAATTCGGCGCCAAAGTTGCGAAGTCGCGAGGGTGATGACGATCACCATTCCGAAAAATGCCTGGGCAAGGCAGGCGTGGAAAACGCCAATCTCATCTTTCAAAAGGGTAACGCGCAATCCGCCAAGAACGCCCTGGAGAATGACAGCGCCGAGGGCGGCGACGCCGAGATTGCGCAGCCAGCGGCGTTGATCCACGCGCCAAATCCAGATCGCCAGGATGATCGTCAGAAAGCCGACCGTTGAGGCGATAAGACGATGGGTATGTTCGAAGAAAATTCCGCCGACCCATTTCGAAACGGGAAAAAGGAACATGTTGTAGCCGAAAGTGGTCGGCCAATCCGGCACGGCGAGGCCGACGCCTTTGCTCGTGACCATGCCGCCGCTGCAAATAAGAAGAAGCGTGGCAATCGAGGTGAACCCGGCGAAGCGATGCAGCCAGGACGTGCCCGGCGTTGGCGATGGTCCATTCACGATGGCAACTAGACCTTAAGGAAATTCGTGCGCAACGGAGCGCGCGATCCACCCTCAGTTTCCGTGCGGACTCGGCGCTTTCGGAGGCTCTCCCGGCTTGGCATCGGGTTCACCGCTTGGATTCGCGGTCTTTGGCCCACCGGGTGGCGCGACGGTCCCTGGCGTCGGTCCGACGGGCGGCTCGGCCGGCGGGCGCTCGGTCGGCGGTGGCGCAGCCTGAGTTCCGGAAAGTTCGACGCGCTCCTTCAGCCAGGCCTGATACTCAGCCGGCTCATCCACGACCAGCATTCCTTTCATGCTGTAATGGCCAAGACCACAGAGCTGACCACACACGATCTCGAAGTTGCCGGTCTTGATCGGCTTGAACCACATCGGAACGAGTTGTCCCGGAATGGCGTCCTGCGCTATGCGCATGTGGGGCAACGCGAAATTATGGATCACATCCTTGGAAGAAAGCTCGATGATGACGGGGCGATCTTTCGGCACATGTAATTCACCCAGGACGACGAGATCATCCTTCGAGGCGGGATCCGCGGGGTCGAGTCCAAGCGGGTTGGAATTGGTAACCAGAGCGATATCGCGACGGCCAAAGATCCCGTCCGGACCGGGCAGGTGAAAATTCCAGTTGAACTGCTGCCCGATGGCATGGACGACGACCGCATCCTTGTCGTCGGGAAATGAATTCACGCGCTTTGCCCAAAGCGGGATCGCGAAACCGATCAAGAGAACGGCTTCGATCAAGACGACCGCGAATTCGAGGTGGGTGGAGATCCCGCTTTTGACTCCTTCGTGATCGGCCACCGGGTGCCGGCTGCGCCGGAAGCGAAAAAGAACGTAAATGAAGAAGGCCGACCAGCCGAGGAAAAGTCCGAACATGAACCAGTGGCTGAACTCGATGATGTGATCAATCTGGTAGCCGTGCTCGGACGCATTTGGGGGCATGCCGATGAGCTCGTTGAGGAAGGCGAGGCTATTCATACGGCTTCAAATCCTCGTCGGTGAGCTGTTGATGCGGCTCGAGCGGCGTGTTCGCGTGGCGCCAGAGATGAAAACTAAACGCACCGACGCCGCCCATGACGGACATGATGACGCCCATCATCACCCAGATGGCGACGGCCATGTGCTCGGTGCTTTTCGCGTCTCTCGCTCCGAAACATTGCGAGCAGGCGAGCGCCTGTCCCACCGAGCTTCCGAGAAACAGACAAATACCAAGAATCAGACGCGCCTTCATGTGATGATGCGGAGCCGTTTCATTTTCCGATAGAACCAGATGCCGTAGCTGATCAACCCGAGCGCGGCCACGAACGAGCCGATCGCGCCGACTCGAAAGGCCGGGGTGCCGTGCATCGAATCGATCCAAAGGCACCAGGCGCCGGCGCCCAGGGCGAGGACGGTCGAGAGCGTGATGAAGACGATATGGAAACCTTTGAGCGACATTTAGCGGGTGATCGGATCGTACCAGGCAAGATAAATGAGAAAGAAAAGTCCGAGAACGAAAAAAGCCGTGAACATGAGGATGCGGTAAATCATCCGCTTCTCGCTCCAGAGGTGCATGAAGATTGCCGCGACGAGGCCGGCCTTGAACGTGGCCACGAGCATCGCGATAGCGACGTTCGCCTTCTGCGTTCCGAAATTGATGTAGGAAAGGCCCACGGTAATTCCCGTGAAAGTCAGCAGCGTCAGCCCGACCAGGAGATATCCGCGGATATGCTTCGCCACGTTATGCGCTACATGTTCGTCGTGCTCCGCGTGCCCGTTTGCGGGAACGGGCGCGATCTCGCCGGTAATCGTTTCGTCGGTTTCGTTCATCATCGGTAGGGACGGTGCGCTGCGCCGTCCGCGCCATTGAGTTGCGGCCAGCCTTGGAGACGGACGCCGCAGCGCGGCGTCCCTACCATCAATGAGCGGAGTATTTCTTTTCGCATGGTGGTCACAGCAAATAAAAGAGCGGAAACACGAAGATCCAGACCAGGTCGACAAAATGCCAGAACAAGCCGGCGACCTCGACGCGGTTGGCGAGATGCTCGGGATTTCGTTTGTAAAGTTTTGTCCCGACCGGCAGCCAGAGATAGGTGAAGACAATCACGCCGCCGAGGACGTGCGCGCCGTGGAGTCCGGTGATCGTGAAATAGCTCGCGAAGTAGGCGCTGTGTTTCGGCAGAAACATGTTCGCATACTCGACATCTTCCTTTTCAATCGTGGCGATCTTGTCCGTCGGCGGAACGTAAAGGAAATGCGGGCGATCCATCGCGGGATTGGTCGGGTCGGCGTTGACCGGGTCCATCGCGATCTCGTACTCCTTCACGCTCTCGTCGTGGAGCGCTTCCTTATTGTGAAGGTGACCGCTGACCTCGGTGCGCGGGGCCAGTCCCTTTTCCGCGAGGTGATGGTTCCCAAGATATTTCTCGTACTTCTCGAGTTTGTCCTTCTTAATGAACGCGCCGAAGTGGTCGAATTTCTGCGGCCATTCGTAGACGAGCTTTACGGCGAGAAAGATGACGCCGCACAGGATGGTCACCAGCATGTACCACCAGTAAGCGCGGAACTTCCGCATCTTCAACGAAGCCCACGCCATCACGACCGTAACCGAGGAGGCGATCAGGATCGCGGTATTCATGGTCCCGACCGGGACGTTAAGGAGGCCGTGCGGCCACGCGCCGGGATCGGCGTCGAGGCGCAAAAAGACGTAGGCGGAGAAAAGCCCGCCGAAGAGCATCACTTCCGAGGCGAGGAAAAGCCAGATGCCGACCTTGGCGTTCCAAAGGCCGGTATCGGGACGGGCCGTTACGGTGTAAGGAATTTCCACGGCGGCAATTAGTGGACTCCCGCCGCGGCGGCAGCTTCGTAGGCTTTGCGATCGCTCTCAGTCATGGGTTCGCTTTGCATGGTGAAATCCGCCTCGCGGCCGGGCAGGCTGTATTCATACGGCCCGCGGTAGACATTCGGGGTGGTGGCGAAATTTCCGTGAGGCGGCGGGGAGGGCGCGGTCCATTCGAGGGTCGTCGCCTCCCAGGGATTGTCATTCACTTTCTGGCCACGCTTGATGCTCCAGAAGAAATTGATGATGAATGGAATTTGGGCCAGGCCCATCGTCCAGGCAGCAATCGAGATCGGCGTATTCCATTGGAACCCGCTCAAGCCCCAGACTTTTTCCCCTGCCAGGGTCCAGCCCTGACCCCCATCGTACCAACGGCGGTGCATGCCGAGCATTCCCTGGAGGAACATCGGCAAAAAGATGATGTTCATGCAGATGAGCGAAGGCCAGAAATGGACCTTGCCCCAGAACTCGCTCATCCGCCGGCCGGTCGCTTTCGGGAACCAGAAATAAATTCCGGCGAAGACCGCGAAGATGGTGCCGGGCGCGACGATGTAATGGAAATGCGCGATGACGTAATAGGTATCGTGCAGGTAAAGATCGGCGGAATTAAACGCGAGCGGAATTCCGGTAAGCCCACCGATCCCGAACATCGGAAGGAAGGCGGTGGCGAAGAGCATCGGGACGTTGAACCGGATCGAACCGCCCCAGAGCGAAATAAAGAACGCGCTCAGGATGATGACGGACGGGATGGAAATGATCATCGTGGTCGTCTGGAAAAAGGCGCTGACGACGGAGCCCATCCCGGTGAGCCACATGTGATGGGCCCAGACGATGAAGGAGAGAAATCCAAGAACCAGGGCGGCGAAGACGAGCGATTTATAACCCCAGAGTGGCTTCCGGGTGTTGTTCGCGATGATCTCGGCCACGATGCCCATGCCGGGAAGGATCAGGACGTAGACTTCCGGGTGCCCGAGGAACCAGAACAAATGCTGCCAGAGAAGGGGACTGCCGCCGCCGCTGATGTGCAACGCCTGGCCGTTCACGACGAGCCCGCTCGGCATGAAAAAGCTGGTGCCGGCGACGCGATCCATCAATTGCATCACTACCGCTGACTCAAGTGGAGGAAATGCCAGGAGGAGCAGGAACGCGGTGACGAATTGGGCCCAGACAAAGAAAGGGAGCCGCATCCAGGTCATCCCCTTGGCGCGCAATTGAATGATGGTTGCGATGAAATTGACCGCCCCGAGGAGCGACGAAGTAATCAGGAAAATGAAGCCAACCAGCCAAAGCGTCTGGCCGTTCCAGAATGGATCGTAGGTCGGGCCCTTGTCGGCGATGACCGCCAGCGGCGTATAGGAGGTCCAGCCGCCCTTGGCTGCTCCGCCCGGAACGAAAAAGCTGGTCAGCATCACGATGCCACCGATGAAAAAGGCCTGGTAGCTCGCCATGTTGATCTTCGGAAAAGTCATGTCCGGCGCGCCGATCTGGAGCGGCACGACGAAATTGCCAAAGGCCGCAAACGCGATCGGGACGATCCCGAGAAAGATCATGATCGTGCCGTGCATCGCGCCTAACGAATTGTAAAACTCCGGCGTCATCTTGCCGTCGGGCATGCTGCCTGGCCCAAAGAGATTTCCAAGGGCATTGCCAATAAGGGGCAGCGCCTGGCCGGGATAGGCCAGCTGCCAGCGCATCAGCATCATGAGCGAGAAACCGAAGAAGAGGAAAATGAGGCCGCTGATCCCGTACTGGATGCCGATCACCTTATGGTCGGTCGAGATGATGTACTTTCGCCAGAAGGGCAACTCGTGATGATCGTGCCCGGCGTCGTGACCGTGAGGATCGTGTTCGGCGTGCGGATGGGTGGCGAGGCCAGAGGATGCGTCCATAAGCGGATTGAAACTGAATATCAGGGCAAAGTTTTCAAGTGAAAAGCGCCTTTTTGAGAAGAATGCGCATCCTCCCGTAAAAATCGCGCCACCAGGGGAATTTGCGTGCCTCAATTTGAGGGGACCGTCCCCGGGGTCGGGGCACGTTTCTCGCTAATTGAATATCGGCTTCTCCGGCTTTTCGTGAATAAACAACTCATAGATGCTCTGCTTTCAGCGATGATCAGCAGCAGCGAAGGCGTCTCCGACCTGCTCTTCGCTGTCGGCAAACCGCCTGTCGTGGAGGAGCACGGCGTCCTGGAGGAATTCCCGATCGATACGCCGACGGGGGTATTGGATTCCATCCAGATCGATCAAATCGCCGACCATGTGATGCAGGGCGACGAGCGGCTCAAGGACGATCTGGCGAAGAACGGCTCGTGCGACTGCAGCTATGCCCTGGCCGATCTCGCCCGGATGCGCGTGAACATTTTCAAGCAGAATGGGCGACCCGCCATCGTCATGCGGAAGTTGCAGACCGAGATTCCAACGCTCGATCAGCTCGGGCTGCCGCCAATTTTCCGAGACATGATCCGGGAAAAAAACGGAATCATTTTCGTCACAGGCGCCACGGGCAACGGCAAGACGACCACCCTCGCCGCGATGTTGAATGAGTTGAACGAAACGCAAAAGGTCCACATCCTGACCCTCGAAGACCCCATCGAGTTCCTGCATCCGCACAAACAGGCGCTTTTCAATCAGCGCCAGCTCGGAAAAGACTTTCCGGATTTCGCCGGCGGTTTGCGCGCGGCCCTCCGGCAGGCGCCGAAAGCAATCCTGGTCGGCGAGATTCGCGACCGCGCGACGATGGAGATCGCGATGACCGCATCGGAGACCGGCCACATCGTCTTCACCACGATGCACACGATCAATGCCGGCCAGACCATCAACCGCATCCTCGGCATGTTCGCCAAAGACGAAGAGCAACAACTGCGGCAGCGGTTGGCGGACACGATCCGCTACGTCGTCAGTCAACGGCTCGTGAACAAGATAAACGGCGGCCGGTTGCTCGTTTCTGAAATCATGGGGAGCAGCCTGCGGACGCGCGAGACCCTGCTCTACGGTGAGAGCGAGAACCGCACCTTCCAGGAAATCATCGAGGCGGGCGACACGCTCGGCTGGCACAGCTTCGACCAGTCCCTGCTGAAGGCTTACAAGGCGGAGCTCATTAGCGACGAGACCGCTCTCATATTCTGCGCCCACAAAAACAAGATGCGCCGGGACATCGACATGTTGAAAAAGCTCCGGAACCTCAGCTTCGAAGAGCCTTCCGGTTTGCGGTTGGAAGCGGAATCGGAGCCGAAAGTTTGGTCGGCCGCGTGAACACAACCTGCTATTTATCCTTAGAAAGATGAACGTATGAACGAGCCCTGTCCCCTCCCCGAGACCTCCGAAACGCCCGTCCGCGACGAACGCGCCGTTCGGGCTGACCTGAACCAGAAGCTGCGGGCGCCGTTGAACGCCATCATCGGATTTTCCGAACTGCTGTCCCTGCGACCGGGCGGATCGGCCACGAAGGACTCGGATGTTCAACACATTTTGAAAGCCGCGCGCGATCTGCTTAGGGTCATCAACGAGGAACTGGGCGAGGGTGACGCAAGCGACGCGTCAGCCGGAGCCGCGCTGGCCGCTGCCGCGACCACATCGTGTGACGTTCTCTATATCGAAGACGACCCGGTCAACTTTACGCTGGTCGAACGGATTCTGGAATTTCGCCCCGCGCTGAAATTGATGCACGCCCGTTCAGGCGAAAGCGGCGTGGAACTGGCGCAGATGCATACCCCGAAACTGATCCTGCTCGATCTCAACCTGCCGGACATCCATGGGTCGGAGGTCTTGCGACGTCTGCAAAAAGAGCCGGTCACCGCCAAAGTGCCGGTCGTTGTTCTGAGCGCGGACGCCACGCCGAGTCAGATCGAGCGCCTGCTCACCGCCGGCGCGCGGAATTATCTGACGAAGCCATTCGACATCGATCCTTTCCTTGCCGTGGTCGACGAGATGGTGGCCTGAGGAGTCGGAGGGACGCCGCGCTGCAGCGTCCGTAAACAATTTTTCAATTTCCGCATTCGCGCGGACGGCGCAGCGCGCCGTCCCTACCAAATATCGGCCAGCGATTTCACACTGCTGCCCATTGGGCTTACGTTGGCCGTATGTTTGTAGGTTCAGACATTAGCGAGTTACCAAAATCCGACCTTTATCGTGAACTGGCCCGGCAAATCGCGGCGCTCGTTCAGGGTGAGACCGATCCAGTCGCGAATATGGCCAACTGCGCCGCAGTTCTGTTTCACTCGATACCGCGGTTGAACTGGGCCGGCTTTTACTTGCTGAAAGGCGGCGAACTGGTCCTGGGCCCATTTCAAGGCCAGGCCGCCTGTGTTCGGATTGGGTTCGGGCGCGGAGTCGTCGGAACGGCTGCGGAAAAGCGAATGACGATTCGCGTCGCGGACGTGAATCAGTTTCCCGGCCACATCGCGTGTGACACAGCGTCGAAATCGGAAATCGCCGTCCCGCTGGTGAGCGACGACTCGCATTTGCTGGGCGTGCTCGACGTCGACAGCCCCGAGCTGGATCGGTTCGATGCCGAAGATGAGGAAGGCCTGCAGGCGATCGGCAGGATTATTTCCGCGAAACTGTAGCCGCGCGGATCAATCAAAGCGCTGTAGCCACGGCGCTCCGTCGCCGTGTGAGAACGCTGCGCCGACAGAGCGGCGCGACTACAGCGCTCACAACGAAGGCAACGCAACTCTCGCGCTTCGCACAGCGAAGCGGCTACAGAAGAGGAAGCGGTTACCGCTATGCTTCTTCCTCGGCTTCTTCCGCGTGCTCGACGATGTCGCCTTTCTTAAAGAGCACGCCCTGGGCAATCTCGCGCCATTCCGGCTTTGCCCGGAAGAGCCATTCGAGGTCCATGGAGAAATGCTTGAATTCCTCCTTCTGCGCGTTCTGCATGATGGCGCGAGCGCTCTTGTCCTTCTCGACCGAGATGCGCTGCTCATACCAATTGATCGCTTCCGCCTCTTCCCCCAACGACGTGATCATGCGGGCAAACGTCCGGGTCCGCCCGGAGAGTTCGTTCGCAGGTTCGTGATATTGTTCGAATCCCATTATTTTTTCCTGCCTTTCCGATTTGTCCTCGAAATTTCCGGCACCGTCTTCTCTTTGTCGATCTGGGCGGCGCGAAAGTGCTGAAGCGAATGCGTGGCCAGCGATTCCTCAAACAAATCGCGATTGATCGCCTGCGCGGCCGCGGCGCCCTGGCCGGCGGCGATAATCATCTGGCAATTCGCGGGCGTGACGCAACCGGCGGCGTAAAGGCGTGGCACGCTGGTTCGCATGCACTGATCGACCTTGATCTGGCCGTCTGAGTCGAGCTTCGCACCGAGTTTTTTCGCGAGCTGGTTGTAGAAGACGTCGCCGCGAGTGGTGAAAAGGTAATCGATCTTCACGCTCTTTTCCCCGGCAAATTCGAGCGCGCGGATCTTCCGCTTCCGATGCTCGACGTCGCGGACCGGTTGGCGCGCGACGGGAATCTCGTATTCGTCCAGCCAGCGGGCGTGGCGTTTGTCCCAGCGCGGCCGGTCCCCGTTCGTGACCACGATCACGCACGCTGAATAATGGAGCATGCCCAGCGCGTATTCGACCGCTTCGTTGTTCGCGCCAACAATCGCGATCCGTTTTCCGCGAACGCGGTAGCCATCGCAATCTTTGCAGAAAAACATGCTATGACCGAGGCACTCTTTTACGCCGGGAATCTCGGGTGGCCGATGAAAGATGCCGGTCGCGAGCAGCAGCCGCCTGGTCCGATACCTTTTCTCTTTTCCTTTGAGGGCAAAGACTGATTTCCCCGCGGAAACGCTCGTGATTTCGTCGCGAACAAAACGGACGTCGTGCCGTTTCGCCTGGAAAGTGCCGTTCTTCAGAAGCTCTTCGCCGCCGACGCCGCGCGGAAAACCGAGATAATTTTCCACCACGGGTTCCCATTTCGCCATCGAATGGCCGGAATCGATGACGAGCGTGTCGCGTTGGGCGCGACCGAGATAAATCGCGGCGGACAACCCGGCGATGCCGCCGCCGACGACAATCACTTCGCGGACGCCGGGGTCATCGAAATCGGAATGTTGAACCATGCTGGGTTGCAGAGGAATCGGCGACGAGGCGGCGTTGAGATGCCTTGGACTTCAGAAGGACGTGCTTCTGCATCTCCCACTTTAGAGCCGCGCGTTGAAAAGAATGGGACGTGCAGAAGCACGTCCCTCCGAGTGATGGATCCCTATTTTGGCGGCGCGGGGGCCGGGTTTTTCGCGTCGGCGGGCTTCGCGCCCGCGGGTTCACCGCCCGGAAGCTCAGCGTCTTCCGGCACCGCCTTCAGATCCGCTTCGACGAAGGAATCAGGATGACTCGCGAGCTCTTTGCGCAGGCCAGCGATCTGGGCGGCGGCCACAGGCCCGCCCTTGTTCCCCCACTCCTGGCGAATGTACGTGAGCACGTCGGAGATCTTGGCATCGCTCAGCGTCTTGTCCCACGGTTGCATGACGGCAGCGCCGAACGACTGGCCTTTGACCGTGAGCGGGCCCTGCAAGCCTTTCAACACGATCATACCCAGCCGGCGCGTGCCGCCATTCACATATTCCGAACCGGCGAGCGGCGGATAACCCTGGCCGGCCGCACCGAGCCCATTTGGTTGATGACAGACGGCGCAATTCGCGGAGAAAATCTTTTTGCCGCGATCGGCCTGGGAAAGTTCCTGGGTCTGAGCGCCGCCTGGTCCATTCGGCCCCTGAGTTTTTACGTGCGGGATGAGGGCCGGGTCGAGACTGTCACCGCTGAAGTTTCCAGAAAAACGGCCGAGATACGCGCCGCCGAAAAAGATTGCGAGGCCATAGACGACAATCAACCAAATCGAGAGCGGCTCCATCCCGGCGCGAGGCTCCCGCTTTTCCCGCTGAATCGCGGAATGGACCTCATGCACATCGGCATCTTCGCCATAGTCCATTCCCTGGCGGACGTGACCTCCCGACGCGCGCTCGTTCATTTCTTCTCCTCCTTGGCCGCGGCAGGCGAGGAAGCGGGAACGGCCGTCAGCTTCGCTTCCTTCAATTCATGCGATTGATCGAGCGACATCAGATAAGCGACGAGGCATTTCGCGTCATAACTTGGCACGATTTCCCATTCATCGGATGGCGCCTCGGGACCGGTCAGCTTCAGGGCGTCCGCCGAGCGTTCGCCGGAGACACGCCGCTTCTCATAAAGAAATTTGTAGGCCGGCATGTTGGAACTGGATCCGGCCAGGACGCCCCGCGGATCATAAAGATGAAGATGGTGCCAGGCGGCTGAGTATTGCGGTGGCAAGCCGTTGGTGTTGGTCGTCGTGTCGGCTGTCGTCGCCGCAGTCGCAGACGGACTCGCGGACGGTGCTGGAGCATTAGCCGCGGTGGCCGGAGCCGTCGCGGGAGAATTTGCCGCGTCTGGTTTTGCTGGAGTCTTGGCGGCGTCTGGTTTCGCGGCATCTGGTTTCGCGGCATCTGGTTTCGCGGCATCCGGTTTCGCGGCGTCTGGCTTGGCGGCGTCTGGCTTGGCGGCGTCCGGTTTGGCGGCATCCGTTTTCGCCGGAGATGCTGCCGGCGATGGGGCTGCGTTCGGGGCGGGCGAAGCAGCGGGAGAGTTGGCCGCGTTTGGCTGCGGTGGGTTTGCCGCCGGAGATGCACCCGGCGAAGTCGATGATTCCGGACTTGGGCCCGGCGCGCTCTGATCCTCGGCCGGTGCGCGCTTGCCAATGTTCGACAGATCAGGGCCCAGCCGCATCTTCCCGAGAAGCGCCGGCCGCTCAAAAATGTAATCGCGTGGGGCGCTGCGGCGGGTCCCCCATTTCCGGTCGATATCGGAGGCGGCGTAATCCGCGCGCACCTGCTGGCTGTGGCAGTAAACACAGCCATTCGCGGCATAAATTTTCCGGCCGCGCTCAGCCATGCCGGATTTCGGGACGGGATAAATATCCGTGCCTTCCTCGTCCGCCTGCGGGTCAAGATGCCCGATTTGGAAATTCGGGATCAAGGTCAGCCCCGTCCACGAAAAGGCGAAGGTGCCGAAGATCCCCAGAAAGAGAGCAGTTATCCCTTTCATATGTGTTCCTTCACCGCCTCCTCTTCCTGCGGGTTTAGAAATGTCGGCATGCTCGCGGTCCGCCCGAGACCAAAAAGCATCAAGCCGAAATGAAAGGCGAAGATGAGGTGCGCGATGGTAAGGAGCATTCCGGACACACTGCGCCCGCGGAGGTAGGGCAGAATGGAATCGGTGGCCTCACTGAAAGAAAGCGACGGATCGTGCATGCTGCTCCCCTGGGCGATCCCGCCAATGAACAGCATCGCGACCATCAGGCCCACGCCGTAGGCGGACGACCAGAAGTGCAGTTTGATCAACGCGGCATAACGCCATTCGCGGCCGACGAGGCGGGGCACGATGTAATACATCGATCCGAAAATGATCATCGTGAAAAACGCGTAGAGGCCGAGATGCGAATACGCGATGCTCGCTTCGGTGAAGTGAACGTAACCGGCGATGGAGCGCAGCGAGAGGAAGACGCCGAGCAAACTAAAGGCCGTGTAAGCAAACGATCCGAAGACGGTGAAGCGCAACGTGGGACTGTAACGGAGCAGGCCAAAATATCCGCGCATCGTCATGTGGTGATTCAAGCCGACGGTGGCGACGGGTATGATCGAAAGAATCGTCGCGGCAATACTGGCGGTGACCATCCAGGCCGGGAACGGACCGTCCACGAGCCGTTGCATTCCCGTCCAGCTGGCAAAGAGCGCGTAGGTCCAGAATCCGATCGCGGCCAGGTGATAGCTGTAGACCGGGCGGCCGATCACTTTCGGGATCATGTAATAGGCGGTGCCGAGTCCGATGGCTCCGAACCAGAGGAAGAGAAGATTGTTCGCGAACCACCAGGTCACGGCCGATTGCATTACGCCCTGGACCGGGACCACGAAGAGCATGATCTGGGTGGCGCCATAAACCCATGGGAACCAGAGGAACGCACCGAGCAAATACCACTGTGTGATGTAAGTGTTGTCGCCGCGCCGGAAACGGAACATGAGCATCGCCCAGGAGACGACGAGCGAATACGCAACGAACAGCACGACCGTCGCGTAGGGCGGAAACTCGAGCCATTCGTAACCAGTGCTGTCGCCGACCAGGATTCCACCCACACCCAGAAGCACACCGAGATTCCAAAACACGCCGCCGGCGATAAGAAGCAAGGGATGGCGCAGCGTAACCCGGCACAATCGCGCCATGAGCCAGATGGCGGTGCCGATGCCGGCCATCGAGGCCCAGCCATAAACCATCACGTTCATGTGGGCGGGACGAATGCGGCCCCAGGTGAGCCAGCTGTAATTGGCGAGCAAATCCGGCGCGTGGAGTTTCCACGAGGTAAAGCCGGCGAGAAGTGTTCCGAGGAGGAGCCAGACAATCGCGGACGCGTAGAAGAAGAGGACCGGCAGTCGCGTCGACGCATCGATCAATGCGCGCTCGACTTGCTCGACATCGTGCGTCGTCACTTCGCTGTCCGGGGTTTGGACACCGGAGCTCGGCGCTTTCAACGGAACTTCAGCGGGATTTATCGGCGATTGCGGAGTCATGGCGTTTTGCCGCGAACAGGCAGCGGAGTTCCAGCGGCGGAAGGCGACGCTGATGGTGAAGGACTGACCTTTGCCTTGGCTGCGGCTGAAGGCGGCGAGGCGGCCGGACTTGAATTCGGTCCCGGCTGCGTCTTGGGCGCCGCGGGGGGAGGGTTGATTGCGGCGGCCGGCTGGTTGTGAGCTTCGGAATTGGGACCAGTGATGGAAGTGGGCTTCGGTGTCGTGCTCGCGCTGGCGGCGGGCGTCGCACTCGCAGCAGGCGAGGCGGCTGCGCTGGGTGCAGGTGAAGTCTGGGGAACCGCGCTCGGCGACGCGGCGACGATCGGTCCGGCCGCGGTCGGTTTCTTTTGGGCCAATTCAGCGACCGTCAATTTCATCGCATCGTTGATCGGAATTCGGGCCACGCCTTTGCTTTTATCCACCCATCCATAGGTCGTGAGCGCCGTAAGGTTTTCTTTCTGCGCCGCTTCCAATTTCTCCGCCCGAACTTTGGCGCGCTTCTTTTCGTAGGTATCGCCGCGCGGCGCCGCGCTGACGACGACGAGCGCGAGCAAACCGAAGAACGCGAACAAGAGCACGACGCCGACCCAGGTCGAGAACATCGACCGCGGCTGATAATGCTGGAGTGGTTCTGTCGGTGTCACGGCTAGTTAACAATGTGAAGCGATTCGAGCAGGCGCGGATCGCGGTTCGGAAAGAGGGAGCTTCGGCGCGCGATCCAAAGAAAGAAAAAGGCGAGCGTCGCGCCCATGCCGATCAGCGGCATGAAATCCCAGATGCTGATGAGCACGCCGGGCCCGTGCAGGGCCGGCAAAATGACAATGTAGATATCGACCATCTGCATAAACACGAGCCAGCCCGCGACCAGGCAGAGGCGGTGCGGTTTTCTCTTCAACCCCTGAATGAGCAGGAGCACGAACGGAACGAAAAACCGCCCGATGACCAGAAAGAGGCTGAGGGCATTCCACGACTCGGTGTTTCGCCGGATGAAATATTCGGTCTCTTCCGGCATGTTCGCATACCAGATGAGCATGTATTGACCGAAGCCGATGTAGGCCCAAAAGATGACGAAGGCGAGCATCCACTTTCCCATGATGTGGTAGTGCTCGACCGTGACCGTTTCCTTCAAATAACCGGCCTTGCGCAGGGCCGTGATTACCAGGACCAGGAGTGACATCGAGCTGCCCGCGGCGCCCGCAAAAATATAAACGCCCCACATCGTCGAGAACCAGCGGTAATCGACACCGAGGAGCCAGTCGTAAGCGCCGAAGGTGAGCGAGAGCCCGAAGAGCGGCAGCGCAACGAAAGCCAGCCGTCGCATCTTTATCGTGAACGCCGGATTCCCATCGCGATCCTGCCGGATCGAGAACCGGCGGAAGAGCAGGGTCGCGGCGATAAAAAAGACAAAATAGAAAACGGAGCGGACGAGGAAGAAGTGCCAATTCAGGTAGGCGCGTTTGCTGTCGAGAATCGGTTCGACCCCGACCTTCACGTTCATCCATTCATACAGATGATGGCGGTAGATGACGATCGGGACGAAGAACACCATCATGACTGCGAGCAGCATTGCGAGGTTCTCGAGCTGGCGCCTCACGACGACCGACCATTCCGCGTCGACGACGTGGTGGACGATGATCCAGAAAAAGCAGCCGGCCAGCATGGTGAAATAATAGGCGAACGCGAACAGCCACGAGAAACTGAATTGCTTCGGCGAGACGAAGGCCCCCACGACACTGAGCCCCAGCCCGGCCAGTCCCAGCAGCGCGAGCACGAACGAGAGCGGGGCGAACCGGGTCGACTCGATGTATTCGCCTTCCGGAGCCGGGATGACGTCAGATCGCTCGCTCATTTCTTGGCTGGCTCCGGTTTGGGTTCGGGTTTCGTTTCGGCCGGTTTATCCAGTTCCGCGCGATGTTCCGGCGACACGTCCGCTTCCACCGCATTCTGGCTGCGCTGCAACGCGCGCAGATAAGCGATGATCGCCCAGCGATCGGTCACGCCGACGTTCGGTCCATAGGCCATCATCGTGTTCTTGCCATTCGTGATCGTGTTGAAAATTTCGCCGTCAGCCATCTTGCGGATCCGGTCGTCCTGCAAAGTAACCACCGTGGCCAGTCCGTATTGCTTCGTGATTCCGTTGCCCGCCGCAGTCGGTCCGTGGCAAACGGCGCAGTTGATATTGAAACGCTGTTTTCCCCGCTCCATCAAATCCCCGGTGACCGGCAGCGGAAAACCGGTGCCCCAATTCGTTCCCATTTTTCCGGTGTTGAAATAATCGTTGCCGCCGCTGAAGCCGAGGTGCGGCTGCACATTCATCTCCGTAGGAACCGGGGCCGACCCGGGCGAAGCTTCACTGTTGGCCTTCGGCATTTCGTAGCCGATCGGCACCGTGCCGGGCACCGGCGGACGCGAGCCCCGGCCGTCGGCAAAAAATCCGAGGGGCGCCTGGGCCCGCACTTTCATCTGCCGGACCATGTCGGGAAAAACTTCGATCGGCGAGCCGGTACTCTTCTGTCCACGGAAACCGAAGACGGCGATAATCGCGACGCCGGTCAGCAGAAAAATGAGGAAGAAGCTGCGGAGCATGATCTTATTCTTCGTGGATGATGGTGACGTGTTGGCCGCCGCTTTGTTCCAGGAGCTCGCGCGCTTCCAGCTCGGTGAAGCGTGGATCGCGGGCCTCGATGACGAGGAAAAAGCCGTCGTTGGTGGCCCGGCTGAAGCGTCTCCAGTTAAAGACCGGGTGATTCCAGCGCGGCAGCCCATTCATCGTGAGCACCGCAAAAAACGCGGAGAAGGCGGAGAAGAGAATCGTCAGCTCGAACATGATCGGAAAAAACGCCGGCACCGTCCGCCAGTCCACCGGTTTGCCGTGGACGATGAGCGGGTAAATAATCTGCGAGGGCCCGAATTCGAGGATCACCGCCGTGAGTAATCCGGTGATGCCTCCGACGAGGACGACCGCGCTCAGCCACGATTTCCCAAGGCCCATCGCAGCGTCCATCCCATGAATCGGGAAGGGCGAATGGACGTCCCACTTCTTGAAGCCCGCGTCGCGCACCCGTTTCGCTGCTTCGTACAAGGACGACGCACTGGGAAATTCCGCGCCCATTCCGTAGACCTTGTTTCCGGACGGCGTTCTCATGTGCGGTCCTTTTCCTGTTGTAGCCGGGATCGTTGATCCCGGCTCCGGGCGAAGGCCGACTCCAATTCCGCGCGGCCGGGATCATCGATCCCGGCTACAACGCTTCGCACAGCGAAGCGGCTACAGAAGAAGAGCGTTCTCAATGGCGCTCCTTTCCGACGGCGGCGACGGGATGATGTTCGTCCGGCAACGCGTGGTGCGGGTTCGCTTCCGGCAGCACGATTTTCACTTCCGACATCGCGATCATCGGCAGGTAGCGAATGAAAAGCAGGAAGAGCGAAAGGAAGATCCCGAAAGTGCCGATGAACGTCCAGATATCAACCCAGGTCGGGATGAAGATGCCCCAAGAGGACGGGAGAAAGTCGCGATGCAATCCGCCGACGATGATGATGAAACGCTCGAACCACATGCCGGCGTTCACGCACATGCAGACGAAATAGACGACGTAAATGTTGTAACGGAAGCGTTTGAACCAGAAAAGCTGCGGCGAAAGGCAGTTGCAAAAAAGCATGCCGACCCACCAGTACCACCAGTAGGGACCGAAGATCCGGTTATAGAAGGCGAACTTCTCGTACTGATTGCCACTGTACCAAGCCACGAAAAATTCCATCGCGTAGGCGTAACTCACGATCGAGCCCGTGAGCAGAATGACCTTCGCCATTTTGTCGATGTGCTGCGGCGTGATGATGTCCTGCAGCTTGTAAATGGCGCGCGCCGGGACGAGCAGGGTCAAGACCATGGCAAATCCGCCGAAGATCGCGCCAGCGACGAAATAGGGCGGGAAAATGGTGCTGTGCCACGTCGGGATGATCGACGTCGCGAAGTCGAACGACACGACACTGTGAACAGAAAGCACCAGCGGCGTGGAAAGGCCGGCCAGAAGCAGGTAGGCCATTTCGTAATGGCGCCAGTTCCGGTTCGAGCCGCGCCAGCCGACCGCGAAAATTCCGTAGAGCAGTTTCTTGATCTTCGTCGTGGCGCGATCGCGCAACGTCGCCAGATCGGGAATCAAGCCGGTATACCAAAACAGCACCGAAACCGAGAAATAGGTGGAGACCGCGAACACGTCCCAGAGCAACGGGCTGCGGAAGTTCGGCCAGATGCCGTAGTTGTTCGGGAGCGGGGCGAGGTACCAGGCCATCCAGACCCGGCCCACGTGGACGCCGGGGAAAATGGCGGCGCAAATCACGGCGAAAAGCGTCATCGCTTCGGCCGAGCGGTTGATGGAGGTGCGCCACTTTTGCCGGAGCAGGAACAGGATCGCGGAAATGAGGGTGCCGGCATGTCCGATACCGATCCAGAAAACGAAGTTAGTGATGTCCCAGGCCCAGCCGACCGGATGATTCAACCCCCACGTGCCGACGCCGGTGGAAATCTGATAGCCCAGGCAAAACAGCCCGAACATCGCGACCATCGAGGTGATGGCGAACGTCACCCACCACCAGCGTGGCGCGGAACCCTCGACCGCGCCGGCGATGCGCTCGGTGATCCAGCTGAAGTTCCGCTTGTTCAAGACAAGCGGCACCCGCTGCAGCGGCTTCGTCACGGAAGCCGACGCCTCGCCTGCGATCACGTCTGGTGCTGTAATTGCGCCGTCCATATCTAATCTGTCATCCCGAGCGCAGTCGAGGGATCCCGCGGAGTTATTGGCGCGGCCGCTGCGGTAATCGTCGGGGTCACCTGCACGTCCCTCATCGGGATCCCTCGACGGCGCTCGGGATGACGAGTTCCTCTCACGGTTCCTCCGGTTTCATCGCGCTGTGGTCGTGCTGCATCGAATCGGGCTGGTGCTTCGCGCCGTTCTCGTGGCTCTCATGACCGAGGCTCGCGACTGCGATCCGCTTCGCGTCGGGCATTTTCGGGTTCGGATTCCGAATCCGCGCCAGATAGCTCGTGCGCGTGTTCACATTCAAGTATTCGAGCAGGCGGTAATTGCGGTCCTGCATTTTTATTTTCGAGACGCGGCTCTCGGGGTCTTTTACATCACCGAAAACAATCGCCTGCGTCGGGCAGGCCTGGGCGCAGGCGCTCGTGAAGGAGTCGCGCGGAATTCGGGTCTTGTCCGACGCCCCCGCCTTCACGCGGGCCGCGATCTTCGCCTCCTCGATCCGCTGCACGCAATAGGTGCATTTCTCCATTACGCCTCGCATCCGCACCGAGACGTTCGGGTTTTTCTGGAGCTTCGTCGTGTCGGGCGCACCTTTCTCGGTGAACGGCGCGATGTATTCCTGGTAGACCGTAAACGGCCCAACCTTCTTCTTCCCGATCGGGCGCTGATTGTAGTCGAAGAAATTAAAACGGCGCACCTTGAAAGGGCAGTTGTTCGCGCAATACCGCGTGCCAATGCAACGGTTGTAGGCCATGACGTTAAGGCCGTCCTCGCTGTGGACCGTGGCGTTCACCGGGCAGACGGTTTCGCACGGTGCGTTCTCGCAGTGCTGGCACATCATCGCCTGGTGCACGATCTCAGGGTTCTCCGGGTATTCGCCCCGGTCCTGATTGAACGGCTTTTCGCTCGCGTAATAACGATCGAGCCGGAGCCAGTGCATCGCGCGTCCGTGGCTCACCTGGAGTTTGCCCACGATCGGAATATTATTCTCGCTCTGGCAGGCGATGATGCAGGCGCTGCAGCCGGTGCAGACATTCAGGTCGACGGTCATCCCCCATTGCTGCTCGGCCACGAGCGGTGGATGACTGTAAATTGACGGCAACTTCGCCGGCAGCTCTTCATCACCCGCTATCTTCTTCACAAACTCGTTGTCTCCGCGGTAATGCTCGAGCGTCGCTTCGCGGACGAGGCCGCGGCCTTCGATGCTCCAATGGTCCTGCGTGATCGAAAGAGGATAGGTCCCGAGCGTATGCAGCCGAACTTTTGGGGTCGCGCTCACGACGGGCGAAGGAGTTGGACTGGCCGCTTTGTTTTCGACCAGGGTCGGCGCTGTCGTCACGGTAATGGCCTCGATCGTCTTGCTGTCGACCGCGAGATAATGCGGATTCGAGCTCGTCCGCAGGAGATAACCGTTGAAGCCTGATTCTTCTCCAATTGGGCCGGTCTTTTTCCGTCCGTAACCCAGCGCGATCGAGATTGAGTTATCGGCGTGCCCCGGTGAGATGAGGGTTGCGATGACCAGCTCGCGTCGGATCGGTTTCTGGTTCGCATCCTTGGTCGTTTCGGTTACGGCGACATTGATGAGATCGCCGGTGTCCACGCCGAGATGCTTCGCCATCGCCGGGCTCATCAGCGCGGCGTTGTCCCAGGTCAGCTTTGTGATCGGGTCCGGCAATTCCTGGAGCCAGCCGTTGTTGATGTAACGGCCGTCATCCATCGCGTAGCTGCGCGTCAGCACGATCTCGGGAGCGTCGAGCGTCGGATTCGGCGCCGTGGCCCAGAGTGTATGGGCGACGCCTCCGGCGTTGTTCGAATTGAACGTGGGCGGCTTCTCCTTGAGCGCGATATGCGTCGCAAACCCGTCCCGCAACAGTTGCGACCACGCCGTCTGGAAATCTCCGGGAGGCGCGCTGGCGCGAAAAGTTTCCTGGACCAATTCCGGGCCGTCGATCTTCGGGCCGCCGAGCACGGCGTTCATCAATTCGATCTCCGACATGCCGCCGAAGAGAGGCAGGATCATTGGCTGGATCGCGAGGTAGGCACCGTCGTTGGTCAGCGCGTCACCCCACTCTTCGAGATAATGCGCGGCCGGCACGTGCCACGCGCTCAACTCCGACGTCGCATCTTCGTAGTAACCGAGCCGGACAACATCGGGCACCTTCATCTGAAGATCGGTCCAATCGACCGGCGCTTTCGTGTCCTTGTCGATCGTGATCCCTTTTGGCGCGTTATAAACCGGGTCGCCGCCAAAAATGAAAAGTTGTTTGATCCGGCCCGAGTTCATCTCGCCGGCCAATTGCAGAATGCTGTTGGTTTTCGGCGCGCGGACGAACTCACGAATGATCAACGTGGTGCCGATATTCTTCAGCGCCGAGTTGATCGCGTAAACCATCAGTTGCACCACGACCGGCTGGTGCGGGCCGGCGACAACCAGGCTCGTGCCCGGCTTCGCCATCAAATCGTTTGCGCACTCGGTCAGCCAGGTGTCGTTGAATTGCATCGCGTTCACCGGTTCCGTCAACGTCGCGATGGTGGAAGCGAGGCCCTGATCCTTGGTCGCGACCGCAATCTTGACGGCCAGCGCGCGGGTGAAGGCGGGAATCTGGCTCGCGGGACAACGCATCCGATGGTCGGCCATCGCGCCCGTGAGGGTGAACCGGTTCTCCACCACATAAAGCCGGTTCATTGCGTCCTTCGCTTCGCCCACGCGGCGGCGCGATGAGAACGCGCGGACCCCGGAAACATCGCCTTCGCCGCAATCGAGAAAATCGCTGTCGAGCGCGACCACGACGTCAGCCCGTTCGAAACGCGGGATAAGCCGGGCGTTATCACCGAAACTCAACTGGGTCGCGAAACTTTGCGCTTCGGTCAGGAGCGGGTCGTAAACGCACCACCGCATTTTCGGATATGTCTTTTGGAGTTCGGCGCGCAGGCGTTCTCGCGTCGGCGAATGGAGCTCCTCGACGAGGAAGGCGAGCCCGGCGCCGCCATCCGCGGCGATTTTGGTGCGCAGTTGCGCGAGATATTTTTCGAAAGCAGCGCGATCGCGGGCCTCGAAGTTCTCGACCTTCTTGCCCTTCTCCTCCTTTTCGCCTTTTTGAACGAAACGCTTCGAGCGCGCGGGATCGTAGAGATCAAGCAGCGACGCTTGCGCGAACGCATCGGTCGCGCCGCCGCTGGCGGGGTGAAGCGGATTGCCTTCGAGTTTGATCGGACGTCCATCGACTGTCGCCGCAATCAGCGGCAGCGCGCCCGTGCGGCGCGGCATCGCCGTCGCGTAATACAAGGCTTTGCCCGGAATCGTCCATTCGACGCTCTTCGTGAAGGGAACGAGATGCGCCTCGGGCCGGCGACAGCTCGTGAGGCCAAAGCCGGCCAAAGCCATCGAGGCGCCCATCAGTTTCAGGAATCCGCGACGCGACCATTCGTCTCCTTCGAGCTGGGCGGCGCCCGCGGGAAATTCGCGCTCGAGCCAGCCGCGAAATTCCGGCGTATCGCTGAGCTCGCCGAGGCTGCGCCAGTAGCGCTTGCCCGTCAGCTTTTCCGGTGGGTGCTCCAAAACACGTTTCATCTACTCCTCCGGGGAGCGCACGCGCCCTCGCGTGCTGATTTCGGCGCCTTCGCAGAAATGCTTTTCAATCCAGAAAAAGTTCGCGATCGCGAGGGCGCGTGCGCCCCCCAAACGCTGAAAAAATCGCGCGCCTTCATCGGTGGCACCCCTGGCAATTCAGCGGCGGTTGAACGTTCCAGCGCTCTTTCAAGGTTTCACCGATTTCCTTTTGCGTCAGCTTATCCTTCTTCGACCAGTCGTCGGCCGCGTCCTTCGGCTGGCCATATTTCGCGACGAACTCGGCCGGTTTCTCCCAATCGGGTTTCCAATCGAGGTTCGTGATCTGGTTTTCCGGCCGCAGGAAATTTTCCGGGTGCCGATGGCATTCGAGGCACCACGCCATGCTGTGGGGCTTGGCGTGCCGCACCACCGACATGTGATTAACCTGGCCGTGGCAGCTCGCGCAACTGATGCCGCGGTTCACGTGCGCGGCGTGATTGTAATAAACGTAATCGGGCGTGCGATGGATTTGAACCCACTCGACCGGCTGCCCGGTCTTCCAGCTGGCCCGCACCGGTTCCAGCTTTGGATTGTCCTTCTGGACCTGCGTATGACAGTTCATGCAGGTCTGGGTGTTCGGGAGATTCGAGTGCGCGGCGACATCGACAAAGCTGTGGCAATACCGGCAATCCATCCCGAGCTGGGCCACGTGAATATCGTGGGGAAACGGGACCGGCTGGATGGGCTGATAACCGACGCGGGTGTATTTCGGCGTAATGTAATACCAGGTGCCGGCGGTCAGGCCGCAAACGATGACTACTCCGCAGATCGAAATCTTGAGCGGGAGCCAATTCGTCCAGCGTGGAAAAAAATTCGCCATAAAACGCTTAGCGAACTGTGCTGTCTGGGACCCGCAGCCGCCAAGTTAATAACGGAGCGGAGTTGAAGTTAGGATGTGCGGCGCTCAGAGGTCGTGGAAGTTAAGGTTGGATCCGGCGGCCGGAGAGAGGCGCCAACTCTATAAATCGGTCTCCCCTTGGCAAAAGAAATTTATTTTCCATTCGTTTTTTCCCCTCGAAAAAGCGGTTCGACAATTCTTTCCATTACGGAAAAGCATTCAATAAGCAAAAGCGATAAATGAAAAAACTATTCACACCAATTGCGGTCTTTTTTCCTTGCAACTCCGTCATTCCGAGCGGAGCGCAGCGAAGTCGAGGCCGTAACGCAGTCCGAGGAGCGGACGAGGCCGGGCTTTCCATCCCGTGATGTCACCATTCAGGTAATGTCCCGGGATCTCTCGATCCGGCGGCTGCCGGACTCGAGATGACGGACAGTTCCGCGCCCCTCGACCTTCGTCGGCCAATTCGTCACAATGGCCAAATGAAAAACCCGAGAGCTGTTTTCTTTTTCATCTCCTTGGCTGTCCCGTCATCGTTGCTCGCACAGGCCGGGCAAACCGTTTTCCTCAACGGTAATATTTACACGATGAACGAGCGCCAGCCGCGCGCGGAAGCGATCGCCGTCCAGGGCGGGCGGGTTGTTTTCGTAGGATCGAACGCGGACGCAAAAAAATATCAGGGAGCGGGAACGAAGACGATCGATCTCGCCGGAAAAACCGTCATGCCCGGCCTGACGGATTCGCATTGCCACATCTTCGGCATCGGGGAGCGCGAACTGACGTTGAACCTGGAAGGCACGAACACGCTCGAGGATTTCCTCGCGAAAGTGAAGGAGCGCGTCGCGAAAACCGAGCGCGGAAAATGGATCACCGGACGGGGATGGATCGAGACGTTCTGGAAACCGCCGCAATTTCCCACCCGCGCCGACCTCGACAAGATCGCGCCGGACAGTCCGGTGTTCCTGACGCGCGCGGACGGCCACGCGGCGATCGCGAACAGCGCAGCCCTGCGGATCGCGAAGATCAACAAGGAAACGCCGAATCCGTTTGGCGGCGAAATTTTGCGCGACAAAGAGACCGGTGAAGCGACGGGGATGCTGCTCGATCACGCGCAGGGCCTGGTCGGGAAAAATATTCCGGCGGCGACCGAGGCCGAGCGGCGCGAAGCCTTCGTCGTCGGAATAAAACGCGAGCTGTCGTTAGGTTGGTGCGAGATTCAAAACGCCGGGAGCAACCTCGACGATCTCCCGCCGATGCGTCAGGCGTTCGAAGCCGGGCAATGCAAGCTGCGGGTTTACAATGCGGCCTACTCGCCCGGCCCGGCCGGCGCCGCGTTGTTGCACGATGGTCCGGTGCTGAATGAATACGATCACCGTTTCACCCAGCGCACGATCAAAGTGGTCTTCGACGGCGCGCTCGGCTCACGCGGCGCCGCGTTGCTCGCGCCCTACTCGGACGCGCCGGAAACCTCCGGCTACCTCACCCAAAAAGAAGCGGAACTGGAGCCGATCTTTGAGGAGGCGCTGCGCAAAGGCGTTCAAATCGAAACCCACGCCATCGGCGACCGCGCCAACCGCGTCATCCTTGATCTATATGAGAAGGCGATGAAAGCGGTGCCCCCCGAGCAGCGGAAAATTCGCGAGCCCCGCTGGCGCGTCGAGCACGCGCAGATTCTGAGCGCGCCCGACCTTCCGCGCTTCGCCAAACTCGGCGTGATCGCTTCGATGCAACCGTCTCACGCCATCAGCGATCTATTTTTCGCCCCGAGCCGGCTCGGGAAGGAACGGCTTGCCGGCGCTTATGCGTGGCAGAGCCTGCTTAAATCGGGCGCCGTGATCTGCGGCGGATCCGACGCGCCCGTCGAGCGCGGTGAGCCGATGATCGAGTTTTACGCGGCGGTCTCACGCAAAAGCATCAAGGGCGAATCGAGCGACGGCTGGCATCCCGAGCAGGCCGTTTCGCGTGAGCAGGCCCTGAAAATGTTCACGACGACGGCGGCTTACGCCGCTTTCGAAGAACAGGACAAAGGCTCGATCGAAGCTGGCAAACTGGCTGACCTCACTGTTCTGTCGAAAGACATCATGAAAATTTCCGCGCCGGAAATTCTCACGACGGCCTGCGCCATGACGGTGATCGACGGAGAGATTGTCTACGAAGCGCCGCGCTGATCCCCGTCATCCCGAGCGTAGTCGAGGGATCCCGGGATGAAAGCTTAAAGGTATCGCGACGGGATTCCTCGACTGCGCTCGGAATGACAGAAAAGGCGATAGCCCTCGCTATGAATACAAATACTCGTCGTGGTATTGACTCACTCGGCGCCCGCTCGTTCGGCCTGACGGCTTTCCCGTCTATGTCGCTCGGTTCCCGCCGGCTCCATTCGCGCTGCGGCTCAACGTTTATCGAGCATTGAGAGCGCCTTATGAATAGAGGTATTCATCATGGTACTCTCTTTGTGGGGCGAACTGGACGGATTGATCGCCGCCCGACTCGGGGTACTCGAAAATCTTTCCTTCGTAATTCCGGATCACGATTTTCTCATTGTCGTGATACAAAACGTAACCGGGATTGATCGGAACTTTGCCGCCGCCGCCGGGGGCATCGATGACGAATTGGGGAACGCCGTAGCCGGTGGTGTGGCCGCGCAGGCCTTCAATGATCTCGATCCCTTTCGCGACCGACGAACGCAGATGCGCTGAGCCCGTGATCAAGTCGCACTGGTAAACGTAATAGGGCCGGACCCGGCACATCAGGAGTTTCTGCACGAGCGTCTTCATCGTCTCGATATCGTCGTTCACGCCGGCGAGGAGGACGCTCTGGTTCCCGAGCGGGATCCCAGCATTCGCGAGGCGCTCCAGGGCCTGCTTTACTTCCACCGTCAGTTCGCGCGGATGATTGACGTGCACGCTCATCCAGAGCGGATGATATTTCTGCAGCATCGCGCAAAGCTCGGGCGTGATGCGTTGCGGCAGGAAAATCGGGACCCGGGTCCCGATCCGGACAAACTCGATGTGCGGGATCGCGCGCAGGCGCTTCAGGATGCCTTCGAGTTTGTCGTCACTGAAAATAAGCGCATCGCCGCCGGAAAGCAGGACGTCGCGCACCTCGGTGTGCTGTTCCAGATAACGAAAGGCCTGTTCGAAATCAGTATGCAGTTCCTGTTCGCCGACGCCGCTGACGACACGGCTCCGGGTGCAATAACGACAGTAACTGGCACAGCGGTCCGTCACCAAAAACAGGACGCGGTCCGGATAGCGATGGACCAGGCCCGGCACCGGCATGTGCGAATCCTCGCCGCACGGATCGACCATGTCGTACGGGGAGGTCCAGGTTTCTTCAATCCGCGGAATCACCTGCCGGCGGATCGGGTCTTCCGGGTTATCGCGCGGGATCAGGTTGAAGAAGTGCGGGGTAACGGCGAGGGCGAGCTTGTCGCCGGAGAGAAGCACACCGCTGCGCTCCTCATTCGACAGGTTGAGATGCTGCTCGAGCTGGGCCAGCGAAGTGACCCTGTTCTTGAGCTGCCATTTCCAATCGTTCCAGAGTTCCGGCGGGATCCCGGGCCAATACCCGGGCGTGTGCGAGATGAACTCTTTTCCATCCATTTTCCCTTGGGCAAGAGTGAGCATTTTTGTGTGGTGAACGGAAACGTTAAGGGGGTTAACCATTGTGTCAATATGAGGGGTGTCCGGCGTCCAGCCGGTCCTCTCATGCTCTTGATCTTGCTCCTGATCCCTCCCGAATCGTCGCTCCAGACCGAGATTAGGATCAGGATCGTGAGCAAGAGCAGGAAAAAGAGTGGCGCTCGCGCGCCGGTGGTTGAACAGCTATGGTGACGCCCCTGTCCAAGTCCGAAGCCATGCGCATTGTCTCACTCGTTTTCGCCGTCGTGCTCTCCGCCTCATTGTTGCGCGCCGCGCCGCCACTCTCCCAGCCGGAATCCGGCCCGACCTCGACCGTTCCACCGGCTGCGGCGGATGCCGGGAAGGACGTGGTTCACCAGCTCAATAGCGCATTTACCAAGGTGTTCGAAATCGTCGCGCCGACCGTTGTCATCATCGAGGTCACGAAGAAAAGCGAGGGGACGGACACCTCCGCGCTGGACGATCTTTTTTTCCAGGGACCTCAGGATGAAAGCGCGCCGCGGCGCGGTCCCCGATCCCCCCAGCCGACTCAAAGCGAAGGCTCGGGCTTCATCGTCCGCGCCGACGGCTTCATCTATACGAACTATCACGTGGTGGAAGGCGCGGACCAGATTGACGTCAAATTGAAAGACGGGCGCGAATTCAAGGCCAAGGTAGTCGGCACGGACGAGAAGACGGATATCGCGGTCATCAAGATCGACGCGACCAACCTTCCCGTGGCCCAGTTTGCCGACAGCGAAGCGGTCCGCGTGGGGCAGTTCGCGTTTGCGATCGGGGCTCCGTTCAAGCTCGATTACACGTTCACCTACGGCGTGATCAGCGGGAAAGGACGGAGCAAATTGATCGCGACCGGCGGCTACTCGATCTCGGATTATTTGCAGACGGACGCTTCGATCAACCCGGGCAACAGTGGCGGACCGCTTTGCGACATCGACGGGAAAGTGGTCGGAATGAACACCCTGATCAACGGACTCAATCGCGGGCTCGGGTTCGCCATCCCGAGTAACCTGACCAACGAGATCGGGCAGCAACTGATCGCCGGGCACAAGATCGTGCGGCCGTGGCTTGGCATCCGCATCGAGTCGTTAGGTGACGACCCGTCCATCCGCGACTTGTTCAAGGGGCTCGATAAAGGCGTGGTGGTGCGGACGATCGAAGCGGACGCGCCGGCTTACAAAAGCGACCTGCGTCCGTTCGACGTCATCACGCAGGTGGATGGAGCAGCGGTGACGACCGACACCCAGCTGCAGCGCGAGATTTTGAAGAAGAAGATCGGGCAGAACGTCGAGCTGACAGTCTGGCGAAAAGGGCAGACCCTGAAGATTCCGGTTACGACGGGTGAACTGCCGAACGACATTTCGCAGGCGTCGAACGAGATCAAACCCCCTTCGCCATCGAAACCGGAGGATTCTCCGAACAAGTTCGGGCTGCAGGTGCAGGAACTGAACAAGGAAGTGGCGGCGCGTTTGAAACTGGGTGTCGACCAGGGGGTAATCGTAACGGACGTGGCGGAAAACAGCCTGGCCGCGGCACAGGACATTCAACGCGAAGACGTGATCACAGAGGTGGACGGAAAAAAGATCACCAGCCTGTCGGCGTTTCGCGAAGCCCTGAACAAGGCCGATCCGCGGAAGGGCGTGCTGCTCTATCTGGATCGGAAGGGCAGCAAGACCTTCGCGGTGTTGAAGGCAGGCGGGTAAATAGAACGTGTCATCCCGAGCCGCGCAGACGGCGAGGGACCTCGCAGTTGCAATTTGCGGCTACCGCGAAACATCAGGCGCACCCTGACGGAATACGCCCGTTGTTGCGCGGAAGCGATTGAGCGCCTGGGAGGTCCCTCCCTTCGGCTTCGCTCAGGGCAGGCTCGCGCTTCGCCAGCCTCGGGATGACACGTTCTACTTCGGCGCCGTGTGCGCGCGCAGGTATTACAATCTGTTCTTTGACGCTCTGCTCGGGACGATGAGGAAGTTGGAGCTTCCGAGACATCGGCAAAAGCATGTCATCCCGAGCCGCGCAGACGGCGAGGGACCTCGCAGTTGCAATTGCGCTATCGCGAAACATCAGGCGCACCCTGACGGAATACGCCCGTTGTTGCGCGGAAGCGATTGAGCGCTTGGGAGGTCCCTCCCTTCGGCTTCGCTCAGGGCAGGCTCGCGCTTCGCCAGCCTCGGGATGACACGTTCTACTTCTGGCCGCTATTCGCGCGCAGGTATTCGCCGAGGGGCAAGCCGTCGAGATAAAGCTGCTCGAGCGCGGCGTCGCCCCGGAAGACGCGCACCGTCACGAACGCGTTTCGTTTGTCGCGCCCGCTTTGGGCGCGATAAGCAGCCTCGGCGGCAGGAGCGTCGCGCTCGGTCACCCAGTATTTGTCGAAGGGGAGCGAAACCGTTTTCCCTCTCAGCTGTGCTTCGAAAAAATCATCGCCCCCGGGCCGGCTCGCCAAAACCTGATCGATCTCGGCAAAGCCTTCGGCGTTCTCCCGCAAGGTCGCGAAAACCGCCTGCTGGTAGCTGGCGTTGGGTGGCGGCGAAATCTCCTGGCCTTCCGCTTCGAACTCAAGCGCCACGTAACGGCCGCGAAAAGCATCGACCGGATCCACCGGCGCGGTCCGCAACTTCCAGACGCGACCGTGCCGCAACGTTTGCTCGCGTTTCCAGATCAACGACGCCGGCGCCGCCAGTTGCGCGAAAGCAACGAAGGCAAAGACCGGAAGCCGCCAATGTTTCACGCGCGCACTCTCCGTTTGAGCACGACGAGATTGGTTACCAGAAAACCGAGACCGATCGCGATGAAGGCGATGCCGCGCAGAACGAATTCGAAGTCGCTATCGAAAAATCGCGCGACAGCGAGGATCGCGATGACGAGCATGCCAAGATTTGCTTCGAAGACCCGCCCGGCCCGAATGCCGCGAAGCAGGGTGAAGATCCCGAGCACGAACGTGAAAAAATTCAGCAAAAGCGAAGGAATGAGCGGATTTCCGGTCCGCTTCGCGATCCCCCACGCGACGAGCGCGATGGGCGCGAGGCCGGCGGGCGCAAAATTCACCCGGGTGCGGTCTGCCCTCCAAAGCGCGCAAGTCGCGAACAAGAGCGCGGCCAGGATCCACGCGACCTGAATGCCCGCCGCCAGCACGTCGGGATAATGGCGCGGGACCAGGTAGACCGCGTTCTGCCATTGGCGGGTTCGCCAGGTGTCCTGGAAGCTCAGGAAGATCGCGAGCGAGAGAATGCCGATCCAGCCCGCGGCCACGAACGGATGGGGACGAATCGTCCGCCAATCCCTGAAGGGCGCGGCCCCGACCAAATACACAACCGTCCAGAAAGCGGCAAAGGAACAGCGCCAAAAGGATTGGGCGCCGATTTCGTCCGTTTGGCCTAACGAGAAGGCCGTGGCGACGGCGAGCGCCGTCATGACGAGGAGCATTCCGAAGCCAAACCGATCCTGCCGCAAACGCGCGATGAACGCAGGAACGCCGAGGAGCAAAAGCGCCCAGACCCAGAGATCGTTAGGCCGGACCCCGAAGAAATCGCCAGTCTTCGACGAGACAACCCAGACGGTGGCGCCGACAAAATAGATCGCGAGACCGACGTTCGTTCTAAAAAGATAGACGATGGGCAACGCGAGCAGCATCCAGACAAGAATGAACCGGGCGAAATCACCCTGAATCTGGTAGGTCTGGCTGACGAGCGCGATGGCGGTCCCGATCGCGGCGACATTGAGGATGGCGGCGCTTTCCCGCCACGGCGCGGATTCATTTCGGCGGAGCAAGACAAAGATGGCGAGCGCCTGGCTCAGGACCAGCGGCCCAAACGAAATCGCGCAGCGGACCGGTCGGCTGAGGAAATCCCAGTTGTGCGCGACGAGGAGAATGATTCCGGCGCCGATCAGCAGCGAACCGAGGATGGCTGACAGAACAAACCCAATCCGGCGCGGTTCGGTTGGTAGCGTGGTGGAATAATGGCGGCGCAGCGCCTCGGCCGAATCAGCGCTGATGATGCCACCTGCCACGAGCTCAGGAAGCTCCGCCAGAAGCCAGCGAGTTCCGGACCGATCCGCCGCGCGCATCGGCGGCATTCAATCACGCCTGCCGGCGGATCGGAAAGAGAATTGGAGACGGCCTGCCCTCAGGCCGTTGAGAAAAAACCAAGATTCCACGCCTCGGCACCAGGGCGTGCCGGCTCCAAATCACCTACGCCTTCCTGTTCCCGGCCAGCACTAAAATAATACCGCCAACCAGGCAGATACCGCCGAGAATCGGTGGAAACGGAATCGTCTTCTCCCGGTCCGCGCTTACCTGGAGCGGACCGGCGTCGATGATCTTCTCGCGCTTCGTGTAACTGAAGCCGCCGTAAGCGAGCGCGATGATGCCGATCGCGATCAGAATGATCCCGACAATTCCTGCGGGTTTCACGAAGGCGGGAGCGTTAGAGCGTCCGCCGTCCGCTGATCAGATTCACAATCAGGACGACAACCGCGATGACGAGCAGAAGATGAATCAGCGCGCCACCAACGTGACCGATGAAACCGAGGAGCCAGAGAATCAGAAGCACAACGAAGATAGTCCAAAGCATATATTTTTCCTTTTGAGTTGGTTTACTTTTCTTCGCGCGTGGGGACGCGGTTGCGCTTAAAGATTTTTGTAATTCCTTCGGAAATTTGAAGCGTGCGCCAACGGGCTCTCCTCCAGAAACTCGCGATCGCTGTCGCGGGCAGCAAGTTAGCAGGTCATCCCGAGCGGAGTCGAGGGATCCCGTGAAGCTACCTGGAAGATTCCAACTCGGGATTCCTCGACTAACGCTCGGAATGACAGTGAGGTTGGCCTGATCCGAAAAAATTGCTGGCCGCTTCGATTCGAAAAGATTAGAACGCCCGTGTTCCTTCAAACCAAATCCATGCGTTCCAAACTTCTCACCTTTTTTCTAGGAGTCGCCCTCGCCGGCGGGGCTTTCGCCGCTGTCGTCGTGGAGAAGAAGTCGCGGGAGGTGCCCGACACGGCGGTACTCGACTGCCAGGGAATTCACGCCTTTGTTTTTCGCGGACCGACCGGGACCTCGCGGCGGCCGATCCTGGTCCCGCCACGCGAATATTGGACCACGGAGGAGGCAGGTCTTTATAGCTTTGTCCTGCGCTACCACAGCGGCCATATCTGCTCGCGGATGGTGACGCCGGAAGTGTTCGCGCGTTATCGCGTGGGCGACGACTTCAACGATTGCGCGCCCGCGCCGAGCGATTCCACCCAGACCGATGACAGCAAGACCATCCAACCGATAAGGCATCACCACCATCGGACAGCGCAGCTGCGGAATCGGAAGCACACGTCGCATCGTGAAGTGGCGAAGCTTCACCGCCGTCATCGGTCACAGCGGATCGCCCAGCGATAGCTTTGGAGCCGACACGCCCTCGGGCCGGAGAGCGAGCGCGGTGCAAGGATTTCTCTCAACGGCCTGAGGGCAGGCCGTCTCCAGGATCTTCCTATTCTTCCAACGCCGCGCGCACGTTCCAGCCGTGGAGTTCCAGTCGCTGCGCGGCTTCGTTCGAATCGCATTTGGCCAGCACCGCGACCAGACGAACAGCGCGATCGCGCAACTTCGTGTTCGAAATGGTCAGGTCGATCATCAGGTTCCCGCGCACTTTTCCGAGCGCGACCATGGCGCCCGTGCTGATGACATTCAGTGCAACCTTCGTCGCCGTCCCGGCTTTCAAACGCGTGGAGCCGGTCAACAATTCGGGGCCGGTCGGGAGATCGATTTCCAAGTCGGACCCCTCGAATCGATCGCGTTCCGGATTGCAGGTAAGCAGGATTGTCCGGGCCCCGCGTTTCTTCGCTTCGCCGAGCGCACCGAGAACGAACGGCGCCCGTCCGCTTGCCGTGATTCCGCAGACGATGTCCGCATTCCCCACACCCCGCTCCTCGATCGCGAGCGCGCCACTGCCCCGCTCGTCTTCCGCGCCCTCAACACTCCGCGAGAGCGCGGTGACGCCGCCGGCGATAATCCCCTGCACCTTATCGGGCCTGGCGCCGAACGTGGGCGGAATCTCGCTCGCGTCGAGCACCCCGAGGCGTCCACTCGTCCCGGCGCCGACGTAAAACAAACGGCCGCCCTGGCGCAGCGATTTCGTTACCATTTCGATCGCGCGCCCCAGCGAAGCGGTTTCTTTGCGCAACGCCTCCTGGACGAAGCTTTCCTCCTGGACGAAAAGCTCCACCAATTCCGGAGCGCTGAGCTTTTCCAGTGTTTCGGAGCGCGGATTGCGCTGCTCGGTCGACGCCCGGGCAAGGTTCGCCGTCTCGGCTTCGGTCGCTGGGATCGTCACCGGGGCGCGTTCCTCCATTTGCGACGCAAGCCACGCTGCTCCCAGTTCAAGTGATTGTTCGCTCATCGAAACCCGCGCATCGGAAAGGTTTTTTTTTATCTTCCTGCGAAAGGCGTGCACGTAGACGCCGTCGCGTTGGAAAAGACCACCGAGCAAAATCACCTTCGGCGCCAGCAGGCCGAGGCGCGTCGCCACCGCGGCGGTGTATTCGCTCAGCACACCCGCACCCTCCTCAACGATCTTCATCACGCTTTCGTCGCCGTTGATCGCGCATTCGAAAACGACCGGGGCGAGTCCCGCGACGTCCATCTTGTCCGCGGTCTGGGCCCAGCGAACAAGTTCATCGCGGCTGTTCAATCCGAGCGCGCGCAGGATCGTGGCGGTGAATTGGGCTTCGCCCCGGTGGAGATCGTATTCACGCAAAATGAAACGAAGCGCCTGGAGCGAGATGAAATAACCGCCGCCCGCGTCGCCCAAAATATGTCCCCAGCCGCCTGCCTTCTCGACTCGATCGCCGCGGCGGCCGGTGACGGAGGCGCCCGTCCCGGCGTTGACGGCAATGCCGTCTCCACGGCCGAGCGCGGCGGCGAGACCGGAATCGCGGTCGCTCCCGGCGATGATCCTCGCGTTGGGCCAAACCTGGCCGCATAACGTCCTCAGGAGGTTGCGATCTTCCTCCGTAGCGCACCCGGCCAGAAACATTCCGAGCCGGTCCGTCTCCGGCGGCATCTGCTCGAAGATCGCTCGCAAGCGTTCCGGTGAGACGAGACGGAAATTCGAAGGCGGCAAATTCCCCTGATCGATGATGCGCAACGAATCGGCGTCCCGTTCGACGAGCACCCATGCCGTCTTGGTGCCGCCGCCTTCCACGCCGAGGATGCGCTCGCTCACGTTGGTAATGGTTAGCTGCTCTGGGAAAATATGAAAGCTCAGGCTATGGGCAAGGCGCGGGCCGCGGATCTGGGGGGCGCACGCGTCTCGCGTGTTGGCGAAGCCGTCTCGGGTTCGCGAACTTTTCTGAAAGCTTGTTTTGGCGAGACGCCAAAACCAACACGCGAGACGCGTGCACTCCCCAGGCCTGGCGATCGGCGTTTCAGGTTAATTCTAAACTGCGGCTTGGAAGGCTGCGTTCCTTGACGCTTATTATGCCTTCATGGCTCTAGACGAGAAGGAAGCGGCCAAACGCGTAACGCAGTTACGTGCCGAGATCGAGGAACATAACCGCCGTTATTATGAAGAAGCGGCGCCCACCATCAGCGATCGCGAATACGACGCGCTTTACCGCGAACTGAGCGATCTCGAAAAGCGTTTCCCGAAACTGGCCGCAGCCGATTCACCCACCCAACGGGTCGGCGAAAAGGCGTTGAAGGCCTTTGCCCAAATCACCCATCGGGTTCCGATGCTTAGCCTCGACAACACCTATTCGGAAGAAGAGGTGACCGATTTCTATCGACGCCTCGAACGCCTTTTGCCGAATAAAAAAATTCCGGTCGTGATCGAGCCAAAAGTGGATGGAGTCGCGGTTTCGCTCCTCTACGAAAAGGGGGAGCTGCGCTATGCCGCGACGCGCGGGGATGGAACGGTCGGCGACGACATCACCCAAAACATCCGGACAATTCGCGCGGTGCCGAAGCAATTGAAAGGCGACGTGCCCGATGTTCTGGAAGTGCGCGGCGAGGCCTACCTCGACAAGGGCGGGTTCGCCAAACTGAACGCGGAACGGAGAGAGGCAGGCCTGCCGGAATTCGCCAATCCGCGAAATGCGGCCGCCGGTTCGTTGAAGCAGCTCGATCCCGCGATTGCGGCCAAACGTCCGCTCGGTGTCGTCTTTTACGGGACCGGTTTGATTGAAGGCGTCACGCTCGAAAAGCATTCCGACCTTTTCGCACTCCTCAAGAACCTGGGCTTGCCCGGTAGCGAACGCTGGTGGCGGGCCGATTCGGTCGAGGAGATCCTGCGTGCCATCCATGAACTCGATCGGATCCGGCCCGACTTCGCGTATCAGACCGATGGGGCGGTGGTGAAAGTAGATGCGTTTGCGCAGCGCGAGGTTCTCGGGTTCACCGCGAAATCACCGCGCTGGGCGATCGCTTTCAAGTACGAAGCGGAGCGCGTCGAAACGCAGCTGCTCGATATTTTGGTCCAGGTTGGCCGGACCGGAACCCTGACGCCGGTCGCGGCGCTCGAGCCCGTGGTGGTCAGCGGAAGCACAGTCAGCCGTGCGACTTTGCACAACGAAGAGGAGATTGAGCGCAAGGATATTCGGATTGGGGATCGGGTGTTGATCGAAAAAGCGGGGGAAGTGATCCCCGCCGTCGTCAGCGTGCGCACGGATCTGCGAACCGGGCGCGAGAAGAAATTCCGAATGCCGAAGCATTGCCCGGAATGCGGCAGTGCGGTGGTGAAGGACGAAGGACAGGTCGCGGTCCGATGCGTAAACAGCAGGTGTCCGGCGCAGGTGCGGCGCCGAATCGAACATTTCGCTTCGCGCGGCGCAATGGATATCGAGGGACTCGGTGAAGCGGTGGTGAACCAACTCGTGCAGCAAAAATTGCTGGCGGACGTCGGCGACATTTATGCGCTCAAGGCCCCGGTGCTCCTGGAACTCGAACGGATGGGAGAAAAAAGCGTTAACAATTTGTTGGAAGGGATCGAGCGCGGCAAAGCGCGGCCGCTCTGGCGGCTTCTCTTCGGGCTCGGGATTTTGCACGTCGGCGTGAGCGCGGCGCGGGCCCTGGCCGATCATTTTCCGAACCTCGACGCGCTGATGAAAGGCTCAGTCGAAGAGCTGCAACAGATCCCGGACGTCGGCGAAGTAGTGGGCCGCAGCATTCACGATTTCTTTCGCGAGCCGCACAACCTGGCGGTGATCGAAAAATTACGAAAGGCCGGGTTGCGTTTCGCAGCGGAACCAAAAGCGGAAGGAGCGGCGCCCGGATTCAAAAACACGACGTGGGTCATTACCGGCACGCTCAGCCAATCCCGCGATGAGATTGCGGAGCTGATCCGGGCGCGCGGTGGAAAAGTGAGCGGAAGCGTGAGCAAGAAAACGAGCTACGTACTCGCGGGCGAGGAGGCCGGCAGCAAACTCGAAAAGGCAAAAAAACTCGGGGTTCGAGTCATCGATGAAAACGAATTCCGGAAGATGATGGGCTAGAAAAGAGCATGTTTGCAGCCTGGATCGGTGATCCTGGTCCATGGCCCGCGTGGAGCCCAGCCGGGATCAGCGATCCCGGCTACAGAGACAAATTTTTGCAATTTAGGATTGTCTTCGGCGAGGGAGAGGGATAGCCAGATGCTTCTGTGCGCCAATCCACCATCCTCCGCGTCGTTTCCTGTTTTGTTCTGTTAATCCTTCCCCTCGCCGCTCGAGCGGGCAGCTTTGTTCTAAGTGAACAAAGTGTCAGCGGCCTCGGGGTTGCCTTCGCCGGCGGCGCCGCCAGTGCTGAAGACGCCTCCACCCTCTTCTACAATCCAGCTGGTCTCGCCCGGCTCGACCAGGGCGAATTCCAGATGGGCCTCAACGCGATTATCCCATCGGACGAATTTACGAACCAGGGCTCGCGCTACAATCTGCCGGGCACACCCTTCGACGGGTTGCCGGTTTTCGGAAACAATGGCGGGAATGCCGGCGTCAACCACCTCATTGGCAACATGTATTTGTCGCAGCCGATTCTTCGCAATTCGAGTTACGGCGATCTCACGATCGGACTCGGTCTCACGAGTCCGTTTGGATTGGAGACTGATTATTCACCGGGTTGGGTCGGTCGTTACGCGGCGTTGCGCACGAAGCTTCTGACGCTCGATATCCAGCCGACGGTCGCCTGGCGCTGGGACCGCTTCTCGATCGGCGCCGGTCTCGATATTCAATACGCTTCGGCCCGGCTGACGCAGGCGATCGACTTTGGTTTGGCGGCGCAGGCTCCGCTCGGGCAATTTTACGGGGCGCTGCCCGCGATCCTTGCCGCCCGCGGGATTCCCGCGGCCGCGATTCCAGGCGTCATCGCGGCGACGCGCGCCGCTTACACCGCCGCTGGATTTGTTCCCGGCGGCCTCGATGGCGTGACGGAAATTACCGGTGACGATTGGGCGCTCGGTTTTACCGTTGGCGGATTATTCGAATATCGAAAGATGGGTGAAGGTGAGGACAGCTTTCTGCAGGACGGCCGCATTGGCCTCAGCTACCGCTCGAAGATCGATCATACCCTCGAAGGTAACGCGGAATTTCGTCGCGTTCCGTTGATTACCGCGCCGGGTGCGCCGGTGCAGTTCCCAAGTCCGACCGCGTTTCAGGATGTCTTTTTCAATCAAGGCGTGAGCGCGAACCTGGACCTGCCGGATATTTTACACGCCAGCATTTATCAGCGCTTCGCGAAGCAGTTCGCCGTGATGGGCGACGTCACCTGGACGCATTGGAGCCGGCTGCAGCAAGTGCCGATCGTTTTCGACAATCCCGGCACGCCCCCAAACGTGCTGACCATCAATTACGACGATGCCATGCGGTACGCCATTGGGTTTGAGTGGTACGCTTGCAAGAACCTGACGTTGCGCACCGGCTTCGCCTATGATGAGACGCCGATCCAGAGCGCGGAACTTCGCACGCCCCGCATTCCGGATAACAACCGCTATTGGCTCTCCTTCGGCGCCAAATATTCGCCGCGTGATTGGCTGGACCTCGATGTCGGCTATGCCCATCTGTTTGTCGCCGACCCGACCTCGAACTTCACGGACAGCCAGGGCCACCAGCTCATCGGGACCTACGACGCGCACGTCGATATCGTGAGCGCTTCGGTCACGATCAAATGGGGTGGCCCGCGCGAAAAGACGGAAACCTACGCGAAAGACGCCAAAGAAATTCGCAGCTACCGGAAGTAGATTTCGGGAGCGGGGCAACCTTCTTTAGCCGTCGCCCTGCTTGCCACGCCGGAGCCAACCGAAGGCGGGTGGGCGACGCCGGACAGGCACCGTTGCTCGCCCCCCCTGACGCTTCGCACCCGCCTTCGCACGGCTGCGGCGTGGCAGGCAGCGAAGCGGCTACAGAGCGGCTACAGAAGACGACCGCCGCGTGATGAGTAATTGAGATCAGAAGACAAATGACCAATGAACTTCCCCCCGCCCCGTCGGAATCGAACCCTGGTCCGCCCCCGATTCCCCCGCATATAGCCCGCTGGCGATGGTGGATCCACCTCGTCCTCGTGGGCGCCTATCCAATAATGGGCCTGCTGTTTCGGCTGAGTTCATGGGCTGGCGGGCGCGGACCCGCAATGTCCGGGAACGTCCGCGGTCTCCTCATGGTGTCCGGGACCGAGCTCGTTTTCTTCGCGCTGTTTTTCGCAGCGGCGTGGCTGGTCTCTCGAGCATCCCGAGAACAACTCCTGTTCCCCTGGCGGCCAGGCTGGTGGGTGATTCCTCTTGGGATCGGCTATTCGATTGCACTTCGCCTCGCCCTTTTGGTCGTGGTCGGCGCGGTCATCGTGATCCTGACGGCAACGCGGGCGGCGACGCCGGAAAAAGTGCAGGAGTTTGTGACGGCGAATCGCCCGGCGGTTGAAAATCTCGTCAGCGTTTCGGCCATGCGCAGTAATCCCACCTATTTCTGGCTCATGGTCACGTTCGTGAGTTTTGTCGTGGCGGGTGTTCGCGAGGAAGTCTGGCGCGCCGGGACCCTCGCCGCGATGCGGGCTCTCTGGCCGAGCGCGTTCGACTCGCGTGGCGGGCAATGCCTGGCAATCGCCCTGATCGCGGTCGTGTTCGGATTAATGCATTTGCGAATGGGAGCGCTCGCCGCGGTCATCGCAGGGATCCTCGGCTTGCTCCTCGGGATCATCATGGTCCTGCATAGATCGATCTGGCCGGCGGTCATCGCCCACGGTGTGTTCGATGCCACCAACCTGGCGCTGCTGCCCTGGTGGATCGAAAAGGTTCAGCATTTGCGCTGAAAAGCGCTGGTCTCTCACGCTTCGCACAGCGAAGCGGCTACAGTTACGGAGTCCGGCGGTTGGACTCGAGTCGCAGCGGGAGTCCGTTCTGTCCCGGGGCCGCCAGGAGCGGGGCGTGGTGACTGGCGGGATGGAAATCAGCCTGGATCTCGAAAGTCATTTTCTCGTTGCCCCGGACAACGGTGATCGGAACGGTGTCGCCGGCCGTGATGAAAAAGGACGCATCGATCACGTCCTCCGGCTGGTGCACCTTGGTCTTGCCGACCTGAAGGAGAATGTCGCCGGATTGAACCCCGGAGCCGTAGGCCGGCGTGTCTTTCATGATTTCCGTCATCTCGGCGGTCGAACCCTCGATCGGTTTTTCCGTCGGAGCGACGTTGATCCCGATCCAGCCGTGGCGCGCTTCGCCGAAACGGATGAAGTCGTTGCGAATTTTTTCCGCGGCATCGATCGGCAGCGCATAACACGCGGAACCGTTCTCGATTTGGGCCACGAGGATTCCGATCACTTCGCCCTTGAAATTCAAGAGCGGCGCGCCGGCTTCCCCCCGCTGGGTCGGCAGGTTTACCCGGACATGCGTCGTGCAAAAATAGCGTCCAAGAAATTTCCGGTCGAACCCCGCCACCATTCCGAAGCTCGGCGTGGAAGGAAGATCGAATGGATAACCGATCGTCATCACCGGCGTCGCCACCTCCATTGTTTCCGATTTGCCGATCGGCAACGCCGGAGTCGCGATATCCGCTTTCAGGATGGCGATGCCACTGCGAAGATCGGCCATCATCACGCGCGCGGGATAGGTCTTGCCGTCAAACTCAACCGTGAGATTCTCGGTGTCGCCGCCAACCGAGAAGGCAGTGTAAATGGTTCCCGCCGGGTCGATGAAAAATCCGGTGCCGGAGAGGTCACCGTGCTCATCGGTGCCGCGAATTTTCACGACGGCTTTGCCTGATTTTTCGAAAATCTCCTTCACCTCGCGGCTGATTGAGCTGGTGGAAGATTCCGGCGGATGCGGGGCCTCGGGCGGCGGGGCCGGAGTCGCATCCTGCCCGCGCGCGAACGCGCAGACAAAAAACGCCAGCGGAAAAACAAAGCGCAGGGTCATTGCTGGAAAAAGAATTCGGCGGTTGGGAAACCGCCGCTCCTGGAGCAGGCTAGAACCTGAAAGCCGGCTCATAACTCACTGGAGTACTGTCGAGCACGTAACGCGGAGGCGCCGCGACCCGGTGAGTATAGGAGCTGTCTTTGACAGTGCGAGCGAGCGACGGTCCAAGATCACGGGTCGTGACCGGATTGGAGAGGCTCCAGTGTGAATCCGGCAACGTCGTGGTCGCGACCACGGGAGCGCGATTCTGGGCCGCGACATTCACGGTCTCGGGGGTCTGGTAAACCTTCAGGGAGATGACGGCGGCGCAGACTAGGAGCGCCGTGACGGCGGCTGGATAAGAGGCGAGGCCGGGAATATTGAGGCGGAACAGGAAATCCTGGGCGCGCTGCAAAGCGATACGCCAGACCGGTTCCTTGAGGAGCTCGTCCCGTTGCCGGCGATGGAACTCGTGCAGGAAATTGTCGAAGTATCCCGGCGGCGGCTGCTCAAATCTCTTGAGCCGCAAAAGTTTGCCGATTTGTTCTTCGTTCAATGGGTCCATGCTGCGGGTCTTCTAGGAAACAGGGTTCTTCCGAAATTCGTCCAGATAATTCTGTAATTGCCGGTTCGCGTAAAAGAGCCGGGAACGTACCGTGCCTTCCGAGACTTTCAAGATCTTACTGATCTCGGCATGGGGCATCCCTTGAATGTGAAACATGGTGACCACGGCTCTGTGTTCATCAGACAATTTCATCATGGCTGCGTTCAATCTTCCCTGAAGCTCGGACAAGTCTGCTTCGCGCACCGGGCTGCTCGTGGCCGTAAGCTCGAGGAATTCCTTGTCGTTCTGCACGCTCCCGTCCATGTCGTCCAGGCTCAGGTGAAAACGGCGGCCCCGCTTTTTAAGGAAGTTCAGCGTCATGTTGACCGCGATCGAGTGGATCCAGGTGTAAAAGGAGGACTTGCCGCGGAACCCCCCGATCGATTTATAGGCCTTCGAAAAGACATCCTGGAGCAGGTCGTTCGTGTCCTCGTGGTTCGAGGTCATGTTGTAAACGAGGCCGTAAAGCCGCGGGGTGTATTTGACCACGAGCTGATCGAACGCCGCCGATTCGCCGCTTTGGGTGCGCGCGACCAGTTGCTGGTCTTCGTCCGATCTCGGCTGTTCCATCGCGTCCCGCTTAGGCTTAACACGCCGCCGCAGGCCCGACGACAAGAATTCGGTGAAGCGACGCGGAGACGGCAGGGCGATGGCTGGATTCATCTTTTTGGGAGGCGCCACGCGAGATTAGCGGCGATCGCGGACCGTTAAGAGGTAGAGCAGGTTCCCCAGGGTGGCGACGAACGCGGCCACGTAGGTCAGCGCGGCGGCATTGAGGACCCGGTTCACGCCGGCGACTTCATTCCCCGGCTGAACGATCCCCATCTGTTGCAGAATGATTTTCGCCCGGCGCGAGGCATCGAACTCGACCGGCAGCGTGATCAACTGGAAGGCGAGCAGGATCATGTAGCAGTAGATGCCCAGCGTGATCAGCCCCGTGATGTGGAAAATAAACCCGCCGAAAATAACGAAGGGGAGCATGTTCGAGGCAATCTGGGTGACCGGCACGATCGCCATCCGCATCTTGAGGGGCGCGTAAGCGGCGGCGTGTTGAATGGCGTGACCGGTCTCGTGCGCGGCGATGCCGAGCGCGGCGACCGACGGCGTGTTGTAAACGTTGGTCGAAAGGCAGAGCCGCTTGCTCATCGGATCGTAATGGTCACCGAGGAAATCGTTGGTCTCGACGACCTGGACGCCGTTGATCTTCGCGGCCGCCAGGATTTCGCGGGCGGCTTCCGCCCCGGTGATGTTCGAGCTGGCGCGGACTTCGCCCCATTTCTTGAAGGCGCTATGCACCCGAAATTGCGCGATCAGCCCGATGACAAGCGGGATGCCCACGAGCAAGAGCCAGTTGGATCCGAAACCGTAACCGTAAATGTAGGCAAGCACGTTAATTATCCGTATGCGAAACGAAGTCGAAGAACCCTCTGACTTCTCGAGAGGTGCCTCGACTTCGCTCAATCTGACTGCGTTGTCATATTAGACCACGCGGAAACTCTTTTGTTCATCCGAGGACCATGATTTCCACCGCTGTAGCCGCCCTGCTCTGTCGGGGCGTTTGAGCGGCGCGATGAACGGCGATCCCGCGGCTGCGGGACCGTCGCTCCAACAACCGTTCAAATTTCCAGCCGCTTCTCGCTGTAGCAACGGCGCTCCGTCGCCGTTCAACGCCGATCCCACGCCCCGACAGAGCGGGATCGCTTCAGCTGTAAAACCTAGATTTCCAGCCGCTTCTCGAACCGGGAAAGCATCCGGGTCCCCGACTTTGTCACGACGACCACGTCTTCAATCCGCACGCCCCCGATCCCCGGATAATAAAGGCCCGGCTCGACCGTCAGCACCTGTCCCGGCTTGAAGACCGTTTTCTGGAAACGCGGAAACTCGTGGATCTCCAGGCCAAGCCCGTGGCCCGTGCCGTGAAAGAAGCCAACCTGCCGTCCGTTCCGAACCTCGGTGGGAAAGCCGCGATCGGTGAAAAACTGCTTCACCTCATTGTGTAAGGCCAAGCCATCCACGCCCGGCTTCATTTTCTTCAAGGCCAGCGCCTGGCCATCGCGCACCGTGTCCCAAAGCCGGCGCTGCGCTTCGTTCGCGCGACCGCGCACCACAGTCCGCGTCATGTCGCCGAAGTAGCCGCTCTTGGCGTCGCGAGGAAAAATGTCGAGAATGATGAGCGAATCTGCTTTCAACGGCCCAAAGCCGCGCTCGTGCGGGTCGCAGGCCTGATTGCCGCCCGCCACGATCGTGTTCGCGGGCAGCCCGCCCGTGCGCAGAATCGCCGAGTCAATCTCCGCTCGGAGCACTTCGGACGTAAGGGCTTTGCCCGACCACGACAGCTTCCGGCCCGTCCCCGGCTTCGACGCCGAAAGAACTTCCATCGCGCGCGCCATCCCGGCTTCCGTGATCGCCAGGGCTCGGCGCATCAGTTTCAATTCCTCCTCTGTTTTCGCTTCTCGCTCCGGCCAGAAGAGTCCGTTCGTGGTCCGAAGCTTGATCCTCGATCCCGCCAGCTCCTCCGCGAACCCGAGAGGAAAATTCGCCGGCACCAGCGCCGAGCGCACCCCGCGTTTCCGGAGAAAATGCGCCAGCACTTTTTCGTAGGGCGGCGCTTTCTTTTGTTTCCCCTGCACCTCGCGCTCGAGCGCACTATACGAAACGAACTCGTCCGCCTTCGCCTGCCTCCGGGCGCGATCGATCTCCAGGTCGCTCAAGACCAGCGTCCGCTTCCCGCGTTCCTCGAGGAAAATGAAGGCGTCCGGCGCGAAAAACCGGGTCGCATACAGCAGGTCGGGATCCTGTTCGCTCACCGCGACGATCAGGCGCGTGGCGTTGTCTTTTTTCTGGCGCGTGCTCATGGCCCATTCCTACGCGCGAACCGTTCCCTTGTCATCCGGCGCGACAAACGATTCGTTTTAGCGAACCAAACGCGTTATCGTCCACGAAGAATTGTTTGCAACATGACACCGACATCTTTGATCATCGTCACCGACCGCGGCACCCTCAAGGCCTACAAAGTTAACGACACCCCAACCCGCGGCCCCAGCCTGCAATTGGTCCAGGCCTTCGACACCACCGATGCGCACGGCCGTTACCAGGACAAGCTGACCGACCAGGCCGGCTCGTTCCCGAGCGGAGTTGCGCCGGGCCAGGGGAGTTCGATCGCCGAACGGACGGGAATCGAAACCGAAAATGACCGCCGGATCGTGAAGCAGTTGGCCGACAGCATTGTCGAGGTTGTGGAGCGCGAAGGAAAAGATGGCTGGTCGTTCGCCGCGCCCGCCTCGATCCACTCTGCCGTCGTCGATCTGCTGCCGGCCACTGTTCGCGACAAAATCGTCGAACACGTGAAATCGGACCTGGTCAAGATCGAGCCCGCGAAATTGCCCGGGCATTTTCGGTCGTTACAATCGATGTAAAATGCCGGTCATTCCGAGCGCAGTCGAGGAATCCCGATGCGACACGTGCAGCCTCTCCACAGGATCTTCCACTTCGGGCCCAAGACGGCCTTCGCTCAGGATGACTTTTCATTCGCCCTTTCCTGATATGAGAATGTAAAGTTCCCTCGCCTCACTTTATGCAACTACCCGTCAACATCACTTATCGCGGCGTCGACAAATCCGAAGCCACCGACCAGGTCGTCCTCGAGAAGGCGGCGCGCCTGGAAAAATTCTGCGACCACATCACCCGTTGCGATGTCGCCATCGAGCAACCGAACCACGCCCATCAAAAAGGAAATCCGTTCCGGGTGCGGATTGACGTGACGGTCCCGCCCGGTCATGAACTCGTCGCCGACGAAAAAGGCATGGACAACGGCTCTTACGCGCCGCTGGCGAAAGTAATCCACGACGCCTTCAAGATCATGGAGCGCGAGCTTCGGCGCGTCGTCGAGAAACAGCGTCACGAAGTCAAAACCCACGCCAAGTCCCGCTCGCCGAAGTAACGTCTTTGGTTTACGCCTTGGAGCCGGAACGCCCTCGTGCCGGTGCGGTTGCGGCGTCACATTTTCTCAATGGGCTGAGGGCAGGCGGTCTCCAGGTCTATGTTCCAGCTTGCTGCGCGATTCGCGCTTTGACGATCTTGCGGACGAGCGCTGTCGGCAACGGTTCATCCGCCGGAAAGCGGATCGTCCCTTTTCCGCTCGTGTCGTAATCTTTCGTCTGCTTCTTGAACGCTTGCAGCGTCGACCCGGGATAAAATGCGCAGTGCTTCGCGGCCGCGCCATAGCTCACCAGCAGCTTTCCCTTGAGCCGGAAGCCCGGGATTCCGTAGCTGATGCACTCCTCCGCCTTCGGCGCCGCGGCCTTGATGTCTTTCCGAAGTTTTTCCAGCGCGCGGCGCTGGTTCGCGTCTACTCCGGCGAGGTAGCCGTTATGTGTCTCCGGCGTCGCCACCGAATTTCTCCTACGCTGGCGCGCCGCCCAACGCGCCGGGCAGAGGCGGGCCGACGTCCGGGGCGATGACGACTTGTTTGGGCGGTTTCTCGGGAGGCAACTTTTGACCGGGAGGCGGGGCGCCCGGAGGCGGATTGATGAGGCGGCCGTGCTGGAGGATTTCTTTTATCTGCACGCCGTCAAGAGTCTCGTATTCAAGCAACGCTTTCGCGATCGCTTCGAGATGATCGCGGTGCGTGGTCAGGACCTGCATCGCGGTCTGGTAGGCATTGTCGATGAGTTTGCGCACTTCGCCGTCGATCTGTTCGGCCGTAGCTTCGCTGTAATCGCGGGCGCGCGAGATATCGCGGCCGAGAAACACGTAATCCTCGTGCTCGCCGTATTCGACCATTCCCATCTTCTCGCTCATCCCCCATTCGCAAACCATCCGGCGGGCGACGGCGGTGGCCTGCTTGATGTCACCGCGGGCGCCGTTGGTGACATCGCCGAAAACAATTTCCTCGGCCACGCGACCACCCATCCCGACGGCAAGGCCGGCGATGAGCTCGTTCTTGCGGTTGGTATATTTGTCTTCCTCGGGCAGCCACATTGTGGAGCCGAGGGAGGGCCCGCGCGGGATGATTGTAACTTTGTGGAGCGGCTCCGTGTGCGGAAGCAATTCGAGCAGCAAGGCGTGGCCGGCTTCGTGATAAGCAGTGTTCGTTTTTTCCTTCTCGCTCAGCGCCATGCTCCGGCGTTCCTTGCCCCAGCGAACTTTGTCACGCGCCTCTTCGAGCTCGTGCAGGGTGATGCCCTTCAAACCGCGACGCGCCGCGAGGAGCGCGGCTTCATTGATCACATTCGCCAGCTCCGCGCCCGAATAACCGGGCGTGCCGCGAGCGACCACCTGGAGATCGACGCCTTCCGCCAGCTTCACCTTCTTTGAATGGACCCGGAGGATTTCCTCGCGGCCTTTTACATCCGGCAAATTCACCGTGATCTGGCGATCGAAACGGCCGGGACGAAGCAAAGCGGGATCGAGGACATCGGGGCGGTTCGTGGCCGCGATAATGATGACACCTTCCTGCGTGTCGAAGCCGTCCATTTCCACGAGCAACGCATTCAAGGTCTGCTCGCGCTCGTCGTGCCCGCCGCCCACCCCGTGGCCACGATGCCGGCCGACCGCATCGATTTCATCGATGAAAATAATGCAGGGCGCTGATTTTTTTCCCTGCTCGAACATGTCACGCACACGGGAGGCGCCGACGCCGACAAACATCTCGACGAAATCCGAGCCGCTGATCGAGAAGAACGGCACGTCCGCTTCGCCCGCGATGGCGCGCGCGAGCAGCGTCTTTCCGGTTCCCGGAGGTCCGACGAGAAGGACGCCTTTCGGAATGCGGCCGCCCAGTTTCTGAAACTTTTTTGGGTCGCGCAAAAACTCGACCAGCTCCTGGACTTCATCCTTGGCTTCCTCGACGCCGGCGACGTCCTTGAACGTGATCTTGTTTTTGTCCCGTGCCAGCATGCGCGCCTTCGATTTGCCGAAGTTGAGCGCCCCTTTGCCGGCCATCCGGATCTGCTGTCGAAAGAGAAAATAGAGGACGAGAAGGAAAAGCGCGATCGGGAGGAAGCCGACCAGCGTTTGCGCCATCAGGTTGGAATCCGTGCGAATGGCGGGCTGAATCCCGGCGGCGGCGAGTTTTTCCTGCAGGTTGGTGGCGTAATTGAGCGCGACGGTGGTGCGAAACGGAACCTGCTGCGCCCCGTTCGGGCCGATCGCCTGTTTGATGTACGCACCTCGCAGGGTCTGGGTCGGCTGCCCTTCCTGGTAAACCAGTTGGAGCGGATAATTCTTGTCCACGACGATCTGCTTGTTGTCGAGCAGCTCGAGGAAGCGATTGTAGGGAACGTCCTCGAAGTTCGCGTAGGCGCCGCCACGGAAGAGGACGGCGAGACCGATCAAGGCAAAAGCGATAGCGATAAGGATGACGCCGCGCCAGTTAAAGCTCGGTTCGGTTCCGCGAGGTTTGTTCTCTTTCTGAGAATTGCGATCAGGCTGGGCCATGAGATGTGGGGCCCGGGATTATCGGGCGTGAAAACGCTAACATGAACGTTTTGCCAATGCAAAGGGCGGCAGGGCGGAAGAACGGGCAAACTCATGCGTATTCAGCGAATGGTAAGGCGAGACTCTGTCGAGCTGAAGCGGCGGCTCCGCAGGGCGTCGCCCTACCAACGGGTTGCCGCGAAATGGAGAGGGCCTGCCCCCAGGCCGTTGAGAGAAGCGAGGCCGTAACTCTCCGGCACGAGGGCGTGCTGGCTCCAATGGCGCTCCATTGCGGTTCCCGCCTGCGTGCGGTAATTTCGCGCGCCCCCGTAAAATGACCGCCCTGACCAAAGTCGCAGACAAGATCGATCGCGCCGTGCAGAAGGTGACGCCGTTTGCGTATCGCATTCAGCGGCGAAGCCGGCGCTGGATGCGGCGGGCGCTGCGCAAACCGCGGAGCGTTTCGGAAGGGCCCAACCTACTGCCACTCCTGATCCAGGTGCTGGCGAGCTTTTCGAAAGCGGACGGCGTTTTGCTCGAAGAAGAAATCGACTCCAGCCTTGGGTTCCTTCGTTACGATTATCCGGAGGCGGTGTATTCGGAGCTCCGCCAGCTTTTTCGCCAGGCGCTTTACGAACAGCAGGACCTCGGAGCCATGGCGCAGAAGCTCTCCGTCCAGCTCAGCGCCGATCGCAAAATCATGCTTGGCGTCCAGCTCTACGACCTCATTTCGCAGGCGGGGCTGAAGCAGGAGCAGGTCGTGGCGTTTTACTCGTTCATGTCACAGCTCGGCATGGCGGCGCAGGCGATCGATATCGTTTATCAACTGAATGCGTCCGAAGATGCCGACGGCGCCATTTACCAGCGCGGCGCGTCGCCGCTGGAATCGCTTTCCTTTGGGACCAACGGCGCGGCCGACGTGGTCCTGAAAAGTTTGAGCGGGAATGATCGGCTCCTCGCCTTTCGTTATCACGATTTGATCCTGCTCAAGAACTACACCGGCCAGACGATCTCGGTGCGGGGCCGGCCGCTCTTGCGCGGAGGTTTCTGCCGGATTTATCCCGGACAACGCATCCTTGTCGGCGACCAATTCCTCACTTACCAGGAGCTCGCCGCCTATTTCAACGCGAAGAAAAACGTTTCCCTGCCGCAGATCTTCGTGCGCGTGCACAAGGACGCAGACGAAGTGCAGCTGGAGCGCTCGCGTTCGCGCGAAACCGCGCTCGAAGTCACCTTCGGCCTGAAGGTGCGGGTGAAAGCGCTCCGCGACGTGGACGCTGTGCTCAACGGCGTGAAACTGAAGTCCGGCACGACGGTCGAAGCGACCCTGGAAGATCGGATCATTTTTCATAACGACAGCGAGATGGACCTGATCGACTTGCGCCGGCGCGCCCGGGCCATGGGTGGCCGGTTCCAGCTCAAGGCTTCGAAGTCGGAATATCTCGTTTCGAACAACCCGAGCATGCTCGAGGAAGACGACATTCTGCTCTCGCCCGGGACGAGCGGCGACGTGCTCCTGAAAATTCTTTGCGATTACGACAAGCGCGTCGGCACGCTGGAAGTGATCGACTCCGACCGACCGATCCTCGTGGGTGAAACTCCGGTGCGCACGACCGCGCCCCTTCAGGACGGCGATACCATCCGGATCGATGTCGGCCAATTTCTGCGCTGCAATTTTTCCGAACGAATCATCGAAGAAGAACGCAACATCATTCGGTCGCTCGAAGTGGTCGACGTCAACCATCGCTTCACCAATTCCGAGATCGCGCTCGAAGGGATTTCCTTCACGGTAAATCGCGGCGAGCTCGTCTGCGTGATGGGCGCGAGCGGTTCCGGCAAGAGCACGCTCATGAAAGTCCTGGGCGGCCAGCTTCAGGCGACGCAGGGCCAGGTGCTCCTGAACGACCGCCCGTTTTACGAAAACCTCGATATGCTTAAGGGCTACGTCAGCTACATCCCGCAGGAGGACGCGTTCGACGAGCACCTCACCATCGGCGAGAACCTGCAATTCGCGGCGGCCATTCGCGCGCCTCATCTCTCCGGGTCGCGATCTGACCCGGCGGCTCGAGGGAAAACTGATCGAGCTCGGGCTAAACGAACGGCGCGACAGCATCGTCGGCAGTCCGGTCAAGAAGACGCTCAGCGGCGGCGAGCGGAAGCGGCTCAACATCGGCCTCGATATGATTGGCTCGGCGGACGTTTACCTCTTCGACGAGCCGACGTCCGGTTTGTCGTCGAAGGATTCCGAGCACGTCATCGAGATCATCCGGGCGCTCGCCCACAACAAGATCATCATCGTCACCATCCACCAGCCGAGCTCGAAACTTTTCCAGATGTTTCACAAGGCGATCCTGTTCGACAAGGGCGGCCGACTCGTTTTTTTCGGCACGCCCACCGACATGCTCCGCTACTTCGCGGAGGCGGAACACCAGCACCAGTTCGGCGCCGACATGGGCGCGTGCCCTTCGTGCGGGACGACACGGCCGGAATTCATCTTCGACGTGCTCGAGACGCCGCTGCGAGACATCAGCGGCGACATTATTTACGAGGAGAACACGCGCGGACAGCTCGTGGCGGCGCGCCGTTATTCGCCGGAATTCTGGCGCGACAAATACGAAGCGTTCCGGCTGATCCAGGACGTGAAACAGGTGTCGCTCCGTCGCGGACCGGCGCCGGCGCTGCCGACCGCGCCTTCGATCAAGCGGCGTTTCTTCATGCGCTGGCGCGACGAATGGACCCAGCTGCGGACGCTGATGCGCCGCTCGTTCATGAGCAAGCTGCGTAACCGCGCGAACCTTGTCATCACCATCGGCGTTGCGCCCGTTCTCGCGCTCTTGATCGCGACGCTGCTCCGTTATTCCGAGCGGGGCGAATACGATTACGCGTCCGCCTATCACATCCCGACCTTCCTCTTCCTCAGCCTGATCGTGGCGATGTTCCTCGGCCTGACGAACAGTGCCGACGATATCATTCGCGATCGCGCCGTGCTCCAACGTGAGCGGAACCTTAACGTTCGCCTCCCCTACTACGTCTTCTCGAAGTTCATGTCGCTCGGCTTCTTCGCGCTCTTCCAGTGCATTCTCTTCGTCCTGATCGGCAATTACATCCTCGGGATCCGCGGCATGTTCTGGATCGACCTCGGCATCATGCTGATGACGGCGATGGGCGGCGTTGCCCTGGGCCTCGTTATCTCCTCACTCGTGGCCGATCCCAAAACCGCGGCGAACATCGTGCCGCTGGTTCTGATTCCGCAGATCATTATGGGTGGCGCGCTCATTAAGTACGAGGACATGAACCGGAACCTCGCGCTGGTTTACACGTTCACCCGCTGGTTCTCCGAACATCCGAGCGAGGAGAGCGGCAAGAAGATGAACAGCCGTTTGCAAGTGCCGTTCGTCTGCCAGTTCATCGCGATGCGCTGGTCGTACGAAGAAATGGTGGTGGCGCAGGCGAAGTTGAATCCACTCACGCGCCGGCAGGAACGGGTCAACCAGGAAATGCAACGGATCGTCGAACGCCGCAACCAAGATGCCGCCACGACCAAACGGCTCAATGACCTCAAGGAAGTCCTCGCGATGTTGTCCGGCCTGGAAGCGAAATCGGCCGATGAGCTCGACCGGTTCCTCGCGCTGACCGACGAAGTCATCTCTGGAAAGCGGCCTTTTGACCGCGACCTGTTCAAGGACGCGGTTGGTCCCGTGACCGCGGAGCAGCTCTACGTGAACCAGAAAGTGTCCGACCTGATCTCGAACGCCGAGATGGAGCAGAGCGATTACCGGCGAGGCGGGAAGCTGAATGTTTTCTTCGGGGAAGAGAAACGTTATCTCGGCGTAACGGTGGATCTCTTCGTCTTCAACACCATTGTCCTGATTGCATCGACCCTTGGCTTGCTCGGCGTCCTGCACTGGATCCTGCGGCGGCAGCTCGAGGTGCGACGGAACTAAAATTGGCTTAACGAATACGTGTCATCCCGAGGCTGGCGAAGCGCGCCGAGGGACCTCGCAATTGCAAACTGTGCTTCCGCGAAAGATTGGGCGCACATCGACGGAGCCGACGTGATATTTCGCGGAAGCGTTAGAGCGCCTGAGAGGTCCCTCGTCGTCTTCGCGACTCGGGATGACACGCATTTATTCGAGGCCTATCTCGCCAACGGCGATTGATAGGAGCGCTCCAGCAAATCAGCCTGTTCGCGAAAGATGGCAACGGCGCCTTCATCGAAGTGCGGCGGAACTAAAGTATTGGAGGGGCGGGCTCTGTCCCGTCCCAATATTTAGGACGGCACGGTGTCATCCCGAGGCTGGCGAAGCGCGCCGAGGGAACTCGCAATTGCAAACTGTGCTTCCGCGAAAGATTGGGCGCACATCGACGGAGCCGACGTGATATTTCGCGGAAGCGTTAGAGCGCCTGAGAGGTCCCTCGTCGTCTTCGCGACTCGGGATGACACGCATTTATTCGAGGCCTATCCCGCCAAGGGGGATTGATAATAGCGCTCCAGCAAATCAGCCGGATCGCGAAAGATGGCGACGGCGCCTTCATCGCGAAGCGCCTGTTCGGAAAATCCGCCGCCACGAACGCCGATCACCGGCAGCTCAATTTTCTTCGCGGCCGCAACGTCGTACGGCGTATCGCCGATCGCGACTGCTTCGTCCGGCGGCAGGGAGCCGAGCATGCGCAACGCCACGATGAAGACATCGGCCTTCGGTTTCGAATGCGCGACCTGATCGGCCGTCGTCATCGAGTCTGTCAGGTCCTCGATCTTGAGCAGCTTTTCGTAATGACGCACTTCGTCCTCCTTCCCGGAGGAAGCGAGCGCGATCTTCTTTCCACCGTCGCGCAAGCGCTCGAATAGTTCGCGCACTTTCGGAAACGGACGGACCTCTGACAGATACTTCTTTTTGAAAATCTTCCCGCGGTATTCGTCCGCTTGTCCGCCGAATTCGCGCATCTCCTGCTCGTCCAGAAAGACCGGCAAATATTGATCGCCCCCTTTCCCGATTTGTTGGCGGAGCCGTTCGAGCGGGATTTCCTTGCCGAAATGCCGGAACGTTTCCTGCCAGGCCAGAACGTGGAGTTCGTTGGAATCGACGAGCGTCCCGTCGAGATCGAAAATCGCCGCGCGAATCATTGGGTGAGTCTTATGGATCATTCCCGGTAGGGCGAGACTCGGTCGAGCCGCGACTTGCAGCGACGATTCTTCCTCCGGCTCGACGGAGTCTCGCCCTCCCAAAAGAGGCAGGCATCACGCGTCGGATTCCTTTTCGTCCGTTTTCGGCAAGGGCGGCGGCTTCACCGCCACCGCGGGCATCACGTCGCGCGGCAATTGCACCTGGCGTTTCTTCCAAGATTCGTGACGCGCCTGGGCCTGCGCGCCGGCCGCGAGCTTCAGCAATTTCATCCCGCGCCCGATGACTTCCACGTCGTCGCCCGACGCAAATTTTTGCGGGTCCGGCAGGAATCCATGCTCCTCCGCAGTATCAAGAATCATCATCCACTCGAGATGTTCCTCGCCCGGGAGGACAAACGGAAGCGCCTCAAAATGCGCGTTGATCAGGAACAGGAAAGTCTCGTCGCGAATCGGTTCGCCCTCGAAACTAAGGACGTCGATCGTGTCGCCGCTCAGCAGCACCTCGATGGCGCGAACGAAGGGCGATGTCCATTCTTCGTCGGTCATTTCGTTACCGCCCGGATTGAACCACATCACGTCGCGGATCTCCGAGCCGCGAATCCGGCGGCCCTGGAAAAATTTCGGCCGGCGAAAGACTGGATGATCGTGCCGGAGCTGGATCAGTTTTTTCGTGAACGCGAGCAGTTCCTTCTGATCGTCGGCGTGCTCCCACGAGAGCCAGTTCAGCTCGTTGTCCTGGCAATAAGTATTGTTGTTCCCGTTCTGTGTCCGGGCCCATTCGTCACCGGCGAGCAACATCGGCACCCCCTGCGAGAGAAAGAGGGTGGTTAAAAAATTCCGCCGCTGCCGGGCCCTCAGATTATTGATCTGAGGATCGTCGGTCGGGCCTTCCGCGCCGCAATTCCACGAATTATTGTTATTCTCGCCGTCCCGGTTTTCCTCGCCGTTGGCTTCGTTGTGCTTGTCGTTATAGCTGACGAGGTCGTTCAGCGTGAAACCGTCGTGCGCAGTGATGAAGTTGATGCTGGCGTACGGGCGCCGCCCGCTGTGCTGATACAAATCCGGACTGCCCGTGAGCCGGTAGGCGATTTCGCCGATCCGGCCTTCATCGCCCTTCCAAAAGCGCCTGACTTCATCGCGATACTTCCCGTTCCATTCCGCCCAGAGGATGGGAAAATTGCCCACCTGATAGCCGCCGTCGCCCACGTCCCACGGCTCCGCGATCAACTTGGTCTGGGAGAGCACCGGGTCCTGGTGAATGATCTCGAAGAAGGCGTGGAGTTTGTTCACGCCCTTGTCGTCGCGCGCGAGCGTGGAAGCGAGATCGAAACGGAAGCCGTCCACGTGCATGTCATTCACCCAGTAGCGAAGGCTATCCATGACGAGCTGGAGCGTGCGCGGATGGAGGAGGTTGAACGTGTTCCCGGTCCCCGTGAAATCCATGTAGTGCCGCGGATTCTCCGACGACAGTCGGTAGTAGGCAGCGTTGTCCACCCCGCGAAAACCGAGAGTTGCTCCAAGATGGTTTCCTTCCGCAGTGTGATTGTAAACCACGTCCAGGATCACCTCGATCCCGGCCGCGTGCAGATTGCGCACCATGCTTTTGAACTCGGAGACCTGTTCGCCCATCACGCCGCGGCTGGAATATTTCGCTTCCGGCGCGAAGAAACCGATCGTGTTGTAGCCCCAGTAATTGACCAGGCCGCGATCGATCAAAACCTTGTCGTCAATGTGTTGATGCACCGGGAGCAATTCCACCGCGGTGATGCCAAGATCCTTGAGGTACTTGATCGCGCCCGCACTGCCGAGGCCGGCGTAAGTCCCGCGTAATTCGGGCGGCACATCGGGGCAAAGCCGGGTAAAACCCTTCACGTGCACCTCGTAAATGATCGAGCTGTGAAGCGGAATCCCGAGTCGTTTGTCGCCGCCCCAGTCAAAAGCGTGGTCGATCACCACCGCTTTCGGGATTCCCCACGCGTCGTCCCGAAAATCGCGCGCCAGGTCCTCATGTGCGTTGCCGACGACGTAGCCGAACATTTCGTCTGCCCAATTCACCTGGCCGGCAATCGCTTTCGCGTAGGGATCGATCAGCAGCTTCGAGCTGTTGAAGCGCAGGCCGCGCTCGGGATCGTACGGTCCGTAAACGCGAAAGCCGTAGAGTTGCCCCGGCCGCACATCGGGGAGGAACACGTGCCATACCTGGTCGGTCTGTTCCGTCATCGGGATGCGAATATTTTCCTGGGGCGCATCGATGTTATCGAAAAGGCAGAGATCGACCGAAGTAGCCATCTCGGAGAAAATGGCGAAATTGACCCCGTTGCCGAGCCAGGTCGCCCCGAGCGGATATGGATAGCCTAACCAAATTTTTACCGGCGTCATAAAACGAGCGTTTCCTATCCGCTACGCTTCTGCGCTTGGCAACGGACGAAAGAATTTTCAGATCGCCGCGCCGGTGGATCGCACGCGTAGTTTATCCCGAGCAACGTCGAAGGATCGGCTATGATAAATAATGGCGGCGAAGCCGCGTTGAATTAGCATCGGCCGGTCCCGCAGGCGCGGGACTCGATCCACCATGAAGCGCATAGACCCGCAACCAGACTGGCCGAAGTCGTGGCAGGAATCCTCCTTCTACGATCAGAGCGAAATTTACGGGAATATTTCGCACCACGGCTACGCTTACGCCTACGAAAACCGGCACCGTGAGACGCTCCGTTTGCTCACCGAAGTCCTCTCCCCCGGCGCCCGCATTCTCGACCTCGCAGCCGCTCAGGGAAATTTTTCGCTGGCCCTGGCTGAGCTCGGTTTTGATGTGACCTGGAACGATTTGCGGGCCGAGCTGGAGGATTATGTCCGGCTGAAACATGAGCGCGGCCAGATCGCGTTCGCTGCCGGCAACGCCTTCGAACTCACGTTTCCGTCTCTCTTCGACGCCGTGCTCATCACGGAAATTATCGAGCATGTCGCGCATCCCGATGATTTTCTGGCCAAAGCGGCGGCGCTGGTCAGGCCGGGCGGTTACATCGTCATGACGACGCCGAACGGCGGCTATTTCAAAAATCGACTGCCGAAATTCTCCGAGTGCGCGGATCCGGCAGTCTTCGAATCGATCCAATTTAAACCGAATGCCGACGGCCATATCTTCCTTCTCCATTCCGAGGAGATCACGCCGCTCGCACGAAGCGCCGGCCTGGAGGTGGAAAAAATCGTGCTCTTCACCAACCCGTTGACTGCCGGATATGTGAAGACCGAACCGCTTTTGAAAATACTACCGCGGCGAATCGTGAATTTCACCGAAAGCATCAGCCGACATTTGCCATGGCCTTTGAAGAAAAAAGCGCTCGTCCAATTGGGTGTGCGGTTCCGAAAAACGGATTAGATCGCGTGGCGAATTCTTTCCTGGGGAGCGCTGGCGGCCTGCGCTCCCCAAAGACAGAACGAGACGCGCTCTTTCAGATCGAGGTGCGGTTCCGACAATTTGCGTCGTAATTCGGAGGGACGAGCTTCCGCTCGTCCGACTCTTGGGACGTGAAGAATCACGTGCCTCCGGGGAGAAAGCAGATTACCGGAAGCGCCCAAACCAGCCGTAGGGAAAAACGTCGCCGGGACAATCCGTCGCCCAGCGCGGCGGATTTACTTCGCGATGCGGCCGCACCGACATCTTGCCGCAACGTTCCTCCAGATATTTTATCAGCTCTTCGCACGCCTCGAGCTGCGCGCGGGTTGGTTGATCGCGGTTGAAATCGCCGACCAGACAAATGCCGAGCCCGATGTTGTTCATATAATCGCTATGAACATGGCCGCCGCGCATTTGCCGCACCCAGCGATCGCCGATCTCGATCTGGCCGTTGCGCGTCGAAGTGCCGTTGCCGATTACGAAATGATAGGCGAGCCCGTTCTTCATCCGACGGACATGACGGTGATAATAATCGAACACCTTCGCGCTCCCCTGCCGCGTGCCGCTGTTGTGCACGATAACGAATTTCCAGCGCGACCGCTGGACTGGTGCGCGGCGAATCGCATCGATGTTTGCGGCGGTCAGATAATGATAATTCGACGGCTGTTGTCGGGACCACGGCCACCAACCGCGCTTCGGCGGCGGAGGCGGGGGTGGCTCCAAACCCTGCTCCTGTTCGAGCCCCGATTTTTCGACGGTAATGTCCGAGGGAAGTGAAGTCTGGGGAGGAACAGGTCGCGGCGTGGGACGAGTCGCCGGGCGCGGCACCGGCGAGGCCTCCACCGGGGTACGCGAGGACTCCGGCTTCGGCGTGCTGGCAGCGGGACTCGGGGTCTTCGCCGGCTCTGCCTTCTCGGTCCGCTTTGGTTTCGGGGTTGGCTCCTCGGATTCCGCTTTCTTTTTTGGCGAAGGCGATTTGTCCGGGCCCGGTTTCGGACTCTTCTTGCTGGCCGGCGTCTCGGTCGCTTTCGTTTTCGGCTTGGGGGTTACATCCTCTTCTTCATTTCCCGTTTTCGTCCCGGGCGATTTCGTCTTTGCCTTTGGAGTCGGTGATCCTTCCTCCTCGTCATCGGAAGGAGTTTTCTTCGGCCGCGGCGTCTTCGAGGGTTCCGGTGTTTCCGTCGGCTTCGCTTTCGCTTTCGGCGTCGGGCTGGGGTTCTTTTTTGTTTTCGATTTTCGATTTGCCGGCTTCGGTTTCGCCGTCGGCTCCGGAGTCTCCGATGGCGTCGGCGACGTGACGGCGCGCATCTCTTCGCGCGCCTTTTTCTTTTTCTCCGGATCGGTCGATTGCGCGCGAACGAAGGCTCCGACGAGAGCGGCGAGGGCAAAGGCCGTGCCGAGGAAAACGCGGAGTCGGGTCACGGGCGTCGAGCGTAACAAAGCGGAATGCGTGATCAACTCGCGAAAGCCTTCGGAGTCAAGCGGGCAGCGGGACCGCGTCCGGCGTTCGGGCGGTCCGCTCGCGTTCGCGGCGCAAAATCGCATTCAATTTCCCACCGAGGAGCAACAGCAGACAGGTCAAGTACATCCAGGTCATCAGCACGATGATGGAGGCGAGCGCCAGGTACGTCGGGTTATACCGGTCATATTTCGCGACGTAGAACTGGAAAAGTTTCGTGACCAAAATCCAGCCGATCGAGAAGAAAATCGCGCCCGGCAGCGCCTGGCGGATCGTAAAATAATTTTCGGGCGTTAGGAGATAAAGTGCGAGCGCGAGACCAACGAGCGCGAGGGCGGTCAGCGGCAGGCTGAGGAACGCGACCCACTCCTGGAGCGGGATGGTCAGTTGAAAATTCACCTCGGCGATCCCGGCCAGCGTTTCGCCGAAGACCATGGCGTTGAAACAAAAGAGGGTGGTGATTCCGAACCAGAAGACGAGGAAGAACGCGATGATGTATTTCGACCACCAGTTGCGATCCTCGACGACCCCATGAGTGCGACTGAGTGCATAGGAGGTGGTCGAAATGAAAAGGGTCCCGAGCCAGAGGCCAAAGAAAATCCCGACGTTCGTCAGCGTGCCACTCGAGCCGGTCACGACGATGTTGGCCACGAGGGAGTCGATGATTTCCTGCACCTTCGGGTCGGCCGGCAGGAAATTTTTCAAAACGTTGATCATCTGGTGCAGCTTGGCCGGGTCGGTGCCGAAGAGGCTGAGGAGGTGCCAGAGAAAGAGGAGACCGGGCGCGAGGGTGAAGAGAAATTGGTAGGCCATCTGGGCGGCGAGGCCGGTGGTTGTGTCCATGGCCGTCTCGTAAATCAGCCGCCGAAAAATTCGGCCCGAAAATTTCAGCCAATTCATGTGAGGGCGAAGTTTACTTTGCCAGAGCCAAATATCCATTAAACTCTCCCCTCAACCTGCCGGCGCTGGCCGCGCCGTAGCCTTGGCGGAGGCGGGGCCTAACGAGTCTTGAAAAAAATTCTCATCCTCACCGCCGGCTATGGCGAAGGACATAACAGCGCCGCACGGGGCATCCGCGACGGCCTCCGCAAGATCGCGCCGGACGGCGCGCACGTCGAGCTCCACGATCTTTTCGCCGAGACCTATGGCATGGTGAACGATTGGGCCCGCGTTCTCTACATGGGAATGATCAATCGCACGCCGCGCGTCTGGGGCGTCATCTATCGCTGGCTCGATCGCCAGACGGATTTCGTCGGTGATTTTCGCGTCTTTCTCGCGCTGAAAAACTATCTGCGGCGACTGCTCGATCGCTTGCAGCCGGACATCATCGTGTCGGTTTATCCCGCCTACTCCCACATGCTCGATGAGATGTTCGGCCGGAACGCCGCCCCGCCCTTCAAACGGGTCGTCGTGATCACCGACTCGATCAGCGTGAACGCCATCTGGTACCAGTGCGACGCCGATTATTTTCTCCTGCCCAACGAAGTCAGTGCCGCGGTCCCGCTCGACGCGGGGGTTCCCGCCGACAAGGTCAAAACGTTTGGCTTTCCGGTCAGTCCGGTCTTCGCCCAGCCCGGCGAGGTGCGGTTGCCGCCTTCGGCCGAACACGGCCGACATGTCCTTTACATCATCAATGCGGCCAACTCCGCGGCACCCGACCTGGTGAGGCGGCTGGCCGGTCTGCCGGAGATCCAGCTCACCGTCACGGTGGGTCGTAACGCTGGGCTAAAACTCTCGGTGGAAAAAATTCGCCAGACCGTGACGCAGGAATTTGAGGCGGTCGATTGGAGCGACGAATTGCCACGCCTGCTCCGCGCGAACCATCTCGTGATCAGCAAAGCCGGCGGCGCGACCGTGCAGGAAGCCATGTCCGCAGCCTGCCCGATGATCGTGAATCATGTGATTCCGGGGCAGGAAGAAGGCAATGCGCGCTACATCATGGAGACGCGGTCCGGCGATGTCGCGCTGACCCACGATGCCGTGATCGCCGCCGTGCAAAAAGCGTTCGCGAAGGACGCCGCGCTGTGGCGGGAATGGGCCGCGAACATCAGCCAGCTCGGGCGCCCAAATGCGTCCCTCGACATCGCGCAATTTTTGCTGTCGCTGTAGCTGATCTTCGGCTCGACAGAGTTTCGCAGATTCCGTGGTAGGGACGCCGCGCGGCGGCGTCCGCTGAATTTGGCGCCCGATCATCCTGGTCAACGTCCGGACGCCGCCGCGCGGTGTCCCTACCTGGGAAAGATTTGCTCTCCGGCGAGGAATGTCTTTTCGACTGTCAGCTCCGGCGAGAGCACGACAAAATCCGCATCGGCGCCCACTTCGAGTTTGCCTTTCGTGTTCAGGCCAAGGGCGAGTGCCGGATTCGCGCTCGCCATGGCGACGGCCTCGGGTAGCGGCACTCCTGCCTGGTGCACCATCACGCGCACCAGATCGATCATTCGCGAAGCACTCCCGGACAGGGCGGAACGATCAGCCAGCAGGCAGACGCCGTCATCGACGATGCAGCTTCGGCCTGCGAGCGAGAATTCCCTGCCCTCCGGCAAACCAGCGCCGGCCGTGGCGTCCGTTACGAGACAAATTCCGCGGGCACCCTTCGCCCGGTACAGCAACTTCATGAGCGTCGGCGAAACGTGATGGCCATCCGCGATGAGCTCGCAGACAATGCCCGGTTCGCTTAAGGCAAATTCGAGCAAACCGGCCTCGCGATAGATTCCTCGCCGCCGCGCCGACGACATGGCGTTGAAGGTGTGTGTGACCTGTCGCATGCCGTATTCAAATCCGGCGCGGGCCTCGATGTCCGAGGCATCGCTGTGGCCACCGCTTACAATAATGTTGTTCAGGCACAGCCGATCGATCAAAGCGAGCGCGCCAGGCAGCTCGGGCGCGAGCGTCACGATTTTGATTAGAGGAACGAAGGCCAGCAGTTGATCGAGCAAATCGGGATTCGGATCGCGAATGAACTCGGCTCGTTGGGCGCCGGCGCGCGCCTTCGAAATGAAGGGTCCTTCGACGTGAACACCGAGAATCTGCCTGATGACGCCCCTTGCGGCTCGAACGGCGCGCAAAACATCCACGATTTCCGAGACAGGCGCTGTGACGGTGGTCAGCAGCAATGATGTCGTCCCGCCACTCCCATGATAATCGCAGATGGTTTGGAACGCCTCTGCGGAGGCTTCCATCGTGTCCCGCCCAAGCGCGCCGTGAAGGTGGAGATCGATGAACCCAGGCGTGAGATAGCTGCCGCCCAAATCGATCGCCGAGGCCGAGGCGCGTTCGCGAATCTCCGCGAATTTTCCGTCAACAACGACGATCTCGAGCCCGTCGCGGATTCCGTCAGGAAAAATAAGACGCGCGTTTGCGAAAATCATAGGTGGATCATGACAACGCGTTTCGGTTTCATCGTCGCAGCAGGCCGGCGGCCCGCGTTGCCGTCTCCTCTGGAAATCCGAGCGCACGCTTAAATTGCCAGTCACGCTCAAGCGGGTTGCCGATCTTCTGACAACGCCGAAACGTGGTTCGATCGATCCAGCCTTGCAACCAGAGGCGATGGCCGAGCACCGGAACAGGAAAATCGCTCCCGTGCAGGATCCGTCCCGCGGCCTTGGGATCGCGCAGGCAATCGCGGAGGTGGGCGCAGCGATTCAGTGAAACCAGAGCACTGATATCGCCGTAGAGATTCGGGAACTCGGGCAGCATCGCGACCCAGTCGTCGAAGTAATCGCGATCGAACGCGCCGCTGCCGGTCCCGCAATGGGCGGCAATCACCGTGACTCCACACTCGAGCGGGAAGCGCAGGAGTTTCGGATCGGCCAGGGCGGGATTGATGATCGGCACGGTGTGCTCACCGCCAGTGTGGGCGAGGAGCGGAAGACCGGCCGCCGCCATTCGCTCCCAAAAAGAGCGGTACCTTCGATCCGAGGGGTCGATATTCTGGCAGTTCGGAAGGCATTTCATCAGGACCGCGCCGCCCTCAAGGCAGCGTTCAAGCTCATCGAGCGCGTCGGTTCGCGCCGGATGAATCGAAACGCCGGCCAGAAATTCCGGGAATTTCTCGGCGAGTCCAAGCACGACATCATTCGGGACAAACATCGAGCCGAGATCTTCTCGAGGCGTCCCGTCGGGATCGTGGACGCGCTCATGGGCGAGAAGGACGATGGAGTCCATGGACGAGGCGCGCACCAGTTCGACCAGATGTTCGGAATAGATCTGTTCGAGGTCCCCTTCGAGAGCACTCGCGGGGACGCCAAGCTGGCGAAGCATGAAGCCGGCAAGCCAGCGGTGCCAGCCTTTCAAACGGAGCCAGCCGCCGGACCCTTCGCCGCCGTTGCCCACCATATGGACATGCATGTCGATGCGGCGACTTTGAAACATTGCCGATCCTAGTGGAGGGATGACCGCCGTGTCGTCCCATTAATTTGGGACGGGACAGAGCCCCGTCCCTCCAAAGCTACGCAATTGCGTTCGCTGTTTGCCGAGTCCATCATCTTTGCTGCGATGGAGTTTGACTACGATGTCGTGATCGTCGGCGGCGCCTTCTCGGGTGCGGCCACGGCGCTCATGCTGAAACGGAAGCACCCCGAGGCACGTGTTCTGATCATCGAGAAAGCCGCCGAGTTCGATCGCAAGGTCGGGGAGTCGACGACCGAGCTGAGCAGCTGTTACATGACGCGCCTCCTCGGCCTGACGAATTATCTTGGCCATCACCACCTGGCGAAGCAGGGGTTACGGATGTGGTTCGCGAACCGGCCGGACCAGCCGTTCGACGATTGCGTGGAGCTGGGCGCACGTTATCAGGCGCGGCTGCCAACCTTTCAGGTCGACCGCAGCACGCTCGACCAGCATTTGCTGGAGCTGGCAATAGAAGCAGGTTGTGAGCTGCGACGCCCGGCGAAGGTCTCGCACTTCGAGCTGGCTGCGAACAGGTCCTATGTGTCCTATGAGACCTATGGGTCCCATGAAACGGTGAGCACCCGCTGGCTCATAGATGCCAGCGGCCGGGCCGCGATGCTGGCGCGAAAACTGGGCCACTTCCACCAAAACACCGAACACCCGATCAACGCCGTCTGGGCCCGTTTCACCGGCGTCAAGGATTGGGACAGTTATGAGTGGCGGGAAAAATTCCGGGATTACGCCAACGCCTGCCGGACCAGCCGGAACTGGGCGACAAACCATCTCATGGGCCACGGCTGGTGGTGCTGGATCATTCCTTTGCGCGGCGGCGATGTCAGTGCCGGCATTGTTTACGATTCGCGCATCTTCAAGTTGGCGGAAGGCGCAAACCTCGGCGAGCGGCTCCGGGCGCACCTTCTCTCCCATCCCGTCGGCGCCGAAATCTTCAGCGCCGCGCAGATCATCGAGGGCGATGTCCACGCTTATTCGGCGATGCCGTATTCCAGCGGAAAAGTTTGCGACCCCGGCTGGGCCACGGTGGGCGATGCGGCCGGGTTCATCGATCCGCTCTACAGTCCGGGACTCGATTTCTGTTCCTACACCAGTTACTACGTCGCCGATTTACTGGCCCATAGTCTCGCCGGAGAGGATGTCTCGGACGCGCTCACTTATTATAATGAGCAATTCCCCGTCACCTATCGGCTTTGGTTCGAGACCTTGTACAAGGACAAATATTATTACATGGGCGACGCCGAGCTAATGGCAGCCGCGCTTCTTCTCGACGTCGGAACCTACTTCATCGGACTTGTCATCCCGGTTTACAAAGATCCCGAACGCGAATTTCTCCATCTGCCGTTTGAAGGAAGAGCCGGACGCATTTTTGCCGGAATGATGAAGTTCTACAATCGGCGGCTGGTCACGCTGGCGAAGCGGCGGCTCGCGACCGGCACTTATGGGAGGCGGAACGCGGGCTGGCGCGAACTCTACGACGGTTTCGTTCCGGACCGCCGGGTGGGGAAGTTGATCCGGAAAGGTCTTTTTCATTGGTGGCGAGCGGAGCTGACAAATCTCAGGCTGATTTTCTCGCCACGGACCAGACAATCCGCCGCTTCCAGTTCTACCGCCGCGAATTCAGCGCCTGTAGCCGCGCCTCTGTGAGGGCCTGCAGCCGCGCCTCTGCGAGGCGCGCGAGAAAACGCTCAGTAATGGGAAAAGACGCCGCTCACAGAGCGGCGGCTACAGAAAGCGGCGCCGAAAGATGAACAACTCCACCAGCCGGCTCGGTCGTTTTGCGGTGCGCGGAGTTTTCTGGCGCCATTGTCTGGATTGGGCGGCCGTGAACCTGCCCTTCTATTTCTATCCGGTGCAGCTCCTGTTTTTCACCCTCTTCTTTTTCTTCTTCGCCGCGCCGGCCCGCCGCGCCATCGTCGCCAACCTCGCGGTGGTCCTGCCCGGTTCGTCGCGCGCGCTGAATTATCTCCGCGCATTTCGCACCCTCTACAATTTTGCGTGGACGATTGCCGAGGCCGCGATCCACAAGCTCATCAAGGAGGAATTCTCTTACGAAATCATCGGGTCCGAGTGGCTGGAGCAACTGGGCGCTGCGCCGGGTGCGATTGTTTTGACCGCGCACATGGGCAGCTACGATCTCGGCGCCGCGTTGTTCGCCGAAAAATTCCGGCGCGAAATCCGGATCGTGCGCGCACCGGAGCCAGACCGGCAAAGCGCGCAACATCTGAGCGCCTCGCTCGAAAAAGCCGGGGAAGGCGCGGTGAAAGTCGATTACAACACCGCCGGCCCGCTTCTCTCTTTCGATCTCCTCAAGGCGTTGCGCGCGGGCGAGATCGTCTCGATCCAGGGCGATCGCGTCGAGGGCGACGTCGGACAGGTCGCCGCCCGTCTTTTTGGACGGGAGGTGCGATTGCCGAACGGGCCCTTCGTCCTGGCACTGGTCGCACAGGTCCCGATTTACCCGCTCTTCATCGCGCGTTTCGGTTGTCGCCGTTACGCCATCATTGTGCACGAGCCAATTCGGGTGCAGAGCACCGGCGACCGCGAGAAAGACATCGCGCACGGTGTCGGGCAATGGTGCGCGATTCTCGAGGAAATCATCGCAAGTCGTTGGGACCAATGGTTCGCCTTCACTCCAATCTTCGCGCGATGAGCAACGGAGAATTTCCTCGCTTTTACTTCGCGCTCCTCCGCCTGCTGGCAACGTTTCGTGGAGGCAGTTCCAGGCGGGCAGAAAATAATGGCGGCGAAGCATGGATCGCCAGCATTGCGACCTACCTGGTGAGCTATTTGTTCTTTGCCCAATTTGTTCCGGAAACGCCTGGCCCTGGGCTCAAAATCCTGATCCTCGCCGCCCTGACTTTCCTGGTCTGGCTCTTCTGGTTGCTTGCGCTCTATTTTAATTCGCTGGTCATAAAGTTGCTCCACGCCTGCGGACTTCTCCGCCCCATTCCGATTCGACGCGCCCAAAGTATTCTGCTCTCAGGCACGGCGAGCTTAATGTCGTTTCAATTACTCCAGACCGGTGGCTGGAGGACCGAGATCGCTGCGATCTGGTTGATTGTCGTGGCGATGAATCTCGCAGCAGCAGCCATCCTGGTCTTACGCAATGGAGATCGCTCCCATTCCTGACCGACCGAACTGGGCCCGTCGCTTCCTCCTGGCGTTTGCCGTGATCGCGCCTTGCCTCGCGTTTTACCTCGTTCGCACCAACCTATTCCTCGCGCTCGCCCCGATCTTCCTCTCCCACATCCTCCTTCTTTACGCGACGCTCGTCGCCAACTGCCAGTGGTTCGGCCCGGTCATGCGCTCGTTCGAAACGACCGAGCCAGAGGTCTGGCTGACGATTGACGACGGGCCTTCCCCCGAGCACACCATCGCGATGCTCGACCTCCTCGATCGCTTCCAGGCTCGCGCGACCTTTTTTGTTATAGGTCATCGCGCCGAAAAATGTCCACACCTCCTGACCGAAATTCTTGCACGCGGCCATGAGATCGCGAATCACACCTACTCACATCCGAGCGCGACGTTTTGGGCCGCGGGACCAGGACGAATCTCGGCGGAAATCGATCTTTGCGCGGAGCTTCTCCGCGCCGGCCCGGATCGGCCGGCCCATTATTTTCGAGCACCCGCCGGTTTGAAAAATGTTTTTGTTCACCCGGAGCTCAAACGCCGGCGGCTCGTGCTGATCGGATGGACGGTTCGCGGGCTCGATACCGTGCAGCGCGATCCCGCGCAGGTGGCCGGCAGAATTGTGCGCAAAACCAGACCGGGCGCCATTGTCGTTCTTCATGAGGGACAACGCGTCGCGAAAGATCCCGCCTTCAATCCGCGCTGCCTGGAACTGACCCTCTCCGGCCTCTTGGAGAAGGGTTATCGATGCGTCATCCCGCGACCGGAACAACTGCGGCCGCATGCCGCCGGAAAATAAAAATGTGGTTATTGAAGGGCAATGCTCCCCAGAGCGGGCGGCTTTCACGCTCGAACTCAGCCGCGCCGAAGACTTCATCGATGCTGCGGCGCGACGGGAAATGGAGCGCTCCATTGACATTCCAGGAAATCGCCTGCGCAAATTTCTCCGCCAGCCAGGTGATCCAATAGCGGGGGCGACGTTCCCGCGGGCAATCGCGGATGATCAACAGGCCGCCGGGCGCGACACAACCGGCGAGATGCGAGAGCAGATTGTGCTGCTCCGGTACGGGAAGGTAATGGAGAACATCGAAGAGCGCGACGTTGCCGGAGAAATTCGGGATCTCTCCCTGGACGTCGTGAAAGCGAAGCTCGACGTTTTGATAATGGCCGGCGGCGATCTGCGCGCCGTAACGAATCTTGCGCGCATCGACATCCAGACCGAGGACCGGTTGGCGGCAGGCCCGCTCGCGTAGATAAAAAGCCAGCAATCCGACGCCGCAACCCACATCCAGAATCGGCTCGGTGGATGGGGCCAGGAGTTCATAAGCTGTCGCGTAAATCCGATCACGCCGCAGCTTGCCCCGCACGTAATTGCGCAGCCAGCGCTGAGGGAACCGCATGGCCACCCGTGCACACGCATTTTCGTGTTCGGCCACATTTCGTCTCAGGGTTTCCATTTGCTTCGATTTATCGCACTGCCAGACTGAATTTATGGGTGATTTCTTCTCTGACTATCAGGTCGGAGATTTCTTTGATGAGATGTTTGCCAGCCCGGGCGTGGCGCGGCCCCATTACACCAAATTGTTCGAGCGCTTCAAGGAAATGGACCGGGAAGAGTTCGAACGGAAACGCGCCCTGGCCGCCTCCACCTTCCTGAGCCAGGGCGTCACCTTCACCGTTTACAATGACGACCAGGGAACGGAACGCATTTTCCCGTTCGACCTTCTGCCGCGAATCATTCCCGCGGAGGAGTGGGAGGCGATCGAGCGCGGCCTCGTCCAGCGAATCACGGCGCTGAACCTGTTTCTTCACGACATTTATCACGAGCAAAACATTCTGCGCGATGGCGTGATCCCGAAGTCAATTGTTTGGGAAGCGGCCCACTTTCGCCCGGAGTTCATGCACTTCGATGTGCCGCGGAATGTTTACATCCACATCTGCGGCACCGACCTCATCCGCGACAAGGAGGGCGCGTATCTCGTCCTGGAAGATAATGCGCGTTGTCCTTCCGGCGTCTCCTATGTGATCGAGAACCGGCAGACGATGAAGCGGACATTTCCGAGTCTACTTAGCCAATATCGGGTGCGGCCCGTGGAAGATTACAGCCAGGAATTGCTGAACGTGCTCCGTTACATCGCGCCCCACTCCAAGCACGAACCTGCCATCGTGCTCCTTACCCCCGGGGTTCATAACTCCGCCTACTTCGAGCATTCCTTTCTCGCCCGCTCGATGGGCATCGAGATTGTGGAAGGCCGTGATTTGGTCGCGCAGGGCGGCAAGGTTTTCATGCGCACGACCAAGGGCCACAAGCAGGTGGACGTGATCTATCGTCGGATCAACGACGACTTCCTCGATCCGCAGGTCTTCCGCAAAGATTCCGGCCTCGGGGTGCCCGGTTTGGTCGAGGCGTATCGCGACGGAAACGTCAGCCTGGCGAATTCCATTGGCACCGGGATCGCCGACGATAAGGCGGTCTACCATTTTGTCCCGAAGATGATTCGCTACTACCTGAGCGAAGACGCCCTGCTGCCGAACGTGCCGACGTATCTCGCCTCGGTGAAAGAAGATCTCGCCTATATCCTCGAGCACATCTCCGAGCTGGTGGTGAAAGCCGTGAACGAAAGCGGCGGCTACGGGATGCTGGTCGGTCCGCAGGCGACCACGGCCGAGTGTGAGAAATTCAAAGAGAAGGTGCGCAAGAATCCGCGAAACTATGTCGCGCAACCCGCCATAGCCCTTTCGCGCGCTCCATCGTTTTGCGACGACAGCATGCAGGGCCGCCACGTCGACCTGCGCCCTTTCATTCTGTATGGCGACAAGGTCACGATTGTTCCCGGCGGGCTGACCCGCGTCGCGCTGCGCGAGGGTTCGCTCGTCGTGAATTCATCGCAGGGCGGCGGCAGCAAGGACACGTGGGTCCTCGAAGGAAATGGACGCGCCGCATCATAACCGGATGAGAAGCTGGAAAAGGTGGATCGCGCGCTCCGTCACGCGATGGCAAACTAATGCGCCTCCGGCGCCACTCTGGCATCGCGCAACGGAGCGCGCGATCCACCTCCCATGCTAAGCCGCGTCGCCGATTCCCTCTACTGGATGAGCCGCTATATCGAGCGGGCGGAAAACAACGCCCGCATCGCCGAGGTCAATCTCCAGATGCTGCTCGACCTGACGAACCAGGACGAAGCCGATCCGAACCAGCAATGGGACCCGATCATCAGCTCGCTCGAGGAGAACGAACTGTTCGCTTCGCTTTATCCCACGCCCGACGGCAAGGCCGTCATCGATTTCGTAAGCCTCCAGAAAAAGAACCCGAATTCGATTGCGTCGTGCCTGACGCGCGCGCGCGAAAACGCGCGGACCACGAGCGAACAAATCTCGAGTGAAATGTGGGAACAGATCAACCGGCTCTATCTCTTCGCGAAAAGCGACACGGCAAAGAAACTGGTCCGGACGAGCCCCTACGAATTCTTTAAACGCATCATCACGGGCTCTCACCTTTTCCAGGGAATCACCGACGCGACCATGACCCATGGCGAAGGCTGGGATTTCATCCGGATCGGCAAACTCCTGGAGCGGGCCGACTGCACTTCGCGCCTGCTCGACATCAAATATCACATCCTGCTTCCCTCCGGCGAAAAAGTGGGCGGCAATATTGATACTATCCAGTGGATGTCGGTCCTGCGCTCGTGCAGTGCGCTGGAGGCCTATCGCAAACTCTACTTCGGCCAGGTGGCGCCGTGGAAAGTGGCGGAATTCATCATCACCCATTCCGCTTTTCCGCGCTCGATTCGCTTTAGCGTGGATTGCTTCGACGCCGCGCTCCACCGCATCTCGGGTTCAGCCGAGACGAAATATGACAATGAAGCCGAACGGTTGTCGGGCCGGCTTCGTTACGATCTCGATTACGCCACCATCGGCGAGATTTTCAAATTCGGGCTGCACGAATATCTCGAAAAAATTCAGGACCGGTTGGCTGAGATCGACCACGCCATCCTTGCGACCTACTGCGCGGACAATACGGCTGAGCCGTCTTCGTAGCCTTCAGAGGGACGTGCTTCCGCACGTCCCACTTATTGTTCGCGCCTAAACAGCCAGACCATCTCGGGACGTGCAGAAGCACGTCCCTCCGCCATTAGGGAATCGCCGCGCTGTCCACGTCGCAGGCATCGAGAAGCATGATGCCTTCAGTGCTACCCTCGTTGATGCCTTGAACCGGGTAAACGAAACAAGCCAGCCGGCTACGGATTGAGCAGGCCTGTGTACCAGGTCACGAGCGCTTCACCGAAGAACATCCAGACCAGGCCACCCAGGGCGAGATAGGGGCCGAACGGAAGTTTCGCCGACCAGACGCGCTTGCCGATAAGCAGGGTCCCGAGACCGACGAACGAGCCGAGAAGTGAACCGGCGAACACGCTGAACAGAACCGCGCGCCAGCCGAGAAACGCGCCGATGGCGGCGAGAAACTTCAGGTCGCCGCGCCCCATGGCTTCACGCGGAATCTCCAGCTCACGCACGACGCCGCTGATGCGATCGAGCGTATCGAGCGCGATCTCGTCGTCGCCGACCTGCACGCGGTTGTAATGGAACTGGAGGTCCGCCGCGCCCAGAGTGCGCCCGGCGACGATCGCTTCGTCGCAATGAAGGATGAGCCGGTCGGTTTCGCGTGCGAAGTAATCGCTCCACGACCCTTGCTCCTCGCCCACCACGAAATCGGCATCGTCGCCCTTTCGCGTCCAGGTAAACGGCGTGGGTGCATCGAGCCGGATTTTCTTTTTCCCGAAAACTTTCTTTCCGGCTTCGAGCACGATCCACAAGACGACATAACCAAGCGCGGCGGAGAGCGCGGAGGTGAGAAGGGCCCGGCCCCGGCTGGCGGTGTTCATCAACTCCGGAACGATGAAGCTGGCAACAATGCCGGCCCCAGTTCCGCCGATCGTGATTTCATCGGGAATGATGAAGTGTTCGAAGTCGATGAACGTCGCGGCGACCAGGAGCGAAACAAAAACCCAGTAAACGATCGCCATCGGCCACGGGAAAAATTTCCAGGCGCAAAGAAAAAGGAGCGCGGTCAAAAGCTCGACGGCGAAGTAGCGAAAGGCGATGCGGCTGCCGCAGTTCGCGCAGCGGCCGCGCAGGAAGGTCCAGCTCAGCATGGGGATGTTCTGGTACCAGGTGAGTTGCTTCTTGCACGACGGGCAGAACGAGCGGCGCGGCTCGTTCACCGACAGGTCGAGCGGCAAACGGTAAATGCAGACGTTGAGAAACGAACCGACGACCGCGCCGAGAGCGAACGCCACCGCGCTGAAGAAGAAATCGTAGCCGGCGAGCGAATTACTCATGGGGCTGATCGATCGCCGCGCGCTGCTCTTTTCGCCGGACGAACCAGGTGATCCAAATGCAGCTCTCGTAGAGCAGACACATCGGCAGCGCCATCGCGACCATCGTCAGCACATCGGGCGTAGGGCAGATGATGGTGGCGACAATGAAAATCAGGACGATGGCGTAAGGCCGGGTCCGGGCCATGAATTCATAGGTGACGAAGCCGAAGCGGACCAGCGCGAGGACCACGACCGGCAACTCGAAGGCAACACCGAACCCGATCGTGAACCGGGTCGCGAAGGAATAATATTCCTGGACCGTCCAGGTGGGCGTCCAGCCAAGCGAGCGCGTGTCCTGGAAAAAAAAGAGGATGGCTTTCGGCATGAGCCAGTAATAGGCGGTGAGCACGCCGGTCAGAAATAAAGCGAAGCTGACGCCGATGGCGGGAAAGAGGAATCGTTTCTCCATCGCGGTAAGGGCAGGGAGGACAAATTCCGCCATGAAATAGAGGAGAATCGGAAACGACAGGACGATTCCCGCATAAAACGCGAGGCGAAAGGAGATCGTGAAAGAGTCGGTGATCCCGAGAGCACGCAACGCCCCGATATTCGGATCGATGTCTCGAAGCGGGCGCTGCATGATCTGGACGAGCGTCGAGCGAAAGACGAAGCAGAGGACCATCGCGACGAGGAGTGCGATCGCCATTTTGACAATGGTCCAGCGCAGGTCCTCGAGATGTTCGAGGAACGGCTTCGAAGTTTCACTCTCCGGCAGGTCCCGAAATTTGAAAACGTCGCGGAGAACCATGACGCTCAGCCCTGGCCGAATGAGAGAAAGCCGCAGGCGAGTAAACGCGCGCAGATCGCAAGAGTATTGGCATCGCGGATCTCGTTGTTCGCAATCATGCCGCGCAATTCCTCCGGACTGAAGGCGCGGCAATCAAGAATCGATTCCGATTCGTCACGGGAGTGTCCAGAGGCGCATTCCCGGACTGGCCGGGCCAGGAAAAAATATCCGCGCTCGTCGGTAAAGCCGGGCGAGGTGAAATAATCGCCGAGGGGAATGAGGTCGCCCCCCTCGGAAAGCTCGAAGCCCGTCTCTTCGCGCAGCTCGCGCAACGCTACCGCCGCGATTTCATCGAGATTCGTTTCGAATTCGCCATCGATCTGACCGGCTGGAACCTCCCAGATGGCGGCGCGGATCGGGATTCGTTCCTGTCGAATCAAAATGAGCTTCCCTTCCGACGTGATCGGCGCGACGACGACGGCGCCCTTTCGCCGCACGACAGTCCAAAGGCGCGGGTCGCGCCGGGCGGGGCTCCGCATTTCCTCGATCACCACCGTGAGGTTCCCGTCTTCGAAGCAGGTCCTGCTGGAAACAGTTTCCCAACCATCCGCCTCGGAATCTGGAGTCCTGCTTTTCACGCGGGAAGATTATGGGGAGCGCCACGAAAAGCGAATCGCTTCTGTCGGGGGGATTCGATTCGCCCCCTCGGAGGGGCGTGCTTCCGCACGTCCCATTTCTATTGGCAGGCGTCACTAAAAATCTTGGGCCGTGCAGAAGCACGTCCCTCCGAGAGAAAGACGGCGCCGCTAGAGCAGACTCTTCCAGCGCGCGATCTGGGCGGCGACATTTTCCGGGGACGGAGCGCCGATCGCGGCACGCTTGGCCAGCGAAGCGCGGACGTTGAAAACCTTCAACACCTCCTCATCGAACAAGGGCGAAATTTCCTGCATCTCGAGCAGTGAGATGTTGTTCAGCGCCAGCTTCGCGTTCGCGGCGCGCACGACCAATTTTCCCACCGCTTCATGTGCTTCGCGGAATGGCATCCCCTTTTTTACCAGATACTCCGCGAGATCGGTCGCGAGCAGGTTCGGATCGTCCGCGGCACTTTCCATTCGCCCCTGGTTGACGGCGAGTTCCGGCAACATCGCGGCAAAAACGCTCAAGGCGTCCTTTACGGTCGTGACTGAATCGAAGAGCGGCCCTTTGTCTTCCTGCAGATCGCGTTGGTAGGAAGAGGGCAATCCCTTCAGGGTGGTCAGCAATGCGATGAGGTTTCCGTAAAGTCGGCCGGTCTTGCCGCGGGTCAGCTCAGCCATGTCCGGATTTTTCTTTTGTGGCATCAAACTCGAGCCGGTCGAGAACGCATCGCTGAAAGTGATGAAACCAAACTCCGTCGTGCTCCAAAGGATCAACTCTTCGCTGAGCCGGGAGAGATGCATCCCGATCATGGCCAGACCGAAAAGAAACTCGGCGATGAAATCACGATCCCCCACCGCATCGAGGCTGTTCTGGCTGAGCTTCGCGAAACCGAGTTCTCGCGCGATCAATTCGCGATCGAGCACGATCGTCGAGCCCGCGAGCGCGCCCGACCCGAGCGGGAGAACGTCCGCGCGCCGCGCGCAATCGATGATCCGGGCGTGATCGCGCTCGAGCGCTTCCATTTGCGCGAGAAAATAGTGGGCGAGCACGATCGGCTGGGCCCGCTGGAGATGCGTATAACCAGGCATGACAACGGTCTGGTAGCGCTCGGCCAGGCTGAGCATCGAGCGCTGGAGCGCCCGCAGGCGCGTGCAGATTTCGGCCGATTCGGCCTTCACGTAGAGCCGCAGGTCGAGCGCGACCTGGTCGTTCCGGCTCCGCGCGGTGTGCAACTTCGCGCCCGCCGCGCCGATCCGTTTGGTCAGCGCCGCCTCAATATTCATATGCACATCTTCCAGCGACCGTTCCCAGCGGAAATCGCCGGCCTTGATCTCGGCCTCGATCACCGTCAGCGCCGCTTCGATCTGTTCGTGCTCTTCCCTGGTCAGAATGCCCGCCGCGGCCAGCGCCTTGGCGTGCGCCAACGAACCCTTGATGTCGTGCGAAGACAAACGCCAGTCGATCGAAACCGATTCGCTGTAGAGTTGTGCCGTTTCGCTGGCCGGTTCGTCGAATCGTCCTTGTCGCATGGGTTAATTCCTTAAACGTTCGCGCGTCACGATGACGGAAACAAATTCCACCTCCGGCAGAATGTATTTGCGTAGCTCGACCGTGATGCGGCGAATTTCAAAGACTTCGAGCAAGTGGAAGGCGAGCGCGTTGGAAAGCGTCTCGACCAGCTTATCGCTTCGCGGTTCGACGAATTTTCTCACCTCCGCGCAAACGGCGGCGTAATTCACCGCCCGTCCCACCTCGTCGTTCAAATCGTCCATTGGACGAACTGGCCAAAAGGTAAGGTTAAACGTGAGCTTCTGAGCTGCGGCGCGCTCCTCATCCGGCACCCCGATGTGCGCAAATACTTCGAGTTGTTCAATGTGAATCTGATCATCCACGGAATCCCAGTGTGGCAGAAACCGACCGAGCCGCGAGTCGAAAGCCGGTGATCCCAAACATCGCTCCCACTCCGGATGGCGCGAGGCCCGCGCGGTCTGAATCCAACGCAAAGGTCTCCGGCGAAGAGATTAGAACCTGGTCCCGCCGTTGCCGTAGTATTACGGACCGGATTGGGTCCAGGCGCCCGGCCGCCGGGATCGGCGGTTTAGGCTTGTGCAACATGAACGGTAAAATCATCATCGCGGCCCGTGAACTCCAGCCTAGCCACGGAAGACGGTGGCGCTCCTCGCAACTTCATAACCACGCGCTGGAGCCTTGTCCTTACCTCGGCCGATCTCGCCGGCGACGACCAAAAAGCGCGCCAGGCGCTTTCGGAACTCTGCCGGATTTACTGGCGGCCCATTTTCTCGTTCGTCTGCCGGCGCGGCCATTCCGCTGAAGATGCTCAGGACCTGACCCAGGACTTTTTTCTTATGATGCTGGAAGGTAACTGGCTCAAAAACGCCGACCCCCACCGCGGCCGCTTCCGCTCGCTCCTGCTCAAGTCGCTCCAGAATTTCCTGAACGACGCCGCGAGCAAGAAATCGGCGCGCAAGCGTGGCGGGGACGTCCGGTTTGTTTCCTGGGATGACTGGATGGCGGAAGCGCCCTCGCAACTCACGGTTTCCGCGCGTTCGCTCGAATCGTGGCCGGCCGAGCGACTCTTCGACCTTCGCTGGGCCGCGACTGTCGTCGAACAGGCGTTGCATCGGTTGCGCGAAGAGTGCGAAAGCCAGGGGTGCCTGCGCGCCTTCGAAGCGCTCCGACCCTGTCTCGGAGCCGAACGCGAAGACGTGTCCTATCCCACACTCTCCCAGACTCTCGGCGTGCCCGAGGCAACCGTGAAACGCCTCGTGCATCGGCTCCGCCAACGGTATCGCGACCTGCTTCGCGATGAAGTCGCGGATACCGTCACCAACCCGGCCGAGATCGATGATGAAATTCGCCATCTCTGCAGTGTCCTCGCCGCCAATTCCGAGCCTACCTCATGAAAAGTTTTTCCCCCGGCTTTTCCGATTCAATCGCCAGCGTTGTCACTGATTCCCCGCCCTGTCCGCATTGCGATTCCTCCTCGCAGATCGCCGGCGGCCTTTGCGTGGGTTGTCTCCTCGAAGCCGGGCTCGATCCGGCCGACGAATCCGAATCGGAATCGCTCGCTGGCATTCTCGCTGAAGTGAAATTGCCGGACCAGAACTGGCGGCTCGGCAACTACGAGATCCTGGAGGAGATCGGCCGCGGTGGCATGGGTGTGATTTATCGGGCCCGCCAACGGCATTCCCGCCGAATCGTCGCCTTGAAGCGGGTCCTGAGTTACCACGCCGATTCGCGCGAAACCCTGGCCCGTTTCCGGCGGGAAGCGCAAGCCGCCGCGAGCCTCGATCATCCCAACATTCTGCCGATCTTCGAAGTGAGCGAAAGCGAGGACGGTCTGCCCTTCTTCAGCATGAAATTCGCGCCGGGTGGAACTCTGCAACAGGTCGCGCCCGCTTTGAGAAAGGAACCTCGCCAGGGCGTGGCGCTCGTGGCCAAAGTTGCGCGCGCCGTCCAATACGCGCATAGCCGCGGGATTCTCCACCGCGACTTGAAACCGGGAAATATCCTCCTTGATGGCCTAGGAGAGCCTCTTGTCAGCGATTTCGGCCTCGCCAAGTGGCTCGACACCACAAGCGATCTAACCCGCACCCTGACCATCTTTGGCACGCCCGGTTACATCGCCCCCGAACAAGCCGGTAGTTCCGTCGCCGAGCTGAAGCCCTCGTCCGACGTTTATAGTCTTGGTGCCATCCTTTTCGAGCTGCTCGCGGGGCGGCCGCCGTTTCTCGGCAGCCACGCCCTTTCAGTCATCCACCAGGCCTCGGAGTCTCCCGCGCCCAAACTGCGCTCGCTCTCGAAGATCGCCGATCGCGATCTCGAAACCATTTGCGCCCGCTGCCTGGAACGCGAACCGTCCGCGCGCTACCAGTCCTCCCGCGATCTCGCGGAAGACCTCGAGCGCTGGCTGGAAGGGCGATCAATTTTGGCACGGCCTGTCTCGCCCCCGCTACGACTGTGGCGGTGGGCGAAACGCAATCCCAGGCTGGCGCTGGCCATAACTGCGTGCGGCCTTCTCGCAACGGCCGCGGTCGGTTGGCAAATCCAGGGCAGCCGGCTCTCCGAGGCCGTGCATGAGCACGCGCTCGTCCAGCACTCGATCGCGGTGTTGCCGTTCCTCGACCTCGATCAAGCGAGGCTGGACCCGGCCTTCGGATCGACGATCGCAAGCAGTCTGGATTCGGGATTACGTCAAAATGGTTCGGCCCGTGTTCTCTCCGTCAGCTCTCAGAATACTTCATCCGCTTTTGGAAGCGCCGCCGATATCCGGACGGCGGCTCGAACTTACAAAACCCGGACCGTGCTCTCGGGGACCTACCGCACCGTGCGCGACGGAATCCGGGTTTCGATCCGCTTAACTGACCCGGAGGGCAACGTCCTCTTCAGCCGGATCAGGACAACATCGAATCTAACTGCATCAGCCAGCGAGATCTCGCGGGATGACGTCCGGGAAATTCACGATCTGCTCGAGCAAGCGAACTGGGACAAACTGGTTGCCTCTCGGGAAGACCCCGCGTTCCACAACGAACGATCACGCGACCTCCTCCTCGCCGGCCGTGAATTGACGCAGCGCCAATCGGCCGAAGACCTGGCGCTGGCCATCAATTGCTTTCAAAAAGCGATCGATGCCGAGCCCAAATCTGTCCTGGCGCGAACAGATTTTGCCAGAGCTATCACCACCCGAACCCATTATCAGTTTGACGCCAGGTTGTTGGCGCGGGCCACCAAAGCCGCGCGCGAAGCGGCAGCGATGGACCCTCTTTCCGGCGAGGTCCACCGGGCGCTGGCGAGCGTGCTCTTTCATACGGGACGACCCGCCGACTCGCTTGAGGAAATCCTTACCTTCGTCGAGCTGAGTGGTCCCGATGTGCCGGCAATCGCTCTCACGGGAAGCCTCTGGAGAATTCTTGGTCACCCCGACAAGGCTTTGACCTGGTTCACGATCATGGCTCAATGGCAGCGTCGTCCAGCTGAGGATGTTTGGATCATTGGCGATTGCTGGGCTGAATTAGGAGACGATTCCAAGGCCGAAGCAATTTATCGCCGCGCTTTGGAACTATATCCTCAACTACCCGATGGTTGGGTTGGGTTGTGCCACCTCAAGGTCCTCAATGGCGATTTCGAAGGGGCGCGGGCTCTCTGTAACGAGAACAAGAACCGCTACCCAGAGTCAGTCTATCCACGCCAGATGGCGGCCCAGGTCGAGTTCTTCTCCAGAAATTTTCCGGAGGCAGAACGTCTCTACCGCGAATTATCCAGCAGTGATCCCGCCGGCGGGGCGCATTTTTATGGTGCGATAAGTTATCAATCTGCCTTGGGCCGGCTTTATGGCCTTGAGAAACGGGCAGACGCAGATCGAAACCCGCTCGACGAAGCGGAGCAAAAAGAAACGGCAGCGCTTCAGGCGGCGCCCGATCACCCCGGGATCCTCTATCGACTGGCGGCAATCGAAGCGTCCGCGAACAAGAGAGAGCAGGCCATCACACGCCTTATGGCCGCCGTTCGAGCTGGCTGGCTTGATTATCGCTCGATGCGCCTCGACCCGCGCTTCGACCAGGTCCGGTCCGACCCACGCTTCCAAAAGCTTTCCGGTGAAATTGAAGAAACCGTGAAGCTACTCAGAACCCGACTGCAGGATTCTCGCCGGCAGGAAGCGCCATTCTTTTCCAAAGCGAATACGAAATGAACCCCACCAACAAAGGAGCATGGTTATGAGGAATTGGACTGATTTCGCCGCGCGCGAAGAAGCTACCTGGAAGTTCTGTGAGAAAATGCGGAGCTTCTCCAAAGCGCAAAGACAAGCCTGTATTGATGATCCCAAACAGGCGAAGCAAGTCTTTGCGGATGGTTGGTTCTATTTGCAGGAAGACCCAAACGCGGACCCGAATCTCGTTCCGATTCCAACCAAGACAGAGTTTCGGGTCTATGACCCCAACATTGATGTAACAAAGGGGGATGAACTAGTAACTCTGCTTATGCCGCCGGATGAAGCAGCCCTTCCACTGCCTTCCCGTCTGACCCAGCCGGTAGAGGACGTTTGGAGGTGCACCTGGTTTCCTTACTCGACCTAGCGGGGCATAGGAACAGGAAAGCGACGGACCCGGATAAGTATGCGCGTTTAGCCTCACGCGCTTCGAGAGATGACGACATGCCCTGCCTAACTCTCGAACCTCCTGTTTAAGCTGGTTCTGGTTAAGGCGGCGGATTGGAGCCGGCGTTCCATGGAATATGGGAATGTCGTTCTGCTCCAGCGCCGCAACTTCTGCTTCAATCTGAAACGAGTTATGCCCGCCTTTTCTGCAGAGACGTTTTAGATAACTCCGGCGAGCGCTCGAGCTGCGCAGGACACCTGGGCGCAGGGAACCGTCCAGAATCGCGTTGTATTCCGCGGTGGAACGAAACAGGTGTCGCGAAAAACGGAACTCCGTCTCTTGCACAATTGTCGACAAGGCTGAAGTAATCGACCGGCGACCGCGCGATGAGGCCCCAGGCATCTCGAAGCCAGCCACAATTGCGTCGCAAAAATCGGACGCATACACCCGCCGCTTTCCCACCATGACCGCGTGCGGCCCGAACGTTATCCGGCTCAAAGCACTCAAGCTGTCTCCGGCACCGTTCACCTGGTCGAACATCGGCAGGAAACCGGTTCCGCGGATGGATCGAAGCAATGGGTCAACTGGCGGATGAAGTAATGCTTCACAGTCAGTCAGGACTGGTTGAGACCCATGAGCGATGAGGTTGTCCGCATGGAAGTCCACTCCGCGCAGACGATGGAGCAGAGACAGGATGACGCCGGCCTTGAAGAAAAATTCCCTGGCCTCTCTCGAGTTCCGGCACGGCTTGTGGGACACCGATTCCATCCAACAATGACCATCTCCTGCGATCAATTGCGGCTTGTGAAAGCGCCGTCTTACAAAGGGACCGGCGGCCTTCAGGACCACAGCCCAGAGGAGCTCGGCGTTTCCCGATCTGGGTTTGTAGTACCATTCACTCCCATCGTTCAGGCGAACGTGAATGACCGATCGATTGCCTCGATGTAAATCCGATTGATCGGGCGCGATCGCGGTAATCCGGAAGCGTTGCTTCTGCTTCCAGCCGACCGCGAACTCCTCCGCGTGTTGCAGAAAATCGCCCGTCGCCTTCAGCCATAGCTCAGCCTGGACGGCCCAGAGCCGAGCCAGCGCCGGATTTGCGCAGAGGAGAAAAATCGTGCGTTTCTCGATTCCCTCCTTGAAATAAATTCGCGCCAGCCTTGTCGTCGTTGAATCCGAGCAAGCGAGGGCTCGCAAGCCCGGCGTGCCACAGAATACCTGCCACGCCCATTGCGCCGCAAAACGCGCCGTGGAAGCAAGTCGCGAACGCAAGGACCTTTCCAACGATCGCCAGACAGAACGGGTCATCAGTTGATTGATGCCTTCCCGATGCGCGGCAAGAAATTTTCTGGCGAAATACGTTGCCATCGGCAGAGCCAGATTTTCCTCGATGCTGAGGTTCGGCTTATGACGGGAAGCGCCTGTGTTCAAATCAAGAAGGCAGTCTTGCAAAAGTTTGAGCCACCCGGGACTCGCCTTGGTCCCTAAACTAAGCTGGAGTCTCCTTAGCTCTTCAGGATTTAGCGCGTCGAGGAATAAACGATCGAACTCCAGCGGAATTCCTTCCGCCTTCATTCATATAACCCAACCAATTGCGCGAGACCGGCGAGGGTCGTGACCGACTTGCCGGTCTTTTTCCAGGGGGGAGGTTCCCAGTTCGAGCCGAACCGCGAAAGATACGAACCCGGATCCTCCCGCAAAGCTCCGTTGATAGTTTCAATCACCAAACGGCTTCCCAGTTCACCCAATTTCGCTCCACGGTTTTCGGGCTCTATTTCAGCTTCGAGCAGGATGTAGTACCAAAGTGGGGTGGCGTCACTGAGGCCGGTCCCGCGCAGGTCCTTGCCGGGATCGTAGAGCTGCCCGTCAACTTGTTCCGCCGCCGGCTGAATCACCGGCATTCCCAACTTCCGGGCGATATCCTGGCCGGTCGGAAGTCTGTTCCTTGCTCCTCGAACCAGCGTCCGAACGGGAAGCGCGTGGGGCAGGTGCGGAGGGGCCGCGTCAATAAAGGAATGAATGTCCTTACTCTCCAGTCCAAAAAGCCCGCTCGCGGCGCCCGTGTCGATTCTCATCGCCAACTCACCTGCCTCCAGGAAACTTGGCCAATGGACCTCTTCCGCCGGTTGTAACGGTCCTCGGCGTCCGCTGCAGAGGAGTTTGTCGAGTGGAACCTTCCCGCTCGATATGTTCAAAGTGTATTCAGGGCGGACCATGCTGTGTCCGAAGCGAAGCACCGCCTGAGCGAGTTCAACTGGAATGGAGAAACCCCCCGTCTTCCAATCAATCCATGGTGGCGCGTCATCCAGGACCAGCTCTTTGAAGACAGGAGGATGACAAATCTTGCGGAGAAAATCCTGACGCACGAGGTATTGGTAGTGCCAGCAAACACGCTCCTGGGCGCTCGCAAAAAGCTCCCGGTCAGTAAGCTGCGGAGACTCAGCTTGCAGCTCATCAATCGCCAGGTTGTGCAGCTTCAAGAACATCACGTGAATCTGTCGCACGATGATGTTTTCATTGTTTCGATCGTCCGTTAAGACGGGATATCCGTCGTCATCCAGCGGCAGATCAAACGGCTCGCCGTTCTGCGCGCGTCGCGGCTCGCCCAGGCGGAACCTGATTCCGTCAGCTTGGTAAAGGAGCTTCCACCGGGCACGATCATGAGATGGATCATAGATTCCGCTCAGGTTTAACCAGGGACCCCGGGAGTTCACAGTTTCCCATGGTTCCTGTTCGCCGGCGTCACGCAGCGCGGTGTCGTCTTCGGTCAAATTATGAACGATAAACTGGCCGAAATAAGTGTAACCGGCGAAGGGCGAGTTCTTGCGCCAATAGCTTTTGGGAATGGGGCTGGTGTCGTCGTCCTTCAGCATCGAAAACGCGAGGTGACTAAGAGTTTCGATTGTTTCCTCGCTCACTTCCCGGAGACTTCGTCGGAAAAGGCGGCAGTACCGGTCCGGCGGCGACGACCGGAAAGGTCGAATCACCGGGGGCATATCTGCGATATACTCATTGGCTGACGCATTTCCGCGAACGGCACGGGGTAGGCTTCTTATCTTCCGCCCACCGAAACGGCGTCAACTTCAAAATGTGGCATGACGCCATCACACTCCGTCATCCGCGAAGCCCAACCCGTCGTCATCACGCGCGGCAACGTTCGCCGATTGCGTCATGCACGATGGCATTCGTTGTTCTACATTGAGGGGAAAGAATGAGAACCGTCTGGCGAGTCTTTGCTTATCTGAAGCGCTACCCGTGGATGGCGGCCGGGACCCTGGCTTGCGCCATCGTCAGCACCTTGATGGTCATGGTGTTTCCCATCGTGACCAAACGCATTATTGACGAAGTTCTTTACCAGCACCACCCGGAGCGGCTGACTCCGCTGGTCCTGCTCGCAGCGCTCGCCTTCTTGGTCCAGAACGGTCTGAATTCGCTCCGGATCATTTTGAACAACACGTTCGAGCAAAGAGTCATCTTCGATCTGCGCAGCGATCTTTACTCGCATATCCAGATGCTGCCGCTGCGCTGGTTCGACAATCGCGCGACGGGCGATTTGATGACACGCATTCTCGAGGACGTGACCTCAGTCGAACGGATGCTCATCGACGGGATTGAGCAGGGCGTCATGGCGGTGCTGCAGCTCGTGGTCGTGCTCGGGATGATGTTCTACTTTAGCGTCCGGCTTTCGTTTGTCGGATTGACCCCGCTGCCGATCCTGGCCGCGGGCGCGCTTTGGTACACCCTCACCGCGCATCGGCGTTATCGCCTCCAGCGGCGTGCCTCCTCGGCGATGAATTCGCTCCTGCACGACAACCTCGCGGGCGTCCGGCAGATCAAGAGCTTCGTCCGGGAACGGGGAGAACATGCCCGCTTCAACTCCGTGAGTAACCAGCTCCGCCAGGCGACGCTCGTGGTGATGCGGGTTTGGGCGTTGTATCACCCGTCGATGATCCTCACCGGGTCGCTCGGAATTGTTTTCACGGTGTGGTTCGGCGCGCGCGTGGTGCTGAGCGGCGGCATGCAGGTGGGCGACCTGATCGCCTTCCTCATGCTGACCGGATTCTTGTACGAGCCAATCAACAAGCTGCATCAACTCAACCAGCTGGTGCAGGTGGGACGCGCGGCGGGAGAACGTGTCTTCGAGATCGTGGACGAGCCGATCGAGCCTGGCTGGGACGTGACGAAACCGGCGGCGCGCGTGCGCGGCGACGTCCGCTTCGATGATGTCGGCTTTAGCTACGGAAAAGAAGGCGCAGCCGCGCTCCAGCACATCACGTTTCACGCCCAACCGGGCGAGACGATCGCGCTGGTGGGCACAACCGGCGCCGGCAAATCGACGCTGGTGAATTTGCTCACCCGATTCTACGAATACGACGCCGGCGAGATTTTGATCGACGCCACGCCGATCCGTGAATTTGGGATGCGCCGGTTGCGCGAGATGATCGCGGTGGTGACGCAGGAAAGTTTTCTGTTCAACGGTTCAATCCGCGAGAATCTGCTGATGGGGCGGCCGGAGGCGAGCGATGACGAGGTCTTGTCCGCAGCCGAGGCCGCCAACGCGCGGGGATTCATCGAACTGTTGCCGAAAGGTCTGGATAGCGTGGTAGGCGAGCGCGGAGTGAAGCTGAGTGTCGGTGAAAAACAACGGTTATCGATCGCGCGCGCGCTGCTGAAGGATCCGCCGATCCTGATTCTCGATGAAGCGACGGCGAGCGTGGACACGACGACGGAGCGCCTGATCCAGGAAGCGCTGGAACACCTGATGTCGCATCGAACCTGTTTCGTCATCGCGCACCGCCTGTCGACGATTCTTCGCGCCGATCAGATTCTGGTTTTGGAACGCGGACGGATCATCGAGCGCGGAACGCACGCGTCGCTCTTGGAGCTGGGAGGAAAATACGCCCGGCTTTGGGAACAAAGCTTTCTCGAGAAGCCGGTCGAAAAAGACTTCGAGGAAAACTCCGAACCCCCAACGCCGAGCGTCGAATGCCCAGTTCCCGAAGAGACGCTCGACGTGCCGGTCTAAACCTCCCTGTAGCCGCTTCGCTGTGCGAAGCGTGAGAAAACGGGTCGACTATTCTCACGCTTCGCACAGCGAAGCGGCTACAGAAGCGGCGGCTAGAGGCGCTGCGCCAACTCCTGGTATTTTTGTTCGAGAGCGCGCTAGCGTTCCTCGGCTTCCTGCAAGGCGCGGCGTTCTTCGCGCAAGCTTTGCTCGAGATCGCGGATGCGGTCCTCAATGTTAATCGACATCCCGGTGGCAGCCGGTCCCGCCACGTCCGGATCGCTGGCCAGAACATCCTCCGGAGCAACCGGCGACAGAACCAGTGGCATTTCGCCAACCCGTTTGCGCGAACCATCCGGGGAATTGATGACGCAGGTTTCGTTATTGATTTCACCCAGGCGCATGAACTCCTGGATCGCGCCCAGCGTTGTCGGCCCGTAAAAGCGCTCCGTCGTTACCTCGACGAGCCAATCCATTTCCAGCTCCGCCAGCATCGGCGCTTTCATCCAGGTGACCTGGTCGATCGAAACACTGTCGTGCGGTGCGACTTGCGCCGAGGAAGCCCAGCGCGCGAGCTGCGCGAAAGGGAGTGGTCCAAAAATGTTGCCCTCCTCGTGTTTGCGGAGGAACCAATCCTGCGCCGCGACCGCATCCATCATCCGTTCGGCGACGGTGAGGCGCCGGGAGAACTCGCGGAGGGAGGAATCATGATTGTCTGGCCGATTTGCAGCTTCCGGTCGTTCTCGATGTGATTGAACTTCTGCAATTCTTCCACGGTCACTTTGTGCATCTTCGCGATCGAGGTGAGCGTTTCGCCCTTCGCCACGACATGGCTGTTGCCAGATTGCTGCGTCGGCTTCGGCGCCTCGGCCGTCGCGTTGCTGGCGGACGTCGGCGCCGGCGTTTCTCCAATCATTACCCCCGGTCGCATCTTGGTGACCTGCTGTTCCAGTTTCAGGATCTGTTGCGAAAGCGTGTCGATCTTCGCGTTCTGCTCGTCAATTTTTTTGCTCAAGGCTTCGAGCATCTTCTCGGACTTGTCTCCCGCGGGCGCTTGCGCGGCGGCGGTTGCACAAACCATGACCGCGAACAGCAGACTTAAGGAGCCAAGGGCGAGGCGCTGCATGGGTCTGCATTCTGGCATTTGCCGGGGGAAGAGGCAAGCGCCGCGGCGCCCCCAGCTTGCCTTTCCGGGAATTGTCTCTAACCTTTTTCGCATGCCTGAGCGCGTGCAAAAGCCTCCCGTGCCGTGGGGGCCGAAGCAGGGAGACGGTGATGGTCCCAAGCCGCCGGATGTCTCGCGGCCGGACACGCGGGACCTGTTGAAAAAAATGCGCAAGGTCGATCCGAACCAGTCCAAGCGTTATCGCCAACGCACCGGCCAGTGATGGAAACGGCCGGAGGCGGAGCTGGCTCCGATGATTTCGTTGGGCTGCTAAAGCGAATGGGCCATATAGGACCCATAGGTCCGATAGGTCCTATGGTGGCGACCGCCGATATCCCACAGACCCAAGCAACTACGATCCTCGCTTTTAAATTCCAGGGCGGGGTTCTGGTCGCCGGAGATCGCCGAGCTACCGCAGGCAACACCGTCATCTACGATCGCGCTGACAAAGTGCTCGAGATCGATCGGCATTCCATCATGGCGATCGCGGGCGTTCCGGCGACCGCCTGGGAAATGGCGCGGGTCCTCGAACATTCGTTCCAGTTTTTCCGGCGGACGCAACTGCAGGAGATGAGCGTGGACGGGAAAGTGCGTGCGCTCTCGAAATTGTTACGAGACAATTTTGGGTTCGTCCTGCAAGGCGTCGGCATCGTCGTTCCCATTTTCGCGACTTACGATTCCGGCGCGGAGCCGGCCGCACGGCTTTATTTTTACGACGCGATGGGCGCGCAATTCGAGGTGGCCGATTACGCCGCCACGGGCTCCGGGTCGCCGGCGGTCCGTGGAATTCTTTACTATGAAAATAACTGGGGAAAGAAACCACTTCTGAAATTGGACGAAGACGAAGCCTTGACCGTGGCCCTGCGGGCGCTCGATACCGCCGCGGAGTCGGACACGGCGACCGGCGGCGTGGATCGGAACGCGAAGATTTTCCCGGTGATCAAAATCGTTTCGCGCGAAGGCATCACGACGCTGCCCGAGAAACGAATCGCGGCGGTCTTCAAGCGGAGCGTGGCATGACCGAGGAGCCGTATCGTTGGGTCGAGGCGATCGCGAACCGCGCCGAATACATCGAGACGCAGCTGGCGGCGGGGAGCCCGATCGTGGCGGTCGGATATCGAGACGGCATCCTCTTCCTCACTCTCGGCAAAACGCGGCAGAAACTTTTCGAGATCTACGATCGCATCGCGATGGGAGCGATCGGGCATCCGGGCGACATCGAGCGGTTGCGGATGGCGGCCATCGAGCTCGCCAGCACGGAGGGTTTTACGCGTTCGGCGGCGGACGTGTCGCTCCGTCGGCTCGCGCATTATTCGCTCAGCCCGATTTTGAAAACCGCGTTCGAGCAAGTCTACGGGGCGCCCTATCTGGCGCGGCTCCTCTTCGCCGAGATCGGCGCGAAGCAGGAAAACGACCTCTTTCTCCGGCTCGATTACGACGGTGCGATTGCGACGAACAGCGGAACCTTTGCGCAAACCCGGCAGAACTTCGGCGCCCTGAGCGGCACGCGGCCATCGACCGAGCTAATGGAAAAGTATCTCGACGCCGAACATTCTACCGGCGCGACCTTCGATCGAGCGTTGAAACTGAGTCTCGATGCCTGGACGGTCGGCCATCTCGCGCTGGGCGACGTCGGCGTGAAGGATTTGCCGGCGCGCGACAAGATACTGGCGGAACGAAAGGAGCGGTTGCGTGCGGTCGTCATCGAAGCCGCCGTCCTGGAACGAAGCGACAAAACCGCGATTCGCTACCGCCCCCTGACCGAACCGGAGATACGATCGGGCCTGGGCGATTGAGGTCCGCATGAAATTATGTTCCGGCGACGTGCGCGCACGCGAACCGGCGAGAGATCGCTCCTGGCCTGGATCGGGCTCTTGCTCATGGCCGGCTCGTTCGTCTGGCTGCAAGTTACGGCCGTTCCGCGATCCTTGACGCGGCTCGAAATACCAGCGCCCCAAAACGCTCCCTTTGCCCTCGTCGTGATCGACCCAGGCCACGGCGGCCAGGATTCCGGGACCATGAAGGCAGGCATGGTGGAAAAGGATCTTGCCCTCGATGTCGCGCACCGGCTCGAACGGATTCTGCAAGAACGCGGCGTTACCACGCTGCTCACGCGCGGGGACGATAGCTACGTTTCACTCCAGGACCGCGCCACGATGGCGAACAACCAGCCCCAGTCCGTTTTCGTCAGTATTCACTTTGATGAAGCCGGTCGATCCGCGGCGACAGGCATCGAAACGTATTACGCCACGCATCCGATTTCGTTTCCGGAACGGGTCGTATCCTGGTTGCCGTTTTTGCAGCGGACCTCGTCGGACCCGCCAAATTTGGAGAGTCAAAGCCTGGCGGCGTCGATTCAGGAATCACTGGTGGCGCATACCCAGGCCGTAAATCGCGGCACGCGCCCTCAGCAGTTTTTCGTCATCGCCAATGTGCGGCACCCTGCGGTGCTGGTGGAAGGTGGATTTCTTACGAACAAGGATGATGTCGTGAAACTGGCGAACGCCGATTACCGGGAGCAAATGGCGGCCGGGATCGCAGACGGGATCGTGCGATATCGCGAGACGCTGCTGGAGGAGCGAACACCCCTCACCCTCGACCTGCCGGCCCGGTGAATATTGATGACAGCGCCGCGTCCAAAATTGAAATCCTCGATGAACCGGAAATTTCTCGGAGCGGCTTTCGTTCTTTTCACGATATGGTCGATCGCATGGGCCGATCCGGCCACGGAGTCCGCTCAACAAAAACTCAAAGACCAGGGTTTCTATTACGGCGAAATCAATGGCCAGAAAGACGCAGACACGACGGCGGCCCTGCGGCGTTATCAGATTCGCAACGGATTGCAGATCACGGGAGAGCTGAACGCGGAGACGCAGCGCGCCCTTGGCCTGACTACGAAACCCACATCGACACCCGCCTCTCGCCCGGCGCAAACCCCCGGCCCGACGCCCCCCGGATTTCTCGAGGAAGCTCCCGCGCCTAAAGTCACGCCACCGCCTCGTTCTTCACCGTCGCAGCTCGACGATGCCGAGAACGCGCCGGAGCCGCCCCCGCCGCATTTCGACCGGGCCGATCCATTCTCCGGCACGCCATACGAGGGCGCGCCACCTTCCACCCAGCAGGATATCCTCAGCCGGGCGCAACTCCTTTTGGCGCGCCTGGGATATTACCGGGATCCAATCGACGGACTCTACGGACCAGCGATGAATTTCGCGGTGCGGAATTATCAGGCGCGTCTTGGTCTCAGGCCGAGCGGCCGGCTCGACGTGGAAACATTGGCCTCGCTCAGTCTGCTTCCTGAACAGCAAACCACCGGTTTTCGCGGATTTCACCGGCGCTTTCTTCCTCCGCGCATCCGGATCGGGCCCGGCAGCGAGCCAGTTTACATCCCGCGCTGAGCAGACCCTCATCTTAACGTTCTCCCTGAGAGAGAAGGAACTGTTCCGATAAGGCTTACTTGGGAGGGCGAGACTCTGTCGAGCCGAAGGTGCGAGCTCAGAAAATACGCGGCTCGACAGAGTCTCGCCCTACCAACACGGGCCACGCGCGAATAATCACCCGCTCCCTGAAGGAAAGGGCTGGGGTGAGGTCAAGAAGGAGAGAGAGAGCGCGTTGTTACGATTTCGGATTTTCGAAATCGACCGCCTGCAGTTCACAGACGACGCTGCCGACAAAAACCTGCGCTTCGATTTTCAACATCATGCGATCGGGATCATCCGACAGCCATGCCGCGGCGCGGCGGAATTTTCGATGCGGCTGAAGCTGGCCCTCGCGAATTCGGTTCAACTGGAGATCGAATTTGATGGCGTTATAAGTGCCGGCAGGCACCGTCACTCGCTCGCGGCTCAGCACCGTGACCGTGGCCAGGTACGGGTCCGTCGCGGAATAGACCACGATTCGATGCACGCTGCGTTCCTGGAGAGACTGGCTCCGCAGATAGAACAACGCGGATTGCAAATCGAACAGGTTTGGAAAATCGAAGCGGCGAACCTTCGTTCCCGTGCCGGGAGTCTCGGTAACCTTTGAAGTCACACCGGAGGGGGCGAAGGAGAGCTCGGTTAGTGTTTTCCTGCCACGTTCGGTTTCGATTTGGGTGACGGAAACTGGATGGAGCGTTGCGGCCTGGACCATCGAAGTGCCGGTCGCGTCGAATTTCCACAGCGCCCGGACCAGACCGGTCGTGCGCACCGTTGCCTCGAGTTGCAGGCGATCGCCCGATGGTTTGGTGAGCCGGATGTCCGCCGACCCGCAGGGAAACCCGCTCCAGCCAAAGCCGTATCGCGCATGCATCGGACGCGGATTCGGGAATGTCGGCGGTGACGAAGCGGTCAGAGTCGACTCCCACGAGGAGGCGGCAAAGCCGTTCTGGGCGACCAGGAGCGAAAATATCAGTAATCTCAGGTGCTTGATCATTCGCAAAACAGACTCCGAAGAAGGCGTTACCTTGCCACTCAAGAGGGCCGTCGTCATTTCCCGTAACCTGGCGGGCAAGAAAAAACACGCGGGATACCCGCGTGTTTTTTCTACGTCAATTTTTTTGGCAGAGCGTTACGGCTTCTTTGGGCTCGCGGCCGGCGCGACTGTCGAAGTCGTGGTCGTCGTGGCGGGGCTGGTCGCGGGCTTTTCCGTCGTGGTCGTGACCGGCTTCTTGTTTAACTCCGTGATGACATCGGTCGTGAAGTCCATGCCATCTTTCGAATGCAGGACGACGTTCACGCCGTTCATGCTCGGGCCGGACTTATCGAAAACGAGATCATACCCGGAGGTCTTGACCCGCTCCATGATAACGTCTGTGATTTCCTTGATAATGTTTTCCCGCATGCGCATCGCCTGTTCCTGCAGCTGGCGTTCGCGGGTCTGACGGAATTCGTTGATCTCGCGCTCCATGTTCTTGATGTTCGCGATCTTGTCGTCGCGATCCTTGGCCATGGAGGTTTTCTTGTCGGCGCTCAACGCCGGCGAATCGAGCTGCTGGTTCAGCTTGTTGATTTCATCCAGCGCTTTCTTGTAGTTCTCGGCGCGATCGTCGTATTCCTTTTTCGCGGCATCCTTGGCCTCGTTAATCTTCTTCTCGGAGTCCTTGGTCCGGTTGTACTCCTTGAACGCGCGGTTCATGTCGACCGTACCGACCTTGAGAGTGCCCTGAGCGTAGCTTGCGGCCGGGAGGGCGAGCGCGAACGCCGCCGTGAGAAGAAGAAATTTTTTCATAAAGGGTTAACAGGTTGCAGGAAAGTTGTTAGACCGCAACCGCGATTATTCGTTCAAAACTGATAACCGACGTTAAAGTTGAATTTGCCGCCGCCGGCGTCCTTGAACCCGTCCTTCTGGATGGGAATGCCGTAATCGATGCGTAACGGCCCGATCGGCAGATCAAGCCGCAAGCCGATGCCGACGTCCGAGACGAGATGGTTCGACGAGTAGTCCCACGGAGCAGCATTCACGAAGCCCGTGTCGTAGAAGACCGCAAAGCGCGCCTTTTCGATAATCGGCATGGTGTACTCCGTGGTAAAAGCAACCAGGCTCTGGCCGCCTAACGGCTCGCCATTGATATCACGCGGGCTGACGTCGCGGAAATTGAAGCCGCGGAGGTCGTTCGATCCGCCGAGGAAGAGCTTGTCGAAGATGCGGACGCGCGTCCCGCTTCCCCAATTATCCACCCCCGCGACCATGCCGCTGAACACGAGAATGGAATCTTTCCAGAGATGAAAATACTGGCGCGCCTCGAGCGAGAATCCGTAAATCTGCTCGGTGCCGCCCAGGAATCCGCCCGCGATATAAGGCGTCAACGTAATGCGATGTCCGGTCCGGGTCAGGAACGGATTATCCCGGGTATCATTAGTAATGCCGGCGGTAATCTGGCTCTTGGTGCTCTGGCCTTGTTCGAGCAAAATCTGGCTCGAAGACCCGGCCGCGACGTTGTAAATCTCGATGGCCTCGATCCGGTACTGAAGGCTCACGGCAACAAACGGAGCGATGGCTTTCCGGGTTTCGAGCGAGAAGCCATAGTTGCGCTGCGAGTAGATATTGCTCAGGTAGTCCGCCTCCCGATAAAAGAGCTCGCCGCCGAGCGACAAACGCCGGTCGAGGAAATAGGGCTCCGTCAGGGAAAGGGTCACATCTTTGCGCTGATTTCCGTACTGGATGCGAAACCGAAACTTTTGCCCGGCTCCGGTGAAGTTCGGCCAGTTGAGGATATCGAAATTTCCCTGCGACATTTCGACGAATCCGACCAGCTGATCAACCGTGCTGAAACCGGCGCCAAAGTTAACCGAACCGGTCCGCTTCTCTTCCACCTGGATGGTCAGGTCCTTGCGGCCGGGCACACCCGTGTCCTCGGGGAAAGTTTCGACCTTGGAAAAGTAGCCGAGGTTGTCGAGGCGCTTCTTGGTGGTCTCGACGCGCACGCTGTTCATGACGTCGCCGGGCGCAATCAACACCTCGCGGCGGATCACTTTGTCTTTCGTCCGGGTGTTGCCGACGATGTTGATCCGCTGGACGAAGGATGGCCCGCCCTCCTGGATCTCATAATGGACATCGATGACCCGCTCGCCAGCCGGCACTCCCTGCGGCGTTACCTGGAGATCCACGTATCCGCCGCTGCCATAGGCGTCCGCGATTTTCTTCGAGTCGTCACGAATCTGCTTCGGCGAATAGATCCCGCCTTCCTTCATTTTCAGCAGGTTGCGAATCCTTTGTTCGCTGGCGGCTTTCTCTCCCGTGATCCGGATCTTGCCGACGTGATAGATCGGGCCTTCCACCAGCACCACGACAATGTTCAACCGGCCGTTGGTGCGCTCGCGCCGGATCTCTTTTACTTCCACGTCGATGTAGCCGTGGTCCTGGTACCATTCCTTTACGGCGCTGATATCCTGTTCCAGCTGGGTTTCATCGAGTCGGCCCGACTTGTCGATGAATGAGTAAAGGGTCTTGCCCTTCGTCTTCATCTGCTTGCGCAGGATCCGATCGCTGAATTTCGTGTTGCCTTCGAACCGGATCGCGCTGATCGCACCTTTCGTTCCTTCCGTGATCGTGAAAACCACTCGCGAAGTCCCGCGCGTCTGGTCCGTGTCCACCTTGTATTTCACGGAGATGTCGGTGAAGCCCTTCGCCTGATAGCTCTCGATGATTTTCTCCTGCGCTTTCTGCAGTTCGTCCTCGCTCAACGGACCGTTAATCTTGAGCGCAATCTGTTTTCGCAATTTCTTGGCGCTGATCCGCTCCGCGCCCTCGATCTCGATCTCGTTGACGAGGGAGCGGGTCTGAAGAACGACCATGACTTTTACGCCGTCGCCGTCCGGCTGCCCAAAGATGCGGACGTTTTGCACCTGACCCGTTCGGTAAAGCGCCTTGATATCCTGCTCGACCAGCGATTCCGAATACGGCTCTCCGGGCTTGGTCCGAATTTGGGCGAGGACTTTCTCGCGGGCGATGGTCTGCGGTCCGACGTACTGGACCTCGACGGATTTAATGATGGGCGGGCCCTGCTGTTCCGGGGGCGCGGTCTGAGCGTTTATCGACAGGCTCGCCGCGAACATCAAAAATAGGGCGAGTAGACCACCCGGTGTGCGGCCGCGGATCGAACCAAAAAATTGCTTCATAACGTAAAAAATCCCCTGGCGTCCTTCGTCCCCGACGCGGCGCAGGCGGTATTGATGGTGAATAACCTAGGCATCGTCAAGGCAGGATTTCGCTATGGCGCCGGGCGCTGGACGAAGAAGAACGCACCGCTCAGCGCTAATTCAAGAGCTCGTACCAATTATTCCGCCGCCGTGGCTCATATCCGGCGTCGCGAATCAGCCCCTCGATTTGTTCCGCATTGAGCCGAAAACTCGTGCCCGCGCTGCTCACGACATTTTCCTCCATCATGACCGAGCCGAAGTCGTTCGCCCCATACTTCAGCGCCACCTGCCCGATATCCGGCCCCTGGGTGACCCACGAGCTTTGCACGTTCGGGAAGTTGTCGAGAAATATCCGGGCCAGTGCCTGGGTGCGCAGATATTCCGTCACCCCCGTGCGCCGTTCGACTTTCAACACCGTGTTCTCCGGCTGAAACGTCCAGCAGATGAACGCGGTGAACCCCCCGCTTTTGTCCTGTTGATCGCGCAAACGCCCCAGATGTTCGATTCGGTCTTCGATCGTTTCCACGTGACCAAACATCATCGTCGCGCTTGATTTCAAACCGAGCTCGTGCGCGGTTTGCATTACTTCAAGCCACGCGTCGGACTTGCATTTCAACGGCGCAATCCGGTCTCGCACGCGATCGACCAGAATCTCGCCGCCACCGCCCGGGACCGACCCGAGCCCGGCCTCTTTGAATTGGGAAATCACTTCCCGCAACGGCAGGCCGAAGAGTGAGGCGAAATGCTGGAGCTCCGGCGGGCTGAAGCCGTGGATATTAATCTGCGGATATTTTTCGCGAATGTGCCGGAGCAATTCCAAATACCACTCGAACGATAACTTGGGATGGTGCCCGCCCTGCATCAGGATTTGAACCCCGCCCGCGGCGGAAAGTTCATCGAGTTTTTGGTCGAGCTGTTCGCGGCTCAGGACGTAATGGTCCTCGTCTTTCTCGGTGCGATAAAATGCGCAGAACTTGCAGTAGACGTTGCAGACGTTGGTGTAATTGATGTTGCGATCGATGATGTACGTCACGATCTCGCGGCCGCGGTTACCGTAACTCGAGGCCTTCGCCAGGTCGCGCCGCGCCGTCGCCAGCTGGCCGAGTTCGGCCAGCGGCCGGCGATAAAGCTCGATCGCTTCCGCCGGAGAGATCCGCTCTCCCGCCAGCACTTTTTCCGTCAACGATTTCTCCGATAAGGCCACCACGCCGATATTCTAACTGACGCTCGCCCGTTCTGCACCTACATCGTGTTGCAATGGAGACCGGGTCATCCCGAGCCGCGGAGACGGCGGGGGACCTCACACCTGTTCACCAGGCCGCTTCCGCGAAGAGTCCAACGTCCATCGCTATCGACGTGATGCCCTCGCAACCACACCAGCATTGTAACTGCGAGGTCCCTCGGCGCGCTTCGCCAGCCTCGGGATGACATCGGTGGGTCGCGGTTGACGAACGCTTCGGCCGGCCCCAATACCAGCGCTATCAAAATGAAACGACGTGTTACCATCGTCGGCGCCGGGGTCTCAGGACTCACCTGTGCGGTTCTTTTCGCCGAAAACGGATTCGAGACTTCCATCCTGGCAGAGCAAATCGGCGACGCGACAAATTCCGCCGCCGCCGCCGCGATCTGGTATCCGTACGATGTTGGTTCGGGGACCGAAATCTTACCCTGGGCGCTCATTAGTTACGGACGCTTCCTCGAACTGGCGCGCGCTCCGGAGAGCGGCGTGTCGCTCATCGAGCTCCGCGTCTTCTCCCGCCTCGCCCCAATCGCTCCGCCGGATTGGGCGCGGCCCTTCGCCACCCGCCCACTCGAAGCCGGGGAAATTCCAGCCGCGTTTAGGAGCGGCTTCTCAATCCACGTCCCGTTGATCGAAACCGCGAACTATCTCGAGTATCTCAAATCGCGCCTGACGAATGCCGGCGGCAGAATCACGGGGGCAATTCGTTTCAATAAATTGGAGGAGATCGACCGCCAGTCCGATCTCATCGTCAATTGCGCCGGCATTGGTGCCCGCGATCTCGTGCCTGACCGGGAAATGGAACCGCATCGCGGCCAGGTTGCGATCGTCGGCAAACTTGATCTGCCCTATGCCGTGGTCTGCGATGATCCGCCCCTCATGTATGCAATTCCGCGCTCGGGAGATTGTGTTTTCGGCGGAACGAATGACGTGAGCGACGACCGTGCGATCGATCCGCTCACAACGGCCCGCATCGTCGCGGAATGCGAACGGGTGCTCGGGATCGCCGCGCCGCCCCTGGTGCGCGAGCGGGTCGGATTGCGGCCCGGCCGCAGAGCAGGCGTCCGCGTGGCCGCCGGGCGATTATTCGATGGCCGCGCCGTCGTTCACAATTACGGACACGGCGGCGCCGGCTTCACCCTGTCGTGGGGATGCGCCCAGACCGTGCTGGAACTCGCGCGGGAATAATCGACTGTCATCCCGAGCGGAGCGAAACGCAGTCGAGGGATCCCGAAGAAGCACGCTCGATTCAACTACGGGAACGCTCAATTCCTCCACGGGAGCCCTCGACTCGCTCGGGATACACCGCGTTCGCGGCTCGACAGAGTTCTCGCCCTACCAAGTCAGAGCAATCGACGAGCTGATCGAGATTAAGTCAGCTTGATCGCCTGGAACGAGCTGATGACGTCGTCGGGCCCTTTGTCCTTGAAGAAACACTCGTAGAAACCAGGGCCGAGGTCCCAATAATCGCCCTTGTAATATTCGTCACGATAAAACCGCCAGACTCCGCTCACGATGATGAGCGAGCTGATCCGGTCGTTCCAAAAATCGCCCAGAAAATGGAAACTCAGATTCGTCCGGGCGAACGCGCCCTTGAAGCCGACGTGATCATAAACCACGACCTCCGGCATGGGTGAGTCATGCGTGGAGTGCGGGGAACCGATTTCAGACGCGCACGAATGATAACTCAGGGGGCCGACCTTCCATTTTGTGTCAACGATACAGCCATTGTCTGGCGACAGCTCGGTTTTCGATATTATTCTCATAAGCGAAGTTGTTGCTGAATTTGACCAGAGGCCTCGGGGGATGTCGAGCGGAGATGTTCGACTGTGTCATCCCGAGCGGAGTCGAGGGATCCCGTGGCACCACGTTCGACTCTCATCGCACGTCGCTCGACTTGCCGCGGGGTCCCTCGACTTCGCTCGGGATGACGAAATTCAGATCCGGTGTTCGCGATTATCCGAGCGCAGCCGGATGGTCTTGCTTTTCAAATCATGCGAAGCGCGGATGAATCGCACGGTCCGGCTTTTCGCGCGCATCAGGAGCGAATAGGTGGTCGCGCTCGCACCCTGTGTTTTTACTCCGCGCAACATCGCGCTGTCACTGATGCCGGTCGCGCAAAAGATGATGTTCTTGCCGTTCGCCAGATCATCGGCAAAGAAAACGCGGCCGAGATCGGCCCTGTGCCCGGCCGCGATTAGGCTCTTGCGCTCCTTGTCATCACGCGGCCACATCACACATTGCATGTCGCCGCCGAGACATTTGATCCCGGCGGCCGCGAGGACCGCCTCTGGCGAACCCCCGATGCCGAAATAAAGATCGATGCCACTGTCAAAAATGGCCGGAGCCATCGCCGCCGCGATATCGCCATCGCTGATCATCCGCAGCGACGAACCGACGCGTCGGATTTCCTCGACCATCTCCTTATGCCGCGGCCGGTCCAGCATCATCACCACCACGTCCTGCACTCGTTTGTTCAGGCATTGCGCGACGATCCGCAGCGTTTCTTCGATCGGGCTCTCGATCTTGAGCATCTCGATCCCTTTGATCTGCATGTGCTCGAGCACCTTTGGCCCGTAGGAAAGTTTCGTCATATAGAACGAAGGAATGTCACGGAGCGCGACCTTCACGCCCTGCTCCGGGCTGGCAGCCGCGATACAACTGATCGAGTTGGGCGCGCCCTTCGAGATGTTGGTCGTCCCGTCAATCGGATCGATCGCGATGTCGAACTGCGGCGAACCGGGCAGCCAGGTCCCGAGCTGCTCGCCTTTGAAAATCCCAGGCGCATCGTCCTTGATCCCCTCGCCGATCACCACTTCGCCACAAATATTCATGAGGTCGAACATTCCGCGCATCGCGTCGCAGGCGGCCGCATCCGCCTTTTCCTTCTCTCCGCGGCCGAGCCAGGGCAGCGAGTTCAGCGCCGCCGCTTCCGTCGCGCGGATGAAGTCGAACTCGATGATCCGCTCGATGTCGTGATAGTTTTGAGTGCGAATTCTCACCGGGGACATTCTGCATTCCCGTGGAAGTTCAGCAAGCCGGGAAGCAGGCGGATTTGGAGACGGCCTGCCCTCAGGCCGTTGTCATCCAGCTTCGCCGCTCTCTCCACCGGCACGAGGGCGTGCCGGCTCCATCACTTCTAATTCCCCGGCGGCTTCGTTTTCGGAGCGGCGCCGGGTTTCACCGGCACATCGCTCGGCGCCACGTCGTATTCCGGCTTCGCCGCGCCCGTCAGCCAGCGATCGAACCAGCCGACGATATGTTGCAGGCGCTCCACTCGATGCCACGGCTGTCCCGAGCGCGACAGTTCGTGGGTTTCATTCGGGAATTTCACCATCACCGTCGGGATCTTGCGGAACTTCAGCGCGCGAAACATCTGTTCGCCTCCGGCGCCAGAGGGCGTACGGGTATCGCTTTCGCCAAGAATGAACATCATGGGGGTCTTCACTTCGTTGATGTAAGTGATCGGGGAACGCGCTTTGAAATCCTCCGGGTCCTGGAACGGCGGCGCCTTGAACCATCGTGGTTGAAACAGAGTGAAATCCGCCGTGTACCACCAATCGGTCCAGCTCGCGATGTCGCGCTGCGAAACCGCCGCGGCGAAACGGTCGGTGTGTCCAACAACCCAGTTCGTCAATAATCCGCCGCCGCTGCCCCCGGTCACGCCGAGCTTTTTCTCGTCGATAAAGCCCCGCTTGATCGTTTCATCCACGCCGATCATCAGATCCTTAAAATCGTCCCCGGGATAATGATACTGGATCACGTTCCCAAATTCCTGTCCGTAGCTCGTGCTCCCGCGAGGATTCGGATAAAGCACGACGTAGCCTTTCGCCGCCATCCATTGGAACTCGTGCGAGAAAACAAATCCATAGGCCGTGTGGGGCCCGCCGTGGATGTTCAGAATGAGCGGATATTTCTTCGTCCGATCGAACCCCGGCGGCTTTTGCAGCCACGCCTGAATCATTTTGCCGTCGAAACTCTTGTAACGGATTTCTTCGGGCTCCGTGAGATTGAGCTGGCTGAACAGTTCGTCGTTACTGTGGGTCAACTGGCGCGCTTCACCGCTCACGCGATCGAGCCAGAAGAGATCGCCGATCCGGGTGGGCGTCGAAGCGAGGTAAACGAGCTTTGACGCGTCCGGCGCCGCGCGAAAACGCGGCACGCCCTGGTCGCCCTTTGTGATCTCGGTCATCGCGCCCGTCGCCGCGTCGAACAGACCGATATTCGTCCGCCCCTCTTTCGCGAAGTTCTCGACAATCCCTTTGCCGTCCGCCGTCCAGATCGGCTCATTTCCACCGCCCGCGCGCGGCGAACCATTGTCTCCGAAGACGCTGCTGCCGACGTCCCAATCGAATTTTTCAGTGAGATTGCGCGGCTTCGCGTCCTTCACCAGATCCAGCACCCACAAGTCCGGCTGCGTGTAGGAATTGACCGGCTGTTCCACCGAGCCCGTGAACGCGACCTGTTTTCCATCCGGGCTCAGCGCCATCGCGCCGATGTCCATGTCGATCGTGGTGATTTTCGTCGGCTCGCCGCCATTCGGTGCCATGGAGTAGAGCTCGGTTTTGGGGAGATCGTAGTACGGCTCATCGTTATGCTGTGTCGTGAAATAAATCTGCGATCCATCCTTCGACCAGAGCGCGCCATCTTCATCGAACCGTCCGCGAGTCAGCTGCTTCGGCTGCACTTTCTCGTCCGGGTTGTGGGGCGCGGCCACGATCCAGAAATGCTGTGGGCGCTTGAAGTCCAGGTAGCCTTCGTCGTTCGAGCGATAGACCGCACGCGTGATGACATGGATGTCGCTTTCGCGCTCGGTCTCCGGGTCCGGCTTTTTCGCCGCGTCATCGGCCTTGGATTTATCGCCGTCCTTCGCGGGCGAAGCCGATGGCGACGAGTTGGTCGCGCGCTTCTGCTCTTCCTCCTTTCGCTTTTTCTTTTCCTGCTTCTCGAGGTCGTCCGGATTCGATGAGCTGCTAAAGACAATCAGCTTTCCGTCCGGCGACCATCTGGGCCCCCCGGCGCCTTTCGGCAGATTCGTGAACGAAAACGCATCGCCGCCACCCATGGAGAGCATGCAAAGCTGGGGCGGCTCGGGTTTCCCGTCCTTTTCCACGGAACGGGTGAAGACGAGATACCTTCCGTCGGGCGACCAGCGCGGCGAGGAATCGCGTTCGCCGATGGTGAGGCGATGCGGCGCTTCCTTCCCATTCGTCGAAACCATCCAGATGGACGTGTTGTAGCCCTCCTTCTTCTCGTTCACGCTCACGCGGACAAACGCGACGTGCCCGCCATCGGGCGAGACCTGGGCATCGCCGACCCAGACAAAATCGAAGATATCCTTTTCCGTGATGTTTCTTTTGTCGGCGGCATTCGCGGTGAAAGCCGCGATGAAGACCAGGATGACGACGAGCGAAAATCGTAAGCGCATGGCGTGAGATGCTGCGCGGAAGCGACGCAATCGACAAGTTTTCTTCGACGAGACGGCGTGAAAAAGCGTGTCATCCCGAGCCGCGCAGACGGCGAGGGACCTCCCAGTTGCAATCCTAGGTCACGCAAGCGAAAGCGTGGCGTTGCTTGACGGAAACGCGCGATCTATCGCGGAAGCGTAAGAGCGACTGTGAGGTCCCTCGGCGCGCTTCGCCAGCCTCGGGATGACACACGTTAACTACTTCTCGTTAGGCGCCATTTCGTGATCCTTCATTTGGTGACCGCCCATCAGAGACGGCCTCACCCTAAGGAACACCTGAAGCGAGAAAGGAACGTCGCCACCGTAGTAACGGTCGAGAGCGCCCGGAACATCATTAAGAGTGACCTGGCCGCCGAGCCCGACATCAATCCCGCCGCCATGGGACAGATCGCGCACATATCCGAGGGTGTAGGCGTTAATGGGAAAGACCCGCTCTTCGTCGATCGGATCGAGGACGAGTTCATGCCCCGGTTTTTCGACGCGCTCGAATCGCGCGTAAACCGTATCGCGCCCGCGCTGATAATCTGTCTCCAATAAAATCGACTGCGTCTTGCCATGACCACTGTCGTGATTCTGACCCCATACAACCGAACTCGACCAATTCGCATCAGGCCCGAGCGGCTTATTATATATGAACGACGCCGTTGTCCGGTGCCGGTTAGCGTCCGGCTCCAATTCCTCCGGACTGTGCAGGTAGCCGTGGGAAACTTGGATGGCTACGTTTTTCGTCGGATTCCACGAGATGCGTCCGCTGAACGAATCCAGCTTCGGCGAATCGAAATCGTAACGGCGCTCGTCCGGCTCGCGGCCTTTGAAAGTCGACCCTTCAATTTTGAGATCGCGCCAGACCAGCCCAAGCGTGACCACCCCGAAGGTCACATGGGTTGAGTCCTGCCAGTGGTGACCAAGCGGCGCATCCGGATCGTCCATCGCCGACAGCCGATGCATGAAGGCTGGCGGCCCGAGGGCCGGTTCTCCGGGATAACCGGCATAGAGGTAGGCCGAAAAATCGTGGCCGAACTTCTGTGAATAGCTCACCGAAATCTCATCGAACAGATCGTGCGGATGCTGCCGATCATGGAGCGCATTCCCGTTCCAGGTCTCGCCGGTCTGAAAAAGAAGGGGGTATCCGCGACCGCCTTCCGTGAGCAAATCCAGGCTCATCATTCCGCGAAAACCGAGCTGAGCATTTTCGCCGAGTGGATGTGAATACATCGCCATGAACCAGTTCGGCGCGTCGATCCGATCGTCGCCCCGCTGCGTATTCGCATTCACGTAGCGCGGAAAGATCGCGCCATGTAGCATCAGCATGTCGTCACCAAACATGAACATCCGGCCGTACATCGGCGTCGAATCCGGCACCCAGCTCGACCCCGAACTCTCGCGGCTCATCGGGTCCGCGAGATTGAGCGAGGATGCCATCGCCATCTCGTGGGATGGCATGTCATGACTCTCCGGCCCGTGTTCCGCCTTCAACCGCCGCGCTTCCTGATCGACGATGTCGTGTTCGTGTGCCGATTTATTCTTCTCTTCGTTGGACGTTGGACGTTGGACGTTGAGCGTTGGACGTTTCTCCTCCGCCTTCACCGGCACGAGCGTCATCCCACATTTCGGGCACTCCCCCGGCTGATCCATCACCACTTCGGGGTGCATCACGCACGTATATTTCTGGGCGGTCGATTCTGCGACGACCAGATTCGCTCCAAAGATCGCCACCACCGCGAACATCAATAAAACTATTTTCTGCATTTTTGTTTCCTGAAATCTGAATGAATGGACCGGCAGAACTGCCGACCGGATTTGGGATCCTGTAGCGGCGGCCGTGTCGGCCGCAGACGTATGGAAATGCAGGCGACACGCCTGCCACTACAAGTTTCAGGAAACAGGCGGAGCGTGCGCGAGCATGCTCTCCTGCAAAACCAATTCAGCGAAACTGAGGCAACCTGGCGGTCCCGTGTCGAGACCATCGATCTCGATCGTCACTGGTGGCGGGAGTCCGAAAACTCTCGTCACGTAGTCGCACGGTCCGACGAACCGCAACGGCAGCGGGATCGAGTTCGTCACCTCCTTTGCCACGACGGCATGGACATCCCTGCAGCAAGGTAATTTCCCAGCCGGCTTCTTTTTTGCCGGCGTCGCATGCATCGGACAGCCGCCCGCTTCCGGCGCTACTTCCGCGGGCGAGTTGATCACCCCGAGCGCGCAATGATTCGAGAGAAGAAACCAGGCCGTCAGCGACAGCAGGACGACAGTTGAACGCGCCATCATCCATGGGGCTGCCGATCTTCGCATCGTCAGGGATGTTCGCGCAGATTGTCCGATTGGCAATCGGCCGCCAAACCATTAAGCAGAGATATGCCGATCCAGCCCGAGACGCTCGAGTCAAATCTCGACATGACCTTGCGAGCGTGGATCGAGCGCTACCAGAAGAAGCTCGTTTTCGAGCAGGTCCATTATCGCGGCGTATCAACGTGGAAGAATGTGGTCGATCTCTGGGTCTACCAGGAAATTATATGGGAAACCGGTGTCGAGGTCGTGATCGAAATCGGCGCCCGGCATGGCGGCACCACCCTCTGGCTCTCCGATCTCCTGCGGAATTTTCGCGGTGAATCAGCCGCCGTTATTTCGATTGATCTCGAGCGACCAGAGCGGGCCCTGCCGCCAAATGTTCATTTCATTTGCGGCGATAGCCTTGCTCCGGAGACAGTGGCCGAGGCGCGCTCCCGTTGTGGCGGCCGGAGAACGCTGGTTATCGCCGACGGAAATCACGCGGCGGACCATGTTCTTCAGGAAATGCGACTTTACGCTCCGCTAATTTCCGAGGGCTCCTATTTCATCGCGGAAGACGGCATCGTCGACCTGATGGAGTGGGAGGAATACACGCCCGGCCCCATGGTCGCTGCGCAACGGTTCCTGGCCGAAACCGACGAGTTCGTGCTTGATCGGGCTCGGGAGAAATTCCTGATTACCTATGCACCGGGCGGTTTCTTGAGACGAATTCGCCCGCCGGCTTCACGTTCTTCCTCTCCCTCTACGCTCCGCCGAGAGGATTAAGACATAGAGGAAGCGGAAGAGGAAAACGTCTGGAAACGATTGAGAAGTAAGGACTGTCGCTAGCGAAAGATGTTGTGAAAGACGTGGTGAATCGTCCGGCCGACGGCCGCCGGAAAATTTGGCGGGCGCTTGCGATGGTGCGAGGGCCGGAGTACGCGCGCTTCCTTGATCGAAACGATCTCGAGAGAGTCACCGCGCTTGGCAAGATTAAGCCGGTCGTCTGTCCGGCCGTTTGCTTTGCGGCTGTGCTCCAGGTTCGCCACTTCAAAGGCGACGCGGACCGTTGCGATGGTGTTGTTGCCCTTTCGCTCGACCCGCAGTGAATCGCCCATGACATATTTTCGGCTCGGCCAGCGTTGATCGTAAACCGCCAGCTCGTTCCGAACATACGGCTTGTCGACGACACCGTGATCGAAGTACTCCACGCGTTCCGCATAAAACGCGAGTTCATCGTCGGGGTTCCGGGACTGGCAGGCTTCAAAATAACGGCGGAGAAAATTCCGAATTTCCGCTTTCGCCACATCCCCGGCGTTTTGCGCTTTCGTCGGCACAGGGGCCGGGGCCGGCCGCGGTTCGTGCAGACCGACATCGCTCTTTAACACTGGCACATCGGGCAGGTCGGTGGCGCCTTCGGCCGGCGGCGCGGCTTCGCCGATTCCGAGCGAGTAAAGCGTTACGTCATCGGCCACGCCCGTCTGCGCGAAGCCCTGCCGCTGCTGGTAGCGTTTGAGCGCCATCGCGTAGTCCGGGCTCGGACGGCCATCGATGTCGCGGAAAAAAAGATGCCGCTTTCGCAATTCCTCCTGCACCTGGCGCGTTTCTTCATCCGCGATCACGCGGCCCCAAAAACCGACGGCGCAGATCAGGAAAAGGAAGAGGCATTTCTTTGGCACGGTGAAAAGTTGTTTGTGTAAGGCGGGAGCGACTTCGAGCTCCTGTTTTGACAGCAGCTTTCCTGCCGCAACTCCCTAAGCCAGCGCATCTTCGCGCATTGTTTGCCGAATGCGAATTGGAATTCCCGCTCCTGCTCCTCTGTAGCAGCGGCCCTGTGGGCCGCTCGAGGAAATCGCCGTTCCTCTCAAGCGGCCCGCAGGGCCGCTGCTACAGAAGACCAGAAAATCAGTCCACGCTCGCGACAGATTCAGCTCGGATGGGCAGCTTGGGGATTCGCGTCGCCAGGAGCATCGCGATGAAAAGCAGGAAAGCGCCGAGGTACCAGGGCGCGCCGGGAACGTTCCATCCCTTCGCCGGCTCGATGAAATACGCGAACGTAAAAGTGAACAACCCCGGGCCAATGATCCACGCCAGGCTGCATAAGCTGCCGATCGCGCCCTGGAGTTCGCCTTGCTCCGATTCACTCACGCGCCGTGTCATCATCCCTTGCGCAGCCGGACTCGAGATCGTCCAGAGCATCATCACTGGAATCGAGAGGAAGAAAAATGAGCCGGTGCGCGCGAGACCGGCGAGGACCATGCCAAGCGCACCGAAGAATTGTCCGATATAAAGAGTCCTCCGCTCGCCGGCGCGCGAAACCATCGCCGGCACCATCCAGCTCGAAATGACGATGGAACAAACTCCGACGAGCGCCAGAGAGAGGCCAATCGTGCCTTCTCTCCACGCGTAACGAAAGATCGTGTAGAGCGCCCAGACATTGAATACCTCGTGCGCGACGTAGCCAATGAACTGGATCGTCGCCAGCCGGAACAATTCGGGGTGCGATCGCAACAGGACGAGGGAGCCGACGGGATTCGCGCGGCGCAGGGTAAAGGATTTCCGTTTTTCCGGCGGAAGCGATTCGGGCAAAACGAAAAATCCGTAGAGCGCATTGGCCAGGCTCAACCCACCGGCGACCCAGAACGGCAGGCGCGGATCGGCGTTCCCGAGGAGACCCCCGAGGGCCGGGCCGAGAACGAATCCGACGCCAAACGCCGCGCCGATCAGGCCAAAGGCGCTCGCCCGTTTCTCCGGCGGGACCACGTCGGCGACATAGGCAGTGCCCGTCGTGATGCTCGCGGCCGTGATCCCGGAAATCACGCGCCCGACGAACAGCCAGCCCAACGTCGGCGCCAGCGCCATCACGATGTAATCCAGGCCGAGCCCTAGATTCGAAAGCAAGATCACCGGTCGCCGCCCAAATCGGTCCGACAACACGCCGAGCATGGGCGAAAACACAAACTGCATGAGCGCGAAAACCGTCCCGAAAATGCCGAACATTTTCGCTGCCGTCGGCGCATTGCCGCCGAGGAAATTGAGCACAAGCTTCGGCAGAACCGGGGCGATCAACCCAAGGGCCAGCATGTCGAGCGTCACCGTGATGAAGATGAAGATGACGGCGGCTTTGCGTGCTTTCATTGGTGGCTCGAGCGCTCCGCGTTCGACGCCAAGAATGCGCGGCGAACCCGCCAAAGGGAAGCCTTGCGCGACCCGGCCACTGCGGAACGCGATCGACTCGGAATTTTGAACGGGCGTTCAACTCTCTCCGCAAGGCCTGTTTCACGGCCCGTATTGTTGTTGCTCATGCGATTCAAATCCTAGCACTCTTATCCCATGCCCGACGCACCTCCGCCGCTGCCGAAGTCGCAGCCATTTTTCAAGCGCCGCAACAGCACCATTCTCAAGCTCCTCGGCGTCGGCGCGCTCATTCTGATCCTGCTCATCCCGCTCGCCATGATTGAGGGCGTCCTGAGCGACCGGCTCGCCCGGCGCAATGAAGCGGTCAACGACATCACCGGCTCATGGGGCAAGGACCAGAGTATCATCGGGCCGGTTTTGGTGGTGCCGTATTACAATCACGGCACGGTCGTCCGTTCGGTAACGTTGCCAGATGGTCGAGTTGAAACGCGAGAAGTGGCGGAAACCACCCTGGCGTTCGCCTATTTCCTGCCCGACACCCTGGAAATCTCCGGCGACGTCCAAACCCAAACACTCCATCGCGGGATCTACGACGCGGCCGTCTTTCGCGGACTGATCAATCTCTCCGGAAAATTCCCGGTGCCCGACATGGCGGCGCTCAAAATCGACCCGAAAGACGTCATCTGGAAAGACGCGGCGGTCACGCTGGCGGTCAGCGACCTCCGTGGCACGCGGGAAAGTTTGATGCTCGATTGGAGCGGAAAGAAAATTCAACTCCAACCCGGCTCGCAATTGCCCGGCTATACGACGGGCATCACGGCGCAGGTCGGGACAGACCAGGCGATCGTCGCGCCGAGCACATTTTCCATCACGCTCGATCTCAATGGCAGCGGCGGTATTTTCTTCGCGCCGTTCGGAATTCAAAACTCGGTCACGTTGAAATCAAACTGGCCCGACCCGGGTTTTCGCGGCGCGTTTCTTCCCGCGGATCGGAACGTGCGGATGGATGGATTCGACGCGAACTGGAAGGTTTCGTATTACGGGCGCGATTATCCGCAACGTTGGACCAGCCGTTCCGGCAACGATCGCTTCAGCACGACGGCCGTGAGCAACTCGCTCTTCGGCGCTCAGTTCCTGCAGGTGCTGGACGCCTATCGCTACGTCGAGCGGTCGATCAAATATGGCGTCCTCTTCTTCGTCCTGATCTTCACGACGTTTTTCCTTTTCGAAGTCACGGCCCGCCAGAGAATCCATCCGCTCCAATACCTCATGGTGGGTGCCGCGCTCTGTCTCTTCTATCTTGCGCTCCTTTCCGCGTCCGAGTTTATCGGGTTTACCTGGTCTTATCTGATCGCAACTGTCGCTGCGACGGGGCTGATCACCTGGTATTGCAGCCACTTCCTTGGCGGCGGCATGCGCACCCTGATGATCGGCGGCGGTTTGATCGGCGTTTACACGTTCCTTTACATCACGCTCCGGCAACAGGATTACGCCCTGCTCATGGGAACGGTGGCACTCTTCATTCTGCTCGGCATCGTGATGTATGTGACGCGCAAGGTGGATTGGTACGCGCGCGACGTGGAATAACGAATCGGCTCGGCGCAAGCCCGTCATCCCGAGCGAAGTCGAGGGATCCCGTGGAAAGTCGATCGACCTGCTACGAGGTCCCTCGACTCCGCTTCGCTCCGCTCGGGATGACGAACATGTGGACGCGCGAAGGTGAGGGTTAGCGAGGTTCGCGACGTTTCCTATTTCGTCTTGCGCCAGACGACATCTTCGTTATTCCGACGATCGATGAGCGCGTCGATCCTGCCCTTTTCGTCCGATCGAAAGAGAATTCGACCTTCAACACCCTTGCGGAAGAAAAGGTCCGAGGTTTCCGGCAGTAGCTCTTCCTTCTTTCCTTTGCGTTCGACGTATAGCTTCCCGTTCTGGAGTGTAACTAATCGCATCTGGCCGGGCGCCAGTTCATAGGTGCCGGTAAAATCGGTCAGCTTCTCTGGATCCGCGCGACCGATCGCCGGATCTTCGTAGTAACGGAATGCCTGGGCCGCCACGATCTGCCACTCGCCTTTCCGCCTTAGCCAGGTATCGGTCTCATGATAACGCGCGGAAAGGTTCTGTTCGAAGATCGTTTCGCTCTCGTCAAGGTCATAACTGATAACCGCGGTATCGCCGACAATGCGGCTGGCTGCCTTTCCAATCTTGATTTGCCCCGAGTAACCAGTTGGTAACGGTGCGATATCAGCAACAAGCGCAGCCTTGTCCATGTTTCTCCCCTTCTCGTCGAAGAAGAGAGCGTCATCGGCGTAATATTTTTTCCATGGCTCCTGGTTCCCGCTGACAACACTGTCGAAAAGTTCCTGGGAACGGCGCAGCAGTTCTTGCTGGGTAATTGTTTCCTGAGCGAGGCTCAACCGCACGGCACCGAGAAACAAGGCCAATCCCAGGGTGATGGATTTCGTAGTCATGACTACGAATAGTGATCGTCGGCAGGACAAGAAACGAGTTCCATCCGTAGACATTTCAGGTAGGGACGCATTTCCGACGCGTCCGACTTCTCCCCAGGCAACGAGGCACCCCACCAGAATAATCGGATCCCGCGGACACCGCTTTTTCTCGAAATCATCGCGCGGCGCGGGTAAAACGCAGGTCCGCGCCGCATTTCCACCCGCCTGTCCATCGCCTAGTGTTGATCACGGTCATTTTCATTTGGTTTTTCCGATTGAAACCAGAGGAAGGCAGCGCTTCGGAAGCGGCCGGCGTCATTGACGAACACCCTGCCGATCGGCTATGAGCAATCCCAGGATCCGATGATCGCCATCTCCTATCGCCGGCAGGATTCCAGCCCAGTCGCCGGCCGGCTTTACGATCGGCTCCAGGCCGAGTTCGGCAAAGGCAGCGTCTTCATGGACTTCGATTCCATTCCCTATGGCGTCGATTTCCGCGAACACATCAAGCAGACCCTGCAGCGCGCCAAAGTCGTGGTCGCAATCATCGGCCCGGAATGGTGCGGGGGGAAGGAGCTTTCAAACCGCCGGATTGACGATCCGACCGATTTCGTTCGGCTCGAAGTGGCGAGCGCATTGGAGAACGGCATCCCGATCATTCCCGTGCTCGTGAACAATACGCCGATGCCCGAGGCAAGAAATTTGCCGCCGGAGTTGGAAGGACTCGCTTTTCGCAACGGCCTCGCCCTCGACACCGGCATCGATTTTCATCACCATGCCGATCGGCTTATTGCCGGGATTCATCGGGTGGTGGATCCGCCGAAAGAAGCAGTGCCTCCGCCGCCCGCTCCTGCAATCGTCGCTCCGGCGCAAACGGAAACGTCGGCGATATTCGCTGGGAAGGCACCATGTATAACACGCCACCGGACAACCGCGTGTTTCCGGTCTCAATTGCCCGGCCCCGAAAGTAGCTTCACTCTCTCATAATGAAATCCATCCGAGCGCGTTCTGCTACTGGGCTTATCCTCCTTTTTTCGATCCAACTTGCGTCCGGCAAAACACCCAAGACGCCCGCCGATTACTTTCCCCTGCGTGTAAACGACTCGTGGACCTATCGTAACACCGAGGAGGGTGGATATAGCTTCAAGGTGCTTAGTGAGGAGCCACAGCCAGGCGCTTCCAATCGTTACGTCGTCGAATTCCTTTCCGGGGTAAGGATTAATAAGGTATTTTCGAAAACCGCCGGCTGGGTCCTCTTTCACGGCGAGAGCTACCCGGAGCATGAAGGCCTGAAGGCCACCTACGAGCCACCAAAGCAATACCTGCCCAATCCGCTCGTCGCCGGGCAGAAATGGGAATGGAGCGGAAAAGATCCGACTCAGACTGAACATCGCGAAAGCAGTCGCGCCGTCGGTTTCGAGAACATAACCGTGCCGGCTGGAAAGTTTCGCGCGATGAAAGTAATCAGCCAGATTACGGGCGGAGCCATCCCTATGACCAGAGCCTCCTGGTACGCTCCCGGCGTCGGCTTGGTAAAGTCTGCGACCGAAGGCGGCCAGATCAAGTATGGCTCGGAACTAACGGACTATAGCTTTAAGAAGAAGCCGAAGTAATCGAGCACCCGAGTCGAAACCTCATCCAACGCTTTCCCGAACGGAGAGGGAATTCTGCCTTGCTCTTGGTAGGGCGAGACTCCGTCGATCCGATTGAACGCGCTAGCAGGCGGCTCGACGGAGTCTCGCCCTACCAAGAATGACGTGCGTCTTGTCGTGCCAGCTCATTCTCCCTGAAGGACGAGGTTTGCCTGTCGCCGCTCAGCGCACCCAAGGCCGCCTGTCATGACGTTAGCGTCCAATCCGATTGACCCTCACCTCAATCCTCTCCCTCGGGGAGAGGAAGTTAGTTGCATGCGAAACTGGTCTCCACAAGAGTCATTTCCAAGTACCGAAAAAACCCCGGTGATAAAGTGTCAGTTCCTTCTCCCTGAGGGAGAAGGTTAGGATGAGGGTCGGAGAGTAAGCGTCGCGAATCCGAATCGGATTAGTAACGGTAATGCTCTGACTTATACGGACCTTCGATCGGCACGCCGAGATACTCGGCTTGCTTATCGGTAAGCTTCGTCAGTTTCACGCCGATCTTTTGCAGATGGAGGCGAGCCACCTCTTCATCGAGCTGCTTGGATAGAACATAGACACCTACTTTATAAGTGTCGCGATTCTTCCAAAGATCCAACTGCGCCAGGACCTGGTTCGAGAACGAGTTCGACATGACGAAGCTGGGATGGCCGGTGGCGCAACCGAGGTTTACGAGGCGGCCTTCCGCCAGCATGAAGATTTCGTGCCCATCGGGGAAGGTATACTTATCCACCTGCGGCTTGATGTTCGTCCGCTTGATGTCTTTACGTTCGTTCAAAGGCTCGACCTGAATTTCATTGTCGAAATGGCCGATGTTGCAAACGATGGCCTGGTCTTTCATCCGCTCCATATGATCGAGCGTGATGATGTCCACGTTACCGGTCGTGCTCACATAAATATCGCCGCGGCCGAGGGTCTCTTCCACGGTCGTAACTTCGTAACCTTCCATGGCCGCCTGGAGCGCGTTGATTGGGTCGATCTCCGTGATAACCACGCGGGCGCCCTGCCCGCGCAATGATTGGGCACAGCCCTTGCCGACATCGCCGTAACCGCAAATGACTGCGACCTTGCCCGCGATCATGACGTCGAGCGCGCGGTTTAGTCCGTCGACCAGCGAATGCCGGCATCCGTAGAGATTGTCGAACTTCGACTTGGTAACCGAATCGTTCACGTTGATCGCCGGGACCAGCAGCTGATTTTGCTGCTGCATTTTGTAAAGGCGATGCACCCCGGTCGTCGTTTCCTCCGAAACGCCGCGCCAGTCCTTCACCATCTCGTGCCAGCGATAAGGATTCTCCCGCTGCACTTCCAGCAGGAGGTCCTTGATCACCTGTTCCTCCTTGCTCCCCGCGGGCGACTTGGCCCAGTCGCCGCCTTCTTCGAGCTCGTAACCCTTGTGAATGAACAGGGTCACATCGCCGCCATCGTCAACCACGAGCTGCGGACCTTTCCCGCCCGGGAACGAGATCGCCTGGTTCGTGCACCACCAATATTCCTCGAGGGTCTCACCTTTCCACGCGAAGACCGGCACGCCGGTCTGGGCGATCGCGGCCGCCGCATGATCCTGGGTCGAAAAAATATTACAGCTCGCCCAGCGCACCTGTGCGCCCAGCGCGACCAGAGTTTCGATGAGCACCGCCGTCTGGATGGTCATGTGGAGCGAACCGGTCACGCGCACCCCCGCCAATGGTTTGCTCGGCGCGTACTTCTCGCGGATCGCCATCAGGCCTGGCATTTCCTTTTCCGCAATCGAGATTTCCTTGCGGCCCCAGTCGGCGAGAGTGATGTCGCGGACTTTGTAATCGGCCGTTTTTGTGGTTTGCAGGTCAGTTGTGTTAGTCGACATAGATTTAAGTTTTAAGGGTTAAGTTTTAAGTGGAGCGTTTTGCGACGCGCGAGAACTAGCGCGCCGCGCGCTTCAGCGCGGCCGCCTTATCGGTCTTTTCCCAGGTAATATCGGGGTCGTCCTTACCGAAGTGTCCGTAATTCGTGGTCTTGCTGTAAATGGGTCGGAGTAAATCGAGTTGCTGAATGATCTCGGCCGGCTTGAACGAGAAAGTCCGGTTGACCGCGTGCTCGATCGCTTCTTCCGGCACGGTGTTCGTGCCAAAAGTATTGATATTCATGCTGACCGGATCGGGATAACCAATCGCATAGGCGAATTGGATTTCGCAGCGCGTGGCGAGGCCGGCGGCCACCACGTTCTTCGCCACCCAGCGACCCATGTAAGCCGCGCTTCGGTCGACTTTGCTTGGGTCCTTTCCGGAAAACGCGCCACCGCCGTGCCGGCCCCAGCCGCCATAACTGTCGACAATGATCTTGCGGCCGGTGAGTCCCGTATCGCCTTGCGGACCGCCAATGACAAAGCGGCCCGTCGGGTTGATAAGAAATTGGGTAGTGCCGTTCAGCATCGATTTCGGCAGCATTTTGCGAATGATCTTCTCGATGCAGAATTTTTCGATCTCGGCGTGATCGACTTCCTCGGTGTGTTGGGTTGAGATGACCACGTTGGAAATGCCAACCGGCTTTCCGTTCTCGTAAATCACCGAGACCTGCGACTTCGCGTCGGGCCGGAGCCACTCGGCCTTGCCACTCTTGCGAATCCGCGTCAGCTCGCGGCCGAGCCGATGGGCGAACATGATCGGCGCCGGCATCAGCTCCGGCGTATCATCGCAGGCGAAACCGAACATCAAACCCTGGTCGCCCGCACCCTGCTCCGCCGTCTTCTTCCCTTTCGCTTTCTTCGCATCGACGCCCTGGGAGATGTCGTGCGACTGATCGGTGATGACCGTGTTTACGAAAATCTTCTTCGCGTGAAACACGTCGTCGTCATGGACGTAGCCAATGTCGCGCACGGTATCGCGCACGATCCGGTTGATGGGAATGACATCCTCAAGGTGCTTGCCCTTCGGCAGATTCGGCACCGTGATCTCGCCGCCGACTACGACGACGTTGCTTTTCGCGTAGGTTTCGCAGGCCACGCGGCTCTTGCGATCCTGGCGCAGACAGGCGTCGAGGATGGCGTCGGAAATGGTGTCGCAGACTTTATCCGGATGGCCTTCGCCTACGGATTCGGAAGCAAAAATGAAACGTCGGAGCATGGGATTCGTGAAGCGTTACAACGTGAATCGATCGGTCGGGGCGGGAATGCTTCAGCCGTTGTAACGATTCAACGTTTTAGCGATGTCACGAACCCGAACATATTGACCAATCATGATACGTCGATATATCGTAGAGGTACAAAATGGCGTCAACCATTAATTTTCTGCGGCTCCTCGCCGATTCGACCCGGCTCCGGCTCCTTCTTCTCCTCGAGGAGGACGAGCTTTCCGTGGCCGAGCTCCAGAAGATTCTCGGGATGGGACAGTCGCGCATCTCGAGTCACCTCGCCCAGCTGAAACGGGCGGGAGTGGTCGAGGATCGGCGCTCGGGCAAGAATGTTTATTACGGCCTGACCGCGAAGCAGGAGCGCAACGCCGCCCGCGCGAAGGTAAGCGAACTGATCCGCGTTCTCGCGCGGGAAATGCCCGAGACCGCGCGCGATCGCACGGCGCTGCAACTTGCTCTCCGCAAACGCCGCGACAAGGCGCGTGAGTACTTTGATGAGCTGGCGGGAAAATTTGGGCGCAGCTACGTTCCCGGCCGCTCCTGGCAGGCGCTGGCGCACACTTTGATCTCATTATTGCCGGCCCTGACTGTCGCCGATCTCGGCGCGGGCGAAGGGACGCTCTCCCAGCTCCTGGCCAAAACCGCGCGCAAAGTGATCGCGGTCGACAACGCTCCGAAGATGGTCGAGTTCGGCGCGCAGCTCGCCAAGCGGCATGGGTTCGCGAATCTCGAATACCGTCTGGGCGATATCGAAGATCCGCCGATCGCGAAGGGCACCATCGATCTCGCCATTCTCAGCCAGGCTTTGCATCACGCGATCCATCCCGAGCGTGCGATCGCCAGCGCGCACCGCATTCTGCGCAAAGGCGGCCGGATCGTGATCCTGGACTTGCTCAGCCACCGGTTCGAGCGCGCCCGCGAGCTCTACGCGGATCACTGGCTCGGCTTCAGTGAAGTCCAGTTGCACCAATTCCTCGAAGCCGCCGGATTCAAAAATATCGAGGTCACGGTTGTCTCGCGGGAAAAACAAAGTCCGCACTTCGAAACCGTTTTTGCTACCGGTGTAAAGTGATCGGCAGAAACAGCACCGCCTCTTGAGCGATTCATTCAAAGATTCACGGCTCTACGGTTTTTTCTGTGAGCTCCGGCGGCGCAAAGTATATCGCGTCGCGGCCGGCTACGGTGTGGTCGGCTGGCTGATCATCCCAGTTCGCCACCACCGTCCTGCCGGCTTTGTGGGCTACGTCCATTATTATGTGGACCGCGATTACGACGCCGCTTTGGACGAGCTGGCCCTGGCGCGAGCCGGGTTGCCTAACGACTCCGGCCATCTCGCCAGCAGCGTCTGCATCGGCCGCGCCACGCGTTGCTGGGGTTGATTGATGCCGGGCTCGGCCGCTGCGAAGAGGCGAAGGCCGAAGCAAAACGCGCGGTCGATTTGTTGCCGGAAACGAAGGATGCCTTCGACGGCCCAATTCTCGTCCTGAGCCGCATCCACATGATGTGTGGCGATCTCGATACCGCCCTCGCGCTGTTGGATCGCTCCCTCCAAACGCCCTCCGACATCACCATCCATGAACTGCGGCTGGACCCAGTCTGGGATCCGCTCCGCGGCGATCCGCGCTTTCAACAAATGCTCGCAAAATCCGGCGCCGAGAAATAACGGAGGGACTTGCTTCCGCATGTCCGATTTATTCGACAGATAACGACGAAAATGGGACGCGCAGAAGCACGTCCCTCCTTGAATAAGAACAATCCTGCAACGCCCGCCGAAGAATCTTGTCTCATCTTCCAGGCGGGGCTGTAATTACATCGACGATGTCCGGGTTTTTCGAAGAAATTAAGCGGCGCAAAGTGTATCGCGTCGCCGTGGCCTACGCGGTGGTGGCGGGCGGCGCGATCCAGCTCGCTTCGGCTGTTTTTCCGGCGTGGGATCTTCCCTCGTGGGCGCTGCGGCTCGTGATCATTCTCCTGCTCATCGGATTTCCCATCTCCCTGATTCTCGCCTGGGCCCTCGAAGTTACTCCGGAAGGGATCCGCACGACTCCGAGCGCGCCCGCCGCGCCGCGCCGCCGCCGGAACGTCGTCGCCCTGGTTGCCGTCGGCATCATTGTTTCCGCCGCCGCCGGCTTCTTCCTCCTTCCCGGCGCCTCCGCCTGGAAGATCGACAAGTCGATTGCCGTGCTCCCGTTCGAAAACTTCAGCGATGACAAGGAGAACGCCTTTTTCGCCGACGGAATCCAGGATGATATCCTCACGAACCTTTCCAAGATCGGCGATCTGAAGGTGATCTCGCGCACTTCCGTGATGTCGTATCGCGGCAAGGAAAAAAGCGTGCGCGAAATCGGCAAGGCGCTGGGCGTTTCCGCGATCCTGGAAGGAAGCGTCCGCAAATCCGGCAACCGCGTTCGGGTAAACGTTCAGCTGATCAATGCGGTCAACGATGAGCATATCTGGTCGGACGTTTACGATCGCGATCTGACGGACGTCTTCGCGATCCAGACGGACCTCGCGCAAAAAATCGCGCAGGAGCTGCACGCCAAACTTTCACCGACGGAAAAAGCGCAGATGACGCGCAAGCCCACGGAAAACGGCGAGGCCTACCTCGCGTTTGTCCAGGCGCACAATTTCAACCTGGACCTGGAGGATCTTGGAAAGCTGAAACAGGCCGAGCAGCTCTACGAACGGGCCCTGCAACTCGACCCCGGTTTCGCTCTCGCCTGCGCGCGTCTCTCGCAACTCCAGAGCTGGATTTATCACACCTACGAACCGACCACGGAGCGGCGGGAGAAATCGCGCAACCTGGCGGAACACGCCCTGCAACTTCAGCCGGATTTGCCGGAAGGCCATCTCGCCCTGGGATTCTCCATCTATTATGTGGAACGGGATTACCCCCGCGCCCTGGCCGAACTCGCCCTCGCCCAAAAAGGGCTGCCCAACGACGCAGAGGTTTATCTCGCAATCGGCGCGATCCAGCGCCGCCAGGGGAAATGGGATGAGTCGACCGGGAACCTGGCCAGGGCGGCGGAACTGAGCCCGAACGATACCTGGCCGCTCCAGAACCTGGTCCTGAATTATCAAATGCAGCGAAACTTCGACGCCGCGAACACCACTCTCGATCGCGCCCTGAAGCTGGCGCCGGAGTCATTCAACCTCTGGTCCCTCAAAGCCCAGATGGAAATCTCGCAAAAAGGAACCTGCGAGATCGCCGAGCGCGGCATTCAGAGCCTTTCGACGCGTCCGATGAACGACGAGCAAAAAAACAATCTCGCCTCAGCGATCGCCCAGACGCGTCTCGCGCAACGAAGGTATGCCGAAGCGCTCCAGGCCGCGAAAGATTTGAAAGACGACTCGCACATGGCCAATGCGGAAGGCTGGATTGGGAAATACATGATCATCGGAATTGCGAAAAAGAACCTGGGCGATGAAGCGGGAGCGCGGGATGCTTTCCTGAAAGCAAAACAATACGCCGAACAAAATTTGAAGACTGCGCCGGACGATGCAAAGCGACACTCGCGGCTGGCCGAGCCCCTGGTGTGGCTCGGCGAGAAAGAGGCCGCAATCGCCGAAGCCAAACGCGCCACCGAGTTGTTGCCCGAAAGCATTGACGCGTTTGATGGTCCGGTCTGCACGCAGAGCCTGGCGGAGATTTACGCGATGACGGGCGACTCCGACAACGCCCTGAAAATCGTGGACGGCCTGCTTTCGCGGCCCACCCAATTGACGGTGGCGTTGCTCAAGATAAGTCCAGTCTGGGACTCTCTCCGGCAGGACCCGCGCTTCATTGCGATGCTCCAGAAGCATGGCGGTTAGAAATTTTCTAACCGTTGTCGCGTTGCTCCTGCTCCTCGCGCCGGCTCGCGCGGACTGGACTGTCAGCTCTTCCGACGCCGAGAAGAGTTCGATCGCCGGCGTCGAGCATCGAACAGTCGTCCTGACCGGGACAGCTTCGGGCGACCAGGCGACACTCGATCTGGCGCTCTTTGCCACAAAATCGGCAACCCTGCGCGTCATCGACAACCCGACCGGCGACGAGGATCTCGCCGGCGCGGTCCGCCGCAGCCGCGGAATCGCGGGTGTTAATGGCGGATATTTCGATCCTCAGAACGCGCCGGTGGGCTTGCTCATCAGCGATGGAAAATTGATCGCGCCCTTTCGAAAGGCGCGCTTGCTCAGCGGCGTGCTCTTGGTCGCGAAGGGACGAATCGAGTTGCTTCGCTCAGCGGAATATTCTTCGCGCAAGGGCGCCCTCGCCGCATTGCAATCCGGCCCCTTCCTGGTGGAGAGCGGACAAGTCATCGCGGGATTGAATGCGACCCGCTCCGCCCGGCGCACTTTCGTCTTCACCGGAAGCGGGGATCACGCCGCAGTCGGTTTCTGTTCCGGTGTAACGCTCGCGGAGCTCGCGGAAATTCTCGTCACGCCCCGCGTCGTTCCCGATCTCAAAGTCCAACGCGCCCTGAATCTGGACGGCGGATCGTCCAGCGCCTTCTGGTTCGCGGGCGAACGCGGCCCGTTCTCGATTCAAGAGCAGAAGACCGTGCGCGATTTTGTCGTAGTGGTACCGAAGTAAAGAAAAAGCGGAGTCATCCCGAGTCCGGCAGCGGCCGGACGAGGGACCTCTCAAGCGCTTTGCCGCGACCGCGAAAAAACAGGCGCATCCGTCATCGATCATGTTTCGCGATAGCGCAATTTGCAGGTGCGAGGTCCCTCGGCGCGCTCCGCCAGCCTCGGGATGACACCCGCCCCATTAATCCCCGAGCTCGCCCGTCAAGCATAGGATCGAAAAAGCATGTCATCCCGAGCCGCGCAGACGGCGAGGGACCTCACAGTTGCAAGTTGCGCTGTCGCGAATGGTCACGCGCTCGTTACCGGAGGACCCCGGTTGTTCCGCGGTAGCGTTTGAGCGCCTGCGAGGTCCCTCGGCGCGCTTCGCCAGCCTCGGGATGACACGCTAGTTCCTTAATCACCAAGCTTGACGAGCGCGCTCTGAGCGTCTGAAGTTCGCCCTCCCATGCGCACCTTCGGCGGCTTCGTCTTTAACGGTCAACGGGTTTACGGCGAAGTCCGCGGAGAGGAGGTCCACCTGCTCTCCAAACCGTACTGGCTTGGCCTCGATTTCAGCGGCGCGATCGCTCCCCTGCCCGAACTGCAAATCGACGTTCCGGTCGCACCCAGCAAGCTCATCGCCGTCGGCTTGAATTACGCCGATCACATTGCGGAGATGAAACGGACTCCGCTCGGCACACCTCTGATCTGGTTCAAGGCGCCCACTTCGCTGTTGCCCCACGGGGGAACCATCGAGATCGCCTTCCCCGAGCACAAAACCGACTTCGAGGTGGAGCTGGCGATTATTCTTGGCGCCCGCGCGAAGAATGTGAGCGTGGAGCGCGCGCTCGATCACGTTTTCGGTTACACGGTTGCCGAAGATATCAGCGATCGCGACCTGCAAAATTCCGAGAAGCAGTTCGCCCGCGCCAAATCTTTCGACACCTATTCTCCGATCGGGCCCTTCGTTTATGCCGGGGTGGATGTGAGCGATTTGCCCATCACGCTGCGACAAAACGGCGAAGTGAAACAACAGGCGCGGACGAGCCAGATGATTTATTCCGTCGCGGAGATCGTTTCGTTTGCGAGCCAGGGGCTGACGCTGTTGCCGGGCGATCTTATTATGACCGGCACGCCTTCAGGCGTCGGGCCGATCAGGGAAAGAGACGAACTCGAAGCGCAAATCGGCGACTGGCCGCCCCTGCGAAATTTCGTAATGCAGGCACGGCGGAACGAAAAATAAGCTTCCCTCGCGCAATTTCCTAACCCTAAGCTACATCCCACGAGGGAGGATCATGCGAACTAAAGTTAGTGGCTCCTCCGAAACGTCGAAACGACATACGCGAAAGTTTTGCTCGACTAGCACTTATCTCCTTGAAGAGGATACCCAACTCATCGGAATTCGCGCCCGGGACAACTTTCTAATCAACCTATGAAAACACTGCTAATCGCCAGCCTCTTCTCCGTCACTCTCGCGCTGACTTCGTTCGGCCAACCGCCACCGCCCACCGCGCCACCGACCAATCGCCCTCCGGGAGCGCCGCCCACCGCCGCGACCAGCCCGGCAGCGGTAACGGCACCGGTTACGACACCGGCGGTTCCACCCGTAACGGGAGCGAGCCCGGTTGCGACCGCTCCGGGAATTTCGCCAATCCCCGGCACCACTCCCGCAACGAGCGCGATGTCGCCCGCTACCACCACCACGACGACGGCGGCCGCGTCCCCGTCCGCCAGCGGTTCTCCTACCGCGAGCCCGACGCCACAGAGCGCGTTCGATAAGAATTTCTTCATCGACAACTTCCGCAAAGGCGGCCCGATCATGTGGCCAATTTTGGCGGTCTCCCTCACGGCGTTGGCCGTGGTCCTGGAACGCATCTTCTGGTGGCTGGGCCGCTGGATGCGCCGCGATCCCAAACGGATCGAGAAGGTTTTCACCGCCATCGAAGTCGGCGATGTCGCCGAAGCATCCCGGCTTTCGCGCGATTCGCGTGACCCGGTCCTGCGCATGATGTGGAACGGGTTGAACCACCAGCACGCCTCGCTCCAGGGTGCCCTCCAGGTTGCCGCCGGCATCGAAATCAAGCGCGCCGGACGTTTCCTCGTCGTGATGGATACGCTCGTCACCCTCGCCCCGCTGCTCGGTCTGTTGGGCACGATCACCGGCTTGATGAAATCGTTCAGCTTCCTCGGCAACGAAGAGCTCGCCGTCCAGGCGGTCACCGGCGGTATCGCGGAAGCGCTCATTGCGACGGCCTGCGGTCTCGGGATTGCGATTTTCGCGTTGATTCCGTTTAACTTTTTCACTTCCCGTGTGTCTAACTTAGAGTTCGAGTTGCAGACGGCTGCCACGAACCTGGAGGTTATGTTGGAAGCTCAAAACAAGACGGGACACACGGAGGTGCAGATTCCAAGCACGACGCCGACGTCGGCGACTCGCTCCTCGATCTAGAGAGAGTTCCCATGGAAGTCTCATCGCCCATCCCAAAGAAGCACGCGCGGATCGAGATCATCCCGTTGATCGACATCATGTTCTTTCTCCTCGCGAGCTTCATGATGGTGAGCCTGAGCCAAACCACCATGAAGGGCATGAAGGTGGCCCTGCCGGTCGGGGCCTCCGGCAAGACTCAATCGAAAAAAGATTACGTTAGTTTGTCGGTGGACAAGGACGGCTTCTATTATTTCGACAAGTCGAGAATCGCGCTCGAGGAAATTTTGCCAAAACTGCAGCAGGTTTATAAAACCAATCCGGAAGCGAAGATTTTTATTCGCGGCGATCGCGAAGCCGTCCACGGAAACGTGACCCGGATGCTGGACCAGATTCGTTCATCGGGTTTCAACAAGATATCGTTTGAGATCAAGAGCCAGGCGACGTCCGGTGTGCCTGGCGCCGCCCATTAGCCGTATGGCTGGTCCACTTCTCTATCGTCCGCCTCCGAGATGGCAGGTCTGGTCCGCTTTTGCCGGTGCCGTCGCGATTCATTTATCTGCAGTCGCCATTGCGGCCATCAAGCCCAAGGAGAAGATCGTCGATTTGACGGACATCCCTGAAGCGACGGTCGAAATGTCGCTCGAGACGCAACAGGAGCCGCCGCAACCGACGCCGCCGCCGGAGGAAGAACCCCCACCGCCGCCGCCGCCGGAAGCTATCCCGGAAGAAAAACCGGAATTCGTTGAAGAGAAAGCGACACCTCCGCCCAAGCGGACGCCGAGCAATCAACCGGTCCAGCCCATTGCGAAGCCGAAACCGGTGGGACCGGTCGGACCGATGTCGATGTCCTCAGCGAAAGCTGTCGCCATTAGCGCCCCGCGCCCGGAATATCCTTACGAGGCCCGCCGTTCCAAAATCACCGGTAGTGGCGTCTGCGTCATGACGGTCGACACCGGCAGCGGGTCAGTCACCAGCGCCGAGATGGCCCAAAGCACGGGCAACCCGATCCTGGATAACGCGGCGACCAGCGCATTTCGTCGTTGGCGTTTTAAACCGGGCACAGTGTCCAAAGTTCGAACGCCCATCACATTCACCATGAGCGGTGCTCAGTTCTAGTTGGAACAACGGTCATGAGAATGCGATCGCCCATCCCGAAGAAGCACGCGCGCATCGAGATCATTCCGTTGATCGACATCATGTTCTTCCTCCTGGCGAGCTTCATGATGGTCAGTCTGAGCCAGACCCACATGAAAGGCATTCCGGTCAACCTGCCCAGCGCCACCTCCCCGCCAGCCGATCCGACCAAAAAGGATTTTGTAGCCGTTCGCGTGACTGAAGGCGGGTTGATCTATTTCGACAACGCGCCGGTGCTCGATTCCGACGTCTTGCCAAAGCTCTACCAGCTTCACGAGGCAAATAAGGATGTAAAAGTTTCCCTCAGCGCCGAAACGCTCGCCACTCACGGCTCCGTGATTGAGCTGCTGGATAAGATCCGTTTAGCCGGAATCACGAAGATCGGGTATCAGATCAAGCCGGCCGGCGTCACGGGTACTGCTGGAACAGTCCCGCCGCCCGGGCCGGGCGCTCCGCCGCCTCCTCCGAAGCAGCCCTGATTCACGGCCGCGTCAGATCAGGAGTTTGCCTCTGAGCGATCGAATCGCCCGAGCGCGATGGCTGATCCGATTTTTCTCGGCCGAAGGAAGCTCCGCGAAAGTTTGAGTGAAGTCTGCCGGCTGAAAGACGGGATCATAACCGAAGCCGGTGTTGCCTCGCGGCGGATCGACAATTGTCCCTTCAATCACTCCTTGGAAGGTGTCGATTACCTCGCCTCTTCGCGCCAGAGCGAGCAGGCAGCGAAAACGCGCGGTGAATGAACGATTGTCAGCGAACTTCCGGAGCTCTGAAAGCAGTCGCGCAATATTTTCATCGTCGGTCGCGCCGGGCCCCGCATAGCGCGCCGAATAAACTCCGGGCGCGCCCTGGAGGACATCGACCTCCAGGCCCGAATCGTCCGCCACCACCACCTCTGCAAACTGTTTTGAGAGCGCGACCGCCTTCAAGATCGCGTTCTCCGCAAAGGTCGATCCGGTTTCTTCGATAACCGGCGCTTCCGGATCGCCCGACAAATCGCGGACGGCGAAGTCGGCGCCGAGAATTTCCGCAAATTCACGGGTCTTGTGCGAATTGCGGGTAGCGAGGAGAAGGTGGCGCATGGGGCAAAATGAATTAGGAAGAGAGGAAAATAGGAAATTTTTGTTTCCTTCCTGCTTTCCTGTGTTCCTGATTCTTCCTGCATGAACGAGCGCCGCAAACCTTATCCATTCGATCGCCTCGAGCCGAAATGGCAGACGGTCTGGGACGAGACCCGCGCCTTTCACGCGCCGAATCCCGGAGAAGAGAATTTCGATTCGAAGAAACCGAAGTATTACGTGCTCGATATGTTCCCGTACCCGAGCGGGGCGGGACTGCATGTGGGACATCCGGAAGGCTATACCGCCACCGACATCATCGCGCGCTACAAGCGGTTGAAAGGATTCAATGTCCTCCATCCCATGGGCTGGGATGCATTCGGTTTGCCAGCCGAGCAATACGCCATCAAAACGGGACAGCATCCTGCCGTCACCACCCGTGACAACGTGGCGAAGTTCAAAGCGCAACTGAAACGGATCGGGTTTTCCTACGATTGGGAACGCGAGCTCAACACAACCGATCCCGCCTACTACAAATGGACCCAGTGGATCTTCCTGCGGATCTATAATTCCTGGTTCAATCCGGAGACTAAAAAAGCGGAGCCGATCTCGACTTACCGTGGCGAGGATCCTGACAGCGTGCGGCTCGCGTATGTCGCGGAAGTCCCCGTAAATTGGTGCCCCGAACTGGGAACCGTCCTGGCCAATGAAGAAGTGATCGACGGCAAAAGTGAAGTGGGAGGCTTCCCCGTCGTGCGGCGACCGATGCGGCAATGGATGCTGCGGATCACGGCGTTTGCCGATCGACTCCTGGACGGATTGGACGCGCTGGACTGGCCGCTCTCGCTCAAGGCCCTGCAACGAAACTGGATCGGCCGCAGCGAAGGCGCGGAGATCGAGTTCCCTGTGGTAGGGTCGTCGCGCTGCGACGACCGGACACCGCAGCACGGCGTCCCTACCAGCATCCGCGTTTTCACCACCCGACCCGACACCCTTTACGGCGCGACCTATATGGTGCTCGCGCCCGAGAACCCGCTCGTCGACGAACTCGCGACGGAGGATCACCGTCGCGCCGTTGCGGACTACCGCGCTCAAGTCGCCGCCAAATCCGATCTCGAAAGGACCGACCTCGCGAAGGAAAAAACCGGCGTGTTTACAGGCGCGTTCGCGCTTAATCCCGCAAACGACGAGCGGATCCCGATCTGGATCGCGGATTACGTGCTGATGGGTTACGGAACCGGTGCGATCATGGGCGTGCCGGCGCATGACGCGCGCGATCTCGAGTTCGCGCGGAAATTCGATCTGTCCGTCGTGCCGGTGGTTCAGGCGCCGGGCAAAACGCCGGAGGAATCGGTCGGCTACGTCAATGACGGGATCGCGATCAATTCGCCGCTTTTGAATGGACTCGTGCGCGAAGCCGCGACGGCGAAAATCATCGACTGGCTGGAGGAAAAGGGGCACGGCCGGCGCGACGTTCGTTACAAGCTGCGCGACTGGCTTTTCTCCCGCCAACGCTACTGGGGCGAGCCCTTCCCGATCGTGTGGCGGGACGGAAAGCACGAAGCGTTGTCGGAAATGGAGCTGCCGCTAGAACCGCCGCCGCTGGAAGATTTCAAACCGACCGGCACCGGAGAGCCACCGCTGGCGAAAGCGAAAGACTGGATCCGTTACTCGGAAAACGCGACGCGCGAAACGAACACAATGCCGCAATGGGCCGGCTCGTGTTGGTACTATCTGCGTTTTTGCGATCCAACAAATGATCGCCGTTTCGTTGGCGAAGAACCTGAGCGCTACTGGATGGGAGGAAGCAATGACGAAGCACGAATGACGAATGCCGAAAAAATGACGAAACCCGAATCATCCGGGACATCGTCATTCGACATTCGTCATTCGTCATTCCCGGCGAAGCCGGGCGGCATCGATCTCTATATCGGCGGCGTCGAGCACGCTGTGCTTCATCTCCTTTACGCGCGTTTCTGGCACAAGGTGCTCTTCGATCTTGGCCAGGTTTCGAAACCCGAACCGTTCCAGCGGCTCGTGAACCAGGGAATGATCCTCGGCGAAGACAACCGCAAAATGTCCAAGCGCTGGGGCAACGTGATCGATCCGCTCGACGTCATCGAAATCTACGGCGCCGATGCCTTCCGCTGTTACGAAATGTTTATGGGCCCGCTGGAGCAGATGAAACCGTGGAGCATGAAAGGCGTGGAAGGCGTCTCGCGCTTCCTGGCGCGCGTCTGGCGCCTGATGATGACGGAGAATCAGGCGGGCGAATGGGACTTGTCCGCCGCGGTGCAGGACGTGGAACCGACGAAGGCGCAGCAGAAAATCACACACGCAACGGTGAAAAAAGTGACGGAGGACATCGAGTCGCTCTCGTTCAATACCGCCATCTCCCAGATGATGATTTTCGTGAACGCGTTCACCAAGACGGAGGTGGTCCCGATTTCCGCGATGCGCACTTTTCTGGTGGTGCTAAACCCGTTCGCCCCTCACATCACCTCCGAGCTTTGGGAACGGCTGAACAGCACCGGCAACATTACCGATCAAACCTGGCCGGCTTACGACGAAAAGCTGCTCGTGGAAGATGAAGTTGAAATTATCGTGCAGGTGAATGGCAAAGTGCGCGACCGAATGAAAATCTCGCTCGACGCAACGGAAGAAGAAGTCACGGTCGCTGCATTCGCGAACTTCAGAGTTCAGCAATTCATCGTTCACAAAAAAGTCCAAAGGGTGGTGTTCGTCCCCAATAGGCTTGTCAACGTCGTCGTCAAATAACTACGTTGCGTTTCATGCTCAAGGAATTCAAGGAGTTCGCGGTCAAGGGAAATGCATTCGACCTCGCGGTCGGCGTGATCATAGGCGCGGCCTTTGGCTCAATCGTCGCTTCCCTCGTCAAAGACATCATCATGCCTCCGATTAGTGTCCTGACCGGCGGGCTCGATTTTTCGAACAAATTCATTGTGCTCAAAGCGGGAAAAGATGGTGCCGATTCGTTCACGAACATAGCCGACGCGGTCAAGGCCGGAGCCGTGACCTGGAACTACGGCAATTTCATTTCCCTGGTTATTAATTTTGTGATCGTCGCATTCGCGATTTTCCTGATGGTCCGCGCCTTCAACAAGATGAAGAAGCCGAAACCAGATGCTCCGGCGGTCGCGAAAGATTGCCCCGCCTGCACGATGTCGATTCCGATCAAGGCGACGCGCTGCCCGCATTGCACGTCGGAAATGTCGAGCGTCGCGCGCGCTTAGCTGTAGCCGCTTCGCCGTGCGAAGCGTCCGTCCGAGCTTTTTTGCCGCGCCAGACCTCACGCCGCCCACAGGGCGGCGGCTACAGGACAGCAGCCTCGAGCCGAAAAACACGTTCCGCGGTGCAAAGCCAGATTCGGCTCGTCTCGTCCGGCGCCCACCGCGTTCCGCTCGCCCACGGAGAAAATGCCGGCATGATCCAGCAGCTCGATTGCTGAACAAACGCCGGGCATTTCAGACGCAGCCCGGCGCCATCGGTGATGACGGCCGCGGGATGATGATGGCCGATGATTTGAATGCGCTGAGCCGTCTCTACCGCGCAATGGCCGTGATGAAAATGAAAGCGCTCCGTCTCCCACGATTCGACCATTTCCACGTCGCCGTGCAATTGCCGATCGTGGTTTCCCGCCACGACCACGACCTCACAATGCGCCGCCAGATCATGCAAGAGACGGGCCGCTTCCCGCGCGGCGGTCTTGTCGTGTACCAGATCGCCGAGAATGATCAGGCGCTGCGGCGCGTATTCACTCATCAACTCCATCAACCTTTGGGAGATCGACGCCATTCCCCACATCGGCACCAGCCGGCCCGCCGCGCGCTGGCTTAGTTCGAAGCCAAAATGCAGGTCCGCTACGGCCAGCCATCGCTCGGTTTTGTGGAAAAGCGCGAGCCGGCCATCGAGGAGAATCTTATCGGCGACGAGCGCCTGGTTCGCACGCAATGGGGTCATCAGAAGGCAATTGGCCGGTCAAATTATCGCTTGCCCACCTTCCCATCAATCGCTATTGAGCGAGTTTCCGTCTCCCATGAAGACCCTGCCTAAAGTCATCGTGCTCGGCGTTTTGGCGTGCGCTGCGGCGAGCTGTGAATCGCCCAGAAACGTTCAAGGACCGCAGATGCGCCCGGCCACCATCACCGGCTCGCGGCGCATCGCGAATGTCCGCACCACCGCCTACACCCACACCGAAAAGGGCGGACGACACAACGCCGTCGGTGTTCGCCTCTCTGGGTCGAACGTTATGAGCGCGGCATCGGATTGGTCCCGCTTTCCGCTGGGCACGCGCTTTCAAATTGTCGGCACAGCGGACCGCTACGTCATTGACGACTACGGCGGCGCCTTGATCGGGACCAACACGATCGACCTTTACAAGACGAGCCGCGCCGCCATGCGGCAATGGGGCGTGCGCCATGTGGATATCGATGTTCTGGAGTGGGGTTCGAAAGAACAGAGCCTGAAGGTCCTCAAACCCCGCGGAAAAAACCGCCTCATCCGGCGGATGATCAGCGGTCTGGAACAGAAGACCTGAGTAACTGACGAAGTCATCCCGAGCAAAGCGCAGCGGAGTCGAGGGACCCCGCAGCGCGTCGAACGACTCCGCAGCTTCAAGGCAGAGCATGTCTGCCCGTCATCCCGAGCGCAGTCGAGGGATCCCGGAGCACGTCGAGCGACATCCCACGGGTCCTTCGACTCCGCTGCGCTCCGCTCTGGATGACAACAATGCGGTTTGCTTTGACCCGCGCGCCACGGCGCGACACCTTGCGCGATGAAGATTCTCGTCGTCGGGGGCGCTGGTTACATCGGCAGCGTCTGCGCCGAATTGCTCCTGGATGCAGGACACGCGGTTTGCATTTTCGATAATCTTTCCGAGGGACATCTCCGGGCGGTCGACGGGCGCGCGGAATTTATCGAGGGAGATTTAAGCGGCAGCGATCAGATTCAATCCGCGCTCACGGAGTTCCGGCCGGAAGCGGTCATGCATTTCGCCGCCAGCGCGCTCGTGGCCGAATCGATGGAAAAGCCGTCGAAATATTTCCGGAACAACATCGGCAACGGCCTGAATTTGCTCGACGCCATGGTTGCCACCGGCGTGAAACAGCTCGTCTTCTCCTCGACCTGCGCCATTTTCGGTCCGCCCGAGCGATTGCCCATCGACGAGACATTGCCGAAGCGTCCGATCAATCCGTACGGCGAGTCAAAGCTCGCCTTCGAAAAAATCCTGCACTGGTACAGCGAAATTCACGGTCTGAAGTTTGTTTCACTCCGCTACTTCAACGCCGCGGGCGCGTCGGAAAAGTTCGGGGAAGAACATCGCGTCGAAACGCATCTCATCCCGAATGTTCTAAAAGTCGCGCTCGGCCAAAAACCGCAGGTGGAGATTTACGGCACCGATTACGAGACGCCGGACGGGACCTGCATCCGCGACTACATTCACATTCTCGATCTTTCCCAGGCGCACATTCTGGCGCTGAAGTCTTCGAAGAGTGAATTCTACAACCTCGGCACCGGCGGCGGCACGAGTGTGCGCGAGGTCATCGAAGCGTGCCGCAAAATCACCGGACACAAAATTCCTGTCCTCGAGAAACCGCGGCGGCCGGGCGATCCCGCTCGTCTCGTCGCAGCGTCCGACAAAATCCAGCGCGAGCTCGGCTGGCAGCCGAAGTTCCAGAGGATCGATGCCATTATCGAAAGCGCGTGGCGCTGGCATCAGGAATTCCCGAACGGTTACGGGGATTAACGCGACCTCCGCCATTGGTAGGGACGGCGCGCTGCGCCGTCCGAGCATTTCAGGGCGCGCTCGACATTCGATCGGACGGCGCAGCGCGCCGTCCCTAGCAAAGAAAACGCCCGCGGAAACTCGTTCCGCGGGCGCCTTGAATTCAGTTCGAATCTACGAACTCAGCCTTAGGGCTTGGTCGTAGTCGTAGTCGTGGTGGTCTTTTCGTAGTACGTCACCGGCTTCTCCAGCGTGATTTTGCGAACGACCATGCGATCGCCGTCTTTCACGTAGGTGTACTTCACCGGCATGTCTGACCGCAGGTATTTCCAATCCACGGTGGCGCCTTCGGAATCAACCAGAACGGTTTCCTTCGGACTGTAGTAATACTTCACCGGCTCGGGACTGGTCGCAGTGCGGAAAGAGAGGTAATCCGTACCCGGCGTGTAGGTTGTGATTGTTCCCGTGCCGTCGATCGTGTTCGTCGACGTGGTGCTCGAGGAGCTGGTCGTTACGGCCGGGTTTGTCGTGGTCGTGGTGGTCGCTGAAGTCTGCGCGAAAGCGGTGGTGAGCGCGATTGCGCTGACGGCTCCGGCTGCAAATAATTTAGTCAATCTGTTATCTTTCATATTTGTCCTTTGCTTTGGTTAAACGGATGCTCTCCGTCGTGCATTTATCCGACTGCCCGAAGCTGGAGTTTATTCAACCGCACTCTCGATTCGTAATTGGAGAGCGCGACGGCTGCCTCGTAGTAGGGACGCCGCACGGCGGGGTCCGTCTTCTTCGCACGAATATCGATCACTTCAGCTCGGACGCCGCAGCGCAGCGTCCCTACCTTTAAACATGCAACCGCTTCCGGGTTTCCGTGATTTCCTGCCAGACGATTGCGCGCGGCGGAATTATGTCTTCGCCAAATGGCGCGAAGTCGCACGCCGCTATGGCTTTGTGGAATGGGACGGACCGGTCCTGGAACCGACGGAGCTTTATACGAAAAAAAGCGGCCCGGAGATCGTCGGTCAGCTTTTCAATTTTACCGACAAAGGCGAACGCGAGATCGCGATGCGGCCGGAGCTGACACCGACCCTGGCCCGGGTGGTGGCGGCCCATGATCGCGATTTCAAAAAACCGCTCAAGTGGTTCTCGATCCCTCAGTGCTTCCGCTACGAGAAGCAGCAGCGCGGCCGCCTCCGCGAGCATTTTCAGTTCAACGCCGATATCATTGGCGAGGGCTCGCTGGACGCCGATGTCGAGTCGATCGCGCTCTGCATCGATCTTCTGCGCGGGTTTGGTTTTGGGGCGCAAGACGTGGTCGTCCGCGTCAGCGACCGCGAGTTCTGGATTGATTTCCTGCGGGCGCAAAACGTCGCGGAGGAAAAGTGGCAGGAAACGCTGCAGATCATCGATAAAAGCGAGCGCGAACCGCGCGACAAGACCGCCGCAAAGCTCGGGCCTTTGGCGACGCCTGCGTTCGAGATTCTCGACGGTAAGGGCGGCAGTGAAAAACTGGATCGCGTCGTGGCTGCTCTCCGTGCCCGCGGTCTCGCCGACTTCGTGCAGATCGACCTCGGGATCGTGCGCGGCCTCGCCTACTACTCAGGCGTGGTCTTCGAAGCCTTCGACCGCGCCGGAAAACTTCGCGCGCTCGCGGGCGGCGGGCGTTATGACAACCTGATCGGCCAGCTCAGTGACGGCGCAGTGTCGCTTCCCTCAATTGGGTTTGCGATGGGTGATGTGGTCCTCGGCGAATTGATCGACGAAATCCCGGTGGCAAAACAGCAGATGGAAAACGCCATCGCGTCCGGGCGCAACCTCGACATCTACATCGTCATCGCCAAGGAGGAACGCCGTGCCGATGCGCTCGCCCAAATCCAATCCCTGCGCGATGCCGGCTTTCGCGTGGATTACCCGCTCACCCCGGCGAAGGTTGGCAAACAATTCCAAACCGCCGAACAACTGGGCGCGCGCGTCGCGGTCCTCTTCGGTGATGAATGGCCGCAGGTGAGGGTCAAAACGCTGGCCAGTCGTGAAGAACAGCTTATTGGAAACGAAGAGTCGCTTGCGTATCTGACCAGTCTTCCCAGTTTGTCATCCCGAGCGGAGCGCAGCGGAGTCGAGGGATCCCGCGGCCCAACGGACAGGTAACGCCACGGGATGTCTCGACTTCGCTCGACTTGACGAAAAAAATGTACCGCACCCATCACTGCAACGAATTGCGCAAAAGCGACATCGGCTCGAACGCCATGCTCGCCGGCTGGGTCCATGTCCGGCGCGACCACGGCGGCGTCATCTTCATCGATCTCCGTGACCGGGAAGGATTGACCCAGATCGTTTTCCGGCCCGAAGAAAACGCCGAGCTCGCAGCGCAGGCTCACCATTTGCGGCATGAAGACGTCGTCCAAGTCGAAGGCAAAGTGGCCGCCCGCATCCCCGGCACCGAAAACCCGAAACTGCCGACGGGCGATATCGAGCTGGTGCCGGACCAGCTGACAATCCTGAATCGCGCGGATGTTCTCCCGTTCCCGATTGATACCGAGACGCCGAACGAAGACCTGCGCCTGAGCTATCGTTACGTCGATCTCCGCCGGCCCCAGATGACGCGCAATCTGCGCATCCGGCACAAGGTGACAAAGGCGACGCGCGATTTCCTCGACGAGAAAGGGTTTGTCGAGATCGAAACGCCCATTCTTTCCAAGAGCACTCCAGAAGGGGCGCGCGATTTCCTCATCCCGAGCCGGATGATCAAAGGAAAGTTTTACGCGCTCCCGCAGGCGCCGCAGCAATACAAACAGCTCCTCATGGTGGGCGGGATCGAAAAATATTTCCAGATCGCAAAATGTTTTCGCGACGAAGACCTGCGGTCCGATCGCCAGCCCGAATTCACCCAGATCGATATCGAGGCGTCGTTCGTCACGCCGGACGATATCTTCGCCCTCGTCGAAGGAATGCTCGCCGCGGTTTTTCGCGCCGGACGCGGAGTTGAGATTCCGACTCCATTCCCGCGGATGACCTACGCGCAGGCGATGGACGAATTCGGCAGCGACAAACCCGATCGCCGGCTTGGGATGCGGTTGACCGATCTCGGCGAAATTTTTCGCGAGAGTTCTTTCAAGATGTTTCGCGGCGCACTCGATGCCGGCGGCGCGGTGAAAGCGATCAACGCCAGGGCGTTCGCATCCCTGACAATCGGCCAAAGCGACGAACTGACCGAGATGGCGAAGCACTATGGCGCGAAGGGACTCGCCTTCATCAAAGTGGAAAACGGCGAGTGGAAATCGCCGATCGTGAAGTTTTTTTCAGAAGCCGAAAAGGAAGCGCTCCGTTCGAGGCTTCTCGTCGAAGAGGGCGACCTGATTCTGTTCGCTGCCGACAAATGGGAAATCGTTTGCGAAGTGCTCGGCCGGATTCGTTCACGAATCGCCGAGATGCAGCAACTGACGGCCGGCTCGGAACAACTCGATTTCCTCTGGATCACCGATTTTCCGCTGCTGGCTTTCGACGCGGCAGAAAACAAATGGAATGCCGTTCATCACCCGTTCACCCGCCCAAAAGCGGAGGACCTCGCAAAGCTGGAAGCCGGCGAATTTGGCCAGATCCGCGCCGAAGCGTACGACGTTGTCCTAAATGGCGTTGAGCTCGGCGGCGGCAGCATCCGGATCCACGAGCCGGACTTGCAGACCAAGGTCTTCGCCGCCCTCGGCGTCAGCGAAGAAGACCAGCAGTCGCTTTTCGGCCACATCCTCCGCGCCTTTCGCCTCGGCGCCCCGCCTCACGGCGGCATCGCGTTTGGGCTGGATCGCATCGTGATGATGATTTGCGGCGAAGAAAGCATCCGCGAAGTGATGGCCTTCCCAAAAAACAACCGGGGCCTCGACTTGATGTCGCAATCGCCAAGCGAAGTCGATCAACGTCAGTTGCGCGAGCTGGGGCTCAAGCTCGCCGAAGAGAAGAAGCTTTAGCGGAGGCTGTTTTCCGCCGCACAAGTGGCAGGTGCCGCCGTATTCCTGCTCGTGATCCTGATCTTGCTCCTGATCCTGGGCGAAAGCCCGGCGTCTCCCAAAGGATTATGATCATGATCAGGAGCAAGAGCAGGAAGGTTCAATATTCGCTATTACCCTGCGCGCAAGAACACGCGCTCTACGCCGACCCGGGAACCTGATGCGGGCGGCTCCGGAAAAGAATCGCGACGAAAAACGTGAGGACCGTGCCGAAGAAAATCCACCACGGGAATTCCATGACGGGCAGCCAACCGGGCTGCGAATAGAGTTTCGTTCCGAAAATTCCCGCAACGCCGTTCGGCAATCCGCTCAGGATCGCCACGAAAACGAAGCCGAGGATCATCGCGAGAATGTTCCCAAAATCGTTGCCCCGATTTTTCGTCAGCATTCCGGCAAAAAAGACACCGAGGAGCGAGCCGTAGGTGTAGCCGAAAATGCTAAGCACGATCGGGATAATCCGGACGTTGGGATGGACGATGACGAGATAGGCCGTGGTCGAGGCGACGATGATCATCAGGACGGAAAACCAGACCGTCGCCCACTTTACGGCGCGCAAACTCTGGGCGTCTGTTGCAGTGGGATTGATGTAGGGCTCGTACCAATCACGAGTGAAACTGGTGGCGAGCGCGTTCAACGCCGTGCTGAGCGAACCCATGGCGGTGGCGAAAATTCCGGCGAGGAGCAATCCGCGCAGCCCGACTGGCATTTGATAGAGAATGAAATGGCAAAACGTTTCGTTCGGGCTCTTTGGCAGCGTTGGGTCGGGATGGACCTGGTAGTAAACCCAGAGGAGCAACCCAATACTGACAAAAATGAACGCGAGCGGGATGTCGGCGAACCCCGAGAGAATCAGAGATCGACGGCTTCGACGGATATCCTTCGCGGTCAACATTCGCTGCACCATGTCCTGGTCGGTGCCATGGGTGCCCATGGTGATGAAAACCGCACCGATCAAACCGGCAAAGATCGTGTACTCTGTCTCGAACATGCCTTTCCATTTGTCCCAGCCACTTCGGGCAGGATCCAAACCGGTGGCAATGAGATCCGAAACATGGAAATCGCCGCGGCGCTGCACGATTTCCTGCCAGCCACCCGGAATCGAAAAGTAAAGCAAACCCAAGGCGACGAGGGCGCTCCCTATCATGATCGAGGCTTGAATCAAATCCGTCCAGATGACCGCTTTGATCCCGCCGAACGTGGTGTAAATCGCCGTGAGAATGACGATGGCGATGGTAGAACCGAGATAAATCCAAAGAGTCTGCGTTTCGTTCGGTCGGGCGCCGCTGATCATTTCGTAAGCCAGGGCGAGCGCGATGGCCGCGACATATAGCCGCGTCCCGGAAGCAAGCAGGCGCGTGATCATGAAAACCGCGGAAGCCGCATTCTTGCTGGCGACCCCGAACCGGGCGGTCAGATATTCGTAAATCGAGAAAACTTTGTAGTCGTAATACGGTTTGATGAAAATATAGCTGACGAGGATTCGCCCGATGATGGTGCCGAACGCGAGTTGCAAGTAGGTGTAATCGCGGTGGCTGAACCCTTCGCCGGGCGTGCCGAAAAAGGTGCCGGCGCTGGTTTCGGCCGCGACGAGTGACGCCAGGACCGCCCACCACGGAATGCGACGGCCGCCGAGGGCGAAGTCCTCAAGGTTGTCCTCCTTCCGGCCCATCCGCAGGCCGATGAAGATGATGATGACGAAGTAGAGAAGAAGAACGCCGATGTCGATGACGAGGCGTGTGTCCACGCTGTCTAGCTGACAGAAAACCGCAGACGCGCAAAGAGATTTTGCCCGAACCGCGATCGGATTGCTCCTCGTTCAACGTTGGACGTTGGACGTTGGACGTTGGACGTTTTCCGAATGCGTCTCCGGCAAGTTTCCGCTCCCAATTTCGATTTGGCCCGAACCCTGGATTCAGGCCAGGTCTTCCACTGGGAAAAAGGGAACGCGGGCTTTGTCGGCGCGATTGGCGGGAAGGCCGTGTTTGTCGAGCAGCGCGGCGGAGAGCTTTTCTTCACCGGTGCGTCCGGGAAAACGATCGCAAACTATTTCTCGCTCGATCACCCCCTGGCCGAGATTTGCCGTTCGTTCCCGGGCGATTCGGCCATGACGGCAGCGCAGGATTTTTGTCGCGGCTTGCGCATCATCCGGCAACCGCGCTGGGAATGCCTGGCCACCTTCATTACTTCATCGATGAAACAGGTGGCGCACATTCGCCAGATTTCGCACACGTTGCGCGAACGATATGGCGAAGCGCAGCAGGTCCTCTCTCACGAAGTTCATGCCTACCCCTCTGCCGAGCGGATCGCGGGGCTGACCGAACAGGAGTTGCGGAAGTGCGCCCTCGGTTATCGCGCAAAAAATCTGCTGGCTACGGCGCGACTCGTGGCGAGTGGCGAGGCGAACCTCGAAAAGTGGACGGGCTTGCCGGATGAGGCCCTGCGAACGCGCCTCTGCGAACTGCCGGGGGTGGGAGCAAAAGTTGCGAACTGCGTTATGCTCTTCGCCTACGAACGCCTCAGCGCGTTCCCCATCGATGTCTGGATCGAGCGCGTTCTAAAGCAGCAGTATTTTCCGCGGAAACGAAAGGTTACAGCCCAACAGCTTCGCGCTTTTTGCGACCGGTATTTCGGCAAACATGGCGGGTACGCGCAGCAATATCTTTTCCACCATGCGCGGAAGGGCGGAGCCGCGGGGAAGAAAGGGCTGGCAGGTTGTTAGGCCTCTCGATGTGCGATATGATTTGCCGGGGAAGGAGCAGCATCGCCGGCGCTGTCCCGAAATGAGCAACGAAAAGAAACAAGGTCGAAAAATCGGGTTCGCGATCCTGATTTCGCTCATTCTCCATCTCGCGGTCGGATTTTCGCTGGCTGCGTTCGGCAATGTTTCCTCTCCCGCCACTCCATCGGAAGAAGCACCGCCGGAATTGACCCTCATGGATTTATCCCAGGCACCGCCGGTCGAGAAGAATCCGCAGTTCATTGAAACGGATAAATCGAAGGAATCGGCCGAGAAACCGAAGGATCAGACTTTCGAATCGAACGCGAATTCTCTGGCGGCCAGCGAGCGTGCTCCTACCGGCGACCTTCCCCTGCCGAGCCAGGACGGAAAGGATTTGCCGACGCGCGATCTCGAGACCCACGATTTCTCGTTGCAGACGCAAGGCTCCCAACCGCAGCCGCAACAACCGGAGCAGCCAGCATCCAAACCGGCCGAGAGCCCACCGCCAAAGGCAAAACCAACCGAGCCGCCGAAATCGACGCCGAGCCCGGCGCCAGCCAGCAGTCCGGAGCCCGAACAACTCGCCATGCTGACGTCCACGCCCCCGCCGCCCATAAAGGCGCCGGACGAAACCGAACCGTCGCCTTCGCCCGAGATCGCCCCATCCGTGGCGCCGGTCGCGCCGCGTCCGAAACCGGAGGCTCCCAGTTCCAGCTATCAATCACAAAAGCAGCAGACCCGGATCGCCGGCAGCATTTCGAACCGTGGTCCGTCTTCGGTGAACGCGGTCGGCACACCGCTGGGGCGCTATCAGAAACTGATGTACGATTCGGTTGGCGCGCGCTGGTACCAGCACACCCATGAGCGCCAGGACCTGATCAGCATCGGGACGACGCGGTTGTCGTTCACGATCGATCGCTCGGGAAAGGTGAGCAATCTGAAGGTAATCGAGAACACGGCGAACGAGGCGTTCGCGATTGTCTGTCTGCAATCCGTCCAGGAACTGAAATTGCCGCCGATTCCCGAAGAGGTAGCGAGCGCGCTGCCCTCGGAAGGTTTGCAGCAGGAGTTGACGTTTATCTTATACGCGAACTAATGATGGCGCGGTTCGCGTGCTTCCAATGACCGAAATATTCCAGACGATGGTGAGTTTCATGAACAAGGGGGGTCCCTTCATGTGGCCGCTGCTGCTCTGCTCGATCGTGACGGTGGCCACGATCGTTCTGGCGTCGCTGACCCTGCGCGAACGGAAGGTTCTCCCGCTCGTCATTGAAAGCGAGATCGAGCGCCTCATGCCGGGCGGCAGTGCGGAGCGGCTGATGCGGATCGTCAACGACGACAGCTCGTCGCTCGCGGGTGTTGTCCGGACGGCGTTGCAGCATCTGCGCTGGCCGCGCTCGGAAAATATCGAGTCCGTGCAAACGCGGGCCCGCCGCGAGCTGGTGCGGCTGGAGCGCGGATTGATCGTGCTAGAGGTGGTGACGGGGATCGCACCGTTGATCGGGCTTATCGGAACGGTGTCCGGCCTCGTCCACGTTTTTTCCGGGCTTGGGTTGAGCACGGGCGCGTCCGACACGAAAGCAGTCGCTCTCGGAATCTCGGAGGCACTCAACTGCACGATCTTTGGGTTGTCGATCGCGGTGCCGGCGCTGATTGCGTTCAGTTACTTTTCGAAAAAAGTGGAGGTGATGTCGGTCGAAATGGAGTCGCTCGTCTCCGACCTCATCGCGAAATGTTATTACGGCCGGGTCCCGAGCGGCGAAGCGTCATCGTCTTCGCGGGCGACCGCGCCGGCGCCCGCTCGTGCACCGGTGGGGTAACGGGGCCGCTGTTCTGTTGCCATGAAAATTGCAGTCCGGAAACGGCGCGCCCCTTCCATCATTATCGTCTCGCTCGTCGACATCCTGACGATCCTGCTGATTTTCTTTGTCGTCTCGACCACGTTTAAGCGCGATCAGCCCGAGGTGCAGATCAATTTGCCGGATTCGAAAACCTCATCCAAGGCGTCATCCGAGCAGGAGCACGCCGTCGTGAGTGTGAACGAGAACGACGAAGTCCGGCTCGATGGGCAGGTGATTGCGGTGGACGACCTGGAGGCAGCCGTGCGGAATTTACCGACGACTCGCCGGTCGGGAATGGCGTTGCAGGCCGACAAGAAAGCGTCGTTTGGCACGATCATCAAAGTGATGGACGCGTTGAAGCTGGCTGGGGTGAAAAATTTGCCGGCATTCACGCGCGAAGGGAAATGAAATTGCCGATCAGGAAATACGGCGACCCGATTCTGCGGGCGAAAGGAAGACGGATCGACGAGATTAACGACGACATCCGCGCCCTCGCGGAAAACATGCTCGAGACGATGCACGCAGCCAATGGCGTGGGCCTGGCAGCCCAACAGGTCGGGCACGCGGTCCAGCTTACCGTGCTCGATGTTTCGCAGGTCGAAGACCGGCCGAGCGCAATGAAATTGAACGGCGAGACGGTGATGGATCTCGGCGCCGCGATGCCGCTCGTCCTGTTGAATCCGGTCCTTCACCTCGGCGCGGAAAAGGAGTCGGGCAATGAGGGATGCCTGAGTTTCCCCGAAATCACAGCGGAGATCGATCGGTCGATCTCGGTCGCGGTGGAGGCCAGGACGCTCGAAGGAGATGAACTCCAAATTGAGGCGTCGGGTCTGCTTGCGCGCGCCTTGCAACACGAAGTCGATCACCTGAACGGAATCCTGTTTATCGATCGAATGAATTCGGCGACCAAAACCGTTCATGCCAGCCGGCTCAAGCGGTTGCAGAAGGAAACGGCGAGACTGTAAGGAGCGCCGTCATCCCGAGCCGCGCAGACGGCGAGGGACCTCGCAGGCGTTCAATCGCTACCGCGACACAACACGTGTTCACCGACATATCGGCTTTCCGATAGAAGATGGCGCAAAGTTGCAGTTGCGAGGTCCCTCGGCGCGGCTTCGCCAGCCTCGGGATGACAGCGCGTCCCGCCGCAACTAGATCGCTTTGTAGGTCACGGTGATGCTGCGAAAGACGAGCTGGTCTCGTTGCGCGGAAAAATAAAACAGCTCGAGCATCGTGCCGCTGACGATCCATTGGTAACCCACCAGGGTCTGGACCACGTCCGAGTCCGTATCGCGCGTCCGGGAGACCAGCTTCCCGGTGCCGAATTTGGCGTCGAAGTACCGCCGGATTTCCCCCATGCGCTCGTTAAAACGCTCGATCGTCCAATCCGGGTACTCGTACTGCAGCTCCACCTCGACGAGAAAACCGTCACGGAAAATGAAGAGCGTCCGCCGCAACCCCGGTTGCACCAGGCCTTCCACCGTCCAGACCTCGCGCTTCTCCTTTCGCTCGCGGCTGACGATTTTCGCCTTCGCGCCGACAAGGACCTGCTCGAGTTTTGTCATGGAATCGTTCCAATGAAAACCAAAGGGAGGCGGAATATCGTCGACCGCGGGCGCGGAAGGCACCCAGGCGAAGATGAGTGCGAGCAGGGCGCACCAGGCCGGGAAGCGGCGGTTTGCCAGCGCCATTTTTTCGGGTCGGCGGTGGCAAACCGCCGCTCCTTCAACTGCCGGGGTCGCTATTTTTCCGGATCGATGAAGAGACATTTCGGCGATGCGCTGGAGCCAACGGGGACGAATCCGCTGCAATGTTGCGCGTGCGAAAGGATCGGGTCAACTCGTTCGCGTTGGCGTGCTCCCGACAATTCTGAACCGGATTTTTCGTCAAGATTTTTTTGGTTCGCGAACGAAAATAAAATTCAGGTTTTTTCTTGTCGGCTCCGCCCGCGGTTTCTAATCTCAAGCCGCTGGCAGGGAGCAACGAACCCTGTTGTTAATAAGATGTTAACAGATTTTCAAGATCACGAAGAGCTAGAATGATTATAACACCCGCCAGAGCGAACAAAACTCTTCCCAAAGATTTCTCTTCGGTCACGCTGCCCATGTCGTGGAATGAAATTTCCCTCGTTTTTCCCTCGTATTTTCGGACCTTAACCCAGTTCCCTTCGCAAATGTCGCCGCGCTATCTCAGGAGAAACCACGCGGCGCAAGAATTCCTCAATCCGCCAATTGCGCTCTTGCCGGGCGAATTGCGGGTTGTTTAACGCTGTTAACAAGTCGGCATGGACGAGAACCATTCCCAGCTATGGCAGAAACTGTCGGCAGCGCTCAAGCCGCAGGTGAGCCCGGACACTTTCAAGCGCTGGTTTTCGGCCGTGAAGCTGGTCCACGCCACCGACGAATCCTTCACCTTTCGCGTTCCGAACAATATCTACCAGTTTTGGATCGAGAGTAACCACATGGCTGCCTTGCAGGCCGCCATCGTCACCGCTTTTGGCTCGCCGCGCGCCGTAAGTTTCGCCACGGCTTCCGATGGGGCGTCTAAAAAAGAGGAGGACGAGGCCGCGGAACTTTCCACCCGGGAATTCGCCCGCGACACGGCCCGGGAGGTGAAGCAATCCAGCAACTCACTCGGCCTGAATCCACGGAACAATTTTGAATCGTTCGTGGTCGGCCCGAACAACGAGATCGCGCACGCCGCCAGTCTCGCCGTCGCCAAGACGCCGGCCCGCACCTACAATCCGCTCTTCATCTACGGCGGCGTCGGGCTCGGTAAGACGCACCTGATGCAGGCGATCGGCCAGTACGTCGGGATGAACAAGAAGGGCGCCAAGGTGATGTACCTCTCGAGCGAGGTCTTCATCAACGAATTCATCGACGCGATCCAGCACAACAACCTCGTTAAATTCCGCAAGCGCTATCGCCAGGCCGACCTCCTCCTGATTGACGATATCCAGTTCCTCGGCGGCAAGGAACGGTCGCAGGAAGAATTCTTCCATACCTTCAACACGCTCTTCGACGGCCATAAACAGATCGTGCTCTCGAGCGATCGGCCCCCGTCGGAGATCGCAAACCTCGAGCATCGCCTGGTTTCACGCTTTGAATGGGGCTTGACCGCCGAGCTTCAGCCACCTGACGTGGAGACGCGGATGGCGATCCTGCGGAAGAAGGCGCACACCCTTCAGATCAAGTTGCGTGACGAGATTTTCGAATTCCTGGCCAATCGCATTCGCACCAATGTCCGGCGGCTCGAGGGAGCGCTCATGCGGGTTGCGTCGTTCGCCTCCTTGAGCGGCAAGGAACTCACCAACGAGGTCGTCGAGCATCTGCTCAAGGATATTCTCCAGGAAGAAGCGCGGCACGCGGTGACGATCGAGCAAATTCAGCGGCGCGTGGCGGAACACTTCGATGTTCGCCTCGCGGACATGACGAGCAAGCGGCGCCCCGCGAACATTGCGTTCCCGCGCCAGATTGCAATGTATCTCGCGCGTGAGTTGACCAAGGCTTCACTCAACGAAATTGGCGACGCTTTTGGCGGTCGCGATCACGGCACGGTCCTCCACGCCTGCAAATTGGTGAAGAGACGGATGCAGGAGCAGGACAACATTCGGCAGACCATTTCTTTCATCGACAGCGCGCTGCAGCGTTAAGGGCAGCCGCACTCGTATCACGCGGGAAACGAGATTGCGGTTGCCGAATAAAATCGTAAGCCTTACATCTTAGCTTTCCGTTCCGACATGAAATTCAGCGCCACCAAAGAAAAGCTGCTCGAAGGTTTGCAACAGGTGCAAAACGTCGTCAGCACCCGCACGACTCTTCCGATTCTCTCGAACGTTCTGCTCCAAGCGAAAGGCGGCGAAGTCCATCTGACGACGACCGATCTCGACGTCGGGGTGCGGGGAGCGTTCGAGGCGAATATCGAGAAGGACGGCGCCACAACTTTGCCCGCGCGGCGGCTCTTCACCATCATTCGCGAACTGCCCTCGAGTGAAGTTTCCATCGAAGTCGATGGCAAGAACGCCGCCTCGATCCGGAGCGGGCAAAGCTTTTTCAAGATCCTCGGTTTGCCCGAGGAAGAATTCCCGCCTTTGCCGAAGTTCGACAGCGCCAAGGTCGTGACCATTCGGCAGAAGGATTTGCGCGACGGATTGCGCAAGACCTCCTACGCGATCTCGACGGACGAAACCCGTTACGTGCTGAACGGCCTCCTCTTCAGCCTGAAGGAAAACAAGTTGACGCTGGTGGCTACGGATGGACGGCGGCTCGCGATGGTGGACATCGAGCTCGAGTTCCCGCGGAGCCACGAAGCGGACATCATCGTCCCAACGAAAGCCGTCACCGAGTTGAGCCGGCTTCTGACGGACGAGGGTGAAGTAAAGATGAGTGTCGGCAGCGGCCAGATTGCCTTCGAGCTCAACAACACGCTCCTGGTTTCAAAATTGATCGAGGGGAATTATCCGAACTACAAGCAGGTGATCCCCACCGAAACGAAGGAACGCGTCACCCTCGAACGCGAGACTTTCCTCAATTCGCTCCGCCGCGTGTCGTTACTGGCAAGCGACAAGTCCAACTCGATCAAACTGAATTTCACGAAGAACAACATCGATATCACCGCGAACACGCCGGAAGTCGGCGAAGCGAAGGAGTCGCTGGCGGTTGTTTACAAAGGCCGGGATTTTTCGATCGCGTTTAACCCGGAATTTTTCATGGCGCCACTGCGCGCGCTGACCGAGGACGAGGTTTTTCTGGATCTGATCGATGAAATGAGCCCCGGCGTCCTCAAGATCCAGACACCGTTCCTCTATGTCCTGATGCCGATGCGCATCAGTTCGTAAGGGGTAGCCGCTATTGTGCGGATGTCATCCCGAGCCGCGCAGACGGCGAGGGACCTCGCGGGCGCTCAACCGCTTTCGCGAAACAAAGATCTTTTCCGTCATCGGACGCACAAAGCTTGGCGATAGCCAGCATTTACAGTTGTGAGGTCCCTTGGCGTGCTTCGCCTGCCTCGGGATGACAGGCCTAGCCAAATCGCGCGATCACGGTTTCCACCTGGAGCAATCGCATTTTGCCTTCCGGCGCCCGAAGGACGGTCACTTTCTCGTTCGCCGGCGCCCAGATCGCGGGATCCGTCCAGCCGAAAAGCAACAGGCAGTGCGCGCCGACGGCAGCGGCGATGTGTGAAATTCCGCTGTCGTGGCCAACGAACAAACTGCCTTCGAGCGTGGCCGCGAGCTGGGGCAGCGGCAGATTTTCCGCGAATTGAACCGGGTGGCCGACCCACGTTTCTCTCAGCAAGCGCGAACGATCCGTATCCGCTTCGCCGGCGATAATCAAAAGATTGTGTCCTTTCGATACGAGAGAGTCGCCAAGCGCTCTCCAGTTCTCAAGAGGCCAATTCTTTGTCTCACTGCCGCTGCCCGGATGGAGCGCGATGGTTCTGTCGGGTCCATCTGCCAGCAGAAACCTGACGGCATTCCGGTCGACGTCCGTGGGAAAGAGCTGCGCAGCCGGATCAGTCAAAGAAAGACCGAGGGTCTTGAGCGGACGCGCCAACTGAAAGGCCGCGTGTTCGCTGTTGTCGAGCTTGGAGGGCCCGGCAGTGAATGCGCCGTCGCCACACTTCCTTAGATTCGCTTCAAAGATTTGGTCCGGATCGTAGAGGTAACTCAGGATCAAATCGAAGCTGCCGAAGTAATTCTCCAGCTCAGACGGCAGTTCCGGATCTCTCGCGAAGAATTTTGCGAGAGATGCCGCTTCGATTGATCGAACCGCGTCCGCATAAAAACGCTTTTCCGCGAGCGCGGCGATGTGTTTGTAGCCGAGGATTTCCAGATGCGCTCCCGGGAAGCGATCGCGCAGCAGTTTGATCGTGGGGAGGGTAAGAACGAAGTCGCCGATGGCGCCGCCGCGGATGACCAGGATGCGGTTCATCGAAGCCGCCGCGGTCGTTCGATCGCGGCCAGAGCCGGATCAATACTGCGTCACGGCGCAGGCGAGAAGGGCGGCGCCGTAGAGGAACGCGAGCCCGTGGGTAAAGCGCCAGCGGCCGTTCGTGCGGGAGCTCCAATTAATCTGATCGCGCAAGAGATAGGGCATGGTGACCCAGAACAAGCCGGCGACGATGAGCAGGTAAGCAAAAACCGTCACGAAAAGCCGGCTGGATTCGTTTCGGAAAAAGGCGGCATCCAGCAGCGGCTCGGCCGCGAGCAGGAAGAGAATGCCAAGGGCACGTGCGGCCAGAAACTCGTCCACGAACCGCAGGACGAGCAGAAAGCCGACGGGCAGGATGAACAGCAGCGGTTTTCGGAAGGCCGAAAATTCTCCCATCTCCATCGTGGCCAGGAGCCAGAAGCTCCAGAAGAACGCGACCGTCAAAAGGACAAAACCCGCGACCCGCGACCGGGGTAGGCTGCGGGCAGCGGTCTGGGAGGCCCCGGGTCGGACGAGGCCCCAGAGGCCAAAGAGCGAAAGAAAGAGGCCCGCCAGGTATCCGGCGGTTTGAAGCGACAAATGATAGATCATGCGAAAACCGGAGAGGACGGTTGCATGACCGGCATCCCATACAAGCTGAATCCGGTGGCCTCGGCTATGCGAACGTCGAAAAGCCGGCCGGTGTATTTTGGTTCGCCTTCGAAGACGACGATCTTGTTGGTTCGGGTGCGTCCCATCGAACGCGCCTTGTTGGTGCGACTCGGCCCTTCACACAAAATCTCGAGATCCCGTCCAACCAAACGCCCGTTAATCCGTTGCGCGGAGGCGTCGACGACTTCGAGGAGGTCCTGATTGCGCTCCTCCTTTACGCGTTCATCGATCTGGGGCATCGCCGCGGCGGGTGTTTCCTGGCGGGTCGAATAGCGGAAGACGAACGCGTTGTCGAATTGGAGTTCCTCCACGAGATCGCGGGTCCGTTGATAGTCGTCGTGGTCTTCGCCGGGAAAGCCGACAATGACGTCGGTGGTGATCGCGATTTGCTCGCGGGTCGCGCGGATGCGTTTCACCAGCGAGCGATATTTCTCGGCGGTATAAGGCCGATGCATGGCTTTCAGGATTCGGTCCGAGCCGGATTGCAGCGGCAGATGAACGTGTTCTGCCAGTTTCGGCAGATCGCTTAACGCCCGGAGCAAATCGCCGCGAAATCCGATCGGATGCGGGGAGGTGAAGCGGAGACGTTCCAAGCCCTCGATGGAGTGCACGGCTTCGAGCAGCTGGACGAACGGACTTTTGCCGTCGGCCGTGGCGAACTCGTGCCGGCCATAGAGGTTTACGATTTGGCCCAGGAGCGTGATTTCCTTTACGCCACGATCGACGAGATCGCTGACCTCGCGCACGATTTCTGCGATCGATCGGCTCCGCTCAGGACCCCGCGTTCTGGGCACAATACAGAAGGTGCAATGCATGTTGCAGCCCTGCATGATCGAGACAAACGCGGTCGCCTGCCGCTCCTTCAGCTCGTGATCACGGATCGTTTCGGCCGAACCGGTTTCTTCATCGGTGTCGCAAATGGAAAAGCGCGGGTCATCCATTCGGCGGGTTCGTTTTTTCTCGAGCAGCTCTTCGACGTAGTCCGCGACGCGGTGAAATTTTTGCGTACCGACCACGAGATCCAGATGGGGCAGGGTGGCAAAAAGCGAATCTCCGCGCGCCTGGGCCATGCAACCGAGAAAACCGAAAACCGTTTCCGGGCGCCGTTTCGCGATTTTTCCGAGCATGCCCATTTTGCCCAGCGCCTTTTGCTCCGCCATGTCGCGGACGCTACAGGTATTGAGCAACACCACGTCGGCGTCAGCCTCACGGACCGCGCGCTCGTAGCCCCGTTCCAGCAACGAATGCGCGACCTGCTCCGAGTCGCGCTCGTTCATCTGGCAGCCGTAGGTCTTGATGAAAAATTTAGGCATGAAGCGAGCGGACTCTGACACAAAGCGCCCCGGCGCGCCAACGCCGTTGCAAGGGTGCGGCAGCCGGAGCTTGCGCTCGCTTCGCGGTTTCAATTTAATCGCGCGCAATGACTGAAAACGCACCGGCCATCGGCATCATCGGCGGAAGCGGCCTCTACCAGATGGAGGGAGTGGAGAATCCGACCGAACAACGCGTCGAAACGCCGTTTGGCGATCCGTCCGACGCCCTCGTGAGCGGGCGGATGCACGGCCGGCAGGTCTATTTCCTTCCGCGCCATGGACGGGGGCATCGTTTGCTTCCCCATGAGTTGAATCACCGCGCGAACATCTACGCGCTGCGCTCGCTCAACGTGCGCTGGATCATTTGCGTCACCGCCGTCGGAAGTTTGCAGGAACAATACGCGCCCCGCGACATCGTTCTCCCTTCTCAGTTCTTCGACCGCACCAGCCAGCGCGCGAACAACACGTTCTTCGGCAACGGAATCGCCGCGCACGTCGGTTTCGCCGATCCGATCTCCGCGGACCTGAGAAATATCCTCGCGGAATCGGGGCGCGCCCTCGGCGTTACCATTCACAACGGCGGCACCTACGTGAATATGGATGGGCCCGCCTTTTCCACCCGGGCCGAGTCCGAGCTGAATCGGCGCAACGGTTTCGACGTCATCGGCATGACGAACCTGCCGGAAGCAAAACTGGCCCGCGAAGCGGAGATCGCGCTCGCGACGCTGGCGATGGTCACCGATTACGATTGCTGGAAAGTGGAAGAGGAACCGGTCTCAGCCCAGACGGTCTTCGAACACCTGATCGCCAACGCCGATACGGCGAAGAAAATCCTCGTCGAAGCCATTCCTCGCATCCCCACCGAGGCGACCTGGCCGGAGCACCGGGCCCTGGACACAGCCCTGGTCACTGACCGGAAGCTTTGGCCGGCCGAAACGAGGCAGAAACTGGGGGCGATTTTAGGCCGATTCGCCTGGGATTCACCCGGGAAATAGCCCCTTTCGCAAAAATGCGTCGCGATTCGCAAAAATCCTTCTTGCCAAATCGGAAGGAAATATAGTAATTATAAAGACCGTCGGGAGAATCCCGCCTTAAGTCTTACCGAATTCAAACAAAATGATCACCAAAATTACCGCCGGTTTGCTCGCCCTCTCTCTCCTTGCCGCTTGCGAGACCACCAAGACGACCCAGCGCACCACCCTTCGCGAGATGAATTCCGCTCGCCTGGCCAGCACCGACACCTCTTCCAGCTCTGCGAATCTGAATGAACCCGCGCCTCCGGCGGAAGGCCCCGAAGACATCCCGGCTGAAGGACCTCGTGACCCGGTTCGCAATCCCGCGCTCGTCCCTTCGCCCTTGCTGCGAGCGAACGCTGCCGGCAGTCCCTAGTCGGACGTCTTTCCTCGAAGCCAGGCCGGTCTGAGGCGGCAACACCGTCCCCCGGCCGCGGGACTACATCCAGAGGCCCCAGGAAAGAAGCGCAGACGCGTCCTGCCAGACGCCGGATTTGCTGTCACCCAGCACGACCACAATGATGTCGCGTCCGGGCCGCGTGCCGCTCGCGATGAGGCAATGCCCGGCTGCCTCCGTGTAACCGGTCTTCATCCCATTGCAGTAGGAGAGCCGCTTCAAAACCTTGTTCGTGTTCTCCAGCTCACGGGTCCGGCCGTTCGCGTAACGAAAAACAAGGTTGGGCAGGCAAACGATGGAACGAATGGTGCCGTTCGCGTAGGCGGCCTTCGCGATGATCGACAAATCGCGCGCCGAAGAATATTGGCCCGGTATGGGCAGGCCATTGGGGTTCACGAAATGCGAATGCGTGGCCCCGAGCTCCCGCGCCTTTTGGTTCATCAGTTCGGCGAAAGCTTCGACGCTGCCGGCGGCATCGCGCGCGAGACAGCGCGCAACGTCGTTCGGGCTTTTCACCAGAAGGGCACGCAGGAGATCGATCCGCGCGTACGTTTCACCGGGCCGGATATTCAATTTTACCGGTTCGGCCATCGTGTCCACCGCCTGCACCGTCACGGGCCGATCAAGGTAACCGCGCTCCGACACGATCAATGCCGTCAGCAATTTTTGGGTGCTGGCGGCGGCTCGCGGAGCGTCGGCGTTTTTTTCGTAAAAAATTTCGCCGGTATGCGCATCGATCACCATGACCGAAACGGCGCGAGTGGAAGGCGGGATCTTCGAAACAGAACCGGGCGGCGGCGGCGGGGCCGGCTCCGCCTTCCGGACTTCGGAAATCGAATCCGGAACCTCCATCGGAGTGACCGGTTTGAATTGGTGCTTTTTTGCCGCGACAGAAAGAAGCGCCAGCGCGATCGTGCAGAAGTAGGCGAGCGTTTCGGGGCGGCGTTTCATGGGCACCAATTTAGAGGCAGATTTTTTGTCCACGCAAGCGTGTCAGGCGGCTACTCGTCAGACCCACGCTGGATCAGTTCGATTTCGTAGCCTTCGGGAGCATCGATGAACGCGATCGCGCCGCCCTTTCCGTGCGGGTGCGGACCATCGGAAAGGGGATAACCTTTCTTCGCCAACTCGCGCGCGAACGCTTCCATGTCGTCGACTTCGAACGCGAGGTGCGTCAGATCAGGCCCGACTACCACGGGACCGCTTTGATCGAACTTACAGATCTCAATTTCCTCTTCGCTCCCCGGTGCCTTTAGGAAAACCAATTGGGACCCGCGCCCCGAAGTGTGCCGGCGCATTTCCTGCAACCCGAGAACGTCCCGGTAAAACGCGACTGTCTTTTCCAGGTCGGTAACGCGATAGCGCGTGTGCAGAAGCTTTTTGATCATGGCGAGACTAATTGCGCGTGCTTGCCGCTAATTTCAAACGCAAATGGCACTAGTCATCCCGAGCGCAGTCGAGGGATCCCGTCGCGCACCCCCTAAAGCCTTCAACTCGGGATCCCTCGACTGCGCTCGGGATGACTAGTGTTCCCGCGCCAAATGTGATTGGTTAGGCGCATGAAACTCGTGATCGCGGCGACCGGCGCCAGCGGAACAATTTATCTGCAACGACTTCTCGCGCAGATCGATTGCGCCGCGAACGAAGTCCATCTCGTCCTGAGCGGGCATGCCAGACAGGTCGCCGCGCAGGAAGTGGATCGGCTGGTCGTTCCCTCCGGTGTGTTGGAACACGCCGAGAACGATCTCCATGTGCCTTTTGTGAGCGGTTCGGCGCGCTTCGATGCGATGGTGATTGCGCCCTGTTCGATGGCCACGCTCGGCCGGATCGCGTCCGGTTGCAGCGACACCGCGCTCCTGCGGGCCGCCGACGTATTTTTGAAGGAGCGCCGGAAACTCATTCTCGTCCCTCGCGAGACCCCCTGGAGTCTGATTCACGCGCGCAACGTCGTCACCCTCCTCGAAGCCGGCGCGATTGTCCTCCCGGCAATTCCGTCATTTTACAGTCGCCCAGGTTCCGTCGAGGCCGTGGCTGACACCGTGGTCTGGCGCATTTTGGATCAGCTCGGTCTTCCCAATCCTTCCGCCTATCGCTGGCGTGATGACGGCGCCCAAACAAAATCAAAGTGAAGCTTGAGAGCTGGCGCGCGCGCGTCTTGATCGTGCTCGGCTTTTGGCTGTATCGACTCTGGGCCCGGACCCTGCGTTTGCAGGTAGAAGATCCAAACAACGTGGTCGCTTTGGTCCGCGATCGGCCGGTCATCTTCGCCATCTGGCATAACCGGCTCCTCATGCTGCCGCGGGTTTTTGATCCCTGTTTTCCCACCCGCCAAAGTTTCGGCTTGATCAGCGCCAGCGGCGACGGCGACCTGATCGCTATCTTCATCGAACGCTCGGGCTATGGCACCATTCGCGGCTCGAGCTCCCGCAAAGGCGTGATCGCCTTGCGCCAGTTGGTGGAAACTCTCGCCGGCGGCGGCAACGTTCTGGTGACTCCGGACGGTCCACGCGGACCCGTTTATCAAACCAGTCAGGGGGTCATTTTTCTTGCCCAAAAAAGCGGCGCGCCCGTCGTCCCGATCCACATGGAATACTCGGGCTCCTGGCGCTTGAAAAGCTGGGACCGATTCGTCGTGCCGCGGCCTTTCGCGACCCTGCGAGCGATCTTCGGCGCGCCGATCCAGGTGCCGCCGATCGAGGGCGCTGACCAATTGGAGGCCGAGCGTCTCCGTTTGCAAGGTGCGATGATGCGCCTGGTGGAAGAACCATAGTCATTCCGGCCACAGTCGAGGAATCCCGAGGAATCCCAGGTTAGACGCCGGTTCGGGGCACCACGGGATTCCTCGACTTCGCTCGGAATGACAGGAGATTGGTGCGCATGCCACATTTCATCGAGGGCCGCGCCATTGCTAAAAAAGTTTACTCGGAGCTGCGCGGTGAAATCGCTGAGCTGACAAAGCGCGGCCGGACACCTGGTCTCTCGGTGGTGCTGGTCGGCGATAATCCCGCGTCTCGCGCCTATGTCCGCTCGAAGGACAAGATGTGCCGCGATCTCGGATTGCATTCCGTGAAACTCGAGCTGCCGGCCGATACCACCCAGAACGAGTTGCTGGCCCGGGTCCACGACTTGAATGGCGATCCGGCGATCCATGGCATCCTCGTGCAATCCCCGCCGCCGAAACAAATCAACGAAGCCGCCATTGTTCGCGCCATCGATCCCGCCAAAGATGTGGACGGCTTTCATCCCGCGAATGTGGCGAAGCTCGCGCTTGGAGATAAGAGCGGTTTCGTTCCCTGCACGCCGCTCGGTTGCCAGCGTTTGCTCATCGAAAGCGGAATCGAAATCGCGGGAGCGCACGTCGTGGTTCTGGGACGCAGTATGATTGTCGGCAAACCACTCGCCTTACTGCTCATGCGAAAAGGCCGGGGCGGCGATGCGACGGTGACGGTGGCGCACTCCCGAAGCCAGCGCCTGGCCGAAATCACCCGCGCGGCCGATATCCTCATCGCGGCGATCGGCCAGCCGGAATTTGTCCGCGCGGAACATGTCCGGGAAGGCGCGGTGGTGATCGATGTTGGAATCAATCGCGTGGACGATCCGAGTGTGGAGCGTGGCTACCGGCTCGTCGGCGATGTTGCCTTTGCGGAAGTTTCGGAGAAAGCCGCCGCGATTACGCCCGTGCCGGGCGGGGTGGGCCCGATGACGATCGCTATGCTGATGGCGAACACGGTCAGGGCGTGCCGGCAATCTTCGCAGTGAGAAAACGAAGCAACGAAGGTTGAAATCGCGCGATGCCCAGAAAAGCAGAGGCGATCCGCGGTGACAAGACCGCGGCGCGCGCCAGCCGATTGATCCAGAGCCGGCCGTGATAAAGCTGCGCGTGCGCGGAGGAATACGAGACCGCGACATCTCCCGCATTCCCGCCGCCGCGCTGCAAGGAAATGGCTTTCGCAGCGAGTTCGGCTGACGCGAGGGCGTAATAAATCCCCTCGCCCGTGAACGGTTCGACCACGCGGGCGGCATCCCCAATAAGGAAGAGTGACTCCTGCCCGGCCGAAATCGGCGCCCGCGTTAATGGAGTGATCGTGCGCCAGGAGTGGCTCGACGAAATTTGGAAACGTCCTTCCGCCCATTTTCGCAGCGACGCCATCCGGCCCGGAACACTCACCAAACAAAGATTCAATTCATCGCCGCTCACCGGAGCCTGACCGGAATAACCCTCAGGTCGAAATTCCAGGACAACGCGATTGCCAAACTGCGGCGGAAGCGGCAGGTGAGTTTGCAACGCGATCCGCTCCCGGCCACCGGATGGAAGCAGTCCGCATAAGCGCGCCACGGTGGAATTGCGGCCGTCCGCCGCCACCAAAGCGCGGGCCCGAAAGGTTTGCTCGCCTGCAGAAATCTTCCAGTGGTCCGTCCGCGGATCAGGCGACGCAAGTGTCGTCACGGTAGTCGATTCAAAAACCGTGGTCCCGAGCGCTCGCGCGCGATCGAGGATCAGTTGATCGAGGAGGCTCCGCTTAATGGCTATCTCCGCCTCATCGCCAGCAGGAAGCTCCACCCTGAGCCGGCGCCCGCCGATGCCGATGAACTCGACGCGCGCGAGCTTTCCATGTGGCAAAGAGCGAACTTGTTCAGCCAACTCGAGCCGCCGGAGGAGCGGCCAGCACGCCGGATTCAGGCAATCGCCGCACACTTTCTCGCGTGGAAATTTTTCGCGTTCCAGGATCAGAGTCCGCAAACCGGCGCCGGCGCAAAAGACAGCGCAGCTCGCACCAGCCGGCCCGCCTCCGACGATCGCGACATCGAACATGCGCTATTGTCGGGGAAACTCGGAAGCGCCTCAAGGACACTAGCCGCGGCCCTGTGGGCCGAGTCCGCTTCCATCGTCATGGCGAATTCTTTTTCGGCGCATCCCACACGGACCCGGCTACAGAAGAAAACGGCGGTTACAAATCGCCGCTCCCTGGTTTTGCCCACTGGCGCTTTCCCGAGCAAGCGCAAGAATAACATTGCTGTGGCAAAAGAAGAGAAACCAGACCTGGCGAAAAAAGTGCACGAAGTGCCGCACAAGCCCGGTGTCTACCTGATGCGCGACCGATTCAACCGCGTCATTTACGTCGGCAAAGCCCGCGATTTGCGCAAACGCGTCGGTTCCTACTTCATGCCTTCGAAGCTGGCCCAGGCCGACATCAAGACCCGCGCCATGCTCGATGCCGTCTGGGATTTTGAAACCCACACCGTCCAGAGCGAACCGGAGTCGCTCCTCTTGGAAGGCAAGTTGATCAAGGAATATCGCCCGCGCTACAACATCTCGTTTCGCGACGACAAACGCTTCCTCGTTGTAAAAGTCGATCCGACTGAAGAGTGGCCGCGGTTTCGCCTTGCGCGTTTTAAGAAAGATGACGGCGCGCGTTACTTCGGGCCCTACGCGCATGCCGGGGCGTTGCGCCAGACGCTCAACTTCATGCGCAAGAAATTTGGCGTCCTCACTTTCGGGCGCGGTTCACCGACCGAGCGCGAATTGAAATCCGCCACCTACCAGGTGCCAACTCGACTGAGTGAAATCAGCGCGGACCTGTATCGGGAGCGAGTCGCCCAGGCGTGCGACTTCCTGGAGGGACATTCCCGCGAAATGATCACGGCCGTGGAAGACGAGATGCACAAGGCGGCGGAGAAACTCGATTTCGAAAAAGCCGCGGATCTACGGAACATGCTCGAGGATTTGCGCCGCACGACGAAACCGACGCGGCGCTTTACCCGTCACAGCCTGCCGAGCTCGATCGATCCGGTGAACGACGTCCAGACTCTCGGCGATGCCTTGCAACTGCCGCGCCTGCCGGTGGTGATGGAATGCTTCGACATCTCGAATATTTCCACGACACACGTCGTGGCCTCGATGGTCTGCTTCCGCAATGGCGTTCCCGACAAGGACAATTATCGCCGTTACCGCATCCGGACCGTCGAAGGACAGGACGATTTTGCCAGCATGGCCGAGGTGGTCCGGCGGCGATATTCGCGGGTGCTCCTGCAGGCGCGCGAGGCAAACCCCGACGCGGCGGAATTCTCGCAAGAGAATCCGGCGGAAGCGCTCGCCCGTCATCCCGAGCAAAGCGCAGCGAAGTCGAGGGATCCCGCAGAGTTACCGGCACCTTCCGCGGCGGGATCCCTCGACTCCGCTCGGGATGACACATATGTAGCCGTCCGCCTCCCTGATCTGATCATCGTCGACGGCGGCAAAGGTCAGCTTTCGTCCGCTTGTCGCGAGCTGCAGCGGCTCGGCCTGCACGATCTCCCGATTGTCGGGCTGGCGAAGGAATATGAAGAGATCTATCGACCTGGCCGCTCCCTGCCCCTGGTCTTGGCGCCGGATTCGGGTGCGCTTCGTCTGCTGCAGCGGATTCGCGACGAGGCGCACCGCTTTGCCAATACCTATCATCAGCTCCTGATGAAGAAGCGCATCGGGGAAAGCATTCTCGATGATTGCCCCGGGGTGAGCCAGAACCGGAAAAATCTGCTGCTCCGAAAATTTGGCTCGGTGAACCGGCTGCGCAAAGCGACGATCGAACAGATCGCAGCGACAGAAGGGATCGGGCCAAAATTGGCGCAGGAAGTTCATCGGTTTCTCGAACGGCATTGAGGTAGGGACGCCGCGCTGCGGTGTCCGTAGACGCCAAGCTGCTCTGTACCCAGGCGGACGCCGCAGCGCGTCGTCCCTACCTTTCTGCTTGTCGATTCAACCCTGGCCAGCACAGTTGGCCCTGTGAATTTGCGTTCCGCCAAGCTCCTGTTTTCCGTCGCCGCCTTCGCGGCCCTGGTTCAATTGCGGGCGCAATCCGAAAGTCCGTCACCGGCCCCGGGCGCTTCCCCCTTCGAAGAAACGATTGTCCCCACTTTCGAGACCCAGAAGCTGGCGCGGACTTACGTTCTCGATATTCCCGCGCCGCGGGGCCTGATCACGGATCGCAACGGCGCGCCCCTCGCCCAAAATCGGCTCAGCTATAATCTCGCGATCAACTTCCCAACCCCGCTCGATTTTTCTGATCCGCAGCTGCTCGCTTATGTCCACGAAAGAATCCAGGCCGCCGAAAAATTACTCGGCCGGTCGCTCAAGATCTCCGACGACCTGATCAAACGGCATTACCACAATCGCGGGATCCTGCCGTTCGAGATCGTGCAGAATCTCAGTGACAAAGAATCGGACGACTTGAAAACGCGGTTGCCGGCAGGGATGGCGCTGCGGCCCTATTACGTGCGCATTTATCCGAACGGAAAAACCGCCGGGCAAATCGTCGGTTACAGCGGCAAGACCGGGCGCAACCCGGATGGGATCATCGACAACCACGAAGTCCTTTGGCCGGAAACGGAAGGCCGGGAAGGACTCGAACAAACCTTCAACCAGGTCCTGACGGGAAAGCACGGTGAATACAAAATCACGTTCGACAAGGATGGCCGGAAAACGTCGGAAAAGATAACAACCCCACCGGTCCCGGGCCACACGGTCGTGACGACGCTCGATCTCCACCTCCAGGAGCTGGCCGAGAAAGCACTCGAGGCAAAGGCGAAGCGCGGCGCCATCGTGGTGGTCGATCCAAACACGGGCGACATCCTGGCTATGGCTTCGTGGCCGACTTACAACCCGAATGCGTTCACGCCCAACATCTCGGCCGAAAAATTCAAGGCCCTCCAGGACGATCCCGACATTCCGCTCCTGCCGCGCGCTTTCCGCTCATCCTATCCGCCTGGGTCAACCTTCAAGGTTGCCGTCGGCATTGCCGCGCTCGAGAGCGGAACGGTGCGCTCTGACGAAGAATTCAACTGCGTTCCTTCAATTCAGATCGGCAACGTGTTGTTTCACAACTGGAAGAAGACCGACCGCGGCCCACTGAACTTCGTGGAAGCGATGACGGAATCCTGCGACACCTGGTTTTACCAGGTCGGGATCAAGACCGGGTCGGAGCCGATTCTGGAATGGGCCCAGCGGCTCGGGTTCGGCGCAAAATGCGGAATCCCGTTGCGGGGTGAAGTGGAAGGGCGCGTGCCTAACGACCAATACATGAAAGCGACTCACGGCCGGAAATTACTGAACGGCGATATCGCCAATCTTTCCATCGGCCAGGGCGACATGCAGACGACGCCCCTGCAAATGGCGCAGGCGATGGGAATTATCGGCAACGGCGGAACATTTTATCAGACCCGGCTGGTGGAGCAGGTGCAGACAGTAGATAACGAAATCGTGACGGCATTTCAGGTCCGGGAGAAAAAGACGCTCGGCGCGTCGGCCGACACGATGTCGCAGCTGCGGACCGCGATGATTAACGTCGTGAACGGACCGGGCGGGACGGCGCATCAGGCCAGTCTCGACGGGGTCTCAGTCGCCGGAAAAACCGGGACGGCGCAGTGGGGCCCGAAGAACAAGGAGCGGACCGCGGCGTGGTTCGCCGGGTTCGTGCCGGCCGAGAAACCACAATATGCATTCGCCGCACTCTATGAAGGCGATGTCGGCAGCACAGCGCATGGCGGCAGCGCGGCGGCGCCGATGATCGCGATGATTTTGAAGGACGTTTACAAAGAGAACGGAAACAAAAAGAAGCGGACCGATCCTGGTGATATCCGCGTCCGAAAGGCGGAGCCGGTGGAAGAGGATGAGGGGGATTGAGGAGCACCATGCTGCGTCAGCTTGACGGCCTGAGGGCAGGCCATCTCCACAGGGAGAGCTGGCGCGCGAAAAAATGGAGCCGGCACGCCCCCGTGCCGGTGGCTCTAGATCGCGGCCGCTGGCGCGGCTTCCGCTAATTCCATCGTCCCCTTGAACTTCGGCTCCTCCCGTTCGACGCCGAAATTTTCGTCGTAAAGCTCGGCTATCTTCTCCATCTCGTCGCTCGTGAGCGGAGGACACTCGGGAGCTTTCGCAAACTCGATGAGCTGCGCTTCTTCGTAGATGTTAGGCAACGTCGACGCCACCCGAGGATCCGCGAGTAACCACTGCAACGCGGCCTGGCCCAGGGTTCGCTCGGAATTTTCCAGAAAACGGAGTCGATCGATTTTCTTCACACCGTTCAACAACCAACTCCGCGGCCGATGATTCCGATGATCATTCGGCGGGAAAACGGTTTCAGCGGTGTATTTCCCTTCGAGCATGCCGGAGGAATGCGTCACTCGAATCAGGAACATCGTGTCTTTCCCCGCTTCGGTTGCCGCGTCCTGCATGGCGCGCCCGGGATGTTGTTCGAGCAGATTGTAGATATGCTGAACGCTGGTCACGTTGCGCTCCCGGATGCAGTTCACCCCTTCATAAAGCCAGCCTACGGCCGGGCCGAGCGCGATGCCGTAATAGCGGATTTTGCCGTCTGCTTTCAATCGTTCGAGCGTCGTCCAGATTGCGTCGTCGTAGACCTGCTCCATCCGAATATTATGGAGCTGGAGTAGATCGATCCGGTCGGTTTTCAGTCGCTTGAGCGCCGCTTCCGTGGCGCGGACGATCGCCTCCGGCGAAAAATCCTGCGGTATCTCCCGCTGACCGCGCCCCCTGGATTCACCGTGGGCAACAAAATCGTACCCGATCTTAGTTGCGACAACGATTTCATCGCGTTGCTTCGGGAACGCTTTCGCAATTAATTCTTCACTGAGGCCGTTGCCGTAGGTATCGGCCGCGTCGAAAAGGGTGATGCCCAGATCGAAAGCCTTGTGCATGAGCGCGATTGCTTCGCCTTCCGTGAACTGGCCCCACCACCCGGTCGAGATCGTCCAGAGACCAAAGCCAACCTCGCTGACAAGAAGGCCGGTGCTTTTGTAAGTGCGGAAGCGCATGGTCTTAGTCTAGCGAATTCCGAAGAAAACGTCCAACGCCAACCCGGTCTGTCATCCCGAGCGAAGTCGAGGGATCCCGTGGCATGACGAACGACGCTCTGCGGGGTCCTTCGACTCCGCTGCGTTCCGCTCAGGATGACCCTCCTAATTCGGCGTTGGACGTTGGACGTTGGACGTTGGACGTTTTCTTTCAGGCATGGAAAACAGCTTGGACACCGCACTCCTCATCGTGGGCCACGGCTCGACGGTGAATCCCTTCTCCAGCATGCCGACGCTCATGCACGCGACCACAATCAGACAGCGGCATATTTTCGCGGACGTCGCCTGCTGTTTCTGGAAAGAAGAGCCCAGCCTGCGCGACGCGCTCTTTTTCTTTCGCGACCCCGCGATCCGCGAGGTTTGCGTGGTGCCGAATTTCATCAGCGAAGGTTATTTCACCCGGACGGTGATTCCGCGCGAACTCGAGCTGAGTGGGCCGGAGACCGGACGGGCCAACGGACAGGTCTGGAAATATTGCGAACCAGTCGGCAATCACGAAAGCATGACCGGATACTTGCTGGAGCGCGCCCGGGAAGTCGCACCCGGCGTCCCCGAACGTGAGGCGACTCTCCTCATCGTCGCGCACGGGACGAGCTTGAATGACAACAGCGCGATCGCTGCGAAATTGCAGGCCGAAAAGATCCGGCAGCGCGGCCTCTATGCCGCGGTGCTCAACCTCTACATGGAAGAACCGCCGCTGATCTCGGATTGGTTGAACCTGACGGAAACGCGCAATGTCGTGGTCGTCCCGTTTTTCATTTCCGACGGATTACATAGTTACGAAGACATTCCGGTTTTGCTCGGCCTCGAGACGGCCCAGGCGCGGGCGGAGTCTGGAGCCCAGGAGATTCAAGGCCGCTCACTCTTCTATTCGACAGCGATAGGAACCGACTCCAGATTTGCTGACGTGATCATCGAACAGGCCATGGCGCAGCGAAAGCAGGTGTCGCAATCAGTTTCGTAAATCGTCTCCACGCAGTTACGGTTAAAAATGGAAGCAACGGGCGAGATCGGGAAAAGACTGCAGGAACTTGGCGCATTCGTCCTGGCAGGGGCTAAGAAGCCCGACCACCTGTGCACCATGGCCGAGATGATTCGGGCCGCCTGCGACTATCGCTGGGTCGGCATTTACAAAATCATCCGCGGCGATTTTGTCATCGTCGCCAAGACCGGCAAATGTCCGCCGGCCTATCCGCGGTTCCCGATCACGCAGGGCCTGGCCGCCACGGCCCTGGAATCGAAGCAGGCCGTTATCGTGGCGGACGTCCACAAGGATCCGCGCTATCTACCGACGTTTGGCAGCACGCAATCGGAGATCGTGGTGCCGGTGATTACGGAAGCCAGCAAGGTGGTCGGACTCATCGACGTCGAAAGTGAGAAGATCAATGCGTTTACCGAGAACGATCGGGATTTCCTCGAGCACACAGCGTTTCTGATTGCCCACGCCTTGAAGTGAGAGCTCTCGCGCAGGAACGCGCGCTCGGAGATTGGGCCGTCAAGGGGCTGGGCTGCATCGGACAGATCGCGATCGAATCCCTCGACGATGGAACATTTCTGCTGTCGCACCGTGACGACGCCGGGCGCGCCGATCTTACAATCCACTCCGGAGCGGAGCACGCCGACAGGCTGGCACGATTCGACGACGCCGAGAATTATCGCCCGCTGAAGACGGCCCCGAATTTGCGGCACGGCTGGAAAATGAGTCTGTCCGACCTGGAAGAGCTCCGGCTGGCGCTGGATCATTTTTATCCCGGCCGGCTGGCGGCATTTTTTGCCTTCGAAAACGGCGATCTTGTCACGACACCGTTTCGCGAAACACTCGAGCGGCAATCCGGGATGTATCGGATCGCGGCCCAAATCAGTGAGGAAGAATCCGACGAACTGATCGGCAATTTTTGCCGGTCGGACGGTGGGTGCCTTCGCGCAATCTTATGGCGTCGAGACAGAATCGGAACCCTGCCCTCGACGAAATTGCCGCCCGAAAAGTTCGATCCAGGACACGATCAGGCCGGCGCGGGCGGGCCGGTGATTCCGTTGCTTTGTCAGGAAGCGTGCAATCTGCTCGTCGCGGAAGCGCGTCGCGTCGTCCAGGCCGGCCGATGATCATCCGGTCGCGCATCGTCGTGCCGATGGAGGGTGAGCCCATCGATAACGGCGCCGTGGCGATTTCCAGGGACAAGATCACGGCTGTCGGCCGATTCGACGAAATCAAATTACACCAATCCGGTGAAACCCTCGACCTGGGCGATCAGATCCTGATGCCCGGCCTGATAAACGCGCATTGCCATCTCGACTACACAATGCTGCGCGGAAAAATTCCCCCGCTCCGTTCTTTCGCCGACTGGATCCGATCGATCAACACCGAGAAGGCGAAACTCACGGCGGAGGATTACATCGATTCGATCAACGCCGGATTCGCCGAGGCGCAGCGTTTCGGAACAACGACAATCGCCAACCTCACTGCATTCCCTGATCTCATTCAGACCATCGAAGAGCCGTTGAGAACATGGTGGTTCGGCGAGCTGATAGATGTGCGAAATCCCGAACAGGCTGATCGAATCGCCGATGCCGCCGTCGAATCCCTAAAGTCTGTGACCCGCTGGGGGTTGGCGCCACATGCACCCTTCACGGCCTCGGCGCGGTTGTATGCGCGGTGCGAGGAGATATCGCGCCAGAAAAATGTGCTGTTGACCACGCATCTCGCGGAGTCACGCGAGGAAATGCAAATGTTTCGGGACGCGAACGGCGCGGCCTTCTCTTTTCTCAAGGAAATCGGTCGACCGATGGATGACTGCGGCGCGGAGACACCGCTTTCGCTTTTCATTCGAACCCGAACAATCGGCCCGCGCTGGATCATCGCGCACCTGAATGAGATCGATGCCGGCGATTTTGAATTGCTCTCCACCGCGCCAAAGTTTCACGTCGCCCACTGTCCACGCAGCCACGGGTTCTTCGCTCACGCGCCTTTCGCTCTCGAGCGATTGCGCGCGCTGGGCTTCAATATCTGTCTCGGCACCGACAGTCTGGCGAGCAACTCGAACCTGAGCCTGTTCGCGGAGATGCGGGAGTTGTTGCGCAAGGAACCCGGCGTTTCGCCAGAGCAGGCCGTGGAGATCGCAACGGTGAATGGAGCGGACGCGTTTGGACAGCGGAATTTGCTCGGACGTATTCGCCCCGGTGCTTACGCCGATCTCATCGCTCTGCCGATCTCGCCCGGCACCGGCGTTTTCGAGAATATCGTCGGATTCGAGAAAACCGTTTCCTGGATGATGGTGAACGGCGAGATCCTGAGCGCGGCCTGACTCAGTTCGCCATTGCCGGATCGACTCGCACGGTGCCCTCGCCTCAAGCCTCTTTCGCCGAAATCAATTCGCCGAGGCCAAGGTCCAGGCGGAACGCGTCGTCGAAGGCGCTCGCAAAGTCCTGGGTGCCTATCGTCCTTCAACGAAGAGTTATGAAGACTTGCTCTATGCGGCGGAAACCCTCTTGAAGGCACATGGTGGTTGAGTTTCTCAATTTCGCTTTCCTTTTCTCAATTCTGAAATATTCTCCGCACTGCGAGTATGGCTAAGATCATAATTATCGATGATGAACCCGCAATGGTGGAGGTCATTGTGACGCTTTGCCGGGAAAAAGGCCATCAGGTGTTCCCTTTCAACTCCGCCCCGAAAGCCATCGAGCAGCTTGATGCGATCGGGCCGCAGGTCGTGATCGCGGACATCAAGATGGAGACGATGACCGGCTTCGATGTTCTCCGTCACGTCCGCGAACATCATCGGCAGACCGCGGTGATTCTGATCACCGCCTACGCATCGGTGGAGACAGCAGTCGAAGCGATGAAAATGGGCGCTTACGATTACGTGACCAAGCCGTTCAAGATTGACGAGCTCCAAATGACAGTCCAGCGGGCGCTCGATTACCAGGCGGCGTTGCGTGAGAACACCTACCTTCGCAAGGAACTCAAGAATCGCTACCGGTTCGAGAATATCATCGGCACCAGCCAGAAGATGCAGCTGGTCTACAACCTGATTAACAAGGTCGCCGACACGGACAGCACCGTTTTGATCCAGGGCGAAAGCGGGACCGGCAAGGAGCTGGTCGCGCGCGGGCTGCATTTTAACAGCAACCGGCAGCATCACCCTTTCGTGGCGATTAACTGCAGCGCGTTGCCCGAGAACCTGCTCGAGTCAGAATTGTTTGGACACAAGAAAGGGGCGTTCACCGGAGCTGTCGCGGACAAGCGCGGACTCTTCGAAGAAGCGAACCTCGGAACAATTTTCCTGGATGAAGTCAACTCGATGGCGCCGCAGCTGCAGACAAAGCTGCTCCGGGTTCTGCAGGAGCGCGAAGTCCGGCGGGTCGGCGACAACAAAAGTGTGCCGGTGAATGTCCGGGTGGTCGGCGCGACCAATGAAGTGCTTCAGGGCAAAATGAAGGACGGCACTTTCCGCGAAGACCTCTATTACCGGCTGGCGGTGATTCCCGTGGAGATCCCGCCGCTGCGCGACCGGCTCGAGGACGTTCCCCTGCTCGTGAATCACTTCTTGCAGAAGCAGGCCAGCGTCACCGGCGGCGAGCCGAAGAAGATCGACCCCAAAGCCGTCGATATTCTTTGTCATTACGATTACCCGGGCAACGTGCGCGAGCTGGAGAACGCGATTGAGCGCGCCTGCGCCCTGTGTGAGGAAGATTTGATCCTGCCGAGCGATCTGCCGCCGCAAATTGTCGCCGCGGCCCAGGGAGAGAAGGCCGAACAGGCGATGGCCTCAATGCCGGTGGGCCAGACGCTCGACGAATTTATCCAGCAACAGGAACGTGGATATATCGAGGCGACGTTGAATCAATGCGGCGGCTCACGCGAAAAAGCGGCGAGCATGCTCGGGATCAGCATGGCTACCCTCTATCGCAAGGTGGAGCCGAAGAGCAAAAAGTAGGGCGCAAAGTTTTGGCGACGCCCGGCGTTGTCATCCCGAGGCTGGCGCAGCGCGAGCCTGCCCTGAGCGAAGCCGAAGGGAGGGACCTCTCAATTGCAACTCTGGCTGTCGCCAAGGATCGCGCGTGCGATCACGGAGGACGCGGTTCCTTTCGGAGAAGAAATTGACCGCTTGCGAGTCCCTCGCCGTCTGCGCGGCTCGGGATGACAGTGAGTTCGTTATCCGGTCTGAGCGGCGATGGCGCTTAGCCTCGCTTGCTGTAGATCCGGATTTCCGCCGCCGTTTTCTCCATTTCGTCCAGCCTTTGCAACGTCGCCTCTTGCTGCTTGAGGATCTCCTCGTTGGCAGCCTTCACGGCCTGCAAAACCTTGATCGTCGTCTGGATTGAAGTTGTGGTAACGGCTGCCGTCACCGGGCTGACGGCGGCTGTCGCGGGAGTCATCGCGGGAACAACCACCGGCATGGGCGATTGCGCGTCGCTGCTCTGCACTAAAATCGCGGACGCCAGAATGGAAAGAATTAAGGCGCGCATATTACCTCCCTCGACTGGTAAAAATTCTCGCCTGGCGCAGGGCTTCGGCGATCGCGGTCATCTTGGCGTCGATCTTTGTCTGGTTGTCCGCAATGGCGGTCTGTTGACCTTGAACTTCCTTGGCGAGCGCGACGAGCTGTTGCTGGTCACGCTCGGTTTCCTTCGAAGGCTCCGCGGCCGGAGCGATCAGGATGGCGCCCAGCAGGAAAGCGGCGCTGAGAGTTGATAAACGTTTCATGGGAGCAAATCGACACCGCCTCTCAAAGCAAGTCGTATTCCCTGGCCGCAGCGGGCATTTCACGAGGGGAACGGGCGCGGTAATTGCTTGCTTTTCGGCCCTAACAACGCCTACCGTCGGAGATCATGGCCGGCCCCGGGATGCATCAATCGCAAAACCTCTCGCTCCAGCAGGTTCTTGCGCCCCAGCTTCAACAGAGCCTGCTGATCCTTCAGGCGCCCCTCCTCGAGCTGCGCAATCTCGTCCAGCAGGAGATGGAAACCAATCCGGTGCTGGAAGAACTCGCGACCGAACCGAACGCAGACGGCACGGAGGAACCTCCCACCCCGGCGGCCGCCGACGAAGAATTCAAGGCGGAATTCGATCAGCTCGCCAAGCTGGATGACGAATGGCGAGATTATATGGCGCAGTCCGGCAGTTACAGCGCCCGGTCGCAGGACGACGAAGAAAAACGCCAGTTCTTCTTCGATTCGATCGCGACCCAGGAAACGTTGCAGCAACACCTGATGGGCCAGCTCAACCAGGCTCCGCTCGACGCCGACGATCGCAAAACAGCCGAGCTCATCATCGGCAACATCGACGACAACGGCTTCCTCCAGGTCACTCCCGAGGACATGGCGCTCAACACCGGCATCGCCCAGGAAGATTTCGAGACAATGCTGTTGCTGGTCCAAAGCTTTTATCCGCCGGGCGTCGGCGCCCGCGATCTACGGGAGTGCCTCCTGATTCAACTCAAGCGCGAAGGAAAAGGAAGCAGCCTGGAATATAAAATCATCCAGGATCACATGGCCGACCTGGGGAAACGGCGCTTTCCGGAAATCGCGCGCCGGATGGGCATCGGCGTCGAGCAGGTCCAAAAATGCGCGAACAACATCGCCCAGCTCGATCCGCGGCCGGGCCAGATTTTCGCCGCCGCGCCCCAGAACTACGTCCTCCCCGATGTCACGGTCGAGAAGATCGATGGCGAATATCAGGTCATTCTCAACGGCGAACAAATCCCGCACCTGCGCATCAGCAACACCTACAAGGACATCATGTCGCAGGATGGCAACGGCAGCGAAGTGAAGGACTATATCCGCGACAAAATCCGGAGCGGAAAATTCCTGATCAAATCGATCCACCAACGGCAGCAGACCATTTCGAACATTGCGCACGAGATCGTGAAGCGGCAGCGCGAATTCCTCGATCACGGCACCGCGCATCTGAAACCGATGACGATGGTGCAGATCGCCGACATCGTCGGAGTCCACGAGACCACCGTCAGCCGCGCCATCTCCGGCAAATACATGTCGACCCCGCAGGGTGTGTTCGAAATGAAATATTTCTTCACGCCGGGCTATCAAACCTCGAGCGGCGAATCGATGAGCAACACCAGCGTGAAAGAAGCGATCATGGACCTGGTGAAGAACGAAAATGGCGCTTCCCCCTTGAGCGACAAGGAGATCGTCGAGATCCTGAGCGAGCGCGGAATTCCGATCGCGCGCCGCACCGTCGCGAAATACCGCACCGAACTGAACATTCTGCCGAGCAACATGCGGCGGAAGTATTGAGACGTTCCAGCGTGAAGCGTTGAAACGTTACATCGGTCTTCCGCTACAACGCTACAACGCTACAACTCCTCAACTCCTCCAATGAACGCATCGCTGCGCGCTGCCGTCGTCGCCGAATGGCGCGGACTTCCGGCGAATAAGATGCGCCCGGACCGCTGGCAGGCGCCGGGCGATTTGCTACCGAAGTTGATGCAACAACTCGGCCTGAGCGAGCGGTTGCGCGAGGGTGAGGTGATTGATGCATGGAAGCAGATCGTCGGCGATTTCATCGCGGCCCACTCCGCACCCGTGAGCTTGCGGGCCGGGATTCTTTCGGTGCGGGTGCTGCAACCGGCGCTCCATTACCAGTTCGAGCAGATTTCGAAAGCCGACATCCTCCGCAAGTTGAAGCAGCGCTTCGGGACGAAAATCATCCGCGAAATTCGTTTCCGCGTCGGTTAGTTTCTCGCTGTCGCGATGCTGATCCGCCAAATCTTTGTTTCTTCCGGCCACAATTACTTTGGCCACCACGGTCAGGCGCCGGGCGATCACCCCCCGGTCGAGGTGCCGGCGATCGAATGTGTCGCCGGCCACGGAATTCGCGGCGATCGTTTTTACGATTACCGGGACGACTACAAGGGACAGATCACGTTTTTTTCTTTCGAAGTTTTCGAGGAATTAACCCGGCATTTTCGCCTGACCAAGGCCTCACCCGGCGCGCTCCGCCGAAATGTCATCGTTTCCGGCATCGATCTGAATGAGTTGATTGGCAAGGAATTTTCCATCCAGGGCGTTCGGCTGCGCGGCACGGCGCATTGTAGTCCCTGCTACTGGCTCGATCAGGCGGTGGTTCCCGGCACTGAAAAGTTCCTCGAAGGCCGGGGAGGATTGCGGGCGCAAATTCTCTCCGATGGAACGATCACCGTCGGCGATGCGCAGCTCGTCCTCGCGGCGCCGCGCCTGATCGAAAGCTAGGGCCCGGTCTGCTCGGTCAGACGGCCTTTGAAGGTCAGCTCCGCAATCCCGGACTTATCCAGCTCGCCCAACCCGGACGCAACCATCCGGTCGAACTGCGCCTTGGTCGCGCGCGCGAGCGGAAGATCAAGGCCGTTTTCGTCCGCGAGTTCCAGGGCGATCCCACTATCTTTCGCCGCGTGCGCGGCGGAGAAGAAACAGGAATGCTCGCGGTTCTGCATGTCTTCGCCGTCCGTTTGCAGAACCCGCGACGCCGCACCGGTCTGCGAAAAAACCTCGCGTAACATCGACAGATCGAGGCCAAGGGTTTCGCCCAGACCAAGCCCTTCGGCGAGCCCGGCGGTGTTGATGTTCATCACCATGTTCACGAGCGCTTTCACTTTCGCGGCCTCGCCCGCCGTGCCGATATAACGAAGCGACACGCTCAGCTCCTTCAGAATGGGCTCGGCCCGCTGAAACACTTCTTCCCGTCCGCCGCACATCAGATAGAGCGACCCTTCCCGCGCCTGGGTGATGCTCGAAGCCATGCAAGCTTCCAGCGAAGCCGCGCCCGCCGCTTCCGCCAACCGTTCGACCTCCACGTGCGTCCTCGGCGAAACGGTGGCGCAGTTGATGAACAGTTTGCCCCGCGCGTTCACGAGCAGATTGTCCGCGCCGCTGAAGATTTCGCGCATCGCCGCATCATCCGTCACGATTGTGAAAATGACGTCGGCTCCGGCGCTGACATCCCCGAGCGTTGGGCTGGCGGCGCAGCCCAGTTCCTGGGCGAGCGAAGTCGCCGCCGCGCGATTCACGTCGAAAACCGTCGTGACATGGAAACCCCGATCCTTCAACCGCCGCGCCATGTTCGCGCCCATTCGTCCGACACCGACAAATCCAATGTTCATGTTGTTCCTCATTCTTGGTAGGGCGACGCTCCGCGGAGCCGAGATCGCTCGCGCACGGCTCGACAGAGTCTCGCCCTACCGTTCCGCAAAAAACGGATTGTCCTTTTTCTCTTTCCCGACCGTGGTGAACGGCCCGTGCCCGGGGCAAACAATCGTCTCGTCCGGAAGAGTTAGAATCTTTTCACGGTTATTCCGGAGCGCGTCTTCGTAGGAAACGTTGCCCCCGCCCATTGAACCGGCGAAGAGTGAATCGCCGACGATGGCGATCGGTCGAGCAAGTCCCGTCACGACAAAGGTCAGTCCACCTGGAGAATGACCCGAGGTCTGTCGTGCTTCGATTTTGAGGGACCCGGCCCGAAAATGTTTGCCTTCTACAATCGTCTGCGCGCTCTCTTCCGGTTCGAGTTCGGAGATGTAAACCGGCGCGCCCGTCGCCTTCTTTAATCGCCGCAAATCTGCAACGTGATCCGGGTGCGCGTGCGTGAGCAAAATCAATCTCACGCCTAGTTTCTTCTCATCGATTTGTTGGAGCATTCCGCCACAATCGGCTCCCGTATCGAAGGCCACGGCATCACGCGTTGCCGGATCCCACACGAGGTAAGCGTTCACCGTGATGCCGTGATAGGCCGTGTTGAACTGCGTCAGCCCGTCGATTTCGCCAATTGCTTCCGGATTCCAATTTCCAGAAGCAAGTTTTCTGAGAGCGGCGGCGCTCAACTTCAAAACAGGCGCGACGCGCTCGATCGCATCATCGTCGGATTCTCCAGAGCGCAGGCTTCGGACTCGATCAGCCGTGACTCCCGCGCGCTCGGCGAGCTGGCTGTCGGAAATCCCCAGTCCGCGCTGCGCTTTTCCGATGATGTCTGAAACGTTGTCTTCGAGTGGGATGGGCATGAGATCTCAGGCGTTCGCCGCGGCGAACGCCTCTACATTCCGGAGGTCAGCGATGCGTCTCAACGCAATTTTCTCAACCAACGACGCTATTTTCTCCACCGAGCTCTCGCGCCCGGTTTCCTTTTCGATCGATGTCATCACGACATTCGCGATGCCGCAGGGCACGATTTGATCGAAGGGCGACAGGTCGCCGCCAACGTTGAGCGCAAACCCGTGCATCGTGATCCAATGACGAACGCCGACCCCGATCGAAGCGATCTTTCGATTTTCCACCCAGACGCCCGTCAGTCCGGCGCGGGTCGTGGCCGCGATGCCGACGGCGGCGAGCGTTTCCACGAGCAGATCTTCGAGCCACCTCAGATAACGATGGAGATCCTGGCCGCAGCGTCGCAGGTCGATGATCGGATAACCGACCAGCTGACCAGGCCCGTGATAAGTCGCCTGGCCTCCACGATTGATGGGAAAGAGCGGGTGCGGCAGGTGTTGCGCTCCCCGCAGACTCGCCTGGTCGGAGGTGCGACCGATGGTGTATACCGGCTCGTGTTCCAACAACAGCAGTTCGTCGCCTAACGAACGGTCCGTCCATTTTTCGGCGACGAGCTTTTCCTGGAAAACAAGCGCCTCGGTGAATGTCATCCGTCCGAGCCAGCGAACGGTCAAAGGACGAGCGCTCATATGCGCGAACCTGCCGGCACGCCGAGCCGTGCCGCCTCCTGCGCGCGAATATGGGTAAGTCCAATCGCCAGCGCGTCGGCTTCATCCGGCCCTGGTGTCTCAGTCAAACCGAGCAACGCCCGGATCATGAACGCGACCTGATTTTTGTCCGCGGTGCCGCGACCGACGGTCGCCTGTTTGATTCGGGTCGGCGCGTACTCGAAAACCGGCAAGCCGCGCTCGGCCGCCGCGAGAATGGCCGCGCCCCGCGCGGCCCCGAGCACGATCGCGGTCTTGTAGCTCTGCACGTAGATTACCGATTCCAGCGCGCAGCAATCGGGCTCGTGCGCCTGGATCAATTCGGCGAGACGGTCCCGGATCGCGACCAGGCAGGAAGAAGAACGCAGCTTGGGGGCGTTATGAATGACACCGAAATAAAGAGCGCGCGCCTTGCCGTGATCAGCGTCGATGACAGCCACGCCGGTATTTCGCAGCGACGCGTCGATCGAAAGGACGCGCATGGTTCAATGCGCCATCCAACCGAGGACGAGAAAGACACTTCCAGCCAGACCAAAAACGAGGCTCACGACCCAGAACCGCCGGCGCCGGGTCAAAGCGGAAATCGCAGCGATCGCAATTGCGATCTGAAACATGGTGACGCCCCGCGCAAAAATTTCGTGCTTGCGAAAATTCGATTTGGCTTCGGCCTGCTTGTGCTCCGCCTCCCGTTTGATTTCGGCCTGCTCCTCCTGGTATTGCGCGGCTTTCTCCTTGTCCTTCTCCGTCGCAACGGTGGTCAACGTCATCTTTGCGTCCAGGACGGAAGCTTTGATGCTCTTGGCCTGGTAATAGCCCCATTGATCCGACGCCTGGATTTGGCTCATCATCGCTTCATTGGCGTGCGCTCCGGAGAGCAGTCCCGCAATAGCCGCGAGCACGGCCAGGATCGCTGTGCTCAAGGCAACCTGGGAAAGCCACCTCTCGCCGCCGAGTTCGGCATGATGATGAATCTCCTCCTGCAAATTTTCGAGCGGCACTTCGGCTTCTTCCATGGGCCTAGGTTAGGATTCGGCGTCCGCCATTCAAGCCCAAGCTGATCAAAACGTTCACTTTGCGAGGCGAAAAAGTATTTGGATCTTCCCTCTTTTCCGGCCGTTCGCTAGCGTTTCAAGCACGCGTGCAAGAGCTCTGCGACTGAACGTCTCTCAGTCAGCGCCGAAAAGGACGCACCCTATATGCTCAATTTCTTGTGGCTGTTGATTCGCCCCTTCGCGTGGCTGGCGCGATGGCTCAGGAAGATTTTTCGCACGGCCTTGGGACAACTCTCCTGGAAGCCCCCATTTTGGCTGCAACGCGGTTTCGCGCGCGTGGTTCTCTTCCGGCGCGGCCACCCCATCCTCGCGCCAGTCCTTGTTCTTCTGGCCTTCGTCATCGCGGGTGGCTCGGTCCGGGGCTGGCGTTGGTATCAAAGTCAAAGCCGGCCCAAGCCGCACCTGGTCTCCGCGCAGGTGGCACCGATCCCGGTAACGCCAAACGATAAGGAATTGAAATTCCCACCCCTCCTGATCGAGTTCAGCGAGTCCGCCGCCCGACTCGAGGACCTGAAGAATCCGACACTCCAACATGTTCGCCTCGATCCACCGACGGCCGGCGCGTGGAGATGGATCGACGATCGCAAGCTCTCCTTCGCTCCCGCGCAGGACTGGCCGGCAGACAAAAAATTCCGCGTCATTTTCGACCCGGATTTCTTCCCGGCGCACGTCCGCATGGACAAGCTGGAATACGACGCCAGTACGCCGCCCTTCGGAGCGGAATTGAAAGACGTAACCCTTTCCGAGGACGCCAAGGAACCGGGCGTGCAACGCGTGCTGGCGACGATCCAGGTGACGCACGCGGTCGAGCCCGGGCAGCTCGAAAAGTTCCTCACCCTCAACATGCTGGGCGGCTCGAACGTTTTTCCCCCTAACGATCCCACGCCTCACTTCTCGATCACGTTCGGCCTGCACAACCGGCAGGCCTTCGTTCGCAGCTCTCCGATCGTTCTTCCCGCAGAGGAAGATTGGATGAAACTGACGCTCGCCAGCGGGCTTCGCCCTGGCCAGGGCGAGGGAGAGTTGCACGACCCTGTGGAGCAAAAGACCCAGATCCCGTCGAGAGCGACGGCGTTTCAGATCAGGTCGATCGACAGCAGCATCGTCCGCAACAAGGAAGGCGAGCCGGAACAAATTCTTAACATCGAAACCAGCAGCGACATCGCCACCCCGGAACTGGCGAAGGCGCTGCACCTTTATCTCCTGCCAAAGCGCGATGTGAAAAAAACGGAGCCATCCGAGGAAGAATCGAACTCGGACAACACGACCGAGTCCAGCGAGGAAAGCACATCGCAAGAGACAGCTAAATCCAACGAGGAAGAAAGCGGCAGCGACGAAGACGAGAATACGACAGAAGACACTTCGACCGAAGCAAAATGGGCGAACGCTGATGAAATTACCGAGGAGATCCTGGCGCAGGCTACGATCGTCAAATTCACCGCGATTCCAACGGAGAAAGAACATTCACGCGACCATCATTTCAAATTTCGGCTCGAAGGCGATGGGCAGCTTTATGTCCGCGTGGACAAAGGGCTGAAGGCGCGGAGCGGTTACGAACTGGCGGAAAACCACGCGAACATCATCGTCCCCGCCGAGCTTCCGCAGGAAGTCGAGATCCAGGGCGATGGCGGGCTTCTCGCCCTCGGCGGCGAGCGCAAACTCTCCATCCGGTCTCGCGGCGTCTCGGTGATCAAGTTCGAGATCGATCGCGTTCTTTCCACGCAGATCAATCACCTGGTCAGCCAGACGGAAGGCGAATTCCAGGCGCCGGAATTCAAGAACGCTTCGTTCGATCAGGACAACATTTCGCGGATCGCGCGCGAGGACCAGACGATCGCGCTCCAAAACAAGTGGAAGGCGAATTATTCCGCCTTCGATTTTTCGAAGTATCTGCAAAAACCTGCGGATGGCGGCAGCGAGCGCGGCCTCTTTTTCCTGAAGGCCCGCGCGTGGGACCCGGTCTCGAAGAAATTTATCAAGAGCGTCACGACCACCCGGTTCATTCTCGTGAGCGATCTGGGACTGCTGGTGAAAAAGAACGCCGACCAGACCAGCGACGTTTTCGTCGTCTCGGTCAAGACCGGGCAGCCGCTGGCCGGTGTGACGGTTGAGATTCTCGGCCGGAACGGCATCGCAGTCCAAAGCGCGAAGACCTCTCCGGACGGGCGGGTGACGTTTACGTCGGTCGAGAAGAACGAGCACGAACGCAAGGCGGTTGTTTACGTCGCGCGGCTCGGGGACGACGTGAGTTTCATTCCCTATTCGCGCGACGATCGGATGCTGAATTTCTCGCGCTTCGATATCGAGGGCGTGAACAAGGTCCTGGCGGAAGACCTTGATGCGTTCGTTTTCACGGACCGCGGCGTTTACCGACCCGGCGACGAGATGCATATCGCGCTCGTCGTGAAGCAGCGCAACTGGCTCGGCAAGCTCGCCGGGTTGCCGATCGAGACGGAAGTGATCGACGCGCGCGATCTCAAGGTGCAGACGAAAAAACTGGCCCTGCCTCCCGGTGGCTTTGCGGAAGTGACTTACAAGACCGCCTACGAATCGCCGACCGGCGAATACGCAATCAACGTCTACCTGGTGAAGGGCGACAAACGTTCGACCCTGCTCGGCTCGACCACGGTCAACGTGAAGGAATTCCTCCCCGACCGGATGAAGATCGAAACCCGGCTGTCAAAGACTTCGCCGCGCGGCTGGGTCGATCCGCGGGAAATGAAGGCGTCGATCGCGCTGGCGAATCTTTACGGCACGCCGGCGAGCGATCGGCGGATCAAGAGCCGGGTCGAACTTTCACCGGCGGCGTTTTCCTTCCCAGAATTCAAGGACTACAGTTTTTACGATCCGCAGCTCGATGAGAAGAAGGAACGGCAATCGGAGACCGTCGACCTCGGCGAGCAAAACACGGACGCGGATGGCAAGACCGAGCTTGAACTGCAACTCGACCGCTTCGCGGATGCGACTTACTCGATGCGTTTCTTTGCCGAAGCGTTCGAAGGCGAGGGCGGCCGCAGCATCACCGGCCAGGCATCCGCCCTGGTCTCAGCGCTGCCCTACGTGGTCGGATATAAGAGTGACGGCGACCTGAAATATATCAGCGCCACCACCCCGCGCGTTGTCGATTTGGTCGCCGTCGATTCGAAGCTCAACAAGATCGCGCTCGACAACGTCACCCTCAACGTCATCGCGCAGGAATACGTCTCGGTCGTCACCAAGAAAGACAACGGCAGCTACGCCTACGAGTCGGTCTTGAAAGAGCGCGTCGCGAAAACGGAGAAGATCGCGATCAGCGCCGACGGATTGCATTACCAGCTTCCAACGGAGGAGCCGGGTGATTACACCGTCGAGCTGCGGGACAAGGATGATCGCAAGATCAGCCGCGTCCGCTTTTCCGTGGTCGGGCGCGGCATCGTCAAGCGCGCGCTGGATAAGAACTCAGAACTGCAGGTGAAGCTTTCGCGGACGCAATACAACACCGGTGAGGAAATCGAGATCAGTATTACCGCGCCGTATGCCGGCAGCGGCTTGATCACGATCGAGCGCGACAGGGTTTACGCCCAGGTTTGGTTCAAGACCGACGCCGCCAGCAGTGTGCAGAAGATCAAGGTGCCGGACGGATTTGAAGGCAGCGGCTACATCAATGTTGCCTTGATTCGTTCGCTCGATTCGAAAGAGATCTTCACGAGCCCGCTCAGTTATGGCGTGGTGCCGTTCACGGCGAACATCGAGCGGCGACGGCTAAAGGTGGATCTGGATACGCCGGCGATCGCGAAGCCCGGGGAACAACTGCATATCAAATACAAAACCGATCGGCCCTCGAAAATCGCCGTTTTCGCGGTCGACCAGGGCATCCTCCAGGTGAGCGATTACAAGCTGCCGGATCCGCTCGGATTTTTCTTCCGCAAATGCGCCCTTGTGGTTGAGACCGCCCAGATTGTGGACTTGATCATGCCTGAGTTTTCAATACTGCGCTCGCTCTCCGCGTTCGGCGGCGATGGCGACAACCCGAAACAACTCAATCCGTTCAAGCGGGTGACGGAAAAGCCGGTCGTTTTCTGGTCTGGAATCATTGATGCCGATCCGACGCAACGCGAAGTCGTTTACGACGTGCCGGATTATTTCAGCGGCACGCTCACCGTGATGGCGGTCGCAGTGGCCGACGACGCGACCGGGGCGGCGGAAAAGAACCCGCTCGTTCGCGGCCCGTTTGTGATTACACCGAGCGTGCCCGTGCTGGCCGCGCCGGGTGACGAGTTTGAAGTAGGCGTGACCGTCGCGAACAACGTGGAAGGCTCGGGGGAAAACGCGGACGTGCAGATTCGCGCCGAAAGTTCGGAGCACCTGCAAATCGTGAAATCCCCGGCGCAAACCCTGCGCATCGCCGAAGGGCGCGAGCAGACCACTACTTTTTCCGTGCGGGTAAATGACAAACTTGGCTCTGGAACGATGACCTTCATCGCGAGCACGGGCGGCAAGGAAACGCGGCTCCGCTCAACGATCAGCGTCCGTCCGCCGGCCACCTACCTGACCCAGGTGCGCAGCAGCAGTTTCACCAAAAACAGTGCCGAGGTCCCGATCACACGCGAAATGTATCCGGAATTTCGGAAGCTGAGCGCCGCGGTCTCCGCTCTGCCGCTCGGCCTTGCGCATGGCCTCGATGCCTACCTGAAGGATTTTCCGCACGGTTGCAGCGAGCAGGTCACGAGCGCGGCTTTTTGCCGGCTTGTTCTCGCCGATGAAGCCGACTTCGGATTATCCAGGGCGGAAGTAAACACGCAGCTCGAGAACGTTTTCTCGGTCCTGCGCCGGCGCCAAAACGATCAGGGCGACTTCGGTTATTGGGCGCCGGAGAAAGGGCAGGAAATCAGTTTCATGTCGGTCTACGCGATGAATTTTCTCATCGAAGCGAAAGCCGCCGGCTTCGCGCCGCCGGCGGAAATGTTCGCGAGCGGACAGCGAAATTTGCAGGCGATGGTGGCGAAGGAACCATCGAGTCTCGATGACGCGCGCACGATCGCCTACGCCATCTACCTGCTGAGCCGTGAAGGCGTGGTCACAACGAATTACATCATCAACCTGCGCGAATACCTGGACAAAAACTTCGCGAAGGAATGGAAGGCGGACCTGACCGGCGTTTATCTGGCCGGCGCGCTTCACATCCTGCGCAAGGAAGACGAGGCCGTGAAGTTGATCAGCGCCTACCGCGTCGGACAACTCGACAAGGAGCGAATCACGGATTTCTACCAGCCGCTCGGCGCCGATTCGCAATACGTGGCCATCCTCGCGCGCGAATTCCCCGATCGCCTGAAGAAGCTTCCCGCGACTGAGTTTGAAAAAATCCTGAAGCCGATCGGCGAAGGAACCTTCAATACGCTCTCGGCCGCTTATGCCGTGCTCGCGTTGAAATCCTACGCCCGCGTCGTGGCACAACATCCGCCCGAGCTGACCATCGCGGAACTCGATAAGGCGAAAAAAGAGAAGGTCCTGGCGACCGGCGCCAAACTCCTGCAACGCGCGAACTTCTCCGGCGACGCCGCGGCGCTTCGCTTTCGCACGGCCACAGCCCTCAACCCACCCGGCGCCTATTATCAGGTCATCGAGGCGGGATTCGATCGTCGACTTTCGGACAAGGCAATCACCGACGGCCTGGAGGTTTACCGCGAGTTGTTGGACAAATCCAACAAGCCGGTGACCACCACGCAGTTGGGCGACGTTGTCACGGTCCGGCTCCACATTCGCGGCCTGCGACCGGATCCAATCACGAACGTCGCGTTGATCGATCTCTTGCCCGGTGGGTTTGAAGTTGTGAGCTCATCGCTCTCGCCCGGGATCTCGTCGATCAAGGGCGTCGATTACGTCGAGGTCCGGGAAGATCGAGCCATCTTTTACGCCACGGTCCCGGCTGAGACGCTCGAAATCACCTACCAGATCAAGTCGTGCAATCGGGGGACCTTCGTGGTTCCGCCGGTGTTCGCGGAATCGATGTACGACCGGAACGTGAAAGGACGCGGTCTGGGCGGAAAGATCAGTGTCACGAAATAATTTCGGATCGCGGAAACCCGATTTCGGAGAGTGAAAACGCGCGCGCCAGCAAAATCAAGGAGCGGCGATTTCCAAATCGCCGGCCCACCTAAATCGGCGGTCTGGAGGCCGCCGCTCCTTGGATGGTTACGGCGCGGCATTTTTGCCGCGATGACCCTGGCGGCGGTGTGGTTAGCGCTCCCAAAACCGCCTTTGCTTGAGGGCATCGACTTTTCGACGCGAGTCCTGGATCGGAACGGAAAAATTCTTCGGGTGACGCTGACGGCGGACCAGAAATATCGGGTCTGGACTCCGCTCAAAGATATTTCGCCGGCGCTGATCGACGCCACCTTGCGGTTCGAGGACAAATACTACGACAAACATCCGGGCGTTAACCCAGTCTCCCTGCTGCGGGCCACCTGGAACCTTGCTTTTTCCGGACGGACGCGGGCCGGCGCTTCCACGATCACGATGCAGCTGGCTCGGCTCAGATATCATCTGCGCACGCGGACGGTCGCGGGCAAGCTGCGGCAGATCGTTTACGCGATCGAACTCGAACGTCATTATTCGAAGGCGCAAATTCTCGAGGCCTATCTGAACCTCGCGCCTTATGGCCGAAACATCGAAGGGGTGGGCGCGGCCAGTGAAATCTATTTCTCGAAAAGTGCTGCCCGCGTAACCGGCGCCGAAGCCGTTGCCCTGAGCGTGATACCGCAGAGTCCGACGCGTCGCGCTCTGATCGCGGGCGGCGAAAACGAACGGGTCACGAACGCCCAACAGCACTGGTATTCGCGGACCAACGCCAGGGAAACTCCCGCGCTCACCTTTCGCGCGGAAGCACGAACGCGACGCCAGCTGACGGCAGCGCATTTCGTCCAACAAATCCTCGAATCGAAAGCCGCGGGAACAGAGGTTTTGACGACGCTCGATCCAGCGCTGCAGGAAATCCTCGAGAAACGCGTGACCGATTACATCGCCCAGAACCGCGAGCGGGGAATCGAGAATGCTGCCGCGTTGTTGATCGACTTCAAGACCATGGAGGTGCTGGCGAAAATCGGTTCGTCGGATTTTTCGAACGCGGAAATCCACGGGCAGGTCGATGGCACGCGCCGACCGCGATCGCCGGGCTCAACTCTCAAACCTTTCGTTTACGCCCTGGCGCTCGACCAGGGCAGGATCCATCCGCTCACCCTCCTGAAGGACGCGCCTCACACCTTTGGCGATTACAACCCGGAGAATTTCGATCGCGATTTTCTCGGCCCCATCCGCGCGTCGGATGCACTCGCCCGCAGCCGCAATGTGCCGGCGGTAACGCTGGCCTCGGAACTGTCGCATCCGACCTTTTACGAATTTCTGCGGAGCGCCGATGTCGCCCTGCCGAAACCGGCATCATTCTACGGTCTGTCGTTGCCGCTCGGCGGAGCGGAAGTGACGATGGAAGATTTGGCGCGCCTTTACGCGGCGCTGGCCAACGGCGGCCGACTCCAGCCACTCAGACGCGTTCTTAACGAACCGATCAGCAAAAACAGTGTGCGCCTGGTCAGTCCCGAAGCAGCCTTTCTTACCCTCGACATGCTCGGACAGATTCCGCGTCCGGGCCTGACCAATTCCGATGTGTCCCGCTCCGCGCCCGTCTTTTGGAAAACCGGAACGTCGCATGGATTCCGGGATGCGTGGTCGGTCGCGGTTTTCGATCACTACGTGCTCGCGGTCTGGATCGGGAATTTCGATGGAAAACGAAACGCCTCGTTCATCGGGCGCACCGCGGCAGCTCCGCTCCTGTTTCAAATGATTGATGGATTGCGCGCCAGAGAGCCTTCGCGCGTCGAGCCTCATTTGCCGCCACCGGAGCTGAACCTCAAACGCGTTGAGTTCTGTTCCGTCTCCGGTCAACTCCCGACTTCGTTCTGTCCCCATCGCACGGAGAGCTGGTTCATCCCGGGCATTTCGCCCATCGCCACCTGCGACGTGCATCGCGAAGTCCTGGTGGATGCGTCGACCGGCTTGCGCGCGGCCCAGGACGACGGAACGCGGACGTTGAAGCGCGAAGTCTACGAATTCTGGCCCTCCGATTTGCTCGCGCTTTTCGAACGGGCCGGCGTTCCGAGAAAATTGCCGCCACCCTTTTTGCCAACAGTCGACAACGAACTCCTTTCGCGTGGCGGTCACGCACCGAAGATCAATTTGCCCGCGAATGAGATGACTGTTTCGCAGGTTTCAGCAAGCACCGCCGGAATACTGCTGCGGGCCGAAACGGAAACCGGCGTGCGTAAACTTTACTGGTTCGCCGACAAAACGTTTCTGGGCGCCTGCGACGCCCACCAGGTCCTGTGCTGGAAACCGGCCCCCGGCGTCTATCAACTCATCGCGCTCGACGATCACGGCCGCTCCTCCTCGCGCTCGGTGATTCTGCGTTAGCTCCGCTCGGGAATAGACAGCGGCAGCGAATTTCCGTATCGATTACAAAATCAATCTCAAGGCCGAGCTCGAGATCCGGCACCTGCAAAAAAACTCGATCATCTTTTGCGCCGCCAGTACAACCGCCTCTTCGAGATCCAGCAAATTCAAATCGAGCTGCTCGAAGAGTTGGGACAAAAACGCCGCGGTGCGACCAGCGGGCCAACTCCACCGACGTCGTCATCCTGAGCGGAGCGAAGCGGAGTCAAAGGACCCCGTGGAGCCCTGCTCGATGGTGCCACGGGATCCCTCGACTTCGCTCGGGATGACGCTACGATTTCCATTGAAGAGCGCGCGGCGACACGGGAGCGTTACGCCCCATGTCCCGCGAGTACACGCTTCAACCCGCGCCCCGAGCGTCGTCGATCAACATCGATTACGCGGCGGAGCTGAATGAGCAGCAGTTCGCGGCGGTAACGGCTTCGCCCGGACCGTTGCTCGTCATCGCCGGCGCCGGCAGCGGCAAAACGCGGACCCTGACCTATCGGGTGGCGTATTTGCTCGAGAACGGGATCGACCCTCGCAACATCCTGTTGCTCACCTTCACGAACAAAGCCGCGCGCCAGATGCTCGAGCGGGTGGCAAACCTCTTGCCGGTGGATGCGAGCGGATTATGGGGCGGAACGTTCCACTCCATCGGGAATCGGATGTTGCGCCGGCACGGCAGCGCACTCGGTTATTCGAGCGGGTTCACGATCATGGACCGCGAGGACCAGAAGGACTTGATCGATACTGTGGTGGCCGCGGCCGGGATCAACCCGAAGGAAATCCGTTTTCCGAAAGGCGACGTCCTGGCTGAGATCTTCAGTTTCGTCATTAACACCGAAACGCCAATCGATGCGCTGCTCGCGGAAAAGTTTCCCTATTTCCTGCCGCTGCTCGAGCAGATCACCGACGTCCACGCGCGCTATGAGAAGAAAAAGAAGAACACGAACTCGATGGACTTCGACGATCTCCTCGAAAAGACGCTCCGGATGCTGAAGGAGCACGAGCACATCGCTGATTTTTACCGGCGCCAATTCCAGTTCATCCTCGTCGACGAATACCAGGACACGAACAAGATCCAGGCTGACTTCATCGACACGCTCGCCTCGGAGCACCGCAACGTCATGGTGGTCGGCGATGACGCGCAGTCGATCTATTCGTGGCGCGGCGCGAACTTCAAAAACATCCTGGCGTTCCCCGAGCGCTACCCGGATGCGCAGGTCTTCAAGATCGAGCTGAACTATCGGAGCGTGCCGGAGATTTTGCGGGTGGCGAACGCCGCCATCACGGCAAACGTGAAACAGTTCCGGAAAGAACTCGCCGCAACCCGGCCAAGCAACGCGATGCGTCCGGCGGTGGTGGGATTGAACGACGGCAGCGAACAGGCGCGGTTCGTGGCCCAGCGCATTCTGGAGCTTCGCGACGAAGGCATCGCCCTGGACGAAATCGCGATCCTCTACCGCGCGCATTATCACGCGATCGAATTACAACTCGAGCTTTCGCGACGCGGCATTCCCTACGTGATCACGAGCGGCGTCCGGTTCTTCGAACAAGCGCACGTGAAAGACGTGACGTCGTTCGTTCGCTTCGTCGCGAATCCGCGCGATGAGGTTGCGTTCAAGCGAATGGTGAAATTGCTGCCCGGCATCGGGAACAAGAGCGCGGACAATCATTGGCGCGCGTGGGAAGCTTCGCTCGGCAACAGCTCTGCTGTAGCCGGGGTCGGTGACCCCGGCCAAAACGACGGAGCAACCGACGCCGCCGAAAACCCGAAAAACCCGGCCGGGATCACCGATCCCGGCTACAACTTCGGTGAGCTCTTGCGCGCCATTCCCGTGGGTGCGAAGTCGAAAAAATCATGGGAGCAGCTTGCCCATACGCTCGATGAAATCGCGCCGGGCGGGCAGGCTAATCCGCCGTCGGAAATGATCACGTCGATCGTGGAAGCGATCTACGACGATTATGCGAAGGCGAACTTCACGAACTATGAGCTGCGACGGGAAGATCTGAACCAGCTCGCGGCGTTCGCGCGCCAGTTCAAGGACGTGCCCGAATTCCTTTCCCAGCTTGCGCTCATCAGCAACATCGATACGGAGCCGGCCTTGGACCAAAGCACGGACACGGAGGCGGTGAATCTCTCATCGGTCCACCAGGCCAAGGGGCTCGAGTATCACACGGTGTTTGTGATCTGGCTCACCGACGGGATGTTTCCGAGCACGCGGTCCCTGGAAACCCGCGACGCGATTGAAGAAGAACGTCGCCTGTTCTACGTCGCGATCACCCGCGCCCGAGACGAGCTCTACCTCACCTTCCCGCACATGCGTTTGAGCGGCGGGTTCGGTGACGTCTTTCAGCGACCGTCCCGGTTCCTGAAGGAGATTCCGACGAACCTCGTCGAGGATTGGCAGATCAGAAGGCAATGACAAAGCACATGGAAAATGACGAAGCACGAATGACGAATGTCGAAGGAAGCTCGAATGACGAAGGTCAAATGAGGCCGAATAGCTAAAATGGACGGACACGCTCGGCGGTTTCTTTGGTCATTCGGATTTCGACATTGTTTCGTAATTCGTCATTCGTCATTCGTCATTTTCCGGTGAATCTCTCGCCCGAACAAAAAATCGCGGGTGTGCTCGCGCCGCTGTTTGCGTTGCGAACGGAGAACGATCTGGGAATCGGCGATTTGGAAGGGTTGCGGCAATTTATCGATTGGGCGGCGCAGATTGGGTTCAAGCTGGTGCAGTTGCTTCCCATCAATGAAGTCGGCGGCGACCACAGCCCGTATAACGCGATCAGCGCGGTCGCTCTCGAGCCAACCACGCTGCATCTCGCACCCGGCTCGCCGCCCGACCTTACGCAGGACGATTTCGACGACGTGCTCCGCGGGATCGATCTCGCGAAACTGCGCAAAGGCGCGGTGAAACACGATCGTGTCCGCCGGTTAAAGATGGCGCTGTTCGAAAAGGCTTTCGAACGCTTCATGCGAAGAGATGACGACCGCACGGCAGATTTCTCTATTTTCTCCGAGAGGGAGGCCGAATGGCTCGACGATTATGCATTTTTCCGCGTGCTCATGGAAGAGAACGGCGGCCGGGAAACGTGGGACCAATGGCGGGAAGAACATCGCCGCGCCGATAATGCGCGAGACTGGCTGAGAGCGCAGCACGAGGGGGTGCAGCGACGCTTTCATAAACGCGAGTCGTTTTTCAAATATATCCAATGGGTCGCATTCGACCAATGGACCGCAGCGAGAGCGTACGCGGAGGAGCGCGGCGTCGCCTTGATGGGTGACATTCCGTTCGGCGTGAACCTTTACAGTGTCGATGTCTATTCGCAGCCCGACCAGTTCGCGGTGGATTGGTCCGGGGGCGCACCGGCCGAACCTTACTTTAAGGATGACGAGTTCACGCAAAAATGGGGACAAAACTGGGGAATTCCGCTCTACCGCTGGGATGTGATGCGGGGACGCAATCTCGATTGGTGGCGCCGCCGGGTGCGAGGCGTGCGAAGAATCTTTCACGTGTTCCGCATCGACCACGTGATGGGATTCTACCGGATCTATGCTTTTCCCTGGCGCCCGGCGCGCAATCCGGAATTCCTTTCCCTTTCCTGGGACGAGATGCGCGCAAAGACGGGCGGCGCCTTCCCCCAATTCTACCCGCGCGACGATTCAACGTGGGAAAACTGCGAGGCGAATCGACGCGAGGGAGAGGAATATCTGCGCGTGGTCCTGGAGGAATCGCGCGCGAACCGCGTGGCCGGCGAAGACCTCGGAAGCGTGCCGGATTATGTGCGCCCCAGCTTGCGGTCGTTGGGCGTGGCCGGGTTCAAGATTCCACAATGGGAGAACTATCCGGACGGTCGCTCGATTCCGGGCCACGATTACCAGCGCGTTTCGGTGGCGACGTACGCCACGCATGATCACAAACCGGTGCGCGCGCTTTGGGAGGACGCTTTCGAGCAATCGACTTCCGACAGCGAGCAGGCCCGACACGACCTGGCAAAAATCGCCAGTTTCGCTGGTGTGGCGGCGCCGAATGGAACCCGCGATTTCGATCGCGACTTTTACCCCCCAATCATGGAGGCGCTGTTCCGCTGCGAATCGTGGATCGCGCTCGTGATGATCACCGATCTTCTCGCGCGCAAAGACCGGTTCAATGTCCCCGGCACGACCACCAGCTCGAACTGGAGCCGCCGAATGGGCAAAACCGTGAACGGTTTGCAGCAAAGTCGAAGCGTGCGGAAACGCATGCGGTTTATTCGCGAACTTTTGGAGAAGACCGGACGCGCGTCATCCTGAGCCGCGCAGATGGCGCAGGACCTCACCGTCGCCCGCAGATCACGCAAATCAGCGCACGCGTGTTCGAAAGCCGGCGGTGCGCGTTTCGCGCCAGCGATGATTCGGTGGCGTAAGCTACGACTGTGAGGTCCCTCGCCGTCTGCGCGACCCGGGATGACATGCATCTGTATCTGTGGCTAAATAAATTATGAAATCACCTATCAAAGTCGCGATCACCGGCGCGGCCGGACAAATTGGCTACGCCCTCGTTTTCCGCGTCGCTTCGGGCGCAATGTTCGGCCCGGACCATCCGGTCGCACTGCACTTGATCGAAATTCCAGCAGGCTTCGAGGCGCTCAAAGGCGTCGTCATGGAACTGGACGACTGCGCGTTCCCGTTGCTGAAAAATATCGTCGCCACTACCGATCTCGATGAAGGATTTCGTGATGTGAACTGGGCGCTGCTGGTGGGCAGCGTTCCGCGCAAGGCTGGGATGGAGCGGAAAGATTTACTCGGGATCAACGGAAAGATTTTCACCGGTCAGGGCCAGGCGATCGCGAAGAACGCGGCGAAAGACGTGCGCATTCTCGTGATCGGAAATCCGTGTAACACGAATTGCCTGATCGCGATGAACAATGCGAATTCCATCCCGCGCGATCGCTGGTTTGCCATGACGCGGCTGGATGAAAATCGGGCGAAGGCACAACTCGCGCAGAAAGCCGGAGCGGATATTTCCGATGTGAGCAACATGACCATTTGGGGAAATCATTCCGCGACGCAGTATCCGGATTCTTACAACGCGAAGATCAAAGGGCGCTCAGCGGCCGAGGTTATCGGGGATGAGAAGTGGTTGAAGGAGACGTTTATTCCCGCGGTCCAACAACGCGGAGCCGCAATCATTAAGGCGCGGGGATCGTCGTCAGCCGGATCGGCGGCGAACGCAATCGTGGACACGGTGCGGTCGCTTACGTCGGATGCGGCAGACGGCGACTGGCACAGCGTCGCGGTTTGTTCCGACGGAAGCTACAGCGTGGAGGAAGGATTGATCTGTTCGTTTCCGGTGCGATCGCGTGGGGGAAAATGGGAGATTGTGAAGGACGTGCCGTTGAATGAATTCAGCAGAACGAAGTTCGATGCCTCGATCGCGGAGCTGAAGGAAGAGAAGTCGATGGTGAGTGAGTTGATCGGCGGGTGAAGCGCGGTCATCCCGAGGCTGGCGCAGCGCGCCGAGGGACCTCTCAAGCGCTCAATCGCTTTCGCGTTACAACACGCGCACTCCGTTGGATTACGCGTATTGCTTTTCCGGTGACCCAATTTGCAACTGTGAGGTCCCTCGCCGTCTGCGCGGCTCGGGATGACGGCACTAGGCCAACTCCGCGCCGGTCAGCCGCTCAAACGCTTCGCGATATTTCGCGGCGGTCTTCTCGATGATTTCCGTGGGCAGCGAAGGACCAGGCGGCGTCTTGTTCCAATCGAGGGTCTCGAGATAATCGCGGACGAATTGTTTATCGAAGCTGGGCGGACTCTGGCCGACGACGTAACGATCGGCCGGCCAGAAGCGCGACGAATCGGGAGTAAGACACTCGTCGATCAAGAGCAGATCGTCGCCCAGCAGGCCGAATTCGAACTTCGTGTCGGCCACGATGATTCCACATTTCGCGGCATGCACGCGACCGGCTTCGTAGATTTTCAGACTCAGATCCCTGACGCGCTCGGCGACATCGCGGCCGATCGCGGCGCAGCATTTTTCCCAGTCGATGTTTTCATCATGGCCCGCTTCGCTCTTGGTCGACGGAGTGAAGATCGGTCCCGGGAGTTGCGACGCGAGCTGCAGCCCCTTCGGCAAGGCGACGCCCGAAATGCTTCCGCTTTGCTGATATTCTTTCCAACCGGAACCGGCGAGATATCCGCGCACGACGCACTCGACCGGGAGCGGCCGCGTTTTGCGGACAATCATCGAGCGGCCGCTCAGTTGGTCGCGAAACGGCGAAAGCTTGGCAGGAAATTTCGCGATGTCGTCGGTGATCAGGTGGTTTTGGACGAAATCGAATTTCCGAAACCAGAAGGCGGAAAGCTGATTCAAAACTGCGCCCTTCTCCGGAATCGGATCGGGGAGAATGACGTCGAAGGCAGAGAGGCGATCGGTGGCAACAAAGAGGAGGGTATCGCCGAGGTCGAAGACCTCACGGACTTTGCCGGAACGGAGTTTCATAACGCCAGGGAGTTCGAGCGACCTCATGGAAGAAAACGTCCAACGTCCAACGTCCAACGTCCAACGCCGAATTGAAGAGGTTGTTGGACGCGCGGCAGCGGAGGTTCCACGTTCATGCGAGTTATGGCGGGATTAGTTATCAAGCCGCGGGCGCGGATTTTGCACGGGCACGACTGGGTGTTCTCGGGCGAAGTGCAGAAGGTCTTCGGCAGCCCGGCGGATGGCGACGTGATTTCGCTCAAGGACGGGAGGGATCACCTGATCGGGAGCGCGATTTACAACAGCAAATCGCAAATCGTGGCGCGACGTTTTTCCCGGCGGCGTCAGGACCTCGATCTCGATTTCTTCCAACGTCGAATTGCGCAGGCCGTGGAGTATCGTTCACGTCGCGGCGTGAATCCGCACTTGTGCCGTGTCGTTTGGAGCGAAAGCGACGGCCTCCCCGGCGTGATCGTGGACCGGTATGGCGGCAATCTCGTTTTGCAAACGCTGACGCTGGGGATGGACCAGCGAAAAACGCTGATCGTCGAGGCGCTCAAGAGCGCCATGGGATCGTCGATTCATTCCATCGTCGAACGGAACGATGCGGCGGTTCGGCGAGCCGAAGGAATGGAGCTGCAAATAGGGACCCGGTTCGGCGAACCGCCGGGTGAGATCGAAATCGACCTGGCGGGATTGCGAGTGACCGTCGACCTGATGCGGGCGCAGAAGACCGGACTTTATCTCGACCAGCTCCCCCACTACGAAGCAGTCGCGCAGTCGGCCAAAGGACGCCGGGTGCTCGATTGTTTCACCAGCCAGGGAGCGTTTGGGCTGGCTTGCGCGAAAGCCGGAGCCGCGCATGTGACCGGCGTGGAAGCGAGCGCTGATGCCCTCACGCAAGCGCGCCGGAACGCGGAGCGTAATGGCCTCCAGGTGGAGTGGAGCGAACAGGATGTCTTTGCCTTCCTGCGCACGGCGGAAAAAAACGAAGCTGAATACGACCTCATCATTCTCGATCCTCCTTCCTTCACGAAAACCAAAGGCGGGCTGCGGGACGCGTTGCGCGGCTACCGCGAATTGCACGTGCGCGCGTTCAAACTTCTTTCGCACGATGGATTACTGGCCACGTTTTCGTGTTCGCATCACGTCAGCGAAACGATTTTCAACCAAACCATCGCCGACGCCCTGGTGGACGCGCGCCGATCGGCACGACGATTGCGCCGCTTCGAGCAGGCGCTGGATCATCCAGTTCTTCCCACGCTGCCGGAGACCGAATATTTCAAAGGCGTTCTTCTAGAGATGATGCCGGGAAGATGAAGAGAGACGGGTTTCGATGGTGGATCGCGCGCTCCGTCGCGCGATGCTAATAATAATGGCGGCGAAGCCGCGTTGAATTGGCATCGAGCGACAGAGCGCTCGATCCACCTATGACCATCCCACTACAAGAACAGTTCGCCGAGCTTGCTCCCTGGATCTTTCAGTTCCGGATCGACGGGCACGATTACGGAGGCGGAATCAGTGCGGTCGGCGATGCTCGGTTGGAGCAATTCTTTCGTTACGCGCCACATGCGGAAACGATCCTCGAGCTCGGCTCACTGGAAGGCGCGCATACTTTTCTCCTGGCGCAGCACCCCGGCGCCAAACGAGTCGTCGCCCTGGAAGGCCGCGAAGCGAATCTCCGCAAAGCGCGATTCGTCCAGAAACTCCTGGATGTCCGGAACGTGGAGTTTGCCCAGGCCAATCTGGAGCAGGCGGATTTGAACAGGCTCGGAAAATTTGATGCCGTCTTCTGTTCCGGTCTCCTCTACCACCTGCCGGAACCGTGGACATTGGTGAAAAAGCTGCCGGGCGTTGCGCCCCTCTTATTTATCTGGACGCAATACGCGGCGGAAAACGAGGCGCAGGACGTCGGGCGCGGTTTGCGCGGGAAAATTCACGGTGAAGGCGGGCCCAACGAACCGCTCAGCGGAATGTCGGCGACCGCGACCTGGCTGACGTTGGATTCCCTGCGCGCTGTGCTGGCGGCCAGCGGCTACGCGAAAATCGAGATCATTCACGACGACCCCTCTCATGCGAACGGCCCCGCGGTCACCATCGGCGCGGCTCTCCGCGAATGATTCGACGCGATGAAATGGTTTTTCGCTCTCACCGAAGATTCGACGGCGTTTCCTCAATACGCCGAGATGATCATGGTGGCGGTGCACACGGCGCGAAAACTCACCTCGCTCGAGCCGCACTGTCTTTACGAGGGGAAGGAGAATGACTTCACGGCGTGGCTGGCGAAGCGCGATGTGCGAATAATTCGCCATCGGAGCTTTGTCCGCGAAGCTCTCGAGGAACTCGGCCGGCGAAAACAGAATCCGCACCTGGCGGCGGCGCTCTCGGGCGCGTTCTCCCGAATTGAATTGCCCGCGATCGTAGGAGAGGTCGGCGGCGATGCGCGCGTTCTCTACACGGACTGCGACTTGATGTTTGTCGATGAGGTGGTGCCGGAATTGCAGGCGAACGCCTGTCGTTATTTTGCGGTCGCTCCGGAATCAGTGGTTGATGATTACGTGAACATGAACACGGGCGTGATGCTGATGAACACGGAGCAGCTGCGCGAAAGTCTGCCGGAATTTCGCGATTACGTTTCCAAAAATCTGGCGGCGCTCGAGGCGGAATCGTGGGATGAAGCGGCCTATCGCTGGTTTTATCGCGATGAAACCGGACCGCTCTGGGACCGACTGCGCCCGGAGCTGAATTGGAAGCCTTACTGGGGCGAATCCACGCAGGCGAAGATCATTCACTTTCATGGGCCGAAGCCATTTCAGCGTGACCATATCGACTCGCATTGGCCGGAATTGAAACCGTTGACCGGGGGCGCGTACCTGGCGCAGGTGGAGCGTTGGGCCGCGCTGCTCGAGGAAGCACGCTAGCGGGACCGTCATCCCGAGGCTGGCGAAGCGCGCCGAGGGACCTCACAAGCGCGCTCAATCGCTTCCGCGCTACGACATGCAAACTCCGTCGGATGACGCGTAATGCTTCTTTGTGTGACGCGATTTGCAACTGTGAGGTCCCTCGCCGTCTGCGCGGCTCAGGATGACAGCCTGTTATCCTTCACTTATCCGCCACAGCAAACAGGTGGACGTGTAACGGCACATCGTCACGCGTCTTTAGCGGGTGTTCGCCGTAGGGAAAGATTTCCACGCAGCGAAAGAAGCGACTGAGCAAGCTGTGCAGGCTTGCCCGCGTGAAAAAATTCTTGTGGTCGCCCTCGAGCAAGTGCCAGGGGACAACGCGCCAATCGTGGAGATAGGGAAGCAGTTCCATGTTTGGCACTGAAAAAAGCGCGCGCCGTCGAATGATCCGCGCAATCTCGGCCACGAAGGTCACCGGATCTTTTGTGTGTTCGAGGACCTCGATGCAAACGGCGCAATCGTATTCGCCGTCGGTGCACGGCAGGTTAGCGGCTGCAAGATCGACTCTGCGAAACGGCAGGCGACGCCGCTCAAGAATTTCGCAACAATGCCCATTCGCCTCCAGCCCCAGCCAATCATGGCCCGTCGCCAGCAAGGGCGGGCCATAAGCGCCCGCGCCGCACCCGACATCGACGACGGATGTGCCTTCCGGCAAATAGGCGTGCAGCAGATTCGAAACCTCCATCCCCGGCTCCTCGATGGGCGGTCCGGAGCCGTAAATGTTTTCTCGATGCAAGAGCGTTTCGTTTTCCGGCGAGACGACCTCGCCGTAGGGGCGTTCGCGCAGCCGCGCCGGAATGAGCCTGACGTTTTGCTCCGCGAGTGTTTCCGGAATTCCTCCAGCCCATGAAACGACGATGCGCAGCGTAATATCGCGCGGCTCCGCGTTGTCCGACGAAATTTTTCCAAGCATTCGGAACCCAAAACGCAGGTCCCCCGGCATTCCAAATTTTTCCACTACGTCGGCCCGCGGAAACAGAATTCGCGTTTCGCCGCAGCAGTGATCGTCCACGTAGGCACGCACGCAACCGGACGCAGGATCACGTTGCGCGGCATTAACCCAGCCGGAAATGAAGAGCGCTGCGTCGTAAACGCTCTGCCCGGAAGCGGGCGACTCGATAACGGCTGGCGGGACGGACGGCACGGCGTCCGATCTCACATTTTTCCATTCGATCAATCGAGAGCAATATTTCGAAACGGTGCGGGGAAAACTTGTGGAATTCTCAAGTGCGACCGCTAATATCCCTCGACGAGAGTCCGCGGCGATGGATGGACGCCGAAATCGCGCGGACAAACCGGAATGCCATGCCCGAACGAATTCGACCGATCGAACAAATGCTGGAACTAAGCGAAGAAGAGGCGATGTCGCCCGAGCACCTCGATTCACAAGTTCAAAAGGCGCAGGAACAACTCCTGCAACTAAAGCGGCAGTCGGAACAGATTGAGAAACAAAAACGCGAGCTGGAGGAACTGAGCCGGCGCCAGGAAGAACTGGAGCGCGGACGGGCGGAGATGACAGACAAGCTTTCGCGATCGCTCGTGATCCTGGAACGGGAAGGTTACGACTCGCAAAAGAAACTCGAGCAGATCCGCGCCACTCACGAAAGTTTCACCCAACACCTCCAGTTGCTGGAGTCGATCGAGCCCAAGAGCTGGAACTCGGCCGACCTGCCGAAAGAATTAAGCCGCGCGCTCAGCACGGTCGACGATGCCCGCACCGAATTCAGCCAGCAGCGGAGCCGCCTCGATGCGAGCGGCGAATCAAGCGAGATGGAGTTGCCCTCGGTCGCTTCCGGCACGGCGGGCCTGGGTGGCAAATCCTTCGTGCAATGGATGCAAATCGGTTTCGCCGTGACGATACCCCTGATCATTTTCGGGATCCTGGCGCTGCTCATTTTCTTTTGGATCGCGGCGAAGGTCCAGTAATTCCGCATGCGCCGCCGACCTCCTCAGCCCGGGACGCCGCTCAACCAAAAACAGGAAGAACTCGCGCAACGCGAATCGCAGTTGCGCGGCGAGATGGAAAAACTCGAGCGCATGATCGCGGAAGCGCCGCGGGTGGCGGAGGAGACGACGCGCCGGCAGCGCGAAGAGCTGCTGGCCCGGGCAAGCGAGGGCCGCAGCCGACTCGATGTTTCGATCGCGCTGCAAGACACCCGGTGGGGAAACGATGGACGTAAAGTCGGCCGCCGGAAATCCCTGCGGAAGGAAAGGCGCGAAGGCCGAATCATCTTCCTCGTGCTGGTCATCGCGCTCGGACTCGCCGTCATCTGGCTGCTGAGCCATCTCCATTTCTAGATTTCGTCATTTTTGGGAGAACATTCGTGCATTCTGGATTGGGGAGCGCACGCGCCTCGCGTGCTCGTTTTGGCGCTCTCGCCAAAACATTCTTTACAGCTCCCGACCAAAATTCATGCCGGCGAGGGCGCCGGCATCAGCACGCGAGGCGCGTGCGCTCCCCAGACTCTTTGCCGCGGCGCTTCCCATTTTCATTCCGTGTAAGACATGCGTGCCTCAGATATCCATAAGATCGACGTGGCCCACGTCGCCAGGTTGGCACGGCTCGATCTGACGACGGACGAGGCCGCACTTTTTCAAGAGCAGCTCGCGCGCGTGCTCGAATACGCGGAGAAACTCCGCGCGCCGGATACGAGCGGTATGGATAGCGCCGTCGAAGGCGACACGCTCGACGTGCTGCGCGAGGACGAGCCGCGGCCCTGGTTCACGGCGGAAGAAGCATTGAGCAACGCGCCGCGGCAGGCCAACGATCTTTTCGTTGTCCCGAAGGTCGTGGAATGAAGTTGTCCGACCTGCCGGCGCTCAATGTCGCCGAGCTGCGAGAATTGCTCCGCGCCCGCGAGGTCTCCGCGCGCGAAGTGGTCGAAGCGTTGCGGGAGCGCATCGCGGAAATCGACCCGGCGATTCACGCGTATTTGTCGCTCGATCTGGAGGAAGCGCTCAAACAGGCTGAAAACGTCGACCTGGATTTGCCTCTCGGTGGCGTTCCGATTGCCTTCAAGGACATCATCAGCATGGCCGGCCAACCGTGCACCTGCGCGTCGAACATTCTGCGCAATTATCGCGCGACCTACGACGCGACGGTGGTGGAGAGATTGAAGAAAGCGGGCGCGATCACGTTCGGAAAGACAAACCTGGACGAGTTCGCGATGGGATCGTCGACCGAGAACTCGAGCGCGGGGCCGACGCACAATCCGTGGGACATCACCCGCGTGCCAGGCGGCTCAAGCGGTGGATCGGCGGCGGCGGTTTCCGCGGACCAGGCGTTCGCCGCGCTCGGGACCGATACAGGAGGCTCGGTTCGGCAGCCGGCGGCGTTCTCCGGCGTGGTTGGGTTGAAGCCGAGCTACGGACGCGTCTCGCGCTTCGGCCTGGTGGCTTTTGCATCGTCTCTCGACCAGGCCGGAACGTTGACCAAAACGGTCCGCGACGCGGCATTGCTCTTGAATGCGATCGCCGGGCCGGACGCACGCGATTCGACCTGCCTTGCCAACAGTGTCCCTGACTACGCGGAGAATCTTGATCGCGAACTGCGCGGATTGCGACTCGGGCTGCCGAAGGAATACATGACCGACGGAATCGATTCGCAGGTGCGAGCGGCGATAAACGCAGCGATTGCGCATTTCGAGTCGTCAGGCGTGGAGATCGTGGAGGTGTCGTTGCCGCACACGGAATATGCCGTCGCGACCTATTACATGATCGCCAGCGCCGAGGCGTCGGCGAACCTGGCCCGTTTCGACGGCGTGCGTTACGGACATCGGGCCGAGGGCCCGCGCGATCTTCTCGATCTTTACGGGCGGACGCGCGAAGAAGGGTTCGGCGCGGAGGTGAAGCGGCGCGTTATCCTGGGCACCTACGTCCTGAGTGCCGGGTATTACGACGAGTATTACAATCGCGCCCAAAAAGTCCGAAGACTTATCCGGCAGGATTTTGCGGAAGTTTTCTCGAAAGTCGACGCGCTCATTTCGCCCACGACTCCGGAGAGCGCGTTTCGCCTTGGGGAGCGGAGCGCCGACCCCTTGCGAATGTATCTGGCGGATGTCTTCACGATTCCGGCAAGCCTCGCCGGGATTTGCGGAATCAGCGTGCCGTGCGGTTTCGCAAGAACGGAAGAAGGAACAGAGCTGCCGATTGGGTTGCAATTGCTTGGGAAGCCACTCGATGAAGCGCGCATTCTGAGCATTGCTCACGGCTACGAGCAGGGCACGGACTGGCACAAAAGGAAGCCACGGCTGGCGCCGAAGCTCCAAGTTCCAAGCTCCAAGATCCAAACTTGAACGCTCAAACACAGACCCGAGAGCGGGCGTGGCGAATATTACTCTGGGTTTTTGGGTTCGTCCTAGTGGTGCTCACGCTGGTTCCGGTGTGGCATTGTCTGCGCGGACATAGCACGAAGGATTACTGGGTCTGGTACCAGACCGGGCAGACGGTGTTGCAGGGCGGGGAAATTTATCCCGATCGGTGGCACAAATTTCCGTTCATGTATCCGCCGCCGTGTGCGCTGGTCCTGGCGCCGGTAAGCGCGCTCGGGCAGACGGGCCTGGTTATCGTGCTCTCCCTGATCAACGGGGCGGCCTGGTTTTGCTGCATCATCTTCTCGGTTCGACTGGCCACGGGAGAAAAGCATCGCGCCCACGTGCTCGTCTATTTGATCCCGAGCCTGGTGATGGGAGCTCATGTCTGGGGCAATTTTTTGCTGGGTCAACCGAGCCTGGTTCTCCTCGCCCTCATGTTGGGCGCCTTCATTTTGATCCAGCGCAATTCCCAATGGCCCGCCGGCGCATTGATCGCCGTCGCGGCGGCGATCAAAGCGTTTCCGGTTCTCGCAATCATTTATCTGGTCTACCGCCGGTCCTGGCGAGCGGTCGTGTCGCTCGTGCTTACGCTGACGTTTCTTCTTATCGTCCTGCCAATCCCATTCCGGGGATACACCCAGGCAAAACAAGACCTGCAACGCTGGTCGAGCGGCATGCTGTTCAAATATGACGAGACGGGGGTGGGCCAGCGACTGGGGCGAAGCACCTCATGGAAGAATCAATCGATCTGGGGCGTGGCGAACCGGCTACTGCGCCGCGTGGAGTACGATCCCAAGTACGAACCGCACGAGCCGGTTTACGCCAACTTCGCGGACCTCGATTTCAACAGGGTCAACCAGATTATCCTGGCCTGCGCCCTGGTCCTTGGCCTCGCGTTTATCTCCGTCATGCCGCGCGCCGGGCTCCGCACTCCGGAGACCGACGCGATTGAGTTCGCGCTTCTGCTGTTGTTAATGCTGATCTTCACGCCGCTCTCGTTCGGCTACCTGTTCGCGTGGCTTCTTTATCCGTTGACGGTCATCACCCAACGGCTCCTCGCGGGCGCGAACTCGCGCGCCCTGTTGCTCGGAAGCGCGGGCGGCGCCATCGCGCTCCTGGCGCTTTCGATTCCATTCCAGGTGATGGCGCAGACCTACGGGAATGCGTTACTCGCAACCTTGCTGCTCTTCGCGGGATTGGCGGTCGAGCTGGGAAGGGCAAAGCGCGCGGGCGCCAATTTGGCAACCGCAGTCTCTTGACGTTGGAAAGGCGTCTTCGCCATGGCCGCGAGCCAGCGACAGCCAAACAACAGCGCCACGCCCAGGCTCATCTTGGAAACACCGCGAGCGCGGTCACGAAAGGCGATGGGAATCTCCATCACGCGCAGATTTCTTCCCCCATGCACGATCGCCTCGAAGGCGATCTTAAATCCGGTCGCGGCCGGCGTCGATTCAAGCAGGAGTCTTGTCGGCATTGCGAAGAATCCGCCCATCGAATCGTGCACCCCGGTGAGTGGATAAGCGAGCGCCGCCGCGGCCCGCGAGAACATTTTGCGCCAGATCGGCCAGCCGGGCGTTGAGCTACCCCGGACGTATCGGCTCCCCATCACCATGTCGGCTTTCCCTTCGAACAAGGGCCTCAACAACTCCGCTATTTTTTCCGGCGGATGGCTGAGGTCCGCGTCCATGACAACCAGCCACTGGCCGATGGCCTCATGGGCGCCCGCGATCACCGCCCCGGCGAGACCGAGGGACGGGGCATCGCGCTCGAGCAACTGAATCGGCGCCGAACCCGCGAGCGAACGGATGCATTCGCGCGTCCCGTCGGTCGACCCATCATCGACGAAGATGATCTGATCGGGCGCCGGCTGGCACCGCGCGATCCGGGCAAGCAGCAAAGGAATGTTCTCGACCTCGTTCAAGGTCGGTATGACGAGTGAAATCACAATGGCAGGAAGGTGGAGTGCGCGGAGCGAATCTGTTCCCGGACGACGCTCTGCGGTTTCTCGCTGATCCCAAGGTAGATTCGCCCCACGTACTCTCCGAGGATGCCAAGCAAGAGCAACTGGGTGCCGGAGAGCAACAACATGGCGGCCATGAGCGAGCTCCAGCCGGTGGGCGTCTTCTGCAGCAGGTGTTCGAACAACACTTCGATCACGGCGAGAAAACCGAGGGCGCTCGTGATCATCCCCGCGATCGTCATCAGGCGCAGCGGCAGAATGGACACGTTTACGAGCATGCTGATCCAGAGCCGCATTAGTTTGCGAAAATTGTAGCCACTGCTCCCCTGGACACGCCCGACATGCTGGACCCGGACCGTGCCAACATTCTGTGTCACCTGAAAAATAAGACCGTCGATGTAGGGATGGGGCGTGCGGGCTTTCGCCACCTCGTCGACCACAAAACGGCTCAGGCAGCGGAAACTGCACAGGTAAAGCCCGCGCGGCTTTTCCACGACAAAATCGGCGATGAGATTGGTGAGCCGACTGCCGGCATTGCGCCACCACGAGTGTTCTTTCTGGTCGTAAACCCCGAAAACAACGTCTCGTTTTTCCGCTTCGGCGACGGCCAGCAACTTGAGCGCTTCCGAAGGTGGATTTTGCAAGTCGTCGTCCATGGTGACGACGTAGCGGCCGGAGACTACGCGCAATCCCGCCAGGACAGCGTTGTGTTCGCCGAAGTTGCGCGAGAGGCTCAGGAACGTCATCGGCAACTCGCTCTCGCGCGTCAGCTTCAGCGCGACAGCCTCGGTCTCATCGCGGCTGCCGTCATTGACGATGATCAGTTCATGGCCGCCTTCGATGTTGAGCGCGGAAATTTCCCGATGAAGGGCGGGCAGGTTCGCAGCCGCGTTGTAAAGCGGAACGACGATGCTGAGGTGCGGCGTGAAATCATCCATGTTTTCGGGCGATGGCAAAGAGCGAAGTGCCAAAAGGCAACGATAGGTGACGGCTGGCAGTGAGTTCAAGTGTGGCGACGTGCTTCAGGATCTCGTTCGCGAACGACGGGAGCGGCCGGAAATCGGAACGCGCCTTTTCCGGTGCGCGGGTTAGGCGCATCCGGCTGAGCCATCGGACCAGCGCAATTGGTGGCATCAGAGTGGCATTCCAATGGGTCAGGCGTTCGATTTGAAGCCCGGCCCCTTCGAGGAGCGTCCGCACCTGCTGCCGGGTGTAGCGGCGATCGACATCGGTCGCGTAATCGTGCGCGCCCTTGAGGAATTCGAACGCAGCCAGATTCAGGAGCAACCGGCCGCCGGGGCGAAGGACGCGCTGGCTTTCGTGCGCGGCCAGAGCGTCGTCGATCCCCGCCGCGCTCCAGACGTCCAGCGACAGGACGAAATCGAATGAGTCGGCTGGAAAATGCAGCTCGTTGACGCTCGCCACCGCCAGCCGCGCTCCCAGTTCCCGGCCCTCCGTCAGCTCGACACCATGCTCGCTGGCATCGATACCCGTGAGATCGGCCTCCGGAAATCGTTTCCGTAAAGCCGCCAGCATTCCGCCGGTCCCGCAGCCGGCGTCGAGCAGGGAAAATTGCGGCCTGACAGGTTGAATGGAATCGGCGACGTGCCGGCGCAGGGCCTGGTACCACCAATAGTGGTCCTCGACGGAACGCATGATGTCGTGTTCGTGCGATTTCATTCGGTCATTGGCCTAACGAGCGATCGCCGCGGTGTCGTCCTTCAATCGATACAACTTCGGCTCGTCTGCATCGAGCGCCCAAAACGACAGCTTCGCGCCCGCCGGAAACGCACTCTGCGAAAAGGTCGCGCTCCAGCCCGACCAAAGTTGGTCCAGATTGTGGAAGCGTTTGACGATTTCCGGCCGCATCTCAAACGAATCGGAAATCGCGCAGATGGTCCATTCCTGGTCGGGCCCGGCCTGATAAGCCACCGCCACGCAATCGGCCGGGCGGCCCTTGGCATTCAAAACAGCCCAGCCACTCGCTCGCAACCGCTGCCCGTCGTCTGGTTTGACTGCTTCGCATGCTCCCGACGCGTGAATACCTTCAGCATCCTCATGCGGAATCGCCTCAAGCCGACTCGTCCGGACCAGAGGCGGGCGCAGGAATTTCAATTGATCGAGCGAATCCGCCGCCTTAATCACGAGCCCGGCGTCATTGGGATATGCTGTCTTTTTGATGAGTTCCGAGGTATCGATCGCGGGACTAAAAAGGACCGCGGCGCGAGCAAGCCGGTCCTTGGCGGAAAGCGAGCGCAGAAAAAACGTGGTGTTCGATGCGCACGCTTTGGAGGGCACCAGGTAGGCGGTGACGAGCAGGACGCAGATCGCATAGGCCCACACGCGCCAACGCACCGGAGATGTCCGGCGGAGAGCCTCCTGAATGATAATCGCAATGAGTCCGATCAAGGCAATCACAAGGTAAATCGAAAAAGTCACATAGCGTGAGGCGAGGGCGTAGTGAGCGCCATAGCCGACGCGCCCCAGAGCGGCAAGAAATGCGCTGCCCAACGAATACGAGGCGAGCGCGAACCACGGCGCGGCCTTCGCGACAAATGCGCGGTCGCGGATTCGCCACGCGCAGCAAACCAGCGCCGCGAAAAAGAGCACGCATTGCCCGATCCCGAAGAGGCCAGCCGACAAACCCGGGCGGGCGTTCCAAGCGTAAGCGAGAGCGCCGCCGAGGAATTCCACGATGAAGCGAATGTAATCGCCGGCAGAAGCGGCCGGCGCGAACGCCGGCAGGTGGGCCGGTTTTTCATATCCCCAAAAATAGGCGACCGCACAAATCCCTCCGAGACCGAGCCAGGCGAGAAGCCAGCGTCGCCAGCGTGGAACCTGGCGCACAAGAAGCAAGGCCGGGAACGTGAGACCCCACAAGAGCAACCCATGGGACAAAGTGAAACTGCTCGCGGTGGCCAAGAGTCCGCACCAAACGAATTTCCAGCCAGTCGGAAGATTGGTCCCGACAACGACCAACCCGGCGACGAGAAAAAACGCGGGGAGAAAGGAGGGAAGTCCCGAGGCGAAGATCCAGAGCTCAAACTGCGCCGGAGTAAAAATCGTGATCACGGCGAGCCAGAAACAAACGGCCAGGGCCCCGGGGCCGAGATCGGCTCGCCGCATTAGGACAAAAATACCGGCAGCGGTGAGCCAGCAGCACAGCACCGAAAGCATCATCTGGTCGCGTACGTCCAAGTGCCCATCCGCCGAGGAAAGCATGAAAATCAGTTTTGGCAAAACGGTCCGCGCCTCTTGCTGTTGCGCAAAGATCTCCGCGAAATTCAACTGTCCGGTGTGGGCGTGGACGATGAGCGGGGCCATTTCCCAATCATCGAGAGTCGGCACTTCTACTGAGTAATGCCGCACCAGATAAGTCAGATGCAGCATGGGAATAAGGGCGACGAGCCAGATAAGGATCGTCGCGTTGCGGGCGGGCCGGATGACGGACGTCATTTTGTCCCACCCTTTTCGCAAAAACCGGCGCGGAGTCACCACCACCCCGATGGCGGCGAGCAAGAAAGCCAGAAGTGAAATCCTCTCCGCGTGAGTCATAGGGCTGGATGCGACCCTAAGATTTCACTCCGGACGGTCAATGATTTCCGCCAAAGACTGCAATGCGCCCGCGGCCCCATGGCCGCGGACGCATTCCACAAGATGTCAGCCCCTGGCGTCCGGAAGAACGACGTCAGGGCAAATTGTAAACTTCCACCACGGCGTTCCCAACGTCGTTATTCACACCGCGGACGATGGCGGTGTAAGCCCCTGGCGGCAGCGAACTCACGATCGCTGATTCCTTTGGATTGGCCGGTGGAATCCCAGTCTGTTCGATCTGGGTTTTTTGAGTGTCCTGCCAGTTATCATTCATCGCCATGGTGGCTCCGTTGGAATCATGCAGCTCCAGGATCGGATCGGCCAGGAGCTGAACATCGCCAGGGACGCGCCGATCAGAGCAAAGCGCCGGTTGAAAAGGCCTGATCCAAAAAATGGAATTAATTCGCATAGGGTGCGGGATCCTTTCCTGAATTGGGATTGGACAGATGAAGCTGTATTCGGAACGGCGGACCGTTCGGATGCTTTACATTTTTGTAATGTACACCCGGCGACCCGCAATGGAGCCGGCGGGTCTCATCCGGTTTTCCACCTCAGCGCAACAAACCCAGCGAGAAATCTTTTTGCGGCCCGCGCTGAAATAAATCCGAAACAAGCGGAGCGGATCGCAGGAAAAAATTTGCTTGCTCCGCCAGGAAAATGGAGCCGACGACGAGATTCGAACTCGTGACCTACGGTTTACGAAACCGTTGCTCTACCAGCTGAGCTACGTCGGCGCGGGAAAAAGGGCGGCGGGAACATGCCATCCGCGCGGAAGCGTGCAACCGGCATGATTCGGCGCTACAGGAAGAACAAACCAATGGATCGCCTCGAGAAATTTCTACGCGTAAAACGAAACGAGATCGAAGCGTTGCGTCCGCGTCGCGAGGAGCTGCACAAGGCGGCTTTGTTGCGGAATGACTTTCGCGGCTTTGCCGCTGCGCTCCGCCAGGGCGAAGGAAAGCTGGCGCTGATTGCTGAGATTAAGAAGGCATCCCCGTCTGCCGGCGTCATTGTCGAGTCGTTCGATCCGGTCGCGATTGCCCGCAATTATGCGCGCGCCGGTGTGGAAGGGATCTCCGTCCTGACTGACGAGCAATTTTTTCAAGGCCACCTCAATTTTCTCAAACTGGTTCGCGACGCGGTGCCGAGCCCGCTTTTGCGCAAGGATTTCATTCTCGATCCCCTCCAGATCATGGAAGCGGCCGCGGCCGGTGCCGACGCAATCCTGCTCATCGTGGCAGCCTTGAGCCAAGACCATCTGGTGGCTTTGCTCGAAACCGCGGCGCTCTATCAGCTCGACGCGCTCGTCGAAGTGCACACGCTCCCGGAGCTCGAACGCGCTTTGGACACCGAAGCGCGAATTATCGGAATCAACAACCGCAATCTCACCACCTTTGATGTCGATCTGAGCGTGACGGAAAAACTGAGCGAAGAAGTTCCGCCGGAGGTCGTCCTGGTGAGCGAAAGCGGGATCAGGACGGCAGAAGATCTGGCGCGCATCAAAGCCTGCGGAGTGGATGCGGTCCTGATTGGCGAGGCATTAATGCGCGGACAGAGTGGGCTGCTCGACAAGCGAAATGGAGAAAAATAGGCGCAAAGCCTGCAGGCAAATCAAGAGGGCTTGCCCCAGCTCGCGGCGAAGAGCTGTTTGCACGTATTCCAAAATCCAACGGGGGCCGCGCCAGTCGCCCGGGCCGATCTCGCGACGAGCACGGGTACATTCGCGCGATTCACAATACCGCGCGTCAGATCGCCCATGATGTAATGGCCGAGCGGGCCGCGGGTGGGGGACGAGCCGGTCACGATGAGGTCGTGGCCACGCTCGCTCACGTCGGCGAAGATCTGATCGAGGACAAAGCCGTGACGCACGCGCACTTCGACAACGATGCCCATTTTTTCCAGGCTTTGTTTCTGGGCCAGCAAATTCCGGCCGAGTTCTGAGCCCGATCGCAACAGCCGCTCGACGTCTTCCTCAAGCTGAACAAGGTCCGCGTAGATAGCTGGCGGCTCCGCCATGACGTGGAGCAGGGTAACGGAGGCGCCGACAGCGGCCGCCAGCTTGCCGGTCAATTCCACGGCCGCGTCGATATATTTTTTGCCGCCCGTGCAGACGATGAAGCTTTTCAGTGTCTCGCAAACACCGGTCGCGAGGAGCACGGGCGTCGGGATTGCTTTGATGACTTCGTAGGTTTTTCCGGCGCGCCAATACGGTCCCGTGCTGCTTTTTCGCCGGGCGCCGATAATCGTGATGTCGTACGCGGTCGTTGTCGTTTGTTTCAGGATTTCACGGATCGGTTCGCCGGCGCGCACGACAATTTCCGGGGAGACGCCAAATTTTCTCAGCTTAACGGCTTCGCTTTCGAGCGCGTCGCGGAGCGATTTTTCATCCGCCGGCTTCTCGGCAATTCCAAGCAGCGTGGTTTCGGCCCGGCAGGGTGCTGCCACAAGACCGGCGACCAGGACGGGTTTGTCCCCCGGGTCGGTACCGTCGCTGCAAATCAGGATCCGCATAAGCCTAGAGTTTGTGCCCGGTCATCAGCGTGTAAATGACAATGGCCGCGCCGATTAGCGGCAAGGGCACGAAGGCCAGCCGGATTTTCGGCCCCGTAAAATATTGGGTGGAGATCGCGCCGATCTGCGCCCCAATCGCGGCGCCGGTGTGCATGACCAACGCAATCAGAATATCAACGTTGCCTTTGATCGCGTGGCTGAACGTTCCGTAGCTGGCCGAGATGATGATCTCGAAAAGGTCGGTGCCAACGGCGAGATGCGTCGGAATTCCCAGCACATACACCAGCATCGGCATGCGGATATAACCGGCGCCCCCGCCGAGAAATCCGCTGAACAGACCGCCGATGAACGAAACCGCAATGATCACCCAGAGCGAGATCCCTTTCACGCCGGACGCCGGCAGCGAAATCATCGGCCACAGTTTCAGGCCCTGGATCGCCCGGGTGCGGTGGCTGAAGGACGATTCATCTCCTTTCGGCACGACGCCTCCTCCTTTTCCGCGGCGTTTCTTTTGATATTGGAGCGTTCGCCAAGCCTCCCAGATCATGAAGCTTGAAATGCTGACGTAGATGGCGATCGAAACGACGCTGACCACAGAGTTCACGTTGCCGGCACGCTTCAGCATTTGGATGAGCTGGGCGCCAACTTCCGCGCCGCCCATGGTCCCGATCGCCATGATCAAGCCCAGCTTCAGATCGACGTTGCCCAGGGCGCGATGCCGCTTCGCCGCCACGACCGATTTTCCTACGATGTGGGCGAGGTCCGTTCCGACCGCAAAATTCCAATCAAGACCGACCGCGCGCAGGGCCGGCCCCGCAATGAAGCTGCCGCCCACGCCGAAGAATCCGCCCAGCACCCCGATCAAAAATCCGATCACGGCCAGATAGATCGGGCTGATGTGGGAGTTGGAGATCGGGAAGAACATCGCTTATTCCGATCGACCGCCGCGGAGAAGGCGCAGCAGCCACGTGGTGATGCTCTCGAGAAGCACGGCCTGTCCGATGATGAGAACGATGGTCGTGAGCGCGTAGAGTTTGACGTGATGGAGGTGGAGATCCTGGAGCCAGCCCGAAAGATAATGGAGGACCAGGAAAAAATATCCGGTCACGAAAACGGCGTAGAGGGCCAGCTCGATCAGGAACGCCCCTAACGTGCTGGCAGCGTCCTTCTTCGTGCGCGATGCGGCGGCCATCTCTCACACTTCGCTGTTGCTCGGGCGCTTGGCCGCGCCTCCCTGCGTTCCTGGCCAGATTTCCATTTGCGCGCGGGGGGGTTTCTTTCTACCTTCCAATTCGCTTTTAGCGGGAAAATTATGGCTGATGCCACAAATAAATATCCGGAAAACGTCGCGGGTCCTTACTACGTCGACGATCAATGCATCGACTGCGATCTTTGCCGGGAAACCGCCCCTGCTAATTACAAGCGGAACGACGACGGCGGCCACTCCTTCGTTTACAAGCAGCCAGAAAGCCCAGAGGAAGAAGCGCTTTGCAAGGAAGCGATGGAAGGCTGCCCGGTCGAAGCGATCGGCGCCGACGGGGGTTAACTGCCGTCGCCTCGCTCTCCCGAGGAGCAATCGCGGGCAAAAAACACGGCGACGGAGCGCCGTGACTACAGTGCACAATGATACCGGTCGCGCTCACCATCGCCGGTTCCGACAGCAGCGCCGGCGCCGGCATTCAAGCCGATCTTAAAACATTCGGCGCCCTTGGCGTCTACGGATTGACCGCCGTCACCTGCGTGGTCGCGGAAACGCCCGGGCTCGTCTCCAAGATCGAGCCGGTCAGCCCGGAACTGGTCCGCGAACAAATCGAAGTTCTTCTTCGCAGTTTCCCGGTGGCAGCAGTCAAGACCGGGCTGCTTTTCTCGCGCGAGATCGTCGTCGAGGTCGCTCAGCTTCTTCGAGAACACCGATCGAAGATCAAAACGCCGATACCGCTCGTGATCGATCCCGTCATGGTCGCGACGAGCGGTGATCCGCTCTTGCGCGACGACGCGATCAAGAGTTACGAGCGCGACTTATTCCCGCTGGCGGCGTTGCTGACGCCGAACCTTGGAGAAGCCGGCCGCCTCCTGGGCGAATCGATCAATGATCTCCCTGGAATGCGCTGGGGGGGCGAAACCTTGACGGAAAAATATGGCGTCCCCGTACTCTTGAAGGGCGGTCATCTGGCGGGCGATCACGCCATCGATCTGCTGTTCCTGGGGAGCAGGGTAATCGAATTCTCAGCGCCATTTTCCCGGGGAATCGCGACGCATGGAACAGGGTGCACCTATTCAGCCGCAATTGTCGCCGGCCTCGCGAACGGCCTGCCGCTCGAAGAAGCTGTCCGAAGCGGAAAGAAATTCGTCACCGCGACGATTGCGCAACATCACGCATGGGACGCAATCCAAGCGCTCAATCACTCGCCGCAGGGATCCTGAATGTGGGAGCGGCCTTTGTGCCGCGACTCTTGCGCGATCGGGGCACAAAACCCCTCCCCATCCTACGGCTCGACAGAGTTTCGCCCGACCATGGCGGAATTCTTTTCCCAGCGTTTTTCCGTCATCGCTTCGATCGCCGCGGCGGTTTCCGCCTGTTTCTTACTCCGTCCCGTCCCCTGGCCGAGTTCGACGCCTTCCCAAACTGCGCGCACCACGAATGTCTTTTGGTGCTCAGGCCCGGTCTGCGACATGACTTCGTAAACTGGGCTGCGGGGCGAAATCGCCTGGAGCAACTCCTGCAGCTGCCCTTTGGGATTGATATCGATCGGCTCTTCTACCAGTTGCGCCAGTTCGGCCGCGGCCTGTTCCAGAATGAAGCGCCGCGCAGCTGCCAGATCGCTGTCCAGGTAGATCGCGCCGACCAGCGCTTCAAACGCATCGGCCAGCGTCGAGTTCCGCAACCGTCCGCCACTGGCCTCCTCGCCCCTGCCCATCATCAGATATTTTCCGAGCTCAATCTCAGCCGCGTGAATCGCAAGCGCTTCGCGCGAAACGAGACGCGCTCGCAGTTTGGTCAGTTTCCCTTCCGCTTCGGCGCTGAAATATCCGTAAAGATGTTCCGTCACGACGAGTTGAAGAACGGCATCGCCCAGGAACTCGAGCCGCTGGTTGTCGAAATGGCCGCGATGCGTTTCGTGGCGAAGACTCGGATGAGTAAGCGCCTCCGCCAGGAGCAGCGAATTCCGAAACTTGTAGCCGATGCGTTCTTCCAACGGATTCACCCGAGCGAATGCTAAACCCGCGCCGCAAGTTTTCCAATTGGTAGGGACGCCGCGCTGCGGCGTCCGCCTGAGGACTGTGCCGCCAAACCGGCGGACGCCGCAGCGCGGCGTCCCTACCATAAATGTCCCTACCTCTTCTGGAAAATCCCGATCGAGGTCACCAGATCGAGCGCGCGCTGCAAAACCGCGTCATGGACTCCGCTCTTTTCCGGGCTCCGATTCCGCCGTTGGGCCGCTTCCATCGCCTCCAGTTCCGGGTTCCTCCCGGAGATGAGCGCGGCTTCGTTCAAGTGCGGCCGCGAATTCTCCACCACAAACGGCGTCATCCCTTTCTCGCGGCTGGTTTGAAAAATTTCCCGCTTTTCGACGGCCACCATTTCCACGGGCACGTCCGGCTGGAGACCGCCCGGAAAAAGCGGATGACCCTCGGGCAAAATCGCCTCGCCGACCGCGACCCGCAGCACCTTGCCGCTTGGCAGTTTCAGGTCCGAATACTCCACAGCCTGCCCGGCGGTCTGCTGGCCGATGATGAGCGCCTTATCGTAAATGCGAATCACGCCTGCCACCGCTTCCGCGGCGCCCGCCGTGTCGCCATCGGCGAGAATGAGAGTGAGGCCCTGAAAGGAGGGATCGCGCTCGGAAGTGAAGGTGCGTTCCTGACGCGCCGTCGTTTTGCGCAACGTAAAGATCGGTTTGTCTTTCGGACAAAATCGCTTGGCAAACTCGGATGCGAGCGGGAAATCGTTCGTGGCCGGGCTGGCGCGGAAATCGAGCACAACGGCATCGACTTTCTTCGCCGCCAAGGTCTGCAGATTTGCATCGAGCGCCTCGAGGTTCGGGCGATTCAACGCCCCCAGCCGGAGATAGGCGACATGCCCTTCCAGGACTTCGCTGTAAAAGGGCGCCGCCGGCTCAGAAGTTTCGGTGGCGGAATTCGAGAGAAGGATCACGCCGCGTCCCAGCCGCGCCAGGATCCCTTCGAACGCCGCCCGGCTCAGTTCCGTTTCGCTTAATGTTTCCGGCTTAATGTAATTGTTTCTTAACAACTGAATCGCTTCCTTCAGCTCTGCGGAATCCATCGAATCGATCAAAGCGCGGGTTGAAGGCGTCGCCGAAGGCCCGGGAGTGGCGGAGGACGCTGACGCCGGCGAAGGCGACGCCTTTGCCGGTGATTGCGCGGACAAATTCAGCGCGGCGCTCCAGCCGAAGAGCGCGATAAGCAACAGTGAAAGGCGCGGCGACATCAGTGGCCCCCGAGGTTAACGCTCAAAGCGCTCTGAGCAATGTCCCGCCGATAATGACAACCCTCGAAATGGATCTTCGAAACCGCTTCGTAGGCGCAAGTGCGGGCAGCCGCCACGGTTTCGCCGAGCGCCGTCACTGCGAGAACGCGTCCACCACTGGTGACTATCGCGCCGTTTTCCCGGCGCGTGCCCGCGTGAAAAATCTGCACCTCTTCCGAGGCAGCAGTCTCCAGGCCTGAAATCGGCTTGCCCACCTCGTATTTTTCGGGATATCCGCCGGAAGCCATCACCACCGTCACCGCAGGCTGCGCGTCCCATTCGATTGTGACGCCATCCAGGGTGCCGTCGATCGCAGCTTCGAGGAGCGGCAGTAAATCGGATTTCAAACGCGGCAGGATCGCCTGCGTCTCCGGATCGCCAAAGCGGCAGTTGAATTCGAGCACGCGCGGGCCGTCCGCCGTGATCATCAGGCCTGGGAAAAGAAGCCCCCGATACGTGACGCCGCCCTCGCGCAACCCGTCGAGTAACGGCTGCATGACTTCGCGATCGAACTGTCCGCTCAATTCGTCCCCAAAGTTATTTGCCGGGCTGAACGCGCCCATGCCGCCCGTGTTGGGACCGGTGTCGCCATCAAACGCGCGCTTGTGATCCCGTGCGCTCGCGAGCATGCGAAAATGTTTCCCGTCCACGAGCGCGTGGAGCGAGCACTCCGAGCCGGCCAGGCATTCTTCGATCAAAAGGCGCCGGCCCGCTTCGCCGAACCGCCGTTCGCTCATCATCGCCTCGACTGCGACCTGCCCTTCCTGAATGTTCCTCGCCACAATCACGCCCTTCCCCAGCGCGAGCCCGTCCGCTTTGATCACGATCGGAAAATGCGACTCTTTCAGAAACGCAAAAGCGGCCTCCTGTTTCTCGAAGATCGCCGCGCGCGCGGTTGGAATCCGTTTCGCGCGCATCAGCTCCTTGGCAAAAATCTTCGATGACTCGAGGCGCGCCGCTGACTTCGTCGGTCCGAAAACTCTAAGGCCTTCCTCCTGAAAAATATCCACGATGCCGGCAGCGAGCGGATCGTCCGGGCCAATGACCGTGAGGCCGATGCGGTTCTCCCTGGTGAAGCGGGTCAGGGCGGAAAAATCGGTCGCCTTGATATCGACATTCTCGCCGATCTCCGCCGTCCCGGCATTTCCGGGCGCGCAAAAGATTCGATCGACTGCGGCGGATTGCTTCAGTTTCCAGGCGAGCGCGTGTTCGCGGCCACCGCTGCCGACGACGAGAATTTTCACGGGAACGAAGCGTCCTCGGGAAAGCAGTTCAAAGCAAGTTTTGGTAGGGCGAGACTCTTGCGCAGTCATCCCGAGCGAAGTCGAGGGATGCCGCGGCAGGTCGAGAGTCGTTCAACGGGGTCCTTCGGCTCCGCTTCGCTTCGCTCAGGATGACGGCGCAAGTTGATCCGGCGCGCAAATGACGGTTGCTTCCTGAGCCCGATGAATCGCATTTTTCTTCTTTCACCCGCTTATGCCGGCGGCCAGCGCGCCCGGCTTATAATGAGTGAACGCGCTCAATTCGATCTGGCCCGCCGGTTAAGGAGCGAGAAACCGCCGGCTCTCGGCGAAGTGTTCGCGTTTCTCAGCGGTCTCTACTTCCGCGGCAAGCTCGCTTATGCCAACGCCTTCGCGGCGCCGCGGCGGAAGCGTTCCGACGTCCTCGTCATCACCCCGACGCGTGGATTGGTTCCGGCCGCAACGCCGATCAAGCTGGCTGACCTGCAGGAATTCGCCGGAGTGGACATCGACGAAACGAACCCGCGTTATCGCGCTCCGCTCGAGCGCGACGTCCAGCGGCTCGCGAAACAATTGCCGGCGGAAAGTGAAGTCGTTTTGCTCGGCAGCATCGCAACCCCAAAATACGTCGACGTGCTTCTCGAGCATTTCGGACAACGGCTCTGTTTCCCGGCTGACTTCGTGGGTCGCGGGGACATGAGCCGCGGCGGATTATTGCTCCGCTCTGCGGTCGATCGGTGCGAACTCACCTACATCTCCGTGGCGGGCGCAGTGCGAAAAGGAAAGCGCCCACCAAAGCTCGAGCCGCGGAGATACACGAAATGATTTTGTGGTACTACTGCAAATTGCTTGTCATCCTGAGCGGAGTCGAAGGACCCCGCGACCCCATCTCGACGCGCCATGGGCCCGGCACGACATTCCACGGGGTCCCTCGACTGCGCTTCGCTCCGCTCGGGATGACTGAGCTATTGATTTGATGATGCCGCTCCAACTCAAACCACCGCTGCCGCCGATGGAGGCCCGTGCCGTCGACGAAATTCCCATTGGCGATGCCTGGCAGTACGAGCCGAAATGGGATGGCTTCCGTTGCATCGCTTTTCGCGATGGAGAGAAGGTCTTCCTGCAATCGAAAGCCGGCCAGCCCCTGGCACGTTACTTTCCCGACGTCGTCGATCAGCTTCGGCGGACCACGACGAAACGTTTTGTGGTCGATGGCGAGCTCGCCATTCCGGTGGGCGGCGTGCTTTCGTTCGACGAGTTGCAGCTGCGTCTGCATCCGGCCGCGAGTCGCGTGCAAAAACTGGCCGTGGCGCATCCGGCCTTGCTGATCGTTTTCGATCTGCTCGCGGACATAACCGGCAAATCGCTGCTTGGTTTGCCCTTGCGCGAACGACGCCAAGAACTCGAAGCCTTCGCCCGCAAGAATTTGAAGGCGAAAGGGCGACTCCGCTTGTCGCCCGCGACGACCGATCTCAGGAAAGCAAAGAAATGGTTCGACAAGGTTGGCGGCAACCTGGATGGCGTGATCGCCAAGCAGCTGGACGCGCCCTACGCCTCCGGCGAACGGACCGCGGTGGTGAAAGTGAAACAAATCCGGACCGCCGATTGCGTGGTGGGCGGTTTCCGGTATGCGACTGGGTCGCGCCTGGTGGGTTCGCTCCTCCTCGGTTTGTACGACGAAGACGGTTTGCTTAATCACGTCGGTTTCACCTCAGCGTTCAAAGTGAATGAACGCAGCGAGCTGACGAAGAAATTTGAAGCCTTGAAAAAGAAACCGGGGTTTACCGGCAATGCGCCCGGTGGTCCGAGCCGCTGGAGCACCGAACGAACCGGCGAATGGGAACCGGTTGATCCCAAGACTGTCGTCGAGGTCACCTACGATCACTTCACCGGGGAGCGCTTTCGGCACGGCACGAAAATCATCCGCTACCGGCCCGACAAATCGCCCCGGCAATGCACGATGGACCAAGTGGAGCATCGCGAAGGCAAATCACTCGCGCTGCTCTAACTCTCCTGTCGCGCTTCGCTTGCTCTTCTGTAGCCGCTTCGCTGTGCGAAGCGCGAGAGTTGGCACGTGGGCTCCCACGCCGCCCACAGGGCGGGGCTACAGAAGATTATTTCTCGGCGTTCACTTCGAGATCGACTTCACTTCGTAATAGCCGCCTTTGGCCAAGCGCTGCAGTAAGCTCTAACGGACTTTAGTTCGCATCGCTACCGCGCAAAGCGTCCATTAAAACGAATAATCCTGGCTGACGAGACTGAAGTCACTGCGGAAGAACGGCGCGGGCATCATGTGCGAAGGTCTGTCCCTCGGGGGCGCGCCGCCGAGCGGCGGCAGCCCGTAGCTTTCGTCCACCACTCGCATGGTCAACGGCGGAGTCGATCTCGTCTCGATGACCAGCTCGATCCCCTCTTTCGGCAGCGCGAGATAAAGCAAACTCCAGGTCTTTTCCAGCTCCCTTGCGGCCGTGTTTGACGACAGAGGCTTACCATCGAGCGCCGCGCCAAGGACTTCCGCGCGAATTTGAACGCTGATGCGTTCGGCACCCCGCGGAGAGGCGAGACGAAGGCGCAAATGCCGGATGCCGTTCGCCGTCACATCTTCCAGCACCTGCGCTTCGGGAGGTCTGAACGACGCAACCGGAGCTGGCGCTTGCAGATAGGTTTTCCGGCCCAGCGGGATTGGATCCACGAGCGGACCGCGCTCCGGCTGTTTGCCGAGGAACTGCTCTGTCCATTCGTCGGGTCGCGCGTCCGAACTAATCCAGAGAGCGCGCTGCGTTGCGGCGTTTAAGATATAAAGAATGTGGTTCGATTGGCGGTGCTCCTTGTCGAAGCCAGGGCTCGTGCCGGCCAGGATGAAGAAAAGGAGGGCGATCGCCGCGATAGTTCCAGGAAATGCCCATCGGTTCCCTGCCGTCGAACTGCGGAGAAGTGGAACGAGCAGCGCCGACAACAACACGAGGGCGAGAGCCAGCGCGGGCGCCAAAGCGAATGGCATTGCAATGAAGACAAGGTGGACGAACGGAACGACGAGCAGGATGCCCGGAAGCGCGCCGAGGGAAGCGGCGGCGAGTTTTAGGGCGGGGCGAGCGTTTTCATCCTGCCTGATGAACGCGTAACCGAGCCCAGGCAGGGCAAAGAACAAAGGCCAGGTCAGAAAGTAACTGCCGCCAACGATCCAGATCGTCGCCAAGATCATTAACGCGGCCCACCAAAGGAGCGCACCGACGAAAAGATCTGATCCGCTGATTCTTCTTCCGAGCGAGGCGACAATCGCCGTGGTGGTCGCGAGAGTCAGCGTCGCAAATGCGATTACATAGAGCCCGTGGTTGTAGCTATCGCCCTGCGGAATCAAGCTGAATTGCGGATGGAGTCGACGCGCGAGCCACCAGGCGCTGCCAACCGCCGCCGCAGCCGCGACATAACAAAGAAAAAAAATAAACCCGCCGAGAGCGACCCCCCGCCTCGTTAAGGCCTTCCGCCGGAACCCAAGCCACATAATACCGGCAAATAACAGGAGCACTCCAATCGACAACGGCCACGCGAGCCACGTAGGGTAGCGCACGAGCAGAAATCCAAGTGCGTCGAAGTAGATCGCGTCCCCTTCTGGTTTCACTCCTGGAACGGCCGAGCCAAAGTAACGGCTCAGCGCGAGCGCATAGGAGCCGTGATGTTGCAGGCTCCGCGCGTCGACGTTTTCCAGATTGTCGAGCTGAGTGTGATAATGCGTCAGGCCGTTGATGTAGGCAAAGTTCATCCCCTGCCAGCCCGCCTCCTTGAAAACGGTCAAGTCGCTGTCGTTCGGCAGGCGCTTGTAAATTTCGTACGAGAGCGAATTGGCCAGCGGATATGGCGTGGCTTTCGTCAGCGCCCGGATCAAAGCCCCATTGTTGGGGCTCGTCTCAAACATGATCGCCGGGCCGCCGCTTCCACGCGCTTCGAAATTCAGCGCGACCTCCACCTCTTTCGCCCAGGGATGTTCGGCCACAAACGCGCGCGCGCCCAGGAGCCCGGTCTCTTCCGCGTCGGTGAACAGGAATATGACGTCGTTTCTGAGCTGCTGATCGCTCACGGAAAGGGCCCGCGCGGTTTCCAGCAGAGTAGCGACCGCGACGCCGTCGTCATTCGCGCCCGGGCCGGTCGGCACCGAATCGTAATGCGCCACCAGCAGCACGGCGCGTCCTTCGCCGGCGCCTTTCCGGCGCGCGACGATGTTCTCGATTCTTCCCGCAACATAAAACGGCGCCAAGGTCGAGTTCACCGCTGTCGTTTTTTGAATTTCGGACTCAAGGCCGAGCGCACGAAGCTGTTGAAAAATGTAATCGCGCGCCGCGGCGTGATTCGCCGACCCGATGGGCCGGGGCGATCGGGCAATCGCCTCCACGTGATGAATCGCGCGCCCGGCGGAAAACTCGGTCGCCGCCGCCGAGGCTGGGACGAGGAGCGGTGGACGCTGAAACCAAATCGTAAGAAATGCCACCAGCCCGAGGCCGAGCCAGGAAATCAACGTCGCGACGAAGCCGGGACCGACTGGCCTCATTGTTCCGCGTTCAATTCGAAATCGATCTTTACCTCGTAGGAGGCGCCTTTGGCCAATCCATTGGGGAGAGGATCGACCTGCGTCACGCGTCGCGCGATCGCGGCGACGGACTCATCCATGACCACGTTTCCGGACGGCTTCACGATCGTGAACTTCGAGACGCGACCATCTTTTTCGATCCGAAGTTTCACGATCGTCGACATCTTCACGCCAGTGGCGACGATGCTCGTCGGCTGTTCCCAGGCTTTGTGGAAACGATCGTGCAGCATCGTCCCGTACCAGGCAAATTCGGAAGGCTGCGTCGTTCCGTTTCCCGATCCTTTGCCGGGACTGTCCGACTTGTCGGGACTTTGATTCGATGACGGGCTCGATTCCTTCTTCGGAGTGGCGGATTTCTTTTCCGAATCATCCTTCTCTTTTTTCGGTAACGCTTTCGGGGTCGCCTTGGCCTCAGGGCTCTTTTTTGGTGTCGCTTTCGGAGTCGGTTTTGGTGTTGGCTTCGGGGAAATCCTGGGCGTGGGGCTGGGGGTTGGACTCGGCTTGGGGACGATCGTCGGCGTGGAAGTCGGCGACGGCATCTGGATTTCGCTCTTGGTGGCGACCGGGCTTGCTGGCTCGTCCAGTGTCTCGATCGGTGCCGGGGTCGCGACGGGCAAAGGAGCTGGCGTGTCCTTCGTTGCCGCCGCGGCCGCTTCGCTGTTCATCCAAACGACGGCTTGCAAATTAGGCGGGGCCTCCTCCCGGCTGCCACGCGCCAACGCCAGAAAAACGGCAAGATGCGCGACCGTGATAAACGCGACGTTCCGCCAAAAACGCGCGTCTCGTGACATCACTTGCTCGTTTCCGCTTTCGTCGCGATCCCGACTTTGCTGATTCCGGCGCGCTGCAACCCGTCCATGAGCGAAATCAGTTTCTGGACGGGAAGATCACGATCCGGGCGAATCACGATGGCTACGTCGGGATTCGCCCGCTTGAGTTCCGCCAACCGCACAACAAGATCGGATGCCGCCACTGTCTTGTCGTTGATCTTGATCGTTTCGCGCCGATCGATCGAAATCGTCTGCACCTGTCCCGCCTTTACGGGCGCGTTCGACGCGCCGCTCGAAGGAATGATCAGGTTCACGCTGTTCTCGAGCAGCGGCGTCGTGATCATGAAAATGATGAGCAACACAAAAGCAAGATCGAGCAATGGCGTGATATTGATCTCGGACAGAGTCGAGAGATTCTGCCGTTGGGAGTAACGTCGCATACGTGTCATTCTGAGCAGAGCGCAGCGGAGTCGAAGAACCCCGTGGAGCGTCGATCGACTTGCCACGGGGTCCCTCGACTTCGCTCGGGATGACACGCCTCTGGTCTGCCCTTCTCTAACTTCATCGCCGAAACTCCGGATCCCGCACGCTGTGATCCACGTATTTATGTTCGAACTCCGACGCCAGTTCCGCCGCGAAGTTATCCATCTCCACGATCATGCCGCGGATGCTCGTGACTAAGAAATTGTATCCGAACATCGCCGGGATCGCGACGCAGAGCGCCGTGACCGTCGTGATCAGGGCGCCGGAAATGCCGGGCGCCATGGTTGTCAGGTTCGGCGAGCCCGCCACGGCCACGTCGGTGAACGTGTCCATGACGCCCCAGACCGTGCCGAGCAATCCAAGAAAAGGCGAACCGCTCACCGCCGTGGCCAGCAGGATCATTTGCGACTCGAGGCCGAGCGCCGTTTCACCCACGGCGCGCTCCATGGCGGCGTTGACCGCGTGCATTTGGGCCGGCGTGATCTTTTCCGCGATCCCCAGCCGCGCGCGAAAAGTCTCGTCGACTTCCGCCGATCCGAGCAATTGAAATGTCATCTCTTCGCAACCGGCGCGATAGACGTTGAAAAGCGGGGCGCCGGGAAACTTCGCGTGATTCTCAAACAGCCGAAGCGGCTGCCGGTCTTTTCGGAAGGCCGCGCGAAACCGCGCTGTCTGTTTTCGCGCAAACTGGATCACGCGCAGCTTCGTGATCATGATCGACCAGCTGAAAATTGAGACAATCGCGAGCAGCGCGAGGACAATCTTTCCGGCGATGGTCGAATGCTCGAACGCGAAGGGAAGTCCGCCGGTCGCCAGGATTGTGGGAAGTAGCATGTGCGCCAACTCCCGGAATTAATACGAGATTTTCGCCGAAAGGAAAAGGTGGATCGTGCGCAGGCAGGGCGGCGGCTACAGAAGACGATCACGCGACGGACCCCAGCCGCAGCTCAGCGAAGGCGGGGTGGGCGGAGCGAGAGAGACCCAGTCGCGGCGAACGGCAACGCTTCGCACAGCGAAGCGGCTACAGAAGAAACGGCGACAGTGCGCCGTTGCTACAGCGGTTTCAGTCTGCGCGGATACGTCGGGTATTTTTTCGCGACGATGATGAAACCGATCCCGATCGCGACGGTGAAAAAGGAAAAAAACTGTCCGCGCGTGAACATCCCGACAAGGGGCGCGTCCGGCTCGCGGAAGTTTTCGACGATGATCCGAAAGATCGAGTAAACGATCAGGAACAAACCGGTGAGAAAACCATTCGGTGTCCGAAAGCGCGTCCGGACGAACCAGAGAATCGCAAACAGCGCGACGCCCTCCAGCGCTGCTTCGTAAAGTTGGGAGGGATGGCGCGGGGTAATGATATCGCGCAGGACGTCAGCAATTCTTGGATTGGTGCGGACCGCCTCGATGATGGAATCGACGGATTTAAGCGACGGATCGACCTGCTGGCAGGCCGCGAGGGCCCGGTCGGCTTCCGCGGCATTGCTCGCATCAAGCAATTCCTTCGGGAACTGCATGGCCCAGGAAACATTGGTGACGCGGCCATAAAGTTCGCCGTTGATGAAATTGGCGCAGCGTCCGAGAAACAACCCGATGGGCGCGACGACACAGAGGTTATCGCCGGGATTCGTCCAGGGCAGTTTATGCCGGCGGGAATAGATGAGAGTGAAGACCACGACGCCAATGATTCCCCCGTGGCTCGACATGCCGCCTTCCCAGACGCGCAGAATCGAGAGCGGATCGCGCATCATCTCGGGCCGGTAAAAAAGGACATACCCGAGCCGACCGCCGATCATCACGCCGAAGAGCGCGACCCAGGTAACGAAATCGCCGAGCACGGCCTGCGGTAAATCGAGATAGCCACGTTTCGAAAGGACGCGCAGGAGCAGAAACGCAAAAACGAACGCCAGGACATACGCCATCCCGTACCACCGCGGCCCGATGTTTCCCGAGATTCGGAAGATGAACGGGTCGAGATTGTGTAGGTAGTAGGCGAGCATTGAGGGAGCGATATTCAGCGATGTTTGGGCACGCGGCAATACAAACGGCGAACAGTTAGTCGGCTCAAACCAGTTTGTCATCCTGAGCGGAGCGAAGCGGAGTCGAAGGACCCCGTTGAAGGTCTATCGATATTCCACGGGATCTCGACTCCGCTGCGCTTCGCTCGGAATGACAAATCCGTCTACGCGGCTCGGGATGACGGCTTTTCCTTGCGCGGCTTCGTCTTTAACACTTCGCGCAAAAACGGCGCGGTGCGGCTCACGCGGCTCGTCGCGATTTCCTCCGGCGTGCCGGTCGCGACGACTTCGCCGCCCTCGGCCCCGGCTTCAGGTCCCATATCGACGATGTAATCGGCCTCGCCCATGATGCTGACGTTGTGCTCAATCACGATCACGGTGTTGCCTTCATCCACCAGCCGATGCAGCACCTTGAGCAATAGTTCCACGTCGGCCATGTGCAGCCCGATCGTCGGTTCTTCCAAAAGATAAAGCGTGGATTTCGGCTTCCGCATTTTTCGGATCCGCTCGTTCTGGGCGCGGCCGATTCCGCGCGTAAGCTGCGTCGCCAGTTTTAATCTTTGGGCCTCGCCGCCACTCAGGGTCGGACTTGGCTGACCGAGCTTCAGGTATCCGAGCCCGGTATCGACCAGGAGCGAAAGCGGGCGCGCAATTTTTTGATTGGTGGCGAAGAACGCCGCCGCCTGCTCGATCGTCATCTCCATGACGTCGCCAATGCTTTTTTCGTTGTAGAGGACCTCAAGTGTCTGCGCGTTGTAACGCCGCCCGCCGCAATCCTCGCAGGGCACATAACTGCTCGGCAGAAAACTCATCTCCAGCTTGATCGCACCCTGGCCGGCGCAGGTCTCGCAACGCCCGCCTTCGGTATTAAACGAAAAGCGGCTCGGCGAATATCCCCGCACGCGTGAAACCGGCAGTTGCCCGTACAATTTCCGGATCTCATCGAAGACCTTGATGTAGGTCGCCGGCGTCGAGCGCGACGTCTTTCCGATCGGCGACTGGTCCACTTCGTAAACCGTTTCGAAGGCTTCCGCGCCGGTGATGGTCGACCCGATTTCCCGTTGCGCGCTCCGCTTGTTTTTCAAGGTCTCCTTCACCGCCGGCAGCAGGACGGACCGCATCAAAGTGGATTTTCCTGATCCGGAAATTCCGGTGATGACCGAAAGACGCCCGACCGGAAAGCGAACGTCGACGTCCTTCAAATTGTGGACGCGCGCCCCGCGAATCTCGATCCATTGCTCGACCTCCTCCAACGAACGCCGCTCGGCCCGGGTGGGATGAGAGAGCGGATTCTTCAGGCATCGCCCCGTCTCGGAGCTCCTATTTTTCTCGATCTCGCTCAGCGTTCCCTGCGCGACGACTTCGCCGCCGTGCATTCCCGCCCCCGGCCCGAGATCGATGATGTAATCGGCCCGGCGCATCGTTTCTTCGTCGTGCTCGACGATGACGAGCGAATTTCCTTTCTCGCGCAACGCGGTCAGCGTCTCGAGCAGACGGACGTTGTCGCGCGGGTGCAGGCCAATGGTCGGTTCGTCAAGAACGTAAAGGACGCCCCGCAGATTCGAACCCAACTGCGCCGCCAGGCGAATCCGCTGCGATTCCCCACCGCTCAAGGTCTTCGCCGAACGGCCCAGGGCCAGATAACTGAGGCCAACATTTTCCATGAAGCGAAGCCGTTGCGAAATCTCCGGCACCAGATCATCGGCCACGGTCTTTTGATTGCCGCGGAACCGAAGTTTGCCGATCAACTGCAACGCTTCGCCCGCGGACAGCGCCGTAAAATTATCGATTGTCTGATTTTGCAGACGGACATGCCGCGCCACCGGATTCAGACGCGATCCATGGCACGCCGGGCACGGCACTGCTTCCTCTTCATCAATCCATTCGGATTCCCGCTCCGCCGCGAGTTCGTTTTCCAGGACCGAATCGCCCGTGTCCTCCGTTCCCGTTTGCTTGGCACGATTCCAAATCTCACCGAAACCGCCGCACTCTTGGCAAGCGCCGTGCGGGGAGTTGAAGGAGAAGAGTCGCGGATCGAGTTCTTCGAAGGCGCGGCCGCAGCCGGGGCAACTCATCTCCGTGCTCATGACGGTGAGACGATGCTTCGAATCGAGGAGGTGCGCGGTGCCGCGACCGATATCGAGGGCGCGCTGAACGAGATTGCGCGCTTTCAGGATTCGCTTCGCGTCGATCGCGCCGACGACAACGTCGATCGTATGTTCTTTGAACCGCTCGAGTTTCCGGAATTGCGCGATCGGCAGGAGCTGGCCATCGACGAACAGCGTATCGAACCCCTGGCGCTCGGCCCAACGCGCCACGTCGGTATGAAATCCCTTCCGCGCTTTCACCAGCGGCGCAAGTACCTTGAGCGGGCCCCGTTTCACCGCGGTCTCGAGCTGGCGGACGATCGCGGCGACGCTCTGCTTTTCGACGGGCAGATCGCAATCGGGGCAAAACTGGGTCCCGGTTTTGGCGAAGAGGAGCCGAAGAAAGTGATAGACTTCCGTGACAGTGGCGACGGTTGATTTGCCGCCGCCGCGCGTGACCCGCTGCTCGATCGCTACACTGGGCGGGACGCCTTCGACCAGATCGACGTCCGGCTTCTCCAGCTGCTCCACGAACTGGCGCGCATAGGGCGACATGCTGTCGAGAAAACGACGCTGGCCTTCCGCGAAAAGAATATCGAACGCGACCGTCGATTTCCCCGAGCCGCTCAGGCCGGTGATGACCACCATCTGATCACGCGGAATATCGAGCGAGATGTTCTTGAGATTGTGTTCTCGCGCTCCGTGGATGCGGATGGCGTTGTTGCCGTAACCACTTCCACTCACGCGATAGGTTGGAGGCTCTTCCGCTGCGTGCGCCAACTCATTTTCGTCATCCAGAGCGAAGTCGAGGGATCCCGAGTTGTAAGCTTTACGCTCTCGCCACGGGATCCCTCGACTTCGCTGCGCTGCGCTCGGGATGACGTTTCTTAAATATCTTCCGGTATGCGACGCCTCTTCCTTCGCGAGGGCTTCCGGGGTTCCGGCCGCGACGAGGCGTCCACCTTCATCGCCGGCTTCCGGTCCGAGATCGATGATCCAGTCGGCGCATTTGATGACCTCGAGATTGTGCTCGATCACGACCAGGGTATTGCCGCCGGCAACGAGCCGCTGAAAGAGCCGCATCAGGATCGCGACGTCATCGAAATGCAATCCAGTCGTCGGTTCGTCGAAGATGAAAAGATTCCCGCGTGAGGATCCGTTCCCACTCTCGCTGTTTTCGCCGGAGAGATGCCGGACGAGTTTTAGCCGCTGGGATTCGCCGCCGGATAAAGTGTTGAGCGGCTGGCCGAGACGCAGATATCCGAGACCGACTTCATCGAGGACGTCGAGCTTGTTGCCGATTTTTTCGGATTCTCCGATCTGGGCGAAGAACTGGATCGCTTCGGTGACGGTCATCTCCAGGATGTCGTGGATCGATTTGCCGTAAACTTTTACCCGCAGGACGTGGGGCTGGAAGCGGCGGCCTTCGCACTCGGCGCAACGCACGTAGAGGTCGCTCAGAAATTGCATCTCGATCTTTTCGAAGCCGGTTCCGCAACAGCGCTCGCAACGGCCGCTGCCGGAGTTGAACGAGAAGGAGCTGGCGGTGAGACCCTGCGCCATTGCTTCTGATTGCGCGGCGAACAATTCCCGGACGCGATCGTAAAGCCCGAGGTAGAGAATCGGCGTCGACCGTGGCGTACGGGCGAGCTGAGACTGGTCCACCATCACCACTTCGCCGATGCGATGGGCGCCCGTGACTGATTTGCACGCGCCGGCTTCCTGCTCGCTCGATTGCCCCTTCGCCTGGAGGAGATGCCGGTAAAGGACTTCGTGAATCAGGGTGGACTTCCCGGACCCGGACACTCCGGTAACGCAGGTAAAAACGCCGAGCGGAATCTCGACGTCGAGATTCTTGAGATTGTGCTCGCGGGCGCCGGCGATACGAATCGAACCCGTGGATTTCCGCCGCGATTTCGGAACCGGAATCGATTTGCGACCGGTGAAGTAGTCAGCTGTCAGAGACGCCGCTTTTTGTAGGGCAAGCGCGCCGCTTGCCGCCCGCGAATTCGGCAGGCGATGCGCCTGCCCTACAAAATCTTCCAACGCGCCGCTGAAAACAAGCTCGCCGCCGTACTCCCCGCGGCCGGGGCCAATGTCGATGACGTGGTCGGATGACCGAATGATCGCTTCCTCATGCTCGACGACCAAAAGGGTGTTCCCTTTGTCCCGCAGATCGTGCATCACGCGCACGAGACGTCCCACGTCGCGCGGGTGCAGTCCGACGCTCGGCTCGTCCATGACGAAGAGAGTGTTCACGAGCGACGCGCCGAGACACGTCGTGAGATTCACGCGCTGGACCTCGCCGCCGCTGAGGGTGCGGGTGGACCGATCGAGGGTGAGATAACCAAGGCCGACTTCGCAAAGATAACGCAGGCGCGCCCCCACTTCGTTCCGCAACATCTCGGCCGTCGAATCGCCCGGAGCCAAAACCAGCTCAGTGAAGAGGCTGCGCGCGTCGCTGATGGAAAGCAGCGCCACTTCCGGCAGGGTCCGTGCGGTCTCCTGTAGCGGCGGTCTATGACCGCCGATTCCAGCGCTGGCCGGTCCACCGTTTCGGCGGTCATAGACCGCCGCTACAGAAGCGGGTGAGACGATCCGGTAATTCAGCGTCGCCGGCTGAAAGCGCCCGCCGTTGCAGGATGGGCACGTAGTGTAAGCGCGATACCGGCTGAGCAACACCCGGACATGCATTTTGTAGGTCTTGCTCTCGAGCCATTTGAAAAACCCGCGCACGCCGTACCAGCGATCGTTTTCCGCCAGCTCCTCCACATCCGTGTCCTCATCCCGCGCTTCGCCGTTAATGACGAATTCCTGATCGGCTTTCGGTAAATCCTCGAACGGGACTCGGACATCGATCTCTTCCCGCGCGCAGGCCCGCATTAAATCGCGCTGCAAATTACCCATCTCTTCCCCGCGGAAAACGCGCACCGCCCCCTCCGCGATGGAGAGAGAATGGTCCGGGATCGCCTTGTTCAGGTCGATCGCGATGGTTCTTCCGAAGCCACGGCATTCCGGGCAGGCGCCGAGCGGATTGTTGAAACTGAAAAGGCCCGGCGTGGGCGGGCGGATATCGAGATCGCAATGCGCGCAGTGCCAGCCGGTGGAGAAAGGCATTTCGGATGTCGGATTGCGGGTTGCGGAAACGGAATCTCCTCTTTCCGGTTTCCGGTTTCCGGTATCCGAAATCGGGATGACGTTGATCCGGTCCTTGCCGAAACGGAGCGCGGTCTCAATCGCTTCGATCAGTCGAGGACGGTTCGCTTCTGAGATCGTGATCCGATCCTGGATGACCTGGACGCGCGCACCGAGCCGCTTGATTTTTTTGTCCGAATCAACCCGGACGATTTCGTTGTCGATCCAGACGCGCAAATAACCTTGCTGCTGGATGAATTCGAAAAACGCGCGCGGCTCTGTTTTCGGCGGAACGGCCACCCAGAAAGTGATTAAGACCGTTGCGCCGTCATTCCGACCGGAGCGAAGCGCAGTGGAGGAATCCCGTGTTGCTACCTGTCGCTTTTTGCCACGGGGTCCCTCGACTGCATTCCGCTTCGCTTCAGTTCGCTCGGGATGACTGAATTGGCCGATGATCTGGTCCGCGATCGATTGCGCGGTCTCGGGGCGAATCTCGCGGCCGCAGCTTGGGCAAAAGGCGCGGGCGATCCGCGGCATGAGGAGCTTCAGGTAATCGTTAATTTCCGTCATCGTGCCGACGGTAGAACGCGAACTTTTCACCGGATTTGCCTGCTCGATCGCAATCGCCGGCGGGATGCCGCGAATTTCGTCCACGCGCGGTTTGTCCATGCGGTCGAGGAATTGCCGCATGTACGGGCTGAAGGTTTCAACGTAGCGCCGCTGGCCCTCGGCGTAGATCGTGTCGAAAGCCAGGCTCGATTTGCCGCTGCCGCTCGGGCCCGTAATGACGGATAGTTTTCCGAGCGGGAGATCGAGATCGATCCCCTTGAGATTATTCTGGCGCGCCCCGCGAATTTCCACGCAACCGCGATCGGGCGGTGCAGTCAGGGAAGGTTTTTTGGCGGTCGTTGAACCCACCGGAGACTATCCGATTGCGCGGCCGCGTTCGCAAATTTTAGGGACGAAAATTGCTGTCATCCCGAGGCTGGCGCNNGGCGCAGCGCGCCGAAGGACCTCTCACCTGGCAAAATCCGCTACCGCGAAAAGCGATGCGCAAGCCGACGGGGGACGCGAATTGTGGCGCGCAAGCGATTCAGCGCTTGAGAGGTCCCTCGGCGNNGCTGCGCCAGCCTCGGGATGACAGCGCAAGGCTAACCGGCAAAACGCTTCTCGACCTTTTCGCGCTCGGTCAGCAATCGCTCGGGCATGTCGGGCTTGAGCGTCTCGAAAAATTTTGCCTGGCCTTCGAGTTCGGTCTGCCACTCATCTGGTTTTACCGCGAGCAATTCGCCGAGCTGTTCCGGGGAGACGCCTTCGATCTCATCCAGATCGACGTCTTGTGACCGGGGCACATGTCCGATGGGCGATTCCTCGGCGCCGGCTTTCCCTTCGCAACGGCCGATGATCCACTGGAGCACCCTCATGTTGTCGCCGAAACCCGGCCAGAGAAATTTGCCGTCGGCGCCTTTCCGGAACCAGTTCACGTGGAAAATCAGCGGCGGATTTTGCAACCGCGGACCCATCTCGAGCCAATGCCGGAAATACTGGCCCATGCTGTAGCCACAAAACGGCAGCATCGCCATCGGATCGCGCCGGACCTGGCCCACTGCCCCCGTTGCCGCCGCGGTCGTTTCGGAGGCCATGGTCGCGCCGACGTAGACGCCATGGACCCAGTCGAATGCCTGGAACACCAATGGCATCGTATCGCTTCTGCGTCCGCCGAAAATGATGGCACTGATCGGCAGGCCCTCGCCTTTTTCCACGTCGGGATCGAGCACGGGATTGTTCCGCATCGGAACCGCGAACCGGCTATTTGGATGCGCGGCCTTTTCCTTGGAACCAGGAGTCCAGTCATTGCCCCGCCAATCGACCACGTGCGCCGGCGGCGCGCCGTCCTTCCCCTCCCACCAGACATCGCCGTCATCGGTGAGCGCGACATTCGTGTAAAGCGTGTCGTGCTCGATCGACTTCATCGCATTGGAGTTCGACTTGTAACTCGTCCCGGGCACGACGCCGAAATAACCGTTCTCCGGATTCACCGCGTAGAGTCGTCCATCCTTTCCGATCTGCATCCACGCGATGTCGTCGCCGATGGTCGTGACCTTCCAGCCTTTGAAATGCGGCGGCGGAATGAGCATCGCAAAATTCGTCTTGCCGCAAGCGCTCGGGAAGGCCGCCGCCACATAATGCTTCCGGCCGTCTGGCGCTTCCACGCCGAGGATGAGCATGTGCTCAGCAAGCCAGCCTTGCTTGCGCGCGAGATAGGAACCGATCCGGAGGGCCAGGCATTTTTTGCTCAACAAAACGTTCCCGCCATAGCCGGAACCCACCGAGATGATCGCGTTGTCCTGCGGAAAATGACAGATGAGCCGGCGATCCGGGTTCACATCGAGCAGGGAATGCACGCCGCGGTTCCATTCGCCGTTGGGATCGTCCCCGAGACGTTTCACCGCGATCGACCCCATTCGCGTCATGATGCGCATGCTCAGGACGACATAGATCGAGTCGGTGATTTCAAAGCCAACCTTGGTCAGCGGCGAATCGGGCGGCCCCATGATATAAGGCACGACAAACATCGTCCGCCCGCGCATCGCGCCGCGAAGCATGTCGTGCAGTTTCGTATAAGTCTCCGCCGGGGCGGCCCAGTTGTTCGTCGGGCCCGCTTCTTCCTTCGTCGGCGTGCAGATCAGGGTGAATTGCTCGACCCGGGCCACGTCGTTTGGATTCGACCGGTGCAAATACGAGTCCGGTTTTTTTTCCTCGCTTAATTTAAGGACGACGCCGAGTCGCTGCGCCTCGCCCACCAGCCAGGCGTTTTCTTTTTCCGAGCCGTCGCACCAGAAGATATTTTCCGGCTCGGTCAGGCCAGCGACCTCCTCGACCCAATCGAGCACCGCTCGGTTCGCCGGCTTCGCGTCGCCGATTCCGCTGGGCGGAGAGATGGCGGGCGCAAGGTTATCCATGGATGTGCGGCCTCAGGGTCATTCGCGAAATGCGCAAAGTGGATTGCCATTTTCGCCGCTTCGGGCACTTCTCCAAGCAAATTTTCGTATGTTCGTCATTCCGAGCGCAGTCGAGGAATCCCGTCTTGTTACCTTAAAGCTGGCATTTCGGGATCCCTCGACTTCGCTCGGGATGACCGCGAGGAGCCGCTTGCACGCGCTGCGCGCGCGCCGTTAATTACACCATGTTCGGAGTCACCACCTCGGATGACTACCAGCCGGTGACATGGGTCGGCCGGCACCCGATTCATGTCACGACACTCCTCGTGGCAGTGCATGTCATTCTCATGGTCGCGGCCTGTTTTTTATCCGCGCTTGGAGCCGCCAGTTTTCTGGGCGTTCTGGTCTTCGATAGCGCGCAGGTCATCTCCCTGGGTCGCGTCTGGCAAATCGCGACCTATGCCTTCATCCATCTGCCGTACTCGGCGACGGCCCTCCTCTGGTTTGCGGTGGAGATGTACATGCTCTTTGCCTTCGGACGTGAATTGGAACGTTTCCTTGGCCGGCGCGCCTTCATCGTTTTCTACTTACTGCTGCTTTGGGTACCGACATTGTTCCTGACGATAATTGGGCTTTGGATGCGCGTCGGGATCGCGGGCTCGGCCACGCTTCATTTGGGCATCTTTATCGGCTTCGCCGCCATCTATCCGAATGTGGAGATGTTTTTGCGGATCCAGATGAAATGGGTTGCCCTGATCCTGGTGGCAATTGGAACCCTGGCCGCGCTGGCGAATCATCTCTGGGCCGACCTGATCGTGTTGTGGACGACTGTCATCGCGGCGGTGCTCTTCATTCGCTTCCGCGGGGCCGGACCGGAATTGGAATGGTGGAGCTCCCTTAAATCGCGCTGGCAACCGAAACCGAAATTCCACGTGGTCCCGAGGACCACTCCGCGGCGCACGGTCGAGCCTGAGAATATTCATGAATCAATCGATCCAGTGCTCGAAAAGATCTCGAGATCTGGAATCAACAGCCTGACCGCGTCCGAACGGCGCGCGCTGGACCGGGCCCGCAATCGTCTGCTAAAAAAGCCGCAGTGAACGAGAGCGCCGAGGGTGCGAAGGCGCATTTGCGAATCAGTGTGGTCATCCCGTCCTGGCGCGACGCGGATAATCTGGAATCGCTCCTGCCGGCCCTGGCGAAGCTGGAACGGATCGCCGAGACGATCGTCGTGGACGCTTCCGGCGATGAAAAAGCGGAGCGGAGCGCGCTCGCCGCTGGCGCGACGTTCATCGCCTGCCCCACGCCCAATCGCGGCCAGCAAATGAATCTGGGCGCGGCCGCCTGTGGCGGGGACGTGATTCTCTTCCAGCATTGCGACACCGGCCTCGAAGACGCGCACCTCCAGGCAATCCAGATCGCCTTCGTGGATCCTCGCGTCGTCGGCGGAGCATTTTTTCGAAAATTCGATGGGCGCCATCCTCGCCTGATGTGGCTGGAATCGGTCGCCCGATTTCTCAACCGACATGGCGGCACGCTTTACGGCGACCAGTCCATTTTCGTCCGGCGCGACGTGTTTGAAAAACTGGGCGGCTTTGCCAGGATTCCGCTCATGGAAGACGTCGAATTCACACGTCGCCTCCGGGGCGCGGGAAGGATCGCGGTGCTCGATCCCCCGGTCCAATCTTCCGGGCGGCGCCATCTGTGCAAGGGCGCCTGGCGGACGAGCATTCAGAACGGTCTGTTCATCGTTCTCTACAACCTCGGCGTGTCGCCGTATCGGTTACACCGCTGGTACTACGGCAAGACGGAAGATCAACCGGCCCGCCCGACAGCAATGTCATCCTGAGCGGAGCGCAGCGGAGTCGAAGGACCTCTAATTCTGCGAAGGCGTCCCGGCGCCTGAGATTCCTCGCTTACGCTCGCGAAAGTAAGAGGTCCTTCGAATCTCGCTCGACATGCCACGGGATCCCTCGACTGCGTTTCGCTGCGCTTCACTTCGCTCGGGATGACAGTTTTCTCACTCCACCGTCAGCGAGCTGCTGCGCAGCAGTTCGACGAATTCTTCCGCCGTCGCCGCGGCCATGAGCGCTTCGCGCCGGCCCTTGTCCTTTACAACTCGCGCCAGCGCGCCGACGCAAACAAGATAGTTGGTCACCATCCGTTGCGGCACGCCGACCAAAAAAATTAGGTGCACCAGCTCGCTCGAGTATCCGAAGGGAATGCCCGTCGTGCTTCGGCCGATTCCGAGAACGAGGTGATCCACCAGATCCGTTCGCGCGTGCGGAAACGCGACACCTTCGCCGGTGTTCGTTGAGGTCCGGCCCTCGCGCTCCATGACCGCATCCGCCAATTTGTAGAAATCCTCCACGAGCCCTTGATCGCGGAGTCGTTCCACGATCTCGAGTATGGCCTCGGCGGCGGTCTGCTCCCGCAATTCGAGCACCACCAGTTTTGGGTCCAGAATTTCGGAAAGAAGCGCGGACATGGAAAACCACCCGGTCGATTGATTGGATTGACGGGCGAATCCGAGTTATCGAATTATCGGGGCACTCGTGGCAACTCAAAACAATCCTGCCGGGACAACGGACGAAGCGACGATCTCATGGCAAAAAAGCCTGTACGATCCGGGCTACGTCAACGCGATGTCGCATTTTTACCGGGGCGAACTCGGCCGCATCATGGTCTGGCGCCAGCGGCTCGACATCACGACTAACTGGGCGATCACCAGCAGCACCGCCATTATCACCATCGCCTTCTCCAACCGGGAGGTGCCGCACCTGATTTTCTTTTTCAACCTCGCGATCGTCTGGGGAATGCTTTGGATCGAGGCGCGGCGCTATCGCTTTTACGACGCATTTCGCGCCCGGGTCCGCATGCTTGAAGCCCACTTTCTTGTCCCGATGGTGATGGAGAACCGCGATTTGCTCCAAGGCGAATGGAAGAAGCTCGTCTGTGAAGATTTGATTTTGCCCTCCTTCAAGATCACGAAATTGGAAGCGGTCGGACGGCGTCTGAAACGGAATTACGTCTTTATTTTCATCCTCATCATGGTGGCGTGGGTGACGAAGATTTTTCTCCACGCCCCCACGGCCATGGATGGCCTCCCGGCGTTCTACCACGCGCTTCGGGTCGGCCATATTCCCTCGTGGCTCGTCGCCTTCGTTTTCGTGGGCACGCTCGCCAGCGTGATCGGTATCACGATTTACGTCGGGAAAAAAACGACCGGCGAAGTGTCGGAATTTCGGACGCACCGCTCGCTGTGGAAGATCTGAACGTCATCCCGAGTCCCGCGGCCGCGGCAAGGGATCCCGTCGCGGCACCGTCGGCAATCCTGCACGTGTTGCCGCGGGATTCTTCGACTCCACTCCGTTTCGCTCAGAATGACGGCGTTTGACAAGCTCTGCCAGATTGTCGCCCTGCTCCGCGCGCCCGGTGGCTGCCCATGGGACCGCGAGCAGACGAATGAATCGCTTCTGCCTCCGCTGATCGAGGAAGCCTACGAAGTCGCCGGTGCGATTCGTGCCCGCGACGATGCAAACCTGCGCGAGGAACTCGGCGATCTGATTCTGCTCGCCGTCATGCATTCGGAAATCGCGCGGGAGACCGGCCGATTCCACATCGAAGCGGTGCTGGAGGAAGTGACGGCCAAACTAATCCGCCGGCATCCGCACGTTTTCGCCACGAACGACGTGCGCGATGCGGAAGGCGTGGTGAAACAATGGGAAGCGATCAAGCACGAGGAAAAGAATGGCGCGGTGGGCGGCCATTATCTCGCAGGCCTGCCCGCAGCCCTGCCTGCGCTCATGCGCGCGCAGAAAGCGCAGAAGAAAGCGGCGCGCGTGAATTTTGATTGGACGGATTTGACCGAGGTGGTGGCGAAGGTCGACGAGGAACTGGTTGAGACCAAAGAAGCGATCGCGTCGCGTGATCCCAATGCGATCGCGGAGGAGATTGGCGATCTGCTTTTCGCCGTCGTGAATCTCGCTCGCAAAAGCGGACTCGACGCGGAAAGCGCGCTCCAGGGGGCGACCGACAAGTTTGTGGAGCGGTTCGGCCGCGTCGAAGACGAGTTGAGCGCCAGAGGAGGGAAACTCGGGGACGCCGGGCTCGATGAACTGGATGAGATTTGGAACGCGGTGAAGGAGAAGCGAGCGACGACCTAAGTGCTGTCATCCCGAGCCGCGCAGACGGCGAGGGACCTCTCAGGCGCTCGATCGCTACCGCGTTATAACACGTTTGCTCCGTCTGGCTGCGCGTGACCTTTCGCGGCAGCGTAATTTGCAATTGTGAGGTCCCTCGGCGCGCTTCGCCAGCCTCGGGATGACACGCTCTACTTCGACGCCGTGTGCGCGCGCAGGTATTACAATCTGTCCTTTGAAGCTCTGCTCGGGACGATGAGGAAGTTGGAGCTTCCGAGACATCGGCAAAAGCGTGTCATCCCGAGCCGCGCAGACGGCGAGGGACCTCGCACACGCTCGAAGGCTTGCGCGACAGCTGGCTCGTCTACGTTGGATTTCGCACGGCTTTTCGCGAAAGCGTAACTTGCAACTGTGAGGTCCCTCAGCGCGCTTCGCCAGCCTCGGGATGACAAGGCCGCTCCCCGCCATTTACAAATCGCCCTGACTGGCGATATTGCCCGTCCCAATGACCCTTCTGATCAATATCCTCGTCGGGCTTTTCGTTGTGGTCTCTTTGCTGATGGTGCTCGTCATCCTGATGCAGCGACCAAAAAGCGAAGGACTCGGCGCGGCCTTTGGCGGCGGGGTGACGGAAAATATTTTCGGCGCCCAAACGACCAATGTGCTGACGAAATTTACCGGCTGGCTCGCCGCGATTTTCTTTCTCCTGACGTTCTCTCTTTCCATCCTCTACGCCCGCAAGGCCAACATGCAGAGCAATCTCCGCGGCGAAATTATCAAGAGCCAGACCCCGGCCCCGGTCGCCTCGGCTACGCCAACGACGCCGGCCACCTCCCCTGCCGCCAGCCCCGGTCCCTCTTCGGCAGTTGGGCCTCCAAATACAGTGACCAACCCGACTCCGGGAACCACCACCAGCCCGGCCGCCTCGGTGAAACCAGCCGGAAGTCCAACTTCATCGGCGCCTCCAGCAACGACTTCTTCCGCGCCCGCAAATACTCCGGCCGTGGCACCAAAGCCGAGCGTCGCCCCGTCCGTTTCCGCTTCTCCCAAAGGGTAGATTCAATCCCGGGGAGCGCAGGCTGCCAGCCTGCAGTAGCCGGCAGCTTGCCGGCTACATCGAACAACATTCGACGTTTCCTTCCCTATCGGAGACTGAACAAAGCGTCTCGGCAAGCTGCCGAGACGGGCAGGCTGGCAGCCTGCGCTCCCCAAAGAAATTCGCCGCGGGTCGCGCCATCCCCTGCGCTTCGCCAAAGCCTTAACCCCTCAGAGGGATGCGCTTCTGCGCGTCCCTGACTCTTCTAGGGCGGCAAAAAATGGGACGTGCAGAAGCACATCCCTCCGACTGTCACGCCGGCTACCGCCTTTACGGCACCACTTCCGGCTTTGGGCCGGCTTTTTCGTTCAAGGCCTGGGTGAATTCCTGCAGGCTCGACACGATCTGGGGCGCTTTCGTCAGCACCGCGCTCGCGAGTTTCTCGGAATAATCGGGACGCCGCTGCGACATCTCGGAAAGTGCCATCATCACCGCGAGCGCGTTGTTAATCGCGTGTTTGATCTCGCTAAATTTTTTCTGCAACTGGACCAGTTCTTCGTGGGAAATGCTGCGGTCGTTATCACTCATGGTCGGGCGTTTTGGCTGGAGAAACGGGACGGTTGTGCTTGACTGACAGGTTCGACATTTGTCGTCCGATGCCTGCGCAAACTATCCAGATCAGCGGAGCACGCCAGCACAATCTCAAGAATCTCCACGTCGAAATTCCGAGGGAAAAACTGGTCGTAATCACGGGCCTGAGCGGCTCGGGAAAGTCGTCTCTTGCCTTCGACACCCTCTACGCGGAAGGGCAGCGCCGTTACGTGGAAAGCCTCTCCGCCTACGCCCGGCAATTCCTCGACCAGATGGAAAAACCGGACGTCGACTTCATCGAAGGCCTTTCCCCCGCAATCGCGATCGAACAACGCAGCGCGGGGGCGAACCCGCGTTCCACGATCGCGACGACGACCGAGATTTTCGATTATTTGCGCGTGCTGTTTTCGGCGGTCGGTCAACCGCACGATCCGGTGACCGGCCAGGCGATTCATCGACAGACACCTCAACAGATCGTCGATCAGATTCTCGCGTTCCCCCGGGAAACGAAAATTATTTTGCTGGCGCCGCTCGTTCAGAACCAGAAGGGCGAATTTCGCGACGTGATCGAAAAGGTGAAACGGGAAGGGTTCGTTCGGGTTCGGATCAATGACGAGATCGTGGAATTGGGAAAACCGGAGCCAATCCGGCTGAAGAAAACAGAGCGGCACACGATCGAGGCCGTGGTGGATCGATTGGTAATCAAGGAAGGCGTGCGGACACGGCTGGCGGATTCGGTGGAGACGGCGCTGCGATGGGGTGGGAACCGCGTGGTGGTGCTCCGAGGTAGGGACGCCGCGCTGCGGCGTCCGGAAAAAGCAGCGCAGCCTACCAGCGAAGACGGACGCCGCAGCGCGGCGTCCCTACCAGAATGGGAGCAGGTCCGCTACACGACGGATTACGGGAATGCGGACAGCGACTATTCGTTAGGCGAACTGACGCCGAAACATTTTTCGTTCAACAGCCATTTCGGCGCGTGCCCAGCGTGTCATGGATTGGGAACGCAGCTGGTGTGCGATGCCGAGTTGATGATTTCGGACCCGGAGAAATCGCTGAGGGAGGGAGCGATCACGCCATGGCGACGCGGAACGAAGCCGATGCAGGCCTATTACCGCAGTCTGCAAAGCGCGCTCGTGAAACATTTCGGGGTCGACGACTGCATTCCGTTCTCGGATTTGCCGGAAAATTTCAAGAAGGCGCTTTACTACGGGACGGGCGACGAACCGATCCAGATCAACGTCGGCGGCAACGGGAAATCGCCGAAAACGGCCCGGCCGTTCGAGGGCCTGGTCCCGCAGATGGAACGGCTTTACACGGAGACGGAGAGCGAATTTACCCGCAACCGCATCCGCGCGTTCATGACACGCGTGCCCTGCCAGACCTGCCACGGCGCGCGGCTAAAGCCGGAGATCCTGGCGGTCACGATCAAGAATTCCGAGGGCCGGGAGCTGAACATTCACCAATTCAGTGAACTGACGATCGACGCGGCCGCGGAATATATCCGGCGGCTCGCGCTCACGGACCAGCAACGACACATTGTGGCCGATGTGATGCGCGAGATCGATTCGCGGCTCCAGTTCCTGGTGGAAGTGGGACTCAATTACCTTTCGCTCAATCGCGAAAGCGGGACGCTCTCCGGCGGGGAAGCGCAGCGGATCCGGCTCGCCACCCAGATCGGTTCGGGACTCGCCGGCGTGCTCTACGTCCTCGACGAGCCAAGCATCGGGTTGCATCAGCGCGATAACGCACGGCTTCTCACCACCCTCCGCCGCCTCCGCGACCTCGGGAATTCCGTCATCGTTGTCGAACACGATGAAGAAACGATCCGGGCCGCCGATCACATTCTCGACCTGGGGCCCGGCGCGGGGCCGCGCGGCGGCGAAATCGTGGCGCAAGGGACCATCGCCGAAGTTTTGAACGCAAAGAATTCGCCGACGGCCGACTATCTTTCCGGTCGGGCGCGGATCGCGATTCCGAAAGAACGGGCCAGGCCGCGCTCGACCCAAACGGGCGATGGCTGGCTGACGTTGAGCGGCGCGACCGAAAATAATCTAAAGAACGTCACCGCTTCTTTTCCGATCGGCTGTCTCACCTGCGTGACCGGAGTTTCCGGCAGCGGCAAATCCACCCTGGTCGACGATATCCTGCGCCGCGCGCTCTTCCGGCATTTTTACAATTCGAAAGACAAGCCAGGCGCGCATCGGGGGTTGAGTGGCCTCGATCAGCTCGACAAGGCGATTGTGATCGATCAAAGCGCGATCGGGCGCACCCCGCGTTCGAACCCGATCACTTACACCGGCGCTTTCACGCCGATCCGCGAACTGTTCAGTCAGCTGCCGGCAGCTCGGGTGCGCGGTTACGACGCGGGGCGATTCAGTTTCAACGTCAAAGGCGGCCGTTGCGAGAACTGCGAGGGAGGCGGCCTGATCAAGATCGAGATGCATTTTCTTCCCGACGTTTACGTCGAGTGCGAAGTCTGCCGCGGCCAGCGCTATAACCGCGAGACGCTCGAGATTACCTTCAAAGGAAAAAACATTGCCGACGTGCTTGACCTGACCGTCGACGAAGCGGCGCGCTTTTTTCGGAATGTGCCTTCCGTGTCCGACAAACTCGTCGCGCTCCTGGACGTGGGACTCGGGTATCTGCGACTGGGCCAGGCGGCCACGACGCTCTCGGGCGGAGAAGCGCAGCGGGTGAAGCTCGCGACCGAGCTGGCGAAACGGGCGACCGGACGGACGATCTACATTCTCGACGAGCCGACGACGGGTCTCCATTTCGCCGACATCGAGAAGCTGCTCCAGGTCCTGATGAAATTGCGCGATGCGGGTAACACACTCGTGGTGATTGAGCACAATTTGGAGATGATCAAATGCGCCGACTGGATCATCGACCTCGGGCCGGAAGGCGGCGAACAAGGCGGTAAGATCCTCGGTGCCGGCGCACCCGAAGAGATCGTGAAACTACGCGCCAGTTACACCGGGCAATATTTGAAGCCCTTGCTGGAACGATAACCGACATGACTAACCAGAACGCGCAATTTGCGGGATCAATTCCAACGATCTACGACCGATATCTCGGGCCGATTCTTTTTCAGCCGTATGCCGAAGACCTCGCCTCGCGCTTGGATGTCACCGCCAACAATTCTGTCCTGGAACTCGCTTGCGGCACCGGGATTCTGACGCGCGTCCTGCGGGACCGCCTTCCCGCCTCGACACGATTGGTGGCAACGGATTTGAACGAACCAATGATGCAAAATGCCACGAGCAAGTTCGAGAAAGGAGAGGCTGTGGAATGGCGGCAAGCCGACGCGTGCAGCCTTCCCTTCGACGATGACTCGTTCGACGCCGTGATCTGCCAGTTCGGGATCATGTTTGTGCCGGACAAACCCGTGTGCGCACGGGAGGCGCATCGCGTCCTCAAACGCGGCGGCGTTTTTCTCTTCAACGTCTGGGACGCCCTGGAGCACAATGATCTGGGCCGCATCGCCCACGAAACGATCAGCGGATTTTTCGATAGAGATCCTCCGACCTTCTACCAGGTGCCCTTCGGTTATCATGACCAGGACGAAATCAGACGCGTATTGGAAGAAGCGGGGTTTCGAGATGTGCGTTTCGAATTCGTCGCCAAAGTCGGCATTGCGGGCCGGGCAGAAGATGTGGCGATCGGGTTGGTCCAGGGGAATCCAGTTGGGGTCGCGATCTCCGAACGAGATCCTTCGTTGCTGCCAGTCATCACCAATGCGGTTGCCGACGCGCTCAAAAAACATTTCGGCGAGACCGTTCGCGCTCCGATGCGAGCGATCGTGATCAAGGCGAACGCCTGAAAGTTTGGATGGCTCTTTTCGCAACAAGGTAACTCCCTTCCCCTTGAGATTTCTCGCGCACCCGACTCTTTTCCCGGCGCTCTTTGTTTTCCTGGTTGTGTCCCGGCCTGGTCTCGGCGCTCCGGAGGAGGACACGCATGAAAGAGAAATCCGCGCTCTGATCGAGGCGCAGATCGAGCGTCACGGGCCGGGCGTGGCAGTCCTCGTTTCGCGGAAGGGCGTGCCCCTGCATCTGGCCGGCTATGGTCTGGCGGATGTGAAATCCGAAACACCAATCACACCGGATTCTCTCTTCGACCTCGCCTCAGTCTCGAAGCACATGACTGGGGTCGCGATCCTCACCCTGGTGGAGCAGGGAAAACTGGATCTCGACAAGCCGGTTGGAAATTATCTCGCGCAATTCAAGGTGCCGGTGAAAGGACGAGCCGTGACAGTGAACGACCTGTTGCATCACGTCTCCGGCCTGGCCGACTACACGAGCGATGACTGGGACGGAAGTGACGAGGAATTCGCAGCCCTGACCAATGAGGCTCATCTCAAATGGATAAGCGGCACGAAACCGCGGCGCGCCCCAGGGTTGAAGTACGAATACAACAATTCCGAATATGCGGTCCTGGCCTCGATCGTCGAAAAGATCAGCGGCCAGAGTTTCGCCCAGTATGCGCACGATCACCTTTTCGCGCCGGCCGGCATGACGCAAACTTTCATTCTCGATGGCGCGGCAAAGTTGCCGGCGAACACGGTAAAAGGCTATGCCCCAAATTCGAAAGGCAAGCTAAAGCGGTCCACCTCACCGACAGTGATTACCGGCGATGGCAGCGTCTACACATCGGTCCGGGAGCTAAGTCGGTGGGACAAAGCCTTGCGCGATCACAGCCTGATCAGCCGGCGCTCGCAGGACCTCGCCTGGTCGAATGGCCGCTATGATAATGGCAACCCGATCAAGGATGACGACGGGGACGGTTATGGCTTTGGCTGGACCATCGAAAAGAAACGCCATTTGGTTTCCCATAGTGGCAGTTGGAATGGAACCGCTACCTATCTCGTGCTGGACCTCGAGAATGCCTGGACGGTGGCAGTTCTCAGCAATGATGAGAAGACCGACGTGAGCGATTTAGCGGAACAGATCCTGGCATTATTTCGGGCCCGGGACTGACGATAAAATTTGACCGCTGGTTACGTCGCAGCCGTCGCCGTCTCTACATCCGGAAAGAGGCGGAAATATTGATCGAGCCGTGCGCTTTCAAAGATCATTCGCACCGCCTCCTGCGCTCCCGCGAGCAGGAAAACTCCGCCTTCAAGTTCCAGGCTTTGCATGGCGCCGATCAGGACCGCAATGCCGGAACTGTCGATGTAAGGAACACGGGAGAGATCCACGACCAGTCTCTTTGGTTTTTCGTCGTCGATAATCGCGCGGAGCGAAGCGCGCAGTTCCGGTGAGACGTGCAGATCGATCGCGCCTTCGGGAGAAAAAATGCTCGGTTGCGGAGGCGCTGCCATTGGTGAACGCGAGCATGTCATTACGTCCGTCTCAGTGTCAATGCCGCTAAGCCCGGAACCTGGATGAAAGAGAAAAAAAGCGCCAGCCGCAAACAACGGCTGGCGCTTCAATTATTTGTCAGGCGAAAAACTCTGTTTTCGCGGTCCCGATCAGGAAGAAGCCTTGAGGCTGTTCACGATCTTGCCGACTTCTTCGAGGTGTTCCTTCTCCTTCGCGGTCGTGACCCAGTAGGTGAAGATGATCAGCTTGTCCTTGATCGGAACGAAGGTGATGCTGATTGCAGCCGGACCATCATCATCCTTGCCCTGGTAAAGCAGCTCCGTCGCGTCGAGTCCGCCGACCTTGAATTTGTTCTCCTTCTTGGTGGTGTCATCGAGAGTGACATTGTGGGTCTTGAGCATCTCGAAGGTGTCGTCGATCTCGGCCTGCATGCCCTTGTCGCTGCCGACCGCGACCACGGAAATATAAACCGCGTCATCCGCGCTCTGGCCCGCAACGCCGTTATCGAATTCTTTCGGCTTCCACGAATCCGGCATATCGATGGAGGCGATGGCGAAGTCGTCATTCGGGAGCTTGAAGGTCTTCGCGTCCGCTGAAATCGTGGCCAGGAGCGCGAGACTGAGAATAGTGAGAAGTGTTTTCATATTTTATTTGTGAGCGGGAAATAAACGCAGCCGGTCGGCGTCGGCAACAGATATGTCCTCCGCGGCCGAATTTCCGTGGCTGAAATGCTAATGCGCTTGGCAACGATTCGAGCGACTCGATATTAGGCTCATTGACTGGCGCGACTGAAAAGGAATGGCGGATGGACCTCGAACGGTGGCTGCAAGCCGCCTTCGCCCGACTGTGCGAAGCGCTTGGCCAACGCGCACCACTTTCCGGGATTCGGATTAGTCCACCGCTGGCCGAATGGGAGGCAAAATTTTTCCTCCTGGGGCTGCAGGAGAGCCTGTTTGGAATGGATGCGCGCGGCCGGATCGAGAGCGAACTGGTGCACGAGGCCGGGGAGCAAAACGTCTACCGAATCTTCTCCCATGAGCCGCCCCGGCTTGTGCGCGAAAATCTTTGTCAGCTCGCGACTGCCGCCCGGCTCATCCTGGAATACGGCTGGCTAAAACGGCACGTGACCCTGGAACCAAGCCGACCGGAACATCGGGCAACGGCAGATGGTTTCGATCTCCTGGTCAGATCGGCGACAGCAAGTATCCTTATCTGGGTCGAGGTGAGACGAACGGCCGTCGAGCTGGAGAAACTGATGGCTGATTTACAGGCCTGCTCGCGACGCGGGCGGCATGCGCACGAGGACTGCGGCTTTCCGCAAAATCATCCGCGCCACGAATTCTGTGTTTCGAGCCAACCGGCATATCTTTGGGCGGTCGCACCGGACGGCGAAATTTGCCTGGCGGTCCGGTGCCAGGAAGGCCCACTCGAGCTCGAAGCGCTTTCTTCGCTCCCGCCTCGCAGCTTGTTGGAAATGCGCTAGAACGGATCGGCCTCTTGTCGCTGTAGTCACGGCGCTCTGTCGCCGTGTATCAGACCAGGCAGGACGCCCCGACAGAGCGGGCGGTTACAGCGCCAGGCTTACAAACGGGAGTCAACGCTTGCCCGGCACGCTCAGTTGATTCGTCGGCTCCCGCCGACTCACTCGCTACCTCGCGAGCTTTACCGTCTACTCAACGGCCTCCCGGCACGTTGAGTTCCCAGCGATAACCGTCGGGATCGCGGAACCAAAGGCCCATGTGCGGCGAGCCCGGCGCCTCCGGACCGATCTCATCGCCGGGATCTTCGAGATCAACTTTCTCTTTCCGGAGATGCGCGAGAGCCTTTCGCAGTGCGGCCATGCTCGGCAGATGAAACGACATGTGGCCGAACGTGCCCGGCGAGGGCCGCCCCTTGTGCAAGGCGATCGTCACATGGTCGTTTCCGATCGCGATCCCGCCGTCGAACTCGAATTGCTTTTTCCAGCCGAGCACGCGCTCGAACCATTTTGCACTCCGTTTCGGGCTGCGCACGGCCAGGCCGAAATGACCCACGACTCCCAGGGTGAATGGCACTTTCATGGGTGAATCTATTCCAACGAGGAACCGCTCGCCTCGAGAAACCGCGGCAAACGCCGGACGCTAAAGCGGGTGCCCAGCGTGACGATAAGAATCGCAGCGGGCAGAAAAGCGAAAAATTTCTCGGCTGGGATCAGCTCGGCGTTCATGGCGAAGAGGAACGCGATAATCACCGAAACCAGGATGTATTGCCGCACGGTTCCGCGCCATTCCCGCAACCGGATTTCGGGGTCGGGATCATCCCGGCGCTGGCGCAGGGCCCTCCAGCGCAGCGTGGCCAACGCGGCCAGGATGAGGGCAAAATCGCCCAGATACAGGACGATGACATTGCGAGAGCTGGAGAAGCGCAGGAACGTCTGGACCACATAAGGCAGCACCGCGATTCCGAGGAGGAAGACGAAATTAATGATTACATCCGGCGTCCGCGCGACAAAGCGATGCCGGAAAATGCGATAGTGCGACAGCCAGATCGCACAGATCATTCCGAAGGTAATGATGAAAGTCGCCCAGCGCGTCGTTTCAAAAACCTCGGACGGGTTCGCGGGCACGTCGAGCCGGGTCGCGAGCAGCGAAAGACTGAAACCGAAGACGAGATCGCTGAAAGCTTCGAGCCGTTGCGTGAAGCGTTCGCCATAAAAGGGCGAAGCGGCGCTCGCTTCCTCTTTGGATTTACTACCCGAAAGGCCGGATCCCACAACGCAGCAATATCACGACGGACCCGATAGTCTGATAAGAAAATGCCGCCGATTTGCAAAACCTGCGGCACGCAGCTTCCGGCGAGTCCCGAAAACCGCCGAAACGCCGAAGCCGTTTGCCTATTATCGTATCTACGGTGCCTGGTGGGAAATGGTCATCGAAAAGGGCGCCAAGGCCATCGTCCCGGAGTGGGTGGCCCGACCATGTCGACGCGATCGCGTCCGAATGACTGAGGGGGGAAAGAAAGGAAAGAAGTTAGTCAGCCGCGTGGAACGGCTGACTAACTCCAAGCAATCACTGCGGGCAGCGTTTGGCTGCGGCGAATTCTCCTTACGGAGTGGCCGACGGCGAAGGTGACGGAGAAGTCTCGCTCTTCTTCTTGGTCGTCTCTTTCTTGGTCGTGGTGGCCTCTTTCTTGGAGGCGTCGGTTGACGTCTTCTTAGTCGATGACTTTTTGGTCGTCTCTTTCTTGGTCGTCGAGGCCGGAGCCGTGGTGGTGGATGTTTCGTTCTTGGTGTTGGTGCAGGAGGCGATGAGCCCGGCAGCCAACATGACGGTGATGGAATAGATAAGTGATCGTTTCATAGGTTATGGTTAAGCAGAGGCACGAGAATGTGCGGTTGCTGCGGGGACTGCAAGCAATTATTTGAACCTAACGAAGAGGCGGAAAAACTGGGCTCACAACGACCAAACCCCAGGAAAAATCGGATCGGCAGCGAATAACGCATGTTCAAGACCAAATCCATTCACAGCCCGATTGAATCGGGGGATGGCCTGAGGATTCTGGCGGCACGCGGGCGTGGCCGCGGCGCACCGGCGGATCGATTCGACGTCTGGATGGCCAACCTCGGTCCGAGCGAGCAACTGCGCGACGCGATCCTCGCCAACAAGATATCGTGGAGCGAGTTCAGCCGCCACTATTTGAAGGAACTCCGGGAGACGGATGGAGGGGACGCTCGCAACCAGCGAATCAAGAACCACGGACAGAAATTCACCCTCAGATTACTTCAATACCTCGCGAAACGGCAGACGGTGACGCTGCTCTGTCATTGCGCCGAGGAGGAGAAGCATTGCCATCGCCATTTGTTGAAGGCGCTGCTCGAGAAAAAGATCTAGAGCTCCCGCGCCACGCGAAGCGCTGGAGACGGCCTGCCCTCAGGCCGTTGTTGAGAAAACGACGCTGCAAGCCCACCGGCACGAGGGCGTGCCGGCTCCAACAGACGGGGCCACACGGCATTGACAAATCAGCCGCGCGCTAATTCGTCCGTTGTCAGCACCAGCCGCTCGACTCGTCCACCACTTACCAGCGTTTCGACAATTTCTGGCACGTCCGCCAGTGTGACGTGCCCGTAAAAAAAATGATCCGGCTCGACGAGAATGCAGACGCCACTGGAGCATTGGTCGAGACAGCTCGATTGGCAGGCCCGCGCACCCACCTTTGCCAGGCCGCGCGCCGCGATCCGTTCTTTCAGTGCCCCGCGGATTTCTTCGGAGCCACGCGCCGCGCACGAACCTTTGGCGTCCTCATCCGCGCGCCGGTTTGTGCAGACAAAAAGATAGCGTCGGCGCAGCGCCATGGAATCAAATCGGCAGCGCCCTTCCGGCGGTCAACGCGATTCGACGAATTACTTCGAGTAAGTCCGCGAAGTCGAGGTGTTGGTCGTGCTGGTATTGTTATCGCGCGGCACGGTCGTGCTGCAGGAGGTCAGCAAGGCGCTGCCAAATACGACGAGGACTGCGGAAATGAGGAATCGTTTCATAAGTTGTGAGTGAACAAAGGAGCGTGTTCGGGCCGGATGAAAACTGCAAGCGATAAAATTCAAGGTCCAGATGAACTTCTTACCCTGCCCCGAGTCGCATCCTAAAGCTCGCCCCTGAAGGCCGATTCCGCTAGAACGGCTGGCGGATGAACTGGCGAAGGTTCCTGGGCGAATTACAGCGGCGGAATGTCTATCGCGTTGCCGTCACCTATGCCGTTGTGAGCTGGGTCCTCATCCAGATTGCTACCCAGGTCTTTCCTTTCTTCGATATTCCCAACTGGGCGGTCCGGGTGGTGGTTCTCCTTCTCGTTCTCGGATTTCCGGTGGCGTTGATTCTTGCCTGGGCCTTCGAAATCACCCCGGAGGGAATCAAGCGCACCGAAGACGTGCTCCCTGACGAATCGATCCGGCGCCATACGGGCCGCAAGCTCCTGGCCTTGGCGGCTGTCGGAGCCGCGCTCGCCGGCGGTCTCTACCTGGTTCAATCCGCGCGGCGCACGTCCACGATTGCGAAGGACGATTCCGTGTCGACGAGCATGGCCATGCCGGCGGCTCCGGAAAAATCGATCGCGGTGCTGCCGTTCAGTAACCTGAGCGCGGAACAGGAAAATGTTTTTTTCACCGACGGCATCCAGGATGAGATCCTTGCCAATCTGGCGAAGGTCGCGGATTTGAAAGTCATCAGTCGCTCCTCCGTGATGGTCTACAAGGCGGGGACTCCGCGGAACGTGCGTGAAATCGGGCGACAACTCGGCGTGGCTCACCTTCTGGAAGGCAGCGTCCAGCGAACGAAAGACCGAGTTCGGGTGACGGCGCAATTAATCGATGCGCGCACGGATGATCACCAATGGGCGGAGCATTACGATCGCGAGATCGCGGACGTGTTTGCGATCCAGACCGAGATCGCGCAGTCGATCACCCGCCAGCTCGAGGCGAAGCTTTCGCCGCGCGAAAAAGCGGCCATCGAACCTTCGACTCGCGATATCGGCGCGTTCGATCTCTATCTTCGCGCCAAAGAATTGATCAAGACCTTCCATGACACGGAGAACTGGAAGGAAACTCTCCTCCAGGCCGTCCGCCTGCTGGACGAAGCGATTTCGCGCGACCCAAATTTCGCCCTCGCCCATTGCTGGCGAACCACCGCCCACGACAATCTTTATTGGTTTGGCCTCGATCGGACGCCGGCCCGGGTCGAGCTGGCCCAGGCGTCCGCGGAAAAAGCACTCATCCTCGCCCCGGACCTGGGCGAGGCGCACCTGGCCCAGGCCCTGGTCTATTACCACGAGAAACGCGACTACATCCGGGCGTTTCAAGAACTCGCCATCGCGAATCGAACGCTGCCGAACAGCGCGGAGGTAAATTCGCTGGCGGGTTCCATCGCCCGCCGCCAGGGACATTGGGACGACGCCGTCAGGTATCTCGAAAAGGCTTTCGAGCTCGATCCGCTTAACCCGAAAATCGTGAACAGCCTCTCTCTCGTTTACGATCTTCTGCGTCGCTACGACGACGAAGCAACGCTCTTCGACCGGGCTGCCACCGCGAATCCCAGCACGCGCAATTATTCTCAGCTCGTTCACGCCCAAATCGAATTGGAACGGGGCGATCTGAAAGCCGCGTACGCTTTCTTAATGTCGTTGCCGGCTGATTACGATCCAGACGGGGCTACCACCTGGACGCGCATTAACCTGGCCCTTTACGAGCGCGAGCCAGAGGCCGCCGCCAGCTATCTCGCGTCGTGGAAAAAGGAGGAACTCGTGGGCGGCACCGGCCGACTAGTTCCCGTAAGCTATTGGCAGGGCATCATCGCGCGAGCCCGCGGAGATGGCCCCGGCGCCAGCGAAGCTTTCACCCGCGCTCGCACCACGGTTGCGGCGCAATTAGCGGAGCAACCCGATGATCCGATGCTGATGGCCACGCTTGGCCTTCTCGATGCCGGACTTTCGCGCAAAGAAGAGGCGCTCCCCGAAGCCCGCCGCGCCGTCGAGCTGCGGCCGCTCGCAAATGACGCGGTCGACGGCGCGACCGTTCAGGGTTTCCTGGCGATGACCTACGCGTGGTTGGGCGACGTCAATGCAGCCATCGATCAGCTCGCGTTCCTCGCCACGATTCCGAACGGGCCAGCCTTCGGCCAGCTCAAGTACGATCCAGCCTGGGACCCGGTCCGGGCCGATCCGCGCTTCACAGCGATGGTAAATCAGCTCCAACCTCGCCCGAAAGAAACCCGGTAAAGTGCGCTGATGACAGCGCACGCTACAACATCATCTGCCGAATCGTGCCCCGACAGCGCTTTGGAGTGTCCTGTCTCAGCGGACCCGGTCCCCACAGGTGTACGTCAAGGAGCGGCGATTTCCAAATCGCCGACTTCTTAAGAAATCGAAACGGGATAAATCGCCGCACGGCCTGGGGGCAGGCCGTCTCCATTTGTTATTGAATCCAAACGGGTCGCTTTCTGCATCTCAAGGGAAAGGCCAACTGTATGATCCAGGATTTTCGTTTCGCGTTCCGGCAGCTCATCAAATCGCCCGGGTTCACCCTCATCGCTGTGACCACGCTCGCGCTCGCGATCGGGGTGAACTCGGCCATCTTCGCGCTCATTAATGGCGTGGTCCTGCGGCCGATGGTGCCGCTGCGGCCGCAGGAAGTGGTCAACGTTTTCACGGCCCGGCAAAGCGCCAATCACGATTACCGGCAGTTTTCCTACACCGAATTTCGCGAGCTGCGCGAAAACAGCCAGGAGGTCTTCGCCGATCTGGCCGCGCTCGAGTTTGCGGTGGCCGGGATCGGCGCCGATCACGAGATGCGGCGCAGCTTCGCTTTCCTGACGTCGGAAAATTTCTTCTCGATGATGGGCGTCCAGCCTTATCGCGGGCGTTTCTATAACGCGGAGGAATGCCGGCCGAACGCAAACCTGGCGGTGGTGGTGGCGAGCTACGGGTTCTGGCAGCGCCAGGGAGGCCGGGCCGATTTTGTCGGAAGCACGCTGCAAATCAATGGCCAGCCTTACACGGTGATCGGGATTTCTCCGGACGGCTTCAGCGGAGTGAGCGCTTTGATCGCGCCCGATATCTGGGTGCCGTTTGGAATGTATTCGCGGCTCGGCTCGGCCTTCAGCGATTCCGACATGGCGACGGACTTGTCACAGCCAAAAAATTATGCGCTCAATCTCACCGGTCGCCTCCGCCCGGGAATGACGATCGAGATCGCCAAGGCACGCCTGCCCGTGCTAAGCCAGCGTTTCAACGCCTTCCAGCCGCCGGACGCCGATTTCGCGCGCGAGCTTCAAATTCAAACCCCGTCGCGCTTCAGCCTCAGCACCAGCCCGGAAGATGATGGCCCGATTGCGCTCATCGCGACGCTCCTCCTCTGCATGGCCGGCGCCGTGTTGTTCATCGCCAGCCTGAATCTCGCCAACATGCTGCTCGCCCGCGGAACCACGCGCGCGAAAGAGATTGCGCTCCGGCTCGCGCTCGGCGCGTCGCGGTGGCGGATCGTGCGGCAGTTGTTAAGCGAAGGCATGCTCCTCGCCATGGTGGGCGGCGCGGTCGGACTTGTCGTCAGCGTTTGGTGTAACAATCTCCTCCTCCATTCGCTCGCACGGATGCTTGGTTCGATGAACTTCTCCTTCGTGGCCGATCTCAGCCCGAGCCCTGCGGTTCTTTCGGTGACATTCTTCTTCTGTCTGCTGGCGACGTTGCTCTTCAGTCTCGTGCCGGCGTTGAAGGCAACGAGGGCCGATCTGGTCAACGATCTGAAACAACAGGTGGGCGAACCGGCACGCGTCGGCCGTCTCAGCCGTTTCTTCGCGCCGCGCCACATCTCCGTGATGGCGCAGATCGCGCTCTCGCTGATGTTGCTTTTCTCCGCCGGATTATTTTTCCGCGGCGCGCTCAAGGCCGGCGGCCTCGACCCGGGATTTGTCGCGGCCGGGGATCTCGTGACCGAGATGGATTTTTCGCTGGTGAAAAAAGCGCCGGCGGAATCGAAACGGCTGATGTTCGCCGCAGTGGAACAGGCGCGCAAACTTCCCGGCGTCCAGGCCGCCGGTCTCGGCACGATGCTGCCCTACGGCAATTTCACTAACACGCGCCGCATCATGTCCGCGCGCGACACGATGCCGACCGATCCGAAGGCGGCCGATCCCGGCGTCGGCGCCCTTTTCACGGCCATCACGCCCGGTTATTTCGATGCGATCGGCGTGCGATTGCTCCGCGGCCGCGAATTCACCCAGGCGGAAGCGGAAAACAAACAGGCGCCGCGGGTCGCCATCATTGACGAATCGATGGCGAAGAAACTTTTCCCGAATACCGACGCCGTCGGACAGCATATTCGTTACACCCAGGCGCCGCGCGACGGTTCGCCCAACGATCTCGAGGTGGTTGGGGTGGTGGGCACCCATCGGCACGACGTGCAGAACGACACCTTGCTGCGTCGGCTCTTCGTGCCGCTCGCCCAGGGATACAACGGCAATGTTTTCCTGCACATGCGCATCGCCAGCAAAGATCGGCGCGCCGTTGCCGCGATGACTCCGGCGATGCGCCAGATGTTGCGCTCGGTCGATCCTGATCTCCCCATCCTTGGCATCGCGCCGTTTACGGACCTGATGGAAAAGAGTGTGGGGCTCTGGATCGTGCGCCTGGGCGCGGTCCTCTTCGGCGTCTTTGGCGGGATCGCGCTGCTGCTCGCCGTCGTCGGCGTGTATGGCGTGAAAGCGTACGCAGTCGCGTGTCGCACGCGTGAGATCGGGATCCGGATGGCGCTCGGCGCGCATCGCAGCGATGTTTTCGGTTTGATCATGCGCCAGGGCGCGATGCAAACGGGACTCGCCGTGATCTTCGGGTTACTCCTGGCGCTGGCCGTTGGACGAGTTCTCTCCCAAATCCTCTACGACGTCAGCCCGAACGATATCTTTGCCCTGGTGACGTCAAGCCTGATGCTTGCCGCCGCCTCGCTGCTCGCCTGCTTTTTCCCAGCGCGCCGCGCCACGAAGGTCAGCCCGATGACCGCGCTCCGGAGTGAGTAGGGGCACCCAATGTGGGAGGGGCCTTTGTGCCCCGACTCTTCTCTGGTAGGGCGAGACTCCGT